>JASGKF010000002.1:0-1916081 GCA_047600765.1 Rhodocyclaceae bacterium
ACGGCAGCGGTGGAAATCGGATCCAGGCTGCGGAGAAACCGGCCCAGCGCGCGGCTCTGTTCCAGCGTGCCGGGGATGTAGTTGCCACTGAGTGCGTAGCCATTGCCGGCGGCGGATTGCCACATCGACACGCCGGCAAAGGAGCCGAAGGCGCTGACCACGGCACCGGCCAGTGCTTCAACTTTCGGGGTGTTCGTTGTTGTCAGCACGCCGGACTGCATCTGGCTGGCAAAGACTGCGTTGTCGGCCACCACGCAGGGCGCGACAGGCAGGCTCTCGGCACCCGCAAACGTGGTTTGCGGCAGTTCCGGCACGGCGCGTCCGGCGCCGTCGCCATCCACCACCCAGCTCACGCCACCCAGTCCCAGCGCGGCGGCGATCACGGGCGCCAGCGAATTGATCGGGCCAGTTTCGATGGGAATCGTGCAGCTGGGCGTGAAGCCGCAGACATTGGTCTGCACGGACAGCGCGTTGCCGATGCAGGCCGACAGCTCGGCCAAGCTCATCTGCCCCGCCGCGTCGGGCGAGCCCATCATGAAGATCACGCTGCAGGGGCTGGTGCCGTCGTAGGGTTGCACCCGTACCGTACCGCTCCAGCTGGGGTTCTGTGCCAGCTCGTTGATGATGAGCTTTGCGTCCTGGTAGCCACCGCCACCGCCGCTACCCAGAATGGCGGCGCCGGCTGCAGCGTCGCTAATGTCGTTCAACTCCCATGTGTTTCCGGACATCTCGTCTCCCTGTCAGGTTGGATGAAGCTGGAAATCCTGCTGGCTGAGAAACTCGTAGCGGTCGGGCGGGCGAAAACTTTAAGCAAACTCAATAAATTGGCGCTGTCAGACGGTGCCGCAGCGCCGCAAAGGGCAAGCGCGCCCGGTGGGGGTACGCCGTGTCGCCCGAAGCCCCGGACTGGCCGGACACGAGAGGGGGCGGGATTCGGTACAGTACGGCCTCCGGCGGCCTGCCATCAGGATGGAAACAATGGGTGCGAAGACCTGGATGCTTGTGTATGCGGACACCGACGTCCGCGAAGCCCTGGCTGGTGCGACCCTGGATCGCGAGGCCACGCGGCGGCTGGTCGCGAAGCTCTTTCCGCGCAAGGAACTGGCGCCCATCAAGGATGGCAGCCTCGCGTGGACCAGCCCGCCGGACAAGGAGATCTACGCCGGCTGCTTCCCCGGTGTGTCCGTCGTCGCGGCGGCCGAGTTCGGCATCGACTATCCCTCGAAGCTGTCTCCGGCATTCCTGCAAGCGACAGGCAAGAAGGTTTACCTGCATGCCATGCACAGCGTAGTGGACTGGTTTGCCTACGCCAGCTGGGCCGATGGCGAGTTGGTGCGCGCGCTGAGCGTGTCGCCGGAGCACGGCATCATGGAGGACATCGGCAAGCCCCTGCCGTTCGAAGAAGCCTTCTGGGCCGGCCAGCGACCCGCCGTGGATGAAGACGAGGACGAGGAGGGCTATCCTTTGCCCTTCCATCCGCTCGACATGGGTGAGGCTGCGCTGGCCGCCCTGTTCGGCTATCAGCTCGAAGGCCTGCACGATCCGTCCCTGCTGAATCCGGAGTCGGTGCCGCTGATGCGCTTCAGAAGCGTCAAACCATTCTGGAAGTTCTGGTGAAGAATCCTGTCGTGCCCGCCTTGATCTGCCATACCCTGCATCCCTGTACCGTGCCGCTGCAACTGCATGCAGAAGCGACGTGGCTGGCCGGAGAGGGCCTGCAGTTGCGCTATCGCCTGAGTGGCGAGCTGTCCGCGCTGCGCCTGCCACCCGCGCTGGCGGAGGCAGGCTTTGCCGACGGCCTGTGGCAGCACACCTGCTTCGAAGCCTTCGTTGGTGTCGCCGGTTCGCCGCGTTACAAGGAATTCAATCTGTCGCCATCGGGCCAGTGGGCTGCCTATGCATTTGCCGACTATCGCCAGCGCGATGAAGCCTGGCAGGCTACGCTGGCGCCGCCGTTCAGCGTGCAGCGCGCGGACGATGCGCTGGCCATCGATGCGCTGATCCCTGCGGCTTTGTTGCCGGTGGGCGAGCACTTCGACATCAGCCTGACGGCCGTCATCGAGTGTGCTGACGGCAGTCTCAGTTACTGGGCGCTCAGTCATGCTGGCGAGCGTCCCGATTTTCACAAGCGCGCCAGCTTCACGCTGCGCCTGGAATCCTGATCACATGAATCATTCCGTCCTCTTCGGCCTCGACCGACTCATCGCCGACTCTGCCCTGCGCGCCCCCCTGGCAGGCCGCCGCGTCGCCCTGCTGGCTCACCCGGCGTCGGTGACGCGTGACCTCACGCACGCCATTGATGCGCTCGCTGTGCTGCCCGAGATCAAGCTCACGGCCGCCTTCGGCCCGCAGCACGGTCTGCGTGGCGACAAGCAGGACAACATGATGGAGTCGCCCGACTTCCGCGACCCGCTGCATGGCATCCCCGTCTTCAGCCTCTACGGCGAAGTGCGCCGGCCGACGGCCGAGATGATGGCGACCTTCGACGTGCTGCTGGTCGACCTGCAAGACCTCGGTTGTCGCATCTACACCTTCATCACCACGCTGCGTTACGTGCTCGAAGAAGCCGCGAAGCTGGGCAAGGCCGTGTGGGTGCTCGACCGCCCCAACCCTGCCGGCCGCCCGGTCGAAGGGCTCACCTTGCGCCCCGGCTGGGAGAGCTTCGTCGGCGCTGGCCCCATGCCCATGCGCCACGGCCTCACCATGGGCGAGCTGGGCCACTGGTTCATTGCACAGCTGGGCCTGCAGCTCGAATACAAGGTCATCGCCATGCAGGGTTGGCAACCCGAGGCCGCGCCCGGCTACGGCTGGCCGCTGGGCGAGCGCAACTGGGTGAATCCGAGCCCCAATGCAGCCAATCTCTCGATGGCGCGTGCCTATGCCGGCACCGTGATGCTGGAAGGCGCGACGCTGTCAGAGGGGCGTGGTACGACACGGCCGCTCGAACTCTTCGGCGCACCCGACATCGACGCACGCGCCGTGCTCGCCGAGATGCAGCGCCTGTCACCGCAGTGGCTGCGTGGCTGCCGTCTGCGCGAATGCTGGTTCGAGCCGACCTTCCACAAGCACGTCGGCAAGCAGTGCCATGGTGTGCAGATCCATGTTGAAGATGCGGCCTATGGGCACACCGAATTCCTGCCCTGGCGTCTGCAGGCGCTGGCGTTCAAGGCCATCCGCAATCTGCAGCCGGACTACGCGTTGTGGCGCGACTTCCCTTACGAATACGAGTTCGATCGCCTTGCCATCGACCTCATCAACGGCAGCCCGCTGCTGCGTGAATGGGTCGATGACCTCAAGGCCACGCCCGACGACCTCGATGCGATCACGCTGCCCGACGAACAGGCCTGGCTGGTGCTGCGCGAGGACTTCCTGCTGTATCGCTGATCAGCGGGGAGTACCTGCAGTGAAGCTGGCCAGCATCGTGGCATCCGGGAAGTCGGTGACGCGGAAGCGTGGCATGACGTAAGGCAGTGGCTCCAGCAGGGCGCCGGCTATGGCGACGGAGCGTTCCCAGGGGACTTCGATGTGATCCATGTCCTCACCCCGGTTGAGGATCACCAGATCTGTCTGCGGTAGCCAGGTGGGCACGCCATCGGTCAGCACGGCGTAACTCAGGATCGGTCCGCCTTCCGACTTGCGCAGCAACGAAACGCTGGCGACATAGATGTCCTCCCCGCGCTCTTCAGCGTCCTGTTGCAGCATCTTCTGTTGCACTTCGTAGTCGCCTGCCCTGTTCTGGATCTGCAGGTCGCCAAGGGCTTGCTTGAGTGGTTCGGGCGGCTGCCAGACGCACCAGCCTTGATCTTCCAGCCTGAACATCTCGGTGCCCAGCGGGCGTGAGTGTTCGCGCAATATCTGTCCGGCGGTCTCGATCATGGCGGCCAGTGCATTTTCATCCTTGTCGCCTGCCAGCAGCAGGCAGATGCGGTTGGGCACCATGGCCACCGGACGACCAGTCAGCGGCAGTTGCCAGGGCAGCTCGGTCAGCAGGATGCGCACCGCATCGTAATAGTCGCCGTAGTCGGACATGAACAATCCCGCAGAGACCTCGGCAAAATTTGGCGCTGCCTTGTGCCGCAGGTTGTCGATGGCGACCTGCAGGGTTTCGTCGAGGCCGACCTGCCATTTCTCCAGCGTCTTGTCGCCGATCTGGATGACGGCTTGCTCGGTATCGAAAGCAACGCCGATGGCAAGTTCGGGAGAGAACGGTTTCATGGCGAAGCTGGCGCACAGGTCTTCGCTGGGAGAGCCACCCGTGCGTTCCCCGGCTTTGACAGGCGCACAGTCCAGACCGCCGAGATGACGCAGTACGGGCAGGAGCTGGGCACGCGCGTCCGCAAAGTTGTCCGGCTCCTGTGGCCCGGTGAATGCGGCGAGGAAGTTGTCCAGCATCGCTGGCCGCAGCTTGCGGTCAGCCGCGCAGTAGTCCATGTACACGTTGGCCAGGTTGATGCGTGTGCTGTTGCTGCCGCGCAACTGTGTCTGCTCGGGCTCGAACACGAACTGTTCGTCCGTCTTCACGATGGCCAGTCGCGCCAGCAACTCACGGGCAAGGGATTCCAGCGTGGGTTTGCGGTTGAAGAGTTTTTCGAGACCGAACATGGATGAGGCTCCGGGTCGTGGCGTGAGAGAAGGAGACAGGCCCTGCAGTGACGCAGGGGATGTTACCGGCATGAGGGCCGGGCAAGTGAATCGTGATCCTTTCGCTGCGTCTGCCGGGAGACTTGCGCGACAATACCGGTCTGCATTTCACGAGAGTCGTTCCATGTCTTCCCCCGCAACACCCGCCAATGCTTATGAAGCCTTCGGCGGCGCAGCCGGCGTCCGCGCGCTGGTTGATCGCTTCTACGACCTGATGGACCTCGAAGAGGCTGCGGCAGGCATCCGCGCCCTGCACCCGGAGTCGCTCGATGGCAGTCGTGACAAGCTCTTCGAGTACTTCTCGTTCTGGCTCGGTGGCCCGCAGACTTACGTCGAGAAGAATGGCCATCCACGCATGCGCGCGCGCCACATGCCTTTCGCCATCGGCGAGGCGGAGCGTGACCAGTGGTTGCACTGCATGCAGCAGGCCGTTGAGGAAACCCTGCCGGGGGGTGAATGGCGCGACAAGTTCTGGGAAGCCGTCACGGGGCTCGCGGATCACATGCGCAATCGCTGACGAAAAAGGCCGCAGTTGCGGCCTTTTGCATGCTGGCGGGCAATCCGGCTCACGGCGCCAGGATGATCACCTTGGGCTGGCTCGGCACGACGCGCACCCCGGGGCAGTTGGTGCTGTTCTGCAGGGCCATGCTGGTCATGCGCGTCGCGGGCATGCCGCCGACCAGCACCGAGAAGGCGGCCGTGACGTGACGCACGGGGCCCATCACGAGGCCCGAGGCCACGCCCATCGCCACGCCGGCGTTGTCGCCGTTGCTCATCGGCTGGGTGGTGGCCATGTTGTGGGCGGGTGTGGCCATGAACAAAATGTTCACGCAGGTCGGCACGGCCGTCGGGCCCATGCCGATGTTGGGGTAGGGAATCGGCACCGGGCCGGCCGGCGTGGGCGTCAGGCACACGTCGGGGAAGCCCGTGTCCATGCCCATCATCTGCGAATTGGCGAACATGTCCTGATCCTTAGCCGATGTGAACCTGCTCGCCATCGACGCGTATCAGCTTCTCGGCGTCGGTGAGTACGTTGCGGCCGTGGATGTGCACGGTTTCGTCGGCCTGGTAGTCGATGTTGGCGCTACGCACCTGATCGAGCCCCTGCACGGTGCGCTGGCTGTTGCCCAGCAGCTGCGACAGGCGTGACAGCGAGGTTTCGAACAGGTCGCCGAACAGCCGGCCCTGGCGCAGGCCCAGCACGGCTTCACCGGCAATCGCCTTGACGCGGCTGAAGATCAGCTGCGCCTGCGTGCCCTTGAGCAGCACTTCTTCGCTGTGCAATTGCAGTTGCCGCTCGGCCACGAGCTTCAGTTCGCCCGCCGTCGCCACGCTCAGCGTGACGCCTTCGCCGAGGCGCGTCTCCAGCGGCGTGCTGCTGGCGCGTTCGAGCACGGCGATGATGTAGACCTGATCGGGCAGCGTGCCCGACACCAGCAGCTTGTCGCCCACGGCGGGCAGCAACTGGCAGCTTGCAGCGCGGCGTGCGTTGAGCTGGCCCCAGTCGGCGCCGACGAGGTAATCCTCGCCCGTGATCGACAGCAGTTCGCAACACACGTGGACGGCGGTCGGTGCGATGCGCGTCAGGTGGTCGAGCTTGGCGGAATCCATATCAGTCTCCGTTCTGGTCAGGCAGGTCAGTTCGCCCGGGGCGCCGGTTGCCAGCGCTCCGAGGCCAGGGTTTCGGGGTCGTCGCCGAGCGCGCGGGCGCGGTCGGTGAAGCGTGCGTTGTGGTCGCGCACGTTGTGCAGCTTGGCGCGGAACAGGCTGGCGCCCGTGAGGTCGGCGTGTTCGAGCATGGCGCGCGAGAAGTCGGCGTAGGTCAGCTCGGTGTTGCGCAGGTCGGCGCGTTCGAGTTCGGCGTCGGCGAAGTTGCCCTGGTAGATGTTGGCGCCTTCGAAGCGCGCGCCACTTGCCTTGGCCTTGGCAAAGATGGCGTGCGGCATCGCGGCGCCGGCGAAGTCGCAACCGGCCAGCTCGGCTTCCATGAAGATGGCGTTGGGAATCTGCGCCTTGTGGAAGCGCGCGCCGGCCAGATTGGCCTTGGCGAAGTTGCCCTGCACGAGCGCGGCGCCGCTGAAGTCGCTGCCTTCAAGGTTGGCTTCCATGAACTGCGGGTATTCCATGCGCAGGCCCTGGAAGGATTTGCCCGCTAGCTGCGTCTTGATGAACAGCACGTGCTTGCACAGCGCCGTGCTCAGTACAGCCTGGCGCAGGTCGCATTCGTGCAGCACGCAGCGTTCGAGCTTTGCCGCGTCGAAATTGAGCACGCCGGTCTCGACGTTGGCGAGCACGAGGTTCTCCAGCTCTGCACGCATGAACAACAGGTTGTCGAGCTTGCTCTTGCTGAAGCAGGCGAAGTGGAACTCCGCTTCGACGAAGGCAACGTCCTGCATCTGGCAGCTGAACCAGCTCGCATTGCGCACCTTCACGGCCTGGAAGGAGACGCGGTGGAACTGGCTCTCGGAGAACAGGGTGTTGGCCAGCGTGCAGCGCGCCAGCGAGCTGCGCACGAACTTGCAGCGGATGAACTGGCTGTCGCCGAGGTCGGCTCCGTCGAGCGTGGCACCTTCGAAGTTGCAGTCCTCGAACATCGTCGCCGACAGGTCGGCGTCGCGCAGATCCCAGCCGGACAGGTCTTGTTCGCGCACCGGGATGGCGTGCTGCACGTAGTGGTCCAGCGCAGTCCGGTTGAACGGTGTCGTCATGCCGATACCTCAGGCGTGTGGCGCGGATAAGTGCGCACGCGCGTCAGCAAGGCGTTCTCGAATTTCACGTTGGGGCCGACGCGCACGCGGGCGAGGTCGGCCTCGTGCAGGTTGGCGTGGCGGAAGTCGGTTTCGCCGAGGCGCGCGTGCATCAGCACGGCATTGGCGAGATTGGCCGAGGCGAGGCTGGTGGTTTCGAGTTGGGCACGCACGAACAGCGCGTCGCGTGCGTCGGTGGCGTAGAAGCGTGCGCCGCGCAGATCGCATTCCGACAGGTCGGAACCGCGCAGGCTGGCGAGGCTGAACTCAGCGCCCGTGAATTGCGTGCCGCGCATGCCGACGCGTTCGAGTTTCGCGCCGCTGAAGTCCGCCCCATCGAACTGGCAACCCATGGCGAAACAACCCGAGCCGACGACGAGCTTGCGGAACTTCGCCTGGCTGGCGCGCACGGTGACGAAGACCACCTTGTCGAGCCGCGCCTCGCTGAAGTCGGCCGCGCCGAGATCGCATTCCAGAAAGATGCTCTGCGTGAAGTGGGCCTGCGCAAAACGCACACCGTGCAGCGTCAGGCCCCTGAACGTCAGCATGGTGTCGCTGCGCGCGGCGCTGAAGTCCACATTCTCGAAGTGGGTCTCGTTGAAGCCTATGCCGTCCAGTCGCGTGCCACACAAATCGGTGTGCAGCAGCGCCGTCTTTTCGAGGGTGACGCCAGTCAGATCTGCGCCGTTGAAGCTGCAGTGTTCGATGTGGGCGGCGCTGAGATTGCTCTGTGCCAGCTGGGCTTGCTCGAAGCGGCAGTCTTCAAGTCGTGCGCGCACCAGCAGGGCGTTACCCAGTTTTGCGCCGTTGAAGCAGCAGTTCTTCAGCACCGCGCATTCCAGCAAAACGTCGGTCAGGTCGGCGCCAGTGAGATCGACGTCGGCGAGTTCGATGCCGGTGAGATCCCAGCCGGCCAGCGACTGCCCGGCGACATGTGCGGCGAGCAGGCGTTGCTTCAGCGCTGCCGAGGCCTCGGCACCGAGCATGTTGGCGGGGGCCTGATGCTGCGCCATCAGACGATAGCCCTGCATGGCAGCCTCGTCGCCACCTTTCCACTGCGCCTGGACTTTCGGGTCGGCCAGCATCTCTTCAAGCTCGCGGATGTCGGCGCCGGTCTGCTTGCCCTGCGCCACCAGGCCCTTGAAGTCTTCGACGAGCTTGGGGGCGCCGGGTTTGGGCGGGCCGCTGGTGAGCAGGCCCGCCGTTTCGCGTTCAATGACGCTGAAGTCCAAGCCTTCGCGATCGAACACCGCCTTGGCGTCGGCCATCAGCTTGGCCTTCTCGGCCGCCATGCGCACAGGCACGTCGACAATGTCGCTGAAGGCTTTTTCGCTGAAGGCGATCAGGTCGTCGATGGACTTGATGACCGGGGGTGGCGGCGCCTTCACCGGCGGGGCGTGCTCGTCGGGGTCGAGGCCGTGCTTCGCCACTTCGGCGCGCGCGGCTTCGCGTTCGAGTTCTGCACGGCGCGTGCCGCGTTCCAGCGCGCGATTGGGTGTGGGCGTGAAGTCGTGAATGGGTTGAGCCAGATCGGCCGGTGCGAGGTCACTTTCGCGCAGGGTCTCCAGCGCGCCCTTCTTCTTGTCGAGGCGCTTGTCGCGCACGGCGTGGTAATGCTCTATGGGACGCTGCTCGCCGAGCTTCTCTATGGCCGCCATCAGCAGGCTCACATCGCTGGCGTCGTCTTCGGTGACCTCCAGCGTGCCCTGGAAGACCTGGATCACGCGTTCGGCCGCCGGGAAGAACCACAGCGCGGTGAGGCGCGTGATGACTTCCTGAAACAGCTGCTCGCCGTTCAGGACGCGCGTTGCGAACACGCGCGTGGTGACGCCGGGCAGATGGCCGCTGACCACCGCTTTTTCCGGGTGCATGTTCTCGAACGCGTAGGCTTCGGTGCCGCTGAAGGCAGCGTCCTGCTGCTGGTCGCCGGGTGCGACGTTGAAGAAGCGCCAGTCAGCGTCAGACGCAATCGCCGGGAATTCTTCCTTGAGCCAGCGTTCGTCGTAGGTACCACGCATGGCGGCGCGTTGCGGCCACATCTGGTCGATCGGCGAGAAGGCGGCCGGCACGCCTTCATCGCGCGGCGATGTGAGCGGGTGCGGGATGTATTCGATGTTGGGCAGCAGGCGCACGCTGTGCCCGCCCAGGTCCGTGTCGGCGCGGCCCATGCCCAGCGGGTTGCTGGCGAAGTCGGCGCCGCCATAGGTTCGGGTCCAGCCCAGCGGCAGGGACTCGAAGGGCGTGGCGGGCGAGATGCGGTTGCCGTCCCAGTAACGTTGCCCCCATACGGCAAGGTCTTTGGCCAGATTGCCGACACGAGCGCGCACGGCCACGCCATCACGCCGTTGTGGCGTGGTGTAGGCCGAGCCACAGACGAGGTACTCGGCGCGCCGCCGCGGGAAGCTTTCTTCGAGCGGCCCCGCCGCCTCGGGCTGGGTGGCCCAGAACGGCCACAGGTCTTTCTCGGGCAGCAGCATGGGCACATCGCCCATGGGCGTATAGAGCAACACCGAGATGCCCAGGTACTGCCGCTTCTTGAACTCGAAGCTGCGCGTCAGGAGGGATGCCGTGAAGGGCTTGATGACCCTCACATGAGCACCTTGAGCGTATCCATCTCGATGCTGGTCGCGTTCGACAGGGCTTCGAGGGCGACCATCTGGGCGACGGCATCCTTCTGGCCTGCCTCGACGCCGACCTTCTCGGCTTTGGCACCGATGGCTGCGGTGGTGGCGCCGGTGATTTCGGCTTTCGCCGCGTTCATTTCGGTCGACACGATGTTGAAGTTGAGTGCGACGGCATAGCCTTCCTTGATGGTGCCGCCGACCTGCGCCAGCTCGAAGTCGATGACCTTGGTGCCGCCCGGTGCGACGACGGTGAGGCCGCCGGCCGCCATGATGGTGGTGGGGCCGGCGCTGGTCATGGTGACAGGACCGGCGACGGTCTGCGTGAGGGCGGAGCCGATGGTGACGGTAGCCGCCGCGCCGATGGTCTGCGTCAGCGAGGCGCCGATGGTCTCGGTCTGGCTGGCGCCGATGGTGATCGACTGGTTCGCGGCAATCGTCTGCGTGTCGTTGGCGCCTACCGTGAGCTTGCGGCCCGCGCCGATGGTCACATCTTCATTCGCGCCGACCTTCTCGGTACGGTTCGCGCCGATGGTGATCTTCTCTTCTGCGCCAACTTTTTCCGTGCGGTTGGCGCCGATGGTGATCGTTTCATCGGCACCGACCTTCTCGGTACGGTTGTTCTTCACCTCGACGTTTTCGTCGTTGTCGACGGTCTTCTTGCGGTCATGACCGACCCAGTGCGTCTCGTCGTTCTCGACTTCGATGTCCTGGTTTTTCTCGGCGTGAATGAACAGCTGCTCGGAGCCCTTCTTGTCCTCGAAGCGGATCTCGTTGAAGTTTTCGGTCGAGCCACCGGTGGAGGAGCGCGTCTTGATGCCTGACTGCGTCATGTTGTCGGGCAGGGCGTAGGGAGGCATCTGCTCGGCGTTGTAGACGCTGCCGGTGATGAGGGGGCGGTCCGGGTTGCCTTCGAGGAACTCGACAACGACTTCGTGGCCGATGCGCGGAATGGAGACGAAACCCCAGTTCTTGCCGGCCCAGGGGAAGGCGACGCGGATCCAGCACGAGCTGTCGGCGTCCTTCTTGCCGAGGCGGTCCCAGTGGAACTGCACTTTCACGCGGCCGTACTTGTCGGTGTGGATCTCGGCGCCGCTGGGGCCGACCACCACGGCGGTATGCGGGCCCTTGACGACGGGCTGCGGCGTGCGGCGTACCGGGCGGAAGGTCTGGCTGCTGGGCAGCACCAGCAGTTCGCTGCTGAACTGGCTGCCGCCACCACTGGTGGCTTCGTAGCCTTCGGCCTGCATGTGCATGGTGGTGGCGAGGATCAGGTACTCGCGGTTCTGCTCGCTGCGTGCATGGCCGTCGAGTTTGAACAGCATGCCGCTGCCGGCAGCACGCACGCTGGTGCGGCCGCGCGCCTGCTCGAACTGGCTGTGCAGTTCGTCGATGCGTACGCTGGCGTAGTGGTCGCCATGCGGTTGCTTGACGAAGCCGCCGGGGTAGTCGAACTGCTCCAGTTCAGCGTTGTCGTGCTCGCGCGACTGCGCGGCCTTGGCGTCGAGCTTGACGCTGGGGCGCTCGAAGTCGTAATCGATGATGCGCGTCTTGCCCGATTGCACGGCCTGGGCGAAGTGCCAGTCGGTGATGTAGTCGCCAGAGTCGCGGCGGCTGCCGCCGTGGTCGACGAAGTTGATGGTGTCGAAGCCGGGCACGGCGTTGTGGGCGCTGACCGAGTCGGCCAGCACCAGGGTGTTCTTGTTCTCTTCGTGCTCGAAGAAGAAGTAGATGCCTTCCTCTTCCATCAGCCGGCAGACGAAGTCGAAATCACTCTCGCGGTACTGCACGCAGTAGTCGCGCGGGTCGTAGCTGCCGGTCAGGTCGTTGCGGAATTCGGCAATGGCGCCGTGGTCGGCGAAGACTTCCTTGATGATGTCCGGCACGCTCTTCTGCTGGAAGATGCGGCAGTCGGTGGTGCGCGTCAGGAACCAGGGCCAGGTGTGGATGACGCAGTGGAAGGTCTGGAAGCGTCCCTGGGTACCACTGTGGGAGAAGCGCGTGACGTAGCCACAGAGGTAGCGGTGCGACAGGTTGGGCAGGGCGATGCGCACGCTGACCATCTTGCCGAGGATCGCGTTGATGTCGAGATCAGCCGTTTCAGACAGGCACTCGGCCTCGAACTGGCTGATATGGCAGAGCTTCTCGCGCGCGACCAGTTTGTTCAGGCGCAGGGCGCTGTCCAGCGGCGTGATCAGTTGGAACTGCGATTCGTCGGCCATGGCGACCTCTCCCGGGGTGGTGTTGCGGTGGAATCCTTGTTCGTGCGGCAGGTGCGGCGCAGGCAAGCATAGAGCACTTGCCGGACAGAAGCATACCGGCCGGATGTGTGGCCCGTGTGTGGCTGCCCGTCAGTCGGCGCTGGCGACCACCAGCCAGCCCTGCACCGGGTTGCCGCCTTCGTTGCGCAGATGCACTTCTTCGATGCGGCGCGGCGTGAAGCCAGTGGCTGTCAGGGTGGCGGCTACGTAGTCCTTGTCATGCGCGTAGCGGCCATGCGGCTGGATGCGGAAGCCCTCAGCGCCTGCGTCGACGAGCTTCTCGACCGTGAAGACGAACAGCCCCGCGGGGCGCAGGGCTGTTTTCGCAGCCCGGCAGACGCCATCGATGGGGCCGAAATAGACCAGGGTGTCGGCCGAGATGATGACGTCCCAGGCGGCCGTGTGGGCAGCGATGTAGGCGGTCAGCTCGCCCTTTTCGAGTTTGTCGTAGCACTGGCGGGCGCTGGCCTTGGCCAGCATGCCGCCGGACAGGTCCACACCGTCGAGCTGGCTGGCCAGCTGGCGCACCAGCGGGCCGCACAGGCCGGTGCCGCAACCGGCGTCGAGAATGGCCAGCGAGCCCGGCGCGACGTCGGGCAGGGCTTCGCGCATGGCGTCGGCGACGATCTCTGGTGCGCGGTAGGCGAGGTTCTGCTGCAGTTGCTCGTCGAAGCTGTTGGCGAACTTGTCGAAGGTGTAGGCCACGTAGTCATCGGCAGCGCGCTCGGGGACGTTCTCGCCCGAACAGGCGGCCAGCATGTGGCGAGCCACCGGATCTGCAGGCTCATCGGTTACCCATTGGCGGAAGACTTCCGCCGCTTCAGAAATCTTGCCCAGGCTGTAATAGGCCATGCCGAGCAGACGGCGGCTGTCCGGATTGCCGGGCATCTTGGAGATGGCCGTGCAGTAGTACTGGACGGCCTCCTTGAGCATGCCGCGCGCGGCAAACATGAGGCCGAGGTTGTTGTAGGCGCTGCTGCCGTCCGGGTCGAGCGCGATGGCGCTGCGGTAGGCTTGTTCGGACAGATCCCATTCCTCGCGCATCTTGTGCACGACGCCGAGGTTGTTGTAGCAACCGGGGTTGTCCGGTTGCATCGACGATGCCGTGCGGTAGGCGCTGATGGCTTCATCCAGCCGGCCAGACTCGGCCAGCACGTTGCCCAGGTTGAGGTAACAGTCCAGGTAGTCGGGCGCCAGTTCGATGGCGCGCTGGATCAGGGCGACGGCCTGCTCCCGCTTGCCGCGCTGGTTGTTCAGCACGCCGAGGAAATGCAGGGCATCGGGCAGGTCTGGTGCGGCTTCCAGGATGCGGGTGTAGATGGTTTCGGCGGCGTCGAGACGGGCGTCCCGGTGCAGGGCCACGGCGAATTGCAGGGCTTCCTCCAGGCTGAGCTCTGTGGGGAGGTCTTGGGTGGTCATGCAGGGCTTCCGGTCCAGTGTGCGAGGCGACGATGATCGCTCAGGCGGGCCATTTCCGGAAGCCTGTACGAAGGGCTGGCAATCCGGGCAATTGAACGCGGCAGGGCTTGTGTGTTGCAATGCCGCCTTGCCGGGCGTCCGGCAACCACTTCATGACAGGGGATCGACCGTGCTGCGTATTTCTGTGGTGACCCGGAACGGCAGTGCGCCGTCCACACCGATGTTTGCAGAGTTCAGCGAGCGGGGTGGCGGCATCGGCCGCGACGGCAGCAATGTTTTCGTGCTGCCCGACCCCGACAAGCACATCTCCCGCGTGCAGGCCATGGTCAAGGTCGTGAATGGCCAGTACCTGCTGGCCGACCAGGGCAGCAATCCGACGGCGCTCAACGGCCGCCCGCTTGGCAAGGGCAACGAACATCCGCTCAAGGACGGCGACCAGATCGAGATGGCCGAGTGGGTGATGCGCGTCGAGTTCCTGTCCGGCGCCCCCAGCTTCTCGCAGCCGGCCGCCGCGCCGGCTCCCGCGCCCGCGCCCGCCGCCAGTGCCGATCCGCTGGGTCTGTTCGGTGCCGCACCGGCGCCCTCGGCGCCGGCCGGCGCGACGGTCGTCATCAGCACGCCGGCCCCGATGGCACCGCCTCCGGTTGCTGCACCGGCACCCGCTGCCGCGCCCGATCCGCTGGCGGCCCTGCTCAGCACGCCGCCCAGCAGTGCGGCCAAAGATGATCCCTTTGCTGTCTTCGGCGGTGGTGCTGCGCCGGCGGCTGCGCCCAAGGCGCCAGCCGCCAGCGAAGGTGACCCCTTTGCGGCCTTTGCCCCGGCGCCTGCTCCCAAGCCCAAGGCGCCAGCGCCTGCTGCCGATGATTCGGGCGACCCGCTGGGCATCGGCATTTCGGCCAATACCGGTTCGGTCGATTCGCTGTTCGATCTCAAGGCCGGCGGCAGCGGCCCCTTCGGTGGCGGTGATCCGCTCGCCAATTCCCTGCTCGGCGACCCCATGCATCAGGCGCCGACGGCCGACGGGGCTGTCGACCCGCTGGCCCTGCTGATGGGTGGCCCGGCTGAGGCACCGGCGGCGCCAGCCGCGCAGCGCAACGATGCGCCTGCGCTGGATGAAGCCTTCGTGCCACCCGTGGCCAAAGCGGATCCGCTGCTCGCGATCACGGCCGAAGCGGAACCGAAGATCGAGCCCGCGGACGATATTCTCGGCATTCTCGGTGGTGCGCCGTCAGAACCCGCCGAGCCGGACACCGTCATCACTGCCGCCGCGCCCCTGGTGCCGCCGCCCCCGGCGCGCGTCGAGCCAGTCGTTGCCGAAGCGGCGCCTGCCCCGGCACCCAAGGCCCCGCCCGTGGTGCCCGATCTGCCCGCGGGTGACGTGACCATGGTGATTCCGCCGTCGGCCGTGCCCAAGAGCTCCAAGGTCACCGTCAACGGTCTGGGCACCAATCTCAACAACCTGGTGGCGGCGCCACCGCCAGCCAAGGCGGCCGAGGCCTACACCGGTAGCCCCGATGCGGTGCTGGCCGCCTTCGTGCGTGGCCTGGGCGTGCCGGGCCTGCAGCCGCCGGGCGGTTTCACGCCCGAGTTTGCCGAGCAGGTGGGTCTCATGCTGCGTGAATCGGTGCAGGGCACGATGGCGCTGCTGGCCGCACGGGCAGCCACCAAGCGTGAAGTGCGCGCCGAGGTGACGATGATCGTGACGCGCAACAACAACCCGCTGAAGTTCTCGCCCGACATCGGCTTCGCCATCAAGCAGCTGCTGCAACCCGAAGGCAAGGGTTTCATGGGGCCGGTGGAGGCGATGGAAGATGCCTACGACGACCTGAAGGCGCACCAGATGGGCTTTGTTGCCGGCATGCGCGCAGCCCTGGTCGGCATTCTCAAGCGTTTCGAGCCAGGTGAGCTCGAAGGCCGCCTGACCGACAAGAGCTTCCTCGACAGCGTGATACCCGCCAACCGCAAGGCCAAGCTGTGGAACATGTACGAGCAGCGTTATGCCGACATCCAGCGCGAGGCTTCGGACGACTTCCATACGCTGTTCGGCCGCGAGTTCCTGCGCGCCTACGAAGAGCAGATCGAACGCCTGTCGAACGAGCGCGGCGGCTGATGACGCAAATGCGCAACATGCAGGTCGGGCACGGTGATTGCCTGTCAGCATCCTGATGAAGAAAAGATACGGAACAGCAACGTGCTAGCCATAGATTCAGCTGAACAGTCCAACACCGGCGGCCGCTCCCGCAACGAAGATTTCTGCGGTAGCTGGCAGAACGCCCAGGCCGCCTGCTGGTGCCTGTCCGACGGTGCCGGGGGGCACGGTAGCGGTGACGTGGCTTCGCGCCTGGTCGTCAAATACGTGCTGGAGTCCTTCGCCGCGCAGCCCGAGGTGAGCGCCGAGCGCATCGTCGATCTGCTCGAAGGCGCGCACGCGGCACTGATGGAGGCCAAGTCGGTCGAAGGCGCCGACAACATGCATGCCACCTGCAGCATCTTGCTGGTCAATCGCGCCGAGTCCCTGGTCTCCTGGGGGCATGTCGGCGATTCGCGCATCTACCTCTTCCGCAACGGCCAGCTGGCCTTCCAGACGCGTGATCACAGCCTCGTGCAGACCATGATCGATGCGGGCTACGGTGATGCCGCGATGATCCGCACCCATCCGCAGCGCAGCCTGCTGACCTCGGCCATCGGTAACTCGGGTGAGCTGCAGGTCAGCGTGTCGGGCACGCCCGCACCGCTGGCGGCGGGTGACGTGTTCCTGATGTGTACCGATGGCTGGTGGGAGTACGTCGAAGAGGGGCTCATGCAGAGCGCCTTATCCGAATCGGTGAACCTGCAGGACTGGCTGACGCGCATGGCTGGCATCGTCACGCAGACGGCCGAAAAGGGCCATGACAACTTCACCGGTGTGGCCATCGCGGTGCGCGATGACGAGGATTCGCCGACCACGGTGATGCTGCCTCCCGGCGCTTGAGCTAGCGCCGTTCCACCCACTCCTGCAGTACCGCACTCGCTTCTGCCTCCAGCAGCGGGCCGTTGACCTGCGTCGCGTGCGAAGCGCGGCCGAGCACATCGATGCTGCGTACATCCAGCCAGGGCGCGCCACCGATGCGGTTGATGGTGCGGGTGGGCATGGCGTAGACGACGCGGGCGACACCCGCCCAGAACAAGGCGCCGCTGCACATTGCGCAGGGTTCGCCGCTGGCGTACACCGTGGCGCCCTGAAGGGCTTCTGCGCCCAGCGCCTGGGCCGCTTCGCGGATCAGCACCACTTCAGCGTGGCCCGTGCAGTCGCCTGTCGTGACCTGGTTGTTGCGCGAGACGTGGCTGCGGCCGTCGCGCGTGAGCAGCGTGGCGCCGTATGGAAAGTTGCCTTCGTCCATGGCCTGCCGCGAGGCGGCGATGGCGAGACGCATGTAGTGGCTGTCGTCCATGTGGTGTCCTCAGATCTCGTCGATGGCCGTGGCGCGGCCTTCGTCACCGTTGCCGCCGATCACGAAGCGTGAACGCGTGTCGGTGTAGAAGCTGGCACCGAAGCGGCCGACGGGGAAGTAGTCCTGCAGGCGCACGCGCCACTTCTCGGTGTCGATGAGGCCATCGCGTGCGTGCAGCCACAGCACCTTGCCGATGAAGATCTGGCGGCTGTCGGTCTCCAGCAGTTCCCACAGCTCGCATTCGAAGGCGACTGGCGCCTCGGCAATGCGTGGCGGAGCGACGGCGTTGGAGGGTTCCGGAGTTAGGCCGACGTGCACGAGTTCGCTGGCATCGGGTGGCAGGGCGTCGCCGCAGCGGTGCATCTTCTCGGCGATTTCTTCGTCGGCGATATGCACGACGAATTGCTTCGAGCGCACGATGTTGGCGGCCGTGTCCTTGAGCCCGCCGTCCTTCTTGCGGTTCACGCTGATCATGACGATGGGCGGCTCTTCGCCGAGCATGTTGAACATGCTGAAGGGCGCGGCGTTGACGATACCGTCTTCGTTGATGGTGGTGACCAGTGCGATGGGCCGCGGCACGATGAGGCTGGCCATGAGCTTGTAGCGCTGGTATTCGGTAATGTCGGAAAAGTTGATGTCCATTTGTTGACGTCCATGTGCTGCTCTGGCGCGCGGCCAGGCCGCGCGCGCTGGGTGATGACTTACTTGGGAATGCTTCCCTGTACGCCTTCGACGTACCAGGTCAGTGACCACAGATCCTTCTCGGGCAGCATGCTGCCGGCGGGCACCTTCGTCTGGCCGGTCGAGTCCTTGAGCGGACCGGCGAAGACTTCGAGCTTGCCGCTGGCAATCGCCTGCTTCTTGTCGTTGAACACTTTCGCGACATCGGCGGGCACGGCGGTGCCGAGTGCGGACACTTCGATCATGCCTTCCTTCATGCCCCAGGCCGTGTCTTCGGGCTTCCACTTGCCGTCGAGCTTGTCGCCGATTTTCTTGACGTAATAGACGCCCCAGTTAACGGTGTTGGCCGACAGGTGCGCGCGCGGGCCGTACTTCGACATGTCGGAGTCCTGGCCAAAGGCATACAGCCCTTTCTTCTCGGCGACCTGCACGGCGGCGGGTGAATCGGTGTTCTGGTAGAGCACGTCGGCGCCTTGCGAGATCAGGGTTTCAGCGGCTTCGCGTTCCTTTGGCGGGTCGTACCAGGAGCTGATCCAGATGACCTTGGTCTGCGCGGCCGGATTGACGCTGCGCGCACCGATGGTGAAAGCGTCGATGTTGCGCAGTACCTCGGGGATGGGGTGCGAGCCGATGAAGCCCAGCGTGTTGCTCTTCGTCATCTTGCCGGCCAGCACACCCATCAGGTAAGCGCCCTGGTAGAAGCGCGTCTGGTAGATGCCGAGGTTCTTGTCCATCTTGTAGCCGGTGGCATGGTCGAAGCTCACCTTGGGGAATTGCTTCGCCAGTTTGGCCGTGGCTTCCATGTAGCCGAACGAAGTCGTGAAGATCATCGTGCAGCCCTGGTTGATGAGCTGGCGCACGACGCGCGCGGCGTCGGCCGTCTCGGGCACGTTCTCGACGTAGTAGGTCTTGACCTTGTCGCCGTAGGTTTTCTCGATCAGCTTGCGGCCCAGCTCGTGCTGGGCGGTCCAGCCCACGTCGGCGAGCGGGCCGGGGTAGATGAAGCCGATCTTGAGGGGTTCGGCAGCGAGCAGGCTGCTGCTGAAGAGGGCGCCGAGCGTGGTGAGCGCGGCGGCGAGGAGTTTGTGCAGTGTCATGGCGGTATCCGTTGATGAGTTAAAGTGTATCCACTTTTGTGGATGTAACGGATACAAGCAGCAAGCGTGCCACGGTCAAAAATAAGTCAAGTCATTGATTTTTATGAGTTCACTTATCGTGTGAAGAATGTTGGCGCACATGGCGGGTGCGGCGCGCCACGATATGGCGCCAGTTCTGTGCAAAACTGGATACAGTTTTCAGAGGCCCAGCAAGCTGCCCAGGTCGGGTTCGCTCTCTTCGCTGCGGATCTGGATGCGGTGCTCCAGCGCGTCGAGGTGGCGCGTCATCAGGGCCACGGCCGCGTCGGCTTCGCCACGCGCGATGTGCTCGACGATGGCGGCATGCTCGTCGTGCTCGCAGCCCGCGTCGCCGGGTGCTTCGTAGAGCGCGACGATCAGCGAGCAGCGCGACATGAGGCTGCGCAGGAAGTCCTGCAGCACGCGGTTGCCCGACAGTTCGGCCAGCGTATGGTGAAACGCGCCAGCCTGCTGCACCCAGCCCGCGTCCTTGTTGTGCAGCATCTCGTGCTCGGTCGCCAGCATGGCGCGCAGGCGCGCGAGGCCGGCTGCGTCGGCGCGTTGCACGACGAGGGGCACAATGGCCGCTTCGATGGCGCGGCGCGCTTCGAAAACTTCGCTGGTCTCCTCGCGGCTCGGCGAGGCAATCGCTGCCCCCTTGTTGTGGCGCATGCTGACGATGCCATCGTGGGCGAGGCGCTGCAGGCCCTTGCGCACCACCGTGCGGCTGACGCCGAACAGCTTCCCCAGCTCGGATTCAGGCAGGCGCGTGCCCGGCTTGAGACGCTGCTGCATCACGGCGGCGAAGATGCTGTCGTAGATGCGCTGGTCGGTGTCGCGGGCGAGGCGGGGCTGGCGGCTTTGCGGTTCCATGCAGGGTGATGTGGAAACTCCGGGATACAGAGTGTATCCACATCACGAGCCGATCGCTGCTGGCGGCGACTCAGGCCATCATGTGCGCATCCACCTTCGCACACCATGCTGCTTTGTCCGCAGCACTGATGAAGCTGGCATTGAAGCTGTTGCGGAAGATGCGTGCCCAGGTGGCGGCGTCGAAGTTGAACGCTGCCTGCACGGCGCGCAGGTTGTTGCCGAGGTAGCCACCGAAGTAGGCCGGGTCGTCGCTGTTGAGCGTCACGCAGAGGCCGGCGTCGAGCATGGCGGGCAGGGTGTGCTTTGCCATCTCTTTGAACACGCACAGACGCACGTTGGACAGCGGGCAGACCGTCAGCGGCATCTGTATCTTGGCAAGGCGCTGCACCAGCGCCTTGTCTTCGACGCAGCGTACGCCGTGGTCGATGCGGCTGACCTGGAGCAGGTCCAGCGCTTCGATGATGTAGGCAGGCGGGCCTTCTTCGCCGGCGTGCGCGACGACGGGTTTGCCCAGATCGCGGCAGGCTTTGAAGACGCGTTCGAACTTCGAGGGCGGGTGGCCCATCTCGGAGGAGTCGAGGCCGAAGGCAGCAACGTGTTGCAGGTGCGGCTCGGCGAGTTTCAGGGTGGCGAAGGCGTCTTCCTCGCTGAGGTGGCGCAGGAAGCTGAGGATCAGCTGCACGCTGATGCCCGATTCGTCGCGCGCTGTGGCGATGCCGGCGCGCAGGCCGTTGATGACCGTGGCCATGGAGATGCCGCGCGCCGTGTGGGTCTGCGGGTCGAACATGATCTCGGCATGCACGACGCCGTCAGCTGCGGCGCGGCGCAGGTAGGCGAGCATCAGGTCATGGAAGTCCTCTTCGGTGCGCAACACGTCGGCGCAGTCGTAGTAGAGGTCGAGGAAGGATTGCAGGTTGCTGAAGTTGTACGCCGCGCGCAGCGACTCGACGCTGTTGAAGGGGAAGTCGATGTGGTTACGCTGCGCTAGCGCGAAGGCCAGTTCGGGTTCCAGCGAGCCTTCGATGTGCAGGTGCAGTTCGGCCTTGGGGCAGCTGAGTACGCGGTCGAGCAGTTTCATCTTCTTCTCCACAATCAAAAACGCCCGGCATGGCCGGGCGTTTGACGATACCACCAGACTTACTTGGGAATCGTGCCTTCAACCCCCTCGACATAGACGTTCCACTTGCCCAGATCCATGTCGGTCGGTGTCTTGCCGGCAGCGACGATTTCCTTGCCCGTGTTGTCCTTAAGCGGGCCGGTGAAGGGATGCAGCTTGCCGGCCTTGATCGCATCGCGGCGTTCCTCGGCGAGCTTCTTCACATCAGCCGGCGTTGAGGGGCCGAAATTCATGATGTTGACCGCGGTTTCCTTGACGCCGTACCAGATGGCGGACGACTTCCAGGTGCCGGCCATGACCTTCTCGACTTCCTGGTTGTAGATCACGCCCCAGTTGAGTACCGAAGCGGCAAGGTGGGCTTTCGCGCCGAACTTGCTCATGTCGGAGTCCCAGCCGAAGGCGAACACGCCCTTCTCTTCGGCGGCCTGCACGATGGCCGGCGAGTCGGTGTTCTGCATCAGCACGTCGGCACCTTGCGAGATCAGGGTCAAGGCGGCTTCACGTTCCTTGCCCGGATCGAACCAGGTGTTCACCCAGATGACCTTGGTCGTCGCCTTGGCATTGACGCTGCGCGCGCCGATGGTGAAAGCGTCGATGTTGCGGATCACTTCGGGGATCGGGAAGGAGCCGACCACGCCCAGTTTGCCGCTCTTGCTCATCTTGCCGGCCACGACGCCCAGCATGTAGGCACCTTCATAGGTGCGCACGTCGTAGATGCCGAGGTTCTTGCCCGTCTTGTAGCCGGTGGCGTGCATGAACACCGTTTTCGGGAAGGCCTTGGCGACTTTCTCCATGGCGTTCATGTAGCCGAACGAGGTCGCGAAGATGACCTTGTTGCCCTTGGCGGCGAGGTCGCGGATCACGCGCTCGGCGTCGGCGGTTTCCGGCACGTTCTCGACGAACATGGTCTTCACCTTGGCACCTTGTTTGGCGTCGACGGCCTTGCGGCCCACGTCGTGCGCATAGGTCCAGCCGTGGTCGCCGGTCGGGCCGATGTAGACCCAGGCGCCCTTGACGGGATCGGCGGCGTGGGCGAGCGAAGTGCCAAGAGCGAACAGGCTGACGGCCAGCAACGCAGGCAGCTTCGTGAACGAGCGGAATGACATCATGGTTCTCCTGAAATGAAGACCGACGGAAGGGTGCGGACGGAGACACTGTAGTCCCGCAAGGGGCGTGATTCCATCAGTGCTGGATTATGAGAGTTATCGGTGCGGCGCGCACCGGATGAGGGCACTATCGGAAACCTGTACAAAACGAGGTGTCACGAGGTGTCTTATGGCCCAGGATGATCTGCACTGGTTGCGTCACAGTTTCGCTCTGGCCATGGCCAGCCGTCAGGCGGGCCGCCATCCTTTCGCCGCCCTCGTGGTGGGTGCCGATGGCCGCCTGGTCGTGGAGTGCGGCAACGACTCCCGTCCGCCCGGCAACCCGACACGCCATGCCGAGCGCGTGGCAGCCGCCCGCGCCGCGACCCTGCTGAGCCCGGCCGAGCTCGCCGGCAGCACGCTCTACAGCAATGCCGAGCCCTGCGCGATGTGTGCCGGGGCGATCTACTGGTGTGGCATCGGCCGCGTGGTGTACGGCATGTCCGAGACGGGTCTGCTGGCGATCACCGGCAACGATCCGGAGAACCCGACCTTGTCATTGCCCTGTCGCACGGTGTTCGCGAGTGGCCAGCGCAACATCGAAGTGATCGGGCCTATGCTGGAAGAAGAGGCGGCTGTCGCGCATGCCGGGTTCTGGCGCCCGGGCTGATTGCCGGGTCGGGTCCGTAATAGCCCTTATCACCCGCCCCCGCGATCAACCGGCACGTCGCGTGCTAGCCTCTGTCCATCTCGCATGCACAGGACGACGATGAGCCAACGCCCCATTCAATTCTGGTTTCGTGGTCAGCTCGTGCCGGTCAGCGATGTCTCGCCGCAACGCACGGTGCTGCAGTGGCTGCGCGAAGACCAGCACGCCTGCGGCAGCAAGGAAGGCTGCGGCGAGGGCGACTGCGGCGCCTGCACGGTGGTGGTGGGTTCGCGTGACGATGCAGCGCCCGGCGGCTTGCGGCTCGAAGCGGTCAATAGCTGCATACAGTTCCTGCCCACGCTGGACGGCAAAGCACTGTTCACGGTCGAAGACCTCGCCGACGGCAACACTTTGCACCCGGTGCAACAGGCCATGGTCGATTGCCACGGTTCGCAATGCGGCTTCTGCACGCCGGGCTTCGTCATGTCGATGTGGGCGCAGTACGACACGCGTCAGGCTGCCGGCAGCGGCGTGCCCTCGCGTGACGAGGTGAACGACTGCCTGTCCGGCAACCTCTGTCGCTGCACGGGTTACCGCCCCATCGTCGATGCCGCACGTGCGGCGTGGGAGGTGCCGGCGCAGAAGCTGGACCGCGCCCCGCTGCGCGCTGTGCTCGACACCCTCGCAGCGATGACCGCGCTGGAATACGAGCAGGGCGGCCAGCATTTCTACGCACCGCGCAGCATCGAGGCGATGGCCGTGCTGTGCGAGACGAAACCTGACGCGCGCATCCTCGCCGGCTCCACCGACATCGGCCTGTGGGTCACCAAGCAGCTGCGCGACCTTGGCGACATCATCTACATCGGCGCCGTCGACGAACTCAAACGCATCACGGTGGAAGCCGACCACGTCGAGATCGGTGCGGCCGTCTCGCTGACCGATGCCTTCGCCGCACTGTGTACTGACGACGCGCAGTGGACGGATCTTGCGCGCCGCTTTGCGAGTGTGCCAGTGCGCAACGCCGGCACGCTCGGCGGCAACGTCGCCAACGGCTCACCCATCGGCGATTCGATGCCCGCGCTGATCGCACTGGGTACGCGCATCGTCTTGCAGAAGGGCGCACGCATCCGCGAAATGGCCCTCGAAGATTTCTACCTCGCTTACCAGAAGACGGCACGCGAGCCCGGCGAGTTCGTGCGCGCGCTGCGCGTGCCGCGTCACCGTGACGATGTGCTGTTCCGCACCTGGAAGATTTCCAAACGCATGGACCAGGACATCTCGGCGGTCTGCTCGGCCTTTGCGCTGCGTCTTGATGGTGACGTGGTGATGCAGGCGCGCATCGCTTTTGGCGGCATGGCGGCGACACCCAAACGCGCGGCGCTCGCCGAGGCGGCGCTGCAGGGCCAGCCGCTCAGCGAGTCCGTCATCCGTGCCGCGATAGCCGCACTCGCACAGGACTATCAGCCACTCGATGACATGCGCGCTACGGCGGCTTACCGCCTGCAGATTGCACAGAACCTGTTGTGGCGGCTGTGGCTGGAGCACGCAGGGACGCCTGTTTCCTTGGCGGAGGTGACGGCATGAGCGTCGTCGTCGGTCAGCCCCTCGCACACGAAAGCGCTGCCCTGCACGTGTCGGGCAGCGCGCAGTACATCGACGACCTGCCCGAGCTGGGCGGCACCCTGCACGCTGCCTTCGGCCTGTCGACGATTGCGCACGGGCGCATCAGCAAGCTCGACCTCGATGCCGTGCGGCGCGCGCCCGGCGTGGTGGCGGTGCTCACCGCGCAGGACATTCCTGGCCTCAACGACTGCGGCCCCATCATCCACGACGACCCCATCCTCGCCGATGGCCTCGTGTTGTTCTACGGTCAGCCCATCTTCGTCGTGCTTGCCGATTCACACGATGCCGCACGGCGCGCTGCGCGCAAGGCACGCATCGAGTACGAGGAGTTGCCGGCCCTGCTCGACATTGCCGAGGCCGTGGCTGCCGAATCCTGGGTGCTGCCGCCCGTCACCATGACGCGCAACGACGCGCAGG
Organism: Rhodocyclaceae bacterium; assembly: GCA_047600765.1. GTDB lineage: Bacteria > Pseudomonadota > Gammaproteobacteria > Burkholderiales > Rhodocyclaceae > Viridibacterium. Next base: position 24,681 of record JASGKF010000002.1, read on the forward strand.
CCGCACTCGCCGCTGCGCCGCATCGTCTGCAGGGCAGCGCTCACCATGGCGGGCAAGAGCACTTCTACCTCGAAGGCCAGATCGCCTACGCGTGCCCCGGCGAGCAGGACACCATGCACGTGTTCAGCTCGACGCAGCACCCGACCGAGATGCAGCACGCTGTCGCGCACATGCTGCACTGGACCAGTCACCAGGTCAGCGTGGAGTGCCGCCGCATGGGCGGTGGCTTCGGCGGCAAGGAATCGCAGTCCGCGCAGATCGCCTGCTGCGCCGCGCTCGGTGCGTGGAAAACCGGCCGCCCCGTGAAGCTGCGTCTCGACCGCGACGACGACATGACCTTGACTGGCAAGCGCCACGACTTCGCTTTCGAGTGGGACGTCGGCTTCGACGATAGCGGCCGCATCCTCGGCCTTGCCGTCACCATGGCCTCGCGCTGCGGTTTCTCGGCCGACCTCTCCGGCCCGGTCAACGACCGCGCGCTGTGCCACATCGACAACTGCTACTACCTCGACGCCGTGACGGTGAAGAGCCTGCGCTGCCGCACCAACACCGTGTCGAACACCGCCTTCCGCGGCTTTGGCGGCCCGCAGGGCATGTTCGCCATCGAGTACATCCTCGACGACATCGCGCGTGAGCTGGGCCTTGATCCGCTCGATGTGCGCTTTCTCAATCTCTATGGCGATTCGACGGGTGACGAACGTGTCATGACGCCCTATGGCGCCAAGGTCGAAGACAACGTTGCGCCCGAGCTGATCGCCGAGCTCGCCGAGAGCAGCGACTACGCCGCACGCCGCACCGCCATTGCGGCTTTCAATGCGGGCAGCCCCGTCATCAAGCGTGGCCTCGCACTCACACCGCTCAAGTTCGGCATCTCATTCAACGCCACGCTCTACAACCAGGCCGGTGCCGTCGTGCACGTCTATGCCGACGGTACGGTGCTGGTCTCGCATGGTGGTACCGAGATGGGGCAGGGTCTCTACACCAAGATCCGCCAGGTCGTGGCGCACGAGCTGGGCCTGCCGGCGAGTGCCGTGCGCCTCGCCGCCACCGACACCAGTCGCGTGCCCAACACCTCGGCGACCGCCGCGTCCAGCGGGGCCGACCTCAACGGCAAGGCCGCGCAGGCAGCGGCCCTCAAGATCAAGACGCGGCTCGCCGCCTTCTTCGCGCAACAGCACGGCCTGAGCGCAGACGAGGTGAGCTTCGTCGAGGGTGAGGTGCGTGGTGGTGGTCACAGCACGAGCTTCGCCGAGCTCGCCATCGCGGCCTATCGTGCACGCCTGCAGCTGTGGGACTCCGGCTTCTACTCGACGCCGAAGATCCACTGGAACAAGGATGCGATGCAGGGGCGGCCGTTCTTCTATTACGCCTATGGCGCGGCCTGCGCCGAAGTCGCCATCGACACGCTGACCGGCGAATCGAAGGTCTTGCGCGTCAACATCTTGCACGACGTGGGCAAGTCGCTGAACCCTGCGCTGGACATCGGCCAGATCGAAGGCGGTTTCATCCAGGGCATGGGCTGGCTCACCACCGAAGAACTGTGGTGGCGGCCCAGCGGTGCCCAGCGCGGCCGCAACATGACGCACGCGCCGTCTACTTACAAGATTCCCGCCGCGAGCGACGTGCCACCGGTGTTCAAGGTCGCGCTCTACGACAACGCCAATGTCGAAGACACCATCCACAAATCCAAAGCCGTCGGCGAGCCCCCGCTGATGCTGGCTTTTGCCGTGTTCTTCGCGTTACGTGATGCCTGCTCGGCGGCCATCGGCAAACCGGCACCGCTGCAGGCACCTGCGACGGCCGAAGCAGTGCTGCGTGCAATCGGAGGCCTTGCATGAACTGGTGGCGTGCGCTCCCTGCATTGCTGGCGCACGAAGACGTGGTGCTGGTGACGGTTGCGCGCACGCAGGGTTCGGTGCCGCGCGAGGCGGGCGCGAGCATGCTGGTCACGCTGGAGACCACGGTTGATACGATTGGTGGCGGCCATCTCGAATGGGAAGCGATGGCTCAGGCGCGGGCGATGTTGCTGCAGCCATCGGCTGAGCCGGCGATGCAACGGCTGTCTCTCGGCGCGAGTCTGGGGCAGTGTTGCGGTGGTGTGGTGTGGTTGGTGTTCGAGCGGATTGCGCGGAGCGCGTGTGCGGAGTGGTTGGCGCGCGTGCAGCAGCTGGAAAGTGGCGAAGCCTTCCAGCGTTTGCTTGCTGCGGCAGACCTTCAATCGACATGGCGTAGGGTGGATAAGCGCAGCGCATCCACGCGTGAAGGGACTGAAGATGGTGGATGCGCTATCGCTTATCCACCCTGTGAAACAGGACAGGCTGCGGCTTGGTCATTCACACACACCATCACCCCCAATACGCTGTTCATCACTGTCTTCGGCGCCGGCCACGTCGGCGCCGCTATTGTGCGCCTGCTTGCCACGCTCGATACGCAGATCCGCTGGGTAAACCCACGCGACGACCAGTTCGGCGCGACGCCTGCCAATGTGGAGTGCATTGCCAGTGACGCTCCCGAAGAGGCCGTCGTCAGCGCGCCCGCAGGCAGCTTCTTCCTCGTCCTCACGCATAGCCACGCGCTGGACCTCACGCTCAGCGAAGCCATCCTGCGCCGCACGGCAGAGCGCAACGACGTCGCCTGGTTCGGCCTCATCGGTTCGCGCACCAAGCGTGCGCGCTTCGAGCATCGCCTGCACGCACTGGGGCTGGATACCACGCACATGCAATGCCCTATCGGCATTCCGGGCATCAGCGACAAAACACCGGAGGCCATCGCCATCGCCGTGGTGGCGCAGGTCTTGCAAACCAAGGAAACACTCATCCACCGGGGAGCCACCAGTACATGCTGACCACCGCACCGCTGAACTACGCCGCTCCGCCCGGCGAGCCGCGCCTCTCGCTGGCGGGCATCACCAAGCGTTACCCCGGCGTGGTGGCAAACGCTGACGTGAGCCTGTCCGTGATGCCCGGCGAGATACATGCCGTGCTGGGCGAGAACGGTGCGGGCAAGAGCACGCTGATGAAGGTGATCTACGGTTCGATCCAGGCCGACGAAGGCGAGATCCAGTGGAACGGTCGCCAGATCAGCATCGCGAATCCGGCGGCGGCGCGCGCGCTGGGCATCGGCATGGTGTTCCAGCACTTCTCGTTGTTCGAGACACTGAGCGTCACCGAGAACATTGCGCTGGCGCTCGACGAACCCTTTGATCTCGAAGCGCTCGCTGTGCGCGTGAAAACCGTGTCGGAGAAGTACGGTCTGCCACTCGACCCCCAGCGCCTCGTGCACAGCCTGTCGGTTGGTGAGCGGCAGCGTGTCGAGATCGTACGCTGCCTGCTGCAGGACCCCAAGCTGCTGATCCTCGACGAGCCGACCTCGGTGCTGACGCCGCAGGCCGTGCGCAAGCTGTTCGAAACACTCAAGCAACTCGCTTCGGAAGGCGTGTCCATCCTCTACATCAGCCACAAGTTGCACGAGATTCAGGAACTCTGCGACAGCGCGACGGTGATGCGCGGTGGCCGTGTCACCGGCCACTGCAATCCGCGTGAAGAGACGCCGGCCAGCATGGCGCGCATGATGATCGGTCGCGAGTTGCCGGTCTGCGTATCGGCGGAATACACGGGCGAGACGGGCGCGGCCTTCGAGGTGCGTGGCCTCTCGCTGGTCTCTGAAGATCCCTTCGGTGTCTCGCTTGCCGACATCAACCTCACGGTGGCGCGTGGCGAGATCGTCGGCATCGCTGGCATCTCGGGCAACGGACAGGCAGAACTGCTCGCCGCGCTGTCGGGCGAAGCAACCGTGCGCAACGATGCAGTGCTGCTCGGCGACAAACCCGTCGGCGCACTCGACGCCGGCCAGCGGCGTGATCTTGGCGTGTGCTTCGTGCCCGAAGAACGCCTCGGTCGCGGTGCTGTACCCAACATGCCCCTGTCGTGGAACGCCATGCTCACTGCGCACCGCCAACCCGGCATGAAGAAATTCCGCTTGCTCGACTTTGCCGCTGCGCGTGATTTCGCCAAGCGCTGCATCGAACGCTTCGACGTGCGCTGCAACGGCGAGATGTCGGTAGCGCGTTCGTTGTCAGGCGGTAACCTGCAGAAGTTCATAGTTGGCCGCGAGATCATGCAGACGCCGAAAGTCATGATCGTCGCGCAGCCCACCTGGGGTGTGGATGTGGGCGCATCGGCTTTCCTGCGCCAGACCCTCATCGACCTCTCGCGCAGCGGCGTTGGTGTGCTGGTGATATCGGAAGAGCTCGATGAGCTGTTCGAGATCAGTGACCGCATCGCGGTTATCGCGGGCGGGCGTCTCTCCAAGGCCGTGCTCAAGGCGACGACGGATGCCGAGGGCATCGGTCTGCTCATGGCAGGCCCAGCGGAAAGGGAGGCTGCCTGATGCAGATCCTCGAGCCGCGTGCCAATCCTTCCAAAGTCATGCAATGGGCTGCACCGCCCATTGCCATTGCCTTGACCCTGCTTGTCGGCGCCATCTTGTTCTGGGGTCTTGGTGTCAGCCCGCTGACGGCGTTCTACGTGTTCTTCATCGAGCCGCTGGAAACCAGCAATGGCTGGAGCGAACTGTTCCTCAAGGCCTCGCCGCTGATCCTCATCGCACAGGGCCTCGCCCTGGGTTTCCGTGCGCGTATCTACAACATCGGTGCCGAAGGCCAGTTGCTGATGGGCGCAATCTTCGCGAGCGCCATCGCCATCTGGTGTGACGGCATCGATGCCTGGTGGGTGTTGCCGATGATGATTCTCGCCGGTGCGATTGGTGGTGGCCTGTGGGGCCTGCTACCGGCCTGGCTCAAGACGCACTTCAATGCCGAAGAGACGCTCACCACGCTGATGCTGACCTACATCGCCACGCTGTTCCTCGGCTGGCTGGTCAGCGTGCCCTGGCGCGACCCGGGCGGCACCAACTTCCCGCAGTCCATCATGTTCGGCGACCCGGCGCTGTTCTCGATGATGTTCGAAGGCCTGCGCGTGAACACCTCGGTGTTCATCACCGCCATCTCGGTCGTCGTCTTCTGGATCTTCGTCGCGCGCAGCCGCACGGCCTTCGAGCTGGAAGTCGGCGGGCAGGCGCCAGCCGCTTCGCGCTACGCCGGCTTCTCGGCGCGCAAGGCGGTGTGGCTGAGCCTGATCATCTCGGGCGTCACGGCGGGGCTTGCCGGCGCGGCCGAAGTCGCCGGCCCGGTCGGCCAGCTCACGCTGTCGCTGTCGCCGGGCTATGGCTACGCGGCCATCATCGTTGCCTGGGTCGGGCGCTTGCATCCGCTGGGCATCGTGCTGTCGGGCTTCCTGATGGCGATGATCTACATCGGTGGCGACGCAGGTCAGGTCTCGCTGCAACTGCCCTCAGCGATCACCGGCCTGTTCCAGGGCATGCTGCTGTGCTTCCTGCTCGGTGCCGATGCCTTCGTCAATTTCCGCCTCAAGCGGCGCAAGCCCACCCACGCCAAAGGAGCGGCAGCATGATCGACCACATCATCCCCATCCTGATTGGCACCCTGGGTGCCGCGACGCCGCTGGTCTTCGCCGGCCTTGGCGAACTGGTGGCCGAGAAAACCGGCGTCATGAACCTCGGCGTCGAAGGCATGATGCTGATCGGCGCCATCGCGGCCTTCGCGGCGGCCGTGCATACAGATGGCAACCTCGTTGTCGGCCTCTCTACAGGGGCGCTTGCGGGCGCACTTGCCGCGCTGCCCTTCGCGATCCTCACGCTCTCGCTGGGCGCCAACCAGGCGGCAACCGGGCTGGCGCTGACCATCTTCGGCGTGGGCCTGTCCGCCTTCATCGGCCAGAGCTTCGTCAGCTACAGCCTGCCCGGCGTGCAGCCGCTGGCGATTCCCTTCCTGTCGGACATCCCGGTGCTTGGCCCCGTGCTGTTCAAGCAGGACGTGGTGGTCTACTTCAGCTTCATCTGCTTCGCCGTGCTCGCCTGGGTGCTGGCGAAAACGAAGTTGGGTCTGGTGCTGCGCGCGGTCGGCGAATACCCCGAAGGCGCGCACGCCATCGGCTATCCGGTCACGGCAATCCGCTATGGCGCCGTGTTGTTCGGTGGTGCGATGGCGGGCTTGGCGGGCGGCTACCTGTCAACGGTTTACACGCCGCTATGGGTGCAGAACATGACGGCCGGGCGTGGCTGGATCGCCGTGGCGCTGGTCGTCTTTGCGACCTGGAAGCCGGGGCGCCTCATGCTCGGCGCCTACCTGTTCGGCGGCATGACCATCCTGCAGCTGCATGCGCAGGGCTTCGGTGTCGCGCTGCCTTCGCAACTGCTGTCGGCAGTGCCCTACATTGCTACCATCGTGGTGCTGGTGATGATTTCGCGCGACCGCAAGCTGTTGCAGCTCAATCTGCCGGCTTCGCTGGGCAAGCCCTTTATCGCGGGTGGTTAAATCGTCTTCACGACAAGGAGTGTGTGTTGAACCCCAGGCTGTTCTCGTTTCTCGGTAAACAAAACGGCCCCTGGCGGGTACAGCGCATTGTGCCGGTCACGGGCGAAAGCTTGCCGGATGTGTCGCACATCGAGCTCGTAGCCGGTTCACCGGACGTGCCCAGCGTGTGGGCCCTGCGCGGTGTGACCAGCAACGAGCGCTACGTCGAGCGTAGCGAGAAGACCCAGCTCCTCGCCGTGCAGCAGGGCCTCGGACGACCCGAGGCGAGCTGTGCGGCGCTGATCCCCATTCGCAAGAACGCCGGATGGTGGGCGCTGACGCAGGACGAGCGCCGCCACATCTTCGAGGCGCAGTCGCATCACAACGCCATCGGCATGGACTACCTGCCGCCCATTGCGCGACGCCTGCATCACTGCCGCGACCTGCCCGAAGACAGCCCCTTCGATTTCCTGACCTGGTTCGAGTTCGCACCTGAGCATGCGACGGCCTTCGACAACTTGCTCGCGCGTTTGCGTGCGACGCCGGAGTGGGGCTACGTCGAGCGTGAGGTCGAGATCCGGCTGGAACGCGCATGAGCCTGCTGCAAACCTTTCTGCTCTTCGTCGCCACCGCGATTGCCGAGATCGTCGGCTGCTACCTGCCCTGGCTGGTGCTGCGGCAGGACAAGCCAGTCTGGCTGTTGTTGCCCGCCGCGCTGAGCCTCGCCTTGTTCGCCTGGTTGCTGAGCCTGCATCCCGCTGCAGCGGGCCGCGTCTACGCGGCTTATGGTGGCGTCTACATCGGCGTGGCGATTGCGTGGTTGTGGCTGGTCGACGGCATCCGCCCGAGTCAGTGGGATCTGGTCGGCAGCGGCGTTGCTTTGCTGGGCATGGCCATCATCCTGTTCGCACCAAGGAGTAGCTGATGCCCACGCTGCTGTTACGCAACGCCGACATGCTCGTCACCATGGATGCCGGGCGCCGTGAGATTGCCGGTGGTGGCGTGTTCATCCGTGATGGCGTGATCGAAGCCGTGGGCGGCAGCGAAGCCTTGCCGCAGGAGGCCGATGAAGTCATCGACCTCGCCGGTCAGGTGTTGATGCCGGGCCTCGTCAACACGCATCACCACATGTACCAGAGTCTCACGCGCGCGATTCCCGCCGCGCAGGACGCCGAGCTGTTCGACTGGCTGCAGGCGCTGTACCCGATCTGGGCTGGGCTGACGCCGGAGATGATCCGCGTGTCCACGCTCACCGCGATGGCCGAGCTGATCCTGTCGGGCTGCACGACGTCGAGCGACCACCTCTACATCTATCCCAACGGTTGCCGGCTCGATGACAGCATCGAGGCCGCTAGCCAGATCGGCATGCGCTTCACGGCCAGCCGCGGCAGCATGAGCGTGGGTCGTTCGAAAGGTGGCTTGCCGCCGGATCGCGTGGTCGAAGACGAAGAGGCGATCCTGCGCGACACGCGCCGCCTCATCGAGACGTATCACGATGCCGCGCGCCATAGCATGCTGCACGTGGCTGTCGCACCCTGTTCGCCGTTCTCGGTGAGCCGCGAGCTGATGCGCGAGTCGGCCGTGCTCGCGCGCAGCTACGGCGTGCGCCTGCACACTCACCTTGCCGAGAACGTGAAGGACGTCAGCTACAGCCGCGAGCAGTTCGGCATGACGCCGGCCGAGTACGCCGAATCGCTGGGCTGGACCGGGCATGACGTGTGGCATGCGCACTGTGTGCAGCTCGACGCACCCGGCATTGCGCTGTTTGCACGCACCGGCACCGGTGTGGCGCACTGTCCCTGCTCCAACATGCGTCTTGCGTCGGGCATTGCGCCGATAACGGCGATGCGCGCAGCAGGTGTGCCGGTCGGGCTGGGCGTGGATGGTTGCGCCTCGAATGACGGCGCACACATGCTGGGCGAAGCGCGGCAGGCCATGCTGCTGGCCCGCGTCGGCTTCGGCCCGGCCGCGATGAGTGCGCGTCAGGCGCTGGAACTTGCCACGCTGGGTGGCGCACGCGTGCTTGGGCGCGACGACATCGGCGCACTGGCGCCGGGCATGAGTGCCGACTGCGTGGCCTTCAGGCTCGACGACGTGAGCCTTGCCGGCGGTGCCGTGCACGACCCCGTGGCCGCGCTGGTGTTCGGCACGCCGCCGCGCGTGAATCTTTCCGTCATCAACGGGAAACCCGTAGTACGCGATGGTGAGTTGCAGACGATAGAATTGCCGGCAGTGTTGCGGCAGCATGATGCGCTGGCGAAGGACCTGGCGCTGAGTGTGGTGTGAGGTGTAGCCCTCCGCTTCGGCACGATCCGTTCAACAGCCCACAGGAGCCGCAGCATGAATCCCCATGTTCACAGCACGCTGGTGCGCGGCAGGGTCCTGCATTTCCTCAGCGACCCCGGTGAAGGCAGCGATCCGGCCAGCTGGCAGTACATCGAAGATGGCGCGTTGCTCATCGAAGGTGGGCGCATCCGAGACTGCGGCCCCTGGAGCCGCGTACTTGCTGAACTGCCGCAGCACACCAAGCATTCGGCGAAACTGCTCGACTACAACGGCAAGCTGATCCTGCCCGGCATGGTCGACACCCATGCGCACTACCCGCAGATGCGCGTGATGGGTTCGTATGGTCGCCAGTTGCTCGACTGGCTCAACGACTACACCTTTCCTGCCGAGGCGAGCTTTGCTGACCCGCAGGTCGCGAAGACCACGGCCGAGTTCTTCCTCGACCGCCTGCTTGCACATGGCACGACGACGGCATCGGTGTTCGCCACCGTGCACCCGCATTCGGTAGATGCCTTCTTCACGGCCGCGCAGCGCCGCAATCTGCGCATGCTGTGCGGCAAGGTGATGATGGACCGCAACTGTCACGAGAAGCTGCGTGATACGGCCGACAGCAGCGCGAAGGAGTGCAATGCGCTGATCGAGCGCTGGCATGGCAAGGGACGTTTGCGCTACAGCGTGACGCCGCGCTTCGCGATCACGTCCAGCCCGGCGCAGCTGCAGGTGGCGGGCGAGTTGTTCGCGAGCCGCCCCGACATGCACCTGCAGTCGCATCTCTCCGAAAACCTTGCCGAGATCGAAGCTGTGCGCGAGTTGTTCCCCGACAGCGCGCACTACCTCGACGTTTACGCTCGCTTCGGCCTGCTGGGGCGCGGCGCCATTTATGGCCATGGCATCCACCTCGGCGATGCCGAGCGCAGCCAGCTCGCCGACACGCAGACGGCCATCGCTTTCTGCCCGACCTCGAACCGCTTCCTTGGCAGCGGGCATTTCGATTACCGGCGCAGCGCGGCGGCGGGCATCAAGGTCGGTCTGGCGAGCGACGTGGGTGGCGGCACCAGCCTGTCGATGCTGCGCACACAGGCAGCGGCCTACGAAGTGGGTCAGATGCTGCAGGCGCCGCTGCCCGTGATGCGCAGCTGGTACAGCGCGACGCTGGGCGGTGCGCAGGCGCTGGCACTCGATGAGTTCATCGGCAACTTCGCTATCGGCAAGGAAGCGGACTTCATCGTGCTCGATCCGCAGGCGCAGCCCGAGCTGCGCTTCCGCATGTCATTCGCAAGCACGCTGGAAGAGCAACTTTTCGCGTTGATGATTCTTGGTGACGAGCGCAGCGTGCAGGCCACGCATGTGCTCGGCGAGCTGGTGCCTCAGGCCGCTGTTCCTGGCGCCTGAGCCGTCTGTTCGCCGCGCCGTGCCTGCCAGCACGAGCCGCTCATGATGCCGCCGACCATGATGAACACCGGCACGGCGCCGAACAGGGCGGTGATGGCGCCGAACAGTGAGGGGCCGGTGAGCCCCATCATGTTGCCCATCATCGCGCGCAAGCCGGCGCCTTCACCCGCACGGCCCGGCGGCATGGCGCGGTAGATGAGGCCGAGGATGTTGGGTTGACCGACGCCCGCCGCAAGGCCGAAGACGAAGCCCAGTGCGGCATGCAGCCAGGCGTTGTCGGCCAGCGGCAGGGTGAAGAAGACGCAGGCGGCAAGCCCGAAGGAGACGGTCAGCATGCGCCATTCGGCCATCTTGCGTGACAGCCAGGGCAGCAGGGCGCGGATGGCGAAGGTGCCGATGGCGAAGCTCGACAGCACGAGGCCGATGGTGGTGGCCGAGTAGCCACGTGTCTGACCGAGCACGGGCACCATGAAGGTGAAGGCGTCCCACGATAGCGACACGGTCATGGCGAGGAGGTAGATGCGCAGCAGGCGGGGATCGGCGAAGACGGCGCGCACGATGCTGGGTTCGTCCGACTTCGGTTTGCTGTCACGCGTGCCGTCCGGCAGGTTGGCGCGCAGGCCCACCAGCAGGCTGCACACGACGACGGCAGCCAGTGCGCCGAAAGCCATGCGGTAGCCCGAGTGGTCGATGAGGAGGCCGACGAAGGTCGGACCGATGACCGACGACACGGAGTTGCCCATTTGCAGCCAGGCGAGCATGCCGACGCGGTCGCCCTCGTGTTTGAAGATCATGTAGGACACGCAGACGTTGGCCGCCAGCATGTAGCCGGCGAAGCCCGTGCCCGCGAGCAGGCCGGTGATGAGGATGGTGGGCAGGGACTGCACGGTGGCCGACAGCACGAGGCCCGAGATCATCAGCAGCTGGCAAATGCGCATGACGCGGCGCGTGCCGACGCGGTCGATCCAGCGCCCCATCTGCAGCGACAGCAGCACGGGCATCAGGCCGAAGGCGCTGAAGGCGATGCCGGCCCAGGCTTCAGAGCCACCATGCTTGAGCGCATAGAGTGAAGCCGCGACGCGCCCGCCGGACAGCGTGACATGGGCGAGCAGGGTGACGGTGATGAGGGAGACAATCTGGAACGGGATGTGCGCGAAATGGCGCGACAGGCGGGAAGGCAGCATGGCAGCATCCTAAGTTCTGATGCGCGCGGACGCAAAGTCATCCGACAATCCGCACACTTGTCCTACTTCTGGTTCTGAACTTGGCCCTCTCTGTTGACCTCTTTTGTGCCGTCATCGACAACTATGGCGACGCCGGTGTGTGCTGGCGGCTGGCCCGCCAGCTGGCGCGCGAGCATGGCTGCGCCGTACGCCTGTGGGTGGACCGGCGTGAGGTGCTCGAAGCCATCGTGCCCGCGCTTGTCGGGGCAGCGGATTGCGATGGTGTGCAGGTTGGTAGCTGGGAAGACGCTAAGCAGGCCGGGCCGGCACGGCTGGTGATCGAAGCCTTCGCCTGCAATCCGCCAGCAGCTTTTGTTCAACGCATGGTGGCCGCCAGCCCGCCACCGCTGTGGATCAACCTTGAATACCTCAGCGCCGAGGACTGGGTCGAGGGCTGTCACGCCCTGCCGTCGCCGCAGGCCAACGGGCTGCGCAAGTTCTTCTTCTTCCCGGGCTTCACGCCGGCCACCGGCGGGTTGATCAGGGAGGGCGGGCTGGACGCAGCGCGACAGGCTTTCCAGGCTTCGGATGCCGCGCAGGCCGTGTTCTGGCAAGGGTTGGGCGCCGAACCGCAGCCGGGCGCGCTGCGCATCTCGCTGTTCGCCTACGAAAACGCCGCCGTGGCCGGCCTGCTTGACGCTTGGGCGGGTGGTGATGAAGCTGTTTTCTGCGCCGTGCCTGTGGGCCGCGTGCTGCCGCAGGTGGCGGAATGGGCCGGTGAGCCGCTGGCGGCCGGTAACGTCATCGAGCGCGGCGCCCTGCGCCTGGTCGTGCTGCCCTGGCTGACGCAGGACGATTACGACCGCCTTTTGTGGGCCTGCGACCTCAACTTCGTGCGCGGTGAAGACTCCTTCGTACGCGCCCAGTGGGCGCGGCGGCCCTTCGTCTGGCACATCTACCAACAAGACGAAGACGCCCACCGCATCAAGCTGGCGGCCTTTCTCGGCCGCTACGCCGGTGGGGCTTCGGCCGGGCCGTTGCGCGACTTCTGGCAGGCCTGGGATGCCCAGCAGAACGCAGCCGGGGCATGGCCAGCCTTGAGCCGGGCTTTGCCCGAACTCAAGCAACGTGCCGATATCTGGGCGGATCGTGTGGCTTCACACGGCGATCTGGCGTCCAAGCTGCTGATTTTTTGCAAAGAGTTGATAGAATAGCGGGCTTTGTAATCCCGAACCGGCGCGTTGGCGCCACCATGGTGCCCCTATGAAAATCGCTCAAGAACTCCGCTCCGGTAACGTCGTGATGGTCGGCGCCGACGCCCTCGTCGTGCAGAAGACCGAATACTCCAAGGGTGGCCGCAACGCCGCCGTCGTCAAGATGAAGTTCAAGAACCTGCTCTCCGGCGCAGGTTCCGAAGGCGTCTACAAGGCTGACGACAAGTTCGAAGTCGTGCAGCTTGATCGCAAGGAAGTGACCTACTCCTACTTCGCCGATCCGATGTACGTGTTCATGGACGAAGAGTACAACCAGTACGACATCGAGTCCGAGAACATGACCGACGCGCTCAAGTACCTCGAAGACGGCCTGAAGTGCGAAGTCGTGTTCTACAACGAGAAGCCGATCTCGGTCGAACTGCCGACCAGCGTGATCCGCGTTGTCGAGTACACCGAACCCGCTGTCAAGGGCGACACCTCGGGCAAGGTCATGAAGCCCGCCCGCCTCGCCACCGGCTTCGAACTGCCGGTGCCGGCCTTCGTCGAAATCGGTGACAAGATCGAAATCGACACCCGCACGGACGAGTACAAGGCCCGCGTCAAGTAATTTCCGCGCATAGGCCTACTGCGCGGGCCAATCCTGCGATTCCGATGCTCGCTGTACTCCAGAACAGCTCCGCTTCTCGTCGCAGCCTTGACCCGCTCGCTACGGCCTCTGCACGAAAATCCGCGCAATGAAAAAGGAGCTTTAGGGCTCCTTTTTGTTTTTCTCAATCCAGCAGTTCGGATTCCAGGCGCTCCAGCTCTTCGTCGGTGTTGCCGCGCGATGCGAAGCTGCGTTGCGCGCGCTCGTACCAGTATCGGGCGTTGGAAAGGTCGCCTTCCTGCGCGTGCAGGATGCCGTGGAACCACGCTCCGAGCATCGAATCGTCTGCCTGCACCATGCGGTGTGCAGCCTCCCAATCTCCGCGACGTGCATGCGTCAGTGCGTGCCGAAGGTTCACCATGCGAGGCTCCTTTGTGTGGACGATTCTGAGACAATTCCAGTCCAAGCTGCGTTGTGCGTCAAGTAGAGGGAAGCCGCATTCCCGTGCCTGTTTCACGCTTCGCACACATCACCACTCTTCACTCACTCCGCCATCACCATGCTCCGCATCCTCAGCTTCGTTGCCCTGATCGCTCTCACCGCCTGCAGCCAGGAAGAACCGCGCGAGTCGGACTATGCCAACAGCACGACCGGCATGGTGCCGGGCGCTGCGGCGTCGATACAGAAAGACCTCTCGCAAGCCGCAGCTGAAGACGTGCAGTCGGCAGCGCAAGCCGAGGTCATCGAGAACGCGGCAAAGGACGTGGCGTCGGTGGCGCAGGATATTGCCAAGGCCGGGCGGCAGCCGGCAGCCGGTGGCTCGACCAGCGAGTCGCGCTGACAGCCGCTGACAGTACATTGGCAGCAATGAAGGCGCCCGGGGGCGCCTTTTTTGTGCGCGTGAGGTAGGGTCCTGAGACAATCGAAGGCTGCGCAGCAAGCTCTCCGGTCCGCCCTCATGTCCCATCCCTATACCCGCCCCGCCATCCGCATCCGCGGTGCGCGCCAGAACAACCTCAAGAACCTGTCGCTGGACATCCCGACCGGCGAGCTGGTCGTCGTGACCGGCCCCTCGGGTTCGGGCAAGAGTTCGTTGGTGTTCGATACGCTCTATGCCGAAGGCCAGCGTCGCTACGTCGAGACCTTCTCGCCCTACGCACGGCAGTTTCTCGACCGCATGGACAAGCCGCAGGTCAACGCCATCGAAGGCGTGCCGCCGGCGATTGCCATCGACCAGAGCAACCAGGTGCGCACCTCGCGCTCCACGGTCGGCACCATGACCGAGCTGGCCGACTACCTTAAGCTGCTCTACGCACGCGCCAGCCAGCTCTACTGCAAGGGCTGCGGCAAGCGCGTCGAGCGTGAAACGCCGCAGAGCATTCTCAGCGCGCTCGCCGAGCGCTGCCCGCTGCACGAGGACCCACGACTCGCCATCGTCGCGCCGCTGGCAATTCCCGACAACTTCACGGCCGATGAGATGCGCGGCCATCTCGACCGTCAGGGCTTCACGCGCGTCACCGAAGACGGCAAGCGTCTGCTGGTGACAGTCAACCGCTTCCGCTTCGGCAATACCGAAGCGAGCCGCGTGTCGGAAGCCATCGAGAACGCATTGCGTCTCGGGCAGGGGCGCATCGAGATCCATCTCGGTGGTGAAGCGCTGGCCGGCGATGCGGCGAAAGACGGCACGGTCTGGAAATTCTCCGCCGATCTGCACTGCGCCGATTGCGACATCCACTACGCCGAGCCCACGCCTTCGCACTTCTCGTTCAACTCCGCCGTCGGCGCCTGCGATACCTGTCGTGGCTTCGGCCGGGTGATCGGCATCGACCCCGGCCTCATCGTGCCGGATGAGTCGAAGACGCTTGCCGGTGGCGCCGTGAAGCCCTGGCAGACCGAGAGCTACAACGAGTGCCAGCGCGACATGATGAAGATGGCGAAGCTGCGCGGCATTGCCACCGACATTGCCTGGCGTGACCTGCCGGAAGAACATCGCCACTGGGTCATGGAAGGCGAGCCCGAGTTCAAGAGCTGGGAACGTTCCTGGCCCAAGTACTGGTACGGCGTGCGGCGCTTCTTCGACTGGCTGGAGACCAAGGCCTACAAGATGCACATTCGCGTCTTGTTGAGTCGCTACCGCGCCTACACGGATTGCCCCGTCTGTGATGGCGCGCGGCTGAAGACGGATTCGCTGTTGTGGCGCGTCGGCAGCAAGCAGGAGGCCGACACGGCGCTGGGTGGTTTCCGCCGCCGCTTCCGCCCGCAAGGCATGCGCCTCTCCGAAGCACAACTGCAATCCCTGCCGGGTCTCTCCATCCACGACGCGATGCGCCTGCCGGTCGAACGTGCGCGCGACTTCTTCACGACCCTGCCACTGGAAGGCAGTACTGGTGACGCGGTCGAGCTGGTCATGCAGGAGATCCGCAGTCGCCTCTCCTACCTTTGCGAAGTAGGCCTCGGCTATCTCACGCTGGATCGCCAGAGCCGCACGCTGTCCGGTGGCGAAGTACAACGCATCAACCTCACTACTGCGTTGGGCACTTCGCTCGTCAACACCTTGTTCGTGCTCGACGAGCCCTCCATCGGCCTGCACCCGCGCGACATCGACCGCATCAATGGCGTGATGCGCCGCCTGCGCGATGCTGGCAATTCGCTGGTCGTTGTCGAGCACGATCCGGCCGTGATGCTCAATGCCGATCGCATAATCGATATCGGCCCAGGGCCGGGTGCGGCGGGCGGCAACATCGTCTTCAACGGCACGCCCGACGAGCTGCGTGCGCGTACCGACACGCTCACCGCCCAATACCTCGGCGGCCACAAGCAGGTCGATGCCGGCCTCGTGCGCCAGAGCGTCGAACGCGAAAACGCCGCGCCTGCAATTGCTGGGCGCGACGGCCAACAACCTCAGGAAAGTCGATCTCGCCGTGCCGCTGGGCCGCCTCGTCTGCGTCACCGGCGTCTCTGGCTCGGGTAAATCCACGCTGATCTCCGACGTGCTGTGGCCCGCGCTCAAGAAGGCCAAGGGCGAAGCGACCGAAGCACCGGGCGCTTTCGACAAGCTCGTTGGCGACACGCTGATCGAAGCTGTCGTGATGGTGGACCAGAGTGCCATCGGCAAGACCACGCGCTCCAACCCGGCTAGCTACGTCGGTGCCTTCGACGTCATCCGCAAGCGCTATGCGGCGTTGCCTGAGGCCGAGCAGCGCGGCTATACCGCTGGCACCTTCTCGTTCAACTCTGGCGACGGCCGTTGCCCGACTTGCGGCGGCAATGGCTTCGAACACGTCGAGATGCAGTTCCTGTCCGACGTGTACCTGCGCTGCCCCGATTGCGATGGCAAGCGCTATCGCCCCGAGGTGCTGGAACTGCAGATGCATGGCAAGAGCATTGCCGAAGTGCTGGAGCTGACCTGCGTAGACGCGTTGGCCTTCTTCGCAGGGGACAAGGAGCTCACGCGCGCGATCCAGCCGCTGGTCGACGTGGGGTTGGACTACCTCACGTTGGGGCAGCCCGTGCCCACGCTGTCGGGCGGCGAGGCGCAGCGCCTGAAGCTCGCAGGTCACCTTGCCGAGTACGCGGCGAAGAGTGCTGCAAAGAAGAAAGCGGCAACGAGTGTGGCAAAAGCAGGCTCGCTGTTCCTGTTCGACGAACCGACCACCGGCCTGCACTTCGGTGACATCGAGAAGCTGCTGCGCGCACTGCGCGCACTCGTCGATGCCGGCAACACTGTGCTGGTCGTCGAACACAACCTCGACGTGATGCGCGCCGCAGACTGGCTGATCGACCTCGGCCCCGAAGGTGGCGATGGTGGCGGCGAGATCCTTGTCGAGGGTACGGTCGAGACGCTGATTGCCGAGCCGCGTTCGCACACCGGTCGTGCGCTAGCTGAGTACAAGCTGGAAGCTGCGCCCCTGAAAGCTGCCGAGCCGCGCGCGCAATACCGCCCTGCGGCAACGGCCGACGTGGTGCAGATCACCAACGCGCGCGAGCACAACCTCAAGAACATCTCGCTCTCCATTCCGCACAACAAGTTCACCGTAGTCACCGGCGTGTCGGGTTCGGGCAAGTCCACGTTGGCTTTCGACATCCTGTTCGCCGAAGGGCAGCGCCGTTACCTCGAATCACTCAATGCCTATGCGCGCCAGTTCGTGCAGCCAGCGTCGAAGCCCGACGTCGATGCCATCCACGGCATTCCGCCGACCGTGGCCATCGAGCAGCGCACCAGCCGTGGCGGGCGCAAGAGCACGGTGGGCACGCTCACCGAGGTGCATCACTTCCTGCGCCTGATGTTCGTGAAGCTGGGTACGCAACATTGCCCGGACTGCCAGTGCGCCATCGAGCCGCAGAGCCAGGACGCCATCGCGGCACGCATCCTGCGCGACTACCGCAACCAGAAGGTCGGCCTGCTCGCGCCGCTGGTGGTCAATCGCAAGGGCCTCTATACCGACCTCGCCAAGTGGGCGAAGAACAAGGGTTACACGCATCTGCGCGTCGATGGCGAGTGGATTGGCGTTGCGCCCTGGCCACGCCTCGATCGCTTCAAGGAGCACAACATTGAGCTGCCCGTCGCCGACGTGGAAGTGCGTGCCGACAACGAGGCCGAGCTGCGCGAAAAACTCGCCAGCGCAATACAGATCGGCAAGGGCACGATCCGGCTGATTACGCCGGCAGGTGAGGACATCGTGCTGTCCACGCTGCGCGCCTGTCCGTCCTGCGGCACCAGCTTCCCCGAGCTTGATCCGCGCCTGTTCTCCTACAACTCCAAGCACGGCTGGTGCGACAGCTGCTGCGGCACCGGCGTCGAGATTCCGAAGTGGATGAAAGATCCCGAAGTCGACGTTGCCGAGATGGAATTTGCCGGCCTCGGTGACGAAGATGGCGAAGAAGTCGCTTGCCGTGCCTGCAATGGCCTGCGCCTCAATCCGACCGCGCTGGCCGTGCGCTATCGCGAGCAGTCCATCGCTGACTACAGCAGGCAGTCGGTGAACATGCTCGGCCAGTGGGTGGGCGGCTTGCAGCTCGAAGGCCGCGAGGCCGGCATCGGCCGCGACATCGTTGCCGAGCTGAAACATCGGCTGGCCTTCCTGCGCGATGTGGGCCTTGGCTACCTCGCGCTGGACCGCGCCGCGCCCACGCTGTCGGGCGGCGAAGCGCAACGCATCCGCCTTGCCGCGCAGCTGGGCAGCAACTTGCGCGGCGTTTGCTACGTGCTTGATGAGCCGAGTATCGGCTTGCACCCGCGCGATAACGGCGTGCTGCTGGACATGCTGTCGGCCTTGTGCGAGAAAGGCAACACGGTGGTGGTGGTCGAGCACGACGAGGAGACCATCCGCCGTGCCGACGAAGTGCTGGACCTCGGCCCCGGTGCCGGCACGCGCGGTGGCAGGTTGATCGCGCAAGGCACCGCGGCCGAGCTGATTGCCGCACCCGACTCGGTGACGGGTAAGAGCCTGCGCGAACCGCTGCAGCATCCGCTGCATTCACGCGCAGCGCCCACGAAGACCGATCCTGCCATCCAGCTCAGCGGCGCTTCGCTGCACAACCTGCAGGACGTGGCGGTGCAGGTGCCGCTGAATCGCCTGACCGTGGTCACGGGCGTATCGGGTTCGGGCAAGTCGACGCTGGCGCGCGACGTGCTGCATGCGGCACTGAAGAGGCTCGTCGTGGACGTAGGGCGGAACTCCGAAGGAGGTTCCGCCAGCCCCGCGAAGCGGGGCAAATCCAACCCCATGCCCAGACGCCACGCCGTTGGCGGAACCTCCTCCGGAGTTCCGCCCTACCGCTCGCTCACCGGTTGGGAACCAGTAGGCCGCGTACTCGAAGTCAACCAGACACCGATCGGCAAGACGCCGCGCAGTTGCCCGGCGACCTACGTCGGTTTCTGGGACGAGATCCGCAAGCTCTACGCCAACACCGAGGCCGCCAAGCTGCGCGGCTGGTCGGCTGCGCGCTTCTCGTTCAACACTGGCGAAGGTCGCTGCCCTGCCTGCGAAGGGGCGGGGGTGCAGACTGTGGCAATGAACTTCCTGCCCGACGTGAAGGTGCGTTGCGAGGTTTGCGACGGTGCGCGTTTCAATGCCGACACCTTGTCGGCCACCTGGCGCGACAAGAGCATCGCCGAGGTGCTGGCGATGGAAGTCGACGAGGCTGTCGAGTTCTTCGCCGCGCACAGCAAGGTGAGCCATCCGCTGAAGCTCTTGCAGGACGTGGGTCTGGGCTACCTTACGCTGGGGCAGGCCTCGCCCACGCTGTCGGGCGGCGAGGCGCAGCGTATCAAGCTGGTCACCGAGCTTGCCAAGGTGAAGACCGACCCGGCCGCGCGCGCTTCGAAGTACAAGAGTCCGCACACGCTTTACGTGCTCGACGAGCCGACCGTGGGCCTGCACATGGCTGACGTGGCGAAACTGATCACCGTGCTGCACCGCCTCGTTGAAGCCGGCAACACGGCCCTGGTCATCGAACACGATCTGGACGTCATGGCCGAAGCCGACTGGCTCATCGACATGGGGCCGGAAGGGGGCACCGATGGCGGTCGCGTGGTCTACGAGGGCCCGCTGGCTGGCGGGCTGAAGGCCGACACGCACACAGGGGCAGCCCTGCGTGCCTTCCTTAGCCGGCATGGGAGCACTGTGTAGAATCTGCTCACCATCCACACGGAGCACGCACGATGACGCAAAGCCCCAAGGTGTCCGAACTGACCCGCATCCTGATTGCCATCGGTTTGCTGGGCCTGCTGCTTGTGGGTTGTTTCTGGGTGCTGCGGCCCTTCCTGCCGGGGCTGCTGTGGGGCTCGATGATTGTCGTTGCCAGCTGGCCGCTGATGCTGCGCCTGCAGACCTTGTTGGGTGGTCGCCGCATGCTGGCTGTGGCGGGCATGACGACAGGCCTGGTGTTGTGCGTAGTGCTGCCCTTGCTGATGTCAGTGATGACGCTGATCAACAACGCGGGCGAGCTGGTGGACTGGGTCAGCACCCTGCGCGAAGGCGGGCTCAGTACGCCGCCGGACTGGCTGCGCGGTCTGCCCTTTGTGGGCGAAACGCTGAGCCGCGAGTGGAGCAACTGGCTCGCTGGCGGGAAACTGAATGCCAGCATCGGTGCGCATGGCAAGGAGCTGACAACCTGGTTCATCGCGCAGGCGGGCAGCGTGGGTGCCGTGCTGATGCACTTTGCGATCACCGTGGTGATCGCTGCCTTGCTTTATGCGCGTGGCGAAGAAGCGGCGCGCTTCGTGCGCAACCTGGCCATGCATCTGGCTGATACGCGAGGCGTGGCACTCATCGATCTGGCCGGCAAGTCGGTGCGCGCGGTGGCGCTGGGCATCGTCGTGACGGCGGTGGTGCAGACCATGGTCGGCGGCTTGGGTCTGCTGATAGCGGGCGTGCCACTCGCAGGGCCGCTGATCTCGCTGATGCTGATCCTGTGCATTGCGCAGCTGGGACCGACTTTGATCCTTGGCCCGGCCGTGGTGTGGCTGTTCTGGAACGACATGATCTGGCAGGGCGTGGTGCTCAGCGTGCTGGGCGTCATCGCCATCAGCCTGGACAACGTGTTGCGCCCGGTGCTGATCCAGCGCGGTGCCAACCTGCCGCTGCTGTTGATCCTCATCGGCGTCATCGGTGGATTGCTGGGCTTCGGCCTCGTCGGCCTGTTCATCGGGCCGGTGATCCTCGCGCTGGGTTATACGCTGGTGATGGCTTGGACCAATGATCGCCTGCCGGTGCAGCAGGCGGCGTTGCCTGAGGCACCCTGACTTACAGATCCAGCCCCAGCGACAGGTAGATCATGCGGCTGGTGCTGTTGGCCGGCGTCTTGTCGCCCAGCGTGGCGTGATAGCTCTGCACGCCACGGTCGGGGATTTCCTGGTGCTTCTCGCCGAGGTTGATGGCGTTGAGCGCGATTTCCAGCTTGCGGTGCTGCCGCAGCATCGTCTGCCAGGCGATGCGTGCGTCGAAGCTGGTGTAGGGCTTGGCGACGTAGTTGGTCAGCGGTGCGATGCCGTCGCCGCCGGAGATGGGGCCCATGCGCAGCACGCTGATCATGCCGGACCAGTGCGCATCGATTTTCTGGAACCAGCTGAGGCTCGCAACGTAGGGCGCGACGCGGTCGTCGATGCCGGCATCGCCCGAGCGGCGGTCGATCATGGCGTGCGACAGGATGATCTCGCCGTTACGCCAGGGGTGTGACTTGAGCTGGTACTCAAGGCCGCGCAGCGTGATCGTGTGACTCATGTTCTGGTACTGCAGCGAACCGATCCAGGGTTCCAGCGCAGCGTTGTAGGGCGCGGGCGAGTTGACCGAGACGCGCGCGATGTAGTCCTTGATGCGCTCGTTGAAGAGGCGTACATCCAGTGTGGTCGATAGCGTGCGGAAGCGGCCGAGGTAGCCGAGCTCGGTGCTGTCGATACGTTCCTGTCGCAGGTCCGGGTTGGGCATGTAGGCGCGCACCAGCAGGGCGTTGCTGACCGGGTCGATGACGCGGATGTCGCCTTCTTTCTCGAAGGTCGGTCGTTGCTGGTAAGCGCGTGCGGCGCCGATGCGCAGCGTGTGCCCTTCGGCGGCCTGCCAGTTGAGGAAGCTGCGCGGCGCAAAGTGCGTGGGCTCGCTGCGGTAGCGTTCGATGGCTGCGCCGATATTGAGCTGCCAGTGGCGCGCGAGGTCTTCGTCGAGGCTGCCGAAGAGGCGGTACAGGTCGACCGGCTTCGGTTCGCCGTTGGCGTACATGTAGGGCGCGCCGGTGCGGTCGCGGCGGGCCTCCAGGCCCCACACCATCTGCCGCGTCTTGTTGCCGCTGCGGTGCTGGAACTCGAACTGGTCGCGCGAGCTGCGGCGATTGCGGTCCACGTTGATCTGCGTCGGGCCGTAGGGGTAGCCGGTCGGGATGTGGGCCGTCCAGCCGTCGGTGTAGTGGCTCTCGTTGTGGAAGTACTGGGCGAGGAACTCTTCATCTGCGCGCGGTGTGCCGACCCATTTCAGGTGCAGCGACTGCGCCGTGCCCCAGCTTTTGCGCGATCCATTGCTGTCGTACAGTGTGTTGTCATAGCCCTCGCCGCGCCGCAGGTTGCTGGCACTGGCGCGCAGCATCACCTCGTTGCTGTTCGAGACGCGCCAGTCGCTGCGCAAGGTGACCAGTTCGCTGCTGCGCTCGTCGCGCAGATTGTCGAAGCCGGTGTCATGGCGCGTCGACAGCGCCAGCTGTGTGCGTGTCGGGCCGGCATCGAAGTGGGTGATGCCATCGCTGTCGCGGATCTGCGCATTGCCCAGCCGACCGCTGAGACGCCCGTTGGGTGATTGCGCGGTGTGGCGCGTGATGATGTTGATGACGCCCATGAAGGCGTTGGCGCCATAGGTGGCGGCGTTGGGGCCGCGTACGACCTCGATGCGCTCGATTTCATCCAGCGTCACCGGCAGGTTGGTCCAGTCCACGCCACCGAAGCTCGCCAACGAGTAGATCGAGCGGCCGTCGACGAGGACCTGCAGTTCCGACGGGAAGTTGTTGCCGAGGCCGTGATAGCTGACCCAGTAGTTGTTGCCGCGTTCCTGCCCGGTCTGCATGCCCGGCACGAGGCGGAAGATGCGCGCCAGGTCGCGGTAGCCGCTGGCGCGGATGAGATCGCCGTCGATGACGGTGACGGCGCCGGGTGCCCGGTCGAGCGACTGCGGCATGCGCGAGGCGCTGACCACGACAGGGAGGTCTTCGATGAAGGGGTCTTCCGGCGTCGCTGCCAGGCAGGGCAGCGACAGCAGGCCCAGCAGGGCGAGTGTCAGCGGCCGCAGGGGCGGATGGGCCTTGTTGCGACAGGCGCTACGGCGGAAGGGGTACAGCGGAGGTTTCACGGGTGGGATTCTAGCGTGCGCTCTGCAAGGGGCGTGGTGTGAGGGGCCGACGGTACTTCAGGGCAGCGGCGGGCGTGCTGTCCGGGTGGAGTCCGGCCCGGACAGGCCCGATGAGGTTTGTACTGCTGCATGGCATTCGATAGCATGTCGGGCTTCGCAAGCTGTACGTATTCCGACATGTCGTCCCAGGATCTGCCCTCTCTTCCCCGTGATGCTGGCCATGCGCCCCATGGCAGCCATTCCAGCCGTGCGCCGCTGGTGCGCCGCGTAAGCGCCGCACAGGCCGCCCGCTGGCTGCTCAGTGGCTGGCGTCTTTTCGCTGCTCACCCCCTGCAGTGGATTTTGCTGTCAGTGATGGTATTTGCATTGATGGCGATCATTTCCCTGCTGATCGTGCCGGTCCCGGTGTTCGGCCCCATGGTGCCTCCGATAGTCTTTGCGATCCTGCTGGCCAGTCTGCTCGATACCGCTGCGCGCCAGCAGGGCGGCGCTACGCCGGGCTTTGCCGATATCTACAGCGGTGCCATGCCGCACCTTGGCAGCCTCAGCCTGATCGGCATCTTCTTCAGCATTCCGCTGATCTTCCTGCAATTGCTTGTCATGCTGGCGCTGGCTGGCGGCTTGCTGGTGGGGGTCTTCGGCGTGGCGCTTGGCAATGCGCTCAGCGGTCTGCTGGGCGGCCTAGCAGGCTTCGTCTCGACCGTGCTGGCCGGTGGCGCCGTGCTGCTGGTGCTGTGGCTGCTGATGGCCCTGATCCTGATCTTCTCGCCGGCCCTGATCGTGTTTGCGCGCTGCTCGGCCTTCGACGCCATGAGTGCCTCGCTGCGCGCCAGCCTGCGCAACATCGGCCCGGTGCTGTTGTTCGGCCTGCTCACCTACCTGTTCTTCGTGGTCGCCATGGCGCCGCTGGGGCTTGGCGTGCTGGTGTTCATTCCGGTTTTTGTCGGCGCCTTGCGGCAGGCCTATCTCGACATGTTCGCGCCGGCACCTGCCGCGGAGGCCTGAGATGCAGGCCAGGAAGCTGCCGGCCATTGCGGGCTGGCGATGGCTGCAGGGCGGCCTGAAGTTGTGGCTGCGCAGTCCGGGCGTGATCTCCCTGGCGACGCTGCTGACCTTGCTGCTGACCCTGTTGCCGGGAGTGATCCCCTTGCTGGGGCCCCTGCTGGCCAGTCTGGTCACGCCATTCCTGTACGTGGTGCTGTTGCATGTCTTTCGTCGTCTGGCGGGTGGCGGCGCTCCGCAGCTCAATCGCTTGCAGGGTCGCTTGATGCGCATGCAGCGCGGGCTGCTCGTGCTGGGGCTGGTGCTGTTCCTCGCGGCGCTGGCCGGGCAGGGCTTGCTGGTGCTGTTTCAGGGCGAGGCGCTGGCGCGCTACTTCCAGGCCGTGGCCAAAGGCGGGCAGGGAACCGTGACGGCAGGCCTGCAAATCGGTTTGATGCTGTATGCGCTGGGCGTGTTTGCCTTGAGTGCGGTGATCTGGGTGTCTTCGGCGCTGACCGGGTTTGCGCAATTGCCCCCCATGAAGTCCCTCGTTTTTGCTGTCGTGGCGTGCTGGCGCAACAAGCTCGCGTTCGCGGTCTTTGCCCTGGCCCTGGTCCTGCTGTCGGTACCCCTGATGCTGTTGTTCGCACTGGTTGGCATGGGAGCCATGCTGACGCTGTTGTTCGGCGTGCTCACACCGGTCAGCTTTGCCTGCATGCATTTC
The DNA here is from genome assembly GCA_047600765.1 of Rhodocyclaceae bacterium. Taxonomy (GTDB): domain Bacteria; phylum Pseudomonadota; class Gammaproteobacteria; order Burkholderiales; family Rhodocyclaceae; genus Viridibacterium. Next base: position 49,230 of record JASGKF010000002.1, read on the forward strand.
TGCATCACGGACATTTTCGGCCCGTTGCCCGAGCCCGACGATGCGCGCTGACGCAGCAGGCGTGCTGGGCATTTTCGGCGGCACCTTCGACCCCGTGCACTACGGTCACTTGCGTCTGGCGCAGGAGGCGGCGGACTGCCTGCAGCTGGACGCCGTGCGCCTCATTCCGGCGGGGCAGCCGCGGCATCGTGGCGCGACCGGCGCGCCGGCGGCCGACCGCTTGGCGATGGCCGAACTGGCCACGGCGGGCGTGACGCATTTCACGGTCGATGCGGCCGAAGTGCTCAGCGACCAGCCCAGCTACACCGTGCCCACACTGGAGCGCCTGCGTGCCGAACTGGGTGCCGCGCGACCGCTCGTGCTGATCCTCGGCGCCGATGCGTTTGCCGGTCTGCCGGGCTGGCATCGCTGGCGCGAGCTGTTCGCGCTGGCCCACATCGGCGTCGCGACACGGCCCGGTTACAGCCTGGTGACAGACCAGCTGGATCCCGCGCTGGCGGCTGAACTCGCGCAGCGCAGCGTCACCCCCCAAGCCTTGCGCGAAGCTGCTGGCGGCTGCATCGTGCCCTTCAGCATGACGCCACTGGACATCTCGGCCACCGCCATCCGGGCGCTGGTTGCGGTGCGCCGGAGCCCGCGTTTTCTGGTTCCGGACGTGGTTCTCGACTATATTGAAGCCCATTCCCTCTATCGACAGGCCCCCTGAATACCGCATGGATATCCGCAAGTTGCAGAAGATCGTTGTCGCCGCTCTCGAAGACATCAAGGCGATCGACATCGAAGTCATCAACACCACCAAACTGACCTCCCTGTTCGACCGCGTCATCATCGCCAGCGGTAACTCCAACCGCCAGACGCGGGCGCTTGCCAAGAGCGTGCAGGAGAAGGTCAAGGAAGCCGGCGGAGAGGTGGTCTCCGTTGAAGGTGAGGACACCGGCGAATGGGTGCTGGTCGATCTCGGCGACATTGTCGTGCACCTCATGCAGCCTGCCGTGCGCAGCTACTACAACCTGGAAGAATTGTGGCAGGCCACCCCGGCCGCACGCCGCAAGATGGCTGCGGCGAGTGCCGCGTCCGAGTGATCGCCGGCGCGCTGCCGGCAGGGCGTTGAAGGCATGAAACTGTACCTCGTTGCAGTAGGCAACCGCATGCCGGACTGGGTCGTCGAGGGCTACGCCGAATATGCCAAACGCTTTCCGCGCGACTGCCCCCTGGAGCTCATCGAAGTGCGTGCCGAACCGCGCACCACGGGCAAGACGCCCGCCGCGATGATGGAAGCCGAGGCCGCGCGCCTGCGCCAGGCCATTCCGCAGCGGGCGCGCATCGTTGTGCTCGACGAACGCGGCGACGACCTCACGACGAAGAAGCTCGCCGACCGTTTGCAGCGCTGGCAGGGCGAGGGCGACGACGTGGCTTTTGTCGTCGGCGGTCCCGATGGGCTGGCGCCGGAGTTCAAGGAAGGGGCCTACGACAGGGTTCGCCTGTCCAGCCTCACCTTGCCGCACGCCATGGTGCGTGTCATGCTCGCCGAAGCGCTCTACCGCGCCTGGAGCGTGCTCAACAACCATCCCTATCATCGCGAGTAGATCCATGTCCTCCCTCCCGGCCCTGCCACGCATCTACCTCGCTTCGACCAGCCCGCGCCGGCGTGAGCTGCTGCACCAGATCGGCATTGATTTCGACACCCTGTTCTTCCGCGCACCGCCGCGTGATGACGAGGATGTGTCGGAAGAGGCGTTGCCCGGTGAAAGTGCCGAGACCTATGTCGTGCGTGTCGCGATGGCCAAGGCCGAGGGCGCCATGCGCCGCATCATCTGGCGCAAGCTGCGTCGCCAGGCTGTGCTGGCAGCCGACACGACGCTGGAACTCGACGGCGAGATCATCGGCAAGCCCGACGACGCGGCACACGCCACGCAGATCCTGCGCAAACTATCGGGCCGCACGCACCGCGTGCTGACGGCGGTGGCACTGGCCGACGACCAGCAACTCAGCCAGCGCCTGTCGATCAGCACGGTGAGCATGCGTGAGCTGTCGGACGAAGAGATCGCAGCCTACATCGAGACCGGCGAACCCTTCGGCAAGGCGGGCGCCTATGGCATACAGGGCCGCGCCGCCGCATTCATATCGCATATCGACGGTTCGTACACGGGCATCATGGGTCTGCCCCTGTTCGAGACGGCCGAGCTGCTGCGCGAGTTCCAGTTCGATACCTGAGCGACGCGGCGCGCCCGGCGTTCAGAAGTTGACGCCCAGCCCCGTGTAGATGGTCAGCTTGTTGTGATGGTTGTCGTCCGGTACATGTGCCTGGTACTTGTGCAGGACGGCCAGCTGCAGGCTGAACAGGCTGTTGATGCTGGTGCTGAGCATCAGCTGCAAGGCCGTGCGCGCGCCACCCACCCCTACCGTGTGCGGATAGACGACGAAGCGCTGGCGTAGCCGGCTGGTTTCCGAGATCTGCCAGCTCATGTCCTGACCCAGCAGCCACTCCACACCGCGCGCATCCTCTGCTTCGTAGTAGATGGCGTCGACCGCAGCCAGACCGGTGTAGACGTTGAGCAGGTAGGTCGGCGTGTTGACGATGCGATAGCCGATACCGCTGCCCAGCGATGTGCGTCGCGAGATGTCTTCGGCAATGTCGCGGTCCACGGCGAAATCGCCGAAGCCGAACAGGGCGTGGTCGATATTGCGCTCGCCGCGGAAGCCGAGGCTCACGACATCCTTGCGGTCTTCGTTGCGCGCCTGCTCGCGGATCAGCAGGGCATGCGTCAGCAGACGGCTGTCGCGCATGGCCCGTTCACCTTCCAGCGACAGATTGCCACGCGTGGAGTGTGTGTCGCCGCGGTTGAGCGTCGCGCCGAGGCCAAGGTTCCAGCCCCATTTGCCATTGCCTGTGCCGGCGTCCGGCGACTTGGCGAGGCGGTTGAAACTGGAGTCCTTGATGGCGTCGGGAGTCTGGGCAGACGCACCGGTAGTACAGAGCAGGCCGGCGACAATCAGGGCGTGGCGCAGGCAGGCGGGGCCGCTATGGAGGATGGACATGGTGAGGTGTTGCGACTTCAGCGGCGGTTGGCGATGGCGGCGTTGGCGGTGAGGTAGATCAGCGCGAGGAAGGGCCACAGGAATTCCGCAAGCCGCGTCAGCCCGTGGAAGTTGAGGAAGTGGCTCTCGTGGATGAGGCGCATCGAGGCCAGTTCATAGGGATTGTCGGGCGCGATGTTGACCAGCACGGTGGCCAGCAGCAAGGCGAGGCAGGCCAGCGAATGCTGCAGCCAGCCCGGCAGGCGCCAGGCGATGACCAGCGCCAGCGTACCGAGCAGCAGGCCGCGCACAGCGCCCGGCGTGGCCCATTGCAGGGGTTCGGGCGGCAGCATGAAAACGTGGTCGGCCAGCGTGCGCACGGCGAGCCCGACCAGCAGTACCAGCATCACCAGCAGGCCACCGGGCTCGCGCATGCAGCGACGCACCAGCAGGCCCAGGGCCAGCAGGTTGGTGGCGACCACCAGCGCTTCGATGATGACGAAGCGGCGCGCCGAGAAGGCCAGTGGTGCAGGCAGATCGAACAGCGGGCGCAGGTCGCCGGTGCCGAACAGGGTGCTGGTCGGCTCCAGCTGGGTGAGCCACCACAGGCCGACGAGGATCAGCCCGGTCTCACCGATGCGGCCCGGCAGGATGCGACGGTGGCGCCAGCGGCTGAGATGCCCGTCCGGGTCAAAAAGGTTGGCCCAGCGCAGGGCCAGCAGGGCGCCGACCAAGCCACCGAAACTGTTGGCTGCGAAATCGAGGTTGGAGGCAACGCGTGTGGCGAGGTAGTTCTGCGCGCATTCCAGCGCGCCGCTGAACAGCACGCACAGCAGGGTCGTGACGATGACCCCGGCGAGGCGCCCCATGAAACCGCGCAGCGAGGCCGCGAGCATGAAACCCAGCGGCAGGAAGCCCAGCACGTTGAGCAGCAGGTCGGTGAGCGTGCGGTAACGCGGCAGCGGCGCCGTGAGGAAAGCGAAGGGCGACATGCCCGGATCGCGCCAGTCGCTGAACGGATAGAGACAGGCGTAGGCCGTCAGCAGGGCATAGGCGAAGGCCAGGTAGCGGGGCAGGCGCCGATCATTCACGGTTCCGGGCTGCCCCGCGCCGCGCTCAGACGCCGCCGTGGCCGTGCGGGGCGGCGGGGCTGACGTGCGAAAGCGGTCCGTCGTGATGGGGGGCTTTCTCTGCGGGGGGCTGCGGGATTGGCGGCGTGCGCACCATCTGCGGTATCAGCGAGAAGACGATCATGCTTGAGAACGAGACGAGGAAACCAATGAGGTGCGGCAGCCAGACGCCAATCCATTCCGGCGGATTCTCTCCACCAGCTACACCATATTCCAGTACTAGCCAGCTCAGCAGGCCGAGCACCATAGACATGAAAGCGCCTTGCGTCGTAGCGCGCTTCCAATACACACCAAACAGCAGCGGTACGAAGGCGGCGACTAGCGTGACTTTGTAGGCGCTACCGACGAGATCGTAGATAGATTTGCTGGACTTCATTGCAAACGTCGTAACGACAATCGTGAACAGCAGCACCACCGCCTGCATGCAGCGAAGGAACTGCTTATCGGTGAGGTCCGGTTTCCATATCTTGAGGATAGGGCGCAGCAGGTTCTCGGAGAACGTCACCGACGGCGCGAGCAGCGTGGCGGACGCGCAGCTCTTGATGGCGGAGAGTAGCGCACCAAAGAACATGATTTGTGCGAACAGAGGAACGTGTTGGAGTACGAGCTGCGGTAGAACCTGCTGCGAGTCAATATCGATGTAATGCTTGACCAGATCTGGCGCCAGCAAGATGGCGCAGTACGCGAGGAACATCGGAATGAAAGCGAAGCAGAAGTACAGAGAACCACCCAGTACGGATGCCCAGACAGCGATGCGTTCGTTGGCCGAGGATTGCACGCGTTGGAAAACATCTTGTTGCGGGATTGAGCCCAGCATCATCGTGATCCAGGTGCCTATGAAGAGCACGATGGCATCAAGCTTGAACTCAGGCCAGAAATTGAACTTCCCGGCGGCCTGAGCATGGCTGATAACGTGCCCGACGCCACCTGCCGCGTTGCCAACGTCCCAGCCGATGTAGAGCAGGCCGATAACGATGACGATCATCTGGATGAAATCGGTGATGGCCACCGACCACATGCCGCCGAACAGGGTGTAGATCAGCACTGAGGCTGCACCAAGCATCATCCCTACTTCCTGCGAGACGCCTCCGTCCGAGAGCACAAAGAACACGAGTCCCAATGCTTTGATCTGTGCGGCGACCCAGCCGAGGTATGAGATGACAATGGTGACGGTTGTGATGAGCTCTACCGTCCGGCCGAAGCGCAGCCGATAGTAGTCACCAATGGTCATCAGGTTCAGCTTGTAGAGCGGCTTGGCGAAGAAAAGACCAACTAGGATGAGGCACAGAGACGAGCCAAATGGATCTTCGACGACGCCACCTAGACCGTTCTCAAGAAATTTGGCCGGAATGCCCAGCACCGTCTCGGAGCCGAACCAGGTGGCGAACACCGTGGCGGTGACGACGTGGAAGGGCAGGGCGCGGCTGGCGACGGCGTAGTCGGTGGTGTTCTTGACGCGCAGTGCTGCATAGAGGCCGATGGCGATGGAGATCAGCCAGTAGATGATGACGAAGGTCAGCAGCATGTGGGTGCCTTGACGAACAATGGGTTATGAAGGGCCGCAGCCCGGGGCTGCGCCGATTATAACCACGCAAAAAACCGGCCAGTCAGCCGGCTTTGGCCTGTCCGGCCTGCGCTTCTGCGGCGATGTGGCTGATGGTGCGCACGAAATCCGGGTCTTCGCCGTGCAGCAGGGCAGGCAGGGCGTCGCGGAAATCTTCGCGCGAGCACCACTCGTGCATGAAGTCTTCCCAGCTCTGCCACATGCGCTGCTGCTTGCGGTTCATCTTCTCTTCGAAGACCAGCATGTAGGCGCTTTCGAACAGGCTGACGAGGATGGAGTAGATGGCCAGGCGGCGCTCGGTCTGTTCCTCGTTGAGCGAAGTGCGTTGTGTGGCGCGCAGCTTGAGGTCGGCGTTCTCCAGCACCAGCCGCATGAAACTGCCGTAGTCGTCGGCGAGCTTGAGGTAGATCTCTTCCTCTTCGTTGGCGCGCTCGCGGCGTTGCTCGATGACGAAGACAATGATCGCAAACGGCAGGGCGACGACGGTGACGACGTAGCTCGCCAGCTCCATCCAGTCCTTGAAGTCGGTCATTGCGTCCTGCCCCGGTCAGCGTTATCGGTGGCTGCATCATGCACCACACGGGGGCGCTTGTCTGGTCGGCAAGTCAGGCGGCGCGTGCGAAATCCGCCCGCCGGCGGCAAAGTCTATGCAGAATGCGTGGCCGGAAAATCTCGATGCATTGAACAAGACGGGGGACGAATGAAAAAGTGGTGGCTGGGCCTGGCCTGTGTGCTGGGCGTGATGCAGGGGGCGCCGCAGGCGGCGCAGCAGAAGTTTGGCGAACGCCTCGTCAAAAGCATTTCGATGGACGTCGAAACGCTGCGCAAGATTGACGACTTCAAGCCGTCTGCACCCAACCGGAACGAAAGCACGCTGGTCAATGCGTTGCTGGCGGATTCGGTGGATTGGCGGGGTGACTCCATGCCTGTGACGACGCTGGATAATCCCTACACCGTTGTCTTGCGCCTCATCGGGCGTGCCCGTTCGGATGGCCCGGCGGCCAGCTTGTGGCTGGCGGGCTGGGAGATGCAGGAGACCTCGAACGGAGCGAGTCCGATCCACAAGGCGCCCGTTGCCGGGCTCAGCGAAACAAACGGCAAGGCCGGGCAGGTCTTCGAGCTGATTTCGACCGCCGGGCCGGTGACTTTCCGCGAATCGAAGTTCGCGCAGCCCGTCGTGTCGTTTGTGCGTTCCGACAACATGATCGTCGATAGCGTGACGGTCGAGGTCTGGAGCGGCATGGCGCCGACTTCGGCGACCGAACTCTTCCTGTTGACCCGGCTGCTGTGGGTCGGCGTCGTCATGGTCGGTCTGTGGTGGTTCTGGTTCCGGCGCGGCTGACAGCCCGGCGTAGCGGGCCTCACAAGGGAGCCGCGGTCGGGCCCGGCAGGGCCTTCTATTACTTTTACTACTATTGATGTGAGCCGTGCACGGGGTGTGGCCGCCAGGCCCCGCCGTTATGATCCGCGGACTTCAACCTAGGCTTGGTGTTCCCATGGACTGGATGTACCCCGTCGCAGGCTTTGCCGTTGGCACCATCGTCGGTCTGACCGGCGTGGGCGGCGGCTCGCTGATGACGCCCCTGCTGGTGCTGCTGTTCGGCGTTAGCCCGGCCGTGGCGGTGGGTACCGACCTGCTCTATGCCTCGATCACCAAGGCCGGCGGCACTGTGGCGCACAACCTCAAGGGCACCGTGGACTGGGGCATCACGCGTGCCATGGCCTACGGCTCCCTGCCGGCTGCCGCCCTGACCCTGCTCGCCCTGCACACCTGGTTCCCGGGCGGTATCGGCGAGGCCAAGGGTCTGATTTCCTTCGCGCTGGGCATCGCCCTGCTGCTGACGGCCATGTCGCTGATCTTCCGCAAGCACATCCAGGCTTTTGCCCAGCGCCACGCGCCGGCGCAGCCCAATCCGCAGCGTACTTTCTGGCTCACCGTGATGATGGGAGCCATACTGGGAGTGCTGGTGTCGATCTCGTCGGTGGGTGCTGGTGCGCTGGGCGTAACCGCACTGTTCTTCCTGTACCCAACCTTGCCTGCCCATCGCATTGTGGGTTCCGACATCGCGCACGCGGTACCGCTGACACTGGTGGCGGGTATCGGTCACTGGTTCCTCGGCAGCATCAACTGGACCCTGCTGGGCAGCCTGCTGATCGGCTCCCTGCCTGGCATCTGGATCGGCAGCCACATTTCCGCCAAGGTGCCCGAAAAAGTGCTGCGCCCTATCCTGGCCGGCATGCTGGTGCTGATCGGCACCAAGCTGATCGCCGCGCACTGAGCACCCCTGATTTCCCGCAGAGAGATTGCGACCATGTACAAATACGACGAATACGACCAGCGCATCGTGAAAGAGCGCGTAGCGCAATACCGCGACCAGACGCGCCGCTACCTCGCCGGTGAGCTGAAGGAAGAAGAGTTCCGCCCGCTGCGCCTGCAGAACGGCCTCTACATCCAGCGCTACGCACCCATGCTGCGCGTGGCCGTGCCCTACGGCCTGCTCAACTCGACGCAGATCCGCAAGCTGGCCCACATCGCGCGTGAATACGACAAGGGCTACGCCCACGTGTTGAACGCGCCAGAACTTCCAGTACAACTGGCCCGAACTCAAGCGCGTGCCGGACATCCTCGACGAGCTGGCCAGCGTGGAAATGCACGCCATCCAGACCTCGGGCAACTGCATCCGCAACGTCACGACCGATCAGTTCGCCGGCATCGCGCCCGACGAGATCGTCGATCCGCGTCCGCTGGCCGAAATCATCCGCCAGTGGAGCACTTTCCACCCCGAGTTCGCCCTGCTGCCGCGCAAGTTCAAGATCGCCGTCAGCGGTACGAAGGACGACCGCGCCGTGGTGCAGATGCACGACATCGGCCTCGAGTTCTATCGCGACGCTGCGGGCGAACTGCTGGCCAAGGTGTGGATCGGTGGTGGTCTGGGTCGTACGCCCATCCTCGGCGAAGTCATCGAGGAAGCCCTGCCCTGGCGCCATATCCTGACCTATTGCGATGCTGCGATTCGCGTCTACAACCGCTACGGGCGTCGCGACAACGCCTACAAGGCGCGCATCAAGATCCTCGTCAAGGCGCTGGGTATCGAAGAATTCAAGAAGCAGGTCGAGGCCGAGTGGGCCTTCCACAAGGACGGCCCCAACACCATCACGCAAGCCGAGCTGGATCGCGTTGCGCAGTACTTCACTGCACCGGCCTACGCCACGCTGCCCGCGACGGATGCCGGCTTCGACGCGAAGCTCGAAGAGAAGGCCTTCGCCAACTGGGTCAAGCGCAACGTGCACGCCCACAAGGTGCCGGGCTATCGCGCCGTGACCCTGTCGCTCAAGCCCACGGGCATCGCCCCGGGTGACATCACCGACAGCCAGCTCGACGTGGTGGCTGACCTCGCCGACAAGTACAGCTTCGGCGAGCTGCGTACCTCGCACGAACAGAACATCATCCTGTCCGACGTCAAGCTCGCCGACCTCTACACGCTGTGGCAGGAAGCCAAGGCCGCCGGTCTCGCAACGCCCAACATCGGCCTCATCACCGACATCATCTGCTGCCCTGGCGGCTCGTTCTGCGATCTAGCCAATGCCAAGAGCATCCCGATTGCTGAGTCGATCCAGCGCCAGTTCGACGACCTCGATTACCAGCACGACATCGGCGATCTGGAGCTCAACATTTCCGGTTGCATGAACTCCTGCGGCCACCATCACGTGGGCCACATCGGCATCCTCGGCGTCGATAAGAACGACAGCGAGTGGTACCAGGTCTCCATTGGTGGCAAGCAGGGCAATGACGCCAGCCTCGGTGACGTGATCGGCCCGTCTTTCGCGGCTGACGAAGTCGCCGGCGTGGTGCAGCGCCTGATCGACGTCTATGTCGACAACCGTACGCCGGAAGAGCGCTTCATCGACACGGTGCGCCGTCTGGGCATGGCACCGTTCAAGGAGCGTGTCTACGCCGACCGCCAACCGGGCAAGAAGGAAGCTGCAAATGTCCTCAGTTAACACCAATCTGATCAAGCTCAACGCTGGTGTCGCCAGCATCGCCACCGATGACGCATGGCAGATCGTGCGTCTGCCCGTCATCGAAACCGAAGTGAAGAAGCAGGCCGGCAAGGTCGTGCTGTTCAAGCTCACGGGCGCCGAAACGGCGACGGCCGAACAGATCGCCGGCACCGAGATTCCGGCAGGCAAGGTCGTCGTGCCTTTCGTGGTCTGGCAGGCTCGTCGCGAAGCACTTGCTGCGCGCGTCGCCGCAGGCGAAGTCGGTGTGTGGCTGGAGACGCACGAGCTCGTCGAAGACCTCGCCGCGCAAGCCGACGTCAATGCCTTCCCGGTCATCGCCATCCACGTCGAGCGCTTTGCCGACGGCCGCATCTATTCGGCTGGCGCCTTGCTGCGCAGCCGCTTCGGCTTCAAGAACGAACTGCGCGCTTTTGGCGATGTGCTGCGCGACCAGCTTTTCTTCTTCAAGCGCTGCGGCTTCGATGCCTACCAGATCCGCGCCGACCGCTCGGCTGAAGACGCGCTGCCCTCGCTCAACGACTTCAGCGATCCCTACCAGGGCGCGACGGTGATCGACCAGCCGGTCTGGCGTCGCCACGCACGGGTCTGACGATGAGCGACACTGTTTCCATCATCCGTCCGCGCGCCAAAAACGCTGCGACCAATCCGGAACTGACGGATGCGCTGCGCATGAGCGTTGCGGTGAAGCGTGCTCAGGCCGTCGAGCTGCTGCACTCGGCCATCGACCTGCACAGCGCGCAGCCCGGTGAAATCACCTTCGCCAACAGCTTCGGCGCCGAGGACATGGTCATCACCGACCTCATCCTCAAGGAAGGCCTGCCCATCGAGATCTTCTCGCTGGACACTGGCCGCCTGCCGGTCGAGACCTACACGCTGATGGGCGAGACCGAGAAGCAGTACGACACCAAGCTCAAGGTCTTCTTCCCCGACAGCAATGCCGTCGAGCAGTACGTGCGCACGAACGGCATCAACGCCTTCTACGACTCGATCGAACTGCGCAAGGCCTGCTGCCACGTGCGCAAGGTCGAGCCGCTGCGTCGCGCTCTCGCCGGCAAGAAGGCCTGGATCACCGGCATGCGTGCCGCGCAGAGCACCACACGCAGTGACCTGCCCGTGCGCCAGTTCGACGAAGGCAACGGCCTCGACAAGTTCAACCCGCTCGCTGACTGGAGCGAGCAGGAAGTGTGGGCCTACATCCGCATCCACGGTGTGCCCTACAACGCCCTGCACGACCAGTTCTACCCCAGCATCGGTTGCGCGCCCTGTACGCGCGCGATCGCCGTCGGCGAAGACGTACGCGCCGGCCGCTGGTGGTGGGAAGACCCCACGCTCAAAGAGTGTGGTCTTCACGTCAAGAAGTAATCCGCGCCGCTGCGGCGGCTGAAAAGCAATCATGAGCACCCTGACCAAACAGACTCTCTCTCACCTCGACTGGCTCGAAGCCGAGGCTATCCACATCATGCGTGAAGTGGCCGGCCAGTGCGAACGCCCGGTGCTGCTCTTTTCGGGCGGCAAGGATTCCATCTGCATGCTGCGCGTGGCCGAAAAGGCCTTCCGCCCGGGCAAGTTCCCGTTCCCGCTGATGCACATCGACACCGGCCACAACTACAAGGAAGTCGTAGCCTTCCGCGACAAGCGCGCCGCCGAGCTCGGCGAGCGCCTCATCGTGCGCTCGGTCGAAGACTCCATGAAGCGCGGCACCGTGGTGTTGAAAAGCGCCGACGAATCGCGCAACAAGCACCAGGCCGTGACCCTGCTTGAAGCCATCGCCGAGTTCGAATTCGACGCCTGTATCGGCGGCGCACGTCGCGATGAAGAGAAGGCGCGCGCCAAGGAGCGTGTCATGAGCTTCCGCGACGAGTTCGGCCAGTGGGATCCGAAGAACCAGCGTCCCGAGCTGTGGAGTCTCTACAACGCTCGCGTGCACAAGGGCGAGAACATCCGTGCCTTCCCGATCAGCAACTGGACCGAGATGGACGTGTGGCAGTACATCGAGCGCGAGAAGCTCGAACTGCCGTCGATCTACTTCGCCCACACGCGCCCCATCGTCATGCGCGGCGGCGCCATCATGCCGGTCAATGTCGAACTCGCCAGCGGCGAAGTGCTGAACCAGCCCAAGGCCGGCGAAGAGATCATCGACATGCAGGTGCGCTTCCGCACCGTCGGCGACATTCCCTGTACGGCTCCCGTGCCGTCGGACGCCGACTCGGTCGAAAAGATCGTCGTCGAGACCGCCACCACCACGATCACTGAACGCGGCGCCACGCGCCTCGACGATCAGACTTCCGAAGCCTCGATGGAGCAACGGAAGAAGGAAGGGTATTTCTGAGATGTCTGCACACGAAAACATTAGCGATAGCGGCCTGCTCCGCTTCATGACCTGCGGCAGCGTCGACGACGGCAAGAGCACGCTGATCGGCCGCCTGCTGTTCGACACCAAGACCATTCTTGCCGACACGCTCAACGCGATCGAGAAGACCTCGAAGAAGCGCGGCATGGAAGCTGTTAACCTGTCGCTGCTCACCGACGGCCTGCAGGCCGAGCGCGAGCAGGGCATCACCATCGACGTGGCCTACCGCTACTTCGCCACCGGCACGCGCAAGTACATCATTGCCGACGCACCGGGCCACGAGCAGTACACGCGCAACATGGTCACCGCTGCGTCGACGGCCAACCTCGCCATCATCCTCATCGATGCACGCAAGGGCGTGCTGACGCAGACGCGTCGCCACAGTTACCTCGCCCACCTCGTGAACATCCCGCACATCGTGGTGGCCGTGAACAAGATGGACCTCATCGATCACGATCAGTCGAAGTTCGATGCCATCGTGGCGGACTACAAAGCCTTTATCGCGAAGATGGGTTTGTTCAACGACGGTCGCGACATCCAGTTCATCCCCATGTCGGCGCTCAATGGCGACAACGTCGTGGACCGTTCGGAAGTCATGAATTGGTACCAGGGCCCGACTCTGCTGGAGCTGCTCGAAAGCGTGCCGGCAGCGCATAGCGAAAAGGCAGAAGCCTTCCGCTTCCCCGTGCAGTTCGTCTGCCGCCCGCAGGACTCTGCCAACCCGGATCTGCACGACTACCGCGGCTTCCAGGGCCGCATCGAGTCCGGCTCGGTCAAGGTTGGTGACTTGCTGACGGCGCTGCCCAACGGCCGCGAGAGCCGCGTGAAGGCCGTGCAGATCGGCGGCGTGGATATCGCTGAAGGCGTGACCGAACAGTCCGTGACCATCCTGCTCGAAGACGAGATCGACATCTCGCGCGGTGACATGCTCGTCAAGAGCACGGAAGTGCCCGAGCAGAAGAAGGAAATCGAAGCCATGGTGTGCTGGCTGTCGGAGACCCCGCTGTCGCCGGCCCGCACCTACCTGATCCGCCACACCACGCGCAGCAGCAAGGCCAAGCTGACCGGTGTGTCGTTCAAGGTGGACGTGAACTCGCAGGAGCATGTCGACGCGACGCAGCTGGCGATGAACGACATCGCGAAAGTCGGCTTCAAGCTGGCCCAGCCGGTGTTCAGTGACAGCTACGCCGACAACCGCGCGACGGGTGCTTTCATCGTCATCGACGAAAGCAACAACAACACGGTTGGTGCCGGGATGATCGTCTGACGGATGCTTCGACAGGCCACAAGAAGCCCTCGTGGTGACACGGGGGCTTTTTTGTATCTGTCGCCAGCCGGCTTGCGGGATGCATAATCCTGCACTCGCCCCGGATTGGAGACCCATGGTGCGTCGGACCCTGTTCTTGTTGTTGGCCTGCCTGTCGTCCTGGGCGCAAGCTGGTGTGACGATGAAGCCCATGGAGGGCGTGGCGCCAGCGCTGGTGGTAGAGCTGCGGCGTACGATCGACGCGTTCGGCGGCATCCTCAAGCAGGAGTTCGGCTTTGCCGAAGAGATCGACGCCCGGGTTGTCGTTTGTCCGACAGAAGCCTGCTATTACGATGTCCTGCGCAAGGATGCGGGCTATAGCCACGAGCGGGCTGAACTCACGGCCCGCGCTACGGGTGGTATCACCGGGGTGGCGAGCAACACCATCTATATCAAGCTGCTGAACCCGGCTGGGCTGTCGCGCGCACGTTTCGTGATGGCGCACGAATTGACACACATCGTGCAGGGCAAGCTGATCGGTTCAGCCTCCGGGATGGAGCGCGCCAATCGCTGGATCAAGGAAGGCATGGCTGATTGGGTCGGTGCGCTGGTGGCCAATCGTCTTGGTGACCAGAGTTTTTCCAAGTGGCAGCTTGAGCGCATCAACACCATGCGCATGGCGAGCAACCCGGTTGCGCCGCAGGACATGGATGACGTTGATATCAGGCAGTGGACAATCTGGACCGATCAGCGTCGCCAGCCTTACGAGATGGCAGACCTGATGCTCATGGCGCTGGCTGAAAGGAAAGGCCCGGAATTGCCGGCCGCCATGATGGGCTACATGCGTTGCATAGACTCCCTTTCACGCGAGAGCTCGTGCTTTCGCGACAATTTCGGCGTGGCTCAACGCGACTTTTACCGCGAGTTCCCTGAGTGGTTGCAGCGCGCTTACGCAGGCGGCAAGTCGGTGGAGGTTGTGGCTGGGAGCGTCGCGGCTGACAAGGTAGCGCTGATCGAGGCCGCCCATGCACAGACGCAGCGTCTGCTCGGTGAGCATCTGGGAGAAGGCCTGACGATCAGCATGCGTATCTTTCTGGCGCAAGACAGTGAGGAGATGAGCCGGCTGATCATCCGCGAGCTTGGCTACACGGAGGCGGATGCAGAGCGGGCCGTGCGCGGCAGTATGTCCATGTGGCAGGGCAGCGTTGCGATCTTTGATACCGGACGCCTGAAAACCGACGAGCAACTGGTGGCCACGACCGCGTCGATGCTGATGGGGCGGCATCTGCAGCTTGCGGGGAGCAGCCGGAACCAGTTCGCCTGGCTGGCATTCGGGCTGCGCGAGTACATGGCCAGCCTGTGCCTGGAAGCCATGGGGCTACGTTCGCCTGAGGCCAGCCAGAAGCTGCGGCAGGAGCAACTGCGCGCGGCGAAGCGAGCGCTGCCGGCACTGGCAACGCTTGCAAGCACGGACGCCTACCGACAAGCCCAGCGCGAGCATGGGACGGCCGTCGTGCTGGGGCAGGTCGTCAGCGCTGTCGAACTGCTGTCCCGCAATGGCGGCTGGAAAGGTATCGCGGCCTGGTTGCGTGCCTTGAAGACCGCGACCGATGCTGGCCAGGCCTTCGAGACCGCATTTGCCATCCCGCAGGAGCGATTTGCCGAGCGTCTGGGCGAGCACCTGAGCACGTTCGTGCCGTGAACACGCTCTGACATTTCGTGGCACTATCGCCGACCTGTGCTGTCCCACTTCAACGCATTCACTTCGGGAATTCCATGAAAAAGACGCTTGTTGCCCTGCTGACCCTTGCTGCCATGGGCAGTGCCTTTGCCGCCGACCAGTCGGCTCCGGCTGCCGACAAGTCCGGCATGAACGATGACCAGAAGACCCTCTACGCCGTGGGCGTGGTGCTGGGTCAGCAGCTCAAGGTGTTCTCGCCGACGGCGGCCGAGCTGGCGCTGATCCAGAAGGGCATCGCTGATTCGGTGCAGGACAAGAAGCTGACCGTTGACATGGAAGCCTACGGTCCGCGTATCCAGCCGCTTGCTCAGGCGCGCCGCGTGGCCTTCACCAACAAGATCGCCGCGGCCGGCAAGGCTTTTGCCGACAAGGCGGCAAAGGAGCCGGGCGCCGTGAAGACCGCTTCGGGCCTGGTGTATGTCTCGCAGAAGGAAGGCACGGGCCCCAACCCCGCCGCTTCCGACATCGTGAAGGTGCACTACCGTGGCACGCTGATCGACGGCAAGGAGTTCGACAGCTCCTACAAGCGTGGCGAGCCGATCGAGTTCCCGCTGACGGGCGTGATCAAGTGCTGGGGTGAAGGCGTGCAGAAGATGAAGGCTGGCGGCAAGGCCAAGCTGGTTTGCCCGGCCGCCATCGCTTATGGCGACAACGGTGCCGGCGCTGCGATTCCCCCGGGCGCGACGCTGCAGTTCGAAGTCGAGCTGCTGAGCTTCAAGGCCGCTCCGCCGGCCGCTTCGGCACCGGCTGAAGCGCCGAAGAAGTAAAGCTGGATCAAGCTGATCGAACAGGGGCCGCAATGCGGCCCCTTGTTTTTTCAGGCGTCTTTTGCCGGATTGTCTTGCAGCAGGCGCGCTGCGACGAGGCCGTTGACGCAACCGAAGACCAGCGCAGCGAGGCCGAAGATCGGCGCCAGATGCCATAGCCCGTCATGTGGCACCAGCCACAGCCGCGCCAGCAGCAACTGGCCGGCGATGTGGGCGTAGGCCGCGCAGAGACTGATGCTGACAGGGCCGAAAAAACGACGTGGCAGGCGCGCAGCAACAGCCAGTGCGAGCAGGCTGCTGAGGCTGCCGGCGAGGCTCAGGAAGAAGCCGGGGGCGAACAGCTGTCCCAGTAGCAGGCTGGTGGCGAAGACGCGCAGCAGCGCCACCCAGGCTGCGTCGCGCCAGCCATGGCGCCACAGCACGATGAGCACCACGATGTTGGCCAGCCCGGGTTTGACGCCGGGCAGCGGCGAGGGCAGGGCGGCTTCGGCCACCGACAGTACGATGGCGGCCGTGGCGTAGCGTGCGATGCGGTAGTCGGAAACATCGGCGCTGAGCTGCATGAAATCAATACGTCATCGAATCGAACTGCCCGCTGCGGCCTTCCAGCATCAGACTCACCTCGTTGGGTGCGCAGATCGCGATGGCGCCCGCGCGGCTCAGCCAGCCCTGCTTGACGCAGTACTGGCGTGGCCCGGGGTCCGATGCGACGCGGGCGCGGCCGGGTTCGATCTCGATGCGTGTGATACCTAGTGGGCCGCGGACTTCGAACTGGCGTGGCGTGTCGAGCGACAGGCTGGCGACCTGCTGCCCGGCGACACGCACGATGGCCTGGCGGGGCGCATCGGGTGACCAGAAATGCAGGGTGATGAAAGCAGTGAAGGCGGCCCACAGCGCGAGGGTCAGCGCGTCACCGGCACGCAACAGTCGCAGCCAGGGCAGCAGGCGCGTGCTGCGTGCAGTGGCGGGCACGGTGGCCTTTACTCCGCTTTGCGCGAACGGTGCCGTACCAGTACCGGTACCTGGGGTGCTAAAGCTTGCGCCAGACGCTCGGCCAGATACACCGAACGATGCTGGCCGCCAGTACAGCCGATGGCGACCGTGAAGTAGCTGCGACCGTCGCGGATGAAAGCGGGCAGCCATTCGCTGACAAAGCGCTCGATGTCCTGCGCCATCTTGTGCACTTCGGGAACGGTTTCAAGGAAGTCAATGACGGGCTGGTCGCGGCCGGTCAGCGGGCGCAGTGCCGGGTTGTAGAAGGGGTTGGGCAGGCAGCGTACGTCGAAGACCATGTCGGCGTCGACGGGAATGCCGTGCTTGAAACCGAAGGACTGGAACAGCAAGGTGAGCCCCTTGTTGGGATCGGCCTGGATCATGTCCTTGATCCAGGCGCGCAAGGTGTTGGGCAGCAGGTTGCTGGTGTCGATGCGGTGCCCCAGCTCACCGATGTCGCCGAGCAGTTCGCGTTCGCGCGCAATCGCTTCGCTGATGGTGACGCCTTCGTTGGCGAGTGGATGGCGGCGGCGCGTTTCGGAGAAGCGTGCGATCAGTGTGTCGTCGCGCGAATCGAGGAACAGGAAGCGCACGTCATCCACCATGTTGCGCAGCAGGTTGACGAGTTGTGGCACGGCGGCGATGCTGGCGCCCGCCCGCACGTCGATGGCGACGCCCACACGCTCATAGCCGGTCGATGACAGATAGCTCACCAGCTGCGGCAGCAAGGTGGCCGGCAGGTTGTTCAACACAGTAGTAGCCGGCGTCTTCCAGCACGTTGAGGGCAATGGATTTGCCCGAACCGGAAAGACCGCTGATGAGGGTGAGCTGCATGGCAGGACGCGAGGGGATGACGCGTCAAAGATACGCGAAAGACCACAGGGCGTGTTTACCGCCGTGGCGCGGATCCTTGCTGCACTGCGCCTTCCGGCACGCTGGCATCAAGGCTTGGCGGTCGGCGCGCTGGCTTTGAAAGGGGGAAAGCGGGCGTCGTGTTCGCGGCGGCGTTCGGCGCAGCGGGCGAGGATGGCGTGCTGCGTGTCGGCATCCTTGTCGCGCCAGCCGGTGATTTCTTCGAGGGTCCGGAAACAGCCCAGGCAGACATCCTGATCGTCGAGGCAGCAGATGCGGATGCAGGGTGAGGGCGGTGCGCCAGCGGTCATGGTGTAGCAGTGGGGGCCCAGACGACGTCGTCGTTTACAGCGTAGAGCATGCAGGCTTCGTTCGTCTTGCGCTGACAGAACTTCATGGCCTGCGCCACGGCGTCGCGTGGCGTGCTGGCCCAGCCGACAGTGCCGTCACGTGCGATGACAAAGGCACGCGGCCGGTCGCTGGCGAGGAAGGCCGGGTACTGCGCGTTGCGCATGTGGTTGCTGATCCAGGGCACGGCCTGCGCATCATCGATACGTGCAAAGCCGCTGGCCGGCAGGACGTCCGCCACGCGTGGTGCGGCCACATCGAGTTTCGCCAGGAAGCGGTCCACGAGCGGCCGCCACAACTGGGGCGCCGCGCTGGCCAGAGTGTGACCATCGTCGCCAACAGCGGGCAGCATTTCGAGGCGGGCCTGCTGGTTGTTCTGCGCATAGCGGGCGAACCAGCTCTGCACATGTTGCTTGCCGAAGTAGCGGTCATTCTGCGCATACAGCCAGAGGCCCGGCACCTGGATGCGGCTGCCGGCGTTCTCGAAGACGGCGGCCAGTTTTTCCGGCTGGCAGGGCTCGCCGGGGCGCGTCGTCGGGTTGCCGCCGGCGCCGCCGCTGAAGTTGATGTAAGCCTCCAGCCCCTCGGGGCGGGTCGCGGCGTAGGCGACCGAGGCGATGCCACCGACCGAGACGCCGGCCACCCAGTGGCGACGCGCATCGATCCAGTCCTGGCTTTTTGCATAGGTCAGCGTGGCGGCGATCTGTTCAACGGCCGGGCGCAGCGCGGCGTTGTAGTTGCGGTTGCGGCACTGGCCGGAGGCTTCGGGGTCGGCTTCGAAGGCCGATTCGCCGTAGCCGACGCGGGTTGGCACCAGCACGGCAAAGCCGCGACGCACGAAGTAGGCAGCGAGGAAATCCATGCGCTGGCGAGGCGGAGAGTCCCGGTTCTCGGTCGAGCGGCCGTGATTGATGATGACCAGCGGGAACGGGCCCTTGCCTTCGGGCCGGTAGCGCGTGATCTGCATCGTGCTGTTGAGTGGCGCATCGTTGGATTGCGTCACCGTGACCGGCACGCGAACCCAGCTCTCGTTGAGCCAGTTCTGCGTGTCCTGTGCACTGACCAGGCCACATGCGAAGTACGACAGGCAGGCCGCCAGCAGGCAGCGCATCCGGGCGACCATCAGAATCCGCCCTCACTGAGCCAGCGTTCCAGCTGCGGCAGACGGTTGACGCCCCAGAAGGACTCGCCATCGACGATGAAGAACGGAGAGCCGAAGACGCCTCGCGCCAGTGCGCGGTCATTGTCGAGCCGCGTCGCGTCCTTCAGCGATTGTGTCGTCAGCGCTTCGGCCAGCGCGGCGCGATCGATGTCCAGGCTGCGCGCGATGTCGAGCACCGTATCGAGCTGGTCGATGGGGCGTTCGGCCGTGAAATAGGCGCGGAACACGGCATGCGCGAAACGCCGCGCGAGCGCTTCATCCTGTTGCCCCAGCCAGTTGAAGCTGCGCGCTGCGTGCAGGCTGGAGACAGGGAAGCCGACGGGCATGCGCAGCGGGATGTCATGGAAGCGTGCTGAACGCAGGAAGTCTTGGCGGAAGTAATCGCCCTTGATGGGCTGCTGCGAAGGCGGTTGCCCGCCCGTGGCGCGGAAAGCCGCACCCAGCAGCACGGCGTGCCACACCACGCGGCGTCCATGGCGCGCACCGACGGCGTCGATCAGCTCGCTCGCCAGGTAGCCATAAGGCGACGAGAAGTCGAAATAGAAGTCGATGGGAGACAGCAGCTCGCCAGCCGCGCCGCTCTGGTTGACCGTCGCGACGTTCACCATTCGATGCTCCGCCCGCCCTGGTCGAGGAAGCGTCCGTTGTCGCCGGGCCCCAGCGAGCCGATGATGTGGCGCATCTGCTCGACCGATTCGGTCACGCTCAGCGTGGCGTCGTGGCCGCCCATGTCGGTGCGCACCCAGCCCGGATGCAGGCAGACCACGATGGCGCCCTTGGGGCCGAATTCCGCAGCAGCGGCGCGCGACACCATGTTGAGGGCCGCTTTCGAGGCGCGGTAGAGCAGGCCGAACGCGCTGGTGGTCTGCGACATCGATGCCATGCGTGTCGTCAGCGACACGATGCAGCCCTTGGCCGCAGCTACGTTGGGGGCAAAAGCCTGGATGACACGCATGGCGCCCAGCACGTTGGTGTGCATCACGCGGTCGAATTCTTCGTCGGACGGCGCAATGAAGTGCTCGGTGTCGGGGCCGTAGATGCCGGCATTGACGATCAGCAGGTCCAGTGGCGCGTCGTCGAGGTGCCAGGCCAGTGTGGCAATCGATTCGGCCTGGGTGATGTCCATGGTCTGCAGGTCCACGGCGGGCGGCAGCCAGTGGCGCGCCTGCTCCGGCTCGCGACATGCTGCAATGACTTGCCAGCCTTCGGCAGCGTACTGCACGGCCATTTCCAGCCCGATGCCCCGGCTGGCGCCGGCGATCAAGACGCGTGGCTTCACGGTTCAAGCCTCCTGTGGGGAGGTCGATTCTATTGCGCAGCCCGGTTTCGATAAACAGGAACTGCCCTTCGAGACAGGACGAAGTGAGCCCGGATGGCTGCTGCATCGCATCAAGACTGCAGTTTCGGCGTAAGCTGCCGACAACTCCGAAACAACCTTGCGTTTCAGCTGAGAGAATGTCCAGCAAGCCCGAGACTCCCCCTGCGACCAGCGCCGAGCTGAGTTACCCGGTCAGTTCCCGCCCCGCACCCGGCACGCTGGTGCCGATTGCGCCCGGCATCCGCTGGCTCAGCATGCCCCTGCCGTTCAGCCTCAACCACATCAACCTGTGGCTGCTGGGCGAGGGCGACGAGACCGTGATCGTCGATACCGGCCTCGGCGATGCGCCGACGCGCGAGCTGTGGGAGGGCATCCTTGCCGCGACCGGCGACCGCCCCTGCCAGATCGTGCTGACCCACTACCACCCGGACCACGCGGGCTGTGCCCAGTGGCTGGCCGAAACCTGGGGCGTGCATGTCTGGATGAGCTCGGCCGAGTATTTTCTTGGCCACGCCCTGCTGACCGAGAGTGCGGGTTACGACATCCCGGCAATGGTTGCCCACTTCGGCCGCCACGGGCTGGATGAAGCACGCTGCGAGCGTTTCCGCCAGCGCGGCAACGTTTATGCAAAGGGCGTCCCGGGCCTGCCGAAGCAGTTCCGCCGCCTCATCGACGGTGACACCATCACGATGGCGGGCCACACATGGCGGCTCATCATGGGTTACGGCCATTCCCCCGAGCATGCGTCGCTGTACTGCGACAGCCTGCGCGTGCTCATCTCGGGCGACATGCTTTTGCCGCGCATCACGACCAACGTCAACGTGCCCGCCGCCCTGCCAGAGGAAGATTCGGTACAGCGCTTCCTCGACTCGGTGCACCGCTTTGCCGACCTGCCTGCCGACACCCTCGTCCTGCCTTCGCACGGCCTGCCCTTCCGTGGCGTGCAGACGCGTATCGCCCAGCTCGATGTCCATCACGCCGAGCGTGACACCCTGTTGCTGTCGGCGCTGGGCGAACCGAAGTCGGCGGCCGAGCTGCTTGGCACGCTCTTCGCATTCGAACTCGACATGCACCAGCTCATGTTTGCCATGGGCGAAACCATCGCCCACCTCAATCACGTTACCCGGCGCGGCCTTGCCACGCGCAGCACGGGTGACGATGGCATCATCCGTTTCGTTGCCGTTCCTTCCGCAGTTTCCTGAGCGCTGACTTCTGACAGGAGCCGATCATGGCCACCCCGAGCCCCGCCCCCGCCGCCGATACCATCACCCTGCCGGACCCCGCCGAGATCGCGAAGACCTACGCCGAAGTCGCCGAGCGCAGCTCGCGCTTGCTGACCGAACACGTCAGCCGCCAGATGGCGCGCGGTATCGAAGCGCCCAGCGACGAACTGGGCATCGCCCAGGCCTTCATGGACATGACCGCCAAGCTGCTCACCAACCCCTACCGGCTGGCGCAGGCGCAGATGAACCTGGTGTGGGACTACTTCTCGCTGTGGCAGAACAGCACCCTGCGCCTGATGGGCCTGGACCCCACACCGGTCGCGTCGCCCGAGAAGACCGACAAGCGCTTCAAGGATGACGACTGGAAAGACTGTTTCCTGTTCGACTTCATCAAGCAGGGCTACCTCATCACCGCGCGCCACATTCACGACACCGTCGCTGGCGTAGAAGGCCTCGACGAGATCACACGCAAGAAGGTCAATTTCTTCACGCGTGCCTACATCGACGCGCTGTCGCCGTCGAACTTCGCCGCCACCAACCCCGAGGTCTTCCGCGAGACCGTGCGCAGCAACGGGCAGAACCTCGTCAAGGGCTTCAACAACCTGCTGCGCGACATTGAAGAAGGTGACGGTCAGCTCAAGATCCGCATGACCGACACCAGCGCCTTCGAGCTCGGCAAGAACGTCGCCACCACACCCGGCAAGGTCGTATTCCAGAACGACCTCATCCAGCTGCTGCATTACACGCCGACGACCGACAAGGTCTGGCAGCGCCCGCTGCTGATCGTGCCGCCGTGGATCAACAAGTATTACGTGCTTGACCTGCGCGACAAGAACTCCCTCATCAAGTGGGCCGTCGAACAGGGCCACTCCGTCTTCGTCATCAGCTGGGCCAATCCCGACGCGCGCATGGCCGACAAGAGCTTCGACGACTACGTGCAGGAAGGCGTGCTCGCCGCCGTCGAGGCCATCCTCAAGCAGACCGGCGCCAAGGACATCAACGCCGCTGGCTACTGCCTCGGCGGCACCCTGCTCGGCACGACCATGGCCTACATGGCCGCGCACAAGGACAAGCGCATCGCCAGCGGCACCTACTTCACCAGCCTGCTCGACTTCTCCAGCCCCGGTGAGTTGGGCGTCTTCATCGACGAAGAGCAGGTGCAGGCCCTCGAAAAGAAGATGGCTTCACGCGGCTACCTCGAAGGCAGCGAGATGGCCAACACCTTCAACATGATGCGGTCCAACGATCTCATCTGGTCCTTCGTCATCAACAACTACCTGCTCGGCAAGGATCCGTTCCCCTTCGACCTGCTGTACTGGAACTCCGACTCCACGCGCATGCCGGCCAAGATGCACAGCTTCTACCTGCGCAACATGTACATGAAGAACGCCCTGCGCGAACCCGGCGGCGTCACCATCCTCGACACGCCCATCGACATCTCCAAGATCAGCGCGCCGACCTACTTCATCTCCACCATCGAAGACCACATCGCCCCCTGGAAGACCACCTACCTCGGCGCCCAGGTCCTCGGTGGCCCCGTGCGTTTCGTACTCGGCGGCTCCGGCCACATTGCCGGCATCGTCAATCCGCCGGTGGCCAACAAATATGGCTTCTGGACCAACGACAAGCTCGCTGACACGGCGGACAACTGGTTCGCCGGCACCACCCAGCATGCAGGCAGCTGGTGGACCGACTGGCAAGCCTGGCTCACCGCACAGGACGACACGCAGGTCGCCGCGCGTGATCCGGCCAAAGGCAAGCTTGCGGTGATCGAGGATGCGCCGGGGAGTTATGTGAAGACGAGGCTGGACAAGAACGTGCGCTGAAGAATGGCGACGCTTATCTGGAAAGCGCAAATGCGCTACGGATCCCCCGGGGATGAAGCAGCCTTCTTCAACTGGTTGCAGGCAATTCCGGGGGTAGTGAATGTTTCCGGAGTGGGGACGGAATTGCACATCCGCTTCAGATCGAAGCGTCTTTCGACTCCAGCGCTGAGAGAACTATTCGCTTTGTATGATCGCTATGACGGCGACACAACCGAGCTGGTCATTTTCAGGAGCGCGGCCAACGCGGCGTGGTTTGATTGAAACCAGCAGAGAGCATCGCTTTGCACGATTCCGCCGAAGTCATGAAGTCCTACTACTCGGCCCGCGCGTCGTACTACGACGCCGTGTACGAGAAGCCCGAGCGCGCAGCCGACATTGCTTTCCTGTGTGAGCATCTGCCCGACAGGTTGCATGGCCGTGAGGTGCTGGAGGTGGCTTGCGGCACAGGCTTCTGGTCGCAGCACATTGCACCGGCTTGCACGCGCTACGTGGCAACGGACGGCGTGGCGGAACCACTTGCGATTGTGCGTGAGCGACTGCGTGGTGTGACGGACGAATGTCATGTTGCTGATGCCTACGCCTTGCCGCAGACACTGGGGCGTTTCAATGGCGCGTTTTCCGGGTTGTGGTTGTCGCATGTGCCGGTGGCGCAGCGTCGCGAGTTCTTCGACAGCCTGCACGCCTTGCTGTTGCCGGGCGCACGTGTCGTATTGATCGACAATTCAGCCGTTCAGTGCAACGACTTTCCCATCGTCGAGACGGATGTCGATGGCAATACCTGGCAGCAGCGCCCCTTGCGTGATGGCACGACGCATCGTGTGCTGAAGAATTTTCCAGTCGAGGCCGAGTTGCGCGACATGGTGGCCTTCGCTGGCGCACAGTCCTGTCACTATCTGTCTCTCGATAACTTCTGGTACTTCGAGTACGAATTGCCGGGCGTATAACGCAGGGCATTGCGCGGACTGTCTGGTGTGCTTCATGCGGTGCAATGCGCTGCGCTTATTGCACCCTACAATGGCGGCATGTCGCTAACCCTCACCGCCCTCTACCGTTACCCCCTCAAGTCCTGTCGCGCCGAAGCCCTGAGCGCGGCGCAGATCGGTCCGCTGGGTATCGCGCTCGATCGTCGCTGGATGGCCGCTGACCCCGCCGGGCGCATGATTACCGGGCGCGACGAGCCGAAGCTTGTGCAACTGCAGGCCGAGGCGGGCGAAGACGTCATCCGCTTGTCTGCTCCCGGCATGACGTCGCTGCAGGTGGCCAGCACAGCCTTGCAGGAGGCCGCACCTGCCAACGTGCATGGCACGGAGTTCGAAGCCTGGGTCGGCAGCGCAGAGGGCGATGACTGGCTGACGCGATTCCTCGGCCGACCGGCGCGCCTGCGTTACATCGGCAGCGAGATCAGGCGACGCATCAAGCGTCGTCCCGAACTGCCCGTGGCCTTTGCTGACAGCTACCCGATCCTGCTGACCAGCACCGACTCGCTCGCTGCGCTGGATGCACAGGTCGGCCGCAGCATGGTGATGACACGTTTCCGTCCCAACCTCGTCGTATCGGGCACGGCGCCCTGGGCCGAGGATGGCTGGAAGCGTTTGTCGATTGGCGACGTCGTCTTCACGGTCGAGAAGCCTTGCGAGCGCTGCGTGTTCACCACGGTAGATCCGGCCACTGGCGAGAAGTCGCTCGACCAGGAGCCTCTGCGCAGCCTCGCGAAGATCCGCAAGACGAAGGAGGGTGTGCTGTTCGGCACCAACCTTGTGGCGCTCAATGAGGGCGAGCTGGTTGTCGGCATGCCGGTGAGGGTGCTGGAGTGAACGTCTGATGCGCCTGGCGATTGTTTCAGGTGGTTCGCGTGGTTTGGGCGAGGCTTTGTGCCAACGCCTGCAGCAAAGCGGCTATACCTTGCTGGAGTTGTCGCGCAGTGCCCCGCACTCCTTCTCGCTATCGCTGGACTTTGCTGACCCCGCCTCAGCGCAGGCGAAGCTGGCGGACGCGCTGGCGTCACTCAGCCGTCAGAGCTGGGACGAAATCCTGTACGTCCACTGTGCGGCAACGCTGGATCCTATCGGGCCGGCGTCGCGCAAGGCTTCTGTCGATGTGCTCGCCAATCTCAATACCAACTTCACGACATCGCTGTTGATTGTCACGGCAGTTGTGGCCGCATTCCAGCAACACGCATGTCGCAAGTGCATTGCCAACGTGTCGTCGGGTGCTGCGACCAAGCCTTATGCGGGTTGGTCGCTGTACTGCGCGGGCAAGGCTGGCGTCGAGCACTTCATCCGTGCGCTGGCTGTGGAGCAAGCGTTGCAGGCGCAGCCTTTTGCGGCCATCAACATCAACCCGGGCGTCATCGATACGGACATGCAAGCCGGTATCCGCGCGACGACGGCAGAAGACTTCCCAGACGTGGCGCGCTTCATCCAGCGGCATGCGGATGGCGGCTTGCGGCCGGCTGGAGTGGTCGCGGACGCGTTGCTCAACATCCTCCGCTTGCCGGATTTGCAGGGCGGTATGACCTACGACGTGGCCAATCATCTGGTGTGAGCGCCGGGCGTTGGCAATTCCCGTGCCTCGGGCTAGTATTACATCTGTAATAACATTGTTCCGAGGCCACCATGCACGCGCTCAAGCTCACCCAGATCGGCAATTCCGTTGGCGTCATCCTTCCCAAGGAGGTGCTCGCACGGCTCAAGCTGGAGAAGGGCGATACGGTGTTTGTGACGGAGTCGCCTGATGGCTACCGCATCACGCCGCATGACCCGACCTTCGAGGCGCAGATGGAGCAGGCGCGCGAGATCATGAAATCGCGCCGCGCTGTGCTGCGCGAGCTGGCCAAGTGACGGCCTGGGTCTGGATCGACCGCGCAGTCATCCTTGCGATTCACGAAGAGCAGCTGGCCGAGCATGGCGGTGGCGTGGGGACACGCGACATCGGTTTGCTCGATTCGGCACTGGCGCGACCACTCAACCTTTCTCTCTATGGCACGCCGGATGCTGCCGAGCTGGCTGCGTCGTATGGCTTCGGCATCGCGCGTAACCATCCTTTCATCGATGGCAACAAGCGCACGGCTTTTGTAGCCGTTGAACTCTTTCTGGCGCTGAATGGTTTCCTGCTGACGGCAGATGATGCGAGCTGCATCCTGACCATGCTCGCTGTCGCCGCCGGTGAAATTGACGAGGCTGCCTTCGCACAATGGCTGCGTGAGCATGTGGTGAAGCGTACTTGAGCGTACATCCGATTCCTCTCCCGCCCGAAGGTCAGACTTTCAGCGTCGTGCTCGACACCAACGTCGTCATGGCCTTCTGGCATTTCCGCGACCCCAAGTTGCTGGCGCTGCGCGGCTGGTTGCAGGGGCGTGGTGCGACGCTGCTGACGCGCAGCGAATGCCTGATCGAGCTGGAGCGTGTGCTGGCCTATCGCCAGTTCGGCATTGCGCCTGAAGCGCAGGTCGAGGTGCTGGCGGCGGTCAAGGCTGCCAGTCTGTGCCTGCCGGACCCGACCGAAGAGCAGATGGCGGCTGCTACGGCTCTGCCACGCTGCAAGGACAAGGACGACCAGAAGTTCCTGCAGCTGGCCTGGGAGGGCGGGGCGCACTTCCTCATCACGCGCGACAAGATGCTGCTGGCACTCAATCGCCGGCCGATCTATCGTGAGACCTTGCATATCGTGACGCCCGAGCGGCTCATGAAGACTCTGATCGAAGCCGAGCAGGCCGCCTGATCACACATCGTCACATTCCACCTACATGTGGATGCGATAAGCTCTGCGGCGATGCGGCAAGACGCCGTGACTGCCAATGGAGATTGCGATGGACGCCAACTGGATCAATGACCTGAACCACATCCTGCTGCAGAACATCGTGCCCTTCGGCACGCGACTGGCGGGTGCGGTCGTCCTGTGGATCGTGGGCGGCTGGGTCATCAAGATGGTCAAGGCGCTGTCGCGTCGTGGCATGGCCGCGCGGGGCATCGATTCGACCCTGATCGAATATCTGGAATCAGCCATTGGCGTCACCCTGCGCGTGCTGCTGGTGATCGCCCTGCTGAGCCTGTTCGGCATCGAGACGGCGTCGTTTGCTGCGCTGATCGCGGCGGCCGGCGTCGCCATCGGCATGGCCTGGTCGGGCCTGCTGGCCAACTTCGCAGCGGGCGTGTTCCTCATCCTGCTGCGGCCGATCCGTGTCGGCGATTTCATCTTTGCAGCCGGCATCACTGGCACCGTGCACGAGATCGGCATGTTCGCCACCACCATCGACCAGCCCGACAACGTGCGCACCGTGGTCGCCAACAACAAGCTGTTCTCCGACAACATCGTCAACTACAGCACCAATGATTTCCGCCGCGTCGACCTTACCGCGCAGCTCGCCCACGGCGTCGATGTGCATGCCGCGATGGCGGCGCTGAAGAGCCGCGTGGCGCAGATCGCCAACGTCGTGCAAAGCCCTGCGCCCGATGTGGAAATCCTCGAATTCAATGCCGCCGGCACCAAGCTGGTCGTGCGCCCCTACTGCCACAACAAGGACTACTGGCAGGTCTATTTCGACACCAACAAGGCCATCATGGCTGTCGGCGGCGAGTCCGGCTGGCCTATCCCGGCGCCGCACCAGGTCATGCACCAGCGGCAGGGCTGAGGACTGCTTCACGCATGACAGAACGGGCGCCAAGGCGCCCGTTCAAGTTTTGGCGATAGCTGCCGTAGAAGTCCTAGTGAGCGGCGGCACGCTTCCGGCGACGGCGGCGAGGCCCTCTGGTTCGCGTGCAGTTTTACACGCCGCTCACCCTCCGAATCCACAATAAAGCGGCTGCGCGGCCACCTTGCAGCGTTGGCTCGCTCGCCGTGCATGAGCACTGCTCTGCGCGAGTCGCCTTGCCAGCTGGCCGCTCGCTCACTTTCTTGTGGATTCTCCCTCTACGATATTTCAAGTCACCTGTTCGTTGGGTGAGGCTTGGGCGTGGCTCATCAACGCGCGTTCAACAGCCTTGCGCACGTACCAGGGCTTCAAGGTAGAGAATGCTTTTGCGTTGCAATCATCCGCGTCAGCACTTCGATTGGCTCCCGCCAAGACCGACCTGATTGTGTGGAGCTCCAGAGCGAAGCACCAGGAGTACGCCATGTAGCGCGGAGACTTTGATCTTGGGCGCTCGGGAATGTGCGCAATGTCGTCATTAAGGCGCTCGGCTAGCGTGACTATCCGTGCGATCGGGTCAGGTATGTACTTTGCAGCGAGGTGAAATCTGCCAGCCTTGGCGAGCGCTTCAAGGACAAGGTGGCTGCATGTCTGTGCAAATTCCGGGTGGTCCCGATCAAGTGCTTCGAACAGCTCTGCCGTTTCCGAATCCGCGTCCAGATGACTATTGATGGCTTCCACATCATGCAGAAGCTCTCGATCCAGTTCTCCGGCGCGAAGACGTTGCAGCTTTTCAGCCCGGGTCTGATGTAGCGCCATCATTGCAGGCGGATAGATCTCGGCCAGCTCCTTCCAGTAGGCAAGTGCAAAAGACAGGCGAACTCCGTACAGAGAGGGTTGTTCGGCAAGCGCGTTGTGATGGAACCAAACGTACTCGGCAAGTGCCTCGGCGTACTGTCCGTTCAAAGCACCAAGGCGCGCTGCGCGAAGTCGCTCATGGGCGTTCATCGTGATGCCTTAACGCGCCTTGTCACTTGTACGTTCCTTGTCGTACTCCGGATACGGCTGCTTTTTCAGGTTCTCCAGACAGCGCTGCGCGGCATCGCCGGGCTGGGTGCGGCAGCGTGTTTCGGCGCTGGCCTGCGTACCGGCGTACCAGGACTGGGTGCTGCAGGCGGTCAGGCCGAGCAGCACCGTCAGCGCCGCTGCCCTCATTTCTTGCCGCCTGCGACCAGCAACACTACGCCCACGGCGATGGCGCCGATGCCGGCCCACATGGGGACGTTCACGGTTTCTTTCTCCTTGACCGAGAACTCCAGCGGGCCGAGTTTCACGTCGTGCGAATCCTTGGTGTAGCTGAAGCTGCCGTAGGCGAGGCCGGCGGTGCCGGCGACGATCAGGGCGATGGCGAGAATCTTCTGCATGCTCAGGCTCCTTGCGTGATGTCGGACCAGCCGTGCGTCGAGTACGGCACGCCCTGCAGGGCCAGCGTTATGCCCTGACGCGTGTAGGGGATGGTGTTGCCCGGCAGCGCGTCGATGCTGAACCAGTCCAGTTGATCATGTTTGTCCTGCTCGGTGATGCGCGGTACGCCTGTCCAGCGGCTGGCGAGGAAGAAGGCGCCCATCCATTCGCCACCGGCATCACCAGAGTGACAGTGCATCAGGTGTGCGAGTTCCATGTCCTGCGCGTTTGCCTGCAAGCCGGTTTCTTCGCGCAATTCGCGGGCGGCGGCCTCGGCCAGCGTCTCGCCGCCATCGTGCGCGCCCGCCGGCAGGCTGAAGAAACCGTCTTTCCAGCCGGTGTTCGCGCGGCGCAACAGCAGGACACGCCGGTCGTCGCGCACCAGCATGAACACGCTGACGCTCAGCTGGAATCGCTCGCGGCTCACAGGTTCAGCATCGCCTCATGCTCTTCGGGCAGTGGCTCGAAACCGCGGCTTTCGTAGTGCTTGAAGATCGCGGCGACGATCTCTTCTGGTTCGTCGATGATCTGCATGAGGTCGAGATCCTTGGGGCTGATCATCTTTTCGTCAACGAGGGTGGTCTTGAACCAGTCGATGAGGCCGGCCCAGAACTGGCTGCCGACGAGGATGATGGGGATCTTGCGGCCCTTGCGGGTCTGGATCAGGGTCAGCGCTTCAGACAGCTCGTCGAGCGTGCCGAAGCCGCCGGGCATGACCACGTAGGCGGCTGCAAAGCGCACGAACATGACCTTGCGCGGGAAGAAGTGGCGGAAGGTCTGCGACACGTCCTGGTAGGGGTTGCCGCTCTGTTCATGCGGCAGCTGGATGTTGAGGCCCACTGACAGGCCCTTGCCGGCGAAGGCGCCTTTGTTGGCCGCTTCCATGATGCCGGGGCCGCCGCCCGAGATGACCGAGAAGCCGTGGTCGGAGAGCAGGCGCGCGATGCGTTCGGTCAGTGCGTAGTAGGGGTGATCGACCGGCGTGCGCGCCGAGCCGAAGATGCTGATCGCGGGCTTGATGGCTTGCAGGCGTTCGGTGGCTTCGACGAACTCGGACATGATGCCCAGGATGCGCCAGGACTCGCGGGCGAGGCGGGTTTCGGCGGAGAGCGACGGGGCGATGAAGGGGGGGAGTTTGTCCTTGGCTGACATGGTGCGATCCTCGGCGGGATGACTGGGGGTGTTGCGCTGTGGCGGCCCGCACTGCGGGGCGGGCATGCAGGACAGAACTTAGCACGGCTGCGCGGCGACGGGCGGGCCCGGAGGGGCGGCGAATCCCGGATAATGCGCATCGCCCCAGCGCTGGTTCCAGCCGCCTTTCCCTGACTTTCCGCCCGGTTCCCTGCCATGCCCAAGCTCCTGCTCGTCAACGGTTCCAGCTACCTCTATCGCGCCTTCCACGCGTTGCCCGACCTGCGCAACAAGGCCGGCGAGCCGACCGGGGCGCTGCGTGGCGTGCTGTCCATGCTGCGCACCCTGCGCGAGAGCGTCGGCGCCACGCATGCGGCCTGCGTGTTCGATGCCAAGGGCAAGACCTTCCGCGACGACTGGTACCCGGAATACAAGGCTCAACGCCCGCCCATGCCGGAAGACCTTGCGGCGCAGATCGCGCCCATCCACATCTGCGTCCAGGCCATGGGCTGGCCGATGTTGATGCAGGAGGGAGTCGAGGCGGATGATGTGATTGGCACGCTCGCCCGCATTGCCTCGGCGCAGGGTTTCGAGGTGCTGATCTCGACCGGTGACAAGGACATGGCGCAGCTCGTCAATCCGCAGGTCACGCTGATCAACACCATGAGCAACGAGACGCTGGACGAAGCGGGCGTTATGGCCAAGTTCGGCGTGCCGCCCGACCGCATCATCGACTACCTGACTTTGATGGGCGACACCGTCAACAACGTGCCGGGTGTCGAGAAGTGCGGGCCCAAGACGGCCGCCAAGTGGATCGCCGAATACGGCTCGCTCGACAACGTCGTCGCCAATGCGGCGAACATCAAGGGCGTGGTCGGCGAGAACCTGCGCAAGGCACTCGACTTCCTGCCGCTGGGCCGCAAGCTGGTCACCATCGCCACCGATGTGCCGCTGGCCGAGCCGCTCGAAGCGCTGACCTGGCGCGACGCGGATCGCGAGGCGCTGCTGGAGCAGTTCCGCCGCTACGAATTCAAGGGCTGGCTGCGCGAGCTGGAAGGGGGCGGCAGCTCCTCGCCAGCACCGAAGCCCGCTGCTGCACCTGCCGCAGAACCTGCCGAACCGGTCGAACGACGCGAGAACACCGCACGCGCCAACTATGCCTGCGTGCTGGACTGGCCGACCTTTGACACCTGGCTGGCGAAGATCAACGTGGCCACGCTGACCGCCTTCGACACCGAGACCGACAGCCTCGACAGCATGCAGGCGCGCATTGTCGGCCTGTCGTTCGCCGTCACGCCGGGCGAGGCCGCCTACATTCCCGTGGGGCATCGTTACGCCGGTGTGCCTGACCAGCTGCCCATCGACGAAGTGCTGGCCAAGCTCAAGCCCTGGCTGGAATCGGCCGCGCACGCCAAGGTCGGTCAGAACCTCAAGTACGACAAGCACGTGCTCGCCAATCATGGCATCACGCTGAACGGCATTGCGCACGACACGCTGCTCGAATCGGCCGCGTGGGAGAGCGACAAGAACCACGACCTCGAGACGCTGTGCAATCGTCACCTCGGGCTCAATGTGCTGTCCTACACCGAGCTCACCGGCAAGGGCGCCAAGCAGATCAGCTTCGCCGAAGTCGAGCTGGGGCGTGCCGCCGAGTACTCGGCGGAGGACGCCGATGTGACCCTGCAGGTGCACAACGTGCTGTTGCCGAAGCTGCAGCCCGAAGAAGGCCTCATGCGCGTCTATCGCGACATCGAGATGCCCGTGCTCGACGTGCTGTGGCAGATGGAGCGCAACGGCGTACTGGTCGACGCCTTCCTGCTCGCGCAGCAGAGCGACGAGCTGGGCCGCCGCATGATGGACCTCGAGCGCGAGGCCTACGAAATTGCCGGCCAGCCTTTCAACCTCGGCAGCCCCAAGCAAATCCAGGAACTGCTGTTCGAACGCGACCGCCTGCCCGTGCTGAAGAAGACGCCCAGCGGCGCACCATCGACCGACGAAGAAGTGCTCGCTCAACTGGCGCTGGACTACCCCCTGCCGCGCGTGATTCTCGAACACCGTGGTCTCGCCAAGCTCAAGAACACGTACACCGACAAGCTGCCGCGCATGGTCAATCCGCAGACCGGTCGCGTGCACACCAGCTTCTCGCAGACCGGCGCCATCACCGGCCGCCTCGCGAGTACTGACCCCAACCTGCAGAACATTCCCGTGCGCACCGAAGACGGCCGCCGCATCCGTGCCGCCTTCATCGCACCGCGCGGCCACCACATCGTGTCGGCCGACTACTCGCAGATCGAACTGCGCATCATGGCCCACCTCTCTGGCGATGAAGGCCTGCTCGGTGCCTTCGCGCGCGGCGAAGACGTGCACCGCGCCACGGCAGCCGAAGTGTTCGGCGTGCCTGTTGGTGAAGTCACGAGCGATCAGCGCCGCTATGCCAAGGCCATCAACTTCGGCCTCATCTACGGCATGAGCGCCTTCGGCCTCGCCAAGCAGATCGACGTCGAACGCAGCGCCGCCCAGCTCTACATCGACCGTTACTTCGCGCGCTATCCCGGCGTGGCGCGCTACATGGAAGAGACGCGCGCTTCGGCACGCGAGAATGCCTACGTCGAGACTGTCTTCGGCCGCCGCCTGTACCTGCCCGAGATCAAGTCCTCCAACGTCGGCCGCCGCCAGGGCGCCGAGCGCGCCGCCATCAATGCGCCCATGCAGGGCACGGCGGCCGACATCGTCAAGCTCGCCATGCGTGCCACTGCCGACTGGCTGCAACGCGAAAGCCTGCAAAGCAAGCTGCTGCTGCAGGTGCATGACGAACTGATCCTCGAAGTGCCGGACGCCGAACTGGAGCGCGTCAAGGCCGAGCTGCCACAGATCATGGGCGGCGTCGCCCAGCTCAAAGTGCCCCTGCTGGTCGAAGCCGGCTCCGGCGCCAGCTGGAACGAGGCGCACTGAGGCGCTAGCCAGCTGCGGCGCGGGCCGCCGCCAGGACAGGGTTTCACCTGCCTCAAGGATGCCGCTGTCCTGTCGTAAACCCCCGAGTCAGCAGACATGTCGGGGGTTTTCATGCAACTCAACATTACCCAACGGATTTTCGCCATGGCCGGCGCCTCGGTCGTGGCGCTCGTACTGGTTGCCGGCTTCGGCGAAGGCTCGACTTTCCGCCTCGCCGGCGCGCTGGACACCATCACGCAGGAAGCCGTGCCCAGCGTCGAGACCCTGTCCGGCGCGCAACTGAACCTGATGCGCGTCATGCTGGGCGTGCGCACCCTCATCAGTGCGCCGGTCAACGAGATCGACGCGGCCACCAAGCGCATGGGCGAATCGCAAGCCGAGCTGGAGAAACAGCTCGATGCCTACGAAAAGCTGGTCTCCAGCGACGAAGATCGCCGCCTGCTGTCCGAAGACCGCGCACGACTCAGCGAATTCTTCGCCACGCTGCCGCCCATCATCGAGAAGGCCAAGGCCTTCGAACGCATGAGTGCCACCGACCTCGCTGACCGCACCATGCGGCCACCAGCGGGCAAGGCCATGGAAGCGCTGGAGGCCCATCGGGCCTTCAATCACAAACTGCTGGATACGGAACAGAAAGACGCTCATGCACTGGCGACAACAGGCCGCTGGATCGGCCTGGTGGCCTGCGTGCTGGGCCTGATCGCCGTGGTGGGCGTGACGCTGTGGACGCAGAAGAGCATCCGAGCCTCGGTCTCGTCTTTCAGCGACACGGTCTTGCGCATGCAGCGCGACAAGGATCTGTCCCTGCGCGCCCCCATCGTGCAACAGGACGAGATCGGCACCATCGCCAAAGCCTTCAACAGCCTCGTCAACAGCCTGCATGGCGGCATGAAGGAAGTGGCACAGAACGCCGGCAAGGTCTCGCAAGCCTCGACCGAGCTGGCACGCACGGCTTCTGAAGTAGCCCATGCGGCCGACCAGCAGAGTGCTTCGGCCGCGCAGATGGCTGCTGCTGTCGAGCAGATGACGGTCAGCATCGCCCATGTCAGCGACAGGGCGGGTGACGCCAACCGCATCTCGCGCGAGTCCGGCAAGGTCGCCGAGGCCGGTGCGCGCACCATCGAACAGACCGTCGCCGACATCAATGGCATCGCCACGACGGTGGAAAACACCTCGTCCTCGATCCGCGTCCTTGGCGAGCAGAGCAACAACATCTCGGGCATGGTCTCGGTGATTCGCGAGGTGGCCGACCAGACCAACCTGCTGGCGCTCAACGCCGCCATCGAAGCGGCCCGCGCCGGCGAGCAGGGCCGTGGCTTTGCCGTGGTGGCCGACGAAGTGCGCAAGCTTGCCGAGCGCACGGCCAAGTTGAACACAGGACATCACGGCGCTGGTCGAAGCCGTGCGCGGCAGCGCGCAAGACGTCGTGGGCGTCATGGACCAGACCGTCGAACGCGTCAGCCGTGGCGTCGAGCGCGCCGGACAGGCCAGCGAGGCGATTGCCCACATCGGCCGCGACAGTGGCGCGGCGGTGGAAGTCGTCGGCGAGATTGCCGATGCCATTGCCGAGCAGTCCTCGGCGATGACCAACATCGCCCAGCAGGTTGAGCGCATCGCCCAGAT
The DNA here is from genome assembly GCA_047600765.1 of Rhodocyclaceae bacterium. Classification (GTDB taxonomy): domain Bacteria; phylum Pseudomonadota; class Gammaproteobacteria; order Burkholderiales; family Rhodocyclaceae; genus Viridibacterium. Next base: position 84,588 of record JASGKF010000002.1, read on the forward strand.
GGCCGAGGAATGCACGGCCGCCGCCTCGGGCAGTGCCGATTCGGCGCGCCAGCTCGACAGTCTGGCGGGGGAGATGCAGCGCTTCGTCAGTGCTTACCGGCTCTGAGCGTTTCGACCCTCAGAAACCGGGCTTCGAGATAAGCAACGCAGATTTTCTTGGTTTTGTTCATAAAGCGGTCCTCATAGAGTGCGTTCCATGCCCCACGGGGCAAAACATTCACACAGTGAGGACGCACCATGAATTCCAGCCTTATCCGTCGCGCCGTATTGGCCAGCGTTGTGGCCCTGAGCGCTTCGGCCGCCTTTGCCCAGGTCACCCTGCTCAACGTCTCGTACGACCCGACCCGCGAGCTCTACGAAGACTTCAACAAGGCCTTCGCCGCCAACTGGAAGGCCAAGACCGGCGAAACCGTGACGATCAAGCAATCGCACGGCGGTTCGGGCAAGCAGGCACGTGCCGTCATCGACGGTCTGGATGCCGACGTTGCCACGCTGGCACTGGCCTACGACATCGACGAGCTCAACAGCATCGGCAAGTTGATCCCGGCTGACTGGCAGAAGCGTCTGCCGCACAACGCCTCGCCTTACACCTCGACCATCGTGTTCCTGGTGCGCAAGGGCAACCCCAAGGCCATCAAGGACTGGAGCGACCTCGTCAAGCCGAACATCGGCGTGATCACCCCCAACCCCAAGACCTCGGGCGGCGCGCGCTGGAACTACCTCGCAGCCTGGGCTTACGCGCTGGCACAGCCGGGCGGCAACGACGCCAAGGCCAAGGACTTCGTGAAGGCTATCTACGGCAACGTGAAGGTGCTGGACTCCGGCGCCCGTGGTTCGACGACGACCTTCGTCGAGCGCGGCATCGGTGACGTGCTGCTGGCCTGGGAGAACGAGGCCTACCTCGCAGTGAAGGAGCTGGGTCCGGACAAGTTCGACATCGTCGTGCCTTCGCAATCCATCCTCGCCGAACCGCCCGTGACCATCGTCGACAAAGTGGTCGACAAGCGCGGCACACGCAAGCAGGCCCAGGCTTACCTCGAATACCTCTACACGCCGCAAGGTCAGGAAATCGCCGCGCAGAACTACTATCGCCCGATCGACCCGGCCGTGGCGAAGAAGTACGAGAAGACGTTCGCACCGGTCAAGCTGGTGACCATCGACAAGGTCTTCGGTGGCTGGCAGAAGGCACAGGCCACGCACTTCGCGGATGGTGGCACCTTCGACCAGATCTACGCGGTCAAGTAAGTCGTACCTTCTTCACCTCAAAAGAGGGCTGCTTCGGCAGCCCTCTTTTTTTGCTTTGTGGATTCCCTTCGCGGTTTGCAAACGGGGTCATTCCCGCACAGGCGGGAATCCACTGCCTCGCTGCAGGCGAGTGGCTGTGTGCTGCGTAAACCCGTGGCCGCAGGGCCAGCTTTTGCTGGCGCAAAAGCCCTGTGGATTCCCGCGTTCGTTGGAGGCTGAGGCGTGGCGCCCTCAAGCGCGGGTGTCGTGAGCGGTCAAAGATGCCGACCTGGTTGCCTTGTGCAAACGCTGCCGTGGTTGTTCGTGGTCGATGATTCGGGGGCTGGATGCCGGAGTGCGGGAGCCCCTGCTTTGGCCTTGTGGGGTGAGTGGCATGGTGGATGCGCTGCGCTTATCCACCCTACGCTGACATCTCGTACCGGTAGCGCTGCGCCACTTCGGCACAACAAGCCGCCTTCGCTTTTGCAGGGTGGATAAGCGCAGCGCATCCACGCGCCCAGCGCTGGCCTTGCAACGCCGGTTTTCTGGCGGGTGGCGCAGGGAATGCGATGGAAAAAAAGAGGGCCGGTTGCAGAGCAACCGGCCCCAACTCCTTGTGCAGGCGCCTCAGCGCACCGCCAACGGACTCACAAGAACTGCTCGCCGCCCGCAATGCCTATCTTTGTCAGGCCACGGCGTTGCACGGCGGCCATGACGTAGGCGACGCTGCGGTAGGCCGCGTGGCGGTCCGGGCGGATGTGCAGCTCGGGCTGCACGGTTTGCGCGGCGGCCGTTGCGAGGCGGCTTTCCAGTGCGTCACCGGCGGCGAGCTGTTCGCCGTTCCAGCGGATGCGGCCGTCTGCGTCGATATCCAGGCGCACGACCTCGGGCGGTGCGGCGGGCGGTGGTGGATTGCCGGATGGCATATCCAGGTTCACCGCGTGCAGCTGGATGGGGATGGTGATGATGAGCATGATCAGCAGCACCAGCATCACGTCGATGAGCGGGGTGGTGTTGATCTCGGCGAGTACTTCGGGATCGTCCCCGTTGCTGTCGCCGTTGCCGACGTTCATTCCCATGAGCGTTCCTTTCAGCCGCGCGGTGGCGGTTCGGTGATGAAGCCGATCTTGCGGATGCCAGCGCGCTGTGCGGCCAGCACGACGCGGCCCACGTGTTCGTATTGCGCATTGCCATCACCGCGGATCTGCAGCTCGGGTTGTGGCTCGGCCTGCGAGACGCGCTTGAAACGCTCGAGCAGGGCTGCGTTGTCGGCAACGCGCTGCTCGTCCCAGTACACCTGGCCGTCGCGTGCGACGGAGATGTTGATGTTCTCGGGTCGCGTCAGGCGTGGCTGGTTGCTCTCCCTGGGCAGGTCGACGGGCACCGTGTGGGCGACGACGGGGATGGTGATCAGGAAGATGATCAGCAGCACCAGCATCACGTCCACCAGCGGTGTGGTGTTGATGGCCGAGACGACTTCGTCTTCGGCCCCGGTGTTGAGCGAGATGGCCATGGCTCAGTTCGAGAAGGCCACGTTGACGACTTTCCGGGCGGTGTCGCGGCGCACCGGCAGCTGGATCTGCGCATTCGATTCGTCGCCCAGCACCACGCCGTGCAGGCGCACGCCGAAGGCGCGCACTTTCTCCAGCGCAGCCTTGTTGCGGCGAACCAGCCAGTTGTAGCCGAGCACGGCCGGCACGGCGACGGCGAGGCCGATGGCCGTCATGATCAGCGCTTCACCAACCGGGCCGGCGACCTTGTCGATGGAGGCTTGCCCCGCGATGCCGATGGCCGTGAGTGCGTGGTAGATGCCCCACACCGTGCCGAACAGGCCCACGAAGGGCGCTGTCGAGCCTACCGTGGCGAGGAAGGCGAGGCCACCCTGCAAGCGGCTCTGGATGCTCTCGATGGCGAGCTGGATGGCCTGCGTCACCCAGGTGTTGAGGTCGATGTGACCGAACAGGCCGCGGTGGTTGGCCGTCGCGTCAGCCGTGGCGTGCGTGATGTAGTGGAAGGGGCTGCCATCTTCGAGCGCGTCGATGGCTTCGCGCACGGTGACGGCCGAGACGAAGGCGTTGTCAGCAGCGCGCGCCTGCTTGTAGACCCGCGATTGCTCCAGGAACTTGGTGATCAGGATGTACCAGCTGCCCAGCGACATGATGACGAGGATGCCCAGCGTGCCCTTGGTGACGAAGTCGCCGCCTTTCCATAGCGCGTCGAGGCCATAGGGATTTTCGACGGCGGCGGTCGCGGCTTCGCTGGCCGCTGCGGGATTGAGGGCAAGGCCCGCCGTCAGCGCGAGGGCGGCCAGCAGCAGGGTGGGGATGCGGTGATTCATGGTGTTTCTCTCCGGGAAGATGTGTGAAGTGGATTGACGTATCGGCCTGCGCTCACTCACGGCGGAAGCTCAGCGGGATGCGCACGCTGACGGGCTGTCCCTGGCCTTCGCAGACCAGTTTCGAGACCGCAGCAACGACCGGGTTGTTGAGGATCTTGCTGGTCGAGCTGGCGACGATCACTTCGCTGATGTGGCCGTCGGCCGCGACCGTGATGTCGACCTTGATGTCGCCGCTCCAGCCCTGCTTGTCGGCGAGGCTGGCGAGGCGGCTCAGCGTGTCCTTGTAGGTCGGGCAGGCCTTGGCTGCGTCGACCACGCGGGGCTTCACGGGCTCGGCCGGTGGTGCTGGCGGGGCGGGCGGGGCAGGGGGCGCGGCCACTACGGGCGGTGGTGGCGGTGCCTGCACCGTGGCGGTGACCGTGGTTTCCACGGGTGCGGCCTGAACGACGACCTCGGGCGGCGGCACGTAGGCCGGCGGGGGAGGCGTGTTGGTCGGCGGTGGCGCCTGTCGCGCCTGGGGCGGCGGTGGGGGTGGAGGCGGCGGTGGTTCCACCTTCACCTGGTCGACGATGGCCACTTCGAGCGGCTTCTTGAGCACCTCGATGACCTGCCGCCCCAGCCCGTTGGCCAGCGCGTAGACGATGACGACATGCAGGGCGACGACGGCTGAAATGCCAGCGTAATTGCGACGTCCATCGCCTGCGTACTGCGCGTAACTCATCGTGCGTACTCCGTGCCTGGCTGCAGACTCACTTCAGGCGCGCCTGGATCTTCTGCACGCCGGCCAGCGCGCAGGCTTCATCCTTCTCGCTGCCGCGCGCGCCGCCCACGCCGATGGCGCCGACGATCTCGTCACCGACCTTGAGCAGCACGCCGCCAGCACGCGGGGCGTAGCTGCTGTCGGCCGCCACCTTGTCGGCGAGCGACTTGTCGGTCTTGATGGCTTCACCGAGCTGGCCGGACGGCTGCTTGAAAGCCAGCGTGGTCAGCGCCTTGGCATTGCCGGACTGCACGCCGCGCGGCGATGCGCCGTCGGCAGCGAGTACGACGCGCGGCACACCGGCCGAGTCGAGCACGCTGACGCCGATCTTTTGGTCGATGGCGAGGCAGCTGTTGACGACGGTGCGGGCGGCTTCGAGAGCGAGTTCCAGCGAGGGGCCGCGTGCCGGTGCTGGCGGTGTGGCGGGCGCTGTCTGTGCATGGCTGGTCGGCACGATGACGGCTAGACTCAGGCAGGTGAGGCTCAGCTGGGTGACGCAATGGCGGATGGACTTGTGCATGATGTGTTCTCGCAAGGAGTGGAAGTGGACTGGCGCGGTCGCGCCATGTGAAAGCGGTGTGTTCAGGGCGTGCCGCGGTGCTTCTTGACCGAGTCGGGGTACCAGAACTGCACGTGGCAGGCTTCGCAGGCGGCGTCCAGCTCGGCGCCGGCCTTGCTGTAGGCCTTCACGTCGCGCGCGTCGATGGCGGCGAGCAGGTGCTGCGTGGTGTCGCGGAACAGTTTGGCGTTGGCGATGAGCTGCGGGCGTTGCTCGGCAAAGGCCTTGGCGATCTGTTCAGGACCCCATTCCTCCGGTGTTTCGGACGTCGTGGCGTTGCCATGCACGATGGGGCGTCCTTCGACGGTCAGCAGGTTGCCCGCTTCGATCAGCGTGAAGGCGTGGCGGCGCAGGGCCTCCCACTCTTCGTCGTTGCGCGGTTGCGTCTCGACGATGCCCTTCTTCGTGATCTCGCTGGAGACGGCGTTCCACAAGTCATCGGCGGTCGGGTCGACGACGTACTTCATGAGCTCCTGGAAGCTGGCGACCGGTTCCTGCGAGGGCACTGCAGGGGTAGTGTTCGTTGTGGCGGCCTTGTCCTGGCTGCATGCGGTGATGAGGCTGGCCAGGGCGACGGCCAGCAGGGTTTGATGAAGACGGGTGTTCACGAAGACTCCGGTTACATGAAGCCGATGGCGCGGCCGGCGAAGCCGACGCTGAACCACAGGCTGATGCTCAGCACGCCGGCAAAGCGTGCGAGGGTGGGGTTGGGCGAATCGCTCGCGGTGGCCTTGCGGTAAAGCGTGAAGTGCACGATGAGGGCCGCGAGCAGCAGGACGACCTTGGCCCAGAACGCCGGGTTGGGCGCGTAGAGCGTCGCGCTGGGAATGAAGATGAACAGGCCGGACACCAGCAGCAGTACCGCGCCCGTGGCGATCAGCGGTGTCGCCGCGGAGGCCAGCCGCGTCAGCGGTGCGGTGTGCAGGCCCACGCCCAGCAGGCGCAGGCTCACCAGCAGGATGCCGGCGAGCAGCGAGATCAGCCCGGCGATGTGGAACATCTGCACGACGGCACCGACCCAGTGACTCTGGTGACCGATGAAGTGGCCGAAGCTGCTGTCCTGCACGGCCTGGAAAATTTCGAATGTGCTCATGTCATGTGCCCCCGTGCTTAGCGGATGTAGGGAATCAGGCGGCCGGCGATGATCACGACGGACCACGAGGCCAGCGAGGTCGCCGCCGCGATGCGCACGCCGCGCGGGTAGACCGGCTGCGCAGACCACTCGCTGACGCGGCGGCCGAGGCGCGCTTCGAACACCAGCGCATTGATGCCGGCCAGCGCGATGAAGACCAGCTTCACGGGGAAGGCCGGGTTGGCGATCAGCACGTCGGCCATGGCCCAGAACAGCAGGATTCCGGTGATGAAGGTCAGCGCGAAACCGCCCAGCACCCAGGGCCGCAGCTGCCGCAGTACGTCTTCGACGGGCACGGCGCGCAGGAACAGGTTGAGCAGGCGCAGGTCGGTGATGAACAGCAGGCCGACCGACAGCGCGAGGCCGACGAGGTGCAGACCTTCGATGATGGGAAAGGCCAGCGAGGATTCCGCAATGGCGGTGCCGATGGCCGAGCCAGAGATCTGCTCGGCCAGTGAGGTGAGTGACATGGATGCGCTCCTGCCGGATTGTTGTGATGAGCTGATGCGAGGGCGTGCAAGGCTTTGCGCCGACGCCGGATCGTGAGAGGCCACGGGCGGTGCGCTACCCCCCGGTAGCGCACCGCGGGCCGGGGCTTACTTCGCCGCTGCGGCCGTCGGTGCCGGAGCAGCCGGCGCTGCTGCAGCGGGGCGCGGTGCAGGCGGCGTGATCTTGCTCAGCGTGCCGCCTTCGGCTTCGTAGTCCTGCGCGCCGGCTGCGCCAGCGAGCTTGAAGCCCTTGGAGGCCAGCAGGTCGGCAGCCGCACCGGCGCGCCCCGCGTGGTTGGAGACCGTCACGATGAAGCGGTCCCGCGGAATGAAGGACAGGTTCTTCTCCAGATCCTTGTTCTGGATGCTCAGGTAGACCGGGAAGCCACCGTTGGCGGTCAGCTCGTCGGGACGGCGCACGTCGACGAAGACCACGCTGTCGGGACGCGTCAGCAGGTCATCGATCTGTGCGCGGTTGAGCTTGGGGGTCTTCGCCTTGTATGCGGGTGCCGCGGCGGCGGGCGCTGCGGGGGCCTGCTGGGCATGGCCCTGCGGTGCGAGACCGAGGCTGGCGACAGCGACGAGGAAAGTGGCGAGACGATGGCTGAGATGCTGGGCATTGCGCATGGTGTGACTCCCTGAAGAAAGAAAAGGAGCCGCTGTGCAGAAACGGGCTGCACAGGGCTGCAGGTCAGGCCATGTGCAGCGATCGTGCCAGCACCGGGTGGCGGGTGCGCCGTGTGTTGCAGCCGTCGCAGGATTTCGCATCCAAGTGGCTGATTGCCGTTTTTATATTGTTCTCTGCATTGCTAATGAAATGCACATGGCATTGCTTGGGCGGCGTTGTGCAGAGACGTGATGCGCAGTGCGTGTTGCGAACCGCGCAGCAGCTTGCGTGTCGCATGCTGGAATTTCAACAAACAACGAGCGCCTGCGCGCCGCGCATCACAGCTGTTGCAATGCAGGCAGCAAACCGACAGCGCTGTGCCGAATGCTGCAGTGGACGAGGCAGACAGCACGTGCGCGGTGTTGCGTATATCCATAGCTGAATCGCTTCGATAAAGCGTAGCTCCGCAGCCAGCAAGGCTGCGCCGCATTCCAGCGACGCCATTCCATGAATGCCATAAGCATTGTTGATGTTCTGGCATGGCCGTTGCAGTGAGCTCTCCCCGTTTGCAACCAGAACGCATTCTTTCAGGGAGAGAAGCTGCATGAAGCATCAGAAGAACGGCCGTCGCACACGGTCCGTAGCGCCCGCATCCTCGCGGGTCCGACAGCGTGTCATCGCCTCGACCGCCGGCATCGTCGCTGGCGTATCCATCCTCGCCAGCAGCCCGGTTCACGCGGCTGACGAACCCAGCGTGGCCGAGCTCAAGGCCGAGATCGCGCGTCTGCGCAATGAGCTGCAGGCTGCGAAAGGCGCACCGGCTGCTGAAGTGAAGCCCGCGGCTGCGCCGGCTCCCGCTGCTGCTGCCAAGGACGACAACAAGGACAAGAAGGAAGTCAAAGACAAGCCCGTCGAACTCGATACCGTCGTGATCACTTCGCGCAACCGCGAAGAGATCGCGCAGGACGTGCCGCTGCCGGTGCAGGTCATCGGCGGTGCGCAGCTCGAACGCGATGACGCCAAGAGCGTGTGGGACTTGCCGGGCAAAGCGCCCAACCTGCGCATCAACCCGCCGGGCGAGAACGCGCGCAAGGTCAGCATCTCGATCCGCGGTGTCGGCCGCAACGGCGCCAATGATTCGGCCGAAGGCAGCGTGGGCGTGATCGTCGACGGCGTGCCGCTGTACTACGCGGGGCAGGCCTGGAACGACTACGTGGACCTTGATCGCATCGAGGTGCTGCGCGGCCCGCAGGGCACGCTGATGGGCAAGAACACCACGCTGGGCGCGGTGAACATCGTCACCAAGGGCCCCAGCTTCACACCGGCTTCATCGTTCGAACTCAACACGGGCGAGCTCAACACCCTGGGTGGCAAGTTCTCGGCAACGGGGCCGCTGGTCGATGGTGGTCTTGCCTATCGCACGACCTTCGTGGTCGACCGTGCCAACGGCCTCTACACCAACACCTACCAGTCGCAAGGCCGTTCGAAGGAGACCTGGAACGAGACCAACAAGATCGCCGGGCGCTTCCAGCTGTTGTGGACGCCAACCAATGATCTCAGCGGCCGCTTCATCTTCGACAAGCTGCGCTCGGATGAACGCACCAACCTCGGTTTCCAGTGGGACAACGGCCCCGCAACCTGGGCTGACGGCATTGCACGCCCCACGGTCACGGCACCTGCCGGCTACGGTGGCAGCTACGTGAACTACGGTTACCTCGGCAAGTTCGCGCAGCGTGCGGCCTGGTTCCACAATGCCGATGGCACGGTTCTACCAGCCGCGTCTGGGCCAGACCGACTTCGGCAACTCCGAGGCTCGTCCGCAGATCACCAACCAGCAGGGCCTCTCGGCGCAGTTCGACCAGCGCTTCGAAGGCCACGCGCTGACCTCGATCAGTGCCTATCGCTACCAGGACTTCGACATCAAGAACGGTGGCAACTACGACCAGTTCTACATCAGCAACGGCGGCCAGCAACTGTGGAACCGCCAGCTGTCGCAGGAACTGCGCTTCGCCTCCACCCCGGGCGCGGACAAGAAGCTCGATTACCAGATCGGTGGCTACTACCTCGATGCCCGCGTTTACAGCGATGACCCCTCGTACTACGGGCCGGATGCCGGCGCCTGGAATGCCTCCAACTCGCAATACAACACGCTGATCACCAACGCCGCAGGGCGCGAGCTGATGCGTGCCTCGCTGGATGGCATCTACCAGTCCTCGGTGACCGATGCGCGCGTGCGCAGCCTGGCTGGTTACGGCCAGACCGATTGGCACATCACCAACAAGGCCACCTTCACCTCGGGCCTGCGCGTCACCAAGGAGCGCAAGACCAACCGCATCAGCCAGCAGCTTGACCGGCCCGGTGTGGACCTTGCTGCGCTGGGGGCTGCCAACGGCGCGAGTGCAGGGCAGATCAGCGCCGCACAGGCGATCCGTGCCAACAGCGTGAACACGCCGTTCGACTTCAGCAACGGCGAGAACATCGACGCCATCCTCACGGCGTGGAACCTCGGCCCGAGCTACAAGCTCAACGACAACGTGCTGCTGTACTCCTCGGTGGGTCGTGGCATCAAGTCGGGCGTGGTGGCCTGGACTTCGTCGACGAGTCGCGTGCCGTCCAACCTGCGTTCCGAGAAGTCGCTCGACTACGAGCTGGGCTTCAAGAGCCTGCTGTTCAACCGCCGCCTGCAGTTCAACACCAACCTCTACCAGACCAAGATCACGGACTACCAGACCCAGGTCAGCGTGCTGCAGAGCGACGGCATCACCTATCGCAACCAGTGGACCAATGCACCGGGTGTGAAAGCGCGCGGCATCGAGCTGGAGTCGAACCTGCAGGCGACCAAGGAGCTCGCACTGAGTGCCAACGCCTCCTACAACCAGGCGAAGTACAACGGCGAGTTCCGCGTTGCCAAGCCTGACGTCGATACCTCGCTGTCGCAGTACGCGGGTGCAGCGGGTACCGACAACCTGGACGGCAAGCAGCTGCATAACGCACCCAAGCGCAGCCTCAACGTCGGTGCCAACTACCAGGCACCGGTGGTGGGCTACCTCGGTCGCGTGACGCTGTCGAACAGCTACCTGTCCGGCACCTACCTCGCCACCAACCAGGCCGCCTTCACCTGGCAGAAGGCCTACAACATCACCAACCTGTCGCTGGGTATCGGTGGTCTGGACAAGAAGTGGGAGATCTCCTTCGTCGCCAAGAACCTCTTCGATACGAAGTACGCGACCAGCAAGGGCACCTACACCTCGACCGGTGCCACCAGCTACCAGATCGGCGCGCCGCGTTACCTGGGGCTGGCCTTCCGTTCCAAGTTGTAAGCCTGTTGCCGGTGCGGGCAAGCGCACCGGCATTTCTTCACCACAAGCGCAGCGAGCATGCCAATGCTTGCTACGCAGGAGTACCGCACATGAATCGCAATACCGCTTCCCGCAGCGCCTTCCGCTTCGCGCTGGCTGCCGCCGCTGCTTCCACCGCTATTTTTGGCGGTGCATCGTCCGTGCAGGCCCACCATGCCTTCAGCGCCGAGTTCGACGCTCAGCAACCCATCGAAGTGACGGGTGTCGTTACCAAGGGGCGTTGGGTCAATCCGCATAGCTGGCTCTACCTCGACGTCAAGAACGCTGATGGCAGCGTGACCAACTGGGGCTTCGAATTCGGCGCACCGTTCTCGCTTGAGCAGAAGGGGCTCACCAAGCAGTCCCTGCCCGTCGGCGCACAGGTGCGCATCAAGGGTTTCCGCTCCAAGAACGGACAGGCCTTCGGCTACTCCACATCCATCACCCTGGCTGACGGCAAGGTCTTCCAGACCGGTGGGGCGCAAGACGCGCCTGCGCAGTAAGCAGACAACGACCAAGGAGCCAGACCTGATGCCAAGTCATTCTCCGCAGGCCGCACTGCGCCTGCACACCCGTTACGCCCGTTTCCTGCTCGTCGCAGCCAGCACGCTGGCCGCCTTGTTGCTGATGCCGTACGCCGATGCGGCGACGAACCAGGTTGGTAACTCCGCTGGCAACCCGGTTGGAAACGCAGCCGGCAAGATCCCGCGTGGCGCCAACGGCAAGCCGGACTTCAGCGGTTTCTGGCAGTCGCTCAGTGCCGCCGATTACGACCTCGAACCGCATGCTGGTCGACCCGATGCGCCACCCGGGCGCGGCGTGGTCGAAGGTGACGTGATTCCCTACCTGCCGGCAGCGCTGGAGCAGAAGAAGAAAAACTTCGCCAACCGCACAACGCAGGACCCGCGCCTGAAGTGCTTTGCGCTGGGCGTGCCGAGACAGGTGTACTACCCAGAGCCGTTCCAGATCTTCCAGCGGCCACGCGACCTGCTCGTGCTGCCGCAGTTCGGCTACGCGGTGCGCACCATCCACACCAATGGCACCGACCATCCGGCCGACCCGAACGACTGGTGGCTCGGTGATTCGCGCGGCAAGTGGGAAGGCGACACCCTGGTCGTTGACGTCAAGCACTTCCTCGAAGACACCTGGCTGGACCGCGCCGGCAATCACCACAGCGATCAGCTGCATGTCGTCGAGCGCTGGAAGTACCTCGACGCCAACACCATCGCCTACCGCGCCACCATTGAAGACCCCAAGGTGTACAGCCGCCCGTGGAGCCTCAACGTGACGCTCTACCGCCTGCGCGAACCCGGCCAGCAGCTCATCGAGAACTACTGCTACACGCATCCCTACGACAAGTACTACCCGCTGCCTGTGAAGGACTGAGCGATGACACTGACTCGATACACCACCGTACTGCTGCTGGCCTTCAGCCTGCCCGCACTGGCACAACAGGCGCCGGCTGCGGCCAAGCTGCCGAAGTTCGAACGCGAGAACTACGTCTACCGCGTGGCACCGGGCAAATGGAAAGGCCCGCATCTGCCCGACGGCCAGCCCGACGTGCAGGGCCACTACTCGAACACCATTGCCAACCACGCCAACCTCACGCAACCGCAGGGCGGCGGTCGCAACGCCGACCCCAGCAAGCCGCGTGCGGGCAGCCGCGTGATCGAACCTGCCGACGGCAAGCTGCCCTACCTGCCCTGGGCGGCCGAGCGCCACAAGGAGCTGCGCGACAACTTCGCCGATCCGAAGCGGCCCGAGCACATAGAGACCTTCGCACGCTGCGCACCGGGTGGCCCGATCAAGTCCTTCCTGTGGCATGGCCACGAAGTGCGCCAGTACCCGGGCTACGTGCTGTTCCTGTTCGATTCGGGCTACCGCCTGATCCGCATCGGCCAGCACCAGAAACACCTGCCGGCCAACATCAAGTTGTGGAACGGCGATTCGATTGGCTACTGGGACGGCAACACCTTGGTCGTCGATGTCGCCAACGACAACGCCAAGGCGCGTCTCGGCCGCTCGGCCGAGTTCTACAGCGAGAACGCGCACATCACCGAGCGCTACGTGTTCGACAACAACCGCGAGCGCTACTACTACACAGCGCAGATCACCGACCCCACGGTGTTTTTGCAGCCGGTCACCATCGAGGTGCCGCTGCGGCGTGTCGAAGCCTTTGCCTACGACGACTGGAACAACTTCCTCAAGCCCGTCGTGCTGGCCGCCGGCAGCAAGCCCGGCAAGACGCCTGTGCTGGAGAACTACGAACGCCAGTGCGTCGAGAACAATGGGGGCTTCGGCGTGGCGCAGTGAGTGTTTGTGTTGTGCCGTAATGAAAAGGCCATCCGCAGGGATGGCCTTTTTTGTGCGGCGCGCTGCGCGTCGGCTTGTGTAGGGTGGATAAGCGCAGCGCATCCACGCGCTGGGGGAGAAGATGGTGGATGCGCTGTGCTTATCCACCCTGCGTGCCTCAGTCGAAGTCAGGCCCCTCGACACGGTAGCCATGCATCTCCAGCAGGGCGATGGCGCGTTCGAGGCGCTTCCTGCGCAGCGCAGTCACGCGTGGCGAAGGATCATCGCTGGGGGCGTTGCGGAAGTTCAGGCCTTGCGACGCGAGCCAGTCGCGGATCGCACGCAAGCCCTTTTCGCCCAGGCCCGGCGCGCGCAGCATCTCGGCGTACTCGATGTCGGCGACTTCGCGTGCCGAGAAGTCACGCCGTTCGAGCACCATGCGCAGCGCGTTGATCTGCCGCGTGGAGAGTTGCGTGGTGTCGTTCATGCCGCGAACGGGGCTTCAGTGGATGCGCCGGCAGCACGCACAGCGGACGCAGCCCATGTCAGGCCGCTTCAGCCAGCGTCTGCAGCTTGCTGCGCACCTCGATCAGCGAATGGCGCGCATAGATTACCGGCACGCCCAGCTTGCCGGCCTGTTTGCGCACGCTGTTGAGCAGCTGATGATTGAGACGGTCACAGATGACCACGATGACTCGCGTGTTGTCGGGAACCTGGCGGCGCGTGTCACCGACCGTGCGCCCGGACCAGTGCAGGCAGCGGCTGATGCCTTGGCGTTCCAGCTCCTGGCGGATGGGTTCGATGCGGTCTGCGCCAACGATCAAGGCATTCATCACGGGCTCCCTTCAGCAACGTGTCCGGTGGATGACGCGAATCTAGCGGTCCGATGCGGCCCTGCAAACGAAGCAATTTGCAGGGGCTTATTCCATCGCAAGGCATAAGCAAATCAACAAAGCTCACATGAGCTAAGCGGGCGGCACAGGCATATCGAACGCAGGATTTCTTCGTTCTGCGTTGTCATGACGAGCTCTAGAGTGGCGGCAATCCAGACAGGCCTAGCACTCCATGAGCATACTTTTCATCTCCGGCAGCCCCTCGGCAGAATCGCGCAGTGCGCGGCTCCTCAACGTCGTCCGCGAACGTGTCCAGCAGCGCGGCATTGCCACGCAATACCTGTCGGTGCGCGAGCTGCCGGCCCAGGCCCTGCTGCACGCAAATTTCAACGACCCGGTGCTGCTCGATGCTTTTGCACAGGTCGCCGCGGCCAACGCCATCGTGCTGTCTTCGCCGGTCTACAAGGCGGCTTACAGCGGCGTACTCAAGGCCTTTCTCGATCTGCTGCCGCAGACCGGTTTTGCCAACCGGGTGATCCTGCCACTCGCCACCGGCGGCAGCCCGGCCCACACCCTCGCACTCGATTACTCGCTGCGCCCCGTGCTGGCTGCGCTGGGGGCGCGTGACGTGATTCCCGGCGTGTTCGCCATCGACAGCCAGCTGCAGTGGAACGCCGAGGCAGGGCAGCTGCAGATCGACCCGGCCATCGACGAGCGTCTCGACGCCGCAGTCCGGGCGCTCACCGAGCACCTGCATCGCACCGAGCGTGAAGCCCTGTTGCAGCGTGATGCCAAGGCCACGCCCGTTCCCTTTTCCGCCGTGCGCTACAGCGCATAGCGACCTCCCGCATCTCCACCCCGACACAGAAAGACTGGAGCCAACAATGAAACTGCTTTCCAACAAACGCCGCGGCCTGCTCGGCGCGCTGCTGGGCCTGGCCCTTGCGGCCCCGCTGGCTGCCCACGCGGACTACAACCCCAAGCTGCTGCGCATCGGCTACCAGAAGTCCGCCAGCACCCTGGTGCTCATCAAGTCGCAAGGCACGCTGGAGAAGCGTCTCGCGCCGCAAGGCATCGAAGTGAAGTGGGTCGAGTTCCCCGCCGGCCCGCAACTGCTCGAAGGTCTCAACGTCGGCTCCATCGACTTCGGTTACGTCGGTGAGGCGCCGCCCATCGTCGCGCAGGCCGCCGGTGCAGATTTCCACTACGTCGGTTACGAGCTGCCCGCACCCAAGGCCGAGGCCATCCTCGTGCCCAAGGACTCGCCCATCAAGTCCGTCGCCGACCTCAAGGGCAAGCGCGTCGCGCTGAACAAGGGCTCGAACGTGCACTACCTGCTGGCCAAGGCGCTGGAAAAGGGTGGCGTGAAGTACACCGACATCAACGTTGCCTTCCTGACGCCGGCTGATGCACGTGCGGCATTCGAGAAGGGCGCCATCGACGCCTGGGTGATCTGGGACCCCTTCACCGCCGCAGCTGAGAAGCAGCTCGGCGCGCGCGTGCTCGTCAATGGCGAAGGCATCGTCAGCAACCACCAGTTCTATCTCGCCGAGAAAGAGTTCACCGCCAAGCGTCCGGACATCGTTTCGCTGCTGCTCGAAGAGAGCAACAAGCAGGCAACGTGGGTGGAGAAGAACATCAAGTCCGCTGCGGCACAGCTCGCACCGATCCAGGGCCTGCCCGTCGAAGTGCTGGAGCTGAGCCTGAGCCGCTACCCCGCCGGCACGCATGCGATCACCGAGCCGGTGCTCGACTCGCAACAGAAGATCGCTGACGTGTTCGCCGAGCTGAAGATCATTCCCAAGGCGATCAAGACGCGTGACGCTGCACCGCCCAAGCGCTGAGCAATCTGCATACACAGGAGAGGCTGAACATGAACACAGGAAACCTTGTCATTCGTAAGAGTCGTCGTGGCTTGCTCGCAGTGCTGGGCAGCCTGTTGGGAAGCTTGCTCCTGTCATCCGTCGTACATGCCCAGGGCGCACCGGCCGCCCTGGCTGAACTCCGCGTGGGGTATCAGAAAGGCACCATCAACCTCACCGTGCTCAAGGAGCGCGGTCTGCTTGAGCAGCGCCTCAAGGGAACGAAGATCAACTGGATCGAGTTCTCAGCCGGACCACAATTACTCGAAGCGCTGGCCGTCGGCAGTATCGACTTCGGCGCCACCGGCGACAGCCCGCCCGTGTTTGCACAGGCCGCAGGCAAGAACCTCGTGTACGTCGGCCAGGAAGTGTCCAAGCCCGACACCTCGGCCGTACTCGTGCCTGCCGACTCGCCGATCCGCGCGCTCGAAGAGCTGAAGGGCAAGAAGATTGCCGTGCAAAAAGGTTCGAGCGCGCACTTCCTCACCGTGCAGGCGCTCAAGCGCGCGAAGCTGGCCTGGACCGACATCCAGCCCGTCTACCTCGCACCGGCCGATGCACGCGCCGCATTCGAGCGCGGCAGCGTAGATGCCTGGGTGGTGTGGGATCCGTACTACGCAGCCGTCGAAGAGGGTGGCAAGGCGCGTGTGCTCGCCACCAGTCGCGGCCTCTCCAACAACAACACTTTCTACCTCGCGAGCTCGGGCTTTGCGGCGCGCAATGGCGGCGTGCTGATCGACATCTTCGAAGAGCTGAGCCAGGCCGAGCGCTACGTACAGCAAAGCCGAGCCGAGGCCGTGCAGTTGCTCACGAAGGCTTTCGGCCTCGAACAGAAAGTCGTCGAGCGCGTGCTGGCACGTCGCCCGCTGGGCGCGGTGCGGCCGATCACGGCCGAGGTGCTGGCTGACCAGCAACAGGTGGCTGACACCTTCTTCCAGCTGGGGCTCATCCCGGCTGCCGTGAAGGTCGCCGACATTGCCTGGAAGCCCGCCGCGAACGATCTCGCACGCCGCTGAGCACAGACCCTTCAAGCACTGACGGAAACATCATCATGAAAGTACTCTGGTTCCTCCCCACCCACGGCGACAGCCGCTTCCTCGGCACCAGCGATGGTGCGCGCGAAGTCAGCTACGACTACCTGCGCCAGATCGCCCAGGCCGCTGACAACCTCGGCTACTACGGCGTGCTCACGCCCGTCGGCCGCTCGTGCGAAGACCCGTGGATCGTTACTGCCAGCCTGATCGGCGCGACGAAGAACCTGCGCTTCCTTGTCGCCCTGCGTCCAGGCCTCGTGCAGCCCAGCCTTGGTGCGCGCACGGCTGCGACCTTCGATCGCTTGTCTGGCGGCCGCCTGCTGATCAACCTCGTCACCGGAGGCGACCCCAACGAGCTTGCTGGCGACGGCGTGTTCAGCTCGCACGCCGAGCGCTACGAAGCGTCGGAAGAATTCATCCGCATCTGGCGCGAGATCAACACGCACAGCCACACCGGTGAGGCTTACGACTTCGAAGGCAAGCACCTGTCGGTCAAGGGTGCCAAGCTGCTCTACCCGCCGGTGCAGAACCCGTACCCGCCCGTGTGGTTCGGCGGTTCCTCGGAAGCCGCGCACGAGCTTGCTGCCGAGCACGCCGACACCTACCTCACCTGGGGTGAGCCGCCCGCTGAAGTGGCGAAGAAGGTGGCCGACGTGAAGGCGCGCGCCGCCAAGCGTGGCCGCAAGATCACCGCCGGTGTGCGTCTGCATGTCATCGTGCGCGACACCGAGGAAGAAGCCTGGGCCGCTGCAGAGAAACTCATCAGCCGCCTCGACGACGAGACCGTGGCGCGCGCGCAATCGGCGTTCGCCAAGATGGATTCCGAAGGCCAGCGCCGCATGGCTGCGCTGCATGCCGGCGGCGCCAAGCGTTCACGTGCTGACCTCGAGATCAGCCCCAACCTGTGGGCTGGTGTGGGCCTCGTGCGCGGCGGTGCCGGTACGGCACTGGTCGGCAGTCCCGAGCAAGTCGCGGCGCGCCTCAAGGAGTACGCAGATGTGGGAGCCGACACTTTCATCCTGTCCGGCTACCCGCACCTCGAAGAGTCCTACCGCTTCGCCGAACTGGTCTTCCCCTTGCTGCCGCTCGAACACAGCGCGCAAGACAAGCTGCCGGGGCAGAAGCTGTCGGGGCCTTTCGGTGAAGTCATCGCCAACCACTTCGTGCCCAAGGTTTCGCAGAGCTGACCACCATGAGCACCGATAAAAAATCATCCATCAGCAAGCGCCTCCTGCCCTGGTTGCTACCCGTGTTGTTGCTCGTCGTATGGGAGCTGTCAGCACGCGTCGGCTGGTTGTCCAGTCGCGTGTTGCCCGAGCCGGGCAGCATCTTCAAATCAGGCTGGGAGCTGCTGCAGTCCGGCGAGCTGCATCACCACGTGCTGGTCAGCACGAAGCGGGCGCTCACCGGGCTCGCCATTGGTGGTGGCCTGGGCCTGGTGCTGGGGCTCATCACGGGCACCTTCAAGCGCGCCGAGACCCTGCTCGATACCACTCTGCAGATGGTGCGCAACGTGCCGCCGCTGGCACTGATCCCGCTGGTCATCCTGTGGTTCGGCATCGACGAGGCGGCCAAGATCTTCATCGTCGCCATCGGCGTGTTCTTCCCGCTCTACCTCAACACCTATCACGGCATCCGCTCGGTGGACCCGGCCCTCATCGAGATGGCGAAAAGCTATGGCGTGACGGGCTGGCGTCTCTACCGCGACGTCATCTTCCCGGGGGCGCTGTCATCCATCCTCGTCGGCCTGCGCTTCTCGCTGGGCCTGATGTGGGTGCTGCTGATCGTCTCCGAAACTATTTCCGCCACCGAAGGCATCGGCTACATGACGATGAACGCACGCGAGTTCCTGCGTACCGACATCGTGCTGGTCGGCATCCTGCTCTACGCGCTGCTCGGCAAGCTCGCCGACGTCATCGCGCGCGCGCTGGAACGCTTCTGGCTGCGCTGGAATCCCAACTACGCGGCAACCTGAGGGCACGCACCATGAGCTCCTACACCCCGCAAGAAAACAGCGCTGTCGCCGGCAGCAGTACAGGCGTCGCACTGAGTCTGCGCAGCGTGCGCAAACGTTACGGCGAGCGCGAAGTGCTCAAGGGCATCGACCTCGACATCACGCCGGGTGAATTCGTCGCCATCGTCGGCCGCAGCGGTTGCGGCAAAAGCACCTTGCTGCGCCTCGTCGCCGGCCTCGAGACCAGTCAGGAAGGCAGCCTGCAGTACGACGGCGAAGCCGCACGGCAGGACAGGCGCGACGACATCCGCATCATGTTCCAGGACTCGCGCCTGCTGCCCTGGAAGCGCGTCGGCGACAACGTCGCACTGGGTCTCGCGCCCGAGAAATACATCGAAGCGGAGTACGTACTCGGCGAGGTCGGCCTGCGCGACCGCCGCCTGGAATGGCCGGCGCGCCTCTCCGGCGGCCAGCGCCAGCGTGTGGCCCTCGCGCGTGCGTTGGTGCACAAGCCGCGCCTGTTGCTGCTCGACGAACCGCTGGGGGCGCTCGACGCCCTCACGCGCATCGAGATGCACACCCTCATCGAAGGGTTGTGGCGCGAGCACGGTTTCACGGCCCTGCTGGTGACCCACGATGTCAGCGAAGCCATCGCACTCGCCGACCGCATCGTGCTCATCGACGAGGGGCAGATCACGCTGGACCTGCGCGTCGATCTGCCGAGGCCGCGTCCGCGTGGCTCGGCCCGTTTCGCTGCGCTCGAAGAACAGGTGCTGGCCCATGTGCTGGGCCGGCCGCACGAGGCCGGCGTCGTGCAGGACGAACAGCTGGGCGACCAGTCCCTGCGCCGCAGTGTCGAACAGGTTCGCTGGGCCGTCTGAACTTGCCCGTCTGATTCACGTTTTATCCATACCCCCAACCCAGAGAAGGAAACATCATGAGCATCCAGGCCATCAACGTCCGCAACCAGTTCCGTGGTGTCGTCAAGGAGATCATCCGTGGCGACGTCGTCAGCGAAATCGATGTGCAGACCGCGTCCGGCATCGTCACTTCGGTCATCACCACTCGCTCTGTCGACAATCTCGAATTGAAGATCGGCAGCGAAGTCGTGGCCCTCGTCAAATCCACCGAAGTGTCCATCGCCACCCTCTGATGGATACCGTGCTGATCGTTCCCGGGCTGCACGGCAGCCCGCCCGCACACTGGCAAAGCTGGTTCGAAGCCCGCCTGCCCGGTTGTGTGCGGGTCGATCAGCACGACCCCGACACGCCCCACCTGCTGCGCTGGGCTGGCGCCGTGCGCGAGCAGATCGACCGCGTACGCGGCCGCGCCTGGATCGTGGCGCACAGTTTCGGCTGCCTCGCCGCAGCCCATGCGGCGAGCCTGGTGCCCGAGCGCGTCGCGGGCGCCATGTTCGTCACGCCGGCCGACCCTGACCGTTTCGGCGTCGAACGCCTGCTGCCCGATCTGCCGTTCGCGTTTCCCAGCGTGCTCATCGCCAGTCGCAACGACCCGTGGATGCGCCTGATGCGGGCAGCCTGGCTGGCCGACCGCTGGGGCAGCCACCTCGTCAATGCGGGCGCTGTCGGCCACCTCAACGTCGATTCCGGTCACGGCCCATGGCCCGACGGCCTGTTGCTCTTCGAACAGCTGCGGCGCAGCCAGGACGGCATCCCGCTCGGCGCGCTTGCGCCTGTCGATGCAGTCCGTCAGCGACAGCGCCGCGAGGCCCTGCGCAAGCAGGCCAGGCGGGAACGCTCCGGCCAGGGCGGTTGACGGGCGCCCTGCGTAGCAAATCGGCGACTGAACGGTGTCAACAAATGTGCGCCGACGCCCGTTGACAGGTAAGTATGCGTGCCGTGATGCAGTACATATCTGTAATCCATCTGTGCCGGCGCGTGAACACACCCGATAATCCTTTTGTGTGTCATCGCAAGCCCGTCATCGCATGTGCCAGTTGCTGGGAATGAATTCGCTGAAGCCCGCCCGCCTCGATTTCTCGCTGGCCGGCTTCCTGCGTCGCGGCGGCGAGACCGACGAACACGCCGATGGCTGGGGTGTCGCCTACTTCACCGAACAGGGTTGCG
Source organism: Rhodocyclaceae bacterium (assembly GCA_047600765.1). Classification (GTDB taxonomy): domain Bacteria; phylum Pseudomonadota; class Gammaproteobacteria; order Burkholderiales; family Rhodocyclaceae; genus Viridibacterium. The sequence goes on from JASGKF010000002.1 coordinate 105,096, forward strand.
AGCTGCTGATCGACGAGACGGCCTCGGCCACCTCGGCCACCGCGCAGCAGTTCCAGCAGGCGCATTGCCCCGCACGCAATGTGCTGGTGCACATCCGCAAGGCCACCCAGGGTGCTGTCAGCCGCCAGAACTGCCATCCCTTCGTGCGCCGCCTGTGGGGCCGCGACTGGGCTTTTGCGCACAACGGCAATCTCGAACGCGACAAGCTTGCTGCGCCGCAGCTGTTCCAGCCATCGGGCGAAACCGACAGCGAGCAGGCCTTCTGCCTGATCTGCGATGCACTCGTGCAGCATTTCGGCGACAGCTCACCGACGCATGATGCATTGCACAGCGTGCTGAGCGAGACCGCCGACCGCATTGCGCAGGCCGGCACCTTCAACTTCATGCTGTCCAACGGCGAGATCCTCTTCGCCCGCTGCGCTACCGAGCTGCATTACGTGCAGCGTGCTTATCCCTTCGGTCGTGCCAGGCTGCTCGATTGCGAACGCGAGATCGAGTTCGCGCAGCACAACCACCTCGATGACCGCATGATCATCATCGCCACGCGGCCGCTCACCGATGAAGCCTGGCAGGCGATTCCGCAAGGCCGGCTGATGGCCTTCGCGCAGGGTGAGGCGCTGGCGCCCTAGCGTCGGCGTTCGTGCCACCACTCGTAGGCGTCGGTGCTGCCCAGCATGATGGCGAGCAGGCCGAGCACGATGGGAGCCACGTGCAGGCCGACGGCGGCTGCGCCGATGGCCATCAGCAGGAAGATGAGTACATTGCACTCGGTGCAGACATGCGGGTTGGCGCGGAGTGCCTGCCAGCGGGTGCGCAGGGTTCTGGCTGCCATGATGGGTCTCCATGAGAGAGGTGATTCATGCTTCCAGCCTAGGCACGGCGCGTGGTCTTGCCAGTGCTATATCCCCGTAGTTTGATCTGGCTTAAATCGTCGGGACGGGCGGCGTAAGATTGCTCGTATGGCTGCGCATGACGAGTCCTCCGGTACGACACGTCCGCTCGTTTTTCGCGGGCGTGGGGCGGTCGTGCGTCCCGACGGGCGCTTCGAGTCCATGGAGCGCGAAGCCTTCGATGATGGCTGGGGCTCGGCTGAGGCTGCGCCGGACGTGCCGCCGACCGAGCTGATCATCGACAGCGCGAAAAGCGTCATCACCTACAACGAGTCGCCCGACATACCGTTCGACCGTTCGATCAATCCCTATCGCGGTTGCGAGCATGGTTGCAGCTACTGCTTCGCGCGGCCGACGCACAGCTACCTCGGGCTGTCACCGGGGCTCGATTTCGAAACGAAGATTGCGTACAAGCCCGATGCGGCGGCCTTGCTGCGCAAGGAACTGGGCAAACGCAGCTACGTCTGCGCGCCCATAGCGCTGGGCGTCAATACCGACGCCTGGCAGCCCATCGAACGCAAGCTGGGCATCACGCGCAGCATCCTCGAAGTGTTCGCTGAGTGCCGTCATCCGTTCTCCACGGTCACCAAGGGATCGCTGATCGAGCGCGACCTGGATCTGCTGGCCGACATGGCGCGTGACGATCTGGTGCATGTGATGGTCAGCGTGACGACGCTGGATGCCGAGCTGGCACGCAAGATGGAGCCGCGCGCTGCAGCACCGCATAAACGACTGGAGCTCATTGGCAAGCTGCATGACGCCGGAGTGCCCGTCGGCGTGCTGTTCGCACCGCTGATTCCGGCGCTCAACGATCACGAGCTGGAGCGTGTCTTCGAAGCCGCTGCAGAACGGGGTGCCGGGGCCGCGGGTTACGTGCTGCTGCGCCTGCCGCACGAGCTTGCTGACATGTTTCCGCGCTGGCTGGAGACGCATGTGCCGGGCCGCACCGCACACGTCATGAGCCTGATCCAGCAGATGCGCGGTGGCAAGGCCAACAGTGCGGAGTTCGGCAAGCGCATGCGCGGCGAGGGCTTGTTTGCGGAGCTGTATGCGAAACGCGCGAAGCTGGCGGCGGAGCGGCTGGGGCTAAACCAGGCACGTCGAGCGCTCAATACGGCAGCTTTCAAGCCGCCGCGGGATGAAGGGCCGCAACTGAGTCTCTGGTAGGGGCAGGCGTGCCCGGCCGGATTGCGGCAGAATGTTTGCAGCTTCCTTGTTCATCCGACTGAGGGCTTCATGAAACCACAACGTCTGCTGTGCGGCCTGCTGATCCTGTTGTGTGCGCCGTTGCTGCGCGCGCAGGACATGCCGCCGGAGAAGCTGAGCTACACCTTTGCTGAGGCGCTGGCCCTGCCGCGCGTGAAGCGGGAGCTGGATCCTGCGATCCGCTTGTCATTCGGTCCCGATCTGCCGGCGGATGTCGTGGAAGGGACGCCAGCCGATAATTATCACAACCGCACGGTGCGCCTCTTCGATGGTTGCGAGGTCGTGATTGCGGACCTGCTCGGTGACCTTACCAAAGAGGCACGTTCAAAGGGTTACGACGCCGTCGTGCGCATCCGCCTTGTAGTGCGTGGCAAGCCTGACGATGCAGGCAGTCAGATCATTTGCAACCGCAGCCAGACAGCGACGTCGACCGAGCTTAGTGCGAGCTTTGCGATGTCGAAAGCAAAGGCACGCGAATTCGCCGAGCGCCAGAACCGCCCGGCGGCCGTGCGCTCCCCGCAGGCCAATGCGCAATACCTGTCGCTGGCCGAGGTGATCGACAGCGCCGAGGTGCGTAACGCATTGGCCAGTCGCGGCATGCAGGTTTCGGTGGGCTGGTTCGGTACGCTGGACTTTTTCGAGCGCAGCGAGCCCGACACCTTCCGTGAGTCGGTGAAGGTGGAAGCAGATGGTGCGCAAGCGGCCTGTCGTCGCGCGGCTGCGCAGTCGCTGCAGGCGATGATGAAGGAGGCGACGGAAAAGCGTTTCCGTTATCTGGTGCGCGTCGGTAGTTATCTGCGCGACCAACGCACGCCGGTCGAGGGCGACTATGAGTGCCAGGTGTCGCGGCGTTTTGATTCCTGGCCGCTGATGGCGACCGTGGTGTTGCGCGGGACGTTCGCGAACCCACGTTGAACACCCTGTTGCCTGCCGAAGCAGGCGACAGGGTGATGTGGGCAGCCGATTAGCGCGGCTTCAGCACGTACAGGCGCGGTGACTGCGCGACGAGGTAGATCGTGCCGTTGCTGTCGATGGTCACGCCTTCGATGTCGGTCGAGATGCCCGCCAGGTTGATGCGGCTGACGATGCTGCCGCTGCGCGTGACTTCCAGCAGCTCGGCCGATTCCTGGCTGACGATCAGCAGGTTGAGCTTGCCGGTCGTGTCCAGCGCCGTGACGCTGCCAAGGGTCTGGATGTCGGACAGGTCGGCGAGGCCCAGCAGGGACGGCGAGAACAGGCTCTTGACGGTGATGCTCTTGGTGGCGAAGTTGATCGTCAGGTCATGCACGGCCTGCGAGTCCTTCTCCTTGACGGCGAAGTACTTGCCGGAGAGGCGGTCGTAGCTGATGCCTTCGATGCCGATGTTGTCCACCGTGCTGCCGATGGAGACGCTGGCGAGGCTGCTGCGCGTGACCTTGCCGCCGGCCGTGTAGGTGAGCACGTAGGCGTCCTGCAGGCGTTCTTCGGTGATGACGAACTGGCCGTTGCCGATGTAGGTGAGGCCTTCGGTGTCTTCGAAGCCGCTCAGCGTCATGCTGTTGAGCTGTACGCCGGCCTTGCTGATCTGCACGATGGCCTTGCCTTCGTCACCGAGCACGAAGAGCGTATCGGTGTCCCAGTTCCAGGTGACGGCCGAGGCTTCGGCGGCGGTCGAGCCCAGCGCCACGCTGGTGCTGAGGGTGTAGCGCGACAGGTCGAGCTTGCTCGTCGTGGCGGCGCTGGAAGAGGAACTGCTCGCGACCGAAGAAGAGGAAGAGGACGAAGCCACCGAGCTGCTCGACGAGGACTTGCTCGATGACGAGCTCGCCACGGAGCTGGAGGAGCTGCTGGAGGAAGTCGCACTGCTCGAAGCGCCGCTGGGAGGCACCGAGCATTCGTTGACGCCGCCGGCGATGCGGCCGCCGAAGGTGGCTTCATTGCAGACGAAGCTGCCGTTCAACGACTTGTAGATGAACTGGTTGGCGCGGCCGAAGGCGACATTGGTGGTCGCGCTGACCGAGCAGGTCTTGTTCTCGCTGCAGATCGTGGTGTAGCCCGCGGGCCGGTTGGCGGCTTGTGCAGTGCTGACGGACAGCACGCCGAGTGCGGCGGCGATGACGACGATTCCCCTCATTGGATTCTCCTTGTGAGTGCCGGGTGGCTTTGTGCCACCCACGGCGCCCGCAAGCTTAGAGGAGGATTGTTGCAGTCAAGGTTGCAGTGCGGCGTAGCTCAGGCTGCCGGTGCAGCGTTCAGAAGCCGCCCCTGCTCGAAGCGCAGCAGGCGGTGCATGTCCTTGAGCGAACGCGTGCGGTGCGCGACGGCGATCACGATGGCGTCGTCGGACATGCACTGCAGGACTCCTCTCATCACGCGGTCTTCGGTGTCGTCGTCGAGCGCCGAGGTGGCCTCGTCGAGGATCAGGATGTCCGGCTGGCGGAACAGCGCACGCGCGATGCCGATGCGCTGGCGTTCGCCGCCGGAAAGCGCTTGGCCACGCTCGCCCAGCGCAGTCTGTGCGCCTTGCGGCAGGCGTGCGATCAGCTCGTCGAGTCCCGCCGCACTGCACACGCGCGCAAACAGCGCGGCGTCGGCTTCGCGCATGAGGGTGATGTTGTCGTACAGCGTGACGTTGAAGAGCTCGACCTCCTGCAACACCACGGCGACGTGCTGGCCGAACTGCTCGGTGTCGATCTCGCGGCTGTCGACGCTGCCGATGCGGATATGGCCGCGTGCCGGATCGTAGAGGCCCAGCAGCAGCTTGATCAGCGTGGACTTGCCGCTGCCCGACTGGCCGACCACACCGATGCGTTCGCCGCGCCGCAGGCTCAGCGTGATGTCGCGCAGGGCGGGCTTGTCGCCCCAGTCGTAGTCGAGGTCGTGGATGTGGATGCCATCCCATTCAGCGGGGAAGGGGGCGTGGCGGTTCGATGCGCGTGCATGGCCGGTGTCCTCGAACAGGGGCATCAGGCGCATCAGGTCGGCGTAGCGTTCCACCATGGCCTGGAAGCGGTCGGTGAAGGTCGTGGTGGATTGGCGCAGGCCGTTGAAGTACTGCACGTAGGTGACGATGAAGCTGACCGTGATGATGTCGTGCAGCGTGGCCCAGGCAATGGCGCTGAGGAAGATGCCGAAGGCCATGCAGGTGTGCAGCTGGAAAGCCAGCCACTTCTGCGTGCCGAGCTTGACGCGCTCGTGCCCCAGGTCGCGCGCACTGGCTTCGCGGCCAGCCACGGCATCGCGCACCATGCTGCCGGCGCCCGAGGCCTTGATGGTGAGGATGTGGGTGGCACCTTCGACGATGCTGCCGCTGGCGTTCTCGACGCTCTGGTTGATGCGCGTGCTGAGTGCGGCCACCTTGCGGTCGTAATGGCGTTCGATGAAGGCCATGCCCAGCATGAAGTACACGCCGAAGAAGATGAACCAGGGGCTGATGAAGGCGCAGGAGATGGTGACGCCGATCAGGGTGGCCAGCGGGCCGGCCACGTCGTTGTGGAAAGTGCCCCACTCGCGCACGGCGTCCGAGCCGGTCATGAGTCGCTGCACCTTGTTGCCGGCTGATTCCTGGTGATGCCAGTGCATCGAGACGCCGACCAGACGCTCGAAGCCCCATACGCGGGCGCGGTAGCGGCAGTTGAGGGCAATCTGGCCGAGGATGCGCTTGCTGCGCAGACGTATCCAGGCGGTGAAACCGCGCGAGGCGGCGATGACGGCGATGATCACGCACAACGGCAGCAGGCTTTGCCCGGGCTGGTACTCCATGAGCATGCTGATCATGACGCCCAGCAGCAGGGGCGGCAGCAGGTCGCTGGCTTCGCTGATCAGCACGATGGGCATGTGGATCAGGTAGCGGCGGCGGTCGCTGTCGAGGAAGAAGAACAGCGATTGCAGGACGAAGCGTGCCGGATTGCGTGGGCGGGCGGGGCTGGCAGGCTGGGCGGGGTCGGCGAGTGAGGCGGGAGCGGCTTGCTGCGTGACGTGCATCGGTGACGGGTCCGGGGCTGCTGGAGGGGGCGCGGCGAATCGCAGCGTAACGTGCCTGGCCAACCCCGATTTGTTCGCCAAGCGCATCTTGCGGGCTCCGTGGCGAAATTCTGAAGAGCGAAACGCCGCAAAATCGCGGTCGCCGCGACTCTCTGCTTATCCGATTTGTTCATAAGCAGAGAATGTTTTATTCGTTTTTCTGCTAAGCATGGCTGGCTAGACTGCCGACTTTTCCATTCCGGACGGCATCCATGCACGCCAAGCACAAGCGCGAAACAGGGGGTCTGCGATGAGCAGCCCGCACACCCGGCGAGTCCTGCCCGGCTTCGGGCTGACCCTGGGCTACACCCTGGTCTACCTGTCCCTGCTGATCCTCATCCCGCTGGGAGCGGTGTTCCTCAAGACCACCAGCCTCAGCCTTGAGCAGTTCTGGAACGTCACGACTTCGCCACGCGTTCTGGCGTCTTACAAGCTGAGCTTCGGCACCTCGTTGCTGGCCGCATCGATCAACACGGTTTTCGGCCTGCTGCTGGCCTGGTCGCTGGTGCGCTATCGCTTCCCTGGCAAGAAGATCGTCGACGCCCTGGTCGATCTGCCCTTCGCCCTGCCGACGGCTGTGGCGGGCATCTCGCTGGCAGCGGTGTATGCGCCCAATGGCTGGATGGGCAGCCTGCTCGAGCCGCTGGGCATCAAGGTCGCCTACACGCCGCTGGGTGTGCTGGTGGCGCTGGTCTTCATCGGCCTGCCCTTCGTGGTGCGTACGGTGCAGCCCATCCTCGAAGACCTCGAAGTGGAGCTCGAAGAAGCCGCCGCGAGCCTGGGCGCGCAGCGCTGGCAGACGGTGCGCATGGTGGTCTTCCCGGTGCTGCTGCCGGCGCTCTTCACGGGCTTCGCGCTGGCTTTTGCGCGCGCTGTCGGTGAATACGGCTCAGTGATCTTCATCGCCGGCAATCTCCCGCTGGTGTCGGAGATCACGCCGCTGATGATCATCACGCGCCTCGAACAGTACGACTACGCCGGTGCTACGGCCATCGCGACCGTGATGCTGCTGGCGTCCTTCGTGCTGCTCTTCATCATCAACAGCCTGCAGGCCTGGAGTGCCCGCAAGATCGGGAGGGCCGTCTGATGAGTGCCGCCGCATTGCATATTTCCGCCGCAGCCAAGCATTACGAAGACAACCCGGCGACGCGCGAGACCCCCTGGGTCAAATGGACGGTCATCGCCATCTCGCTGCTGTTCTTCGCCACCTTCCTGCTGATGCCGCTGTTCGCGGTGTTTGCCGAAGCCTTGCGCAAGGGCTGGGAGACCTACTTCGCTGCGCTGATCGAGCCGGACGCCTTTTCGGCCGTGCTGCTGACCCTGCTCGCCGCGGTGATTGCCGTGCCGCTCAACGTCGTGTTCGGCGTGGCGGCAGCCTGGGCCATCGCCAAGTTCGAGTTCCGTGGCAAGCAGTTCCTGATCACGCTGATCGACCTGCCGTTCTCGGTGTCGCCCGTCATCGCCGGCCTGATCTTCGTGCTGATCTTCGGCGCGCAGGGCTGGTTCGGGCCCTGGCTGCGTGACCACGACATCAAGATCATCTTCGCCGTGCCCGGCATCGTGCTGGCCACCATCTTCGTCACCTTCCCCTTCGTGGCGCGCGAGCTGATCCCGCTGATGCAGGCGCAGGGCAAGGAAGAGGAGGAGGCCGCCATCGTGCTCGGTGCCAACGGTTGGCAGACCTTCTGGCACGTCACCCTGCCCAACATCAAGTGGGGCCTCATCTACGGCGTGCTGTTGTGTAACGCACGTGCCATGGGCGAGTTCGGTGCGGTGTCGGTGGTGTCGGGCCACATCCGCGGCCTCACCAACACCATGCCGCTGCACATCGAGATTCTCTACAACGAGTACCACCTCTCGGCCGCTTTCGCCGTGGCCTCGCTGCTGGCCCTGCTGGCGCTGCTGACCCTGGTCGTGAAGACCTGGGTGGAATGGAAGATCCAACAAACGGCGTCGTCTGCCGCCGAGGAGTAAGACATGAGCATTGAAGTCCGTAACATCCAGAAGCGTTTCGGCAACTTCGCCGCCCTCGACAACGTGTCGCTGGATTTTCCCAGCGGCGAACTCGTCGCCCTGCTGGGCCCGTCGGGTTGCGGCAAGACGACCCTGCTGCGCATCATTGCCGGCCTCGAAGCGGCCGACAGCGGTACGGTGATCCTCGAGGGTGAAGACGCTTCCAACACCCACGTGCGCGAGCGCCAGGTCGGTTTCGTGTTCCAGCATTACGCCCTGTTCCGCCACATGACGGTGTTCGACAACATCGCCTTCGGCCTGCGCGTGAAGCCGCGCAGCGAGCGCCCGAGCGAAGCGACGATCCGCAGCAAGGTCACCGAACTGCTCAAGCTCGTACAGCTCGACTGGCTGGCTGACCGCTTCCCCTCGCAGCTCTCGGGCGGACAGCGTCAGCGCATCGCCCTGGCACGTGCGCTGGCTGTCGAGCCGCGCGTGCTGCTGCTCGACGAGCCCTTTGGCGCGCTCGACGCCAAGGTGCGCAAGGAGCTGCGCCGCTGGCTGCGTCGCCTGCACGACGAGCTGCACATCACCTCGATCTTCGTTACGCACGACCAGGAAGAAGCACTCGAAGTGGCCGACCGCGTGGTGCTCATGAACCACGGCAAGGTCGAGCAGATCGGCACGCCCGACGAGGTGTACGAGAAGCCCGCGACGCCCTTCGTGTATAGCTTCCTCGGTTCGGTGAACCTGTTCCACGGTCGCGTCGAAGGCGAGCACGTCACGCTGGCGGGGCACGCCCATCGCCATGACGAAAGCCTGACCGATGGCTCGTCCGTGCTGGCCTTCGCCCGTCCGCATGAACTCGACCTGTTGCACGATGCGCCGGACGCACCGGGCATTCCCGCCACGGTTACGCGTATCCTCTCCTTCGGTTCCAGCGCGCGTATCGAGCTCGCCGCTGATCCCGACAGCGGCGCCCCGGCGCATGTGGAAGTCGAGGTCGGCCGTGCCCGCCTGCGCGAACTGGCCCTGCAGGAAGGCAGCCGCGTGCGCGTGCTGCCCGCGCAGATCAAGTTCTTCGAACAACCGGCAAGTGGAGTCGCAGCATGAACTTCCAGCAATTGCGCATCATCCGCGAGACGGTGCGCCAGGACTTCAACCTGACCGAGGTGGGCAATGCCTTGTTCACCTCGCAGTCCGGTGTGTCCAAGCACATCAAGGACCTCGAAGACGAGCTCGGCGTCGAGCTGTTCATCCGTCGTGGCAAGCGCCTGCTGGGCCTCACCGATCCGGGCAAGGAGCTGGTCGGCATCGTCGAGCGCATGCTGCTCGATGCGCACAACATCAAGCGCCTTGCCGAGCAGTATTCGCAGCGCGATGAAGGCAAGCTCAGCGTCGCCACCACCCACACGCAAGCGCGCTACGTGCTGCCGCAGGTGGTGCAACGCTTCAAGCAGGCCTGGCCCAAGGTACACCTCGAACTGCACCAGGGCAGCCCGGCCGAGATCGTTGCGCGCCTGCGCTCCGGCGATGCAGACATCGGCATCGCCACCGAGGCGCTGGACCAGACGACCGACATCGCCACCTTCCCGTTCCATCATTGGCGTCACGCCGTGATCGTGCCCGAGGGGCACCCGCTCACCGGCGTCAGCCCGCTGACGCTGGAAGCGCTGACCGAGCACCCGCTGATTACTTACCACGAGGGCTACACGGGGCGTGCGCGCATCGACCAGACCTTCGCCCAGGCCGGCCTGACGCCCGACATCGTGATGTCGGCGCTCGATGCCGACGTGATCAAGACCTACGTGGAGCTGGGCCTCGGCGCTGGCATCATTGCCTCACCGGCCTTCATCCCGGAAAAGGATCGTGGCCTGCGCCTGCTTAAAAGTGACCATCTGTTCGGCGAGAACACGACGCGCATCGCTGTGCGCCGCGGCCATTACCTGCGTGGCTTTGCCTATGCGTTCATCGAGTACTGTTCGCCCGAACTGACCGAGAGCAACGTCAAGCCGGTGATCACGCCGGGGCGTGAAGCGGAGGATTGAGCGCCGCGACGGATCAGCCGCTGATGGCCTTGCGCGTGGCGGCGACCCATTGCCGTTCAGCCTCGACCGATGAGTTGAAGCGCTTGGCGTGCAGCAGCAGTTCGTTGAATACGCCGCTCGCTGCTTCATGCTGGCCGAGGCGGGCGAGCAGGGTACCGTAGCGATAGCGCGCCTCCAGTCCGACGAAGGCAGGAACCAGTGTGCGATAGGCGGCCAGTGCTGCGTCGTTGTGGCCGCGCCCTTCGTGGATGCGTGCGTCGAGCAGGTCGCGCTCCTGCGTCCGCACCGATGAGGCGACATCGCGCAGGCGTGCGGTCGTGGCGGCCGCCTTGTCCCAGTCACCCAGTTCGACCAGTGCGCAGGCCAGTCCGTAGAGGATGTTGCCGTCATCGTGAAACACGCCGTTCAGGCAGCTTTCGTACAGTCGCGCGGCTTCGGCATGCATCTGGTGGCTCATGCACTCTTCGGCCAGCGCCAGCTTGTTGTCCACGCTGCCGCAGATCTCCAGCTCTTCGGCGCGGCGCTTGAGGTCGGCGTCCGGCTGCAGGGCCTTGACGAGCTTGCGCGCCGTCTTGTGCGCGCTGCGATGCTCGCGCGAGTTGGGGAAGACTTCGACGAAGTAGTAGATGACGCAACCCATCACCGGGAAGCTCATGATGACGAAGATCCACCAGTAGGGCCGGCCACTCTTGAAGACGTGGAAGGCGAAACAGAACTGGATGACCAGCAGCAGTCCGGCAAGGATCGGCATGGCGATGCCCCGTTGGCAAAAGCGCGGATTATCGCGCAGCCGGGTTGCATATGTCTTCTTCATGCCGGCTCCGTCCGGCACGGGCAATGAAAAGGCCGCCCGTGGGCGGCCTTTTCATTGCGGGGCGAGAGCAGCTTATTTGCCGCCGACCGGCAGCGTGACCGTAACCGGCTTGCCAGCACGCGTGAGGCGCAGCACCAGTGGCTTGTCGGTCGTCGCGGCACGGATGGCCTTGGAATATTCCGCCGTGTTGCCCGTCTTGGTGCCGTTGACCGAGACGATGGTGTCCTTGGCGCGCACGCCGCGTGCCTTGGCGACCGAGCCGTCGTCGAAGTCAGTGACGCGCACTTCGGTGCGGCCGCTGTTGGTCTGGAATTCCATGACCTGCAGGCCGGTGCGCCAGACGCTGCCCGTTGCAGCGGCGCTGGTGCTGCCAGCCGGGCCACGGCCGGCGGTTGCGGCAGCCGGGGTGACGCCGGGGTAGCCCTTGGCGATGGCCTCATTGACCGAGCCCGGGTTCAGGCCGGACAGGTGGATGGCGATCTCTTCATGGGTCGGTTTGCGTTCCTCGACCTTCTTGTCCTTCTCTGAGCGCACATAGCCTTCGAGCACCAGCGGCTCGACAGCCTTCAACTTGTCAGCGGCGTCGTAGCTGAGTTCGGCCGTCACGCTGCGCGCGATGCGCACGGCGGTGCGGTCGGCACCGAGCTTCTGGTAGGTGATTTCGTAGGAGTACACGTCCTTGCCCGCCGAGCCGGCCGCGGGGCTGCCAAAGCGTTCGATGACGGCATTGCGCGGGGTGCCGATGGGGAACAGGCGGAGAACCTGTTCTTCGTTGGCGTGGTAGAGCAGGGGCAGGTTGCCTTGCTTGCTGACCTTGGGGTCATAGCGGCCGTCATCGGCCTCCTTTTCGCCGCTGGCGCAGGCGGCAAGCAGGCAGACGAAGGGCAGGAGAAACAGCGAAATCCAGTGGCGTGCGATCAGAGTCATGGTCTTTTAGTCCCGATGGATGGGTGACGGGCAATGGTGATGCGGGATGCCGATTGTCTCGGCATCTGGCGCGCAGACTTGAGCGGTCCGCTGTGGCCTCCCCGCGCCGGGCCGCCATGATACGACCACAAAGCGGATTTATCGTTCGTTGAAAAAGTCCCAGATCAGGTCGGTCGCCCGGATGGCCGTAGAGGGCGGCTTGTCTGCACCGCCGCGCGGCTTCTGCCCGCCGGGCCAGGAATGGCCGCCACTGTCGGTGACGCAGAGCTTCACGGCGCTGCCGTCGCGGCAGCCGCTGTAGGCCTCGCAGTAGGCGCCGGCTGTTTCGAAGATCCGCTCGGGCGAGGGGCGACAGCCATCCAGGCGGGCCCATTTGCGCATGGATTCCGGCACCGATACGAAGGCCGTGACCTTGTCCGACTTGCGGCCGGCGCCGCCGTCGAAGAGCTCCAGCTCGTCGTCGCGGGCATGGATGTGGAGGATGGAGACCACCTTGTCCGGCGCGCATTGGCGGGTGTTGTCGGTGCCGGCGACGGCGGCAATGGCGCGGAAGCTGCCAGGCATCTCGCAGGCGAGGCGGTAACTCATCATGGCGCCGTTGGACATGCCGGTGGCGAAGACGCGTCGTTCGTCGATGCGCAGCCCGGCCTGCAGGCGGGCGAGGAGTTCGCGCACGAAGCCCACGTCGTCACTGTCGTTGTCGCGTGCGCCCCCGCAGCAGTTGCCGGCGTTCCAGGTGGCGAGCTTGCCGCCGAGGCGGCTGTAACCATTCGGGAAGGCGATGATGAAGCCCGCCTGTTCGGCCTTGGCGACGAGTCCGTAGTAGCGGTCGTCGGCCTGGATGTCCATGTTGCCGCCCCCGCCGTGGAAGGCGAAGACCAGCGGCGTGGCCTTGTCGCCCGTGTAGCTGGCCGGGATGTGCAGGCGGAACTGGCGCTTCTGCTGGCCCTGCATGAGGCTCAGGGTGTAGTCGCCGGGTGCGGCGGGAATGGCTTCTTCGCTGCTGGTCTTGCGGGCGCGCAGGCGCTCCAGCAGGCCGGCTTCGGTGGTCATGGGGATGAGCAGCAGGGCGAGGCAGGGCAGCAGGGTGTGACAGGCGGTGCGCAGGCGTTTCATCGAGTAGTCCGGTGGGCAGGTGCTTACACTGTGGGCAAGGCGCTCAACCCAGGCAAGGTCTGGAGAAGAAGGCTTACAACTTCGCCAGGGAGCGGACCAGATGGCCGACGCTGGCGCCGCGATCTCGACCTTCGGGCGACCGGAGTGGTCGCGGGCCTGTCATGAGAATAGGGTATACCCGTAACCATTCTGCAGAACAGCCTTCCCCTGAACCCGGAGAAAACTTCATGACTGTCCAAGGAGCTTCGTCCCCCCTGTTGCGCTTCCTGGTTTGCAGCACGCTCGCGTTGATGACCGCCCAGTCCCTTGCGCAGAGCGCCCCTGCCGTACCGGCGCCGCCTTCGGGCAGCTCGCCGTCGCGCGCCGAAGGCGTGCTGCGCACCGTGGCGCTGATCATGGGTGAGCCCAACTACTCCATCGACGGCGGCTACCAGGAGCTCGAAGAGGGCTTCTACACGGCGCCGGAGCTGCTGCCCGGCGAGCGCATGTTTGCGCCGATCAACGAGATCATCCTGGCCCTGGGGGGCGAGGCGAAGCTGGCGGCAGACAGCCAGTCGGCCGTTTTCAGCCTTAACGGGCGCAGCGTGCGTCTGACCGCCGGCAGCACCGCTGCCGAGGTGGACGGCAAGCCGGTGACGGCCGACAAGGCGCCCGAATGGCGCAATGGCAACCTGTGGGTGTCGGTGTGGTGGGTGTTCGACCAGCTCGGCGCCTACAGCAAGTGGGACAAGGTGCGGCAGCGCTACACGGCCTCCTTCGTTCTGCCGAACAGCAAGAAGCAGGCGGGCGTGGCGCGCGGCGGCCCGGTGATCGAGGGCAACCTGGGCGAGCAGAACGAGGCGTTCTGGGCTTCGGCGCAGGGCGCGACGGTGGCGGACGTGATCGTCGGCTACCAGAACGCGGACGGAGGCTGGCCCAAGCTGGAGCGTGACTCTTCGCTGACGGTGCCCGTGAATCGCGCGGCATTGAGCGGCTTCAAGGCCAAGTCCACCATCGACAACGACGCTACGACGAAGCAGATCGTGGCGCTGGCGCGTGCTTTCCGTGGCAGCGGCCAGGCGCGTTTCCGTGATGCGGCCGTGCGCGGCATCGAATACCTGCTGGCGGCCCAGCACCGCAGCGGTGGCTGGCAGCAGTACTGGCCAGAGCCGCAGGGTTACAAGGCGCGCATCACCTTCAACGACGACGCCATCGCCAACGTGCTGGAGATCATGCGCGACGTTGCCGAGCGGCGCGGGGACTTCGCGTTTGCGGGGCTGGACCTGTCCCGCCGCGCGGCAGCGGCCTATGACGCCGGGCTGGGCCTGATCCTCAAGACGCAGATCGTCGTGAAGGGCAAGCTGACCGGCTGGTGCGCGCAGTACGACGAGAACACGCTGAAGCCGGGCATGGGCCGCGCCTTCGAGTTGCCCTCGATCAGCGGCGGCGAAAGCGTCAACGTGGTGCGCTTCCTGATGAGCATCGACAAGCCTTCGCCGGCCGTCGTGAAGGCCGTGCAGGGCGCCGTGAGCTGGCTGGATACGGCGAAGCTCAGCGGCATCAAGCGGGCACGTCGCGAAGACCGCACACTGGAATACGGTTTCGATTTCGTCGTCGAGAAGGATGCCAAGGCCGAGCCGGTGTGGGCGCGTTTCTATGACACGGCTGACGGCAAGCCCCTGTTCTCGTCGCGTGACAGCAAGCCGCGCGCGAGTTTTGACGAAGTCGCCTATGAGCGCCGCGTGAAGTACAACTGGTACACCAGCGAAGCCGCGCCCTTGCTCAAGACGGACTACCCGGCCTGGCTGCAGCGCACGGGCCAGCGTTCGGTGCTGCGCAAGAAATGGTGGGAAGTCGAGGCGGGAGCGGGTGTGGCGGACTGAGCCAGAGAGGTGAAACTGGCGCATCCGAGACGATTCGAACGTCCGACCCCTGCCTTCGGAGGGCAGTACTCTATCCAGCTGAGCTACGGATGCGTGGCCCGCGATGATACCGCCGGCAGGGGGCGGCGTCCATGCGCCGAGGTGGCGGGCGGGGCGGGAGCCGCTATAATCGCGGCTTCCCGAATCCTGACATCCGAAAGCTCCCGATCATGAATCGCCCTTCGCGCCTCGTACTCTCCGCTTCCTTCGTGCTGGCTGTTGCCATGCTGGCGGCCTGCAACAAGAAGGAAGCCGTTCCCGAGGAAGAGACTGCCAAGCTGATCCAGCCCGTGGCCCGCGTCGAGACCGCTACGGCAGCCCCTGCTGCGGCAGGTGGCCCGGTCGATGGCAAGAAGATCTATGAAACCTCCTGTGCCGCCTGCCATGCCACCGGCGCTGCCGGCGCACCGAAGGCTGGCGACAAGGGTGCCTGGGGCCCCCGTATCGCCGCGGGCAAGGACACCCTCTACAAGCACGCACTTGAAGGCAAGGGCGCCATGCCTCCCAAGGGTGGCAACCCGTCCTTGTCGGATGCCGAAATCAAGGCCGTGGTCGACCACCTGGTTTCGCTGGCCAAGTAATTCAGTTCGCATCACGACACAACGGCAGCCTGCGGGCTGCCGTTGTCGTTTTTACAGAGTGCGTTGCACGGCCTTGCGCCAGCTGGCGAGGCGCGCATCGGCTTCATCGTGGCTGATGGCGGGTGTGAAGACGCGTTCGCGTTGCCAGCTTGTTGCAAAAGCTGTTTCATCCGGCCAGACGTTCACCGTGAGCCCGGCCAGTGCCGCAGCGCCGAGCGCTGTCGTCTCCTGCACGACCGGCCGCACAACGGGAATGCCCAGCAGATCGGCCTGCATCTGCATCAGCAGGTTGTTGGCGCAGGCACCACCGTCGACGCGTAACTCGTGCATCGCTTGCGGGCTGTCTGCCTGCATTGCGAGCACCAGTTCGGCCGACTGCAGCGCGATGGATTCCAGCGCGGCACGTGCGATGTGAGCGGCGTTGCTGCCGCGAGTGAGTCCGACGATGGCTCCGCGTGCATCGGCATTCCAGTAAGGCGCGCCAAGTCCTGTGAAAGCGGGCACGAGGTGCACGCCCCCCGTGTCGGGTACCGACGCCGCCAGTGCCTCGATCTCGGCCGCACTGCGGATCAGTCCCAGCCCGTCGCGCAGCCACTGCACCACCGCGCCGCCGACAAAGACACTGCCTTCCAGCGCGAAGCTTGCCGCGTCACCCAGCTGCGCAGCGCGCGTGGTGATGAGACCGTGTTGCGAGACGGGCGCTGTGCTGCCCGTGTGGGCCAGTGCAAAACAGCCCGTGCCATAGGTGTTCTTGACGCGTCCCGGCGCAAAGCAGGTCTGCCCGAACAGCGCAGCCTGCTGGTCGCCGGCCATGCCTGCGATGCGGATCGGTGTGCCGAACAACGCAGCATCCGTTTCGGCGATCACTTCACTCGAACGACAGATGCGCGGCAGCACGACGCGCGGGATGTCGAGGATGGCCAGCAGCTCGTCGTCCCAGTCGCCCGTGTGGATGTTGCACAGCAGGGTGCGCGAGGCATTGCTGATGTCGCTGACATGCAGCCTTCCGCCCGTCAGCTGCCACACCAGCCAGCTGTCGATGGTGCCGAAGGCCAGCTCGCCACGCTCGGCGCGCGCCCGGGCACCCGGCAGAGTGTCGAGCAGCCAGCGCAGCTTGGTGCCGGAGAAATAGGGGTCGAGCACCAGTCCGGTCTTCTGGCGGAACAGGGCTTCATGCCTGGCGGCTTTCAGCTCGCCACAGAGGGCCGTTGTGCGACGGTCCTGCCAGACGATGGCGGGCGCCAGTGGTTCGCCCGTCGCGCGATCCCACAACACCGTGGTCTCGCGCTGGTTGGTGATGCCGATTGCCGCAATGTCATTCGCCTGCAGCCCGGCCCTGGCGATGACCTGCTGCGCACAGGCCAGCTGACCGCGCCAGATCTCCAGCGGATCGTGCTCTACCCAACCGGGTTGCGGGTAGTGCTGAGTAAGTTCCTGCTGTGCAACGGCCAGCACAGTGCAAGCGGCATCGAACACGATGGCGCGTGAGCTGGTGGTGCCCTGGTCGAGGGCGAGAAGCAGGTCAGGCATGGCAGGCTCCGCAATCAGCAGCACGTTCTCAGGGTTGAGGTGGCCTCGGCGGCGGGCTCACGCGGCAACACATCATGCGAGCATGTTAGTCTCGCGTCCCGGATCGGGGCGCAGGAAATGCCCCCGACTTGTTCCTTTTATTTGTGCTCGTAGAGGTGCCGGATGCTGAAGTTGGGCTGGATTCCGCTGTGGTCATTGTTGATGCTGACAGGGTGCGCTTCTTCCAGTGTGTCCCTCAATCAAGTCCCGTCGCACTCGCGCCATGCCGTCAACAAGATCGCCATTTCGACGCTCAGCGATCCTGTGGGTGAGGCCGTGGGATCGGATCTGATACGTCGCGGCATGATGGTGGTTCGCTCATGGGAGCTGAAGGACATCATGCAGCGACTGCGGATCCAGGATAAGGATCTTGATCACGCCGAGAGCCTTGCGCTGCTGAAGGCCGAAGGGATAGATGCAGTGTTGTCTGCCAAGGTGGTGGGTGGCCGTATCGATAACCCGAATTCCATCACCACGCTGGTGCGCAGTACGCATTCTGGCCAGTATCTGGCGGATATCGAATGGAGTAATGCCTTTGCAGGCATGCCCGGCTCTCCTGCCGACATGCTCATGCGCAAACGCCTGGGTGATGGCGTAAGGGAGACAGGGGAGGGTGTGCTGAAAGAGCTACGCAGGAAATAAGCGTTGTGCTGATCGGGTAGCCACAAAAAACGGCGCCATTGCTTGCAAGCAATGGCGCCGTTTGTTTTTCAGCCCGGTCAGAAGTAACCGGGCCTTGCATGCCGCTTACTTCAGGAACAGATCCAGCACGCCACGCGTACGGATCGAGTCAGCATCGGTCAGCGCGGAGACGCGGGCCAGTTCGGCCTTCAGGTAGGCAGTGGCTTCGGGCGTGCCCAGATCACCGATGGCCTTGAGCGCCGTTGCACGGTCTTCCCAGTCATCCTTGGTGTTCTCGGCCTGCTTCTTCAGCAGATCGAACTGAGCCGTGGCGCGCAACATGCCGAGGGCCGAGATGGCGCCCTGCTGCACTTCGTCATCCTTGTGAGTGCTCAGCTTGACCAGTTGCGGAATGGCGCGGGCGTTGTTGCTGAAGCCGAGCTCATGCACATCGCGGAAGTCGATCTTGTCACCGCTGACTTTGGCAATGGCTGCGTCGGTCTGTGCGTCGCTGAGCTTGGCGTCGAACAGGATGCGGCCCAGCTTGGCCGAGATTTCCTTGGCAGCAAGCGAGAGCGGCTGATTGTAGTTGGGATCGTAGATTTCGTTGAAGGACCAGACCGGTACCTTGCCGCGCTTGATGAACACGGCGATGCGTTGCGTACCCGATGCCGTCACGACGTCGGCGCTGACGCTGGTGAAAGTCTCGAAGGGCGAGAAGCCGCTGACGCGACGCGATTCGATGAACAGGCGCTTGATGCTGACGGTGTTGGCGCCGGCGGCGCTGGTTGCACGTTGCACGGGCAGGCCACGAGCAGCCATTTCCTTGAAGATGCTGTCGGTCATCCACTTGAAGACGTCAAGCGGCTGTTCCTTGCTGTCGGTCAGGCTCATGCCGAAGAACGGGTTGATGAAGGCTGCCTTGTTGTCTGCAGTACGGTCGTCACTGAAATACAGGGCGACGGGGGCTGCGTTGGCAGGCTTGACGTATTGAGCCGTCGAAGGCGTTGCGTCGTTGACAGCGACTTTCATGCCTGCGGCGCAGCCGGACAGAAGCGTCACGGCAGCAAGCATGCATGCCAGCAGACCACCATTGATCGTGCGAGAGATTGTCTTCATGAATTCCCCAAGGATTGTTTGGACTTTGTTACACATCGCACGCATGGATTGCCGCGCGAGCGTGCGGCAGTCTAGCAGCGTGCCGCGCGCAGCATTTGATCGGCATCGGCGTCATGGACTTTAATCTGTATTGACGTCAGCCCTCTTTGCTGCCGGCTTGCAAGCCAGCGCATTTATCTGATCTGACTGCACCGCCACGCTAAGAAGTGCCGATCTTTGCCGTTGAGTGATGAAAAAATGCCCGGCATGCCGGGCATTCTTGCTGTGTTGCCGTAGTTCAAAAGAGCCGGCGGTGAGCCACCAACCCCAGCAAGCCCAGCCCACCCAGCAGCATCAAGGTGGTTGAGGGCTCCGGCACCGCCTGTGCGAACTCGGCGCCGATCAGGGAGTGCGCATAAGTCGTCGGATGGATGTCATCGAAGTACAGGTAGCCGGCGCATCCGCCCGCAATGACAGCCGCGCCCGCTTCGATGCAGGGCGTCGTCACATTGCTGAGGCCGACGGCCGATGGGTCCGCGATGATGCCGGCCATGTACTGCGCGGTATCGAAGCGGTGGATGGTCAGGCCGAGGCCGCTTTCGAGTCCGTCCAGTGTCGCGTCCAGGCCGGCGTTGTAGGCGGCGCTGAGTGCCGACGCAAAGGAAGCAAAGCCGGGCCCGTTGGCTGTGGCACGCGGCGTCAGGCCGAGGTCGGGCAGGTAGGGAATCAGGAAGTCATGCGCGCCCTGGGATGCCAGCACCGAGATGCCAAGGGAGATGTTGCCTATGGTTTGCGCGACAACCGTGTTGAAGTCGACGGCAACACCCGCGGCAGCCAGACCGAAGTTGTAGGAAAAGTCGTTCGGTCCGCCCCAGATCACAAACAGGCTGCTGGCCGTCGTCGCCGACGGGCTCCAGTTGGCAATCTGTGACGCGATGCCGGTGTTGCCCAGCGCGGGCGCCAGCGCAGGGGTCGTCAGTGCGAGGTAGTTCTGGCTGTCGGTCATGGCGCCGCCGACGGCGTAGTTCTGTGTGCTGACGCCGAGTGAGCTGGCGAGGTACTGCACCGCAGTCGGACCGTTGGAGAAGGTGCCGGCATAGGGCACAGGCGGGAACAGGCCGCCAGTCAGGGCCTGGGCGTTGCCGGGGTCCGACAGGCTGTCACCGAAGACGACCAGGCCGGAATAGTTGCTGGATGCGGTTGCGGCGTGGGCGCAGAGAACAAGGGCTGTGACGCAGAGGCTGCGTGACAGGGTATTGAGCAGGGTGTTGGGCATCGCGTTCTCCTGAATCCGTTTGGCATGGTGTTGGGCGCCATTCTACCCGCAGGATTCTGTCTGTCGCACCAAGGGGGTCAGGCAGCCAGCCCTGCCGCCATTCCGCTCGCCCAGGCCCACTGGAAGTTGTAGCCACCTAGCCAGCCCGTCACGTCCATGACCTCGCCGATGAAGTGCAGGCCGGGGTGGGCCTTGGCCATCATGGTTTTCTGGTCCAGCACACGGGTATCGATGCCGCCGCGTGTGACTTCGGCCTTGCGGTAGCCTTCAGAACCGTTAGGGGTCAGCTGCCAGTTGTGCAGTTCGTCAGCCAGTTTGCGCAGCGTCTTGTCAGCGCAGTCGGCAAGAGGCTTGCCAGCGAGGCCGTGGCGCTCGGTCCAGGCTTCGGCGAGGC
This sequence comes from Rhodocyclaceae bacterium, assembly GCA_047600765.1. Lineage (GTDB taxonomy): Bacteria > Pseudomonadota > Gammaproteobacteria > Burkholderiales > Rhodocyclaceae > Viridibacterium. The sequence continues at coordinate 125,489 of JASGKF010000002.1, forward strand.
GGCGTGGTAGGTATTGCGCGAGCACATTGACGACATGCTGCTTGTTGCCAGGCTTGGCCTCGATCAGCGTTTCGTCGAGGCGGCAGCCAGGAGCAAGATCAATCTCGATGGACTGCCCGGGTTGCCAGTAGCTGGATATCTGCAGGATGGCGGGGCCCGACAGGCCGCGATGTGTGAACAACAGGTCTTCGCGGAACTCGCCGTCATGGCAGCGCACGTTCGACTTCCAGCGAGGCGCCTGCGAGGGGTACGAAGGGCGCCCATTCGGCGGCGTCGAAGGTCAGGGGTACGAGGGCCGGACGTGGAGCGATGACGGGGATGCCGAGCTGGCGTGCGATGCGGTGACCGAAGTCGGTGGCGCCGATCTTCGGGATCGACAGGCCACCGGTCGCAATCACGACCGAAGCCACGTCGAGTGCGCCGCCGTCCGTGTCGAGCAGCCAGCGGCCGGCTTCGGGACGCAGGTTCGTCACCTTGCAGGGCTGACGCCAGACGACTTGCCCCTCGTCGCACTCGGCGACCAGCATGTCGATGATCTGTTGTGCCGACTCGTCGCAGAACAGCTGGCCTTTGTGCTTCTCGTGCCAGCGTATGCCGTACGCGCCGATGAGCTTGAGGAAGTCTTGCGGCGTGTAACGCGACAGGGCTGAGCGGCAGAAGTGCGGATTGTCGGACAGGAAATTGGCGGGCCCGGCACCGAGATTGGTGAAGTTGCAGCGGCCACCGCCGGAGATGCGGATCTTTTCGCCGATGATGGCGGCGTGGTCGATCAGCACGACGCGGCGCCCGCGCTGGCCGGCCGCAGCGGCGCACATCATGCCTGCAGCACCTGCGCCAATCACCGCTACATCGAATTCTGTAGAACTCATTTCATGGATTCTCGCGAGATGCGTTGGGTCTGGATGCGGATGATCCGCGACCCGTGTGAGGAAGCAAAGGGTGGTCCCCTTTGCGACGAGCACGGGGAAGCGGGCGCCGCATCCAGACCCAACCCTGCGGGACGGTACTGTTCCGGGCGCATTGCGGCGTTGCTCGTCGCTCGCGTGGAAAAACCACGCAGCGCTCCTCGCGTCTTGCACTGCATCCCGGAACAGTGCCGTCGCACTCGTGAGAATCCATGAAATGAGTTCTCCCCACCACCTCCCGTCGGAAGTGCGCATGATACCCGCCGCATTGCGCCTCATTGAGCCCCGGGCATCCCGGTAGAATCAGGGCAACGACCCCATTCAACCCTTCCGGAAACCCCATCATGAGCGAGGAATACCTCATCAACTTCACCCCGCAGGAAACGCGGGTGGCGCAGATGTTCAACGGCCAGGTGCAGGAGTTGCACATCGAGCGCGAACATTCGCGCGGCATCGTCGGCAACATCTACCTGGGCAAGGTCGTACGCGTGCTGCCCGGCATGCAGTCGGCCTTCATCGAGGTGGGTCTGGAGCGCACGGCCTTCCTGCACGTCGCTGACATCTGGCTGGATCGCCAGCATGGTGAGACGCAGAAGCCCATCGAACGCATCCTGCACGAAGGCCAGGGCATCATGGTGCAGGTCCTCAAGGATCCCATCGGCACCAAGGGCGCGCGGCTGTCCACGCAGCTGTCGCTGGCTGGCCGTCTGCTGGTCTACCTGCCGCAAGATCACCACATCGGTATTTCGCAACGCATCGAGAACGAGGCCGAGCGCGATGCTTTGCGCGCACGTCTGCAGCGCCTGATGCCCGAGGATGAGAAGGGCGGATTCATCGTGCGTACGCAGGCCGAGCAGGCCAGCGACGAAGAGTTCACTGCCGACATCGCCTACCTGCGCAAGCTGTGGGCCGAGATCCAGCAACGCCGCGCCGCCGCGACGCCGCCGTCGGCGCTTTACCACGACCTGACGCTGGCGCAGCGCGTGCTGCGCGACCTCGTCAGCAAGGATACGGCGCGCGTGGTCATCGACTCGCGCGAGAATTTCCAGAAAATGAGTGCGTTCTCGACCGAGTACATGCCGCGCGTGGCGCATCTGCTCGATCACTACCAGGGCGCGCGTCCGCTGTTCGACCTGCATGGCGTCGAAGACGAGATCCAGAAGGCCCTCGCGCGGCGCGTTGACCTCAAGAGTGGCGGCTACCTCATCATCGACCAGACCGAAGCGCTGACCACCATCGATGTGAACACCGGCGGTTTCGTCGGAGCGCGCACCTTCGACGACACCATCTTCAAGACCAATCTTGAAGCCGCGCAGGCTATCGCGCGCCAACTGCGCCTGCGAAACCTTGGCGGCATCATCCTGCTCGATTTCATCGACATGGAAAGCGACGAACACCGCGTGGCCGTGCTGGCCGAGCTCAACAAGGCGTTGGCGCGCGACCACACCAAGGTGTCGGTCGGTGGCTTCACCTCGCTGGGTCTCGTCGAGATGACGCGCAAGCGCACGCGCGAATCGCTGGCCCACGTGCTGTGCGAACCGTGCCCGACCTGCGGTGGCCGTGGCGAAGTGAAGACCGTGCGTACCGTGGCCTATGAAGTGCTGCGCGAGCTGGTGCGTGAAGCGCGCCAGTTCAATGCCAAGGAATTCCGCATTCTTGCGTCGCCTTCGGTGGTCGACCTCTTCCTCGACGAAGAGTCGCAGGCTATCGCCATGTTGCAGGACTTCATTGGCCGCGCCATATCCCTGCATGCCGAGTCCAGCTACACGCAGGAACAGTACGACATCGTCCTGCTCTGATGGCCGCCCTGACGCCTCTCGCCCTGATCGGTCAGCGAGTTGCGCTGCGACCCATCGCGCCTGATCATGCAGAGGGCCTGGCGCAGGCAGCGGCGGACGGCTTGCAGGATGCTGCGCATCTGACCAACATTCCCCTTGCGGCAGGCATGCCGCAGTACATCGAACAGGCGAACGCCGGCCTGCTTGCTGGCCACATGCGGCCATTCGCCACCACGCTGCGCGACAGCGGCGAAGTCGTCGGCAGCACGCGCTTCTGGCGCATCGAACATGGCAACCGCAAGTGCGAGATTGGCCACACCTGGCTGGCTTCGCGCTGGCATGGCAGCTTCGTCAACGCCGAAGCCAAGTACCTCATGCTGCGCTACGCTTTCGAACAGATGCAGTGCATACGCGTGCACTTCCAGACCGATGTGCTCAACCTGCGTTCGGCCGCCGCCTTGCGCAAGATCGGCGCAACCGAAGAGGGCGTCGCGCGGCACGAACGCATCATGGCCGACGGCCGCATCCGCGACTCGCTGCAGTTTTCCATCATCCACACCGAGTGGCCGGCATTGCGTGAAAGGCAGGAGGCTGCGTTACGCGCTCTGGGCATCGAGCCTGCGTTTGTGATGGAGGGACTGTGATGGCACTGCAACTGAGGCGCCCTGAAGCGATCATCTTCGACATGGACGGCCTGCTGCTCGATTCCGAGCGTGTGTCGCTGGACCTCTTCGCACAGGCTGCGCGCGAGCTGGATCTGCGCTGGGACGCGGCCGTGGGCTTGCAGATGGTGGGCCTCAACTCGCGCGATTCGAACGGCATCCTGCTCAAGGCTTTCGGTGATGATTACCCAGTCGAATCGCTGCGCGAGCGCTTCGGCGAGATCTACGAAGCGACGATCACGGCTGGCGGCATTCCCTGCAAGCCCTGGGTGCGCGAGCTGCTGAATCGCTGCGAGGCCTTGCGCATTCCCTGCGCCGTGGCGACCTCGACGCGCCGCACGCGTGCCGAGGCCAAACTGATCCGCGCGCAGCTGATGCCACACTTCAAGGCCCTGGCCTGTGGCGATGAAGTCACGCGCGGCAAGCCGCACCCCGAGATCTATGAACTCGCGGCGAGCAAGATTGGCGTGCAGCCTTCGCGCTGTCTGGCGCTTGAGGATTCGAATGCAGGCGTACGTGCCGCCGTGTCGGCGAGCATGCAGACCGTGATGATTCCCGACCTGCTGAAACCCGACCTCGATATCCGCCGTCTCGGTGTGCCGGTTGTGGATTCGCTCAAGCACGTACTCGTCGCGCTGGATGGTTGAAGCATGACGCGCAAGCACTTCTGGGCGGACCCCTACTGCACGCAGCTCGACACGCAGGTGGCGAGCGTGCAGGGCGAAGTGCTGACGCTCGTCGATACGATCTTCTACGCCTTCTCGGGCGGGCAGGAGAGCGACCACGGCACGATTGCCGGGCGCCCCGTGCTGGAAGCGCGTAAGGACGGCCACGAGATCTTTTACGCGCTAGCGGCTGGCCACGGCCTGCAGACTGGTGATGCGGTGCGTGTCGAGATCGACTGGACGCGCCGTTACCGCCTCATGCGCCTGCACTTCGCTGCCGAGCTGGTGCTGGAACTGACCTGTCGTGCGCTGACGAGTGTCGACAAAATCGGCGCGCACATCTCGCAAGACAAGGCGCGCATCGACTTCGACTGGCCCGAGAACATCTCGCCATTGTTCCCGCGCCTGCTCGCCGAAGCGCAGACCATCATCGACGCTGACACGTCCATCGTCAGCGCTTTCGTAGATGAAGCGGACGAGCGCCGCTACTGGGAAGTGCCGGGCTTCGCGCGGGTGCCTTGCGGCGGCACGCATCTTCGCCGTACAGGCGAGGTTGGCAAGCTGGCGCTCAAGCGCAAGAACGTCGGGCGCGGCAAGGAACGCATCGAGATCCACCTCGACCAAGGAGTCGCATGATGCAAATCATCGGCATGCTGGATTCGCCCTATGTGCGTCGCGTGGCGATTGCCGCGACATTCATGGGCCTGCCTTTCGAACATCGTTCGATCTCCATCCTGCGACAGATCGACCAGTTCCGCCCGATCAGCCCTTTGCTCAAGGTACCGGTGCTGGTCTGCGATGACGGCGAGGTGCTCAACGACAGCGGCCTGATCCTCGACTATCTCGCCACGTTGGCGCCTGCCAACACGCTGTTGCCGCAGGACGCAGCGCAGCGGCGTCGTGTCTGGCAGCTCATGGGCATTGCGCTGATTGCCTGCGAGAAGACTGTGCAGCACCTGTATGAGACGCAGCTGCGTCCCGCCGACAAGCAGTACGAAGGCTGGCTGGCGCGCGTGCGTGGTCAGCTTTGCGAGGCTTGGGAGCTGCTCGAACCGGCGGCCGCACAGGCGTCACCGTGGTTGCTGGGCGACACGCTAACGCTGGCTGACATCACGCTTGCCGTCGCCTGGCGATTCAACCAGTATGCGCAGCCCGGCCTCAGCGATGCCGCGCGCTATCCGGCGCTCGCCGCCTTCTCGGCGCGTGCCGAGGCCTTGCCCGAATTCCTTGCCCATCCGGTGGATAAACAATGATTGGTCGTCTGACTGGCACCCTGCTCGAAAAGAACCCGCCCCAGATCCTGCTCGACGTGGGTGGCGTGGGTTACGAGGTCGAGGTGCCCATGAGCACCTTCTACAACCTGCCCGGCACGGGCGAGCGCGTGAGCCTGACGACGCACCTGGTGGTGCGTGAAGACGCCCACATCCTCTACGGCTTCGGTACTGAAGACGAGCGCATGGCCTTCCGTCAGTTGCTGAAGATCTCCGGCATCGGGGCGCGCACGGCGCTGGCTGTGCTGTCTGGCCTGTCGGTGGCCGAACTCGCGCAGGCCGTGGCGCTGCAGGAGAGTGGCCGCTTGACCAAGATTCCGGGTATCGGCAAGAAGACGGCAGAGCGCCTGTTGCTGGAATTGCGCGACAAGCTAGCCAAGACCTTGCCGGGCGTGGCGAGTGGCGCGATTGCTGTGGGCAATGCGCAGAGCGACATCGTGCATGCACTGCTGGCGCTCGGCTACAACGAGAAGGAAGCGGCGGCAGCGCTCAAGAACTTGCCCGGCGATATCGGCGTGTCGGACGGCATCCGTGCCGCGCTGAAACTGCTCTCGAAAGCCTAGCCGGAGTAACCCAGCACCGCGAAGAAGTGACAGGTCGTGCCTGTCATGACGCACAGGTGCCAGATGAAGTGGAAGAAGCGGCGTTTGGCGCTCAGCGCGTAAAAGGCCACGCCCCCGGTGTAGGCGAGGCCGCCGGCGAGCAGCCACAGCAGGCCCGGCAAGGGTACGCGGGCGATCATGGGCGCTGCAGCGACGACGATGAGCCAGCCCATCATCAAGTAGAGGCCGATCGACACGTAGCGGTTGGCGAGGCCGTTGAACAGCTTCATGACCAGACCGATGGCGGCCATGCCCCAGATCAGGCCGAACAGGGTCCAGCCCCAGGCGCCGCTGAGCACGCCGAGGGTGAAGGGCGTGTAAGTGCCGGCGATCAGCAGGTAGATGGCGGCGTGGTCGAGCTTGTGGAAGAAGTGCTTGGACGGGCCTGGCGGCAGGGCGTGGTAAAGCGTCGAGAACAGGTAGAGCAGCAACATGGAGGCGGCGAAGATGCTGACGCCGACCAGGCTGGCGGTGTCGCCTGAGCGCAGGGTCATGACGATCAGTACGGGGGCGGCGGCGATGCTGAGCACCAGACCGAGGCCGTGGCTGATGCTGTTGGCAATTTCTTCGGCGAGGGATTGTGGGCGTCGTGCGGGACGGATGGCGGGGCTGGTTTGCGGGAGCATGTTGCGTGGCGATGCGGTGAGACCGGGAGCCCTGATGCTGGCATCGTCAGGCGGCCGTCCGCCTGCGCCAGATCAAGCGTGCGGGGCGCCGGCCGGTGTTTCCGTGGCAGGTGTCACGGCGCAGATCGGTTAGAGTGGGGTTTCCGTCAGCACCCTGCATCCGTTTCATGAGCAGTCCCAAACTTCGCCAGGGCTTCCTGCGCAATGTCGAGTTCTCGGCGCGCGCGACGCGCATCCTCATGAATGCCTGGCCGCCCTTTGTGGGCGCTGGCATCCGCGTGGAGCACATCGGCACCGATTTCCGCGATGCGCGCGTGCGCATGCATCAGCGCCTGCTCAATACCAACATCTTCGGCACGCATTTCGGCGGTTCGCTGTTCGCCATGACCGACCCGTTCTTTGCGCTGCTGATCCTGCGCAACCTGGGGAGGGATTACGTGGTGTGGGATAGTGCAGCGCACATCGACTTCAAGTTGCCGGCGCGTGGCACTGTGCATGCCACTTTCTGCATCGACGATGCCATACTGAATGACATTCGCAGCCGCACTGACGGCGGCGACAAATACGAACCGGTCTTCCAGACCGATATCCTCGATACGCGCGGGGATGTGGTGGCAACTGTCAGCAAGACCATCTACATCCGCCGCAAGCCGAGGCCGGACACTGCCCCATGACACCCGTACTACCCCATGAAGCCCTCTCCGACGATGAAGTTGCCGAGCTCGACAGCCTGCTCGCGCAGCACCCGGAATCCCACTCGGTCGAAGAGCTCGACGGCCTGATCTGCGCCCTGCTGGTGGGGCCGGACGCCGTGCCGCCCGCCGAATGGCTGCCGGCCGTGCTGGGCGACGGCGCCGTATTCGCTTCACGTGCCGAAGAGCAGCGCTGTACCGACCTGCTGATGCGCCACTGGAATCACGTGGCCCAGGGCTTCCGCGAAGACTGGTCGGGCGTGACCGCCGAAGAAGGCGCCAACGCCATGTATTTCCCGCTGCTCGACACGCCTGCCGAAAGCGGTCATCCGCTTGCCGAGGGCTGGGCGCGCGGCTTCCGCGCCGGTCTGGGCTGGCTGCAGGAGCAGCACTGGGATGCGCTGGAAGAGGACGAGGAGTGCGTCACCCTCATCAACATCATCGGCGTCTTCGACAGTGGCGAGAAGTCGCCAGGCATCAAGCTGACGTCAGCCGAGCGTGACGAGCTTATCAGCGCCGTCGCGGCCGGCCTGCAATACCTCTACGCCTTCTGGCGCCGCTGGCTGCGGGTGATGAGCACGCCGCGCACGCCGCATCGCGCCGATCACCAGCCGGGTCGCAACGACTCCTGCCCCTGCGGCAGCGGCAAGAAATTCAAGAAGTGCTGTGGCGCTCCGGCGGTGGTGGCGCGCAGCCTGAACTAGGCGACCGATGCTGGCGCGCGTCCTTCAGGTCGCAGGGGCTGGCGCATTGCTGATCCTGCTGGGCCTTGCGGGCTGGCTGGCCTGGGGCGAATGGCGCAACGTGGATCGCCACAACGAGGCTTCTGCCCGCGATGTGGTTTTCATCCTCAACCACGCCGGGCTCGATGCCGCACAGCGCATCGAGGTGTTACGCAGCGAGCAGTCCGCGCGCAGTTTCAATGGCGACCATCTGGATTTCTATTGCCTGCAGCTGAGCGATTTCGCGCCGAGCGTGGCTGAGCAGCCGCACTGGAACGTGCCGGTCAACTTCGAGCCCTCGCAGCAGGCGGCGCTGGCGGATGCGTTTCAAATTGGAGAGGGGGCGGAATGCCTGTCGGTGCCATCGCTGAAGGCCATTTCAGACATCCGCGCCAACGTGCTGTATGTCGAGCTGCAGCGCGGCCTGGTGACGGGTTTTCGGGTGGTATTCGCCGACCCGTCGAGCCGGCGCCTGCTCTACGTCAGCTACCGCAGCTGAAATGATCGCCGGCCTTGAGCGGCATGCCCTGCAGGAATTCGCGCGCCGGCAGGCGCTTGCCGCCCGGTTTCTGCAACTGGGTCAAGCGTAGTGCGCCGTTGCCGCAAGCCACCACGACACCGTTCGCATCAGCGGACAGGATGCTGCCGGGCTCGCCTGAGCCCTCTACCGCGTCACCCGCCCACAGCTTGATCGTTGCATCGCCCAGCGTGGCGGCACCGCCCGGAAAAGGATCGAAAGCGCGCAGACGACACGCCAGTTGCGCGGCACTTTCACGCCAGTCGAACAGGCTTTCGTTCTTGGCGATCTTGCTGGCGTAGGTGATGCCGTCGGTCGGTTGTGGCGTCGCTCGCAGGGTGCCGGTTGCCAGCGCCTGCAGGGCCTCCACGATCATTTCGCCGCCCAGTTCGGCCAGCTTGTCGTGCAGGCTCGCCGTGGTGTCACTACCAAGAATCGGCAGGGCGTTGCGCGTGAGCATGGCGCCGGTGTCGAGGCCGGCGTCCATCTGCATGATGGTGATGCCGGTCTCGGCGTCACCGGCTTCGATGGCGCGGTGGATCGGTGCCGCACCACGCCAGCGCGGTAGCAGCGAGGCGTGGATGTTGAGGCAACCGAGGCGCGGCATGTCGAGCACGGCCTGCGGCAGGATCAGGCCGTAGGCGGCGACGACCAGCACGTCCGGCGCACAGGCCGCCAATTGCGCCTGCTGTTCTGGCGTGCGCAGCTTTTCAGGCTGATCGACAGGGATGCCGGCCGCCAGCGCCACCTGTTTGACCGGACTGGCCTGCAGTTGCATGCCGCGCCCGGCGGGGCGGTCGGGCTGGGTGAGCACGAGGGGTACGTCGAAACCCGCGTCCAGCAAGGCGCGCAGGGCCGTCGCAGCAAATTCTGGCGTGCCTGCAAAGGCCACGCGCAATCCAGTATGACTCATGCAGTGATGCGCGCGCGCTTGGCCAGCTTGTTCTTGATGCGGTTCTGCTTGAGCGTCGAAAGATGCTCGACGAAGACCTTGCCGTCGAGGTGGTCGATCTCGTGCTGGATGCAGACGGCCATGAGGCCTTCAGCTTCCAGCTCGAAGGTTTCGCCCTTTTCATTCAGCGCGCGCACCCGGATCCAGCCAGAGCGGCTGACCTTCTCGTAGATGCCGGGCACCGACAGGCAGCCTTCTTCGCAGATCTGTTCGCCGCTGCGTTCGATGATCTCGGGATTGATGAAGGCGCGCAGGCCTGATTTGTCTTCCGATGCGTCGATGACCAGCACACGCTCATGCACGTCAACCTGGGTCGCCGCCAGTCCGATGCCCGGCGCGGCGTACATCGTTTCCGCCATATCAGCGACCAGTTGTCGGATGCGGCTATCGACCTGCTTGACCGGGGCAGCGATCTTGTGGAGCCTCGGGTCGGGAAAGTGAAGGATGGGCAGCAGGGCCATTTGTCCGAAAAGTCCAGAAAACCTTGATGAATGAAGAGACTACGTGCAGAATCTAAAGCAAAACTTGAATGTTCGCACGTGTTCGGCTGGTAATTTCCCGCTATTTTCCGGTTTGCGGCGTCCAGCTCAAGTCATATCGTTCCGGTTCAAGTCGTCTTACGCAGTCTGCTCTGGAGCCGTCGTAGCGCCGTCCGGCCTTCGCGGCGCAGTCCCTGTCTCCAACATCAAACGGGGTTGGTCATGAAACGCATCTCTTCCGCGCTGATCGTAGCGCTCGCAGCCTTGTCGGCCGGCACCGTGGCACCCGCCATGGCCCAGACCTCCCAGCAGGCGCCAGCCAAGGGCGGCATCCAGCTCGCCGACGATGCGCCTGACAGCTATACCGTTGTCAAGGGTGACTCCCTGTGGGGCATTTCCAGCCGCTTCCTCAAGACCCCCTGGCGCTGGCCCGAGGTCTGGAAGCTGAATGCCGAGGAGATCAAGAATCCGCACCTGATCTATCCGGGTCAGACCATCTACCTCGACCGCAACAACATGACCCTGTCGCTCAAGGCGCCGGGTGATGTCGTGCAACCGGATGGCACGATCAAGCTGGCGCCGCGCATCTATGACACGGCGATCAGTGGCCCGATCACCAGTCTCACGCTGCAGAACATCCAGCAGTTCCTCGTCGAGCCGCTGGTCATCGACGAAGCGGATCCCGCTGGCGCCGGCCGAGTGATCGGCATTCAGGAAGACCGTGTGCTCGCCGGCCCCGCAGAAACTTTTTTCGCGCGTGGTCTGAGCCCTGATCAGCCGGCCTGGACCGTGTTCCGTCCGGGCAAGCCGATCCGTGATCCGATCAATGCGAAGCAGATTCTTGGTTACGAAGCCGTGTTGGTGGCTAACGCCCGCGTTACGACGGCCGAACAGGCTCCGGTCGCAGCAGCGATGCAGGTCATTACCGCCAAGCATGAGGTCACTACGGGTGACCGCTTGCTGCCGAGCACCAAGGAGACCGTGTTCGCCTATGCGCCGCATGCGGCCCCTGACAAACTGCATGCCAACATCGCCACGGTATATGGCGGTGTGAGCCAGACAGGCCCTTACGGCGTCATCACCATCAACGCCGGCCGTGACAAGGGCATGGAGCCCGGTCATGTCATCGCTTTGTCGCGCGTGCTTGGCAAGGCCGTGTATCGCGGTGCAGAAGGTGGCGAGAGGGCGCAGGAGATCCCGTTGCCGGACGAGCGTTACGGTCTGGCCTTCGTGTTCCGCGTTTTCAACAAGATGTCCTATGCGTTGGTGCTGGAAAGCTCGCGCACGGTCATCGTGGGGGACAAGGCCGGCGCGCCTTGAGTCTTGCCCGCCAATGAGCGATCTGGCGCATTGGCTGCGGCTCACCCTTGTGCCGGGCATAGGCCCGGAACGCCAACGCGACCTGCTGGCAGCCTTCGGGCTGCCGCAGCGCATTTTCGAGGCCGGCCGCAATGCGGTAGCCGGCGTGATTGGCAGCAAGCTTGCCAATAGCCTGTTCGACCACGATAACGCCGCGGCGATTGAAGCGGCCCTGCGCTGGGCGAGCGAACCCGGCAACCACGTTCTGACGCTTGCGGACAGCGCTTTTCCGCAAGCGTTGCTGCAAACGGCCGATCCGCCAACCCTGCTGTATGCCAAAGGCCGGATAGCGTTACTCAACACACCCGGTCTGGCTGTCGTAGGTTCCCGCACCGCAACCACGCAGGGCATGTCAAATGCCGAGGCTTTTTCACGCGTGCTGGCCGCTGCCGGGCTGGCCGTGGTCAGTGGTCTGGCGCTTGGCATCGATACGGCAGCCCATAGGGGAGCCTTGGCTGCGAAAGGGCCGACCGTGGCCGTCACCGGTACGGGCGCGGATCGCGTCTATCCGGCACGAAACGCTGACTTGGCGCGCCAGATCGCCGAAGATGGCGTTCTGATCAGCGAATTTGCGCTGGGTACGCCATCGGCCGCCTATAACTTTCCGCGTCGTAACCGGATCATTGCCGGCCTGTCGCGCGGCGTACTGGTCGTCGAAGCGGCCGTCGGCAGCGGTTCGCTCATTACGGCCCGACTGGCGACCGAGCAGGGGCGGGATGTGTTCGCTATTCCAGGCTCCATCCATTCGCCGCTGTCCAAGGGCTGCCACCAGCTCATCAAGCAGGGGGCGAAGCTTGTCGAATCGGCGCAGGACGTGCTCGAAGAGCTGCACTGGGGCGTCGTTCCGCCCCGTCAGGCTTTGTCCGAGGTGGGTACGCCGGGAGAAGAGGGCCAATTGCTGGCTGCCATTGGACATGATCCCGTCGACATGGACACTATTCTGGGACGTATTGGCTTGACGCCGGATGCCGTCTTCGCCATGCTGACCACACTGGAACTCGATGGTCGCGTCGAGCGGCTACCGGGTGGCAAGCTCCAAAGAGTCCGATAAGCGGCTCGTCCAGCCAGTTGGAAGAGCCGCACTGCCGAGGGTCACGATGATCGATATTCTGGTCTATCTCTTTGAAACCTACGGCTACGCTGACGCCTGTCCGGCCGAGCCCGAGCAACTTGCGCGCAAGTTGTCCGCGGCCGGTTTCGAACAAGGCGACATCTCGGAGGCCATTGAATGGCTCTCCGGCCTGCGCGGCATGGCCAGCGAACCTACGGCCAGTTTTGACGCGCAAAGCCGTTCCGTCCGCATCTTCACCGAAGAAGAACAGGCCCGGCTGGATACGGCCTGCCAGGGCTTCCTCCACTTCCTCGAAGGCAATCGCACCCTCGATGCCCGTCAGCGCGAGCTGATCATTGAGCGCGCCATGGCCTTGCCGGAGGCTGAGGTATCCCTGTCCAAGTTCAAGGTGATCGTGCTGATGGTGCTGTGGCAGCAACAGGCCAGTATGGACACCCTGATCCTCGACGAGCTCCTGACAGAGGAGACCGACGAGGAGGACGGTGACTGGACCGAGGTTCTGTCGGTCCACTGACGGACAGGGCTGACGCACGGCCTTTCGGGCCTCGCGCTTGCGCGACGCCCGAGGCGCCGCCTATCATCCGCACACATTGTTCGCCGGGCTTGCCCGGCGAAGTCGATTCTGGCCGGCCAAAATGGCCCTGAGCCCGACTGCCAGCTTCTGATCTTCTTCCCCAGATTTCTCCGGATTCTTTTGAGCGCATGAGCAAACAGCTGATCATTGCCGAAAAACCTTCTGTCGCGCAGGACATCGCGCGCGCGCTGGGAGGCTTTACCCGGCAGGGCGACTACTTCGAGAGCGACGAATACGTGTTGTCGTCCGCCATCGGCCACCTGCTGGAACTGACCGTGCCCGAGGAATTCGAGGTCAAGCGCGGCAAATGGTCTTTCGCGCACCTGCCGGTGATTCCGCCGCACTTCAAACTCAATCCTGTCGAAAAGACGGCCGAGCGCCTGCGCCTGCTGACGCGGCTCATCAAGCGCAAGGACGTCGATGGCCTCATCAACGCCTGTGACGCGGGACGCGAAGGCGAGCTGATCTTTACCTATATTGCCAACCACGCGTCGACGGCCAAGCCGCAGCGCCGCCTGTGGCTGCAGAGCATGACGCCGCAATCGATCCGCGACGGTTTCCAGGCCCTGCGTTCGTCGGGCGACATGTCCGGCCTGCGCGAAGCGGCGACCTGCCGTGCCGAGAGCGACTGGCTGATTGGCATCAACGGCACGCGCGCCATGACGGCCTTCAATTCGAAGACCGGTGGTTTCCACCTCACCACGGTGGGCCGCGTGCAGACGCCTACGCTGGCCATCGTCGTCGAGCGTGAAGAGCGTATCCGCGCGTTCAAGTCGCGTGATTACTGGGAAGTCGAAGGCCATTTCGATGTCGCAGCCGGTTCGTACATCGGCCGCTGGTTCGACGAGAAATTCAAGAAGCCTGAAGATGATGAGCATGCGAATGCGCATCGCCTGTGGGACGTCAAGAAAGCCGAGGCGATTCGCGCCAAGTGCGAAGGCAAGCCCGGCAAGGTTGAAGAGGAAGCCAAGCCTTCCACGCAACTCTCGCCGCTGCTCTATGACCTGACTTCGCTGCAACGTGAAGCCAACGGCCGTTTCGGTTTCTCGGCCCGCACGACGCTGCAGATCGCGCAGGCGCTGTACGAGAAGCACAAGGTCTTGACCTATCCGCGTACCGACGCGCGTGCGCTGCCCGAAGACTACGTGGCGACCGTGCCGGCCACGCTGGGCGCGCTGCCCAGCGAATACGCCGCCTTTGCCAAGGAAATCATCAAGAACGGCTGGGTCAAACCCAACAAGCGCATCTTCAACAACGCCAAGATTTCGGACCACTTCGCCATCGTGCCGACCGGCACGGAGCCGAAGAACCTGTCCGAAGCCGAACAGAAGATCTACGACCTCGTCACCAAGCGCTTCCTCGCCGTGTTCTACCCGGCCGCGGAATACATGGTGACGACGCGCATCACGCGTGTCGAAGGTGAAACCTTCAAGACTGAGGGCAAAGTGCTGGTCAATGCTGGCTGGCTCGCCGTGTATGGCAAGGAAGGCGCAGGCGAGGGCGAAGAAGCGGCCACGGGTTCGCTGGTCGCTGTCAAACCGGGCGAGACCGTGAAGACCGACGATGTGCTGGTCAAGGCCAACGTCACCAAGCCGCCGGCGCGCTACAACGAAGCGACCTTGCTGTCGGCCATGGAAGGCGCCGGCAAGCTCGTCGACGACGAAGAGCTGCGTGCCGCGATGGCCGGGCGTGGTCTCGGTACGCCAGCAACGCGCGCGCAGATCATCGAAAACCTTATTGCCGAAACCTACATGCTGCGCGAAGGCCGCGAGCTGATCCCGACCGCCAAGGCTTTCTCGCTGATCACCCTGCTGCGCGGTCTGGGCGTGGCTGAACTGGCATCGCCTGAACTGACGGGCGAGTGGGAATACAAGCTCGCCCAGATGGAGAAGGGCCTGCTGACGCGCGCCGACTTCATGGAGCACATTGAGGCAATGACGCGCGAGATTGTCGAGCGCGCCAAGAAGTACGAATCGGACACTGTGCCCGGCGACTTCGCCACCCTGAAGACGCCTTGCCCCAAGTGCGGCGGTGTCATCAAGGAGAACTACAAGAAGTTTCAGTGCCAGGCGTGCGACTACTCGCTGTGGAAGATCGTGGCCAGCCGCCAGTTCGAGATCCCCGAGATCGAAACCCTGCTGGCAACCGGCAAGGTCGGTCCCTTGATCGGCTTCCGCAACAAGATGGGCCGCGCCTTCAACGCCGAGATCAAGCTCAACGACGACAAGCTGCCCGAGTTCGATTTCGGTCAGCCGCGCGAGGATGAAAGCGGAGAGCCACCAGATTTTTCAGAGCAGACCACGCTGGGCCCTTGCCCCAAGTGTCGCAGCAACGTCTTCGAGCACGGTATGGCCTATGTCTGCGAGAAATCGCTGGGCGCGGGCAAGAGCTGTGACTTCCGCTCCGGCAAGATCATCCTGCAGCAACCCATCGAGCGCGAGCACATGGAAAAGCTGCTGCAAGAGGGCCGTACGCCCCTGCTGACTGGCTTCATCTCGGCACGTACGCGCCGCAAGTTCTCGGCTTTCCTCGTGCGTGGTGAGGACGGCAAGGTCGGCTTCGAATTCGAGAAACGCGAACCCAAAGCCAAGGCCGCTGGCAGCAAGAGCAAAGCCGCAACGGCTGAAAAGCCGGGCAAGGAAGCGGCAGAGGCAGACGAGAAGCCTGCCAAGGCCAGCAAGACTGCCACTGCGAGCAAGGCCAAGGCGGCAAAGCCGGCGACGAAATCCGCAACCGGTACGGCCAAAACCGCCAGCAAGACCACGGCAAAGGCCAGCACGACGCGCAAGAAAAAAGCTGACGCCGAATCATGAGCTCGCCGGCCGACGGCAACATCAGCCGGCGCAGCTTCTTCAGTTTCCTGCTCGTCGGCGGCGGCGCCACGCTGCTGCAATACCTCATCATGGCACTGCTGCTGTGGACGACCAACCTGTCGGCCACTGTGGCATCAAGCACGGGTTTCCTCATCAGTGCCGTGTTCAACTACTGGGCCAACGCGCGCTTCACGTTCGGTGGGCAGCATGACCACCGCGCCAGCGCCCTGCGTTTTGTCGTGACCCTGTGTGCCGGCCTGGCTATCAACGCCTTGTCGCTGGCATTGCTGCAAGCCGCCGGCGTGCCGGTCTGGCTGGCCCAGCTGGTCGCGACAGGCATCGTTTTCATCTGGAACTACCTTATCAACGCCATCTGGACATTCAGGAAGAGACAGCCATCATGACGAGCACCGTCGCGCCCACCATCGGCTTGGTGATCCCCTGCTACAACGAAGAAGAAGTGCTGCGTGAAACCACGTCGCGACTCGTGGTGTTGCTGGAACGCATGCGTAACGACGGGTTGATCTCGGCCGACAGCGCGGTCTTCTACGTCGATGACGGCAGCCGCGACAAGACCTGGGCGCTGATCTCGGAGCTCTCGGCTGCGCACAAGGACATCTGCGGCATCAAGCTGTCACGCAACCGTGGCCACCAGAACGCCCTGTTCTGCGGGCTCATGACTGCACCGGGTGACGCGCTGATCAGCGTAGACGCGGACTTGCAGGACGATCTGGAAGTGATCCCGCAGATGGTGAAGAACTTCCGCAATGGCGACGACGTCGTCTATGGCGTGCGCAAGCGCCGCGACACCGATACCTTCTTCAAGCGCTTCACGGCCGAGGGCTATTACAAGCTGATGGCGGCGATGAAGGTCGACATCGTTTTCAACCATGCTGACTACCGCCTCATGAGCCGCCGCGCGCTCGACGCGCTGGGCGAGTACCGCGAGAGCAACCTGTTCCTGCGCGGCATGGTGCGCCTGCTGGGATTCCCGAACTCGGTGGTCGAGTACGACCGTGCCGAGCGCTTTGCGGGGGAGTCGAAGTACCCCCTCAAGAAGATGTTGTCCTTCGCCTGGCAAGGCATCACTTCGTTCTCGACCTATCCGCTGCGCCTGATCACCACTATCGGCACGCTGATCTCACTGGCCAGTCTCGCCATGGCGGCCTGGGCCTTGCTGATGCGGCTTTTCACGGCTGATGCCTTGCCTGGCTGGGCCTCTACCGTGATTCCGATGTACTTCCTCGGCGGCGTCCAGCTCCTCAGCCTGGGGGTGATCGGCGAGTACGTGGCCAAGATCTACACCGAGACCAAGGACCGCCCCCGCTTCCACGTCGACAAGCTCGAAGGCCAGGCCTTTCGCCATGGCAATCAGGGTTCAAACTGAAAAAGACGGGCAAAAGAGGCTGTAGAGATGTGGGCGTTGTCGATGCGCAGTGAATGGCAAAGGGCCAGCAGTCTTTTGCGGGCACAGGGAAAGCTGGCTTTCCTTTTCCTCGTGTTTTCTTTCCTGCTGCTCGCGCTTGGCATCGCTCGTCAGCATCTTGCTGTCAGCGCGGGCTCCATTGCAGTGGCGGAGAGAAAACCCGAGCCGTTGTCGTTGCCGTTCTATCGGACTTTCATGGGGGAAGCGACCATCTCTGCTGAGGTGGTTTTTCCGTTGTGGCACAAGCCTGTCCTGAAGATCATTCCGGATGAGCATTTGCTGTCGATGAGCATGAATGGACGAGAGGTCAGTCTGGCGGGAATCAGCGAAGCTGCGCGCAAGGACTGGAACAATGGTTTTGTGATAGACCTCTCTGACTATGCGCATGCAGGTCAGAACTCGCTGAGCTTCAAGCTGAAGAACGCCAACGGGGTTGGTGGTGTTCGCCTCGAAAATGTGGATACCGGGATTTCGGCGGGGGTGAGCTGGGCGTTGCTTTTCGGAGGCGGCGCGCTGAGCTTCTGGGTGTTGTCAGGAATATTCGGACTGACTCTGGCGCAGCGTGTTATTGCCCTAGCAAGCATTGGGGCGATTTGCCTCTATTGGCTCAAGACGCCGTTCAACGTGCGTCAGTTCGATCTGTTCGAGGCTGGCGGTCACCTCGACTACATCCGTTACCTATACGAGCACTGGCGACTGCCACCACCAGGCGGAGGGTGGGAATACCACCAACCCCCGCTGTACTACCTGACCGCCGTGCCAACGCTCGTATTGAGCAAGGCCCTGCCAGCATTGGGTTGGGAAGGTTTGCTGCGGGCGCTGTCTCTGGGTTACTGGATGATGTTCCTGTGCTCGGCGCTGGCTATTGTCCGTCATTATTTACGGGCCAATTCATGGGCTGTCTGGCTGGCTTCTTTCGCCATCTGTTTTTGGCCGAGCGGCATCATCCACTCCATCCGCGTCGGTAACGACGTGTCCTTTTATGCCTGGTACGCGTTGAGTCTTTACGCAACCGTTCTCTGGTGGTCCAAAGGGGAACGCCGGCATTTTGTCTGGGCTTGCGTTTTCATGGCCTTGGCCGCGCTGACCAAAAGCAACGGGCTGGCCATGTTGGGCGTGCTCAGCGTGCTTTGGGCCTTGCGTTATTTCAGGGCCCGGCTGGGCAAAGTTGCAGAAAACATGAGGGGATTGCGTGTAGATGCGCTGGCGCTCGGTGTTTCAGGCCTGTTCGTCCTGGGCGTCAGCTTCAGCGCCAAGTTGTGGATGTACTGGAGGGGGGAGACCAAAGACTGGTTGCTCTCCAACGTGTCGTCGTCCATCAATCCCGGTTTGAGTGTGCGCAATCAGTGGTTCAACTACCTCGACTTCGACATTCAGAAACTTGTTGCGCAGCCCTGGATGAACGCTTGGCAGGATGAGACTGGCAGGCAGTTTTTCTGGAATTATCTGCTGCGCTCTTCGCTGACCAGTGAATTCTCGTTCCCGACGGGAGAGTTGCGGACCTTGGCGATTTTTGCGGGGCTGTTATTGCTGCTGCTCATTTTTCATGTGGCCCGCAGATCTTATCTCTCCTTTGACAAGGCAATTTCGGCCCGTCGCTTGATGGCGTGGAGAGGTATTTATCGCGCCCTGCCGCTGGTTTTGAGTGCCTTTTTCCTGCTTGCGCTATTGGTTGCCTATCGGGTCAAGGTGCCAATGAGTTGCAACACTGATTTTCGCTACATCTACCCCATGCTGATCACTATTGTGATCGGCGAGCTGGGATTGCAACGGCTCCATGGCAGGAATGTACGGCCGCTGTATGTGGCGGCACCCCTGATTGCTGTCAGTGGGGCTGCTCTGGCCTTCTGGCTCTGAATCCGGCTTGCCCGGAACCTATGCGGCGGTGCACGCATGAACTGTTCTGCCATTCGGCTATAGTCATGCGCCGCCGTTGGGCGCGGCATGCTTGAAAACAGACTCCGCGGCTAGCGGGGCGCAGGAAGCAGGAGGCAGCATGGAATCCGGGGCAACCCCCGTTATCGAAGGTAGCGTGACCAGCTTGGGCGCTGCTTCGACGCAAGGCGGGAGCCTGAAGCATCTGCTTCGGGCATTCATCAAGTATCTGCTGGTCGGCGGCCTGGCTTTTGCCGTTAACTTCGCCCTCTTCTCGGCCTGCCTGTCGGCCGATGTCCATTACCTGCCGGCCGTCTGTGTCGGGTTCATTGGCGGCCTGCTGACCAACTACGCCCTGTGCGTTGCGTGGGTCTGGCGGGGCACGCAAGCCCGCAGTTTGCGGGATTTACTTGTTTTTTCACTTGTCGGCGTCGGCGGCCTGGCCCTGACCTCGCTCGGCATGTGGGTAGGTGTTAACGTGCTGGACGCGCCCGAGCGCGCGAGCCGCATCGTCATGGCGGCGTTGGTGCTGGTCTGGAATTTCGGCCTGCGTCGCGCATTCGTGTTTTTCCGTTGAGACTCTGGCTGGCCTGACATGAACAAAACTGCACTCATCATTGGCGCTGGCCCTGCGGGTCTGACTGCTGCATTCGAAATGCTGTCCCAGCAATCGGGCATCCGTCCGATCATTCTGGAAGTGACCGACCGTATCGGTGGCATCTCCTGCACCATCAACCACAACGGCAACCGCATCGACATCGGCGGCCACCGCTTCTTCTCGAAGAGCGATGTGGTGATGGACTGGTGGGCTGCACGCATGCCGCTGCAGGCCGCTCCCTCGCGCGACGACATCGTGCTGAACAAGACCAAGCCCTGGGCCAAGGAAGGTCCGGACCCGGAGAAGGCTGACCGCGTGATGCTGATTCGCGAGCGCATCTCGCGCATCTTCTACCTGCGCAAGTTCTTCGACTATCCGATCTCGATGAAGCTCGAGACGGTGACCAACCTCGGCATCTTCCGCACGATGTATGCGGGCTTCGGCTACGTCTTCTCGCAGGTGTTCAAGCGCAAGAGCGAAGATTCGCTGGAAGACTTCCTGGTCAATCGTTTCGGTGTGCCGCTGTATCGCATGTTCTTCGAGGACTACACCGAGAAGGTGTGGGGTGTGCATCCGCAGAAGATTTCGTCGGCCTGGGGCGCACAGCGCATCAAGGGCCTGTCGCTATCGAAGGCTGTGTTCTCGGCAATCAAGAAGATGCTGCCCGGCGGCAAGGACACTGACCTGC
This sequence comes from Rhodocyclaceae bacterium, assembly GCA_047600765.1. GTDB lineage: Bacteria > Pseudomonadota > Gammaproteobacteria > Burkholderiales > Rhodocyclaceae > Viridibacterium. The sequence continues at coordinate 145,765 of JASGKF010000002.1, forward strand.
GCCAGAAGAAGACCGAAACTTCGCTGATCGAGCAATTCTTCTATCCCAAGCTCGGCCCGGGTCAGCTGTGGGAATACGTGGCTGAGGATGTGAAGAAGATGGGTGGCGAGATCCACATGCGCCACAAGGTCACCGGCATCCACGTCGAAGGCGGTCGTGTGGTGGCCGTGACGGCCGAGTGCGATGGCGTGGAGACGCGTTTCGATTGCGACTTCTGTCTGTCGACCATGCCCATCAAGGATCTGGTGGCCGGTTTCCGTGGCGACCCTGTGCCGGCTGATGTCAAGCGCATCGCCTGCGACCTGCCGTACCGCGACTTCATGACCGTCGGCATCCTCGCCAACAAGCTCAAGATCCGTAACACGACCAAGATCAAGACGGTCGGCGACGTGGTGCCCGATACCTGGATCTACATCCAGGAACGCGACGTGAAGCTGTGCCGCCTGCAGATCTTCAACAACTGGTCGCCCTACATGGTTCAGGATCCCGACAAGGTGTGGGTCGGCCTCGAATACATGTGCGACGAGAAGGACGATATCTGGAAGATGAGTGACGCGGACTTCATCGAGTTCGCCGTCAAGGAGCTCATCCAGATCGACATCCTCGACCGCGAAGACATCCTCGACACCTGTCGTATCCGCATCGAGAAGGCCTATCCGGCCTACTTCGGCACCTACGACGAGTTCGACACGGTCAAGGCGCACCTCGACGCCATCGGCAACCTGTACTGCATCGGCCGCAACGGGCAGCACCGCTACAACAACCAGGACCACTCGATGCTGACCGCCATCGAGGCTGTGCGCTGCATGCGCGATCCTTCGCAGTCGCGTTCGGTACTCTGGTCGGTGAACACCGAGAAGGAATATCACGAGACCAAGCAGTCCTGAGATCGCATCGTGAGTGACAGCGCCCCCCCGATCGAGGCCGTTGCCGAGCTGGCGGCCGAGCCCGTCATCGAACCCGCTCCGCAAGCCCCCGTTGCGGAGGCGCCGGCGCGTCAGCCTTTGCTGACCACAGTGCTGACGCACCCGCTTACACGTCTGTTCAAGCATGCGCTGCTGAGCGCGCTGATGCTGACGGTAGCCTTCTGGCTATGCTGGCCGCGCATGACGGCAACCGGTGAGGCTGGCGGGCAGATCAGCAAAGTCGATCTGCCTTGGGTGTTCCACGCGGTGGGTGCTGGCAATCGCCTGACTGTAGATATGCAGGTGGGTTGGCTTACGCCGCGTACCTGGCACGTGACGCCGGACGACAATCTGCGTGCCATGTTCGTTAATGGGCAAGTGGTCTCGTTTGCCGGCATACGCGAAGGCGGCCTTCAGGACTACAGCAATGGTTTCGACATTGACCTGAGCCCCTATTTGCAGCGCGGACCAACGGTCATCGTGTTTCAGCTCGACAACGGTGGCGGCGATGGCGGACTCGCTTTTCGCCCTCGCATGGGCTTCTGGCACGCACTGATGTTCGCGGCGGGTTTTTTGCCGCTGTTGTTTGGCCTGTCGCGTTGTTTTGGTTTGCGCAAGCTGCAGATATTCATCATCAGCCTGTCGTTGCTGATCATCTGCAGCTACTGGATGGCGACGCCTTGGCAGCTCCGGACACATGACGCTACGGGCGTAGATGGGCACTATGGTTATGTCATGTGGGTGGCGCAGAAACTGGCATTGCCTGCACCGACGGATGGCTGGACTTTCTATCATCCGCCTGTTTATTACGTGATGGGCGCTGCCGTCTGGCGCTATGCGCAACTGCTGTCGTTCCCAGCAGCCGAGATGCTGCAGGCACTTTCGATCGCACTCTGGCTGGTCTTTCTGACAGCCACTGCGGGCACCATGCGGCGCGCCTTGCGAGGCCGCTACATTGCGCTCGCCATTGCAACGCTGGCGCTGGCGTTCTGGCCTTCCGGCATCATTCATGCGATCCGTATCGGTAACGACGCAGCCCTGTTTGCGAGTGCCGGGCTAGCAAGCTGGTTCGCCATACGCTGGTGGCAAGGACGTTGACGTGACGACTTGGTAATGATGGCCACTGCCTGCGCCATCGCCCTGTTGTGCAAAAGCAATGCGATAGCGCTTTGCGCAGCGCTTGGTGCGTTGGTGTTGTCTACGGTTTTACGCCGCAATCGCAAGAAGCGTTTCAGTGCCTTGCTGAATACAGCTTTGTTTGGCGGCCTGGTGCTTAGTGGTCTGTTTGCCAGTTTTGCAGTGCGCGTCTATTACTACTTGCAGGGCGCAATCCCCAACTGGCTGATCTCGAATACAGGTGGCTTACATAGCAACTTGCTGGTGCCAGCGGATCTCAAAGCTTTCTTGCCGCTTGATGTCCCGACCTTCCTCACCGCACCCTGGATGGGGGCGTTCGATGATGTCACCGGTCGCGGGAATTTCTGGAATTACCTGTTGCGCTCTTCGCTGACTGGCGAATTCGGTTTTCCCGACACTTTGCAGCGGATCATTGCCTATGCATGGGGCCCGTTGTTGCTGGGCTTGTTCCTGAGCTTCTTCTTCGTGTCTAGCTGGCGCAGAGCGGGTTGTAGTGCCCGCGCGGTTTATCGTGCGCGCCCGTTCCTGTTGCTGGGTTTCACCTGGCTGGCAAGTCTCATCGCCCTGCGCATCATCACGCCGTACTCCTGCAGCAACGACTTCCGCTACGTGTTGCCGGCATTGATGCCCGCCCTGCTGTTCTGGAGTCAGGCCGGTCGTCTGCAGCGCATCGCCCTGCTGCTGATCTCGCTGGGCTCGGCGGTGTTCTTCCTCGGGCTCTAAAGCTGTGGCTGCCGCGAGCGCGGCAGCCGGTCGTGCTCAGCCCAGCTTCTTCTTCAGCAGTTCATTGACCTGCGCGGGCGAGGCCTTGCCCTTGCTGGCCTTCATGACCTGACCGACCAGCGCGTTGAAGGCCTTTTCCTTGCCGGCTTTGTACTCGGCCACGTTGGCGGCGTTGTTGGCGATCACTTCGTCGATGATGGGCTCGATGGCCGAGGCATCGGTGACCTGCTTGAGACCTTGCTTCTCGATCACCTCGTCGGCGCTGGCACCGTCGCCGTTCCACAACGCTTCGAACACCTTCTTGGCGATGTTGTTGGAGATGGTGTTGTCGGCAATGCGTGCGATCAGGCCGGCCAGCTGGGCGGCCGAGACCGGGCTGCCGGCGATGAGCTTCTCTTCCTTGTTGAGACGTGCAGCGAGCTCACCCATGACCCAGTTGGCGAGCGGCTTGGCTTGTGCGCTGCCAGCCGTTTTTACGGCTTCGACGTAGTACAGCGCAGTGTCGCGGCTGGCGGTGAGCGTGGCGGCGTCGTAGGCAGACAGGCTGTATTCGCTCTGGAAGCGCGCCGCCAGTTCGTGCGGCAGCTCGGGCATGGAGGCTTTGACCTCGGCTTTCCAGTCGGCACTGATCTCCAGCGGCAGCAGGTCGGGATCCGGGAAGTAGCGGTAGTCGTGTGCGTCTTCCTTGGTGCGCATGACGCGTGTCTCGCCCGTGTCGGGGTCGAACAGCACGGTCGCCTGCTGGATCTTGCCGCCGTCTTCGATGGTTTCGATCTGCCAATTGATCTCGTAGTCGATGGCCTGCTGCAGGAAGCGGAAAGAGTTCAGGTTCTTGATCTCGCGACGTGTGCCCAGCGGCTGGCCGGGCTTGCGCACGGAGACGTTGGCGTCGCAACGGAATGAGCCTTCCTGCATGTTGCCGTCGCAGATGTCGATCCATTGCACCAGCGCGTGCAGGGCCTTGGCGTAGGCCACGGCCTCGGCGGCGCTGCTCATGTCGGGCTCGGTGACGATCTCCAGCAGCGGCGTGCCGGCACGGTTGAGGTCGATACCGCTCTGGCCGTGGAAGTCTTCGTGCAGCGACTTGCCCGCATCCTCTTCGAGGTGGGCGCGCGTCAGGCGCACGGTCTTCTCGTAGGCTTTGTCGCCGTCACCGACCTGGATGGTGATGGTGCCGCCCTGCACGACCGGCAGCTCGAACTGGCTGATCTGGTAGCCCTTGGGCAGATCCGGGTAGAAGTAATTCTTGCGTGCGAACACCGAGCGCGGTGCCACCTCGGCGCCGATGGCGAGGCCGAAGCGGATGGCGCGCTCAACTGCGCCGCGGTTCAGCACCGGCAGCACGCCGGGCAGGGCGATATCCACCGCGCTGGCCTGCTCGTTCGGCTCGGCACCGAAGGCAGTGCTGGCGCCGGAAAAGATCTTGGAGGCGGTGTTGAGCTGGGCGTGGGTTTCCAGGCCGATGACGACTTCCCAATCGCTGCGCATGATGTCTTGCTCGAATAGTCTGTGAGGAATGTGCAGGCGGACGCTGCACCGGGTCTGCAATTCTACCGCGTCAGCCCTCAGTGCCGGCTGCAACCACCACCAGCCGGGCGCAGGGTGGCGATGTCGCGGCTGGCGCCGGCGGCTTCCAGCTTCTGCAGGTAGTCGGCCCACAGCACTTCGTGTTCCAGGGCGTAACGATGGAGCAGGTCCCAGGAGTACAACCCGGTGTTGTGGCCGTCGGAAAACACAAGGCGTACGGCGTAGTGGCCAACGGGCTCGATGGACAGGATGGCGACGCTGCGTTTGCCGGTTTGCAGCACTTCCTGCCCCGGGCCGTGGCCCTTGACCTCGGCCGACGGCGAATGCACACGCAGGAATTCGCTGGAAAGGCGCGCGGCGACCCCGTCTTCGAAGTGGATTTCGAGCTCTTGCGACTTCTGGTGCAGGCGCAATTCAGTAGGGACGGGGGCGGAATGAGGGGCGGAATCAGGCATGGAGGTGTTTAATGAAGATGTTTGTTGCAACGGAATGACTTGTCACAATTCGGTCATGAATCGGAAATAGACTGCCGCCTGGTTATGACGGCTATCCATCCGGTGGCCGGAGACTTTTCGCATTCTGACGGGGCGTGAGATGGCTGCCAACATCCTTCTGGTTGAAGACGAACCTGCGATCCAGGAATTGATCGCTGCCAATCTGGCGCGCGCCGGGCATACGGTTGTGCGCGCACAGGACGCCGAGGCCGCGCAGCGCATCGTGCGCGATGCCTTGCCGGATCTTGTGCTGCTCGACTGGATGTTGCCTGGCCTCTCCGGCGTCGAATTCGCCCGCCGCCTGCGCGCTGAAGAGCGTACGCGCAGCATCCCCATCATCATGCTGACCGCCCGCAGCGAGGAAGAAGACCGCGTGCTGGGTCTCGAAACCGGCGCGGATGACTACATCACCAAGCCCTTCTCGCCACGCGAGCTGGTGGCCCGCATCAAGGCTGTGCTGCGCCGTCGTGCGCCGGAAACCACCGAAGACGCCGTCGAGCTGGGCGGCCTGCGCCTCGACCCGGCCACCCACCGCGTCACGGCCGGCGAACAGACGCTGAGCCTGGGCCCCACCGAGTTCCGTCTGTTGCACTACCTCATGACCCACCCGGAACGCGTACACTCCCGTTCGCAGTTGCTCGATCAGGTGTGGGGCGATCACGTCTTCGTTGAAGAGCGTACCGTTGACGTGCATATCCGCCGCCTGCGCAGCGCGCTGGAGCAGACCGGTCATGAGCGGTTGATCCAGACCGTGCGTGGCAGTGGTTATCGCTTCTCTACCGACCTCGTGGCAGCGCAGCCGGGCTGAGCCCCAGTCTCTGGCTCCGCTTTTCGTCACCGCAGGACGGCATGGCTGACATCGCCTGTCAGCGCATGCCTTCGGGGGTTTCACGATTTTTCAACGACGCGATATCTGGCTGTACTGGCTGGGCGCCCTGGCGGCTTTGCTCGTCTGTGCGCTGATTCCCGGTGCTTTCTTCGGGATGACGGTTGGCTTGACGATCTTCATCGCTGGCCTGCTGCTTATGGTGAGCTGGCACCTGCGCTATCTGGGCAAGCTGTTCGACTGGACTCGCCAGCCCTTGGGGACGCCCGTGCCGTCCGCGGTGGGTAGCTGGGGGCATGTGCTGGCGGCGTTGTCGCGTCGTTCGCGCATTGCCTATGACCAGCGCGAGCGGCTGTCGCAAAGCCTCGCGCGTTTCCGCCAGGCTGCGCAGGCCATGCCGGACGGCGTCATCTACCTGACGCGCCAGCACCTCATCGAATGGATCAACGTGACGGCCGAGCGCCACTTCGGCATCGATGCTGTGCGCGACGTGGGCGGCGCCATCACCAATCTTGTGCGCCATCCGGACTTCGTGAGCTACGTTGACTCGGGCGACTACGCCGAACCGCTGTTGTTGCACCCCTTGCGTAGCGAGGGCTTGACCCTGTCAGTGCAGATCGTGCCTTTCGGCGAAGACCTGATGATGCTGATCTCGCGCGATATCAGCCAGCTCGAACGGCTGGAGACCATGCGGCGCGATTTTGTGGCCAACGTGTCGCACGAACTCAAGACGCCCCTCACCGTCATCAGTGGCTTCCAGGAGATGCTGCATGACGCCTTCGAAGATTTCACGCCGGACGATGCGCGGCGCTACCTGTCGCTCGCCATGGAGCAATCGACGCGCATGCAGCGCCTGATCGAGGATCTGCTGGCCCTGTCTTCGCTGGAAACCTCGGCCACCGTGCCCGACGACGAGCAGGTTGACGTGCAGGGGCTCATGCGCATGGTCAGGGAAGAGGCACGTGCCCTGTCGGCCGGGCGGCATACCATCGAAATCGACGAAGGCCCGGCTGCCAGCCTGTCCGGCAGCTGCAAGGAACTGCACAGCCTGCTCGCCAACCTTGCCAGCAATGCGGTGCGTTATACGCCCGAGGGCGGCACGGTGCGTCTGGTCTGGCAGGTGACGCAGGAGGGTGGCGAACTGGTCGTCGAGGACAACGGCCCGGGTATCGCGCCCCAGCATTTGCCGCGTCTGACTGAACGCTTCTATCGCGTGGACCGCGGCCGTTCGCGCGAAATGGGTGGCACGGGGCTGGGGCTGGCCATCGTCAAGCACGTGTTGACGCGGCATCAGGGCAGTCTGGATATCGATAGCGAGCCGGGACGCGGCAGCCGTTTTGCGGCGCGTTTCCCGGCGCGGCGCGTGCACTGGAAAACGCCGGTCGAGAGCTGACCGGCGAAGCTTCTCAGTTGACGCTGTCGGGGCGCGGCTCGCGCGTGAAGCTCACGCGGTCGAAGTTGGCGCCACGCGAGATCAGCTTCTCCATGCGAGCAAACCACGGGCCTTCGGAATACACCTCGACGCGTCGGCCGACGAGGAACCAGCCTGCCGGCACGATGAGGCTTTCATCCGTCTTCAGCGAGGGTACGGCGGGGATCGCGAAGCCCATGCGATAGCGCTCGCGTGCCGAGCGATCGCCGAGGTGCAGACGCACTGCGACGACCTTGGGCGGCCCCGGCAATACGCTGACACCAGCCTGTAGGCTGCCGTTGTTCTGGAACTGCAGCCAGCTCACCTCGGCCAGCAGCATGGGAGCTGCCGGGTCGTTGCGCAGACCGACGAGCTGGCGATGTTCGACGCGTGAAGCGCCGCGCGAACGCGAGATGCGGTAACCCGTCAGCGACTGGTCGTTGATGTGCCAGTTTTCTTCCTGCACGTAACCGAGCTGGGCCGCACGCGCACGCAGCGCCTCCGGCGTCAGGTCGGCATCGATGCGGTCGCCGAAGGTACGGATGACCTGGGTGTCCGAGAAGCTCGTCACGCGGCCATCATTGGGCTGTGAGAACTCGCGTCCTTCGAGGAAGAAGGCGATGGCTTGCTGATCGACGCACAGCAACACCTCGGCATTGGTACGCTTGCGCGGGAACTTGCGGCCCGCTGCAGCGTGGCCCCAGGGGCGGTAGAGCGAGACCAGCAGGCGCGAGCAGGCTGGCTGCACACAGTCGTCACCAAGACCCAGCGAGGCCGGAGTGACGCCTTTCTTGAGCTGCGAGACAACGGCCTGGATGTGCGCGGCAAGGCGCTTGGTGTCGATGTTGCGCGTCTTGGCGTTGGCCGGGATCAGGCCGACCGGGCGCAGGCCGTGATCGGCCTCGACGTCGAGCGCGAACTTGGTGGCCTTGTCCGGACGCGGCTGATTTTCCAGCAGGATGGTGCAGTAGGGCGCGAAGCGTTGTGCCCAGCGCAGGATCCACACCAGCTCACGCGGCGTGCGGCCGCTGGGAATCGAGGCGTTGACGAGCAGCAGGGCCACGTAGGCCTCCTGCGCGCTCTGTGCGCCCCACACCTCGTTGAGGGCATCGGCCACGCGAACATCGGCATGGCCGGCGCGCTCAGCAGCCAGGTAAAGCGTATGCAGGTCGCGCCACAGGCCCGGCGGCATTTCGCGGCGGGCGCGGTAGTACTCCATCATGGCCAGCGCCGAGTACTGGATGCGGCGATGGGTCAGCAGGGCGCGGCGGTCGGTGAAGCCAGGGTCCAGCGCCGAACGCTGCGCGACGATGCTGTAGCTCTTGGCCATGGCGGTCCAGCTCGCCACGACGCGCAGCAAGCGTTCGTCTTCCTCGCTGGCGGGCGGCAAGGGGCGCGCCACGTAGCGTTGCGAGGCCTGGGCCATGACGAAGTCCAGCGTGGTGCGCATTTCTTCGAGCACCTGCAGGTGCTCGGCGGGCTCAGGCGGGTGCACGATCATGCCGTCGAGCAGATGACCGAGGACCGCGAGGGATTCGTCCACATCGGTGGGGTTGAGCGCGCGCAGCACACCCAGGCATTGCCCGGCCTGCGAGAAATCGACGTGCTGTAAGGATTTGGCTGCGAGCATCTCGTATTCCTGCCGATGACGCCCGGCTGGTGCCGGGTCTGGGAGCTGACGGTGTTGCAAACAGTGGTGTCGGGCCGATGGACAGTGCGTTACCGACCGACATTTCCTTGCAAGAAGTATGACAGAAGCGCCTTTTTCAGCGCAAACCGCATCCGGCGAGCGGTTGTGCTGTCAAGTGCGCGCCTTTTGATCTTGCCAAAAATGTCACGCCCGGCATTTGTTGCGTGTTGTCTGCGTAGAGTTGCAGGGCGTGGACAAGTTCATTCTGCGCTGTCGCGCAGCCCGGACCTTGCGTTCCACCCGTAAGGGCGGCGCTCCGGATCAGTGGTGTCGGTTCCGCCGCCGGGGTGAGATGGGGCCCGTCAGGGTGTTCAGCGTCGGGGCGCGAAAGCAGCGCAGGGGTCCTGGCGGTCCTGCGGAGTGAGGGTCTGCACGCGGTCATAAGCCTCGCTGTCGTCGCCGGGCTCGATGAAACCGATGCTTTGCACGCGCAGGCCTGAAGGCAGCCAGCGCGGCACGCCGACATCCTTGCGCACATGGCCGTTGCCGGCGAGCAGCACGACGCCGCGTGTAGCGTGTGGCGTCATGACACGTGCCATCCACAGGTCGCGTGCCACCTGGGCGTTGAGCATGCCCTCGACCATGTTGGCGGGCAGCTTGTTGCAATGGCCGGTGATGATGGCTTCGCGCTGAGGCGTGGCGAGATCGGCGGGCAGGGGCTGGTCGAGGCGCCAGCCTGCGATGTCGGCAGTGCTGAAACTGGCTTTGAAGCCTTCGCGTGTGACGCGTGCGGCATCGTTGCGCGAGAGGTTGGCGGCGAGCAGTGGCAGCTGGTAGCGCCGTGCGAGTTCGATCACGGGACGGTAGAAGGACCAGTTCCAGCGTTGTCCGCCAACAGCGGCGATCACGCAGTCGGCATCGGCGCAGCGCTGCAGGGCGGCGTCGAGCTCGGTCTGGCGCTCGATGTCGAACTGTTCCATGGCGATGGCGGGGCGCCAGCCTGCGGCAACGCGGGCTTCGAGCAGGGCGAGGCGCTGGCGGTGGCCGTCGGCGTTGTCGTGGACTTCGCCGAGCAGCAGTACGTCGACGGGCTGGTCGGGCAGGCTGGCGCAGGCGCCGAGCAGCAGGCTCAGCAGGATTGTGTGAAAGAGGCGTGGCATGTCTGGATCAGCTACGTGGAATGTTCTGGCCGATGCGCCACAGTACGCCACTGGGATCGATGATCACGAAGTCGCGCATGGCCCAGGGCTGATCGGCAGGCGGTACGAGGCGCACGCCGTAGCGTTCGGCGAGCTTGGAGCTCGTGACACGCTCCCACCAGGCTTCAACGTCTTCGACCAGCATGTGCATCATGAAGTTGTTGCAATGCTCTGCTACGTAGAAATCCTGCAGCAGGAAGCTGCAATTGGCGTGGTGCAGGTAGGCGATGCCGCCGGAGTTGGAGGCGACGGTGAAACCGAGGTCGGTGTAGAAGGCCAGCGACTGATTGAAGTCACGTGCGGGGACGAAGGCCTTGATTTCGACGATGTCGGGCGCGTTGGATGCCATGTCTGGTTACTCAATCCGTGATGGCAAAGCGTACCGGGAACTCGACCCAGCTTGCGAGGCGTTCGCTGCCGCGACGTGCGGGCAGGAAGCGCCAGCTGCGCACGGCGCGCAGCGCGGCTTCGTCGAGCAGGCGGTAGCCGCTGCTCTTGAGGATCGTGATGTCGCCGGGCAAGCCGTCGATGCCGGCCCACACGCGCAGCAGCACTGTGCCGCCAATGCCCTGTTCGCGCAGCAGCATGGGGTAGTCGGGCTTGGGGTTGTAGGCGTAGTCGGGCCGCGCGCTCTGCACCGGGGTTTCTTCGACGCGCGCTGCGGGTGGTGGGGCGGGTGGGATTTCTGCGACGTTGGTGGGCGCTGTGGCGGGTTGCGCGGGAAGTGTGTGCGTATCGCTAGGGCTGGGTGCGACAGCCAGTGCCGTGATGACGGCAACGGGTTTTGCGTTGATGACGGGTGGAGTGGGTGCGGTCGTGCGCGGCATGGCGGCACGGGGTATCGGCTCGGGCAGCGTCGCCGGTGGCGGTGGTGTCGCCGTGAGCCAGCGTACTTCAATGCGCGTGTTGTCGGGGAACTCGCGCAGTGGGGTGTCCGCGTTCAGGACCATCTGACTGAGGATCAGCGCAGCGGCCGCGTGCAGCAACAGGCATAGCAGAAAGATCAGGCCGCGGCCCAAGGGCGGCAGCTGGGCAGCAGTCCGCCAGGGCAGTGCGGGTGTCATGGCGTCATGGCGGCGCTGGTGCGCCTGGGCAGGACCAGTGCGCCGCTCTGCCCGTCGTCGAAGCATTGCAGCTGGATGCCGTACAGGGCTTCGAGCTGCGGCACGGCGTCGGCATGGCTGGGCAGGTCGGCCATCAGCACGCCGTCGCGCACCAGCAGCAGGCGCGAGAAAGCCTGCAGCGCCTGATTGATGTCGTGCAGTACCGCGACGACGGCATGGCCGCGCTGGCGGGCGAAGGCGTCGAGCTTGTCGAGCAGGTCGATCTGCAGGCCGGGGTCGAGCGCGGACAGCGGTTCGTCGACGAGGATCAGGCCGGCTTCGCGATCCCACATCTGCGCGAAGATGCGGGCCAGTTGCACGCGCGCTTTCTCGCCACCGGACAGGGTGTCGCAGCGTCGGCCGAGCAGGTGGCCGGCGTGGGCCTGTTTGGCGGCTTCGCGCACGATGCGCTTCAGCTCGGGGTCGTGGTGCTGCGCCACGCGGCCCAGTGCGATGACCAGATCGCTGTCGAGGCCGAAGGCGACGTCGGTCGATTGCGGCAGCACGGCGCGGCGGCGCGACAGTGCGACGAGATCGCTGCGCGAGAGCAACTTGCCATCGAGTGCGGCGCTACCGGCACTGCAGGGCAGCTCGCCTGCCATCAGGCGCAGCAGGGTGGACTTGCCGGCGCCGCTGGGGCCGAGGATGGCGATGCGCTCACCGGCCTCGATGTCGATCTGGAAGGGGCCGAAGGATTTGCGGCCCAGTCGTGTGTGGGCGGCGATAAGGCTCAACAAAGCGGGCGTGGTGCGCATCAGCATGACGTCAGGCAATGCGATGCCGTGCGGCACGCAGGATGGCGAGGAAGAAGGGCGCGCCGAGCAGGGCGGTGAACACGCCGACGGGGATCTCGGCCGGAATCGCCACGGTGCGCGCGACGGTGTCGGCGACGATCATCAGCAGGCCACCGAGCAGCATCGACAGCGGCACGACGCGGCGCTGGTCAGGCCCGGCCCAGCTGCGGATGAAATGCGGTGCGATGAGGCCGATGAAGCCGATGATGCCGGTCCAGGCAATCGCGAAGCCGGCCGTGAGTGCCACCAGCAGGATGACTTGCGTGCGCAGGCGCGAGACATTGATGCCGACGTGTGCGGCCGCGGCTTCGCCGAGTGCCAGTGCATTCATCGAACGTGTGAGGCGGCGCACGGCCAGCAGGGCCAGCGCAAGCACGACGCCGAGTACGGCGACCAGGGGCCAGCGCGCGCCGGCGAGCGAGCCTAGCGTCCAGAAAGACAGCGAGCGCAGCTGTTCATCGTTGGCCATGTAGGTGCACAGGCCGATCACCGCCGTGGCGATGGCGTTGAGAGCGATGCCGGTGAGCAGCAGGCCGGCGATGGAACCCGGCACCAGCCAGCGCGCGGCGTAATCGAGTACGAAGCAGACCAGCAGCGCGCCTGTGAAGGCCGCCGCGGGCAGCAGCCACATGCGCCAGCCGTCGGGCAGGGCGAGGTGCATCCCGGACACGACGACGATGGTCAGTGCTGCTGCGCACGCGGCACCGCTGGTGACGCCGAGCAGGGTCGGCTCCGCCAGCGGATTGCGGAACAAGCCCTGAGTGAGCGCACCGGAGAGACCCAGCGCGGCCCCCGCGAGCAGGGCGAACAGCGCGCGCGGCAGACGCAGGTTCCACAGCACGTAGCTGCCGCCCGGCGTGCTGTTCGCAGCCATTGCACTATCTGGCCACAGCAGACTCAGCCAGTCGCCGCTGCGCACGGGCACCGCACCGCATTGCACGGCGACCACGATGGCCATGCACAGCAGGACCAGCAGAGTCATGCCCGGCGGTAGTCTGCGCGGCAGTGCGAGCGGTGCAGGCAGCGCGAGACTCATGCTGACAGGGCCTTGCTGAAGGCCGCGTCGAGCGCGCGCACGGCGGCCGGCAGGCGCGGGCCGAAGCCGAGCATGAAGACGGCATCCTGCGAGATGACACGGCGTGCCTGACCGGCCGGTGTGTTGGCCAGCCCCGGCAGGCGCAGGATGCTGTCGACACCACCGCTGGCCGTGAGGCCCTGGTCGGTGAGCAGGATCAGGTCGGGCTGCGCAGCGATGGCGGCTTCAGGCGTGAGCGGTTTGTAGCCGTCGAAACCGCTGATCGCATTCTTGCCACCGGCGTAGGCAATCATCGCGTCGGCACCGGTGCCTTGGCCGGACACCATGATCTGGTTGGGCGAGTGGGCGAGCACGAACAGCACCTTGGGAGGTGTGCGCTTGCGTGCCGTGATGGCTGCTGTGGTGGTATTCCACTCCTGTTGCAGGCGCTGAGAATGCTGTGTGGCTTGTTGCGCTCGGCCCGTGATCTCGCCAACGCGCTTGATGCGTTCAAGCAGGCCTTCGAAACGGTGATTGGATGTAAGCACGGACACCGGGATGCCTGCCGCGCGCACCTGTTGCAGCACGGCGGGCGGGCCGGCTTCTTCACTCGCCAGCAGATGTGTTGGCGTCAGCGCGAGGATGCCTTCGGCCGACAGGCTGCGTGCGTAACCCACGTTGGGCAGCTTCTGGGCAATGGCCGGATACAGCGAGGTCGTATCGACGCCGACGAGGTCAGCGCTGGCGTCGAGCAGGTAGACGATCTCGGTGAGCCCGCCACCGACGCTGACGAGGCGCTGTCGCCCGGTTGCAGACGCTGCATGCAGGCCTGGTAGTGCGCCTGCTGAAGCAAGCAGGGCAAGCTGTTGCAGGACGCGGCGGCGCGTGGACATCGGTGCGGAGGCGCTCATGCTGGTGTGGACTCCGGCAGAAGACCTTCGACGAGTGCGCGCCACTCCGGCAGTTCCGGCACGCCCGGCTTGCGCTCGCCGAACAGCATGGCGATGTTCTCGCCTTCCGCGTCGAACAGTTCGAGCGCGGTGACGATGCCGTCATCGGTGGGCTTGCGCACGACCCAGGCGCTGGCCACGAGGTCGGCGCGCAGGTGCAGGTTGAAGCCGGGGTCGAGCACGTTGAGCCAGGGACCCATGACGGCGATCTTCTTCACGGCGCCGCTGTGGATCTGGATCATGCCGGGATTGCCGGTGAACACCATGATGGGCACGCCGCTTGCAGCGGCCTGCTCCAGCAGGCGCTGCACGCAGTCCGGCGCCACGGCGCTGGCAAAACGCGGTTCGGCGAGGCGCAAGGCCTGCGTGCGCGATACGCCGTACTTGCGCAGTACGCCGAAGAACTCGTGAGTGTCCTTCAGTGCCGCCCAGGCGGCGCGGAAGCCTGCGACGTCGATGTCGCTGTCGGACTTTTCAGCAGTTTTGGCTTCGGCCGGGACGACCGTGATGCCGCTGTGGGTCTCAGGGCTGGCGAAGCCATCGACGATCATCTGCCAGGCGCCGAGGTCGGTGCTGGCGCGCGCGAAGATCTTGTGGATCGCCGTGCCTTGCGCGTCGAAGAACTGCAGGCTGCGTTGCACGCCATCGTCGGTCTGCTCGCTGACGGCGAAGCCGTGCGCCCAGGCGCTGTAGAACACGCGCAGGTCGATTTCGCCACCGAGTACGAGGCCGACGTGTGCGTTGTGCGAAGCCTTGCGGTAGACGCCGGTCTTCTCATGCACGCAGGCGTGGTTGCGCGTGAGGGCCATGACTTCGCCGAGCGGTTCGAGCGACTCGATGAGGTCAGGCCATTCGGCGCGCAGGCGCACGGCTTGCAGGGTTGCTTCAGCATCGTTGATGTCGCCGGCGTGTGCGGCGATCAGCTCGCCTTCGGACACGCCGAGCTTGGCGGCGATGTCGCGATGGCGGGCCTTGGCTTCGCGGCGTTGTTGCGTGAAGGCGCGGCGCAGTTCAGGCAAATCAGGTTGGCTGGGCGGCGTAGCTGGCGCGGAAGATGAATTCGTAGCGGGCGTTTGCAGAGACATGTGAAGTCCTCAGAAGTCGTAGCGGAGGGAGACCGAGGCGTTGCGGCCCGGTGCGGTGTAGGCGTCCTTGGTGGTGCTGTTGTCGGCCAGACCGTAGGTGTCGGACCAGCGCCAGTACTTCTTGTCGAAGACGTTGTTGAGGCTGGCCTGCACGCTGACGCTCTTGACCGGACGCCAGGTCGCGCCAAGGTCGAGCACGGTGTAGGACGGTGTGGCGTAGGCCGGCGTGGTGGCGGTCGAGCTGACGGCGATGCCATTGGTATCCGCCTGCTTCTTGGCACGGCTGTGCGTGACGGTGGCGCGTGCACCCCAGGCAGCCTGGTCGTAGCGCAGGCCCGTCACGACCTTGAGCGGCTGGATGGTGTCGAGCGGTGCCCGCACGCCATTGGTGGTCGTCGTGCCGCGTGCGTAGGCGACACCGGCGTTGGCCGTCCAGCGTTCGAGGAACTGCAGCTCGCTGCGCGCTTCCCAGCCGCGGATGCGTGCCTTGCTGTAGTTCACGTACTGGTAGATCGACGGGTCGGGCACCGTGCCGGCGCCGCTGACCACGGTCTGGCTGATGAAGTCCTTGTAGCGGTTGTCGAAGGCCGCGAGCGAGTAGCGCAGGGTGTCGACCTTGCCGCGCAGACCGACTTCGATACTGTTCGAGCGCTCGGCCTTGAGGTTGGGGTTGCCGATGCTCTTGTAGCCCGAAGCGGAGTTGGTGAAGCCGTTGTTGACCTGGTCCGGCGTCGGCGCGCGGTAGCCCTGTGCGTACTGTGCATAGGGCGCCAGCGCTGGTAGGGCACGCCAGACGAGGCCTACGCGCGGCGTGGCGGCCTGGCCGGAGAGCTTGCTGGTCTCGCCGATGTAGCCGTCGCCGGAAGGTGTGAGGCTGTAGCGGTCGAAGCGCAGGCCGGGGATCACGCTGACTTTGCCGAGTTCGACTTCGTCCTGCACGAAAGCACCAAACTGCGTGTAGCGCGTGTCGGGGAAGGGCTTGGTCGGGAAGGTTTCGCCGAAGGGGGCGACGGTGCCGTCGCGCACACCGCTGAATTCCGAACGGCTGGCATCAAAGCCGTAGGTGACACGCTGGTTGGCCGTGCCGCTGAAGTTGCTTTCAAGCTGGGTCGCGAGGCCCAGCACGTTCTGCTTGTAGGTGTTGTTGCGCGTGCGGTCGGCCGAGGTGAAGCGGTCTTCGACCGACAACTGGTTGACCTTGGCTTCTTGCCAGTACAGGCGCGTTTCGGCGCGCTGCAGCCAGCTGCCGTTGAGGTCGCCGAAGCGGTGTTCGAGCGAGACGCGCTGGCGGTCGATGCGGTCCGTGGTGTCGAGGTCGATGACGCTGGCGGCGGCATAGGGCGGTACGGCGCGACCCGAGTACACCTCGGTGTTCTGTTCGCGGCGTTGTGATTCGGCGGTGAGGCCGAGCTTGTGCTTGCCCGTGATGGCGTAGTTGAGCTTGCCGAGCAGGTAGCCATTGTCATAGTCAACGGGGTTGGGCTTGGTGCGATTGCTGTTCTGCGCGTCGTTGCTGCCCTTGTTGCCGACCTCGTTGCCCTGGCGGTAGCTGCCGAGCAGCAGCGCTTCGACTTCACCCGTGCGACCTGCCGCGGCCAGCGTGGTGTTGTAGGAATTGTCGATGGAGGAATAACCGCCGCGCAGGTAGCCGTTGGCGTTGCTGCCCGTCTTGAGCAGGTCGAGCGGATCCAGCGTGCGGAAGCTCACTGCACCGGCGATGCCGTCGCTGCCGTACTGCGTCGAGGCCGGGCCGCGTAGCACTTCGGCGGTCTTGAGGCCATCGACTTCGAGGTAGTCGCCGCGCCCGGTCGAGAAGGACGCGAAGCTGAAGCTGTTCGGCAGGCGGATGCCGTCGACAAGCATCAGCACGCGGTTGCCTTCGAGGCCACGGATGTTGATGCCTTCGTTGCCGGCGCGGCCGGTGGCGGCGCCCGCAGCGGTGAAGCGCGTCGCCGCACCACGCACGTTGACGTCGAGTTCGTCGCGGAAGACGTCCTTCAGGTCGCGCGCATTCTGTTCTTCGATGCGGCGTGCCGGCGTGACGGTCACGGTGTTGGGCACGTTGTCGAACGCGGCGTTCGGTGCGCGTCGCGCTGATCGTCACTTCATCGAGCTGGGTGACGCCTGCTTGCGGGGTGGTGGCAGGGGTGGCGGCAGGAGCGGATTGCTGGGCCAGCACGGTGGCGGGGAGGATGCCCCAGACCATGCCAAGCGCCAGCGCAAGGGGAGTTTTGCGCAGCACAGTGTTTTCCTTTGAAAGACGGACACGTGCTGGCGGATGCTGGCTAGTGGGATTCCGGAGCGATCGGCACGCGGGCCGGGAGGCTTTTGCGCACGATCAAAACGCCGAGTCTAAATAAGAACTATTCGCATGCGCAAGAGTTCTGGGAGGCGTTACGACAACTTGGGTAGTCGCGTTCCAGAAGGCAGACCGAGCTCGTTCGCCCTTGCGGAATGTCGGGGCGGAGCGGGAGGCGTGGTTTTGCGAGCCACCGGCCGTGGCCTCGCAGCGAGCGTTTCAGGGCAGTACGGCGGTCAGCGATGCCGGCGCTTCGTTCTGTGCAGTGTTCGAGCCAACCTGTCGCAACCCGTCGAGGATGGCCTGGTGCTGGTTGCGCCAGGCGCCAAGACCATTTGCCGGTGACTGCAGCTGGAACTGTTCCTGCAGGAACAGGCGTACCAGTTCGCGTGTGGCCTGTTTGACCATGGGATTGAGTTCGGCGCCGCCGGTATTGAGGCGGTCGGTGAACATGCTGTGCGAGCCGCCCTTGAAGACGGCCAGCAGCTTCTGTGTGCTGCCCATGGCGTCGAAGACGCGGATGCGATCGATGGCCTCGGAGTGGTAGCCGGGCACGTTGATGATGTCGGCCGTGCTGGTGATATGCAGCGTAGGCAGGCGGATGGGTTGCAGGATGGGCTTGAAGTCGGCTTCGCCATAGAACGGCGGCGAGGAAATCAGCACAGCGGCCTTGATGCGCGCATCACGGAACTGCAGGGTTTCGCCCTCGCGTTGCACCTGTGCGCCGCTGACCAGCATGGTGGTATTGGCGCCGTAGGAGTGACCGGCGGCGGCGATGCGTGTGGCGTCGATCTGCCGGGCGTAGTCGGAAGCAAGCAGCGTATCGAGTGCGAAGCGCATGTCATTCGCACGCGCAGCGGCTTCGTCTTCACCCGCAGCGTGCATGAGGCGCAGGGCCATCAGCAGGCGGTTGCCTTGCCAGACGCTGCGATCACTGCCGATGTGTTGCACATGCAGACTGGCGATGCCGTGTGCAGCGAGATCGCGGCCGATGTAGCTGTAGCCTTCGCGCGAGCCACCCATGCCGTGCGAGAAGATCACCAGCGGGACGGGCGACTTCTGCGCGCCGTGCGGCAGGTAGAGGCGGGCGGGGATGGCGCGATCACGCGCCTTGTCCTGCCAGTCGAGGTCCAGCGTGGCGAAGCTGTCGTCAGCTCGTACCAGCGAAGGGATGGGGGCAGTAGCCCAGGGCGGCGCCGACATGCAGCCAGCCAGCAGGACCAGCAGGCTACAAAGACCAGCGAGGGCGAAGCCGATGCGGCGCCAGCTACGGGGTTTGCTGTGAGGTATGGAGTGGCCCTGCATCATGGTTCACGGACGATCAAACCGGTTGAGAGTCCGTGAACGGTAAACGGTTCCGCCGCCAAGCAGAAGCCATACCCCGGCAGCAATGCGTCAGAAGTTGTGGCGCAGCGTCAACCGCAGGGTGCGCGGTTCGACGGGGTGGGAGTGCACATCATCCACGCCGCTGCTGCTTTCGCCCTGCAGCCTTGAGGCGTAGTAGTAGTCGATATCGCTGCCCTTGCGGTTGAGCAGGTTGAAGACGTCCAGCGCAAGGCGGGTGCTGGGCTTGAAGGCATAGCCGACGCGCAGGTAGGTCAGCGTGGTGGCGCGTGAGCGCACGCTGTTGTCTTCGATCAGCGCGCGCGGGCCGAAGTAGCGCACCTGCACGTGGCCGAACCACGGGCCCTGGTCTTCGACCGAGATGCCGGCCGAGATGACCCGTTCGATGGCGCCCGGGATGTGGTTGCCTTCGGGCGCTTCGTCGCTGAAGCGTGCTTTCGACACCGAGATGTCGGCATCGAATATCAGGCCCGGACGCAGCGCGTAGTGGTTGTTCCACTCGAAGCCGTGGCGTTTGCCGGGTCGGCTGGCTTCGGTTTCGCCAGCGTCGCCGACGAAGACCAGTTCGGAAGCCGTGCGCAGGCGCCAGTAGACCAGCGAGGTTTGCAGGTCTTTCAGCGCTTCACTGCGGATGCCGATCTCCTCGCCACGCGTTTTGACCAATGGGGTGACAGACTCCATGGGGTCGCCGCTCTTGGGTGAGACGGTTTGCGCCGTGCCGCGCGCGTCGTTGCTGTGGAAACCGCGGCCGGCGTTGAGGAAGAACTCCGTCTTCTGCCAGGGGCCGAAGATCAGCGAGAGCTTGGGCGATACGAGCTGCGCATCTTTTTTACCGCTGTTGCGGTCGTCCGAGCTGCGCACGTCGAAGCTGTAGTGGTCTGCGCGCAGGCCGGCCACGCTGCGCAGCCAGCTTTGCCACTCGGTCGAATTCTCCAGCCACAGGCCGACGCTACTCTGGCGCACGCGGTCTTCACGGATCGTGCTGGCGCGCTGACGTGATTCGGTGGAGTACAGGCCGACGGGTTGCAGCCGGTCGTGGCGACCTTGCAGGCCGATGCTCTGCGTCATGGGCAGCTTGCCCAGCGTCATTGGCCAGACGTAACGCGTTTCGAAGCCGGCCATGCGGCGGTCTTCGGCCTGCTCGAACTGATCGCCATTGACGGAATCGCCGAGGTCGGTCGGATGTTCGAGGAAGTAGGTGAAGTTGCTGAACAGGTTGAGGCGCGAGCGCAGGGCGTAGACCACGGCGCTGTAGCGTCCCTCGCCAGCTTTGCCATCCGCATTCCAGGCCAGGCTGTAGCGCGAGGTCTTGCCGCCGTCGCTGTCGTCGAGATTGCCGTAGCGGTTGACGAGCCCAGCATTGACGGCGCGCTCGGGGATCTGGTCGGTCGAGCGCCACTGCGACTTGTAGCCCATGGCGGTCAGGCGCCAGCCTTCGCTCTCGGTGCCGCGGCCAAAGCGCAGCACGCCGTTGTACTTGCGCAGGTTCTCCGACATGACCCAGGGCCCGTCGTTGTGACCCCACTCCAGCGCGTAGAGCAGGTTGCCGGCCTCCAGACTGGCGGAGTCGGCAAGCAGGGTGCGTGCGTAGCCGCGTTCGCCCACGGTCACGGTGGCAATGCCCTTGGGTAGCTGCTCGAAGAGGCGCATGCGCGCAGCTCCGGCATTGGCGAAGTCGCCCTCTTCGGCGAAGTAGGGGCCCTTGCGGTAGTCGATGCGCTTGACCAGTTCGGGGATCAGGAAGTTGAGATCGGTGTAGCCCTGACCATGTGCGTGCGTACGCATGTTGACCGGCACGCCGTCGACGAAGGTAGCGAAGTCGGTGCCGTGGTCGAGGTTGAAGCCGCGCAGGAAGTACTGGTTGGCTTTGCCGTTGCCGCTGTGCTGCGTGACGATGACGCCGGGCACGAACTCGAGGATCTCGCCGGGGCGCAGCGCAGGCCGGTTCTCGATGAGCTTGTTGTTGACCGTGCCGGCGCTGGCAGAGTCGGTGGTGCCGACACCGTTGCTGTAGTTGCCCTTGACCTCGACGGTTGGCGTGGTGGGTTCGTTCTGCGCGCTGGCTTGCGCCGAAATGCCCAGGCCCAGACAGAAGCCCAAGGATGCGTAACGGTGTTTCATGCGGGGTACTCCAGATGGCGGTGCCGTCAGGCTACACGGCAATGTATGAACTTTAAAAAATTATTCATACATTTTTGCGACCCCGGAATACGCCAGAATGCGTACGCAGATTTGATGCCGGAGACGAGGAATGCAGAGATTGACCATTTCCCTGGATGACGAGCTCGCCGAAGCTTTCGAGGCGCTGATGCAGCGCAAGGGCTACGCGAATCGCTCCGAGGCCGTGCGCGACCTGCTGCGCCGCGAGCTGGGCGAAACCTCGCTGGCGGCGGGCACGGCACGCCAGTGCGTGGCGGTGCTCAGCTATGTGTATGACCACCACGAGCGCAAGCTGGCCTCACGCTTGATGGATTTGCAGCACGATCATCACAACCTGACCGTGTCGACCATGCATGCGCACCTCGACCACGACACCTGTGTCGAGACCGTCTTCCTGAGGGGCCCCACGGCGCGCGTGATGGCTTTCGCTGAGGGCGTGAAGGCTGAGACCGGTGTGCGGCACGGCAACGTGCATGTCATCCCGGTCGAAGCACCTGCAGCGGCCACGCGCTTCGTCAAGCGCAAGGCGCACGACTGAGTCAGTCTGGCTGGCTCTGGCCGCAGAAGGCGGCGAAGGCTTTCTCGATGACGCTGCGCGGCAGGTCATCGACGATGAAGACGAGACGTGTGCTGTGATCGTCGTCGGGCCATGCCGTGAGGCTGTGGCCGGGGTAGCGCTCATGCTGCACGGCGTGCAGCACGCGTGGCGTGTCTTCACCTGCCACGGCAACCAGACCCTTGACGCGCAGGATGGCGTTGCCCATCACGCTGAGCAGGGTGTCGATGGCTTGCGAGAAAGCCGGCCATGCGAAGGGCTGCTCGAAGCGCAGTACGTAGGTTTGCACCGTATCCGAGTGGATCTTTAGCGGCACGGACTGTTGCTGGCCGAACACGCCGCGCCCGGCTTGCAGGCGGGCCTGTTCGGACGCACGCACTTCACCCAGCCAGGCAAGCGCTTCGGCGGGTTGGGCGTCGAGGCGATAGGGCGAGAGGTCGGCCAGCAAGCCGTCCGGCACGCGGCCGGGCGTGCTGCGCCAGCAATCCACGCTGGGGTTGAGCTCTTCGACGCGCGCTTCGGCGAATGCGATGTCGGCTTCGCTGGCGAGATCGCACTTGGTGAACACGATGCGGTCGGCGAGCACGATCTGGCGACGCGCCTCGGCATGCTGCGCGGTCTGCCAGTGCACGTTGCGCACATCCAGCGTACTGACGACGCCTTCGAGCACGTAGCGCTCGGCGATGAAGAAGTCTTCGACGAGGGTGTGGATCACGGGCGCTGGATCGGCGAGGCCGGTGGTTTCGATGATGACGCGATCCAGCGCAGGGATTTCGCGGCGCAGGCGGCGCATGAAGAGATCGCGCAGCGCTTTGACGAGATCGCCGCGCACGGCGCAGCACAGGCAGCCGGATTCGAGCAGGGTGATTTCTTCCGACACCTGTTCGACGAGCAGGTGGTCGAGCCCGACCTCACCGACTTCGTTGATGAGCACCGCGCTGCCCGCCATGGCGGGGTCGCGCAGTATCGCGTTCAGCAGAGTGGTCTTGCCGCTGCCCAGGAAGCCGGTCGAACAGCGTGACGGGAATGCGGCGTTCCTGTCGCTCAGTGGGCATGACCGAGTGACGCGACGGCAATCAGTGCGATGCCGCCAATCATCCAGACGGTTTGCCAGACCGAGGTCGCGCGATGACCTTCGCGACGCAGCAGGGGCAGCAGGTCCGAGATGGCGATGTAGAGGAAGCTCGCCGAGGCGATGGTCAGCACGTAGGGCAAGAGGCCGCGGGTTTCGGACAGACAGAAGTAGCCCAGCACGCCACCGGCAACGGCGGTGAGGCTGGACAGGCCATTGAACAGCAGGGCGCGCTGCGCGGACATGCCCGAGGCGCGCAGCAGGGCGAAGTCGCCAGCCTCTTGCGGAATCTCGTGCGCAATGACGGCGAAGGCGGTACTCCAGCCCAGGGTGGGGTCGGCGAGGAAGGCCGCTGCGATCAGCACGCCGTCGACGAAGTTGTGGAAGCTGTCGCCGAGCATCACCGAGAACACGGTGTTGTGGCCCATGCCGTGGTTGTGATGATGGTGGTGATGGTCGTGTGCCGGGCAGTGGTGGTCATGCCCTTCTTCGTCCGGGTGGGAGTGACGCCACAGGGCGATGCGTTCAAGACCGTAGAAAACCAGCAGGCCGATCAGCAGGGTTGTGAACAGTGCGCGGGCGTCAACGTCAGCCTCGAATGCCTCGGGCAGCATGTCGAGCAAGGCGACAGCGAGCAACACACCGGTGGCGAAGCCAACCATGCGCGGCATCCAGCGCTTGGGCACGCCAAGCAGAAGCAGGCCGGCGGCGAGTACGCTGAGCAGACCCCCTGCAAGGGTGGCCAGGAGGATGGGGACCAGCGGGGCGGCGTTCATGCTGCGTTGTCTTTCTTGTTGTCTGCCGCGTTGTCGCAGCGATCGCATTGACCGGTGATGCAAAGCTCGACGGCCTTGCCGGAAAAGCCCTTGGGCAGGGCGGGTGCCGTGGCGGGGACATCGTCCAGACAGAAGACCTTGCCGCAGGCTTCGCAGCGGAAGTGCGCGTGCTGGGAGTGTGTCGGTGATGCGGCGCTGGCGATGCTGAAGCGGAACACGCGCTGGGCGTCGGTGACGCGATGGGCGAGGCCGGCTTCGACCATCCAGTCGAGCACGCGATAGAGGGTGACGCGGTCTATGCCCGTGCCTTCGAGCGAGGCTTCGACGTCGTGATGGCTAAGTGCCCGGTCGGCGGCTTCGAGCAGGCGCAGCACCGCCAGGCGGGCAGGCGTGGCGCGGGCGCCGGTTGCCCGGATGCGGTCAGCGTGGGTGGAGCTCATGCCGCCATTGGACCATAGCGGCGTTGCTCCTGCAACATTGTTGCGTTATGGCGCGCCCATGCATGTCTGCGCAAGGCGCTGGAACGGGGCGCGAGGCCCCGCTGTACTACTTGGTCGCTTCTTTCACCTTGTCGGCTGCTTCGCCGGTCTTTTCGGCGACCGCACCGACGGCTTCCTTGGTGACCTGCTTGGTCTTGTCGTAGAACCTTCACGGCGACTTCGGCGGTCTTCTTGCCAACCTTCTTGCCGGTTGTGGCGACGGCACTGGCGGCCGAGGTGGCGGTGTCGGCAACCACTTCGCCGGTTTTCTTGGCGGCATCGACCGTGGCGTCCTTGGCGGCTCTGGCCTTGTCCGCAATCTCGGCATTGGCCGAGGCGCCAAACACCAGCAGGCCGGCCAGCATGAGGGTGTGCAGGGGTTTCATGGACATGTGACTCTCCTTGCTCGGGCAGGGGACTATCCCTTCAGCGTTAGAATAGCGGGTGCAGCGCGGGGTTCCCGCGCCATTCAGCGGAGCAGTCATGAGCGAGCAGAACACCCATTTCGGATTCGAAACCGTGTCGGAAAACGACAAGGCGCGTCGCGTTGCCGGGGTGTTCTCGTCCGTTGCCAGCAAATACGACGTGATGAACGATCTCATGTCGGCCGGCATGCATCGCTTGTGGAAGGCTTTCACGATCCAGATCGCGGCAGTGCGTGAAGGCGAGCGCGTGCTGGATGTGGCGGGCGGTACGGCCGATCTGTCGATGGCTTTTGCCAAACATGCGGGCAGCAGTGGTCAGGTGTGGCTCACCGACATCAATCACGCCATGCTCAGCGTGGGGCGCGACCGCACGACAGACAAGGGCTTCCTGCTGCCGGTAGCGCAGTGCGATGCCGAGAAGTTGCCGTTTCCCGACAATCATTTCGACCTTGTGACCGTGGCTTTCGGCCTGCGCAACATGACCCACAAGGATCAGGCGCTGGCCGAGATGCGCCGCGTGCTCAAGCCCGGCGGCCGCTTGCTGGTGCTGGAGTTCTCGAAGATCTGGCAGCCGCTGGCCAAGGCCTACGACGTCTACTCGTTCAAGGTTTTGCCCTGGCTGGGCCAGAAGGTGGCGGGCGATGCCGACAGCTACCGCTACCTGGCGGAGTCGATCCGCATGCACCCCGACCAGGAGTCACTGAAGACGCTGATGGGCGAGGCGGGGCTGGTGAGGGTGGAGTATTTCAACCTGGCTGCAGGGGCGGTTGCCCTGCATCGCGGCTACAAGCTCTGAGACAGAGCGGCGATCAGGAGCTCTTGCGGCGCTCGATCGTCGCGACCTGATCGACACCCATCACGCGCAGCAGTGCTGCGACCAGCGCATTCGGATGGTGGATCACGGTCAGCTTGCCCTGGCCTTGCAGCTGGGCGAGCTGGTTGAACAGCGAGCCAGCGCTGACGAATTCGATGCGGCGCGTCTGCGAGGCGTCGATTTCGATGCGCGTGCGCTGCGAGGCGTAGACGGCGAGCTGGCGGAAGGCTTCGGGCTGGTTGCCGGCGATGACGCCCGTCATCGGGAAACGATCCACCGCGGCTTCTGGCTCTGCAGCAGCAGGTTCAGGGGCAGCTTCTTCGACAGGCAGTGCCGGCGGCGCTTCGTAGGCCGGCGGCGATTCTTCGAAGGTGATGGCGTAGTTCAACGCCACTTCGTCGAACTTGTCGGCGTTGGCCGTTTGCTGGATCAGCGACAGTGCCAGCAGCCAGTAAGGCTGGTTGGTTTTCTCGCCTACCGCCAGCTTGGACTCGATGAGAGTCAGCGCATGTGCTGCGCCTGCCAGAACCAGTTTGGCCTTGGCTTTTTTCAGCGCGTCGACCGTTTCCATCAGCAGAGCGCAGCCGGAGTCGTCGATGCCCTTGATGCGCCCCAATTCGATGCGCAAGCTGCCCATTTTCAGGCCGATGCGCACGAGCTGCTCGAACTGCGAACGGGCATTGCCGGACAGGTTGCCGGATAGATTGACCGAGGGGGCGGAACCCGCGGCACGGCGTTCCGGTGCCGCGCTGGGCGTGCTGGAGTCCCACAGCGGCGGCGAGATCTCGAAGGTCTTGGAGTAGGCCTCGGAGCGCGCGTCGAAAGCCGTGCGGTTGCCCGTCAGGCGATACAGGTCGAAGAGCATGGACCACAGCTCTTCCGATGCTTTGCCGAGTGCACCATCGATGGCGGCCTCGAGCACGGCGCGAGCACCGTCTTCGCTGGCGTTGGCGTACAGGATGGCGGCCTCTTCGATGGCCGCATGATCTTCCTGCGAAGATTCCGACACCTTGATCTTGCCGGCTGCAGCGGCGAGTGCACGACCCACGTCGCCCGGGGCGCCGAGATGGGTCAGGTCCATCGTGGTCGTGGTCAGGTCACCCTTGGGGTCGCGTGCGCCTTTTGAAGGAGCGCTCGCCTCCTTTTCATTGGGCTTCTTGCCGAAGAGGGACATCGCCATGGTGGGGTCTGTTTTCTGGGGGCTGTGTTGCGCACAGCCTGCCCGGACAATCTTTCGTAATGCTTACTGGTCGGCCTGACGGATCAGTCGGCGTACATCTTCTGCATGCGTTCGCGGCGCGCCTGGGCTTCCACCGAAAGGGTGGCCGTGGGGCGAGCCAGCAAACGGGCGAGGCCAATCGGTTCGCCGGTTTCTTCGCAGTAGCCGTAGTCCTCTTGCTTGATCCGCTCCAGTGCCTGGTCGATCTTCTTGAGCAATTTGCGTTCCCGGTCACGGGTGCGCAACTCCAGCGCGTGCTCTTCTTCGACGGTGGCGCGGTCGGCCGGATCGGCGACGGCTTCCTGTTCGCGCATGTGCTCGACGGTTTCGTTTACCTTGAGTTGCAGCTCGTTGCGCATGGCGAGCAGTCGGTCCCTGAAGAAGGCCAACTGCTTTTCATTCATGTACTCCGACTCGGGCATCGCCAGCAGCTTGGCTTCGGTCAGTGCCATGGGCATTCCCCCATCTCTTTATGGTCGAACAATAAATGCGGCATTCTGCCCCACTCCGTAGCGCTTTGACAGTGGCTCTACAGGCAGGGTTAACGGTCGCAACGGCTGTCCGGTTGAGAGCCGCGCCGATGCTTGGGCAGCGAGGGTACAATACTTTCATGCAAAAAACCGAGACCCCGGGGGCGGTCTTCGACTGGCCTGTGAGGGTCTATTACGAAGACACGGATGCCGGCGGCGTGGTCTATCACGCCAACTACCTGAAGTTCTGCGAGCGGGCACGGACCGAGTTCCTGCGCCAGCGCGGCCTGGACCAGGGGGAGCTCAAGGCGCGAGAGGGGCTGGTGTTTGTCGTGGCACGCGTGGAGGCTGACTATCTGCGCGGCGCGGAACTGGATGACGCGCTGGTGGTTCAAAGCCGGGTCCAGACACTGGGTCAAGCCCGTGTAATCTTCGATCAGACCATCCTGCGGGGCGAGGAGCGCGTTTTTCGTGGTTCCTTCGCCATCGCGTGTATGGATTGGGTGCAGCGCCGCGCGGTGCGCATTCCCGATCCGCTCAAAGAACTTTTCATGCAAGCCGACGAGGACTGAATGATTCCTGCCGATGACATGTCCATCCTGAGCCTGGTGGCGAATGCCAGCCTGGTTGTGAAGTTCGTGATGGGATTGCTGCTGACCGTGTCCGGCATTTCCTGGTACTGGATCTTCCGCAAGGGTTTCGCTCTGCGCAGCGCGCGCAGTGCTACAGGGACCTTCGAGCACCAGTTCTGGACCGGGGGCGATCTGACCGCCTTGTACCGCGCGGCCAGCGCAGACCGTGATTCGGCGGGGCCGCTGGCGCGCATCTTCGAGGCGGGCTATCGTGAATTTGCCAAGCTGCGAGGACAGGCCGGGCTGGAGGCTTCGGACATCATCGACGGTTCGCGCCGTGCCATGAAGGCTACGTTGCAACGCGAGCTGGATGACCTGGAGGCGCACCTGGCGTTTCTCGCCTCGGTCGGTTCGGTGAGCCCCTATGTCGGCCTGTTCGGTACCGTGTGGGGGATCATGAACGCCTTCCGCGGCCTGTCCAACGTGGGGGCTGCGACCCTGGCGCAGGTGGCACCGGGCATCGCCGAAGCGCTCGTCGCTACGGCCATCGGCCTGTTCGCTGCCATCCCGGCCGTGGTGGCTTACAACCGCTACGCCCATGACATAGATCGTCTGGCCATCCGCTTCGAGAGCTTTACCGAAGAGTTCTCGAACATCCTGCAGCGCCAGATCCGCTGAACCCGGGCCCCGGCCTTCGCCAAGCCTGACGGAGCACAACCATGCGCCAGCGCCGCTTCATGAACCAGATCAATGTCGTGCCCTACATCGACGTGATGCTGGTCCTGCTCGTTATCTTCATGGTCACGGCACCGATGATGCCCACCGGCACTATCGACCTGCCCAGCGTGGCGAAATCGACGCCGCCCAAACCGCAGGCTGCGCCGTTGCAGATCGATATTGCCAGCGACAAGGACTGGAGCTTGCGTGACACAGCCAAGCCCGGTGCTGCTGCCGAGAAAGTCGGCAAGGAGCAGTTGCTGGCGCGCATCAAGACCGCGCAGGGCTTGAACCCCGATCAGGCTGTTGTCATTTCGGCCAGCAAGAGCGTGCGCTACGAGACGGTCATGCAGGTCATGGACCTGCTGCAGCGGAACCAGATTGCCAAGGTTGGCCTGCTGGTGCGCCAACCGGAGAACTGAGGGGCTGCCGACCATGTACGCCCTCGACATGCCGCCCGCTATGGCGCGCGAGGCCCCGGGAAAGTGGCTCAGTCTGCTGCTGACGGTGCTGATGCATGGCCTGCTGGCCTTTGTGCTGTTCGTCGGCGTGCAATGGCAGCACAAGGTCATCGAGCCGGTGCAGGTGGACCTGTTCCGCGAACTGCCGCAGCCGATCCCGGCGCCCCCGCCTCCTCCTGCGCCGGAACCGGTGCGTCAGCAGGTCGCGCCGCCGCCCGAACCCGAGCCGGTGCGCAAGCCGGACATCGTGCTGCCCAAGCCGCCAGAAAAGCCGGTCAAGAAACCCGAGCCCCCCAAGCCTGAGCCGCCAAAACCCGAACCGCAGAAGGTCGAGCCGCGTCCCGCAGCGCCGCCGGGGTTGGATGCACGCCAGCAGGAATTGTTGAACCGCGACCGCATGGAGCTCGATCTGCGCAAGCGTCTGGCTGCGGCGCAAGCCAGTTCGCGGGCGCTGGTGCAGGCCGAGGTCGAGTCGGAAGGGGTGCGCAAGGCGCAGCTGGATTGGATCAATCTGATCGAAGCCAAGGTGCGGGGCAATCTGACCGGTAGCATCCCGCCTGGGGTGACCGGCAAGCCCAGCGCGGAAATCGTGCTGGAACTCCTGCCGGATCGCAGCATCAAAGAGGCCAGCGTGCGCATCGTCCGCAGTTCGGGCAATGCCGTGCTGGATCGGGCGATCGAAGGGGCCATCTATAAATCCAGTCCTCTGCCGCCACCGCCCAGTCCGGAAGCTTTTCAACGCAACTTCCGTTTCGTTTTCTATCCGCTAGGCAAGCCCTAGCCTCGCATTGGATATACTTGCGCCCCATGCAAAGACGCCAATTCCTGCAATCGTGCCCCGCGCTCGCCCTGGTCCCCGGCCTTGCTCAGGCCGAGCTGACAGTCGAAATCTCGGGCATGGGTGCCAACCTGATCCCCATCTCGGTCAGCCGCTTCGGGGGTGAGAACCAGCTGCCCAAGCCGATCTCGGAAGTGATCCGTGCCGACCTTGAGCGCACAGGTCTGTTCCGCTTCGTCGATGGCGCAGCCGTGGTCGATCCGGGTCGTCCGGACTGGTCGAGCTGGCGTGGGCTGGGTGCTGACAACCTTGTGGCCGGCTCCGTGCGGTCCCTGCCCGATGGTTCTGCCGAGGTGGTTTTCCGCCTGCATGACGTGGTCCGCCAGGCCGAGCTGAAGAGCGCCTCGCTGGCGATCCGGCCGGAAAACTGGCGCATCGCCGCGCACAAGATTGCCGACTTCGTGTTCGAGCAACTGATCGGTGTGCCCGGCGTTTTTTCGACGCAGATCGCCTTCATCCAGAAGCAGGGTCGTAGCTATCGCCTGCAGATCGCCGAGTACGATGGTAGTAATCCCGCCTCGGCCTTTTCGGACGATGAGCCCATCATCTCGCCGGCCTGGTCGCCGGACGGCAAGCGCATCGCTTACGTGTCTTTCGCGCTGAAGAAGCCCATCATCTACGTGCAGACCGTTGCGACAGGGCAGCGCTACGTGGTGGCCAACTTCAAGGGTTCGAACTCTGCGCCGGCCTGGTCGCCGGATGGTCGCCGCCTGGCTATCGTCCTGACCAAGGACGGCATCTCGCAGCTTTACATGATCAATGCCGATGGCAGCGGGCTGCGTCGCATGACCGAGTCGGTCGCCATCGACACGGAGCCGTGTTTCTCCGCAGATGGCCGGTGGATCTACTTCACTTCCGACCGTAGCAGCGGCCCCCAGATCTACAGAATGCCGGTCGACGGAGGTGACGCAACGCGCGTCACTTTCGAAGGCAGCTACAATGTTTCGCCACGCATCTCGCCCGATGGCAAGACCTTGGCGTACATTTCCCGCAATGGCGGGCGTTTCCAGCTCATGGTGCAGGATCTGGCCACCCAGCAGACGCTGGCCCTGACCGATACCGCCAAGGATGAATCGCCCACTTTTGCACCAAATGGTCGCCTGATACTCTACGCAACCGAAGTAGGGGGTCGAGGCGTGCTGTCGGCTGTTTCAGTTGATGGCAAGGTCCGCTACAAGCCCCTGCAGGCTTTCGGAGACATCCGTGAGCCAGCGTGGGGGCCGCTGACAGGCTGATCTGCTAGTATTGCGCCACCCTTGTTCCGAGAAACCAGATACGGGAGTAAACATGAAAATCGCATTGCCCTTGAGCATCCTGCTGGCCGCCGCCCTCGCTGCTTGTAGTTCCACGCCGGAAGCGCCCGCCACGGCACCGGCCGCTGCTCCCGCAGCCGCTGCGAGCACCAGCCCTGCCGCCCCGGCAGCCAAGCCCGCCGAACCGCCGAAGCCCGCTGCCACCACCGCAGCCCCGGCCAAGAAGGATCCGTTCGACGATGCCAAGTTCAAGATGCTGTTCGCCAAGAAGGACATCTTCTTCGAATACAACAGCTTCGAAGTGCAACTGGACTACTTCGACATCGTTGAAGCCCACTCCGCCTGGATCAAGGCCAAGAGCGCCAAGGTCCTGCTGCAAGGCAACGCCGACGAGCGCGGCTCCAGCGAGTACAACCTGGCTCTGGGCCAGAAGCGTGCTGAAGCTGTGAAGTCGATGCTGAAGTCGCTCGGCGTCAAGGAAGAGCTGGTCGAGGCAGTCAGCCTGGGCAAGGAAAAGCCGCGCAATCCTGGCCACGACGAAGCTGCTTGGGCTGAAAACCGTCGCGTGGATGTGATCTACAAGTAATTCGCGACAGCAGCAAAATGAATGCGGGGTGTCCGGTGCTTGCACCGCACACCCCGTTCGTCTTGATAACCGCC
This sequence comes from Rhodocyclaceae bacterium, assembly GCA_047600765.1. GTDB lineage: Bacteria > Pseudomonadota > Gammaproteobacteria > Burkholderiales > Rhodocyclaceae > Viridibacterium. The sequence goes on from JASGKF010000002.1 coordinate 176,679, forward strand.
GGGTTAACGCATGAACCAATCCATCCTGATCCGTAGTCTGCCATTCCTGCTGATGCTGCTTGCACTGCCGGCACGCGCAGGCCTGTTCGACGATGACGAAGCACGCAAGCGCATCGAGCAATTGCGCATCGACGTGGATGAGCGCACCCAGCGTCTGGAGCAGGCGGCCAAAGGGCAGGCGCTGCTGGTCAACCAGATCGAAGCCCTGCGTACCGAGATTGCCAAGCTGCGCGGACAGATCGAGGTCAATACCAACGACATCGACCAGAACCAGAAGCGCCAGAAAGACTTCTACGTCGATCTGGACACGCGCATGCGCAAGCTGGAGACGGCGATTGCCGAACTGAACCAGAAAATCACGGCCAACGCTGCGGCCATTGCAGCGCGCCCGGCCGAGCCGGCGCTGGATCCGGCCAACGAGCCGAAAGATTACGAAGCCGCAGTCGGATTCCTGCGCGCTGGCAAGCACGTCGATGCGGCGATTGCCTTCCGCCAGTTCATCAAGACCTGGCCCAAGAGCACCTTCGTGCCGAGCGCACATTACTGGGCTGGCACGGCGCTGGTACAGGCGCGTGATTTCGAGGGCGCAGCCAGCTACTTCGACAAGATGGCCAATACCTGGCCGGACGACATGCTGGCGCCTGACGCCATGCTGTCCCTGTCGGGCTGCCAGCAGGAGCTGGGCGACAGCAAGACCTCGCGCAAGACGCTCGAGACGCTGGTGAGCAAGTACCCCAAGAGTGATGCGGCCAAGACCGCCAAGCAACGTCTGGCCAAGAAGTGACCACAGCAGAGACCGTGCAGGTGTCCGCCGAGCGGCGCCTGCGCATCACCGAGATCTTCTTTTCGTTGCAGGGCGAATCGAGCCGCGTCGGCTTGCCGACCGTGTTCGTGCGCCTGACCGGTTGCCCGTTGCGCTGTACCTGGTGCGACACCGAGTACGCCTTCCATGGTGGCGGTTATCGCAGCTTCGACGAGATCCTCGACGAAGTCGCGCAGCATGGCACGCCTTATGTCTGCGTCACGGGTGGCGAGCCGCTGGCGCAGCGTGAATGCCTGGCCTTGCTGCGCGAGCTGAGCGATCACGGTTACAAAGTGTCGCTCGAAACCAGCGGCGCGCTCGACATCTCCAGCGTCAACGCGCGCGTCTCGCGCATCATGGATCTCAAAGCGCCCGGTTCAGGCGAGGTCGCACGCAACCGTTGGGACAACATTCCGCATCTCAATGCCGCTGACGAGCTGAAGTTCGTACTGGCGGATGAGGCGGACTATCGCTGGGCCTGTGATGTGCTCACCGAGCATCAGCTGATCGGGCGCTGCCCGGTGCTGTTCTCGCCCGTGCAGGGCAAGCTGGCGCCTGCGGACCTCGCCGAGTGGGTGCTGCGTGACAAGCTGCCGGTGCGCATGCAGCTGCAGCTGCACAAGGTTATCTGGGGCAACGTGCAGGGGCGTTGATTCGCTCAGCGTCGTCTCAGTGGGTCGAGCAGGGCGCGCAGGTTGTTGTGATCCAGCTCGTACATCAGGGCCAGCAGACGCCCGATCTGGCCTTTCGGAAATCCCTCGCGCGCAAACCATCCCAGGTAGTGCCCCGGCAAGTCGGCCAGCAAGTGACCCTTGAACTTGCCGAAGGGCATTTCCGTTGCGACGAGGCGTTCCAGGTCTTCAGGCGACATAGTCAGCGCAGCGCCGGCGCAATCTCTTCGGCGTAATCGTAGAGCGCGCTGAGGATGGCCTCGCCGCGTTCGTCCACCGATTCACTGAGCTCGTCGATGCGATCAAAGTAGGCGCTCAGGGTGCGCGCCGCGCTGCCGCCGCCTTCGTGCAACTGCATGACACGGTGCGTATGCCAGCGTTCGGCTTCGTGTTCGGTGAGGGTTTGCGGGAAGTTGCGCGCGCGATAGCGGAACACGATTTCCTCGAGGCGTGCATCGTCGAAGCTGAAGCGTTCGCGGGCGAGTGAATCGGCGTCCAGGGTGCGCAGGCGATTGAGCACGCGGCGATCTGCATTGCCGACAAAGCCACCGTAGAGGTCCTCGTCGACATCGGGCGCCCTGTCCTCAGCGGGCCGGCGGAAGACTTCGGGCCACAAGCGGGCGAGTTCTGGCGCGCGGGTTGCGTTGGCAGCGTGGCGTTCTGCCTGTACGAGGTCGATGCCCCATTTCTCGGCCATCGCCGGGCTCAGCGTCTTGAGGTTGCCGATGACGATGGGCGACTTGTTGATGTGGATGGTCTTCACCGGCAGGCGCGTCACGCCCTCGGGCAGCTCTTCGGCCTTGCTGAACATGCGTTCGCGCATCGTGACGGCGTCGAGGCTAAACAGCTCGGACGGGTCGAAGGCAAGATCCCACACGATGACTTCGTTCTTGTTCGTCGGGTGCGCACCCAGCGGATAGCACACGGCGATGCAGCCACGCTCGGCGCCGAACATGCCGGAGACATGCAGGAAGGGGCGCGGGTTGAGCAGATCGATCTCGGCCAGCACCGCATCCTTCTTGCGCAGCTTGAGGCAGAAGTCCCACAGGCGCGGCTGTTTCGCCTTGATGAGGCGGGCGAGGGCGAGGGTGGCGCGCACGTCGGACAGCGCATCGTGCGCGGCTTCGTGCAGCAGGCCATTGGCTGCGCTGAGGTGTTCGAGCTTGAACGATCGGCGGCCGTCCTCATGGTTCGGCCACTCGATGCCTTCGGGGCGCAGGGCATGCGTGCAGCGCACGACGTCGAGCAGGTCCCAGCGGCCGCAGTCGTTCTGCCATTCGCGTGCATAGGGGTCGATGAGGTTGCGCCAGAACAGGTGACGCGTCACCTCGTCGTCGAAGCGGATGGTGTTGTAGCCGACACCGACGGTGCCGGGTGCCGCGAGTTCCTGTTCGATGCTGGCGGCGAAGGCGTGTTCTGGCAGGCCCAGTTCCAGGCAGGTCTGCGGCACGATGCCCGTCAGCAGGCAGGCTTCGGGATCCGGCAGGAAGTCTGGTGCGGGTCGGCAGTACTGCATCAGCGGCGTACCGATCTCGTTGAGATCCATATCGGTGCGCAGGCCGGCGAACTGCGCGGGGCGGTCGCGGCGCGGCACAGCACCGAAGGTTTCGTAGTCGTGCCAGAAGAAGGTGTTGGCGGCGGGCATCGGGCGGGGCGGACAGGTTTCGGGGATGCGCCATTCTACCGGGGCGCCCTGACGGGCAGCGGGGGGCAATCAGGCCATATGGGCACTGGCGATGGCGTCGCCGCCTGCGCTGTAATGCGTGTCGCTGCGGTATGGCACGGGAGATGCTCGTTACCGCGAGACAGACAACAAGGCATCCGGGATAACAGGGAGCAAGTCATGAAAATGTGGATCCGGCGCGGCTTCATCAGCCTCGTCGTGCTGGCGGCCGTACTGACGGTCGCCGTGAGCGCTGCGGTGATGTACAGCAACACGAAGCGCGAGCGTGTGGTCGAGACCAAGCCCTATCCGCTGGCTTTGCGGGAAGATGCGCAAGCCATCGAGCGTGGGCGTTACCTCTATGAATCGCGCGGTTGCACTGACTGTCATGGCGCCGATGGTGCAGGCCGCAGCTTCATCAAGGATGGCAGTGGCATGCACGTGGCCGGCCCCAACATCAGCCCCGGTGCAGGCAGCGTCGTGCTGGCCTACAAGCCGGCAGACTGGGAGCGCGCGATCCGCCATGGCGTGAAGCCCAATGGGCGCCCGCTGCTGATCATGCCGTCCGAGGACTACAACCGTTTCACCGACGACGATCTGGCTGCGCTGGTGGCCTATGTGCGCCACTTGCCGCCTGCTGCGGGGCAGGGCGCCATTCTCGAACTGCCCGTGCCGGTGCGTGCGCTGTACGCGCTCGGTGTGGTCAAGGACGCCGCCGAGCGCATCGACCACAGCCTGCCGCCGCAGAAGCCGGTGGCAGAGGGCGTGAGCCTTGCCCATGGTGAATACGTGGTCAACATGTGCAAGGGCTGCCACGGCGACACCTTGTCTGGCGGCAAGATTCCGGGCGCGCCGCCCGACTGGCCTGCAGCTGCCAACCTCACGCCGGGCGAGGGCTCGACGATGCCGCAATACGCCAGCGCCGAAGCCTTCATGGACATGTTCCGCAGCGGCAAGCGGCCCGACGGCAGTGCGATCAGCAAGGTGATGCCATTCGACGCGCTGGGCAAGTTCAGCGAGACCGACATGCGCGCCCTGTATCTCTACCTCAAGGCGGTGCCGCCGCGCGCCATGGGCGGGCGCTGAGGCAGGCTGAGTGACGGGGGCGAGGAGGAGGATTCGGCGCCCCCGCTGTGGCGAAAATCGCGCGGCGTACAATCACGGCTTCCCTCATGCAGTGGAGTCCGTGTCATGGAGTATCGTCGTCTGGGCCGTTCAGGTCTCAAGGTCAGCGCCTTGTCTTTCGGGTCCTGGGTGACCTACTCCAACCAGCTCGATACCAAGCTCGCGCGCGAGTGCATGGCCGCTGCGCGCGATGCCGGCGTGAACTTCTTCGACAACGCCGAGACCTACGCCGCCGGTGCGTCGGAAACCATCATGGGTGCGGCCCTGCGCGAACTGGGCTGGGCGCGTGAGCACTACGTGGTGTCGACCAAGTTCTTCTGGGGACTGTCGGATGACCCCAACGGCAAGAACACCCTCAATCGCAAGTACCTGCTGGGCGCCATCGACGGCTCGCTCAAGCGCTTCGGGCTCGATTACATCGATCTCGTCTATTGCCATCGGCCCGACCCCAACACGCCCGTCGAGGAAACCGTGTGGGCCATGCACGACATCATCAATCGCGGCAAGGCGCTGTACTGGGGCACCTCGGAATGGAGTGCCGACGAGATTCGCGCGGCCTGGGAGATTGCCGAGCGTCACCACCTGCACAAGCCGGTGATGGAGCAACCGCAGTACAACCTTTTCGTGCGCAAGCGTGTCGAACAGGAGTACCGCAGACTCTACGAAGATTTCGGTCTGGGCCTCACGACCTGGAGCCCGCTGGCGTCCGGCCTGCTCAGTGGCAAGTATGTGGATGGCATTCCCGCCGGTTCGCGCGGCACGCTCAAGGGTTACGAATGGCTGCAGGAGCGCTTGCGCGACGAGCAGCGCAACGCGGCCGTGCGCAAGCTGCTGCCCATCGCGCAGGAGCTCGGTTGCAGCCTGTCGCAGCTGGCGATTGCCTGGTGCCTGCGCAATCGCAATGTGTCGACGGTCATCACCGGTGCCTCGCGTCCCGAACAGGTTGTCGAGAACATGAAGGCGCTGGACGTCGTGCCGCGTCTGACGCCAGCGCTCGTTGATCGGATGCAGGCGGCGTGCGAAGGCGCGGTGAACTAAGCTGATAGAGAGAAGCGACAAGAATCGATATGAAAAAACTGGTCATGGCCTCCAACAACGCAGGCAAGCTGCGTGAGTTTTCGGCGCTGCTCGCCCCGCTGGGCTGGGAGGTCATCCCGCAGTCCGCGCTGGGCGTCAGCGAGGCCGAAGAGCCGCATCACACCTTTGTCGAGAACGCGCTTGCCAAGGCACGACATGCCGCCGTGCAGACGGGCTTGCCAGCACTGGCTGACGACTCAGGCATCTGCGTGGCCGCGCTGGATGGTGCGCCCGGTGTGTATTCGGCGCGTTTCGCCGGCGAGCCGAAATCGGACGCGCGCAACAATGCCCTGCTGATCGACAAGCTGACCGGCGTGGCGGATCGCCGTGCGCACTATGTTTGCGTGCTGGTTTTCGTGCGTGGGCCCAATGATCCACAGCCCATCATTGCCGAAGGCGAGTGGCACGGACAGATCATCGACACGCCGCTCGGTGAAGGCGGCTTCGGTTACGACCCGTATTTTTTCCTGCCGGCGCATGGCATGACGGCCGCGCAGTTGCCGGCGGAACAGAAGAACGCCACCAGCCATCGCGGCGTGGCGGTTGAGACCTTGTTGGCGCGCTTGCGCGCAGGAGGTGTGTGATGAGCCATGTGAGCAAATGGACAACTGCAATCTGCCTGATGAGTCTGGCCCCGCTGGTCTGGGCGAGCGATGTGCCACCGCCACCCAATCTGCAGCCCATCGAGGAGCCGCGTGCGGTTCAGCCACCGCCAGTCAGCGCTTCCGAGCCTGCTGTGAGGCCCGGTAGCGAGGTGACCGTGCGCAAGAATCACGAGGCGCGCATTGAAGAGTTCCGCCTCAAGGGCCGCCTCTACATGATCAAGGTCTATCCCATCGTCGGGCTGCCCTACACACTCATCGACGAGCAGGGCAACGGCGTGTTCAACCGCACTGACGGGCGCGGTACGCCGGGCACGCCGGCGCAGTGGAAGGTGTTGAGCTGGTAGGCGTTTGGCGTCGCAGAAACATCTCCAGCCGTTCGTGCTGAGCGTAAGGCGCGTAGCGCCTGAAGTCGAAGCTGAATGGCATTGACTTCGCTGCGCTTAGTGCGAATGGTGGCTTGGGTGAGCCCAGGCCATCCCTCAATCACAGCGGCTTGTAACGCAGTGTCCACTGAAGGGTCAGCGGTGCATCGAGTTTCAGCGTGTGGCTGCAGCGGATCAGGCTACGCATCGGCGCCATCGGCGCGCGGTACTCGGTAGCGTCGATGCTTTCGACGCTGCACTGGCTGAAGCCCTGCACTTCGAAGCCCTGCACATCCCCTTCACTGAAGCGGAAGCCTTGCGGTGACGAGCTGGTCGCGCCGCTGGCGAAGCTGGCGAACTCCATGTCAACACGTACGTCGCCCAGCGCATTTGCTGGCGTGTAGGTGTCGGTGCGCGTGATGACGCCGCTGTCGAAGCGGTAGCGCGTCTCGACCTTGATGCGTGCGTCCTTCACCGGGCCGCGTTCGCCGAGTTTGTCCATCTCGCTCTGGCGATACTGCAATTCGAGTGCCGTGCCTTGCTGCGTGCTGCGGATGTCGCGCGCGAAGGAGCCGGCGATGAGCTTGCTGCCGTCGGCCAGCGTGAAGCGTGGCAGCAGTTGCGGGAAGCCTGCGTCGGCCGAGCCTTGCACGATGCCGTTGGCGAAGGGCAGGGGGAAGTAGGGGTTGTTCATGTGCTGTGAGGCCCCACCGTTGACGATGGGCAGGCTGAACACGCGCAGGCCATCGCGATAGGTCAGCAGCGCGCGGTCGTATTCACCCTTGGCGAACCAGGTCAGCGTGAAGCGCGGCTGTTTGCGCAGCCAGGCTTCGAAGTCACTGCGGCCCGGCTTGCCGCGATAGCCAATGCTATTCCACAGGTTGTTGGTGTAGATGTGTTGATGCAACAGGCTGAGGTTCTCGCCGAGGATGCGGTGCTTGCCGCGATAGGCGTCGGTGCGGCGGCCCTTGTCCCACAGGTTGACCGAGTGCATGTCGCGGTCGTACCAGAAGCTGGCGTACTTGCGGCTCGCAGCGATGGCAAAGGTGTAGGCCATGTCGCGCTCTTCGGCGCTCAGCACGTCGAGCTTGGCGGCGGCCGACAACACTTCGAGGAAAGCGGTGTCGCCGTAAGCGCCGATCGAACGACCGAAGTCGAAGCCATCGCCCTGCGGGTTGAGACGCAGCAGGATCACGTCGACCGCGCGCCGTAGCCAGGCCTTGAGTTGCGGCGTGACGGGCATGTCGGTCTCGATGAAGCGCTGGCAGATCTCGCCGATGAGCAGGATGCTGTAGCGGTCGAAGCGGCCCTCGCCATCGGTCTCGTCTGAGAAGCCGAACTCACCCGAATAGGTCTGGTAGTGATTGACCATGCGTTCGAGCAGGATCTCGCTGGGCCGCGCTTCATCCCAGCCGAGCAGGTAGCGCAGGCGCGCGATGCTGAATGCGACGCCGTAGTAGTTGGTCGGCAGCTTGATCAGCGTGAAATCGGGCTGGCTGACGAAGCCACGCCAGTCGAGCCGTTCGCGCAGGCGCGCCAGGGCGGCAGGCGATACGGCCTGCTCCAGCAAGCCAGCGCGGCGCAGGGTGTTGAGCGCCGACAGGTAGTAGTAGATGCCCCATGTCTCGTTGTCTTCGTCGACCGTCATGTCGGCAATCTGGCGATAGCCGGCGAGGTAGTTCGCGAAGCGCGCATCGTTGCGTGGCGTGTTCACCAGCAGGTAGCTCATGCCGATGGCGATCTTGCCGGGCAGGAACTTGTCCTTGCCGTTGAAGGCCTGTGTGCCGTCGATGACCAGCGCTTTCTGCTCTTTGCCAAGGCGTTGGAAGAAGTCATCGAGTTGCGGCAGCAATTCGGTGCTGACGATCTGGTCGAGCGCAACAGATGGCGCGGTGGTCGCGGCGAGGGCGGCAGTGGGCAACAGGTGGCTGAGGGACATCAAGAGACCTCCGGCAAGCAGGCGGATTTTCACGAGCTAGCTCCGTCGTGAGAGGGGATGGTGGACAGGGCAGGGCGACTACGGGGTCGATGGCCTGCATGGTGGTTTGTGTGTGAATCGTTTAACTGTTCGGAGAGGCTTTGTTTGTGCGCATCCGTGAGAAATGATGCGGGAGAGTTTTTCCCTGTTTGACTGCGATGACGGCTTGCGGCTAAGGTGTTGGCCTGCATGCGGCTTGCAAAAGGCCGCGTGGTTTTTTCATTGCCAGCCAGAGCTTCATGACCAAACGCCCAGCCACGATCAAGGATGTCGCCGCCGCAGCCGGTGTTTCGATTGCCACGGTGTCCAAGTTCATCAACGGGCAGCAGCGCTTCTCGCCCGGTGTCGAGGCGCGTGTCACCGAAGCCATCGCCACGCTGGGCTATCGCCTCAACCAGCAGGCGCGCAGCATGGTTACGGGCCGCACGCGCACCTTGGGTCTGGCCATTCTCGACGTACGTAATCCGCACTTCGCCAACATCGTGAAGGGCGCCAACCGTGTGGCGCTGGCGCACGACTACAACCTGCTGGTGGTCGACCTCGAAGAGCAGGCCTCGCACGAGCGCCATCTGCTCGAAGCCCTGTCGGGGCGTGTCGATGGGCTGATCGTCAGCTCGCGCGTGCCGGACGAAGCGATCAGCTGGCTGTCCGATCTCGGCAAGCCGGTGATCTTCTTCGGCAACCTGCAGCGCGAAGGTGTGCATTGCGTGCGCACCGACGGCCATCGCGCAGCCAACATGCTGGGCCGCCATCTTGTCGGCAGCGGGCGCAAGAAGATTGCTTACCTGGGCTTCAACAAGGCGCGCTGGAATGCCGAGCGCGAAGCCGGTCTGCGCGAAGCGGTTGCCGAAGCCGGACTGTCGCTGATCACGCACGGCGTCGACTGGCCCACCATGGATGGCGGCCAGCAGGCTTGCGCCAGCCTGCTCTTCGGCTCCGAGCGGCCCGACGCAGTGGTGGCTTACAACGACCTGGTGGCAATCGGTTTCATGCATGAGGCGCAGGCTCTCGGTGTGAAGGTGCCGGTTGAGGTGGCGGTGGCGGGGTTCGACGACATTCCGGTCGCGCGCTTCATGCAACCGGCATTGACGACGGTGAACATGCGCAGCGAAGAGCAGGGCGAGGCCGCGATGACGCGTCTGCTGGCCATCCTGTCTGGCAAGGCCGAGGCATCGGGCGACCAGTTGTTCGAGCCACGCCTCGTGCCGCGCGCATCCACCAACCGCAGCTGATCATTTGCTGAAGAACCATTGCTGCGGCAGGGCCGGACCCGGGTTCGGATAGGTCCAGCTGATCAGCATCTGTTCGTAGACGTTTTTCAGTCTGAGGCTGCGGATCGCCGTGTCGCTGGGCGAGCGGATCACGCCGATGATCTCGAACTCGTCGGCCGCAATCGCCAGCATGTCGCGGAATGTCGTTTCGGCTTCAGCCGGTGACTTCGCGCTCTGCCACTTCTCGAACAACTCCATGCGTTTCTTCATGCTGGCGGACGGCTCTTCGCCCTGCTTGCCGTTGGACAGGAACCAGCGCGCCCAGGGCAAGCTCATGCGTGACTCCTGCGGGTTCATGGCGACGACGGCGCGCGGGTTCATCGTGACGTCCATGCCACCCGGCACGATGTTGACGCTGATGTCGTAGTCATTGGCCGAGGCGCGCTCGTAGAACAGCGAGCGTTCGGAGGGCAGTAGCTGCATCTCGATGCCCAGCTTCGCCCACTGCTTGCGGATCAGGTCCAGCGCGTCGATCTGCTGTGTCTGTGCGACCGAGACGATAGTGGTCAGCGACACGCGACCGCCCTCGGGGTAGAGGCGGAAGCCTTCGGCATCACGTTTGGTCAGGCCCAGTTTGTCGAGCAGTTCGCCTGCCTGACGGGCGTCGTGCTGTAAGTACTGCGTGCCGAGTTTCTCGTTGTACCAGCGCGATTGCTTCAGCGGCCCGATCTGCCAGGGCATGCCCTGACCGAGGTAGACGATGTCATTGACATCCTTGCGGTCGATGCCGATCGACAGCGCGATGCGGAAATCCTTGTTGCGAATCAGGCGACGCAGCTTTTCGTTCTTCGTCGAATGGTTGAGCCACAGCCCGACCGAGTTGGCACCGGTGCCCGGCAGGCTGAGCACCTTGTAGCCGGCCTTGGCGGCGTTCTCTGTCAGCACGGGGCGATTCTGGATGCCGAAGATGTGGCGGTGCTGGTAATCGAGCCGGCCGCTGACGGCGGCCAGCATGATGGTCTCGGCTTCCGAGATGATCTGCAGTTGCACGCGGTCGATGTAGGGCAGTTGCTGGCCAGCCGTGTTGACCTGCCAGAAGTAAGGGTTGCGTTCGAGGATCACGCGCGTCGCATTGCCGCGATAGGGCTCAACGACAACCCAGGGATCCAGCGTCGGACGTTCCGGGTTGCCCCAGCGCGAAGGCGTCTCGATGTCGCCACACTTGTTGCGCATCAGCGAAGCCCAGTCCTTGACGCCTTCTTTCGCAATCAGCTCGCCAAGCTTCGCGTTGTAGTCGGGGTGGAACTGCGCGCAGTACTTCTTCTGGTACAGCACAGGGTGCTGGCCCACGGGCGTGGCGAGCTGGTCGAGGAAGCTCAGGTTAGGCCCGGCGAAGCGGAACGACACGGTGTGGTCGTTGACGCGCGTGACTTTCACCGGCTGGTTGCGCGTCACGTACTGCTCGGGCGGCGCGCTGAAGAAGGCCTTGTGGAAGACGAGATCGTTCATCGAGAACAACACGTCGTCTGCTGTGAAGGGGCTGCCATCGGACCAGCGCGTGCCGGGGCGCAGGCGGAAAACGTACTCCGAGCCATCGGCGCTCAGCGTCCAGCTCTCGGCCAGATTCGGCACGACCTTGTTGAAATCCATGGACCAGCGCACCAGCCCCTGGGCACCGACGATGCGCAGGATGCTGTTGTTGTCGGCATTCGCACGCATGGCTGTGCGCAGGGTGCCGCCATAGCTGCCGCGTGCTTCGAGTGGCGTGACCACCTCGGGCTTGGCTGGCAGGCGCTGGCCCACCTGGGGCAGCTTGCCGGCCTGCACCGCTGCGTTGAGCGCAGGGGCCTGGCTGTAGCCAAGGGCTTGGGCCGGCAGACTGGGCAGCGCCAGCAGCAGCAAACCTGTCAGCCGGCAGGCGGCAGCGCGAAAGACAGAACGGAGGCCGTTCATGGTGTGTCTCCTAGTCTTGGATCAACCCTGCAAGGGTGATCTGTTTGTCGGGCGCCGTGCTTGGCGCAGTCCTCGTATATTCAAAGTAAAACGTTTAACCTGGCCTGTCAAGTTGCAGGACGGCAGGGCTGGGGTGGCGGAGTGCTGCGGCTGACTGCCGTGCTGAAGGAGCGGTGCTGGCGCAGGGCGAGCAGCGTTGCGGGCCGGCCAGCTCGCGCTGCGCACATGCCGGCGGGAGGTTGCGTTCTGGTATTGCCGCCTGCGGAACGCGGGTCTGGAAAGACGCAGTGCTCGATGAGCCGTGGTGGGTTGAAAACTATGCGTTTGCCATGAATCACAGGCTTGCGTGTGTCGTGCTGTCTGCCGGTGCCGAGAAGCTTGCGGGCAAAAAAACGGGCCACTCATGGTGGCCCCGAACACACGACTTGGAGGAGAGACAAGACATGCAAAGTGCTTGAAAACTGGTTTGCTGCTTCCAACGTGCAGCAGCTTTCTTGCACTCAACAGGTCATTGGACGAAGCCTACTACTCAAGGTTCCGCAATGCATGAAAAAAAGTGTTAACTGCCCGTTGGTACAGTGGCTTCCTTGCGGGAAGCCCTAGGACGTATGCGCTTTTCTAGGTAGAAACACGCATACGTCATGACAAATGCTTTTACTTCAGAGGTAGCGCGACGAAGGCGCGACCCTCACCACGTTGCACGAGCAGAAGCAGACGTTCGCCACTGTCCTTGATGATGTCCTGCAGCTCTTCGACACTGCTGACGGGTTGATTGTTCGCCATCAGGATCACGTCGCCGGTGCGCAGACTCGCGCGCGCCGCAGGGCCGCTCGCAGCTTCGATCAGCAGACCACCGTCCGCATCCAGCTTGCGCGCTTCGGCACTTTGCAGCGGGCGCAGCTTGAGGCCGACCTTGTCGATGCTGGCGCTGCCCTTGTCGCTGCCTTTCGCGCTGGCCGTCGTGCCGGGGGCTGCCATCAGCGTGGCCTTGATGTCCAGCGTGGACTTCTTGCGCCAGACCTTCAGGTTGACCGACTCGCCCGGCCGACGTTCCCCGATCAGGCTGCGCAGATCGTTGCTGTCGTCGACCTTCTTGCCGTTGACCTGCAGGATCACGTCGCCGACCTTGATGCCGGCCTTCTCTGCTGCCGAGCTCTTGTTGACGCTGGTGACGGCGGCACCTTCGGGCTTGTCGAGCCCCAGGTTGGAGGCCAGGTCCTTGTTCGACCGGCTGGAAGGTGAGGCCCAGCAGGCCGCGTTCGACCTTGCCGTGCTTCTCGAGCTGGCCTTTCACCTTCATGGCCACGTCGATGGGGATGGCCAGCGAGATGCCGGCGTAGCTGGCGGCGCCCGAGTTGTTGATGAGGCGCGAGTTGATGGCGATGACTTCGCCATTCAGGTTGAACAGCGGGCCACCGGAGTTGCCGGGGTTGATGGCGACGTCGGTCTGGATGAAGGGCACGAAGGCTTCATCGGGCAGACGGCGTGCCTTGGCACTGATGATGCCGGCGGTGACGGTGTTGTCGAGGCCCAGCGGCGAGCCGACGGCAATCACCCATTCGCCGACGCGCGACTTGTCGGGGTCGCCGATCTTCGCTGCGGGCAGGCCCTTGGCGTCGATCTTGATGAGGGCGACGTCGGTGCGTTCGTCCGAGCCCACGACCTTGGCCTTGAATTCGCGCTTGTCGGTCAGGCGCACAGTGACTTCATCGGCGCCGTTGACGACATGGTGGTTGGTCAGCACATAGCCGTCGCTGCTGATGATGAAGCCGGAGCCGACGCCGCGGCTGATGCGCTCGCGGCCACCGCCACGCGGGCTGGGATTCTGCGGGATGCCCTGGAAGCGGCGGATGAAGTCGAAGAAGGGGTCGTCCATCGAGGTCTCGCCACCACCCTTCACGGTGCTGGTCACGGCGATGTTCACGACGGAGGGGCCGACCTGTTCGACGAGGCTGGCGAAGTCGGGCAGGCCGACGCGTCCTGCAACGACCGGGGCCGTGACGGCCGCGGCGGAGGACGAAGACGAGCTGGCTGCCTGGGAGCTGCGTACGCCGTTCTCCTGAAGGCAACCGGCAAATGCGACGGCCGCGACGGCGATGACGAGAGCGCTGCGCGAGAGATTCCACTGCATGGATCAAGTCTCCTGACTGAGAAAATGTGTGCAACGTAGAGCCAACAGGCCGGCGCGGGGTTCCCGACCTGTACGAACGCTTACAAATTGGGGCCGGCCCGGCAGGCTTCAAGAGGCTGGCAGACGTGCGGCTGGCCGGTTTCCGGCAGACCCGGACTGGACATGCCCGGTAGCCGTTTTGCATGCCCAAGTTGACCTGGATCAAACATTTCCCTATGGCAGCCCCTACAATCAGATTTCGGTAGTTCGCCGTTTTTGATTGGATTTTTCAATGATGTCTCTTTGCAGCGGAGGTATCCGATGACCCTGACAGACTTGCGCTACATCGTCGCGTTGGCACAGGAACGTCACTTCGGGCGTGCTGCCGAAAAGTGCCACGTGAGCCAGCCGACGCTCTCCGTGGCCGTCAAGAAGCTTGAAGAACAGCTCGGTGTCATGCTGTTCGAGCGCAGTGCGGCCGACGTCAAGGTCACCGGAATCGGTCGTCAGATCGTCGATCAGGCCGAGCGAGTGCTGCGCGAAGCAAGCCAGATCCGCGACATTGCCGAAGCGGGCAAGGATCCGCTATCGGGCCCGCTGCGTATCGGCGTCATCTACACCATCGGCCCCTATCTGTTGCCCTCGCTGATCCCCTTGCTGGCCGAGCGCGCACCGCGCATGCCGCTGATGATCCAGGAGAACTACACGGCGCGGCTGACCGAAGCGCTCAAACGTGGCGACATCGATGTGGCCATCATCGCCCTGCCGTTCCAGGAACAGGGCATCGTCACCCAGCCGGTTTACGACGAGCCGTTCCGTGTCTTGCTGCCGGCCTCGCATCCCTGGACTGACGCGAAGGAAATCACTGCAGACCGCCTGCAAGAAGAGCCCTTGTTGTTGCTGGGAGCAGGCAACTGCTTCCGCGACCAGGTGCTGGAAGCCTGCCCGCGCTGCGCGCACAGCAGCAGCCTGCAGAAGACGCTGGAAGGCAGCTCGCTGGAGACCATCCGCCACATGGTTGCCACGGGATTGGGCGTCACGGTGCTGCCCAGCAGTGCGGCGGACCCCCTGATCGGCAACCAGAAACTGGTCGCCGTGCGCAACTTCAGCAAGCCGGAGCCTTCGCGCCGTGTGGCGCTGGCCTGGCGCGTGACTTACCCGCGCACCAAGGTCATCGACCTGCTGCGGCAGGCTGTGCTGGACTCGGGACTACCCGGGGTGAGCGTCGTACGCTGAGACGGCATTCTGTTGTGCGATGCACAAAATTAATGCCGAAATCAAACATCCGAATTTGATTTAGATCAGTTTGAGCCTTACTTTGTGATTGTGCGGTGCAATATTGCAGCCGCCTGTTACACAGGAAGTGAGGTTCATCATGACGTACAGTTTCGAAATCTTTGATCTCAGTCTGCATGGTCGCGCCTATTGGAGCGCCGCGGATCTGGAGCGCGTGGGCATGCTCGCCGAGCTGCGTGGAGCGGACACCGCGACCGCGCGTGAATTCGGCACGCTGACCAATCGTCGCGAGATGCTCGAAAGCTTCGTCCAGGTTGACGTTGCCTGAGTCTTGGCCAGGCCGGGGCCTTCGTCCGGCCAATGAAAAACGCACGCCGCGGTGCGGCGTGCGTTCCGGTTCCAGCTTTTTGCCGAAGTCTTACTTCAGCTCGAAAGCGCCCAGATCCGGCGCTGAACCCTTGTAGGCAATCCCCACGTTGTAGCCCTTGTTGACCAACCTGCTGCTCGACGAGAGACGGAACAGGCTGGTCGAGGGCAGGCTGCCATCGGCGTTGCGCGCCTTGGTTGCCAGGCTCGTGTTGACGCTGGCGAAGTCCGAGCTGGCCGTCGCGATGCTGTTCCAGGTGTTGTTGGTCGAGGTCGCGTTGGCGATCACGTCGGCGTTGGTGCCCGACAGCGAGGCGTTGTTGCGCAGCGTGTTCTTCTCGCCCGAAGCCAGCGTGCCGCCCCAGCTGTAGTTGCGGCCGTTTTTGTAGCCCGTGTTGTTGTACAGGGTCACGCCACCGGTGTTGTTGTTCTGGTCGAAGCCCTTGCCGGGATTGCTGAACGCTACCGACTGGGTGATGACGTTGCGCTGCACGACGCTGTTGCCGCCGAGCTTGAAGCCGTTGCCGTTACCGGCGAATGCGCTGTCGCTCCACAGGTTGATGCCGTTGCTGAAGGCCCAGCTCTGCTCGATCTTGACGGCCTGCGTGCTGTCGTAGGTGTCGAAGCCGTCATCCGAGTTGTTCCAGGCACGGCAGCCGTAGAAGTAGTTGCCCGCGCCCTGCGTCTGCTTGGAGGCGAAGCCGTCGGCCATGCTGCCGTTCTTCTTCGGGTCGTAGTTGTTGTACGCGTCGGTGTTGATCACCGTCGTGTACGAGCCGCCCTTGTTGATCTCCAGCCCGCTGTTGCGGTTGTCATAGAACGCGGCGTTCTCGAAGGTGTTGTAAGCCCCGGTCACGTAAGCGCCTTGATAGCCCGCGCGCGTCACCGCGATGCCCTTGAAGTACCAGTAGCTGCCCGTGAGGTAGAAGCCGTAGGAGTCCTGCACCCAGGTCTTGGACGGGAACTGGAAGTCGATGACGGCGCGGCCGCAGTTGGCCGCCACCATGTAGATCTTCGCGCTCGACGAGCCGGACTTCGACAGCGTGATGGTGTTCTTGGCGCCGGCCGTGTAGGCGATCGGATAGGTGCCCGGCTGCAGCAGGATCATCTGGCCGGCCGTGACTTTCGACAGCGCAGCGCTGAAGCTCATCGGCGCCGAGAAGCTGGTGCCGGCACCGCTGGCCGAGCCGCTGGGGGTGACGTAGTAGACCTTGGAAGCCGTGAGGTTGCTGGTTTCGGTGCCGCAGCCGGTGATGGTCGGGGCAGCCTGGACGCTGGCGGCAGCCAGCAGGGCGGCAACGCCGCCGAGGACGAGCTTGCTACGCATGGTGTGTCTCCGTGTGTGTGCCTGCAGCGTGATGTACCCGCCGCGGCGTCTGACCGTCGACTCAGGACCGATTTCCTCGTCCCGATCAGTTTGTTCACTTTAAGATCAAACTGCCGCGGGCTAAAGCTGCACAGCAACCAGAGGCTAATGTGCAGAAAGAGACCGGTATCAAGCTGTTTTAAGCGTGGCTTCGGTCTAAAACGTGTCGGATTTTGTGCGGTGCCGCGTGGCGAAACGATCCGTTTGCAGCAAAAACGCCGTGACCGACCCGGGCGGCGAAGCGGGCGGATCGGGATTGGGGCCGGGGAGGCCCGTTGCAGTCAGCGTGCCTTGCCGTCGGCGGGAGGCAGGAAGTGGGTGGTGGACAGCACTTCCTGCGGCAGCGGATGCGACATCAGGTAACCCTGAGCTTCGCCGCAGCCATCCGTCAGCAGCATGGCGAGCTGTTCTTCCGTTTCCACCCCCTCGGCAATCACCTGCAGCTTCAGTACCCGCGCCAGCGACAGCACGGCCAGCACGATCTCGCGATCGTTCTTGTCCCGCATCATGCGGCTGATGAAAGACTGGTCGATCTTCAGCCGGTCGATAGGCAGGCGCGACAGGTAGCTGAGGCTGGAGTAGCCGGTGCCGAAGTCGTCGATGGCGATGGAGACGCCGATGGCCTTGAGCTCCTGCAGGATGCGCGTGCTTTCAGCCACGTTGGCCATCAGTCCGCTCTCGGTGATCTCCAGTTCGAGCAGTGCTGGCGGCAGGCCGCTTGCATCGAGGACTTGCTGCACGCGCGAGACGAACTTGCCGTCGCTGAGCTGGCTGACGGCGACATTGACGCTCATGCGCAGCGGTGCGTAGCCCTGTTGCTGCCAGGCCATGGCTTGCGCGCAGGCGGTCTGCAGTACCCAGTCGCCTACGGCCGGCATCAGGCCGATGTCTTCTGCGATGGGAATCAAGGCCGCTGGCGCCATGATGCCCTGCACCGGGTGGCGCCAGCGCAGCAGGGCTTCCACACCGGTGAGGCGTCGCGTGGCAACGTCGAACTGCGGCTGGTAGTACAGCATCAGCTCATTGCGGCGCAGTGCCAGGCGCACGCTGGCCTCGGCTTCCATGCGCTGGATGGCCTCGTCGGTCATCACCGGGTCATAGAACTGGGCGCCGCCGCGCTGTTGCGATTTGGCACGATGCAAAGCGGAGTTGGCGTTGCGCAGCAGGGTCTCGAGGTCTTCACCGTCACGCGGGAACAGCGCTATGCCCGCCGTGGCGCTGACCTGCAGCTCACGATCCGTGAGTTGTACCGGCATGTTGATCGCATCGGTCACGCGCTTGGCCTGCAGCAGTGCGTCGTCCGGCCGCTCGGCATGCCGCAGCAACAGCACGAAGGTGTCGGCCGAAATGCGCGCCACGGTGTCTTCTTCGTCCGCCAGGCGCTGGATGCGGTCGGCAATTTCGCACAGCACGGCGTCGCCAGCGGCCTGGCCGAAGCTGTCGTTGACCAGGGTGAAGCGGTCGAGGTCCACCACCAGCAGTGCCATCGGTGTCTCGCTGCGCTGGTGGTGCAGGATGGCTTGCGCCGTGCGGTCCTGCAGCAGGCTCAGGTTGGGCAGGCCGGTGAGGGCATCGTAGTTGGCGAGGTAGCGGATGCGCGACTCGTATTCCTTGCGGTCGCGTACGTCGCGCGCGATGGTTGACAGGAACTCGATGCTGCCGTCCGGATTGGGGTGGGCGATGAGGGCCAGCGAAACCGGGATGAGCTCGCCACGCGTGGTGAGCAGCTCGGTTTCGCCGCGCCAGGTGCCGTGCTGGTAGACGTGGGGGATGGCAGTGTGGCGGATCAGTTCGCGCGCCTCTGCCGGCAGGTAGCGTTCGGCGGGCAAGCCTTCCAGCGGCAGCTCGGGCAGGTTCAGCACCTGCAGGCCGCCGGCGTTGATGTAGGTCATCGTCATGTCGATGTTGCAGATGCAGACGAAGTCCGGCGTCGCTTCGAGGATGTCGGCCAGCTGCCGGCGCGAGACTTCCAGCACCTGCCGTGTTTCGCGGTCAGAGGCCTCGCGCAGCGCACGTTGAACCGCTGGTCCCAGCCGGCTCAGGTTGGTCTTCAGCACGTAGTCGGTGGCGCCATTGGTCAGCGCCTCGATGGCGCGCTCTTCGCCGATGGTGCCGGAGACGAAGATGAAGGGGGTTTCCTGCGCCATCTCGTTCACGATCTGCAGTGAGCGCAGACCGTCCATGTTGGGCATGGAGTAGTCGGACAGCACGAGGTGGGGGTCGAAGTCGGCGAGTTCCTGCATGAGGTCGTTCTCGCGCCAGACACGCCGGCTGATGAAGCTGAGGTCATGCCGGGTCAGTTCATGCATCGCCAGTTCGGCATCGAGCTCGGAGTCTTCGACGAACAGGATGCGTACCGGCGAGCTGAGCTGCGGTGTTTCGTTGCGCGGGTTCTTGTCGGGGATGATGCGGAACTTCATGGTTGCGGCCCTGCAGGTGATGGAACTGCTTGCAACTCAGCGTCTGGCGCGGTGGTTGACCGACAGCCAGTACAGACCGGCCTGACGCGCTACTTCGGTAAGATCTTCGTAATTCACGGGCTTGACGACGTAGCTGTTGGCGCCCAGGTCATAACTTTTGACGACATCCTTTTCCTCTTGCGAAGAGGTCATGACGACGACGGGAATGTTCTTCTTCGTCGGATCGCCCTTGAGCCGCGACAGTACTTCCATGCCATCGACCCGCGGCATCTTGAGATCGAGCAGGATCAGGCCGGGGTCGATCTTCTCGCGCGCGATGAAGCGTCCTTCGCAATAAATGTAGTCCAACGCTTCCTGCCCATCCTTCAGCCACTGGATGCTGTGCTGCTTGCGCACGGTCTCCAGCCCCCGCAGGCTCAGCTCCGCGTCCAGCGGGTTGTCCTCGACGAGGAGGATCTCCACGTGTTCAATCACTTCCATGTCGTGACTCCTTGGGGAGCGTGAAGTAGAAGGTGGCGCCCTGGTCCAGCACGCTGTCGGCCCAGACCCGGCCACCGTGCCGTGACACGATGCGCTGCACGAGGGCCAGCCCGACCCCCGTGCCCGGGAATTCCGAAGCTTCATGTAGACGCTGGAAAACGCCGAAGAGTTTCGCCTTGTAGCGCGGATCAAAGCCAGTGCCGTTATCCCGCACAAAGAAGACATGCTCGTCGTCTTCCGACACCGATCCGACCTCGATGACCGGCTGGTCCCGCTTTGCGCTGAATTTCAGGGCATTCGACAGCAGGTTGCTCCACACCTGCGCAAGCAACGAACGGTCGCCCTCGGCCGACGGCAGGGTGCCCAGGTGCAGCTGCGCCTTGCAGCCCTCCTGCTGGGTAGACAGGCTGTCGAAGATCGAGGCGGCAAGGGCCTGCATGTCCACCGTGCCGGGCTGCAGGGCTTTGCGGCCGAGGCGCGAGAAGGTCAGCAGGTCGTCGATCAACGCGCCCATGCGCGCGCCCTCGCTCTGGATGATGCCCAGCAGGCGCTGGCCTTCGGTGCTCAGCGTGCTGGTCTTGTCCTGCGACAGGATCTTCGAGAAGCCCAGCACGGCGCGCACTGGCGCGCGCAGGTCGTGTGAGACCGAGTAGCTGAAGCTTTCCAGCTCGTGGTTGGTTTCTTCGAGCTGCTCTGTGCGCTGCGAGACGCGTTGCTCCAGCTCGCGGTTGAGCTTGTGCACCTCTTCTTCGGCGGCGCGCCGGTCGTGGATGTCGGCGACTGAGCCGATCCACTCGGCTGTATCGGTGTGATCGCTGGTGCTGACGGCCACGCGCAGCAGCACGAAGCGATAGGACTCGCTGGCGGCATGCCACAGACGCGCCTCGACCTCGAACGAGGTGCCCGCCGCGACGCCATCCGTCCAGGCCTTATCGATACTTTCGCGATCATCGGGGTGGAAGGCGTTGCGCCAGCCGAAGCCGCGACTGGCGCGCGCGTCTTGCCCCGTGTAGGCCTCCCATTGTTCGTTGCCGCCACGCCAGGCGCCGTGCCCGTCCGACACCCAGGTGACTGCCGCGCTGGCAGCAATCAGCGCGCGGTTGCGCTGTTCGCTGAGCTGCAGGGCCTTCTGGGCGTGGATGCGGTCTGTGATCTCGTGTTCCAGCGTGGTGTTGGCTGCTTCCAGCGCCACCGTACGCTTGCTGATCTCGGCCAGCATGTCGTTGAAGGCCTCCACCAGGAAGCCGATCTCGTCGCTGCTGGTCTTCTGCGCGCGCAGTGAGAAATCGCGGCCATCCACCACGCGTCGCGCCACCTCGGTGACGGACAGGATGGGGGCGGTGACCGACTTCTGCATGTGGCGCGAGGTGATGTAGGCCACCAGCAGGCTCAGCGCCATGACTGCCAGCAGGATGCCGAACGAGGCCAGGGTGCGCTGGCGGGCGTCGTTGTTGCTCTGGATGAACAGGGTGCCGAGGATCTCGTCCTTGTCGATGATGCGTTTGTAGAGCACCAGCTCGCCGTTCTCTTCGCTCATGCCCTCGGCGCCGGGCAGGCGCGGGATGCGGTGAGTCAGCCCGTCCTGCTTGATCCACGAGGCGAACAGCTCACCACGCGCCGTGTAGATGGCGGCCGCCGTCACCGTGGGGGAGGCCTGCAGCAGCGCGAGATCGTCGTTGGCTGCGCTCTTGTCGTTGAAAGACAGAGCCGGTGCGCTGGCGCGGCTGACGATGTCGGCCAGCATGGTCAGCTCCGACGTGACGAAGCTGCGGTACAGGTGCCAGTTGTTGAGCATCGTGATTGCGCCCGCCACCGTCAGCGACAGCAGGGTGGTGATCAGGATGATCAGCATCATCTTGAGCCGGATCGACTGGATGGGAACGCCCAGGATCATTGTTGCCCCCCCGGTACGACCTGGCGGGCCACGGCCAGCAGGCGCGAGCTGATTTTCAGCATGTTGCGTTCGGCGACGGGCAGTGACACGTCGAAACGCACCTGCTCATCGACCACGACGAAATTGATGACGCTGGCCTGGATCGGGCTTTCGTCGAGTTCGGTAATAGTCAGCACGGGCAGTGCACGCGTGGCCGCCAGCGCGCGATTGATGCGTGCCGAGGCGGCGCTGCCGATGAACAGCACCTGCGCCCCCGTCGTCGCTTCACCGGCCGTCAGGCGGCGCACCACCACGTTGTGGCCGTTGACGTTGCGCCCGCTGGTCAGCTTGTCCAGTTCGGCCGCGATGTCGTCGGCCTGCATCACGGCGATGACGAAGGGCGCATCGGCCTGGTCGAAGGCGCCCGATGGCCAGGTGACGTAACCGGTGAACTTGTAGAGGAAGGCCGCCTTGATGCGCGCCTCGGCAGCGCCATCCGGCCCTTCGGCATGCAAGGGGGCGGTGCACAGCACCAGCAGGCCCAGCAGCATTGCGTGCAACGCCGCCACGCAACGTCGCCACGCTGGCACGGGGCCGGTGAGCGGACGTTGCGGCACAGGACGGTGCGCGTGCAGCGGCATCAGAACCCCACGCTCAGGCCAAGGTGGAACGATGCGCCGAATTCGCTACCCGTCGCGGTGGTGCCGAATTCGCGATGCTCACCGCCCTGGGCGTTGAGGATGGAGAGGGTGGTCGTCACGTTTTTGGTCAGCTTGTAACCCCCATGCAGATCCAGCGCCGTGTAGGACGGTACGCGCGGGTTGGGCAGCTCCGACACATGGCGCAGGAAGGCCGACAGCGAGAGCTTGTCGATGGGGTCCCAGTAGCTGCGCAGCTGCCACTGGTACTTGGGGTCGTTGCCCAGCGAGCTCTGGTCGCCGATGCTGCCGGGCTGCGCCGCGTAGTTCATGCGCAGGCGCGTGAAGCCGGCGTCGAAGCGCCAGGCGCGGTTGAGGCGATACGAACTCCAGCCCTCGACGCCGTAGGAGTGACCTTCCAGCCCGTTGTTGAACTGCACGGCCGAGCCGACGATGCGCCCGGCGCGCAGGCGGCGGAAGCGTTCGTAGAAGGTGGTCAGCGAGAACGACAGCGCGCTGGTGACTTGCGAGCGCAGGCCCAGTTCGGCCGTGTTGGCGATCTCGGATTCGAACTCCGGGCCACCCGCCAGCGAGGTGCTGCCGGTTGCATAGAGGTCGCGGTCGATGCGGCTGGGCGCGCGCACCGAGCGCGACAGGCTGCTCCAGATCACGGAGTCCTTGCCGACTTGCTGGCTGAGGCGCAGCGTGGGCATGAACTCCCAGTGCGTGTAGCTGTTGTACTCGGCCAGCATGCCGACCGAGGCGCGCGTCGTCTTCGTCAGCATCAGGTCGTCCTGCGCGAAGATGCCGGCACGCTGCAGGGTTTCGCTCTCGGGCACCAGCATGAAGGCGCTGGTGGTGTTGATGATGTGGTCGCGCGCGACGCGGTAGTTGCCACCGAGGATGAAGTCCTGACGATCACTGACCTTGAGCGTGAGCTGTGTGAGGAAGTCGTGGATCTGCAGGCGTTCGTTGAAGATGCCGGGACTGTGGCGGCGCGTCGAGTCGTAGTAGTAGCGGGTCACGTAGCGTGCATCCTTGCCCAGCGTGTCGCTCCAGCGCAGCAAGAGGTTGGCGCCGGAGATGTGCTGCCGCTCTGGCAGGACGGGGTCCAGCTCGCCGTCGTAGGCGTCGCCCTGAATCGTGAAGCCACTCATGGCGGTGCCGGAGTCGAGGCGGAAGCCGCCCTGTGTCTTGTTCCAGGCATCCGAGGCCGAGATGTTGCGGATGCGCTCGGTCACCTCGTGGTTGTCGCGCTTGGCATAGATGCGGAAATCCGTCGTCTCGCCCAGTTCGCCGCCGTGGCGCGCCGCTACCCCGTGCCGGCTGCTGCCGGTTGAACCGCTGATGAGCGTGCCGCGGCTCTCTTCGGCGCGGCGCGTGATGATGTTGATCACGCCGTTGACCGCGTTGGAGCCCCACAGCGAAGCACCGGGGCCGCTGATGATCTCGATGCGGTCGATGTCGGCCATGAAGGTGTCCTGCACGTCCCACAAGGTGCCGGAGAACAGCGGCGTGTAGAGCGAGCGCCCGTCGAGCTGCACCTGCAGCTTGTTGGCGGCCGTGGAGTTGAAGCCGCGTGCGCTGATGGCGTATTCCCGCGCATTGAGCCGCGCCACCTGCAGGTTGGGGGCGAGTTGCAGGGCTTCGGGCAAGCTGCGCGCATTGGCGCGGCGGATGTCGGCGGCGGTGATCACGTAGATCGACGCGGGCGCGGTGGCCAGCGGTTCTGCGCGCCGCGAGGCCGAGGTGACGCGCATCTTCGAGAGCTGTTCCAGGCTCAGGTCGGCGAGGTCCTGTTCGGGTTCCGCCGCTTGCAAGCCGGTGGAGGCGGCAAACAGCAGTGCCGCCGGGTACGCGGCGCACCAGGGCCTGCGCTGCTGCGCGATACCCTTGTCGGGAACAGGGACTTGCCTGACGTCAGGGGCTTTGCGTGCCATCACCGTTACGCTCCGCTGGAACAGGTTGTTCTGTGGTGTGCGCGGCGCACACCGTCCAGATTCCCCGCCTCAAAGCCTGCCCTTGTTGAGGCCACGCCCTGCGACGGTCCGGGGCACTTGCGCGAGTTGCCAGGCGCACGTTCCGACCACCAGAAGTATAGGGAGCACAGCAGACCCGCAGAACGCAGGGACTAAGCCCGGAACGTCGCGTTTCTCGTTCCTTTGTTTTCCCGCTTTGCGGCTTGCAGCAAGCCCTCCTGATCGACAACGGTCAGCGTTTCGCCGACTTGAGCGCAGCGAGCATGGCGCGCCCTTGCGGGCAGGGGCAGAAACAGGGAAGGCACAGCAGGCGGCGCCGAGGCGCAAGGGAGTGGAGCGGGAACGGGGGAATGGAGCGGGTAAAGGGAATCGAACCCTTCTCACGAGCTTGGGAAGCTCGGGTAATGCCACTATACGATACCCGCCCGGAGGGGCTTTGCTGGCGCCGGTTACAGCGCAGGGAAGGCCCTGAGAGCAGGTGGATTGTAGCGATTCGCGCCCGTCAGCGGCAAGGCGGCAGGGGGCTGCGTGATAAACTCCGGCCCCTGATTGACGTCGAATTTTTCCGACCATGCTGCAACTCTCCGTCAACGGCGAGCCTCGCCAGCTGCCCTCCGGCAGCACGGTCCTGCACCTTCTCGAACAGCTCCAGCTTGTCGGCAAGCGCGTGGCCGTTGAACGCAACGGTGACATCGTGCCGAAGAGCGCGCACGCGCTGACCGAGCTGAGCGAAGGCGATGCGCTGGAGATCGTGGTGGCGGTCGGTGGAGGCTGAAGTGAGTGACCCCCTGATCATCGCCGGCAAGGCCTACGCATCGCGCCTGCTCGTCGGCACCGGCAAGTACAAGGACTTCGACGAGACCCGTCGTGCCATCGACGCCTCGGGCGCCGAGATCGTCACCGTGGCCGTGCGCCGCGTGAACATCGGCCAGAACGCCAACGAGCCCAGCCTGCTCGACGCGCTGCCCATGTCGCAATTCACCTACCTGCCCAACACGGCGGGCTGTTACAGCGCCGACGAAGCGATCCGTACGCTGCGTCTCGCTCGCGAACTGCTCGACGGGCATGACCTCGTCAAGCTCGAAGTGCTGGGCGATCCGCACACCCTGTTCCCCAACATGCCCGAGACCCTCAAGGCCGCCGAAGTGCTGGTCAAGGACGGTTTCAAGGTCATGGTCTACTGCTCCGACGATCCCATCCAGGCGCGCATGCTCGAAGACATCGGCTGCGTGGCCATCATGCCGCTCGCATCACTGATCGGCTCCGGCATGGGCATCCTCAATCCCTGGAACCTCAAGCTCATCATCGAGCAGAGCAAGGTGCCCGTGATTGTCGACGCAGGCGTTGGCACAGCGTCTGACGCAGCGATTGCGCTGGAACTGGGCTGTGACGGCGTGCTCATGAACACCGCCATTGCTGCCGCGAAAGATCCGGTGCTGATGGCCAGCGCGATGAAGAAGGCCGTCGAAGCGGGTCGCGAAGCCTTCCTCGCGGGCCGCATGCCCAAGAAGTTCTACTCGGCGTCGCCGAGCTCGCCGACTTCGGGACTGATCGGTAGCTGAGCGTGTTGTTTGCCGTTCGCTTCTACGACCGGCCGGATCAACTGGCTGTGCGTCAGCAGTATCTGCAGGCGCATATCGACTGGCTGGATGTGCAGCGTGACGTGATTCTTGTGGGTGGCTCCTTGCGCGCAGAGCCAGGGGCTACGCCAGAGGGCGGCTTGTGGGTTGTCAACGCGCCGGATCGCGCGACGATAGAGGCGCTGATCGAGAGCGATCCGTTCTGGATCCACGGCTTGCGCGCCCGCTACGAAATCCATTTCTGGAGCAAGGCTTTCCCCGAGCGGAAAGTCCCTGTCTGAATACTCCGGGCCCAGCGCCCCTTTGCAGTGAAATTTTGCCATGACGACCGAAGATACGCCCCGTTTCTCCACCCAGCCCATCCGCAGCTTCGTGCTGCGCCAGGGTCGCATGTCCGACGCGCAGAAGCGCTACATGGACGAGCTGTTGCCGCGCTTCGCGATTCCCTACAAGAAGCAGCCGCTGGACTACGCCGCTACCTTCGGCCGCACTGCACCTGTGGTGCTGGAGATCGGTTGCGGCATGGGCGACACGACGGCAACGATTGCGGCTGGGCGGCCCGACACCGACTTCATCGGCATCGAGGTGCACGGCCCCGGCGTGGGCAACCTGTGCAAACTCATCGACGAGCAGAAGCTTCACCAACCTGCGCGTCATGCAGCACGACGCGACCGAAGTCGTGCGCGACATGCTGGCGCCCGATTCGCTGGCTGGCATCCACGTCTACTTCCCCGATCCCTGGCCCAAGAAGCGGCACCACAAGCGCCGCATCCTGCAGCCCGCTTTCGTTGCCCAGCTCGCCAGTCGCCTCGCGCCCGGCGGCTATCTGCACTGCGCAACGGACTGGGAGGAGTACGCCCAGTTCATGCTGGAGACCCTGTCGGCCGAGCCTCTGTTGCAGAACACGGCCGCCGACTATGCGCCCAAGCCCGACTACCGCCCGCTGACCAAGTTCGAGGCACGTGGCCTGCGCCTGGGGCATGGCGTATGGGACTTGGTGTTCCGCCGCCGCGCCTGAGCGCACGGCAACAAGCTGACGGGGCAGGGTAGAATCCGGCGCTTATGGGCGACAGCACGCGCAACCTCTATCTGGTAGGGCTGATGGGCTCCGGCAAGACGACGATTGGTCGTGCGCTGGCGCGTCGGCTCGAACGGCGTTTCATCGATTCCGACCACGAGATAGAACGTCGTACCGGCGTGCGCATTCCTGTCATCTTCGAGATGGAAGGCGAGGCCGGCTTCCGCAAGCGCGAAGCGGGCGTGATTGAAGAACTATCACGCGAAGAAGGCATCGTGCTGGCCACCGGTGGCGGCGCGATCCTCGACCCCGCCAACCGCGCCGTGATGGCGCAAACCGGCTGGGTCATTTACCTCGACGTACCGACGCACCTGCTGCTGGAACGCACACGTCATGACACCAACCGTCCGCTGCTGCAGGTGGCAGACCCGCGCGCCAAGCTCGACGGTCTGCGCGAGCAGCGCGATCCGCTCTATCGCGAGATTGCCAACCTCATCGTGGACGGCACCCGCAACAACTCGCAGGCAGCGCTGACGCGCATCCTCAAGGAATGGGAAAAACAGTGCGCACACTCGACGTAGCGCTGGGCGACCGCGCCTATCCGATCCACATCGGCAGTGGCCTGCTGACGCAGGCCGAGCTGATCAAACCTTTCCTCAAGCGTCCGCGCGTCGCTATCGTCACCAACGACGTGGTGGGGCCGCTCTACCTCGCGCAGCTGACGCAATCGCTGGAGGCTGCCGGCGTCAAGGTGACGCCCATCGTGCTGCCCGATGGCGAAGCGAACAAGAACTGGGAAACCCTCAACCTCATCTTCACCGGCCTGCTCGAAGCACGCGCCGAGCGCTCGATCACCATGATCGCGCTGGGCGGCGGTGTGGTCGGCGACATGACGGGTTTCGCAGCCGCTTGCTACCAGCGCGGCGTGCCGTTCATCCAGATTCCGACGACCCTGCTGTCGCAGGTCGATTCCTCGGTAGGCGGGAAGACGGCGATCAACCACCCGCTGGGCAAGAACATGATCGGCGCCTTCTACCAGCCGAAGCTGGTGCTGGCCGACGTGGGCAGCCTCAAGACGCTACCGATTGCCGAGCTGCGCGCGGGCCTCGCCGAGGTCATCAAACACGCGTTGATCCGCGATGCGAGCCGCGTCGAATGGCTGGAGCAGAACATGGATGGCCTGCTCGCTTGTGATCAAGCATTGATGGCTGAAGCCGTCGAATGGAATTGCCGCATCAAGGCTACCGTGGTCGCTGCCGACGAGACAGAGCAGGGCGAGCGCGCCCACCTCAATCTTGGCCACACATTCGGCCATGCCATCGAGACTGGCATGGGCTACGGTGAGTGGCTGCATGGCGAAGCCGTTGCGGCGGGCACCGTGATGGCTGCCGAGCTGTCGGCGCGCATGGGTTACCTGTCGGCTGCGGACGTGCAGCGTGTCGTGCGTCTGCTGGAGAAGGCGGGCCTGCCAACAAAAGGCCCGTCGCTGGGCGGCGCTGCGCGTTACATCGAATACATGCGCCACGACAAGAAGGTGGCAGACGGCGCGTTGCGGCTGATCCTGCTGAAGAAAATCGGCGAAGCCTTCATCAGCGATGCCGCAAGCATCGCGCAGATCGAAGCATCCATCGAGGCCTGTTGCGCATGACCACCACGCTCGCCACCTACGCCGTCAGCGATACCAACACGCGCGGACGCGTGGTGGCCGAGCCGTCGCCGCCCTCGCGCAGCCAGTTCCAGCGCGACCGCGATCGCGTCATCCACTCGACGGCTTTCCGTCGCCTCGAATACAAGACCCAGGTCTTCGTGAATCACGAAGGCGACCTGTTCCGCACGCGCCTTACGCACAGCATTGAAGTCGCACAGATCGGCCGCTCGCTGGCACGTGCGATGGGCCTCAACGAAGATCTCGTTGAAGCCATCTCGCTGTCGCACGATCTCGGCCACACGCCTTTCGGTCACGCCGGGCAGGATGCACTCAACGAATGCATGGCCGAGTTCGGCGGCTTCGAGCACAACCTGCAATCCCTGCGCATCGTAGACATGCTCGAAGAGCGCTACGCCGAATTCAACGGCCTCAACCTCTGCTTCGAGACACGTGAGGGCATCCTCAAGCACTGCTCGCTGAAGAACGCCGCATTGCTTGACGATCTCGGTCGCCGCTTCATCGAAAAGACGCAGCCCTCGCTCGAAGCCCAGCTGTGCAACCTTGCTGATGCCGTGGCCTACAACAACCACGACGTTGACGACGGCCTGCGCTCGGGCCTCATCAAGATCGAGCAGCTCGAAGCCGTCGAAACCTTTGCGCGTCATAGCACGGCCGTGCGTGAGAAGTATCCGCAGCTCGATGAGCGCCGCCTCACGCATGAGACCGTGCGCCGCATGATCAACGCCTTCTCGCTCGACCTCATCGAGACCACGCAGGCCAACATCCGCGATGCTGGCGTACAGACGCTCGACGATGTGCGCGCTGCCGGCAAGCCGCTGGTGGCTTTCTCGCCCGAGATGAAGACCGAGCTGCAGGCGCTGCAGCGCTTCCTGCGCGAGAACCTCTACTGGCACTACCAGGTGCTGCGCGAGATGAGCAAGGCCAAGCGCATCCTCTGCGAACTGTTCGCCACCTTCATGGAAGACCCGCGCCTGCTACCGCCGCAATACCAGCGCAAGGCGCAGGAAGAAAAAGCGCGCGCCGTCGCCGATTACATCGCCGGCATGACCGACCGCTACGCGATGAAGGAACACCGCCGGCTGTTCTCCATCGGCGAGCCCTGACCGGCATGCGGGCACGCTATTGCCTGATCGTCATGCTGGTGGCCCAGGTGCTGGGCGGCATGGCGTCCGTCTGGATGGCCGAAAGCATTCCTCTCGACCCCCTGTTCCTGATCGCGGTCCTGCTGCCATGGGCGCTGTTTGCTTCCGTCATGTGGCTGGTGGCGGGTGATCGCCTTGCGGCATTGAGGGCAGACTGGGCGAAACCCAGTGCTGCGGCGTGGTGGTTGATGCTGCGTCTTTTCCCCTTTGTGCTTCTGGCGGAATACGGCCTGGGCATTGAGCTGGAGTGGTTCGGTGCCCACTACTGGGAAGGGCTCTACCGTTACGTGTCGAACGACGGGATCGTGCTGCCCAGTGGCGGGCTGCTGAGCTGGCTGCTCTGGGGAGCTGCGCTCGTTGTCGTGGCACCCGTGTGTGAGGAGTGGTTTTTCCGCGGTCTGTTGTTGCGCCGCTGGCAGGCCAAATGGGGGGCTGTGCCTGCGCTGCTGCTGACGTCGGCCTTGTTCGGCAGTGTGCATCCTGCCGTCTTGCCGCAGTTCGTGCTGGGCATGGTGTGCGGGGCCTTGCTGATCAAGTCCGGCTCCCTGTGGCCGGCCATTGGCCTGCACGCCTTGAACAACCTGCTGGCCTGCGGCCTGATGCTCGTTTTTCCGAGAGACATGTCGTTGGCGCTGCTGGACCAGCTACATCCTTTTGCGTTCATCGCAGCATTGATTGGCCTGACTGTGCTTGTTGCGTGGTTGCGGCGTGTCACGCCAGGGTTGCGCGCCGCAGTGCCAGTCGAAATGTTCCGGTTTCCGGCGCGCGCGGGTGAGGTGGCGCAGCAGCCGGAATTGTCGAGCGTGTCATGAGCCGCCTGCCACGCCTGCATATCCCCGGCCTGCCGCAGCTGATCCTGCAGCGTGGCAACAACCGCTGCACCATCTTCGTGGATGAAGCCGACTTCCGTGCCTTCCGCGACATGCTGCGCGAGTCGGCGCGCGAATCGGCTGTGCCGCTGCATGCCTACGCGCTGATGCCCGATCATCTGCACATTCTGGCGACGCCGCCGGAGGCGGGGGCCGTGGGGACGATGATGCAGCGCCTTGGCCGGCGTTATGTGCGCTACTTCAACAACCGTCACGCGCGCAGCGGCACGCTGTGGGATGGGCGTTACCGCGCCACTGTCATCGAGCCCGTCGCCTGGTTGCTGCCGGCTTATCGCTACATCGAACAGAACCCGGTACGCGCCGGCATCGTGGGCGAGGCAGAACACTACCTCTGGTCGAGCTGCCGCCATCATCTCGGTCTCGCGACCGATCCCCTGGTGACCGACCATGCGGGTTACTGGGCCTTGGGCAACACGCCCTTCGACCGGCAGGCGGCTTACCGCAGCCTCATTGAAACCACGCCCGCCAGTGGCGAACTGGCTGAGCTGCGCCATGCCGCACACCGCAGCTGGATGCTGGGTGATGCTGATCTGGCCAGCGAGGCGAGCGCCAACCGCCGTATTGCGCCCCTGCCCAAAGGGCGGCCGCGCAAGGCATCAGCGCCCTGAGCTGCGGGACTACGACTTCTTCTTGATCAGCACGGCGCGCAGGCGCACTGTGGCCGTGCGGTCCTTGCCGCGCACAAGACACTCGACGTCGTTGGGGGAGGGCGTCAGCTGCCCGTCCAGCACGCTGCGCACGCGGATGATGCCGTCGAAGCCGTTCTCGCGCGCGTCCTTGGCCATCTCATTGAGGGTCAGCAGTACGGCTTGTCGGCAGACGTCTTCGGGCGGGTATTTGTTGCCGTCCGGGGATTCCGAGTAGTTGGCAGGGCCGTAGCGCAGCGAGAAGGCGGGAATGCCACTGGCTTTGCGATGCAGGGTGACATCGCTGCCAAGAATGGCCTTGGCTTCGGCGGACTCCAGAATCGGATCCAGCGCGATATAGACCGCGTTCTTGGCCGGCGGGCGGGCTTCGAGCGCGGCGCGGCGGTCAGCTTCGGCCTCCTGTGCCTCTACCCACGCACGGCCTCCTTCGGACATGCCGAGCGTGGCCGTGAAGTAAGCGCGCGCGGTTGCCGGGCTGAGGCTGCAGCTGACCAGAGTGGTGTCGGATGTCGGCCCTTCCTTTAGCGTCGGCCGGATGTTGTAGATCACGTCGTAGCCGCTCTTGCGTGCATCGGCATACATGGTCCGCATGATCTTGACGAAGGCTTCCTCGCAATGCCGGCGGCCGAGGTTCCAGGGTATGACGCTGATGCCTGTGCCGCTGAAGCGGTCGGGCGCTGTAGTTTCGACCAGGGGTGGCGTTGGGGTGTCGCCCCAGTAAAGTTTGATGTCAGGCCCTGCCAGGTTCCTGACGGCACGCAGCTCCATCAGCTCACTGAGCTTGATATGCATGAACTCGTCAGCGCGGGCGCTTGCGGCCGCCAGGCTGATGAGAAGGGCAATGACATAACGGTTTTGCATGGCACGGGCTCCAGACTGGTCGGAGCCGATTATGCCCGCCCCCCGGTGCTCGTCTTGCTATACAGACGTTCGGGTAGGAGCATGGCAAGGTCTGCAGGCCTTGCGGGCAGGGGCGGTTGTTCTGCAGCCCGGCCAATGCCTCAGGGCGTCACGGGGTTGCGGGTGCCGCACTTTGTACGTCAGCTGGCGCCTGTTCCGGCGCTACAGGCGGTGCCCAGTTGCCGACCTTGGCGCTGCGTGCGGCGATCTCCATGTCTTTCAGCGGACCGTCCTGTGCTGCAGTCGCAAGCCCGGCCGAGACGAGGCGCTCGGCAATGCTTTGCCCTTCCAGCTGCACATCGGCTTCGTAAGCGCCGTTACCCAGCGGCGCAGCGTCGCGCACCAGCACCTTGATGCCCAGGATGTCGCGGCGCAGTGCTGCCGCACTCTCTTCGCCTGCCGAGGTGCTGATCGCGTCGACATGAATGCCGCGAACGCTGACTTTGACTTCCTTTTCGCCCGAGACAACCGTGATGTGACCGCCGTCCGGTACCGACTCCACGAGGTAGAGCCCGTCCGCGATGGCTTCTGCCGCGACGGCATCCTTGTTGCTGTTCGGCAGCGTGGCCGCCATCAATCCGGCTGCAGCCAGCACGGCAACGGCAAAGACTCCCCAGGATTTTTTCATGCTCGCTCGACCTCTCTGTTGTGCGTCGCCGCAGTTCTATCACGTTCCGCGCAGCGATCCATTTACAAGCAAAGACATACCCGTTTCTCGCCGATGGGCGGACAAAATCCGGCTGGAATTTATTGATTTTGTTGAAATAACAGATCGGTCCGGAAGCCTTTCGGGGGCTGTCAGAGCGCGGGGCGTTTGAACTGCTGGGCAGAAAACGGGACGTCGCTGCCCAGGCCGACATGAGAGGAGGCGGCTAACGCACTGATCTGGCGCTTTTTAATATGTCCCCAATTAATTCCCGCACCGAAGCAGGGCCTTTTAATAATTTAACCTGACCCTATTTGTTATTTCTTGGAATGCAGGGCGGCCGGTCTTATATTTCAGGCCTGTGTCAGTCGGTGCGGCCCGCGCCCGACTAGGAATTTAGCCAGGAGTGGATGGATGACCAAGCAAGCACAGGGGCTCTACGACCCCGCCAATGAACACGACGCCTGTGGTCTGGGCTTTGTGGCCCACATCAAGGGCAAGAAGAGCCACGAGATCGTCCAGGGCGGCCTGCAGATCCTGAAGAACATCGACCACCGTGGCGCTGTCGGTGCCGACCCGCTGATGGGCGACGGCGCGGGCATCCTGATCCAGATTCCCGACACTTTCTACCGCGAAGAGCTGGTCAAGCAGGGCATCAAGCTGCCGCCCGCTGGCGAATACGGCGTGGGCATGCTGTTCCTGCCCAAGGAAGCCGCTTCGCGTCTGGCCTGTGAGCAGGAGATGGAGCGTGCCGTGCGTGCCGAAGGCCAGGTCGTGCTGGGCTGGCGTGATGTGCCGGTCGACCGCGAGATGCCGATGTCGCCGCGCGTGCGCGCCAAGGAACCCGTCATCCGCCAGATCTTCATCGGCCGCGGCCCCGATGTGATGGTCACCGAAGCGCTGGAGCGCAAGCTCTACGTCATCCGCAAGATGGCCAGCCACGCCATCCAGAACCTGCAGCTCAAGCACGGTGCCGAGT
Organism: Rhodocyclaceae bacterium; assembly: GCA_047600765.1. Classification (GTDB taxonomy): domain Bacteria; phylum Pseudomonadota; class Gammaproteobacteria; order Burkholderiales; family Rhodocyclaceae; genus Viridibacterium. Next base: position 210,065 of record JASGKF010000002.1, read on the forward strand.
ACTACGTGCCGTCGATGTCGGCACGTACCGTCATCTACAAGGGCCTGCTGCTGGCCGATCAGGTCGGCGTCTATTACAAGGACCTCGCTGATCCGCGCTGCGTGTCGGCTCTCGCGCTCGTTCACCAGCGTTTCTCGACCAACACCTTCCCGGAATGGCCGCTGGCTCACCCGTACCGCCTCGTGGCGCACAACGGTGAAATCAACACAGTGAAGGGCAACTACAACTGGCTGCGCGCCCGCGAAGGCGTCATGAAGTCGGCCGTGCTGTCGGACGATCTCAAGAAGCTCTACCCGATTGCCTACGCCGGCCAGTCCGACACCGCGACTTTCGACAACTGCATCGAGCTGCTGACCATGGCGGGCTACCCGCTGGCGCAGGCCGCGATGATGATGATCCCGGAAGCCTGGGAACAGCACGAGCTGATGGACCAGAACCGTCGCGCGTTCTACGAATACCACGCTGCGATGATGGAGCCGTGGGACGGCCCCGCCGCCATTGCCTTCACCGACGGCCGCCAGATCGGCGCCACGCTGGACCGTAACGGTCTGCGCCCGGCGCGCTACATCGTCACCGACGACGACCTCGTCATCATGGCGTCGGAAGCCGGCGTGCTGCCCGTGCCCGCCAGCAAGATCGTCAAGAAGTGGCGTCTGCAGCCCGGCAAGATGTTCCTCATCGACATGGAAGCCGGCCGCATCATCGACGACAAGGAACTCAAGGACGCGCTGGCCAACGCCAAGCCCTACCGCGAGTGGATTTCGCGCATCCAGGTCAAGCTCGACGAAGTTGACGGCCCCGAGCCGCAAGTCGAAGCCGCTGCCTCGCTGCTCGACCGCCAGCAAGCCTTCGGCTACACGCAGGAAGACACCAAGTTCCTGATGGCACCGATGGCAAGCGGTGGCGAAGAAGCCATCGGCTCGATGGGCAATGACTCGCCGCTGGCCGTCACGTCCAACAAGCTCAAGCCGCTGTACAACTACTTCAAGCAGTTGTTCGCACAGGTCACGAACCCGCCGATCGACCCGATCCGCGAAGCGCTGGTGATGTCCACGGTCAGCTTCATCGGTCCCAAGCCGAACCTGCTCGACCTCAACAACATCAACCCGCCGATGCGCCTCGAAGTGTCGCAGCCCGTGCTCGACTTCAAGGACATGGCGAAGATCCGCCACATCGAGGAGTACACGGACAACAAGTTCAAGTCCTACGAACTCGACATCACCTACCCGTTTGCCTGGGGCAAGGAAGGCGTCGAAGCGCGTCTGGCTTCGCTGTGCGCGCAAGCGGCCGAAGCCGTGCGTTCGGGCTACAACATCCTCATCGTGTCTGACCGCAAGATCAGCGCCGAGAATGTGGCCATCCCCGCGCTGCTCGCCACCTCCGCGATCCACCAGCACCTCGTGAAGCAAGGCCTGCGCACGCTGACCGGCCTCGTTGTCGAAACCGGTTCGGCGCGCGAAGTGCACCACTTCGCCCTGCTCGCCGGCTACGGCGCCGAAGCCGTGCATCCGTACCTCGCGATGGAAACCCTGCGTGACCTCGCCAAGGACATGCCGGCCGACCTCGGCCCCGAGAAGGCGATCAAGAACTACATCAAGGCCATCGGCAAGGGCCTCAACAAGGTCATGTCCAAGATGGGCATCTCGACCTACATGTCCTACTGCGGCGCGCAGATCTTCGAAGCCATCGGCCTCAACAAGGAGCTGATCAACAAGTACTTCGCCGGCACGCCGTCGAACGTCGAAGGCATCGGCATCTTCGAAGTCGCCGAAGAAGCCCTGCGCCTGCACGAAGAAGCCTTTGGCGACTCGCCTGTGCTCGCCAACGCACTGGACGCCGGTGGCGAGTATGCCTTCCGCATCCGTGGCGAAGAGCACATGTGGACGCCGGATGCCATCGCCAAGCTGCAGCACTCCACGCGTTCGGGCTCGTTCCAGTCGTACAAGGAATACGCCCAGATCATCAACGACCAGAGCAAGCGCCACATGACCCTGCGCGGCCTGTTCGAGTTCAAGTTCGACCCCGCCAAGGCCGTGTCGATCGACGAAGTCGAGCCCGCCAAGGAGATCGTCAAGCGCTTCGCCACCGGCGCAATGTCGCTCGGCTCGATCTCGACCGAAGCACACGCTACGCTGGCCATCGCCATGAACCGCATCGGCGGCAAGTCGAACACCGGTGAAGGCGGCGAAGACCCGGCGCGCTACAAGAACGAGATGAAGGGCGTCTTCATCAAGAAGGGCGAGACCCTTGCCAGCGTCATCGGCAAGAGCGTCATCGAGCGCGACATTCCGCTGCAGGAAGGCGACTCGCTGCGCTCCAAGATCAAGCAGGTTGCTTCGGGCCGCTTCGGTGTGACCACCGAGTACCTGACGTCCGCTGACCAGATCCAGATCAAGATGGCCCAGGGCGCCAAGCCCGGCGAAGGCGGCCAGCTGCCCGGCGGCAAGGTTTCCGAGTACATCGGCAAGCTGCGCTTTTCGGTGCCCGGCGTCGGCCTCATCTCGCCGCCGCCGCACCACGACATCTACTCCATCGAAGACCTCGCACAGCTCATTCACGATCTGAAGAACGCCAACTCCAAGGCTGACATCTCCGTGAAGCTGGTGTCCGAAGTCGGCGTCGGTACGGTGGCTGCAGGCGTTGCCAAGTGCAAGGCCGATCACGTCGTGATCGCCGGTCACGACGGCGGCACGGGCGCGTCGCCCCTTTCGTCGATCAAGCACGCTGGTTCGCCCTGGGAACTGGGTCTCGCCGAAACGCAACAGACCCTCATGATCAACGGTCTGCGTGACCGCATCGTCGTCCAGGCCGATGGCCAGATGAAGACTGGCCGCGACGTCGTCATCGGCGCGCTGCTCGGTGCCGACGAGTTCGGCTTCGCCACCGCGCCGCTGGTCGTCGAAGGCTGCATCATGATGCGCAAGTGCCACCTCAACACCTGCCCGGTCGGCGTCGCCACGCAAGACCCCGTGCTGCGCGCGCGCTTCCAGGGCCAGCCCGAGCACGTGGTGAACTTCTTCTTCTTCATCGCCGAAGAAGTACGCGAGCTGATGGCACAACTGGGCATCAAGAAGTTCGACGACCTGATCGGTCGTGCCGACCTGCTCGACAAGAAGCGCGCCATCGAACACTGGAAGGCGCAAGGCCTCGACTTCGGCAAGATCTTCTACGTGCCCGACGTCGATTCGCCGCGTCGTGTCGTTTCCAAGCAAGACCACCTGCTTGAGAAGGCGCTCGACCACAAGCTCATCGAGAAGGCCATGCCGGCACTCGAAAAGGGCGAACGCGTCTCCTTCATCCAGCCCATCATCAACGTCAACCGCTCGGTCGGCGCCATGCTGTCGGGCGAGGTCGCCCGCAAGTACGGCCACGCCGGCCTGCCCGATGACACCATCCACGTGCAGCTCAACGGCACGGCAGGTCAGAGCTTCGGCGCCTTCCTTGCTCACGGCGTTACGCTGGATCTCGTCGGCGAAGGCAACGACTACGTTGGCAAGGGCCTCTCCGGTGGTCGCGTCATCGTGCGTTGCCCCAACGACTTCCGTGGCTTCGGCCCCGAGCACATCATCGTCGGCAACACCGTGCTGTTCGGTGCGACCGGTGGTGAGGCGTACTTCAACGGCGTCGGCGGCGAACGCTTCGCAGTGCGCAACTCGGGCGCTGCAGCCGTCGTCGAAGGCGTGGGCGACCACGGCTGCGAATACATGACCGGCGGCACCATCGTCGTGCTCGGCGAGACCGCGCGCAACTTCGCAGCCGGCATGTCGGGTGGCGTGGCTTACATCTACGATCCGGACGGCCAGTTCGCATCCAAGTGCAACACCGCCATGGTCGACCTCGAAGGCGTGCTGCCCGCCGCCAAGCAGGCCGAGAGCATGGACAAGGACATCTGGCACGCCGTGACGCGTGGTGGTGCGGGCGAAGCGGATGAGGTCATCCTCAAGCGCCTCGTCGAGAACCACTTCCGCTACACCGGCAGCATGCGCGCCAAGGCCCTGCTGGAAAACTGGGAAGCCTCGCGCGAAGCCTTCGTCAAGGTGATGCCGAAAGAATATCGCCGTGCGCTCAAGGAACTTGCTGTCGCTGCACGCAGCAAGACCGAAGCCGCGGCCGTCTGAGATCTGGGGAGAAGATAAAAATGGGAAAAGTTACCGGCTTTCTGGAGTTCGAACGTCAGGACGAGGGCTACGAAGCCCCCGATTCGCGCAAGAAGCACTACAAGGAGTTCGTGCTCGCGCTGACTGACGACCAGGCCAAGATCCAGGGCGCACGCTGCATGGACTGCGGCATTCCGTTCTGTAACAACGGCTGCCCCGTCAACAACATCATTCCGGACTGGAACGACCTGGTCTTCAAGCAGAACTGGCGCGAAGCCATCGACGTGCTGCACTCGACCAACAACTTCCCCGAGTTCACCGGCCGCATCTGCCCCGCACCTTGCGAAGCAGCCTGCACGCTGGGCATCAATGCCGATCCCGTCGGCATCAAGTCCATCGAGCACGCCATCATCGACAAGGCCTGGGCCAATGGCTGGGTCGTGCCGCAACCCGCTGCGAAGAAGACCGGCAAGAAGGTCGCTGTCGTCGGCTCCGGCCCTGCCGGCATGGCTGCTGCACAACAGCTCGCACGCGTCGGCCACGATGTCACCGTGTTCGAGAAGCGTGACCGCATCGGCGGCCTGCTGCGCTACGGCATCCCCGACTTCAAGATGGAGAAGAGCCACATCGACCGCCGCATCGAGCAGATGAAGGCCGAAGGTGTGACGTTCAAGACCAGCGTGTACATCGGTGAAGCTGATCTGCCGAAAGGCATCGGCAGTGACGCCAAAGAGAAGATCACTCCGAAGCAACTGCTCAAGGACTTCGACGCCGTCATGATCACCGCCGGCTCCGAAATGCCGCGCGACCTGCCCATCCCCGGCCGCGAACTCGAAGGCGTCTACTTCGCCATGGAATTCCTGCCGCAGCAGAACAAGGTCAACGCCGGCGACAAGCTCAAGGAACAGATCAAGGCCACCGGCAAGAACGTCATCGTCATCGGCGGCGGCGACACCGGCTCCGACTGCGTCGGCACCTCCAACCGCCACGGCGCCAAGAGCGTGCTGCAGTTCGAACTCATGCCCCAACCGCCCGAGCAGGAGAACAAGCCCCTCGTGTGGCCGTACTGGCCGCTCAAGATGCGCACCTCCAGCTCGCACGAAGAAGGCTGCAACCGCGAATGGTCCGTCACGACCAAGGAATTCCGCGGCGAGAACGGCAAGCTCAAGTCCCTCGTCACCGCCATGGTCGAATGGAAGAAGGACGAGAAGACCGGTCAGTTCAAGATGAGCGAAGTGCCCGGCAGCGAACGCGAACTGCCCGCCGAAGCCGTTTTCCTCGCCATGGGCTTCACCAACCCGGTCGCCTCGTTGCTCGAAGGCTTCGGTGTCGAGAAGGACGCCCGCGGCAACGCCAAGGCCACGACCGACGGCGCAGGCTGCTACGCCACCAACGTGCCCAAGGTGTTCGCGGCAGGTGATACGCGTCGCGGCCAGTCGCTGGTGGTGTGGGCGATCCGCGAAGGGCGCCAGGCCGCTCGCGAAGTCGACGCCTTCCTTATGGGCGCCAGCGTTCTTCCCCGTTAACTACCATGCGGATCGCCCAGACTTTGTCTGGGCGAATGCGTGGCTGGTAGGCCGACCGGTTTGCTCGGGTGAAGACACTCGGGCTTCACCCTGGCTAGGCGCTCCTAACGGGAGCGCGTGTTTAAAAAACATACGCGGCGCTAAAAATCATTTCTTTGTCGCAACGACAGAGTTGCCAGCGGCCGTATTGGCTGCGGTTTCGCTTATGGTGTAAACATAATTAAGCATCAAATAATAGAACCCCAAAGATATTACAAGGATAGCCAGTCCAGTAACTCTGGTTCCGATTTCTATACCGTCAGGTCGCAAGATTATTTTTGTTTCCGGACGATCTTGGGGTGCAGGATTTTGCTTGGCAGTGGCTAGTATTGTCCCCGGCTTCCTGCGCATTAATTTGGGGTCGTGACGAACCCTGCTTTTTCTTTCTATTCCGTCTCTGTTGAACTGGCGGATGGTTAGTATAAGTCCCGTAAGTACAATGATATTAGACACCCAGAATACTATTTCAGAATAAATTCTCTGGCGACCATATATTTTTTTATCAAATTCAAGGGTCCATTTTCTTCGGTCTGCGTCAATTTCTGCTGTTATCTGGCGTTCTCTGTAATAAAAAATCCTGTCTTCAGCCTCTTTTGTTTGGTTTTTTAATATAGATACGTTTCTATAGACGCCCGCTTGTCGAATCTCTTGTAGCTCCAATGGCGTGTAGATTAGTGGAGGGGGGATGAAGTACTCCAGCTGATCTTTGGAGCGTGAGATTTTCGACGCTGATTCGCTGGCAGAGTTTGAGCTAAACGCCACCAGTGCCATAAACAGTCCTAAAAAGCGAATCGCTAATCTAGGTGTGGCGTTTGCTGTCATAGAGTTATCTCTTTCTTATTTGAGAGGTAAATATATTCACCATCTTTGACTTGGGGTAGGAGTGGGGACTGGAGCTGGGGTTGGGGTTGGAGGGCGATTGCTACGATTCTCCGGCACGTTCTGCTTGGCCCGGTTCTCGGGGATATAGTCGCTCCAGGGGTCGGCGACTACAGGCCCCTTTGTCTGCCAAACCACCTTGAACTGGCCATCAGCCTTCACCTCGCCGATGAAGACCGGCTTGTGCAGATGATGATTTGCTTTGTCCATCGTCGCCACAAAGCCACTGGGTGCAGGGAAGGTCTGACCAGACATTGCTGCAATAACCTTGTCAGAGTCAGTTGATTTGGCCTTCTCGACGGCTTGCGCCCACATGTGAATCCCGATGTAGGTGGCTTCCATCGGGTCGTTCGTCAGTGGCTTGTCAGAGTGGCCAGGAATCTTCTTGTCCTTGGCGTACTTGGACCATGCCTTGATGAAGGCGTCGTTGGACTTGTTCTTGATACTCATGAAATAGTTCCATGCAGCAAGGTGGCCTACCAATGGTTTGGCATCCACGCCGCGCAGTTCTTCTTCACCCACCGAGAACGCCACGACAGGCACGTCGCTGGCCTTCAGGCCCTGGTTACCCAGTTCCTTGTAGAAGGGCACGTTGGAGTCGCCGTTGATGGTCAACACCACGGCGGTCTTCTTGCCTTCGGAAGCGAACTTCTTGATCTTGGCAATGATGGTCTGGTAATCGCTGTGACCGAACGGGGTGTACTCTTCCGCGATGTCGTTGTCCGCAACCCCCTTGGATTTCAGGAAGGCGCGCAGGATCTTGTTTGTGGTGCGGGGATACACGTAGTCAGTACCTAGCAATACGAAGCGCTTGGCCGAGCCGCCGTCCTTGCTCATCAGGTATTCAACTGCGGGGATGGCTTGCTGGTTGGGGGCTGCGCCCGTGTAGAACACGTTCTTCGACAGCTCTTCACCTTCGTACTGAACCGGGTAGAACAGCAGGCTGTTCAGTTCTTCGAAGACCGGCAGCACCGACTTGCGGGACACCGAGGTCCAACAGCCGAAGGTCACGGCAACCTTGTCCTTGGAGATCAGCTGGCGGGCCTTTTCGGCGAACAGCGGCCAGTTGGAAGCAGGGTCAACAACCACGGGCTCGAGCTTCTTGCCCAGCAGGCCACCCTTGGCATTGATCTCGTCAATGGCCATCAGGGCGACGTCCTTCAGGACGGTTTCGGAAATGGCCATGGTGCCTGACAGCGAGTGCAGGATGCCAACCTTGATGGTGTCGGAGGCAAGGACTGGCGCAGGGGCAAATCCTATGCTGGCTAAGGCGAGAGTAATCGCGGTGGCTTTGAGGATCGAACGGCGTGTGTGCATGACAGACCTTTCGTGGAGTACAAGTATTGAGCTTTGATAGACCCCATAAACTTAGATCACCACGATGAATATTGAATACGCTAAATTGCGTAATCCTTTAGTTCAGGTTTCCGAGATAGCCCTGCGCAACAATTAGTGCTCCAGCCCACCTTGTGAGTTAGCCCACGTCAGGCAGCGATAGTCCTTCAATTCCCAACCCCAAATGCTTCGCCAGCGCTTCAATGATGATGCCGTGATCATCGCGCGGCGGCAGGCCCGAGACACCGATGCTGCCGATGATGCCCGTGTCCCTGAGGCGGATCGGGAAGCCGCCGGGTGAGAGGGCGTAGTCGAGCGGGCTGAGGCCGTAGCGCAGCGTGAGCTCGTATTTGTTCTTCTCCATGTTGAGCTTGAAGCTGAACGAGCTGCGGTGAAAGCGTTCGACGACGTTGCGTTTGCGGCGCGCCCATTCGCCGTTGTCCGGCGTCGTACCGGGCATGGCGTAGTAGAAGAGTTGTTGCCCTGTGAGGCCGATGCTGATGGCGGCTTTCTTGCCACGTGCTTCGAGCAGCTCGACGAGGATGTGGCCGATCTGCCAGGCGGTGCGGGCGGTGAAGCTGTCGAACTGCAGGGCGTCTTCCTGCTTGGCGAGCAGGGCGAGTTCTTCGTCGTGGGTCATGTGATGGGCTTCCCGGATTGGTGGGTTCGACAGCAACAAAGAACGAAGGGCGCCATTGGCGCCCTTCGTTCTAGCGTGATGCCATGTTCTCAGAGATCGTCACGCCCGGCTACGACGGCGGGCCATCAGACCGCAGATGCCCAGGCCTGCCAACAGCATGGCGTAGCTGGAGGGCTCAGGTACCGCAGAAACGCTCCAGCCGAGATCCTGAAGCTGGGCAAAAGTCAGTGCATCGGGGGCGCGCGAAACGCCTTTGCCGGTGCTGCCGGACATCAGGGTTGCAACGGAAGGATCAACCCAGACTTCGGTGTTGCCATCCAGCGTGCCGTCTGCCTTCAGCGGGCGGGTGGCTAGTTTGAGATATTCACCACCGTTGGCGGCCGTTGCATTCGCGCCCGTCCAGTAGAGGCTGCTGCCAGTCAGGGCTGCGACACGTTGTGCGTTTGTCATGGCCGTCAGGGCGATGAAGCTGCCATCGGCCTGTTTTTCTGCAACCAGCTTGTCATAGGCAGACGGCAAGCCGTTGATGAAGGCGCCCTGGTTCGTCACGCTGGTGGTGATGCGGCTTTCGAAGCCCAGGATGTGTCCGATGTAGCGGTTGGTATAGGTCAGCATATCGAACTGATCGGCAGGGGTGTTGCCGTCCAGACCCAGATAGGTCTGTGCTGCCATGCTGGATGTGAAATTGAAGATCAGGCGGGCATCTGCACCGGTGCCGGCAGAGCTGCCTGCCGCGGTGGTCAGGTTCGTCTGCATGAGATGCTGTGCCATGGCCGGGTCGTAGCTCGTGGTCCCGATCGTGTAGAACGTCAGGGAGTTATTTGCCGAGCCAGGGCTGCTGGACGTGGAGACGGGATCGCTGCCAGCGTTGATGGAGATGGTCTCGCCGGCATAGCTGGCGACGAGCAGATTGCTCCAGGTGTTGATAGCTGTTTCGAGTACGGCTTTGCGTTGCGCGCCGTAGATCGAGTCTTTGAATCCGACGCCGTCGCTGTCGATGTAGTTGATCGTGAATCCGACATTGGCGGCTTGCACTGCCGTCGCGCAAAACGCGCCCGCAATAGCGAGCATCTTGAGCTTCATGTTCTTTCCCCGAGAATTGATGACGAATGTATTGGCGCTCATGGTGAGGCCGGTATGAGAGCGTCGCGAGTATAGGAGAAGCAGATTGAATGAGTGCGGGCGTTTGCCGCATTGATGCCATTGCTGTGTATGCCCGGAAGGGCATGTTCCCGCGTGACTGGGTGCGAGGTGGGTCCGGTGAGTCTCCGACGTCAGGCATCAGGCAGTGCCAAGCTACCTGTCTCCCAACGAAATGTTGTGCCAGAGCCTCCATGGGGAGGCCATGCTTGTCGAGCTGTCATCATGTCCCGGTCGGGTTTTGCGAAAATTGCGTATGGACAAGCTGATGCGTTTTCCCGAGGCAGTGCCGCACGAGCCGGCCATCGACGCCTGGCTGCAGCTGCGCCCTGCGGAGCTGGTGGCGCTCGCGCAGCGCTGGTTCTCGATCATCCGTGGTTGTGGCGACGATGTGCGGGAGTTGTTGCACGACGGGCATCCGACGGCTTGTGTCGGAGACGCGGCGTTTGCCTACGTCAATGTTTTTACGGCGCACGTGAATGTTGGATTCTTTCGAGGTGCCGAACTCCCGGACCCACAGGGCTTGCTGGAGGGGACGGGCAAGTTCATGCGCCATGTGAAGCTGAGGCCGGCGAGCCCGGTCGACGAGGTGGCGTTGCAGCAGCTGATTGAACGGGCTTACCGGGACATGCAGGCCCGTCTGGATGCTGGAGCGCTTTAGCCCGGTGGGGCCGGTCTCCGCGTCTGCTGTATCGATTCACGCGTGCTCCGGTAATGACAAAAGCACCAGTGGGCAGCCATGTTGTTTTGCCGGTATGGGTAGTGCACAGTTGCCCGGCGCGGTGTGCAAGTCCTTTCCCTTTTATCGATCTGGTAGCCAGGCTGCCGGGTCTCAGCACTGCACAAAGGAGCTTTGATGCGGAAAGTGGTACTGGCCGTAGTGGTGGTTTGTCTGGGCGCGATAGGCGGGTTTGCAGCCAGGTACTGGTTGGGTGATGAGGCACGTGCTGTCGGGGAAACCGTTGCGTCCGTTTCGCCGTCCGAGGTTCCGGCTCTACCCGCCAGCTACTTTGATCAGCACAATGCCCTTTCACCAGAGGGCGTTGCGAACGTGCCTGCGATTGCGGCGCAGATCGATGTACTGGATCAACGGATCAGCACGCACTTGCTGGCGGTGTTTGACGAAGGGCGCACGGTGGACCCAGCGGGCGTGCAGGATACGCTGGACAGCTTGTACAAACTGACGCTGTTGGTGCAGCGTTTGCAGCAAACGCCTCCCTATCCGAAAGAGATCGTGTTTCCCAGCTGGAAGCCTTTGCTCGACCGCGAGCAGGGGTCGAAAGCTGATCGTTTCATCTCGACGTTCGCCAGGCGTCTGGCCGGGCAGCCGGGTTGTATTGCCGAGCCGTCAGATTTGAAGTTCCCGGATCTGTTCTGGTTCGAGTATTCATTGTCCAAGATGGATGTGGAAAAGCGCAGCTGCAACGTCTTTCCGCATGGATGGCTTGAGAGTCCCGCGAATGGGCCGGATGCCGAGCGAATCGGCAGGCTGAAGAAACGGATGGCTGAAACAGTGCCCCATGTCTTTCTGGCCCAAGTTGCGGGGGGGAGTGCCAGTGCCTGTGCGGAGCCGGAAATGGCCAAGGCAGTTCAGTTCGACGCATGCAAATGGGCCGCAGTGTTGTCCGACGTCGAGGTGGGTAATCAGGATCCGAGATCGCTGGAAATGACGAAGTCTTTCGTTTCGCATGCCTGGCCTGAGCACAAGGAGCGTACTGCGGCGGCTATCAAGGAGGATGTGGCCCGGCTGGCGCAAAAGCTTGTCGGCAGGACACCAGACCAGGCCTGGAAACTCTTGCAGTATCGGGAGGCCATCAAGGAGCCGTCGGAGTACTGGATAGGCGATGGTGGAAAGCTGTTGGTCCTGCGGTTCGAGGCGAGTTATTCGGAGCGGGTAGGCGCTCCTGCAGCGTATCTGATGGTGCTATCGAAAGAGCGGGACGAGCTGATCGATGTGCCGGGCAACTTCGGTCAGTACGACAACGGGGATGTCGCAGGCATTTCTGATATCGATGGCGATGGCAACATCGAGGTCTGGATATCGGCCACCTGGGGTGAATGCGATGGTGAAGATGAAGAGCCCGGGGAGACTTGCTCCATCCCCCATTTGTACATGATGGAGCAGCTTGGGTCTCAGTTCATTCCGTTCGTGAAGGGGCCCAGACCTGCAGGCTGGCGCCCCTCCTAGCGTCGTGCAGCGAATGCGGTGCCGTGTTCGTGTCAGACGTCGGCTTTGGCGCGACGACGCCTGATGGACAGGATGGACATGAGCACATAGCGGCCAAGGATCGTGATGACAACGCCTGCAAGTGCGAGATAGGAGTACAGGCTGGGGTCGCGTCCGTAAGCGGGGGTTTGCCAGCTGAGACCACCGTCGCGGGTGCAGGCGAACTGATAGTGACTGCCCACGTAGCAGCCGTACTGGCTGTCGCGGGAGAACTGGATGTCACGAACCCATTTCCGGTCCGCGCGCTCCTGATGGCTGTTGAACATGAATTCATCCACCTGGGTGACGACCTTCCAGCTCTGACCGCCATCTGTTGTCTTGCAGAGGAAGAGTTTGTCCAGTGAGTGGAATGTGACCGTGCCAGTCAAGGAGTATTCGACGCGACCGATCCCCATGCCTTCGCGCGCGTTGGCGGGAAAGGTAAGGACGTCTGGCCTGCAACCTGACTCGGACGGTTCCGGTGTTTGCCATGTCTTGCCGCCGTCTCTTGTTCGCAGCAGATGCTCATGCGTTGGCTGTTCTGCCCAGCCACTGACGACGAGGCCCTCCTTGCCTTTGGCGTCCAGTGACATGGCAACCACGCCCTGCGATCTGACGGGGAGGGCACTTCTGCGCCAGCTCTTGCCGCCGTCGTTGGTGATCAGGAGCTGAGGGTTGTCGTTGTTGCGCTCGGAGGCGATCCAGCCCGACTTCGAGTCGGCTGCGAACTGGACAAGGTTGAGCGAGGAATGCGAAATGGTTTCGCGTCGCCATACTTGGCCGCCGTCGTGGGATTGCATGAGCTTTCCATCTTGTCGGACCGCCCAGATGTGCTGGCAGTCTTCAGACACAAACACATTGCTCAGCCATTCGGGATTCAGGTGTTCGAGGGCCTGCCAATGCTTGCCCGCATCCCTGGTCTCCAGGAGTCCGCGGGTGCCCACGGCCCAGCCGCGCGTTTGATCACCACAGAACTTCACGGCACGCAGATCCAGGTCCTCGCCAGTGGTCTGCCGTATCCAGCGGGCGCCGCCATCCTCTGAGAAGAGGATTCCGTCCGTGCCGGCGGCCCACATGAATTTGCCGCCGGGAGAGACGTGGAGGCTCCGCCAGTCGCCCCTGCTGCCACGCGAGACATAGCGCCACGACTTGCCGCTGTCGTCGCTGGCGAGCACGGAGCCATTGGTATCGACTGCGGTGAAGTGTTTGAGATCGCTCTCCGCATGAATGGCCAGCAGGTTGTGTGGGCGTGTCCTGCTTGCCGGCTGCCAACTTTCGCCACCGTCATTGGTGAGATACAGCGTTCGATCATCGTTTAGCATCCAGCCTGACTTTGCATCGACAAAACCCATGTTCGCAACGCTGAGCGTCTGTGGCGATCTCTGCCAGTTCTTGCCGTAGTCCCGTGAGTTGACGCCACTGCTCCAGAGGTGCGATCCATCCGGGGAGAAAAAAATGTCCCGGAACTCAAGCTCCCTCCCGCCATTCGGTTCCGCGAAAGCCGTGACGTTCTCTGCCTGCATCGCCGTCCATTGCCGGCCTCCATCCTGAGTGATCAGGATGATTCCCTTGCCGACGGCGTAGCCGCGCTTTGCGTCAGGCTGGAACTTGATCTTGCGAAGCTGGATGTCACGCTCGGAATCGTCACGGCCATACTGCTTTTCCCAGGTCTTGCCGCCGTCCTGCGTGTGGAAGATGTGTGAGCTTCCTGCAGTCCAGCCGGTTTGCCCGTCTGCGCTGAAGTGCAGAGCGTTCACGGAAAAGCCCGTAGGTACACGGGCTTCGGACCAGGTACTTCCGGCATCGCGCGTCCACCATAGTTGCTTGCTGAATGCGAACCAGCCGGTCTGGCCGTCACTCAGGAACTGCGCGTCGTATCTTTGCCAGCTGTAGTAGTGCGGGGGCAGGCCAATGCGACGCCAGAGACGCCCTTGATCCGAAGAGATGAGCGGCTGGAGTCCGTCGTGGATGATGATTTTGTCATTGATGAAATAGGCCTTGAAGGGATCGAGCGGCCGGTCGCCACGCCAGTAGGCATTCGTTACCCTGGGCGAGAAGGCACTCAGGACGCTGGCCGTCGGGTCATCGAGGTAACTGTTCGTCGTCCAGTCAGATGGGGCGCGATGGAAGTCCCAGCCGACGACGAAGAACAGGACGACTAGCGGAATGAGTATCCAGGCTGTTTCCAGCGCAATGCGTTGCAGGATTTTCCGGACAGGGGGCATGGTGTTCTGCAGAGTCGTTATCGGGCGGACTGATACTACATGGCTTCCTGTGGCGAGAATGACGGATGAGAGGGCAGCGCTGGCGCTGGTGGCGCCAGCCTTAGTCCGGCATCAGCCGCGCTGTGCGGCGGGGGCCGTCCAGGGTGATGAGGTAGCGCTTGCCGTTGGCGGCAGTGGCTTTGTACGAGGTGTAGAGGCCGCGCGGCGATTCGGCATTGAGCTGGGTGCCGGGGATCATCTTGAGGTCACGGACGAAAGCGTCGAAGCGCGCGGCGCTGACGGGGCGGTCGTCGATGTGGCAGCAGGTGCCGCCCTTGTTCTGCGCGGCGGGTGGCGTGTCGGCTTGCGCTTGGGTACTGAGCAGAAAGGTGGCGATGAGCAGAGCCGTGCGGTTCATGATGTGGGGTAGACGGGTAACAGGGCATCGTACTGCTACCGGTATATGGCGTGTCAGGCCTTGCCGATGGCCGCTGGGTTGCACATCGAGGAGGAGGGAACTGCAAAGGTCGGGGCTGGGACAGTTGCTTATCCGCGTTATCGGCTCTGTTGTGTGGCGGGAAAATGCGCGACTGTTCTGGGGTGTCTGGGTTCGGGAGTCCGCATGCGCGCTTGGTTGTTCTGCTTCCTGTTTTGCTTGTTGCCGTGGTCTGCTCAGGCGGCTGACGAAGCTCTGCCACGCTGGCAGGCCGACGAGGCCTTGCGCACGAGCATGGCGGCCTCGCTGGATGCACGCTGGGGGCGCTTCTTTGATAAAGACCAGCTGCGGTTGCGCGTGCAGTCGATGGAGCTGGCGGACTATGTGCTCGATGCGGTGGCGATCGGGCACAGGCCGGAGCGCACGCTGCGCGTGCTGCAGGGCTTGGCGACGATGTTCGACCGCGATACGGCGAGCCGTACCTACGGCAACATGCACTGGTACTACGGCGACACGAAGCTGGTGGATCGCAACGGCATAGAGTTTGCGATGCGGCGGTTGGTGATTGTGCCGCTGGTGTTTGGCGACAGGCTGGATGCGCAGCAGAAGGCGGTGCTGAACGAAGTGCTGGCGTTGGCGCGCACGGGGCTGACGCGGCATGCGGTGGCGATCAGCTATACGAACATCTTCCTGATGAAGAGCTGGAACCTGATTGCGCTGGGTGAGGCGATGGGGGATGAGGCCTTGGCGCAGCAGGGGCGAGCTATGTTGCGCGACTGGCTGCGGCATACGGCGAAGACGGGGATCAACGAGTTCCTGAGCCCGACGTATTTCGAGGTCGATCTGGATTGTCTGTCGCTGATTGCCAATCTGTCGCGTGACGCAGCGACGCGCAAGATGGCGCGCGACGGGCTGAACTATTTGTGGCATGACATCGCGCTGCACTGGTTCGGCCCCGGTGAGCGGCTGGGCGGCGTGCATAGCCGCGACTACGACCGCTTGCTCAACAACGCGTCGGCCTTCCAGGCCAAGGTGGCGGAGGCGGGCTGGCTGACGCCGGCAGCGGGCAAGGCAGCGCGGCGTAGCGAAGACCAGTCGCCTTATCGTTACTACGCGACGCGGCAACCGCCCGAGGCGGCGCGGGCCTGGCTGGCGGGGCCGTGGCCGCGTTTCATTTCGCAGCGCTGGGGTGTGGAGCCGGAGAAGCGGCTGGCGCATTACATGGGGCAGCGCGTGGGCATCAGCTCGGCCGAGGCGGGTTACACGGCGGGACATGACACGGCGCCGCTGGCGATCAACCTGGGCGGTGGGGCGGACGTGCCCATCATCACCTTCCTGATGGATGGGCGGCGTGATTACTACGGCGTGAACAGGACGCTGGAGGCGGGCTCGGGCCACATGAAGGCGCTGCATCTGCGGCCCTTCATCACGAGCGTGCAGAACGGGCCGGATGTGTTGTTCGCGAGCGCGATCCGTAACGACCCGGCCAACAACGTGAGTCTCGAATCGGCCTTCACCTTGCCGGCGGATGCGGAGTACTGGCTCGACGATCAGCCGCTGCAGCTGTTCAGCGCGAGCAGTGCCTGGGTGCAGGACTTCGCGGCGAATGGCGAGAGCACGCAGATCGCGGTCAGCGAGCGCACGGGCAAGCCGGTGGTGACGCTGGTGGATGAGGACGACAAGCTGGGCGTGGGGCTGTCGCAGCGTTTTGCGGTGGAGGCGGGCAAGCGTTACCGGCTGGCGGCTGCGCTGCAGGGCGGTGACATCTATCTGTATCTCAACTTCTACGACGCGGCACAGCGCCTGATCGGTGGCGAGAAGGTGTTGCGCGTGACGGGCGGGCAGGGCGCGGCAGCGGAGCGCTCACATATGCAGGTGGCGCCGCCCGGTGCGGTGTTCTGCAAGGCCTGGCTGTATTCGACCTCGACCAACCGCACACGCATCGCTGTGACGGATCTGCGCTTCGAGGAGCTGGCGGACGACAGCAACGTGCGACGCGTGCTGGGAGGCTTCGACTTCCGCGAATTCCGCGCCGAGCAGCGGGCCGTGCCGCTGGGGGCGACACTGCATGTGCGCCGCGAGGGGGCGGTGGCGTCGTTGCGTGTGCTGGGGGCTTGGGATGCGAAAGCGAACCCGGTTGGTGCGGCACTGCACAATGATGGGTTGAGCTGGCGGGCGATGCGACTGGGCATCGTGCATGCGGTGGGGCGCGAAGAGGGAATCGGAGCGGTGGCGGCCTGGGCACATGTCGAAGAGGGGTTGGGGTCGGACGAGGCCTTTGCGGCCTACCGACGACGCATGGCGAGCCAGCGCGGTTCTGTCATCCGCGATGGCGAGGTGCTGGAGGCGCGCATGGAAGGCACGCCGGCATTGCGTTTGCGGGCAGATCTGGCGCGTGGGCAACGCCTTTTGCGCGAGGGCATGACGGTGGTGCCCGAGGGCGCGGTGCAGTGGGTCAATGGTGAAGATCTGGCTCGCCGTCTGTTGGGCGACTACCTTCAGGAGTAAGACACTGGTCGGCTCGTGAAGCAGGCACGCGTCTTGCGCCTCGACAATCGTTACAATGGCGTCCGCTTCAAGGGGTCCGGCGCCAGCCGGGGTTGCATGGTTCGGGGATGGGCATGCTCAAGATTCTGGTCATCGATGAGGTTCAGGAACGCGCATTGGAAATATGCGAGGGCCTGACGCGCGCCGGTCACATGGTGGCCGCCGTGCTGCCCGACGCGTTCGGCCTCGTCGAGCGCATCCAGGAAGTGCATCCCGACGTGGTGCTGATCAACACCGATTCGCCGAGCCGCGACACGCTGGAACACATTGCAGCGATGAACGCGAGCTTCCCGCGCGCCGTGCTGATGTTCTCGGAAGACAGTGGCGACGATGCCATCCGCCAGGCGATGCGTGCCGGCGTGTCTTCCTATGTGGTCGATGGTCTCGATCCGGAGAAGCTGACTTCGCTGTTGCGCGTGGCGACGGCGCACTTCGATGAATTCATGGCCCTGCGCAAGGAACGCGACGAGGCGCAGCGCAAGCTGTCCGAGCGCGTGATCGTGGATCGCGCCAAGGGCGTGCTGATGAAGGCACGCGGCATGGGCGAAGACGAGGCCTACCACGCGCTGCGCAAGCTGGCGATGGAACGTGGCCGGAAGCTCGTCGAAGTCGCCGAAGAAGTGCTGGCCAGCGCCAAGCTGCTGCTGGGCTGAGTATTCCCCGGGCCAGCGTTCGCTGTCCGGTTCCCTGTCTTCACTCTCCCGCACTCGCTGCAGGCGAGCGCCTTTCTCCTGCTAACACCCTGACCGTTACCGAGCTCGCATGGCGCTGCCTAACGACTTTCCGCGCCAGCCTGAGTGATGTCCGGCGGGGCTGATTGCCGTCTTCAGCGCAGTGCATGGGTGTGAAAAATTGCGCACGGTCTAGCCTGTCGAACGGTGCGCACTGCACCGCATGGGTGCGTCCCGGTGCAGGCCCTGGCCGGGGGGGTTATCTGTTTGCGCATATGCAAGTCATTGAAATTACGTTATTTGCACGGGCTGGCACGCTGCCTGCTAAGTAGAGTCTGAGTGCGAGCCAATGGCGGCTCCACGCGGACAAGGGCGTCCGACATGGAAGACCGTCAATGGGTCTGTCATGTCGTGGCGCCTTTTTCCGTTTTGCACGTGCAAACCCGGTACTTCAATGGAGATGAACATGACGGAGAAATTTGATGATCAAGCAAGTCGGCGCGGTTTTCTCAAGCGGGGTGCGGCAATGACCGGCGCCATCGCTGCGGCAAGCACATTGCCGTCAGCTGGTGCGTGGGCTGCTGGCTCGGATGCTCCGGAGCTGACGGAAGTGAACATCGGTTTCATTCCGCTGACGGATTGTTCATCGGTGGTGATGGCGGCGGTGAAGGGCTTCGACAAGAAGTACGGCATCAAGATCAACCCCACCAAGGAAGCTTCCTGGGCTGCCGTGCGCGACAAGCTCGTCAATGGCGAGCTGCACGCAGCGCACGTGCTGTACGGCCTCATCTACGGTGTGCACCTCGGCATCGGCGGCCCGAAGAAGGACATGGCCAACCTGATGACCATCAACAACAACGGTCAGGCCATCACCCTGTCGAACGCGCTGAAGGACAAGGGCGCGATCAATGGCGAAACCCTGGCCAAGGTGGTCGCCAAGAAAGAGAAGGAATACACCTTCGCACAGACCTTCCCGACCGGCACCCACGCCATGTGGCTGTACTACTGGCTGGCGGCCAACGGCATCGACCCGATGAAGGATGTGAAGACCATCGTCGTGCCTCCGCCGCAAATGGTGGCCAACATGCGCGTCGGCAACATGGACGGTTTCTGCGTGGGCGAGCCTTGGGGCATGCGCGCCATTGCCGACAAGATCGGCTTTACCGGCGTGACGACGCAGGACATCTGGCAGGACCACCCCGAGAAGATTCTCGGCACCACGGCTGAATTCGTGAAGAAGTATCCGAAGACGGCTCGCGCCATGATCTGCGCGATCCTCGAAGCCTCGATGTGGATCGATGCCAGCGCCAAGAATCGCAGCGAAACGGCTGACGTGGTGGCGCAGAAGTCCTACGTCAATACCGATTCCGACGTCATCCGCGGCCGCATGGTCGGTCAGTATGAAGACGGTCTGGGCAAGAGCTGGTCCGAGAAGAACTACATGAAGTTCTACAACGACGGTGCGGTCAACTTCCCCTACCTGTCGGATGGCATGTGGTTCCTGACCCAGCACAAGCGCTGGGGCCTGCTGAAGGAAGACGTCGATTACCTCGCCATCGCCAAGCAGATCAACCAGACGGCGCTCTACAAGGAAGCTGCCGCCATCGTGAAGGCTCCGATTCCGAAGTCCGACCTGCGTACGTCGAAGCTTATCGACGGCGTGGTGTGGGACGGCAAGGACCCGAAGAAGTACGCCGCCAGCTTCAAGATCAAGGCCTGATGGCGATGATGCCGGTGCGCCACAAGCGCACCGGTGTCTGTTCCCCGACCTCCCACAGGAGTAACCAGAATGAGTAGCGCCACGATGAGCATCTCGCAAACCCCGACCTTTTCCTCGACCGCGCCCGCCAACACGGCTGCGCCCGTGCAGGCTGCTGCCGCACCGGTCGCCCCCGCCGCGCCTGCGGCTCCTGCCAAGCGCAGCGAGCTGCGTGGGCGTATCAAGAACTTCGCCCGCATCGTGCTGCCGCCCCTCATCGGGCTGGCGCTGCTGATCGCCATCTGGGAAATCGTTGCGATCAAGACGCAAGGCATTCCCACGCCGCTGAAGACCTGGGGTGCAGCCGTCACGCTGTTCTCCGATCCGTTCTATAGCAATGGCCCGAACGATCAGGGCATCGGCTGGAACATCCTGTCCTCGCTCAAGCGCGTCGGCATCGGTTTCGGCTTCGCCGCACTGGTGGGCATCCCGGTCGGCTTCATGCTGGGCCGTTTCAAGTTCATGGGCAGCATGCTCGATCCAATCATCTCGCTGCTGCGCCCGGTGTCGCCGCTGGCTTGGCTGCCTATCGGCCTGCTGGTGTTCAAGAAGGCCGACCCGGCTGCGACCTGGACGATCTTCATCTGCTCGATCTGGCCGATGATCCTCAACACCGCACAGGGTGTGCAGCGCATCCCCAGCGACTACATGAACGTGGCCCGCGTGCTGAACCTGTCGGAATTCAAGATCCTCACCAAGATCCTGTTCCCTGCCGTGCTGCCCTACATGCTGACGGGTATCCGCCTGTCCATCGGCACGGCCTGGCTGGTGATCGTGGCCGCCGAGATGCTGACCGGTGGTGTGGGTATCGGCTTCTGGGTGTGGGACGAGTGGAACAACCTGAAGGTGGAACACATCGTCATTGCGATCTTCGTGATCGGTATTGTTGGCCTGCTGCTGGAACTGACCCTGCTGCAGATCGCCAAGCGCTTCTCCTACGCAAGCAACTGAGGGCTGAATCATGAAACCACTGGTACAAGTTCAAGACGTCGGCATGCGCTTCGAGACCAAGAACGGCACCTTCGTAGCCCTGCGCGACATCAACCTCAACATCAGCGAAGGCGAAGTGATCACGCTGATCGGCCACTCGGGCTGTGGCAAGTCGACCCTGCTGAACCTGATCGCCGGCCTCACCCTGCCCAGCTCGGGCGGCCTGATCTGCGCCGGTCGCGAGATCGCCGGCCCTGGCCCCGAGCGTGGCGTGGTGTTCCAGAACCACTCCCTGCTGCCCTGGCTGAGCTGCTTCGAGAACGTCATGCTGGGCGTGGAGCGCGTGTTCGGCACCAAGGAAGGCAAGGCCAAGCTCAAGGAGCGCACCCGCGCCGCGCTGGAGATGGTCCACATGGATCACGCCATGCACAAGATGCCGCACGAGATCTCGGGCGGCATGAAGCAGCGCGTCGGTATCGCCCGCGCCTTCGCCATCGAACCGCAGATCCTGCTGATGGACGAGCCCTTCGGCGCACTCGACGCGCTGACCCGCGCCAGCCTGCAGGACGAGCTGATCGGCGTGATGCAGAAGACCGGCGCAACCGTGGTGATGGTGACGCACGACGTGGATGAAGCCGTGCTGCTGTCCGACCGCGTGGTCATGATGACCAATGGCCCGGCGGCCACCATCGGCGAAATCCTCGAAGTGAAGCTGGAGAAGCCGCGCAGCCGCCTGGAGCTGGCTCACGACCCGCGCTTCGCCGACTACCGTGCGGCGATCCTCGAGTTCCTGTATCAAAAGCAGATGAAGCACGCCGCCTGAGCGGGCGAGGTGCCAACAAAAAGCCGACCTGCGGGTCGGCTTTTTGTTGTGCGTTCTTTGGAGCGTGAGGTGCGATCAGCCGATGAGGTTGCGTGGCTTGCGACCCGCCTTGGAGAACAGGTAGTCGAAGACCACGTTGGGCAGCACGTTGAGCACGCGGGCGACGATGCCCATCTGCCAGGGAATCGTGGCCTGCGAGCAGTTGGCGGCGATAGCACGCGCAAAGCGCTTCGCGGCTTCTTCTGCCGGCAGGATGAAGGGCATGGGGTAGCTATTGACGTCGGTCATCGGCGTGCGGATGTAGCCGGGACGGATGTCGATAACGGAGACGCCACTGCCGCGCATCTCGACACGCAGGCTTTCGAGGTAACGGCTGACGGCGGCCTTGGAGGCGCTGTAGGCCCCGGCACCGGGCAGTCCGCGCACACCGGCGACGGACGAGATGCCGACCAGGCGGCCATGGCCGCGTGCGCGCATGGCACCGGCGAAAGGCTGGAAGGTGGCGACGACGCCCAGCACATTGGTGCGCAACACGGCTTCGAAGGGGCTGTAGTCCTGCACCTCTTCGGTCAGCGTGCCGACCGAGATGCCGGCATTGGCGATCACGATGTCGGGCAGGCCGAAGCGTTCGAGGTATTGCTTGGCCGCAGCAGCGACGCTGCTGCTGTCGGCAACGTCGGCAGAGAGTGCGATGTGTTGCGCCTGGCCGCCAGGCAGGCTGTCGATCAGGGCGGTCAGCTTGTCGGCGCGGCGCGCCACGAGGCCGAGCTGTGCGCCTTGCCCGGCGTAGTGACGGGCAAGGGCTTCACCGATACCGCTCGATGCGCCGGTCAGGAAGACGCGCAGCGGCGGCTGGCTCACTTCTTGGACTTGCTGGTACGCACCATGTTGATCAGTTCGGTGGTGGTAGCCAGGTTCTTGGTGTGGGTCTGATCTTCAGGCAGCTTCTCGTCCTTGTTGCGGACGAAGTACTGACCATCGACGTACAGCGCGGGCACGCTCTGGATCTTGTACTTCTCGGCCATCTGCGTGGCACGACGCATCTGTGCGTCGATGCCGAAGGAGCGCCAGGTGTCGTTGAACTTCTTGACGTCGACGCCTTGCTTGGTGAGCCATTCGTTGCGCTTGGCTTCGTCATCCATGCGCACGTAGTTCTTGTGGATGGCGTCGAACACGGCGCCACTCAGCTTGTCGCTGAGGCCCATGGCGTCCAGCGTGTAGTGCATGCGGGCGAGGGGCTGCCATTCCTTGCGGAAGATGACGGGGACGCGCACCAGCACGACGTCCTTGGCTTGTTCGGCACGCCACTTCTCGAGCTTGGGCTCGAGGTTGGCACAGTGCGGGCAGCCGAAGGAGAAGAACTCGACGACTTCGATCTGGCCGTTGGTGCCGCCGGGTTGGGCGGGCGACAGCAGTTCGTAATCCTTGCCAACGGTGGCGGCCTGGCTGAGGCCGGCGAGGCCCAGCAGCGTTGCGGCGAAGGCGGCCTTCATGAGGGTGCGGCGGAACATGGTTTCTCCTTGGATATTGTCAGCAACTACGTAGCAGCAACGATTTATTTGCGCGGCTTGACGCGCACGGGAATCGATTCGATGCCTTCCTGCGCAAGCCGGGCGCGAGCGGCTTCCATGTCGGAGTCACTCGCGAACGGGCCAACCCTCACCCGCTGCAGGACGCCCTTGTCGGCCGTATCCACCTTCTGCACGCCTGCCTCCAGCCCCATCAGCGCCAGTCTGGCCTTGAGGTTGTCGGCATCGGCCGGGTCCTGGAAGGCCCCCGCCTGCAGATAGATCTTGTCGGCCGCGACAGGTTCCGCAGCCGGCGTCGAAGCCGCAGGCGGCACCGAGGCAGCGTCGCCACCGGGCAGGATCTTGTAGAAGTCGTAGCTGGGCTTGTCGACCGGTTTGTCACCGGGTTTGCCCGGCAGCGAGCGCGGTTCGCTGCCCGCAACGGGGGCGCTTTGCGTGGTGTTCGGCGTGGGCTGCGTGAAGGGCTTGTTGCCGAAATTGATGTAGAGCGCGATGCCTGCGGCGATCAGCACGCCGATCAGCAGGCCGATCAGGACGCCAGCGACCGTGTTGCCGGCCTGCAGGCGGGAGGGAATGCTTGTCCGGGGACGGCGATTCATTGTGTCGTTCCTGAATGGGAGCGAGCCGGAGTATAACCGCGCGGCCAGCATGGGCGCTGGCCGGCGGTCTGCGGGCCGGATCAGACGCGCTTGCCGATTTCCTGTACTGCCGCGGTGTAGCTGTCCAGCAGCTCGGTTTCCTTCTCGACGCTGACTGCCAGGTCGCGCAGGATGCCGTCGGCCACGCCGTAGATCCAGCCGTGTACGGAGACTTCCTGGCCGCGTTCCCAGGCGTCGCGCATGACCGTGGTTTCGCAGACGTTGAGCACTTGCTCGACCACGTTCAGTTCGCACAGGCGATCCAGCTTCGTGTCGGGCGAGGTGTGGGCGTCGAGCTGGGTGCGGAACTTGTCGCGGACGTCCTGCACGTGGCGGATCCAGTTGTCGGCGAGACCCACGCGCAGGTTGTTGAGCGCTGCCTTGACGCCGCCGCAGCCGTAGTGGCCGACGACCAGGATGTGCTTGACCTTGAGCACGTTGACGGCGAACTGGATGGCCGACAGGCAGTTGAGGTCGGTGTGCACGACCACGTTGGCCACATTGCGGTGCACGAACACTTCACCCGGTGCCAGACCGGTGATTTCGTTGGCCGGCACGCGGCTGTCGGCACAGCCGATCCACAGGTACTCCGGCGTCTGCTGGGTGCGCAGGCGGTTGAAGAACTCGGGGTCACGCGCCAGCATGGACGCGGCCCAGTCACGGTTCTGCCGCAGCAGGTCTTGCGGGTTGTAGCTCATGGGGTCCTCGGGAAGACTCAGGGAAACAGGTTCGTGCCTTGCCAGTCGTGGCCGGCGCGGCGTTCGTATCGGCTGCGGTCATGCAGGCGGAAGGCGCCGGCTTGCCAGAATTCGATGACGCTCGGAACAATGCGAAAACCGGACCAGAACTCCGGCCGCGGAATCTCGCCGAGGCCGAACTTGAGCGCGTACTCAGCGACGCGCTTCTCCAGCGCAAAGCGGCCTTCAAGGGGTTGCGATTGCTTCGAGGCCCAGGCGCCGATGCGCGAGTCGCGCGCGCGGCTGGCGAAGTAGGCGTCGGCTTCGGCAGCACTGACCGGTTCGACCTTGCCCTGCACGCGCACCTGGCGCTGCAGGCTCTTCCAGTGGAAGCACACGGCGGCCTGCGGGTTGCCCTGCAGTTCGTGCGCCTTCTGGCTGCCAAGGTTGGTGTAGAAGACGAAGCCGGCGTCGTCGGCATGTTTGAGCAGCACCATGCGCACCGAGGGCATGCCGTCCGCGCCGACGGTCGCGAGCGACATGGCGTTCGGGTCGTTGGGCTCGGTCTTGCCAGCCTCGGCGAGCCAGAGCTCGAAGCGGGCAATCAGTTCGGACGTAGTGGCGTGATCGGACATCGTTCGATGCTCAGAGATTGGCGCAGTGGCAGGACAGCACGAGGCATGACGCAGGGCGCCATGCCTCGTTTGAGAAGTGCTTACAGCAGGACGCGCTCGATACCGCCGTTGTTGGCACGTTCGACGTACTCGGGCATCCAGTTCTCGCCGAGCAGGCGCTTGGCCATCTCGATGACGATGTAGTCGGCGTCGATGCCGCCTTCGACGTCATCTTCGTAGCGTTGCAGGCCCTGCATGCAGGCCGGGCACGAGGTCAGCATCTTGACCTTGCCGGTGAAGCCGTCGGCACGCAGCTTGTCGGCGCCCTTGAGGATCTCTTCTTCCTTGCGGTAACGCACCTGGGTCGAGATGTCGGGGCGGGCGACGGCCAGCGTGCCGGCT
This sequence comes from Rhodocyclaceae bacterium, assembly GCA_047600765.1. Classification (GTDB taxonomy): domain Bacteria; phylum Pseudomonadota; class Gammaproteobacteria; order Burkholderiales; family Rhodocyclaceae; genus Viridibacterium. The sequence goes on from JASGKF010000002.1 coordinate 235,157, forward strand.
TCGCCGCAGCAGCGGTCGGACTTGATGACCTTGGTGTTGTCGCTGGTCTGGATCAGCGCATTGACCGTCTTCATCGGGTCCTGCTGCTTCATCGGCGTGTGGCAGGGGTCGTGATACATGTAGCGCGTGCCCGTCACACCTTCGAGCTTGACGCCCTTTTCGAGCAGGTACTCGTGGATGTCGATGAGGCGGCAGCCCGGGAAGATCTTCTCGAACTGGTACATCGTCAGCTGGTCGTAGCAGGTGCCGCAGCTCACCACGACAGTCTTGATGTCGAGGTAGTTGAGCGTGTTGGCAACGCGGTGGAACAGCACGCGGTTGTCGGTCGTGATCTTCTCGGCCTTGTCGTACTGGCCGCCACCGCGTTGCGGGTAGCCGCAGCACAGGTAACCAGGCGGCAGCACGGTCTGCACGCCGACGTGGTAGAGCATGGCCTGCGTGGCGAGGCCGACCTGCGAGAACAGGCGCTCCGAACCGCAGCCCGGGAAGTAGAAGACGGCCTCGGTGTCGGCCTTGGTCTTCTGCGGGTCGCGGATCACCGGCACGACTTCCGGATCCTCGATGTCGAGCAGGGCGCGCGCCGTCTTGTTGGGCAGCTTGCCCGGCATCTTCTTGTTGATGAAGTGGATCACCTGCGCCTTCATCGCCGGCTTGCCGAGCGAGGCGGGCGGGGCATCGGCCTGCTTGCGGCCGAGCTTGCCGAGTACGCGGTTGCCGAGGCGCTGTGCCTTGTAGGCCCATTCGATCGACACCTTGCGCAGGATCTTGATGCGCTCGGGCGAGGTCGTGTTGAGGAAGGCCATGGCCAGCGTCTTGGCCGGGTTGAAGCTCTGCTTGCCCATCTTGCGCAGCAGGTTGCGCATGTTCATCGACACGTCGCCGAAGTCGATGTCCACCGGGCAGGGGCTGTAGCACTTGTGGCAGATGGTGCAGTGATCGGCAACGTCTTCGAACTCTTCCCAGTGTTTGATCGACACGCCGCGTCGCGTCTGCTCTTCGTAGAGGAAGGCTTCGATGAGCAGCGAGGTGGCGAGGATCTTGTTGCGCGGCGAGTAGAGCAGGTTGGCGCGCGGCACGTGGGTCGAGCACACGGGCTTGCACTTGCCACAGCGCAGGCAGTCCTTCACCGAGTCGGAGATGGCGCCGATGTCGCTCTGCTGCATGATGATTGACTCATGCCCCATGAGGCCGAAGCTCGGCGTGTAGGCATGCGTGAGGTCACCGCCGGGCATCAGCTTGCCCTTGTTGAAGCGGCCTTCCGGGTCAACCTGGTTCTTGTAGGCACGGAACGGCGCCACTTCCTCGTCAGAGAGGAATTCCAGCTTGGTGATGCCGATGCCGTGTTCGCCCGAGATCACGCCACCCAGCGAACGCGCCAGCGCCATGATGCGCACGACGGCTGCGTTGGCCTCCTGCAGCATCTCGTAGTGGTCGGAGTTCACCGGCAGGTTGGTGTGCACGTTGCCGTCGCCGGCGTGCATGTGCAGGGCGACGAAGACGCGGCCGCGCAGCACTTCTTTCTGGATCGCGTCGAGCTTCTCGATCAGCGGGCGATACAGGTTGCCTTCGAAGATCTCTTCGACGGCGCGCTTCAGCTCCTGCTTCCACGAGATGCGCACCGAGTAATCCTGCACGCGGTGGAACAGCGTCGGGCTGGTCGCGCGGTTGCTCAGCGCACCGGCTTCGATGCCCAGCTCGCCGAACATGCCTTCTGCTTCGGTCAGCGGCGTGTCGAGATGATCGAGGATCCACTGCCAGCGGCGACGCACCAGCGATACCGTCTCCAGCGCACGGGCGCGGCGGTCGCCGATCAGCACTTCCTTCTCGATGTTGGAATCGTCGACGCGCAGCGGCAGCTCGCCGTCGAGGAAGTGGGCTACGGCGTCGGCGAGCTTGAGCTTGTTCTTGATCGACAGCTCGATGTTGATGCGCTCGATGCCGTCGCAGTAATCACCCATGCGCGGCAGCGGGATCACCACGTCTTCGTTGATCTTGAAGGCGTTGGTGTGCTTGGCGATGGCCGCCGTGCGGCCGCGGTCGAGCCAGAACTTCTTGCTCATCTCGGGCGAGGCGGCGATGAAACCTTCCGCACCGCGTGCGTTGCAGATGCGCACGACTTCCGAGGTGGCCTTGGCGACGGCGCTTTCGTCGTCACCGACGATGTCACCGATCAGTACCATCTTCGGGCGACCGTGGCGCTTGGCCTTGGTCGCGTAGCCGACGGCCTTCACGTAGCGCTCGTCCAGGTGTTCGAGGCCGGCCAGCAACACGCGGTTGTCACCGGTCTTGGGCAGGCTGTCGATGTAGTCCTTGATCTCGACGATGGCCGGCACGGCCTCGCGCACCTGGCCATAGAACTCCAGGCAGACCGTGCGCGAATGCGGGGGCATCTTGTGCAGGATCCACACGGCCGAGGTGATGATGCCGTCGCAGCCTTCCTTCTGGATGCCCGGCACGCCGCCGAGGAATTTGTCGGTGACGTCCTTGCCGAGACCGACCTTGCGGAATTGCGGGCCCGCCATGGTGATGGTCTCTTCACCCAGCAGCTTCTTGCCCGAGGGGTCGAAACGCTTGAGCAGGAACTCGACCTTGTCCTGGTCGTGGATCTTGCCGAGGTTGTGGTTGAGGCGCACGACTTCGAGCCAGTTGCCGTCCGGCGTGACCATCTTCCACGAGGCGAGGTTGTCGAGCGCGGTACCCCACAACACGGCCTTCTTGCCGCCGGCGTTCATGGCCACGTTGCCGCCGATGCACGAGGCATCGGCCGAGGTCGGGTCGCAGGCGAAGACGAGGCCAGCCCCTTCGGCGGCTTCCATGACGCGACGCGTGACGAGGCCGGCGCCCGTGAAGACGGTGGCATACGGTTCTGTCAGGCCCGGCAGGGTCTGGTACTCGACCTTGCCGAGGTCGATGAGCTTCTCGGTGTTGATGACGGCCGAGTAGGGCGACAGCGGCACGGCGCCGCCCGTGTAGCCCGTGCCACCGCCACGCGGAATGATGGTCAGGCCCAGCTCGATGCAGTCGCGCACGAGGTGGCCGATTTCCTCTTCGGTATCCGGGTACAGCACCACGAAGGGATACTCGACGCGCCAGTCGGTGGCATCGGTGACGTGGGAAACACGCGCGTAGCCGTCGAAGCAGATGTTGTCCTTGCGCGTGTGGCGGGCCAGCAGCTTCTGGGCGCGCTTGCGCAGGTCGTAAGTCTTTTCGAAATGCGCCGCAAAGGTGTCAATAGCCTTATTGGCAGCGTTGACCAGTTGCGCTACCTTTGCAGCACGTTCGGGGTCGGTGGACTCGGATTCCTTGCGGCGGCGTTCGACTTCGTCGAGACGGTGGCGCAGGGCACCGATGAGGGCGCCACGGCGCTGGCGGTTGTCCACCAGGTCGTCTTCGAGATAGGGGTTGCGCTGTACGACCCAGATGTCACCCAGCACTTCGTAGAGCATGCGTGCCGAGCGGCCGGTCACACGCTCGGCGCGCAGGGACTCCAGTACCCCCCACATCGCGGGTCCGAGCAGGCGAATGACGATTTCGCGATCGGAGAACGAGGTGTAGTTGTACGGAATCTCGCGCAGGCGGGCCTTTTCGGAAGGCTGTGCGGCATGGAGTTCTGGGGAGGCTTGCATTCGGGGCCGTATGGCGGATGGCTCGTATCGAGCGGAGCAACGTATTTTAAGCTGCCACCGATGCAAGTGCAGCATTTGACCCGCACAACTGTGAAAACATGTGCTGTGCGGTAAAACCTCGATGGAATTGGGGTAATGTCTGCGAGTAATGTCCGGCGGCCTGCCAAGGCTGGCTGGATGCGCATGAGAAGCCTTCGCGAAGAGCGGCCCGGCAGTGGCTGCGGGAGGCAAAACGTCGCAATTGTGGGAATTCAGGAGCCGCGCCGGCTGTTCAGCAACCGGGTGGATCGCAAAGCAGGCTATCGGGCGACATGAAAGCAGAGAAAAAAGCGGTCAGATATTTCATTGCAGATGTCTTTACGCGGGAGACCTTCAGCGGCAACCCGCTGGCCGTCATCCCTGATGGCGACTGCCTGAGCGACCAGGAGATGCAGCGCATCGCCTGTGAATTCAATCTTTCCGAGACCGCCTTCGTGTGCGCCCCGGGCGAGGGTGCGCAGTGCGGCGTGCGGATCTTCGCGCCGGCCGTCGAGCTGCCCTTCGCCGGCCACCCCACCATCGGCACGGCGCACGTGCTGGCTTCGCGCAAGCTCATTCCCTTGCAGGATGGCGTCAACGAAATCGTTTTCTCGGAAAAGATCGGCGACGTGCCGATCCGTATCGAGATGCGCAACGGCGAGCCGGCGTTCTGCCAGTTCACCACGGCGATCCTGCCCGAGTTCGGCCCCTCCTTGTCATCCGAGATCCTGGCCGGCATCGTCGGCCTGATGCCGGAGGACGTTAGCGAAGGCGTTTTCGGCCCCGACGCCGTGAGCTGTGGCGTGCCGTTCCACTTCGTGCCGCTGGAGCGCCTGGCCAGCCTGTCGCAGCTGCAGCTGGACATGAGTTCCTACCAGATGTGGGCGGCCAAGAGCTGGGCGCGCTCGCTGTGCGTCTTCGTGCGCGACCCTCACGAGTCGCGCCGGATTCACGTGCGCGTCTTCTCGCCCTCGTTCGGTTTCATCGAAGACCCGGCGACGGGGGCTGCTGCTGCGGCGCTGGCGGGTTACCTTGCGGCGCGCGAACCGGCGCCCGACGGGGCTTTCCGCTGGGAGGTGTGGCAGGGTTACGACATGGGTCGGCCGAGCCAGATCTACATCGAGGCGGACAAGGCGGGCGGTCAGATCACGGCCATCCGCGTCGGCGGCACAGCCGTCGTCATCGGCGAAGGCACACTCTTCGTCTGAGCCCGGGGCGGGCTCAGTCCAGCCCCTCAGTCCAGGCCATAAGCCGCCGTCACCGCAATTTCCACACGCCAGCCGGGTTGCGCCAGACCGGCCACCTGCACGCAAGCGCGCGCCGGGGCACAGGCTGGCGGCAGCCAGGACTCCCATACTTCATTCATGCCTGCATAGTCGGCCATGTCGACAAGGTAGATGGTCGCCATCAGCAGGCGGTCGCGGCGCGTGCCGGCCAGCGCCAGCGTGCTTTCCAGCGCGTCGAGCATGCTTTTCGTCTGGGCGCGGATGTCGCCTTCGGTGATGGCCGGCACCTCCACCAGGTACAGCACGCCGTTGAAGAGGGTGGCGTCGGAGTAGCGCGGGCCCGGGTTGTAGCGTTCGATCATGGCGTTCTCGTGTTCAGCGTTCGAGCTGGCGGTCCAGCACCGGCAGCAGGGCCTTGGCGTCGCGGAAGCCGATGACGCGTGTGTTCAGTTGCCCGTTGCGGAAGAACAGCATGGCGGGCGGCGCATGCAGCTGGAAGGCCTTGAGCAGGGCGCGGCTGTCCTCGTTGTTCTTCGTCACATCGGCACGCAGCAGGGTGAAACCACTGAGCCGCTGCGCCACGGCCGGGTCGCGGAAGGTGTAGTGCTCCAGCTCGCGGCAGGACACACACCAGTCGGCGTAGACGTCGAGCATGACGGGGCCCGGCGCAGCGGCCAGGCGGGCCTGCAGTTCATCGAGCGTCTGCACGCTGGCGAAGCTGGGGCCGACCTGTTCGGCCTGCTGGCGTGATTGCCAGACGGCGAACACCACGCTGCCTACGGCTGCAAGGACGAAGGCCGCGCTGGCAATGCGCAAGCCTTGCCGTGCGGCCGCTGCCGCCGTCCGGCTGTGGTGCAGCAGCAAGGCTGCGGGCAAGGCCAGCAAGGCAGCCACGCAGAGCCACAGCAGTTTGGGCGGCAGCACGGGGTAGAGCAGCCACAGCGCGGTGGCCAGCAACAGCCAGCCGAAGAAACCCTTGACCAGGTCCATCCACGGCCCCGGTTTCGGCAGCCAGTGACGCGCCATGACGCCGACCGCGACCAGTGGCACACCCATGCCGAGCGCCATGGCGAACAGGGCGACGCCACCGATGACGGCGTCACCACTCTGCGCGATGGACAACAGGGCGGCGGCCAACGGGGCCGTCATGCAGGGGCCGACGATGAGGGCCGACACCGCACCCATCAGTGCGAGGCCCGGCAGCGAACCGTGCTGGCGGTTGGCGACGCTGGCCAGCCGGCTCTGCAGCGCGGCGGGCATCTGCAGCTCGAACAGGCCGAACATGGGCAGCGCCAGCAACACGAAGACCAGCGCAAAGGCGCCGAGCACCCAGATGTTCTGCAGCCACAGCGCCAGCGAAGCACCGCTGAGGCCGGCGAGTACGCCCGCTGCCGCGTAGGTGACGGCCATGCCCAGCACGTAGGCCGTGCTGAGCTTGAGGGCGCGCAGGCGGTCGATGCTGTCGGCCTTGCCGACGATGATGCTCGACAGGATGGGCACCATCGGCAGCATGCAGGGCGTGAAGGCCAGCAGCAGGCCCAGGCCGAAGAAGGCCAGCACGATGGACAACAGCGAACCCGCCGTCAGCAGGCGGCCAAGGCGGCCGCTGTCTTCATCTTCAACCACCACGGCGGGGGCGGCGGCCTGCAGGCTGACGCCCGGCGTGTCCATCATGCCCGTGGCGGGCCGCTCCAGCCCCGGCAGCAGGCCGCCGGCGCTGGTCGGCGCCTTGCTGAACATGGCCAGTTCCACATTGATGTCGGTCGGTGGGTAACAGACGCCCAGTGCTTCCGAGCAGCCCTGCACGGTGGCGACCAGACGCGGTGACTTGCCTTCGATGCGCACCGGCACGGCGACGTCGAACTGTTCGCGGAAGATGGTCTGGCGACCGAAGAAGCGGTCTTCGTGCACCTCACCCTGCGGGTAGCGCGGTGCGCCGGTCAGTTGCAGGCCTTCTTCACCACGGAACTGAAACTTGTTGAGGTAGAGGTAGTAACCCGGCGCCACCGTGAAGCGCAGGCTGGCCGTGTCATCGGCCTGCAGCGTGGCCTGTACGCGGAAGGCTTGATCGGGCGGCAGGGGCTCCTCGACCGCGTGCGCAACGGAAAGTGCCAGAGTGAAGACGCAGGCGAGCAGCGAGGCGAGGGCGACGCGGACGCGTCGTAACGGCGAGCAGTACATGGCAGAAGGGTGTGGTCGGGGTCGTTCAGTGACCCGCGTCGAGAGGAGAAGTTTCCGCCAGCACCCAGCTCATGTAGTCCGGCAGGCCATGCGACACGGGCAGGGCGATGATCTCCGGCACTTCGTAGGGATGGATCGCACTGATGGCGGCTTCCAGCGCACCGTAGCGGGCGGCGGTGGTCTTGATCAGCAGCGGCACTTCGCTGCTGTCTTCGACGGCCCCTTGCCAGCGATACACCGACTGGCAGGGGGCGAGGATGTTGACGCAGGCGGCCAGCCGGCGCTCGATCAGCGCCTCCGCGATCTTGCGCGCGGTGTCGGCGTCAGGTGTGTTGCAGACAACCAGCAGGACGGCGTTGGGCTGCATCGCGATGGCGATCAGGGTGCCTGGCGCGGAGCGCCCACAGCCGGCGGCGGCATGCCGGCGCTGACCTCGGGGTAGGGCAGCTTCGCCGCCGTCAGTGCAGCACGGTAGTTCTTCTGCAGCTCGTCCATCAGGCCACGGCCCCATTCCTGGCCGAGCACCAGGCTCTCCTGTGCGATCTGCGGCGTGACGGCCGAGACGCGCTTGCCGAGCGGCGAGGTGTAGAAGGCCAGCAGCTCGCGCACTTCGGCGGCCGAGAAATGCTTGTGATAAATCTCGACCATGCGGTCGACCAGTTCGCCCTTGGCCAGCGAGCGGGTGACGAAGAGCTTGTCGACTTCCTTGTCGAGGATCTCGAAGGTGCGCGGCGTGCAGTTGGTGCAGTTGCGCATCGACTGGCGCAGGGCCTGTTGCGCGAGGCGGCCCATTTGCTGGCCGATGCGTGAAGAGCCGGAGGCTTCCATCATCTTGCGGATGTCAGAGCGCTTTTCGGCGGTCAGTTCGTCAGCGTGTGCGGGCAGTTGCAAGCACAGCAGGGCGACGAGGCCCATGAGCAGATGTTTCATTTCAGGCTTTCGGAATGGTCTGTGAAAAGCTGTCGCGCTGCGACAGGCGTGTGGTCAGCGCGGTAAGGGCCGGGTGCTTGCTGCGCCACTCGAACTGCGGCAGGCGGAAGTCCAGCCACAGCAGCATGCAGCCGGTGGCGACGTCGGCGGCGCTCAGCGCATTGCCGAACAGGAATTCGCGGTTCGTCGCCTGACGCTCCAGCGCAGCCAGTCCGCGATCGATCTTGCCCAGCTGCCGCGCGACCCAGTCGGGCACCTGCTTCTCGGCCGGGCGGCGGCCTTCGACGACGATGGCCACGCCCGCATCGCAGACACCGTCGGCGAGCGTCACGAGCTGGCGCACGACCAGCGCATCGCGCTTGTCGGCCGGGTAGAGCTGTACGGCGCCACCCTGTAGCTCGAGGTAGTCGAGCAGGATGTTGGAGTCGAACAGCACATCGCCCGCGTCGGTCACCAGTGCCGGCACCTTGCCCAGCGGGTTGAAGTCAGGCACGTGGGTCGTGACTTCCCAGGGCGGGTCATTGATGAATTCCGCTTCCAGGCCCTTCTCGATGAGCGAGATGCGCACCTTGCGCACGTAGGGGCTGGTGTAGGAACCGATCAGCTTCATGACATTCCTTTCAGGGGCACTCGCAGGACGCGCGGTTGATGATGTCGCGGATGATGTGCAGGCGGGCGTGGAAGAAGTGATCGGCGCCGGGCACAACGACCACCGGCACTTCCAGCGGTTCGGCCCAGGCCAGCACGTTCTGCAGCGGTACGGTCTCGTCCTTCGAGCCGTGGATGACCAGCGTGTCGGGGCCGACTGCGGCGGTGTCGTACTGGCGCGCACCTTCGACGTGGCCGGCGGCGGTGCCGACGAGGATCATGCGTTTCACCGGTGTGCCGGCATCGGCAAGGCGATGCGCCACGCGGGTCTGCACATAGGCGCCGAACGAGAAGCCGGCCAGCACCGTGGTGCCGGCGGCGTCGGGCCAGTTGCGGCGCGCCCAGTCGAGCACGGCCAGCATGTCTTCGGTCTCGCCTTGTCCCTGGTCGTGCGTGCCAGCCGTCTTGCCGACACCGCGGAAGTTGGGGCGCAGCGCGCAGTAGCCAAGGTCGCGCAGGGTGCGCGCCAGCGTGTACGCCACCTTGTTGGTATTGGCGCCGCCGAACAGCGGGTGCGGGTGGGCCACGAGGGCGATGCCGCGCACCGTGTCGGGCTGGTCGATGAGGACTTCGATGGGGCCGATGGGGCCGTCAACGAGGGTGGGGCCGGCGGGGGCGTTCATAGCTTGAGGCGTTCGACGATGCGGCCGTTCTGGATGTGCTCGCTGATGATCTCGTCGATGTCGGACTCGTCCACGAAGGTGTACCAGGTGCCCTCGGGGTAGACCACCAGCACGGGGCCGTCGTCACAGCGGTCGAGGCAGCCGGCCTTGTTGATGCGCACCTTGCCCTGGCCCTTGAGGCCGAGCTTGGCGATGCGGTCCTTGGCGTAGGCCTGCAGGCGGCTGGCGCCATGGTTGTTGCAGCAGGAGTCGGGGGCTTCACGCTGGTTGCAGCAGAAGAAGACGTGGTGCTTGAAGTAGGAGTCCATGTGCAGCGCCAGAAGGAGGTTGAACCGCCGCATTATAGGGCTTGGCGCCGTGCCTTCCAGCCGGCGGGTCATGCAATCTGCTGCGCAGCACCAATGTTTTGCAGCGACGTGAATGCTGCAGCGCATGCAGGCTGCGTAAGTTGGCAGTAAGACTTGGCTCCTAGTCTGCTGCCACGTAGCGATGCGGGAGTGATCGTACGCAGGCGTGGCCCACCAACAAGGAGGAGATCTTCATGGCTAAGGAAGGCATTACAAAAGAAGAGCGAACAGTCATCTTCGCGTCTTCGCTCGGTACGGTGTTCGAGTGGTACGACTTTTATCTGTACGGCTCGCTGGCGGCGGTCATCGCCAAGCAGTTCTTCTCGGGCGTCAATGAGACGACCGGCTTCATCTTCGCGTTGCTGGCCTTCGCGGCAGGCTTCGCGGTGCGCCCCTTCGGCGCCATCGTGTTTGGTCGCCTCGGTGACCTGATCGGTCGCAAATACACCTTCCTCGTCACCATCCTCATCATGGGTGTGTCGACCTTCATCGTCGGCTTGCTGCCGTCATACGCCACCATCGGCATCGCGGCACCGATCATCCTGATCGGCCTGCGCCTGCTGCAGGGCCTGGCGCTGGGCGGTGAGTACGGCGGTGCGGCTACCTACGTGGCCGAGCATGCACCGCATGGCAAGCGCGGTTTCTTCACGAGCTGGATCCAGACCACGGCAACGATGGGCCTGTTCCTGTCCCTGCTGGTGATCCTCGGTGTGCGTACCTGGCTGTCGCCCGAAGAGTTCGATGCCTGGGGCTGGCGTGTGCCGTTCCTGCTGTCCATCGTGCTGCTGGGTATCTCGGTGTGGATCCGGATGCAACTGTCCGAGTCGCCCGTGTTTGCACGCATGAAGGCAGAGGGCAAGGCATCCAAGGCTCCGCTGACCGAATCCTTCGGTCGCTGGGACAACCTCAAGGTCGTCATCCTGTCGCTGTTCGGTGCCACGGCTGGTCAGGCTGTCGTGTGGTACACGGGCCAGTTCTACGCGCTGTTCTTCCTCACGCAGACGCTCAAGATCGATGGTGTTACGGCCAACCTGCTGATTGCTGCGGCACTCGCTGCCGGTACGCCGTTCTTCATCTTCTTCGGCTCGCTGTCGGACAAGATCGGTCGCAAGCCCATCATCATGGCCGGCTGCCTGATCGCGGCGCTGACCTACTTCCCGATCTTCAAGGCCATTGCCGGCGCGGGTAACCCCGATCTGGCCAAGGCCCAGGCGACGGCACCGGTGACGGTGGTGGCTGATCCGGCGGCGTGTGCCTTCCAGTTCAACCCGGTGGGTACGGCGAAGTTCACGGGCTCGTGTGACATCGCCAAGGGTGCGCTGGCCCGTCGCTCGGTGAACTACACCAACGTGGCGGCTCCGGCTGGCACAGTGGCGCAGATCAAGGTTGGCGAGAAGGTCATCGCCAGCTACGAGGGTGCGGGCCTGTCGAAGGACGACGCCAAGGCCAAGGGTGATGCCTTCAACAAGGACCTCGGCGCCGCGCTGAAGGAAGCCGGTTACCCGGACAAGGCCGACCCGGCGAAGATCGACAAGTTCACCGTCTGGCTGCTGCTGACCGTGCTCGTGATCTACGTGACCATGGTGTACGGCCCGATCGCGGCCTGGCTGGTCGAACTGTTCCCGACGCGCATCCGCTACACCTCGATGTCGCTGCCGTACCACATTGGTAACGGCTGGTTCGGCGGCTTCCTGCCGACGACGGCTTTCGCCATGGTGGCTGCAACGGGTGATGTGTACTACGGTCTGTGGTATCCGATCGTGGTGGCGCTGGTGACGGTGGTGGTGGGTACGTTGTTCCTGCCTGAAACCAAGGACCGCGACATCCACCAGGATTGATGCAGTCCACGCAGTAAGAGACAGAATGGCCCGCTGCGTGCGGGCCATTTTTCTCTGCAGTGTGCGTTTGTAGTTCCCCTTTGTTTTCCGCCGGGCATGCCATGAAATACGCGTTCATTGCCGACCTGCACAGCAACATCGAAGCCCTGGAAGCCGTGCTGCATCACGCGGCGATGCACGGCGCCGAGCGGCGCGTGTTTCTTGGCGACCTCGTCGGGTATGGCGCAGATCCGGCGGCTGTCGTGGATCGCGTGGCGAGCTGTCTGCAGCGCGGCGATCTGGCCGTGATGGGCAATCACGACAGCGCGGTGTGCGGGCGCGAGCCCAACACCATGAACGAGGACGCGCAGGCAGCCGTGCTGTGGACACGCGAGCAACTGAGCGGAGAACAGCTTTCCTTCCTGCGTGAGCTGCCGCTGATCCTGCGGCAGGACGACATCACCTGCGTCCACGCCAGCGCGGCCGATCCCGGTCGCTGGACCTACGTCTTCGATGGCCTCGCGGCGATGCGCAGCCTTGAGGAGGCCGGGACGTCCTGGGTGTTCAGTGGGCATGTGCATGACCCGACCTTGTTCTATGCCGGGCGCGACGGGCGCCTGCTGCCCTTCCTGCCAAGTGAAGGCGTGGTGATTCCCGTGCCTGCGCATCGGCAGTGGCTGGCCATCGTGGGTTCTTGCGGGCAGCCGCGCGATCTGCGGCCCGGTGCGCGGTATGCGTTGTTCGACAGCGAGCAGCAGCGCCTGCGGTTTTTCCGTGTTCCTTATGATGCGACGAGCGCGGCGGCGAAGATTCGTGCGGCAGGGATGGCCGAGCGTTTTGCGCTGCATCTGGAGGGGCGCGCCTGATGGCCTTGTCGGAAGGCGACGAGCTGGACGGTTACCGCATCCTCTCGCGCCGCCATGCCGGCGGCATGGCCGTCATCTACGACGTCGCACGGGACGATCTGCCTGTGCCGGCCGTCATGAAAGTACCGCGCTTCGGTCAGGGTGACACGGGTGCCACCATTGTCGGTTTCGAGGTCGAGCAGATGGTGCTGGCTGCCGGCGGTGGCGATCCCTTGCCGCGCCTGTTTGCCCAGGGCGATCTGGCGGCAACGCCCTATCTGGTGATGGAGCGGATCGAGGGCACGGTGATCGCCGATCTCGTTGACCAGGCCCCGCTACCCGTTCGACGAACTCCAGCGCATCGGCATCGCCGTGGCCGAAGCGCTGGACAGTCTGCATCGACGCGACATCATCCATCTCGACATCAAGCCTTCCAACATCATCCTGCGGCCGGACGGGCGCGCCGCGCTGATCGACCTTGGTCTGGCCCATCACCGTCGGCTCCCCGATCTGCTGGCCGAAGAGATTCGCCGCCCCGTAGGATCGGCGCCCTACATCTCGCCAGAGCAGGTGCTGGGCGTGCGCACGGAATCGCGCAGCGACCTGTTTGCGTTGGGCGTGATGCTTTACGAGTTGGCCACCGGCGAGCTGCCCTACGGTGCGCCGACCAGTCTGTCCGGCATGCGCCGCCGTCTGCATGTGCAGCCCTTGCCGCCGCGTGCACTAAGGGCGGATCTGCCGCCGGCCATGCAGGAAGCCATCCTGCGTTGCCTCGAGATCGAACCGGCGAAGCGTTACCGCAGCGGCCATGATCTGGCGGCCGATCTGCAGCATCCTGAACGCATGCAGCTTGGCGAGCGTGCGCATCGCAGCGCACGCGATGGCGTACTCCAGCGCATCAGGCGCTGGTTTGTCGGCGTGGGGCTGGAGCCGTCGCGCATGCAGACCGCCCCGGCGATGGCCGGTGCAGGGCAGGTGCCCATCGTGCTGGTGTCGGTCGCCATCAATCACACCAACGCGCAGACACATGCCGCGCTGCGTCGGGAGGCCGAACGTCTGGCGCGTACCCGGCCCGAAGCACGCCTGGCCTTCGTCACTGTCGTGCGGCCGCCACCGGCGATGGGCGTGGCCGATGACAAGCGCAGCGCGCCACGCGAGCATTTGCGCGTGCTGGTCGAGTTGCGTAGCTGGGCCGCCGGGATTGACGTGGATCCGGCGCGCGTGACTTGCCATGTCATCGAGGGCAGCGATCCGGCCGAGGCAGTGCTCGACTACGTGCGCAGCAATCACGTTGACACCTTGTTGCTGGGCGCACCACCTGCCAGTCTGGCGGACAGCCGCTTGCTGCAACCGGTGGCTGTTCGCATTGCCTTGCAAGCCCCTTGCACGGTGGTCATCGCGCGCGTGCCGCAAGGATGAAGACGGGGGTTTTTCTCAGCCAGAGGCACGCGGGCTGCGTGCTACACTGGCCGCCGCTTTCGCCCCTCTGACCTGGTCACGGACTGCATGCGCATCCTGATTGCTGAAGATGACGAACTCATCGCCGATGCGCTGAGCCGCGCGCTCAAGCGCGCTGGCTACGCGGTGGATCATGCTGCCACGGGCAGCGAGGCCGACGCCGCGCTGGCGTCACAAACCTACGACCTGCTGGTGCTCGACCTGGGCTTGCCGCGCATGTCTGGCCTCGAGGTGTTGCAGCGTCTGCGGGCACGCAAGTTGACCTGTCCGGTGCTCATCCTGACCGCACGCGATGCCGTGCAGGATCGCGTCAGCGGCCTCGATGCCGGCGCCGACGATTACCTCACCAAACCTTTTGCCCTGCCCGAGCTGGAAGCGCGCGTGCGCGCCTTGACGCGCCGTGGAACGGGGCAGTCGCGCGTCGTCACGTTCGGCGCCCTGCAATACGATCAGGCCGATCGCTCGGTCACGGTGGAGGGGCATGCGCTGGACCTTTCCGCACGTGAAGCCGGCGTGCTGGAAGTGCTGTTGCTGCGTGCAGGCCGGCTGGTGAGCAAGGACCACCTTGTGGATCATCTCTGTGGCTGGGGCGAGGAAGTGTCGCTGAATGCCATCGAGGTCTACGTGCATCGCTTGCGCAAGAAGCTGGAGCACAGCGGCCTGAAGATCGCGACCGTGCGCGGCCTGGGTTATTGCCTGGAAAAACCCGATGCGGCTGTCCCGCCTGCTGCGTAGGCTGAGGGGCAAGCGCAGCGACACGCTGGCACCCGGAGCGTCGTATTCGCTGTTCGGCGAGATCCTCGACTGGATGCTGGCGCCGCTGCTGTTCCTGTGGCCCATCTCCATCATCCTGACCTACGACGTCGCGACGCATATAGCCAACCAGCCTTATGACCAGGCGCTGGCCGACCAGGTGCGCGCCATCTCACGGCAGATCCGCAGCTCGGCCGATGGCGGTATCAGCATCGACCTCTCATCGTCGGCGAGCCGCCTGTTGCGCTCCGACACCGAGGACACGGTCTACTACCAGGTCGTTTCGCCACAAGGCCGTCTGCTGGCTGGCGACCCTGAAGTACCCGCGCCTGAAACTTCCGAGTTGAAGGTGGGCGAGATCCACTTCCACGATGCCGACATCCAGGGCGAGGGCATCCGCGTGGCGAGCCTGCTGGTCGAGCCGGGGCCGGCTGTGTCCGGACTGGTGACCGTGCAGGTGGCCGAAACGCGCAACAAGCGCAGCACGCTGTCTTCGCGCATCGTGTCGGGTGTGCTGCTGCCGCAATTCGCCATCATTCCGCTGGCGGTGCTGCTGGTGTGGTTCGGCCTGTCGCGCGGCATTGCGCCGCTGGGTGAGTTGCAGGGCCTGATCCGTGCGCGGCGTCCCGGTGACCTCTCGCCCATTGCACCCGGTAGCGTGCCTGAGGAAGTGCGCCCCCTGATCGTGGCTTTCAACGACATGATGGAGCGCCTCGACACCTTGCTGCACGCGCAGCAACACTTCATTGCCGACGCGGCGCACCAGATGCGCACGCCGCTCGCCGGGCTCAAGATGCAGATCGAGCTGGCCGCGCAGGAGCGCGATCCCGAGCAGATCCGCGCCGCCATGCAGCGCGCGCTGAGTGGTGCCGAGCGCGCGGCACGTCTCATCAACCAGCTGCTGTCGCTGGCGCGCGCCGACGCCAGCTCGGAGAACGTGCACAGCTTTGCCGAGGTGGACCTGGTCGGGCTGGTGCGCGAGATCGTCGCTGCCAGCGTGCCGCTGGCCCTGCGCTCGGGCCTCGATATCGGTGTCGAGGCTGGCGGCGAGACACTTTTGCTGCAAGGCAACGACATCTTGCTTGGCGAGCTGGTCAGCAACCTCGTCGACAACGCCATCCAGTACACCCCGGCAGGTGGTCAGATCACGGTCAGCGTGAATCGTCAGGCGACGGGGCTGCTGCTGGCCGTTGTCGACAATGGCCCTGGTATCGCTGCGGCCGAACGCGAACGCGTATTCCAGCGCTTCTACCGCGTCATGGGCGCCCGGGCCGGCGGTAGCGGGCTGGGACTGGCCATCGTCAGCGAAGTGGCCGAGATCCACGCCGCCACCGTCACGCTGGCAGACAACCCGGCCGGGCGCGGGTTGCGTGTCGAAGTGTTGTTCCCCTTGCACAGCGCAGGAACAGAGGGCGATCCCGCCGCATATGCGTCGTGACAAGGTGACGGGCTGCCGCGATAATCGCGACTCCCCCAGCAAGCCGTCATGCGGCGCGCCACGATTTTGACAACAAGTCGGCAACGCACCATGTTTCTTCCTCCTACGACCCGGTCTCTCGCGGGTCAGGCCTCCCGACGCGGCTTTTTCCAGCGCGTATCGTCTGGCGCAGCAGCATGAGTCATTCAAGTACGCAGACCCTGCGCCGTTCACTAGGTATGTTCGCTACGGGTGTCACGGTGGTGACTACGCGTGATGCCGAAGGCAAGCCGGTCGGGTTGACCGTCAACTCCTTCAACTCGGTGTCGCTCGATCCGCCGCTGATTGTCTGGAGCCTGTCGTCGTCGCTGCCTGTCCGCCCGGTGTTCGAAGCCTGTACGCATTACGCGGTGAACGTGTTGGCGGCCGATCAGGAGGCGGTGTCGCGGCAGTTCGCGAGTCGCAAGCCGGACCGTTTTGCCGGCATGGACTGGCACCCGGGTGAACACGATGTGCCTTTGTTGAACGGATGCTGTGCCAACTTCGTGCTGCGGAACACCCATATGCAGCCCGGCGGAGACCACGTCGTGTTCATCAGTGAAGTGTTGTGGTTTACCCGGAGCGAGCGTGATCCCTTGCTCTATTTTGGCGGTGCATACCGCTGCCTTTCTCCACTTGCCTGACAGATGTTCATGGCATCATGCGGAGCGATGATGACGGGGGCGAGCCGTCGCTGATATGGGCGACAGGACGTTCGAACGGACCCACATGGCGACAGCGGGGAAGACTTCGGGGATGGACGACGACACCCTCTATTTTGCAGAGGATGATGCGCCGCGCGAGCACGCGACGGTGGCATCGCTTTGCTGGCGGGTACTGGTCGTCGATGATGACCCCGACGTACACGCCGCGACCGATTTCGCGCTGCGCGATGTGCGCATCCTCGACCGCCCGATAGAGCTGCTGAGCGCCCGTTCTGCAGCTGAAGCCCGTGACGTCATGACGCGCGAGCGTGACATCGCCGTCGTGCTGCTCGACGTCGTGATGGAGTCTGACGACGCCGGTCTGCGCCTCGTCAAGGTGATTCGCGACGAGCTGCGCCTCAGCGAGATGCGCATCGTGCTGCGCACCGGCCAGCCGGGCTACGCACCCGAAATCCAGGCGATCCGCGATTACGACATCAACGACTACAAGACCAAGTCGGAACTGACGCGTACCAAACTGTTCACCGCGCTGACGGCAGCGATCCGCTCCTATCAGCAGATTCGTGCGATCAACACCAACCGCAGCGCACTCGATCAGCTGGTGCGTGCGATCAACCAGCTATCACCCAAGATGAGTGCCGAGGCTTTCGCCCAGGAAGCCCTGGTGCGCCTCGCCAGCGCCCTTGGCTTGCTGCCGGGGCAGGGCATCGTTTGCTTGCGCTACGGGGCGGATGACGCCGGACAAAGCGCGCAAGTGCTGGCTGCCTGGGGCAATCATGCGGATGAAGTCGGACGACGCCTGACCGAACTGAACGACAAGGACATGCAGAAGGCTTTGCAACTCGCCATGTCGCAAGGCGAGTCCGTCAGTGGCGAGTTGTGCGTGTCGCGTTTCAGGGGGCAGCGCAATCGGCTGCTGGTGGGCTTGCAGCAGAGCGTGTTGGCAGACGATGACCGTCGTCGCCTTTTCGAGCTGTTTTGCGGTCACCTGGTGATCGGGCTGGACAACGTCAACATGCTGGAGAACCTGCGTGGGCAGGCCTTCACCGATTCGCTGACCGGCTTGCCCAATCGCGCCAGCCTCATCGACATGCTCGATGCCCAGCTGGCGGCCAGCGACTGCGCGCGTTATACGCTGGCCCTGATCGACATCGATCACTTTGCCGAAGCCAACGACGCACTCGGCCATGCCTTTGGCGACGAGTTGCTGCGCGCCGTGGCGCATCGCCTGTCGGCTGCGCTGGACAGCGACTGTCGGCTGGCGCGTATTTCCGGTGACACCTTTGCAGCGCTGGGGGTATCCGAGCGCCTGATGCCGGCCATGCTGTTGACGCTGTTTGCTGCGCCCTTCGTCATCGAGGGCCAGGACATGATGCTGACCGTGACCCTGGGCATCGCGCACCTTGCGGATATCGACGGTAACGGTGTCGATGCGCTGAAGGGCGCCAGTCTTGCCCTGCGACGCGCCAAGATGGGCGCGCGTGGCGAGTTCAGTTTCTATTCGCGCGAGATGGCCGTCAACATCCGCGAGCGGGTGCGCCTGCTGCAGTCGCTGCGCCACGCCATCGAGCGTCAACGCCTGTTCCTCGTCTATCAACCGCAGATCAACCTGCGCACCGGCAAGACCTGCGGGCTCGAAGCCCTGCTGCGCTGGCGTGGTGATGATGGTCAGCTGATTCCGCCCGACCGCTTCATCCCCATCGCTGAACACTCGGGCCTCATCATCAGTGTCGGCGAATGGGTCATGCGCATGGCCTGTTTCCAGCAGGCGGAGCTGGCGCGTCATGGCTATGGTGGTCTGCGCATGGCGATCAACGTGTCGGTGACGCAGTTGCGCCATCCGCGCTTCCTCAGCGCCTTCCGCACCGCGCTGGAAGACAGTGGCGTCAATCCCTCCTGCATTGAGCTGGAGATCACCGAGTCGGTGGCCATGCTCGAAGCTGACTTCCTCGGCCACATGTTCGAGCAGATCAAGGCGCTGGGCGTGCAGATTGCGCTCGATGATTTCGGCACCGGCTTCTCGTCCCTGTCCTACCTGCAGCGCCTCAGCGTCAATCGTCTCAAGATTGATCGCAGCTTCATCAACGACGTGTCGTCGTCGGGGGCGGCAAAACACATTCCTGCGCTGGTCGTACAGCTGGGCCAGACGCTGGGCCTGGCCGTGATTGCCGAGGGCGTCGAGGTGCAGGAGCAGGCCGATGTGCTCCTGAAGATGGGCTGCGACGAAGCGCAGGGTTATCTGTTCGCCCGTCCGATGGAAGTGCCGCAGCTTCTTGAATGGCTCGCGGCGCGCAGCTGAGAGGCCAGACGTGACGACTTCGCTGAGCGGCCTGACCGTGCGACGCGCGATGATCATCGCCGTGCTGGTTGGCGTCATGCTGCCAGCGATGCTGGTCGGTGCCTACCAGGCGCGCGTGCTGTTCGACAGTCTGCAATCCAACGTCAAAGCCTTCCTCGCTCGCGAGGGCAGCATCGTCGCCCTGGGCGTGCGCGAGAGTCTCTGGGCGCTTGATGTAGAGAGCGCGCGCACACTGGTTGAAGCCGTGGCCGATGATCCCGCCATCGTGAGTATCGAGGTGCGCGATCTGCAGCACGGGCGCTTTGTGTCGGCTGAGCGCGACGAGCACCGCAGCAGCGCGGGTGAGCACGTCATCGAAGTGCCGGTGACCTACCGTAGCGAGCAGATCGGCACCGTGCATCTGCGTGTCACCGAAGCGCGCTTCATGCAGGAGTTGCGCGCCCAGCTGATGACACTGGGGGGATTGCTGCTGGTGCAGATGGCGGGCAGCGTGCTGCTGATCCTCGTGGTGTTGCATCAGCGCATTTCGTTTCCCCTTGGGCGTCTCGTCGAAGATGCCCAGCGCCTGGCGACCGGTGATCTCGATGAATCGATCCAGTCCCTGCGCGACGATGAAATCGGGCGCGTGCAGACTCAGCTGGAATCCACGCGCAAGGCCTTGCGTGGCCTGATCGTCTCGCTGGAGCAGAAGAACGTGGCACTGGAGCAGGATTTGCGCGTGCGCGAACGCGTGCAGACGGCCCTGCGCAACAGCGAACAGAAGTTCTCGTCGCTATTCCAGGATGCGCCCATCCCGCTGGCACTGCTGCGGCGTAGCGATGGCGTCTATCTCGACGTCAATGCGGCGATGGCGACCGAGCTGGGCTTCCGGCCCGACGAGATGATCAATCGCACGGCCGAGCAGCTCAGTCTGTATGCCGATCCGACGGAGCGTCAGCGCGTGTTCGATCTGCTCGAAGTGCAGGGCCTCGTCGACGAGCACGAGATCCGCATGCAGACGCGCGAAGGCCAGGTGCTGGACATCCAGCTGCACATGCGCCTCGTGCAGACCAGCGAACCCTGCATCCTCGTGGCACTGGTCAACATCTCGCCGCTGCGCTCGGCACAGCGCAAGGTCGAAGAACTCAACCTTTCGCTGGAGCGTCGCGTCATCGAGCGCACCCGTGCGCTCGCCGATACCAACCACGAACTGGAAAGCGCGCTCGATCGCCTGCAGCGCACGCACAACGAACTGGTGCAGTCCGAGAAGCTCGCGGCACTGGGCTCGCTGGTGGCAGGCGTGTCACACGAACTGAATACGCCCATTGGCAATAGCCTGATGGTGTCGAGCACGCTGCGCGATCTCGGCCGCGAATTCCGTGTACAGATGGAAGCCGGCCTCAAGCGCTCGGCGCTCGAGCGCTTCGTGTCCGAGACCGAGGCGGCGGCCGACATCCTGACGCGCAATCTGGGTGTGGCCGGTGAGCTGATTGCCAGCTTCAAGCAGGTGGCGGTGGACCAGACCAGTTCGCAGCGTCGTCGCTTCTCCTTGCGTGAGGTGGTGCGCGAGATCGTCCTCACGGCGCAACCTGCGTTCCGCAAGACGCCTTACGTGATCGAAGAAAACATTCCCGTCGAAATCTGGATGGACAGTTTTCCGGGCCCCTTCGGTCAGGTGGTGACCAACCTGCTCAACAACACCTTGCTGCATGCCTTCGAGGGCCGCGAGACCGGTAAGGTCGTACTCGAAGCGCGCGAAGAAGCGGGGCAGGTGGTGTTCTCCTGTACCGATGACGGCATCGGCATCGAGGCGGCGAATCTGGGCAAGATCTTTGATCCCTTCTTCACCACCAAGCTGGGCAAGAAGGGGACCGGGCTCGGGCTCAATATCGTGCACAACATCGTGACCGGTGTGCTCGGCGGCGAAATCCAGGTACACAGCGAGCTGGGGGCCGGCACCTGCTTCACGCTGCTGCTGCCGGTGCTGGCGCCGGTCAAGCGCGAATCCGAGCGTCCGGAGTAATCACGCCTGGTTCACGGAGCCGAGCCGTTCCTGCGCACCAGGTTGTGCGAGCCAGCGTTGCAAGAGCCTATAGATTTCGGCATCGAAACGGCGTGGTACTTCTGCTGCCAGCGCAATGGCTTCACCGTGTTGCGCCCGGGAGCCGAGATAGCACCAGCGGTCGAAGACGTGGAAGGCCTCGCGTGCGGCCTCCGCGTGGAATTCGTGCACGACTACCGCAGCCCCCGTGGGCCACTCACGCAGACGCAGGCTGTGCAAGGCGTCGCGCAATCGTTTGTCATGATCTGCCGGGCTTTCCATTCCCTTGCAGACGCCGCGGCACTTGCCCAGGGCGCTGGCGTGGCAGCCGCCCTTGCCGCGTTCCAGCCCGAGACGGCGCGGGCACAGCTGGTGTTTCGCACTCAGCTCGCGTAGCAGCTTCTGCGCTTCCAGTGGGCCGCGCAGGCAGCCGAAAACGTCGTGCCAGTCTGCCGGATCGCTGCCCTGCAGATCGCGCAGCGACATGATCGCGGTGTCGGAGGGCACGGCGCAGTCGAGTTGCCAGCCCCATGCCGCCTGCTGACGCTTGTTCGCGGCTTCGTTCTGCAGCACCTGTAGTTCGAGCAGGCCAGTGTCCAGCTCGCCAGCCGATGGCAGGGTGTCAACGGCGGCAACGCCCTTGGCGCGGCTGCGCAGGCGTGGGTTGTCCTTGTTCGTGAAGATGCCCAGCACTTCACTGCGCAGATTGCGGGCCCGGCCGATTTCCAGCGGATGTCCCTGTGCATTGCGCAGCACGTAAACGCCGGGGGCTTCGGGCAGGGCTTCCAGATCGCCGGCAGGCAGGCGGGTCTGTGGCGTTGTGGATAGGGCGCGTTGCCAGGCGCGCTCGGTCTGCGTCGCGTCGTGGGCTGTCCGGCTGTCCTGCAGGAACTGCCAGACCACCTGGGCATCGTCGAGTGCGCGATGGCGCGAGGCGATGGTGTAGCCGTGACGCTCGATGATGGCGTCCAGGCCATGACGTGCGAACTGCGGATACAGTGCGCGCGAGAACTTCACCGAGCAAAGCGTGGGCTGGTGGAAGGCCTGACCTTCACGCTCGAAGGCGGCACGCAGGAAGTTGTAGTCGAAGCGCACGTTGTGCGCGACGAACACGGCGCCGTCGAGACGCTGGCGGACTGCATCGGCGAGTTCGCCAAAGCCCGGTGCATCGGCCACCATGTCGTCGGTGATGCCGATCAGCTCCTGGATGCGATACGGGATGGGCACACCGGGATTGACCAGGGTGCTCCACTGCTCCAGCAGCGTGTCGCCCTCGGTGATGAGGATGGCGATCTCGGTGATTCGGTCTCGTGTGGGATCTGCGCCGGTGGTTTCGAGGTCCACGATGGCGAGGCGGGGATACTGCATCGGACGTACCGGAATGACGGGGACGAGAGGGAGGCTGCGACCGGCTTGTAGCGGGCCGTCAGCTCCACATTAGGCGCAAGCGCGCGCTCAGGTTTCGTTCTGGTAGTAGTAGGCCTTCTGCGGCACGTGCGAGGCCTGGTTGGTTTCGCTGGTCTTCAGGTCCTGCGGCTTGTCCCACCACAGTGCGCGGCCGCGGCGTTGTTCTTCGCGCTCTTCGGGATGCTTCTCCAGATATGCGCGCATGAACTTGGTGTGGTCGGATTCGTATTGGGCCATGATCGTCAATCGTAGGTAAGAGGTGTTCAGTTCTTGCGTTCGGCCGGCTTGTCGGCACGCACGCGATAAATGCGGATCACTTCGGGCGCTCGGCGCACGGCGCGCATGATGCGGGCGAGGTGCAGGCGGTTCTGCACCTGCAGCACGAAGTTGATGACCGAGTGCGGTCCCTGGTCGCCCTGGTCTTTTTCCATGCTGACGGACTGGATGTTCGACTCCTGGTCCGCGATGGCGGCGGCAACACGTGCGAGCACGCCACGTCGGTGTTCGACGAGCACACGGATGGTGACGTCGAACAGGCGCTCGGTGCCCATCTCCCATTCCACGTCGATCCAGCGGTCGCGATCAGCCGAGTGGTTGCGCGTCAGCACCGGGCAGTCATTGACGTGGATCTCCAGCCCCTGACCCTTGCGGATCATGCCGACGATGGGGTCACCGGGGATGGGGCGACAGCAACGCGCCATCTGTACAGCCATGCCTTCACCACCGTGGATGAGGATGGGGCTGTTGTTGCGCGGGCGCGTCTCGCCTTCGGTGGGCTCGGCTGCCTTGCCATGTTCGATGTCGAGCAGGCGGCGTGCGACGACGGCAGCGAGTCGCTTGCCGAGGCCGATGTCGGTCAGCACGTCGTTGCGTTGCTTGAGGCCGTTCTCGCGCAGCAGCTTGTCCCAGGCGATGGTGCCGATGTCGGCGAGCACATGACCGTGCGGACGCAGGGCCTGCGTGAGCAGGCGTTCGCCGAGGCTGGAGGCTTCGGCCTGCTGCGCGTTCTTGAGGAAATGGCGGATCTCGGCACGGGCCTTGCCGGTGCGCACGTAGGACAGCCAGGCCGGATTCGGGCTGGCGTGGCCGGCGGTGACGATCTCGACCTGGTCGCCGTTCTTCAGTTCGGCGCGCAGCGGTTGAAGTTCGCCGTTGATGCGACAGGCGACGCAGCGGTTGCCGATGTCGGTGTGCACCGCGTAGGCGAAGTCGACCGGCGTCGCGCCGCGCGGCAGGTTGTAGATCTTGCCCTTGGGCGAGAAGACGAAAACGTCACCCGGGAACAGGTCGATCTTGACGTGCTCGAGGAACTCGGAAGAGTCGCCCGATGCGGTCTGCAATTCGAGCAGGGATTGCAGCCAGTTGTGCGTCTTGCGCTGCAGGTCCGAGATGGAGGCCGTGTCGTCCTTGTACAGCCAGTGCGAGGCAACACCGCTCTCGGCCACGGCATGCATTTCGGTCGTGCGGATCTGTACTTCGACCGGCATGCCCATGGGGCCGATGATGGTGGTGTGGATCGATTGGTAGCCGTTCGCTTTGGGAATGGCAATGTAGTCCTTGAACTTGCCCGGCACCGGTTTGTAGAGCTCGTGCAGCGCACCGAGTGCGAGGTAACAGCTCGGCAGATCCTTGACGAGGATGCGGAAGCCGTAGACGTCCATGACCTGCGACAGGGACAGACGCTTCTCGACCATCTTGCGGTAGATGCCGAACAGGTGCTTTTCGCGGCCGTAGACTTCGGCCTCGACATTCCAGGCCGGCAGGCGCTCCTGCACGCTGCTCATGAGACGCGCGACGATTTCGCGGCGGTCGCCGCGCAGGCGCTTGAGCGCTTGCGTCAGCACGCGATAGCGCATCGGGTAGCTGTGTTTGAACGACAGTTCCTGCAGCTCGCGGTAGAGCGTATTGAGGCCCAGGCGGTTGGCGATTGGCGCGTAGATTTCCAGCGTTTCGCGTGCGATGCGGCGGCGCTTGTCGGGCCGCACCACGTCCAGCGTGCGCATGTTGTGCAGGCGGTCGGCGAGCTTGATGAGGATGACGCGTACATCGCGCGCCATGGCGAGGAACATCTTGCGATAGTTCTCGGCCTGCGCTTCCTCGTAAGAGCGGAATTCGATGCGATCGAGCTTGGAGACGCCGTCGACGAGGTCGGCCGCAATCTTGCCGAAGGCGTTGGCGATATCGTCCTTGTTGATATCGCAGTCTTCCATCACGTCGTGCAACAGGCCGGCGATCAGCGCATGCGCATCGAGATGCCACTGCGCGAGGATCTCGGCGACGGCGAGCGGATGGGAGATGTAGGGATCGCCGCTGATGCGCAGCTGGCCCTCGTGGGCCGCGGCGGACATGCGGAAGGCGGCTTCGAGCCGCTCGACATCTTCGGCCTTGAGATAGCGCGAGGCTTGCAGCGCGAGCCGCGCGAACTCGACGGATTCGGCGCTGGCAGGCTCGGCATTGGCCGGGGCCACGTCGTCGGGCACCACCACGGGGGGCGGTGCGGGGGCGACGGAAAGAGGTGCGACAACAGGTGTTGCGGGAGCTGCAGGCTCGTCGGCGGCTATCGTCCGTCGCCGGGCAGGGCTACGCGGGGCAGAGGGGTCCGATGCGGCGCGCATGGTGACGACCCTGCCCTTCCCGGGTGAATCAGGCCTGGCTTCGGTTGAGGATCTCGCGACCCACCTTGCCGGCAGCGATTTCGCGCAGGGCGATCACGGTCGGCTTGTCGCGGTCGCCCTCGACCAGGGGGGTGCTGCCCGAGGCGATCTGGCGGGCACGATAGGTGGCGGCCAGGGTCAGCTCAAAGCGGTTGGTGATGCGGTGGAGGGCGTCTTCGATGGTGATGCGGGCCATGGCCTGTGTGCTCCGGATGGGCTGCCTTGCGGCAGAAATTCAAGGGTTTGCGGTCTCAAGCGTGCGCTTATTGACCCAGGTTGTCGACAAAAACGGCGGGGTGGCGAAGCCGGGTTTGCGGCGTGCGCAGCCTTGCGGCCTGCGTAACACTGCGCAGGTCTTCCAGCGCCGTCTGCAAGTCATTGTTAATTATAGCGTAATCAAAGTCCGCTACGCGTCGCATTTCGTCGCGGGCAGCCGCCAGACGGCGTTCGATGACTTCGGTGCTGTCGGTGCCGCGTCCGCGCAGGCGTTGTTCCAGCACAGCAAAGGAGGGCGGCAGGATGAAGATGCTGACCGCGCTCGGGAACAGCTTGCAGACCTGGGCGGCGCCTTGCCAGTCGATTTCCAGCAATACGTCCTGCCCTGCGGCCAGCTGTTCTTCCAGCCAGGGGCGCGAGGTCGCGTAGAAGTTGCCATGCACTTCGGCCCACTCGAGGAATTCGCCGGCATCCCGCTTGGCGACGAAGCTTTCGCGGCTGACGAAGTTGTACGACACGCCGTCAACCTCGCCTTCGCGGGCGGCGCGCGTCGTGAAGGAGACGGACAGGCGGATGCTGGCGTCTTCCTTGAGCAGGGCGCGCACCAGGGTGGTCTTGCCGGCGCCCGACGGCGCAGAAACGATGTAGAGAATGCCGCTCATGCCTTACTCGAGGTTCTGTACCTGTTCGCGCATCTGTTCAATGTAAACCTTCAGGTCCACCGAGATGGCCGTCAGCTCGGTCGATACCGACTTCGACGCCAGGGTATTGGCTTCACGATTGAGTTCCTGCATCAGGAAATCAAGTCGCTTGCCGACAGAGCCCCCGGCCTTCAACACTCGTTCCACTTCATCCAGGTGGGTCGTCAGCCGGGTCAGCTCTTCGGCGACGTCCACTTTCTGCGCGAAGACCGTGACTTCAGTGCGGATACGGTCCTCGTCCAGCGTTTCTACAGCTTCACGCAGGCGCTGGGTCATGCGCCGGCGGTATTCCTCGACCGACGCGGGCACCAGCGGCGCTGCCGCAGCGACCCGCTCGCGCATCGCGGTCACCCGTTCCCGCAAGGCCTCGGCCAGCTTCGCCCCCTCGCGCTGCCGGCTTTCACGCAGCTCGCTCAGCACCACTTTCGCCAGCTCGGCCAGCGCTTCGGCCAGCTTTTCCTGCGAAAGAGTCTCTTCGGCCAGCACGCCCGGCCAGCGCAGCACTTCGCCGCACGACAGGGGTGCTGCGTCGGGCAGTGCTGCACGAACCTGTGCCTGGACGCTGGCCAGTCGAGCCAGCATTTCCGGATTAACGGCCAGATCGGCCGGAGCCTGAGCGGCCGCTTGTAAGTTGCCGCGGCATTCGACCTTGCCCCGTGATAGGCTCGCGCCGATCAGATCGCGCAACATCGGCTCTCCGAAGCGCAATTCCTCGGGGATGCGGAAGTTTGTATCGAGGTAGCGCGAATTGACGCTGCGCAGTTCGAGGTGGAGCGATACGCTGCCAAGATTGCGGCTCTGGGCGGCAAAGCCGGTCATGCTGTAGACCATCGGGATATTCCGTGTGGGCGGGCTGCTCAGGGAGGGCGGCCTGAAGTCGGATGCCGGCGTTGCCGTAAAGACAAGACCAAGCAAAAAAACCTGCGTTCCGGGTTAGGATTCCGGCCGCAGACCAGCGCGAAGTACCGCGGATATTAACTCATGGCCACGCCAGCGACCCAAACCAACAGTCCTCTGCCACCGGGCTTCCAGCTAGAGCAATACCGGATCGAGCAACAGCTGAGTCTGGGCGGTTTCTCCATCGTGTACCTCGCGACGGACGACAACGAAGTCCCGGTCGCCATCAAGGAATACCTGCCGAACTCCCTCGCCCTGCGCAAATCGGGCGAGATCGAGCCGCAGATTACCGAAGAGCACCAGGCAGCCTTCCGCTACGGCATGAAGTGCTTCTTCGAAGAAGGGCGCTCACTCGCCAAGCTGATGCACCCCAACGTGGTGCGCGTGCTCAACTTCTTCCGCGCCAACGGCACTGTTTACATGGTCATGCAGTTCGAGCGTGGCCGCACGCTGCAGGACTTCATCTACCGCAACAAGGGCCATATCAAGGAACGCTTCATCCGCGGTGTGTTCACGCGACTCCTCAATGGTCTGCGCGAAGTGCATGCGCACAAGCTGCTGCACCTCGACATCAAGCCCTCGAACATCTACCTGCGCAACGATGGCACCCCGGTGCTGCTGGACTTCGGCGCCGCCCGCCAGACCCTGGCGCAGGACACACCGATGCTCAAGCCCATGTACACGCCGGGCTTTGCGCCGCCCGAGCAGTTCAACGACCGCGAGAATCTGGGCCCTTGGAGCGACATCTACAGCGTGGGCGCGTCGATGTACGCCTGCCTGGCCGGCAGTGCGCCCGTGCGCTCGGACGAACGCATCAAGAAGGACACTTTCGAGCCGGCGACCAAGCGCTGGGCGGGTGAATACTCCGTGCACATGCTCGAGACCATCGACTGGTGCCTCAACCTCAATCCGCTCGAGCGCCCGCAAAGCGTCTACGCCCTGCAGAAAGCGCTGCTCACCCGTTCCCGCCACATTGCACCGAAGCCGCCGGCAACCCTGATCGGCAAGATCAGTACCCGCCTGCGTTCGCTCATCCAGAAGTCCTGAGCTCCGACATGAAATTCTCGATCTACCAGGAAAGCCGCCCCGGCAGCCGCCCCAACAATCAGGACCGTGTGGCCTACAGCTATTCACGCGAATCGCTGCTGATGGTCGTCGCCGACGGCATGGGTGGTCACCTGCACGGCGAAATCGCAGCGCAGATCGCGGCCCAGTACCTCATCGAATCCTTCCAGCAGGCCGCCCAGCCGCAGATCCGCGACGAGCTGATGTTCCTGTCGCGCTCGCTGACCAACGCGCATAACGCCATCGTTGATTACGCCTACGACAAGCGCCTGCCCGACGCACCGCGCACCACCATCGTGGCCTGCCTGATCCAGAACAGCGTGGCCTACTGGGCGCACGCTGGCGACTCGCGCCTCTACCTCGTGCGCAAAGGCCGCACCGTCGCGCAGACGCGTGACCACTCGCGCCTGCAGCTGATGATTGACCAGGGCCTCATCACCGAAGAAGAAGCCCTGCATCACCCCGCGCGTAACCGCATCTTCAGCTGCCTCGGTGGTACGCATTCGCCGCAGGTCGAGTTCTCCAGCGCCACGCCGCTGTTCGCCAACGACCTCATCGTCATGTGCACCGACGGCGTATGGGGCAATCTGGAGGCTGATGACATCACCGAGCAGATGGGTGAAGCCAACATCCTCGAAGTTACGCCGAAGATCCTCAACCGTGCCGAAGGGCGCGGCGGGCTGACCTGCGACAACCTCTCCATCCTGTCGATGCGCTGGCACGACGACTACGCCGATGGCACGCCGTCGACCGTGTTGACCGATACCATGCCGGTCGACACCATCACCACCAAGATGGACGGTTTCACGCGTGGCCGCGTGCCGGAAGGCAATGCGCTGTCGGACAACGACATCGAGCAGGCCATCAAGGAAATCAACTCCGCAATCAAAAAATACTCCCGCTTCGACCCTCGATAGCGGGTAAAGCTACTGCGCGGCGCAATCCTGCGACTGCGATGCTCGACGTATAAACATACGTCTGCGCTTCTCCTCGCAGCCTTGTGCCGCTCGCTACGCTTTCCCCGCTATCGAACGCGGGGATGGAAATCGAAAACCTCTTTTATTGAGCCTTGTCATGACTCGTCCTTCTGGTCGCAGCGCCAACCAACTGCGCGAAGTGCGCATCACCCGCAACTACACCCGCCACGCCGAGGGCTCGGTGCTCGTCGAGTTCGGTGACACCAAGGTGTTGTGCACGGCCTCGGTCGAGGAGAGCGTGCCGTCGTTCCTGCGTGGCAAGGGCGAGGGTTGGGTGACGGCGGAGTACGGGATGTTGCCGCGCTCGACGCATACGCGCATGGCGCGCGAGGCTGCGAAGGGCAAGCAGAGCGGGCGGACGCAAGAGATCCAGCGTCTGATAGGTCGCAGCCTGCGTGCGGTAGTGGACCTCAAGGCGCTGGGTGAGCGGCAGATCACGGTGGATTGCGATGTGATCCAGGCTGACGGTGGCACGCGTACGGCATCGATTACCGGCGCCTGTGTGGCGGTGCATGACGCGGTGAGCAAGCTGGTGGCTGACGGCAAGCTCGCAGCCAGCCCCTTGCGTGACTGGGTGGCGGCGATCTCCGTGGGCATCTACAAAGGCGTGCCCGTGCTGGACCTCGATTACCCCGAGGACTCCGATTGCGACACCGACATGAACATTGTCATGACCGGCACGGGTGGCATCGTCGAGGTGCAGGGCACGGCTGAGGGGACGCCGTTCTCGCGTGCCGAGCTGGATGCGCTGCTGGCGTTGGGCGGGCAGGGCATCGCGGAGCTGGTGCGATTGCAGAAGCAGGCAGTCGGCTGATTGCCGGCAGCAAAGAAAAAGGCTCGCCGCGGCGAGCCTTTTTCTTTGTGGTGAAGTCGCTTATTCGACGCCCTGGCTGGCGAGGTATTCCTCATACGTGCCACGGTAGTCGAACGACCTGTCCATCGGTCTTGATTTCGATGACGCGCGTGGCGACCGAGGACACGAACTCGCGGTCGTGCGAGACGAAGAACAGGGTGCCGTTGAATTCAGCGACACCGTTGTTGAGCGACTCGATGGATTCCATGTCCATGTGGTTGGTCGGTTCGTCGAGCAGCAGCACGTTCTTGCGCTGGAGCATGAGCTTGCCGAACAGCATGCGGCCTTGCTCGCCGCCGGAGATGACCTTGACGGACTTCTTCACGTCGTCGCCCTTGAACAGCAAACGACCCAGTGTGCCGCGGATCAGGGTGACGGCGTCGTCGCCTTCGTAGCCGCCTTCGCGTACATAGCCGCTGATCCAGTCGGTGAGGTTCTCACCACTTGCGAAGTCGGTCGCATGGTCTTGTGCGTAGTAACCGCGCTTGGCCTTCTCGGCCCATTTGATCGAGCCCTTCTGCGGCGTCAGTTCGCCCATCAGCAGGCGCAGCAGCGTGGTCTTGCCGACACCGTTCTCGCCGATGATGGCCACCTTGTCACCGGCGTCGATGGTCAGCGACAGCTTGTTGAACAGCTTGCGGCTGTCGTCGTAGCCGAAGCTGAGATCTTCGATCTCGACGGCCTGACGGTGCAGCTTTTCTTTTTCGTCGTAGTCGAAGCGGATCCACGGGTACTGGCGCGAGGAGGGTTTGAATTCCTCGATCTTGATCTTCTCGATTTGCTTGGCGCGGCTGGTGGCCTGGCGCGCCTTGGACTTGTTGGCCGAGAAGCGGCGCACGAACTCCTGCAGTTCGGCGACCTTTTCCTTGGCGCGGGCGTTGTCCTTGGCCTGCTGTTCGCGCGCCTGCTGGGCTGCTTCCATGTAGTCGTCCCAGTTACCCGGCCAGATCTGGATGCGGCCGTAGTCCAGGTCGGCCATGTGGGTGCACACCTGGTTCAGGAAGTGACGGTCGTGGCTGATGATGATCATGGAGCTGTCACGACCGTTGAGCACGTTTTCCAGCCAGCGGATGGTGTTGATGTCGAGGTTGTTGGTCGGCTCGTCGAGCAGCAGGATGTCCGGGTTCGAGAACAGGGCCTGGCACAGCAGCACACGCAGCTTCCAGCCCGGTGCGACTTCGCTCATCGGGCCAGTGTGTTGTTCGGTGGGGATGCCCACGCCCAGCAGCAGTTCGCCGGCACGTGCTTCGGCCGTGTAGCCGTCGTACTCGGCGAACTTGCCTTCGAGTTCGGCCGCGTGCATGTAGTCTTCTTCGGTCGCTTCGGGGTTGGCGTAGATCGCGTCCTTCTCTTGCATTGCCGCCCACATCTCGGCGTGACCCTGCATCACCACGTCGATGACGCGCTGGTCCTCAAAGGCGAACTGGTCCTGGCGCAGGAAAGCCATGCGTTCGCCGGAATCCAGCGCAACGTTGCCGGCGCTCGGTTCGAGAACGCCCGCGAGGATTTTCATGAAGGTCGATTTGCCGGCGCCGTTGGCACCGATCAGGCCGTAGCGATTGCCGTCGCCAAACTTGACCGAGACGTTTTCAAACAGGGGCTTGGCCCCGAACTGCATGGTGATGTTGTTGGCGATGAGCACGGCGAAATCCTGATTACGGACGGCAGGGGAAGCCGTCTTGAAGCGAAGCGCGGGATTGTACCGTGCCGGGGTGACGGCCCCAAGCGTCAGGGCTCAGGTGTCCGGGGCTTCGTCTGCACCCCAGCGCGCCATCAGGCTGTGCGGGACTTTCAGCTGGTCAAGGATGCGTGCCACGACGAAATCTACGAGATCTTCGACAGATTGCGGGTGATGGTAGAAGCCGGGATTGGGCGGCAGGATCACGACCCCCATGCGCGACAGGCGCAGCATGTTTTCCAGGTGCAGGGTCGAAAACGGGGTTTCACGTGGCACGAGGATCAGCTTGCGGCCTTCCTTGAGGCACACGTCGGCGGCGCGCTCGATGAGGTTAGCCGACAGCCCGGCCGCCACGGCGGCCAGCGTGCCCATGGTGCAGGGGCATATCACCATTGCGTCCGGCGGGTTGGAGCCCGAGGCCAGCGGGGCAAACCATTCCTCGCGGCCATAAACCTGCAGCTGTCCTGGCTGGGCGCCGAAGCGCTCGCTGAGCCAGGCTTGCGCCTCCTCCGGGCGAGAGGGCAGGGCAAGGTCCAGCTCCTGCCGCGCCACGATCTGCGCGACCTGCGAATACAGCACCTGCACCCGGCAACCTGCGGCTAGCAGACAGTCAATCAAGCGCAGTCCATAGGGCATGCCCGAGGCGCCAGTCAGGGCTACGGCGATGTTTCCGGTCACAGCTGATGTCGGCGTCGTCATCTTGTGGATGCTACCTGAGAGGGCCCTGCAAGGAGATCGGGAGCCTCCTTGTCAGCCAATTTCCGACAAGGTGAGTGGCGATTTTCGCAATTTCGATCAGGCCGCCCTCTCCTGACTACTGCCACAGTCGACACCCGGACTGCAAAATATCAACTAATCCAAAGTGATATTGCGTCGCAGCAAAGTTCTTTGTAAGACAAATACTTACAATTAGCGCCGCAAAGTTTGAGACACCCTTGTTGGGTGTTTTTTCCTATGGCACCATGCCGCCACGATCGGATCGCAAAAAAGCGATCCTTGGCGAATTTATCGTTGTACCGGTAACAGGGCCTCGCAGCCGTTGACGGTGGCAGTACCGTCCAAAAAACCAAATCAAGGAGTGGAGTCATGCAGTTTTCTCAAAGCATCAAGGGTGCGGGCCTCAGCGTGTTGCTGGTTGTGCTGGTTGCCGCGTGTGGCGGCGGTAGTGGCGGCGGTGAAACTGCCGCCGCGGCGGCAGTTTCGTCGAGCAGCAGCTCGAAGGCGTCGTCTTCGGCTGTATCTTCTGCGGCTTCGTCGTCGAGTTCCGTGGCAAGTTCGTCGAGCAGCTCCGTGAGCTCGTCATCAAGCAGCAGTTCGTCGTCGAGCAGCTCTTCGAGCTCGAGCAGCTCGTCGTCTGCACAGACTGTTACTACGTGGGGTTTCAGTGATCCCGCTTACGACGCAGCCGACCAGACTCTTTTTACGGCCGACTACACGGCGACGGCTGATAACGGCATCAAGGCGCTTGAAACGACTACTGGTTCTACTGCTGCTGCGAACGTAGCGACGGGAGCCAGCGCAGTGACGGTTGACGGTCTGATCTTTGAGTCGTCCGCAGCTTCTGTGTTGCGTTATCGCAGCGCTGGTTCGGCTAACAACGCAACAACTGGCGCCATCTGGAATACCAACGGGTCGTTCTTCACCTCCAACTCGCCCGTTATTGCTTCAGCAACGCTGGGCACGGACATCACAACTTTGGGCAGCATGCGTACCTGGTTGGCTGTCCCGGTGACCGCAAGTAAGGCATTTACGGTGACGGTGAGCTTTACTCCGACGAACACGACCGCTGGTGTTCTGGCTCTGCTGGGTAGTGACAACAAGATTCTCGCGATGGTGAACACAGGTACAGCGCAGGCTGCGGCCACTCTCACCTATAACGGGGCGGCGAGTCACGCATATACCCACGTGAAGATTTTCTACAGCCGCGAGAACGTATCCAGTGGCGGTGTGAACATGACGCAGATCGTTCGTACGCAGTAAGCCGGATCTTCATCAGGGCAGAGTTCCTGATGGATGAAGAAGCCCCGTCCTCGGACGGGGCTTCTGCTTTTCAGCGGTTAGGGGTACATTTCGCTGCTTGGCAAATTTGCTGTTGATTTTGTTTTTGATGACTTTTCGCGTTTGAAGCAACAAGGGCCTCGCAAACCCTGAGGCAGGCAACTGCCCATTAAAAAAACGATTCAAGGAGTAGGACATGCTGGAAGAGAAGAAGCCGCGGCTTGCCGCGTTGGGTTGCCTGTTGCTGCTGGCAACGCTGTTGGGTGCTTGTGGTGGCGGGGGAGGCGGCGGAGGGGGTGGAAGTGGCGCTGGTACTGCTGGCAGCACTTCTTCAGCCAGCAGTGTCTCGAGCGCTTCGTCGGTGGCATCGTCTTCCGTGGCATCGAGTACGGCCAGTTCGTCCTCGTCGTCGTCGGCAAGTGCTACCGGCGTGGAGTTTTTTGCAGAAACCTTTGACACCGCCACCACCAGCACGCTGCTCACCACGGGCTATCGCAGCCTGAGCACGGTGGCTTCTCAGCCCATGTTCATCAACAAGTCAGGCACGATCACGGTCAGCAGTGGAGCGGCGGTGCTTGACGGTGCGCGCATGATGATCGGCGCGCTTGGTAGCGCTGATACAACGGGTAGTACTACCCCGGGTGGCGAGCTTGACCTCAGCAAGCCCTACACCATCCTCATTGACATCGCTTCTGTCAGCGGCACTTCGACCAAGGCCTTCCAGGTCTATGTCGACAACAACACCACCAGCTCCAGCGCTTCGCCACGCGGCTCTGACTCGAAGATCTACAGCAGCACGATTTCGCTGTTGAGTGCGAACAGCACCATCGCCATTTCTGATTCGGTGGGCTCCAATGCATCCTTCATCACCCTGCGTACCGAAGCCGGTGCTGTGGTTGGCATCAACTCTATCCGGATTGTGTATGGCACTGTCAGCGCGAGCTCCAGTTCAAGCTCCAGCTCCAGTTCGGTTTCCAGCGCCACCAGCAGCACAAGCTCTTCGGTAACGTCTTCGTCATCGTCGTCGTCCGCCACCAGCTCAGTGGCGTCGTCGACTTCCGCTTCGATTGGCTCCGGCAGCATCGCCGTCGCTGCGACGCAATCGACCATGGCGGGCGGTTTTGCGAGCCCTGCTGCGGGCGGCCTGCCGGTGTACAACGCCAGCGGCCAGATCTCTGGCAGTACGTTGGCTGGCGCACGCGTCAAGTACGCCGGAAACCTGGCGGACATGAACAACATCATTGCCGCCGCGCGGATCAACGACTCTGGCAAGAAGGTGACCACAGGCGCGTATCCACTGCTGATCGTCTATAGCGGCAATGAAGACACGCTGATCGCCCAGATCGTCAAGGATCACACCAAGGATGCCAGCGGTAACTGCACGCCGCACTGGAACGACGCCTATCGCGAAGTGTCGCTGAAGGACTACACCGCCGGCATCACCATTGTCGGTACCGATGGTTCTTCTGCCAACTTCGGCATCACCATCGTCAACTCCGGCAACGTGATCATCCGCAACATGAAGATTGGCGCACTGGGCGGGGCCAACAACGATGCAGACATGATCCGCATCGACAATTCTCCGAACGTGTGGATCGATCACAACGAGCTGTTTGCGGTGAACAACGAGTGCAATGGCTCGCCTGACGGCGACCTGACTTTCGAGTCGGCGATCGACATCAAGAAGGACTCGAAGAACATCACTATCTCGTATAACTACATCCACGACAGCAAGAAGGTCGGCCTGGATGGCCACACGCAGAGTGGCGGTACGACCGACTACTACCGCACCATCACCTTCCACCACAACTACTACTACAACGTGAACGGCCGCTTGCCACTGCAGCGTGGCGGTGCGATCCATGTCTACAACAACCTGTATGACAAGATCACCGAGTCGGGCATCAATGTGCGCGCGGGTGGTACGGCACTGATCGAAAGCAACTGGTTCCAGAACTCGGTGAACCCGGTCACCTGCCGTTACGACACCACGGGTTGTGGCACATGGGATCTGCGGAACAACAACGTCACTTCTTCGGCGGATAACACCACGTACAACATTACGTGGACCAGTGCAGGTGGCACGGCTCCCAATCTGGGGGTGAATGCGGACACCTGGACGACTACCGGAGCTTTTAGTGGGACGCTGAGCTACACCTACACGCCGGCAACGGCGCTGTGTGTGAAGAACAGCATCGCCTCGGTGGCGGGCGTGGGCAAGGGCTTCGCAGCACTCAGCTGCCCTTGATCTGACGCACCGCTGTAAAAAAACGGGCCGCCCTTGGGCGGCCCGTTTTTTTGTCGCGCCGGCTTTAGCCCGGTCGGTGCTGGGTGCCGTTGCGCAAACCGTGGTGGCGGGTGTGGAAGTCGATCCACACCACGTCGGCCTGTTCGGTAGGCGGTGGCAGGTGGTCGCGTTCGAGGCGGGCGGCGAGGAACAGCCGACCCATCATGGTCTGGCGCCAGGCTTCGCCCCCAAACAGGTGGTAGAAGCGGGTTTTCTGCAGCTGCGCATTGGCGAGCAGGTGGATGGCTTCACGCGGCGCGAGCGCCACGACGGAGGCGAGTGTCAGGCGCTGGCTGACTTCGGTGTCCAGTGCTTCGTAGAAAGCTTCGGTCTGCGTCTCGCTGAGCGAGTGGTAGTAGTTGAACCACTCGTCTTTGCGCACGAGCAGGTTGTCGGTCTCGGGCTTGCTGAGCCAGTAGAGGTTCCAGGCCTGGGTGTCGCCCTGGTCCTGCATGATGCGGAAGACGCAGCGTTGCGCGCCAGGAATGGCGTAGTACTCCGGCGTCAGCGGTGCATACATCGGGATGCCGTTCCACAGGACCATGATCTTCAGCCTCTTGAATGCAGCGAAATACGCTGCTCATGGGGGTTATATCGACGGTTCGGTGATGCCCTTGAGTCGTCGTGCGGCTGAAGCCCTTGTCAGAAAGTGGCTGATGCCGCGCGCTTGCTTGCCCGGAAGGCTGTTTTGGGCCGGTGGGCAAGGGAACCTTAGAGGATGTGCCGACGTTTTGCTGAGCAGACCGCCCGATTGGCCACGGCACGGGGGCCTGAGGCTGCCGTTGCGCGCGCGCCGGTCAGGCCTGATCTTGCCCAGACGGATGCCGGATCAGCGCTACAGGCTTGTCGGTGGGCGCTGTCGCGCAAGTCCCGCAGCTGTCGTGGCAACTGCTGCAGGCGCTGTCGCCGGGCTGGCTGGCGCGGCGGAACAGGCCGGGAGCGAGATGACGCGCCAGTTGCCAGATCGCCAGCAGCACGATGAGGCCGACCAGCACTGGCTCGACGAGGCTGTAGATAGCCGCCGTATTCATGACAGCCAGCCTCCCAGCAGGTTGGCGAACCAGGCGGCCAGCCAGGCGAGACCGAACAGGTAGGCAGTGGCGACGCCGACGACACGCCAGGAGCCCGTCTCGCGGCGCATCACGGCCAGCGTCGACAGGCATTGCGGCGCGTAGATGTACCAGGCCATCAGGGCCAGCCCGGTACCCAGCGACCACTGCGCGCCCAGCAGGGGCAACAGGGCTGCACTGGCAGCGTCCTGCCCGCCTTCGATGGCATATACCGTGGCGAGCCCGCTGACGGCGACTTCGCGTGCGGCGAGCCCGGGAATCAGGGCCACGCAGATCTGCCAGTTGAAGCCCAGCGGGGCGAACAGGGCCTGCATGCTGCGCCCGATGTGGCCGGCATAGCTGTACTCGACGGCTGTGCCGGCCCAGTCTGCGGGCGGAGTCGGGAAGCTGGCGAGGAACCACAGCAGTACCGACAGCGCGAGGATGATGCCGCCGACGCGCTTGATGAAGATGAGTGCGCGTTCAAGCAGGCCGATGGCGATGTTGCGCGGGTTGGGCAGGCGCCACGAGGGCAGCTCCAGCAGCAGCGCCGCACCATGCTGTTCGCGGCGCACCAGCTTGACGACCAGCGCAACCAGCAGGGCGCTGAGAATGCCGGCGAGATAAAGCCCGAACAGCACTAGGCCTTGCAGGTTCAGCACGCCCAGCACTGTTCGCTCCGGCACGAAGGCGCCAATCAGCAGGGCATAGACGGGCAGGCGTGCCGAGCAGGTCATCAGCGGCGCGACGAGGATGGTGATCAGGCGGTCGCCCGGGTGCGGGATGCTGCGCGTGGCCATGATGCCGGGGATCGCGCAGGCGAAGCTCGACAGCAGCGGAATGAAGGCGCGGCCAGAGAGGCCGGAGGCCAGCATCACGCGGTCGAGCAGGAAGGCGGCGCGTGGCAGGTAGCCCGATTCTTCCAGGCACAGGATGAACAGGAACAGCAGCAGGATCTGCGGCAGGAAGACCAGCACGCCGCCGGTGCCGGCAATGATGCCGTCGACCAGCAGGCTCTTCAGCATGCCCGCTGGCAGGTGTGTGCCAAGCAACTCGCCCAGCCAGGCGACGCTGGCCTCGATGCCGTCCTGGAACGGCGCGGCCCAGCTGAACACGGCCTGGAAGACGAGGAACATGACGGCGGCAAGGACGAGGGGGCCGGCGACAGGGTGCAGGGCCCAGCGATCCAGCGTGTCGTCGATCAGCGCCGTGCGGCGCGGCACGCTGACAGCCGCGCTCAGCAAGGCGTTGACGCGTGCGTGCAGGTCGGCGTCCGCTGCCAGTGCTGGGGGCGGTGGCGGCAGAGTGGTGTCCAGCGCGGCGCAGAGCGCTTCGGCCCCTTGCTTGCTGATGGCCACGGTTTCGATCACGGGCAGGCCCAGCTCGCGCGCCAGGGTCTCGCGGTCGATGACGATGCCGCGTTGGCGGGCCGTGTCCATCATGTTGAGCGCCACGATCATGGGGCGGCCGAGGCGGCTCAGCTCCAGCACGAAGCGCAGGTGCAGGCGCAGGTTGGTCGCGTTGACCACGGCGACGATCAGGTCTGGCCGCGCCGTGTCGCTGCGCGTGCCCAGCACCACGTCGCGCGTCACCGCTTCATCCGGGCTGGTGGCGGTGAGGCTGTAGGCGCCGGGCAGGTCGAGCACACTGACTTCGCGGCCCGATGGCAGGGTGAAGCGGCCTTCCTTGCGTTCCACCGTCACGCCGGCGTAGTTGGCGACTTTCTGTCGCGCACCGGTGAGGCGGTTGAAGAGGGCGGTCTTGCCGCAGTTGGGGTTGCCCAGCAGGGCCAGGCGCAAGGGTGCGGTGGTGCTCATGCCGCAGGCAGGCTGATGCGCACGCGGGCCGCTTCCGAACGGCGCAGGGCAAAGCGCGTGAAGCCGATCTGCACGGCCAGCGTGGCGTGTTCGCGCTGGCCGAACAAACGGCCCAGCAGGCTGGGCGAGGTGGCCAGCACGCTGACGGCTTCGCCCGGCACGAAGCCGAGTTCGCGCAGGCGTGCGGCAATGGGATCCTGGGCGGGGGGCGTGTCCGGCAAGGCCTCGACGGACTCTACGATGGCGGAGCGACCGCGGGGGAGCATCGACAGATTCATGAGGGCGGCTATAAACGAGAATTGTTCTTGTTTATATACCCGGGCCGGGCGCCCCGCAAGTTGTCGGACATCAAGTCCGGGAGCGGATTTACACGCGGAAGCGGTTCATCGAGACCTGCATGCTGTTGGCGACGCCCGCCAGGCTGTGCGCGGCTGAGCTGGTCGAGCCCGTGCTTGCGCTGATCTCTTCGGCATGCACCGCAATCTGCTCCACCCGGCTGGCGACGTCGGTCGAGGCCATGGATTGCTCGCGCAGGCCGGTGGCAATCTCGGCTACCAGTTCGGCGACATGGCGGGCGATGCCGCGCAATTCTTCGACCGAAGCCCCGGCCGTGTTGGCCAGTGCGACACCCTGGTTGACGGAGCTGACGCCGTGCTGGATCTCGGTGACGGCGTCACGCGTCGACACCTGGATGGTGTTGATCATCTGGCTGATCTCGGCGGTGGACTGCGAGGTGCGTTCAGCCAGCTTGCGCACTTCGTCGGCTACCACGGCAAAGCCGCGGCCCTGTTCGCCGGCGCGCGCCGCCTCGATGGCGGCATTCAGTGCCAGCAGGTTGGTCTGGTCGGCAATCTCGCGGATCACCACGATGATGTTGGAGATGCGCGCCGACTGGCCCTCCAGCTCGGCAATGCGCGCGGCGGCCGCGCTGACGACCTGGGCCAGGCGCTGGATCTCGTTGACCACGCTGTGGATCGTCTGCGCACCTTCGCCAGCCTTGCGGTCGGCTTCGGCGGCTAGATTGCTGGCGTCGGTGGTGTTGTCCGACACGTGCGTGATCGACACGGTCAGCTCTTCGATATTGGCCGCAATGGCCGAGGCCGCCGAGCTCTGCGCCTGGCTGCTCTGCTCCATGTGGCGCACGTTTTCGCTGAGCTGGCGCGACGCGGCTGCCACCTCGTCAGACTGCTTGCGACTCTCGGCGACCGAGCTGCGCAAGGCGTCGCGCATGTGGCGCATGGCATCGGTCAGCTTGCCGATCTCGTCGCTGCTGCCGGGCGGGATGTCCGTGCTCAGATCGCCATCGGCGATGCGGCGCGTCAGGGTTACGGCGGTGTTGAGACGGGTTGAGACCTGATTGGCGAACCAAAGCGAGAAGGCGATGGCGATGACAGTGGACAGCAGCAGGGCGATCCAGGCACCGGTGTTGGCCGTCTTGCCGGCCGAGCGTGCCGATTCGGCGCGCGAGGCGGCTTCGTCCTGCTTGTACTTTTCCAGCGCATCCGTGGCGTCACGCACGGCGTTGGCGAGCTTCACCCAGTCGGTTTTCTGCAAGGCGACAGCCTGCTCACGGTTGCCGGCCTGCACGAGCGAGACGGCCTTGTCGACAGCCTCGCGATAGGTCGTTGCCGCGCCGCGAATGTCGCCCAGCAGCTTGCGATCAGTGTCGTCGTCGATGAGCTTTTCCTGCTCACCCAGCTCCTGTTGCAGCTTGCCATCCAGATCCTTGAGCGAGCTCACGAGCTTTTCGCGGTCGGCATCGGACTCGGCGAGCATGAACTCCAGGCTGCGCACGCGGTAGCGCAGGCGCAGTTGGGAAATGGAGGAGGCCGAGCGCAGCGACTGGACGGAGTTTTTCGCCAGATCTTCCGCTTCATCGTTGATGTGGCTGATCTGGTAGACGCAGAACAGCAGGGCGAAGACGAGGGCACCACTGCAGACCAGGAAGTTGAGTCCGAGCTTGCCCCGGAATGTCAGTTGATCGAACCACATGATGAAGCCTCTCTGTTGTGCCAGGCAGCACGCGCCACCGGGTCGTTCTTTGCGTGAATGTGTATCGGCACCCGTTTCATGCAACTTGAATTTTTGTATGCAATTTTCGTTATGGCTTGACTTCGGTACATTGTTGACAATAATGACTGACCGGTTAGTCATTAATTGAGGTGTGCCATGTCCGGCTTCCTTCTTCCCTGGTTGCATTTCCTCGCCATCGGCGGGCTCGTGATGGTGCTTTTCGGCGAATGGGCCACGCTGCGCGGGCGTATCGAAGGGCCGCGACTGGCCTTCCTGCTGCAGTTGGACCTCGCCTACATGCTGTTCGCCGGCCTCGTGCTAGCCACCGGTCTGGCGCGGGTATTTGCTGGCGACAAGCCCGGGGCCTACTACGGCGGCAATCCCGTGTTCCACGCCAAGATGGGCCTGTTCGTGCTGATCGGCCTGATCTCCATCGTGCCGACCCTCAGCTTCTTCCGCTGGCGCAAGGCGGGTGGGGCCGACGAGGCGGTGGTGGCCAGGACCCGCCGCTGGGTAACTGCCGAGCTGCTGTTGCTGCCGCTGCTGCCCCTGTGCGGCGCCGTGCTGGCCAGGGGGTGGTGATGGCCACAGCGAAAACCGGCGTGCGCCAGCGCCGCAAGGATGCGCGACCGGCCGAGATGGTCGAGGCGGCGCTCGATGTGTTCGCCGAGCGGGGCTTCGCGGCGACGCGGCTGGAAGAGATTGCTGATCGCGTGGGCGTCTCGAAAGGCACGCTGTACCTCTACTTCGACAGCAAGGAAGCCCTCTTCAAAGCC
This sequence comes from Rhodocyclaceae bacterium, assembly GCA_047600765.1. GTDB lineage: Bacteria > Pseudomonadota > Gammaproteobacteria > Burkholderiales > Rhodocyclaceae > Viridibacterium. The sequence goes on from JASGKF010000002.1 coordinate 276,457, forward strand.
GTGGTGGAAGGCGGTTTCGTGCCGGCGCTGGCCGAGGGCGAGGCCTTGCTGGAAGCCGGCAAGGAAGACCCGGAGCGCCTGCTGCGCGAGCTGTTGCGCGGCTGGTGGGACCTCGTCGGCAATACGCGTCTGGCGGGCATCGCCAAGCTGATGATCGCCGAGTCGAGCAATTTCCCCGAGCTGACCGAGCACTACCGCCAGAACGTCATCGAGCGCGGCCATCGTCTGATGGTGGCGGTGCTGGAGCTGGGCATGGCGCGCGGCGTGTTCCGCCGCCAATCCACCGAGCTGCTGTGCCACGTGGCCTTTGCGCCGATGTTGATGGCCAGCCTGTGGCGCCAGTCCTTCGGCATGTGCTGCAAGGAAGACATGAATTACGACGACTACATCGCCATGCACCTCGACCTGTTGATGCGTGGCTTGCTGCAGGAGAAATCGCAATGAAGGCCTGGTTGATCGTGGGGGGCGCGTTGGCGCTGGTGGCTTGCAGCAAGCACGAGGCACCTGCGCCGCAGGCGCGGCCGGTGATCGTGCAGACGATTGAAGAGGGCGGCGCGCAGCAGGCGGCGCTGTACTCGGGCGAGGTGCGCGCGCGGCAGGAGGGCGACCTCGCCTTCCGCATCGCCGGCAAGATCGTCGAGCGCCGCATCAGTGCCGGGCAGAGCGTGCACAAGGGCCAGGTGCTGGCGCGGCTCGACGCGCAGGACGTAGCGCTGTCGGCGCAGGCGGCGGCTTCGACCGTGAAGGCGGCTGAAGCCGATGCGGCACTCGCGCGCGCTGAGCTGGAGCGCGCCGAAGGCCTGTTTGCGCAACGCTTCATCAGCCAGAGCGCCCTCGATACGCGGCGCAGCCAGTACCAGGCGACGCAGGCGCGACTGCAGCAGGCGAAGGATCAGGCGGCCGTCTCCGGCAACCAGGTGCGTTATGCCGAGCTGGTGGCAGATCGCGATGGCGTGGTGACGGCCATGAACGTGGAAGTGGGCCAGGTCGTCGCGGCCGGGCAGGCGGTTTTGCGACTGGCCGACCCGGCGAGCCGTGAGGCGCTGATCTGGGTACCCGAGTCGCGCGTGGCGGCGCTGCGCATCGGTGACGATGCCTTGGTGCGGCCCTGGAACGCGCAGGACGTGACCCTGCCCGGCAAGGTGCGTGAGATCGCCGGCACGGCCGACAGCAGCACGCGCACATTCGCTGTGCGCGTGGCGGTGAGTGGTGCGGATGAGCGCATGCCGCTGGGTTCGACCGTGGCGGTGGGTTTCCTCAAGGATGGCAAGACGGCGCGTGCCGAAGGCGGCATCCGTCTGCCGCTGGCCGCTGTCGTGCAACGCGAGGGGCAGGCCAGTGTGTGGGTGTTGGGCAAAGACAACACGCCGCAGGTGCGTGCTGTTGACGTGGCCGCCTTCCGCGACCACGAGGCGCTGATCCGCAAGGGTCTGGCGCCGGGCGAGCGCGTGGTGGTGGTCGGTGCGCATGTGCTCAAGGAAGGCATGGCTCTGCGGCCCGTCGAGCAGAGTGCGCCGGTGGCGCTGGACGTGTTGCGCTGAGGCCGGGATGAACTCATCTTCCAACAAGTCTTCTTTCAATCTCTCCGAATGGGGCCTGCGCCACCCGCAGCTGGTGCTGTTCTTCATGCTGGTGCTGACCCTCATCGGTCTGGGCGCCTACACGAAGCTGGGGCAGAGCGAAGACCCGCCCTTCACCTTCAAGGTGATGGTGGTGCGCACCAACTGGCCCGGCGCGAGTGCGCGCGAGGTCGAGCAGCAGGTGACCGACCGCATCGAGGCCAAGCTGCGCGAGAGCGCCGACATCGACATCCTGTCGAGCTATTCGCGGCCCGGTGAGTCGCTGGTGATCGTGCAGGCTCACGACTCCCTGCCATCGGGCAAGATGCCCGAGATCTGGTACCAGGTGCGCAAGAAGATCGGCGACATCCGCGCGCAGATGCCGACTGGCGTGAATGGCCCGTATTTCAACGACGAGTTCGGCGACACCTACGGCAACATCTTCGCGCTGGTCGGCGACGGTCTCAGCTACGCCGAGCTCAAGCGGCACGCCGATGCGATCCGCGCCGAACTGGTGCGCATCAAGGACGTCGGCAAGGTCAGCTTCTTCGGCGAGCAGGAAGAGCGCGTCTTCGTCGAGTTCTCGGCCGCACGGCTCGCCAATGCCGGTGTCGATCCGCGCGTGCTGGCGCAGCAGATCGGCGAGCAGAATGCCAAGCTCGGCAGTGGTTATTTCGAGCTGCACGATGAGCGTGTCTACCTGCGCCCGGTGGGCGAGTACGACTCGCTCGACGATCTGCGCAACCTGCCGATCCGCGTCGCGGGCCGCACCATCCGCCTGCGTGACCTCGCCGAGGTGAAGCGCGGCTACATCGACCCGCCGCGCGACAAGATGCGCTTCATGGGCCACGAGGCACTGGGCATAGGCGTGGCGATGCGCGAGGGGGGCGACATCATCGCCCTGGGGCAGCAGCTCGACAGCGTTGCAGCGCGCATCAGCGAACAGTTGCCGGTGGGTGTGCGCCTCGAACGTGTGGCCGACCAGCCGCGTGCCGTGCGTGCGTCGGTGAGTGACTTCGTGCATTCGCTGGCCGAGGCCGTGATCATCGTGCTGGCGGTGAGCCTGCTGTCGCTGGGCCTGCGCACGGGCATCGTGGTGGCAATCTCGATCCCGGTGGTGCTGGCGATCACCTTCCTGCTCATGCAGGTCTTCGGCATCGGCCTGCACAAGATCTCGCTGGGTGCGCTGATCCTCGCGCTGGGCTTGCTGGTCGATGACGCCATCATTGCCGTCGAGATGATGGCGACCAAGATCGAGCAGGGTTGGGCGCGCACGAAAGCGGCGAGCTTTGCCTACACCTCGACGGCTATGCCCATGCTGTCGGGCACGCTGGTAACGGCGGCGGGCTTCCTGCCCATCGCCACGGCAGCGTCGTTGACGGGCGAATACACGCGTTCGATCTTCCAGGTGACCGTGATCGCGCTGCTGGTCTCGTGGGTGGCGGCGGTGTTGTTCGTGCCCTTCATCGGTTACTACCTGTTGCCCGAGCATGACGGGCATGCGCCCAAGGCGTCGTTGTTCACGCGTTTGCTGCGCAAGCTGCGTCCGTCGGCTACGCCGGCGGTGGTGCCTGAATCGGCCCCCGAGCCTGCGCCACGCACTCACGACGAACACGACATCTACGCCAGCGGCTTCTACGCGGCTTTCCGCAACATGGTGGAGTTCTGCGTGGCGCGGCGCTGGTGGGTGATCGCCGCAACCGTGGTGACTTTCATCGTGTCGATGTGGGGCTTCGGCCTGGTGCCGCAGCAGTTCTTCCCGGACTCCACGCGCCCCGAGCTGCTGGTCGATCTCAAGCTGGCGCAGGGCTCGTCGTACCAGGCGGTGGAGCGCGCCGTTCTGCGGTTCGAGGCCGAGCTGGCGAAGCAGCCGGGTATCGAGAACTACGTCGCCTACGTCGGCAACGGCAGTCCGCGCTTCTACCTGCCGCTGGACCAGAAGCTGCCGCAGGCCAACTTCGCGCAGTTCGTCATCCTCACCAAGGGGCAGACCGAACGTGAGGTTTTGCGCAGTCATCTGATCAAGCTGTTCGCCAGCGATTACGCCGAGCTGCGCGCGTCGATCAACCGGCTGGAGAACGGCCCGCCGGTGGGCTTCCCGGTGCAGTACCGCGTCAGCGGGCCTGACCACAAGGAGATCCAGCGCATTGCCAGCGCGGTGCAGGCGGCGATGGTCTCGCACAGCGAGCTCTCCAACGTGCAGAAGGAGTGGGAGGACGCGTCCAAGGTCGTGCGGCTGAACATCGACACCGAAAAGGCGCGCATGGCAGGCGTGTCGCGGCAGGACCTGCAGAACCTCTTTGCGGGCATCCTCAACGGCGCCAAGGTCAGCGAGTTCCGTGATGGCATCGAAAGCATTTCGGTCAACCTGCGCGCCGAGCGGCGTGATGCCAACCTGACCTGGTTCTACGAGATGACGGTGCCGGTGGGCACGGGGCGCGGCCTGCCGCTGTCGCAGATCGCCACGCTGGAGTACGGCTTCGAGCCCGGCATCCTGTGGCGTCGCAATCGTCTGCCGGTGGTGACCGTGAAGGCCAACCTGTACGGCACGATGCAGCCGGCGCAGGTGGTCAAGGAGCTGGCGCCGCAGATGGAGAAGATCCGCGCGGCCTTGCCGCTGGGTTACCACCTCGACACGGGCGGTGCGGTGGAGGAGAGCGCCAAGGGCGGCAGCTCGGTCGCCGCCGGCGTGCCGCTGTTCCTGCTGGTGGTGCTGACCGTGCTGATGCTGCAGCTGCAGAACTTCTCTCGCGTGGCCATGGTGCTGCTGACGGCGCCGCTGGGCATGGTGGGGGTGACGGCGGCTCTGCTGCTGTTCAACAAGCCCTTCGGCTTCGTGGCCATGCTGGGGACCATCGCGCTGTCGGGCATGATCATGCGCAACTCGGTGATCCTCATCGACCAGATCGACCAGGACGAAAAGGCCGGCGTGCCGCGCTGGCAGGCCATCGTCGAGGCGACGGTGCGGCGCTTCCGCCCCATCATGCTGACTGCCGCTGCGGCCATCCTGGCGATGATCCCGCTGACGCGCAGCGCCTTCTTCGGCCCCATGGCGGTGGCCATCATGGGCGGCCTGACGGTGGCGACGGTGCTGACCCTGTTCTTCCTGCCGGCGCTTTACGCGGCGTGGTATCGAGTGCGGCAATGAAGCGGGTAAAATCGCGCAAACACCGCATCGCCCAACCTTTTTGAAGGAAGCACCATGGATTTTGAACAGGCCCGTTTCAACATGATCGAACAGCAAATCCGCCCCTGGGATGTGCTGGATCAGGACGTGCTCGACGCCCTGCGCCTCGTGCAGCGTGAGCTGTTCGTCGCGCCGGCCCAGCAGGCGCTGGCCTTTGCCGACGTCGAGCTGCCGATGGCCTGCGGGCAATGCCTCCTGCCACCCAAGATCGAAGCCAGGGCCTTGCAGGCGCTGGCTGTGCGCCCCGGCGACAGCATTCTCGAGGTGGGGGCAGGCAGTGGCCACATGGCCGCCCTGCTGGCCGCGCGCGGTGAATGGGTGCGCAGCATCGAGATCGAACCGGAACTGGTCAGTCTCGCGGCCGGCAACCTCGCGCGTAACGGCGTCAACAACGTGATTGTCGAAGAGGGTGACGGCCTTGCCGGCTGGGCCAGCGGTGCGCCTTACGATGTGATCATGGTGTCGGGCGGCGTGACCGAAGTGCCGGCCGTGCTGGTAGAACAGCTGAAGGCCGGTGGTCGCCTGTTCGCCTTCGTTGGCAAAGCCCCGCTGCAACAGGGCGTGCTGCTGCACAAGCAGGCCGATGGCACGGTGACGCGCCGCGTGATCATCGAAACCCTGGTGACGCCCCTGCGCAATGGCGCAGCACAGGCGTTTGCATTCTGATGGCGGCCGTGACCCCCATCAGCGCCAGCGATCTGGCCGGCTGGTTGCAGGACGCTTCGCGCCCGGCGCCCTTGCTGCTTGACGTGCGCGAGCCGCATGAGTTCGCCTATTGCGCGATTACCGGTGCGCAGTCCATGCCCATGGGCACCGTGCCCGGCCAGGTCGATGCGCTGGATGCGGAGCGCGAGATCGTGTGCATCTGCCACCACGGCATGCGCAGCATGCAGGTGGCGATGTTCCTGGCCTCGCGTGGCTTCGACAAGCTCTACAACCTCAGCGGTGGCGTGCATGCCTGGGCGCAGCAGGTGGATCCTGCAATGCCGACCTATTGATGTTTGCCGTTACAAACTGTCGCTAATTCGCCGGAAGTCAGCGGGCTTTTCGTCGTTAGAATGCCCCCGTAGCTCAAGATAAAACTACTCACGGGAGACCGGATTGATGAAACGCATCGCTACAGCAGTACTGCTGGCTTGTGGGGCCCTGAGCGTCCACGCGGCCGATCTGCTGGAGATCTATCGGGACGCGCTGGCCAGCGATGCGCAGTTCGCTTCTGCCCGGGCGCTGTATGAAGCCAACCAGGAAAAAGGCCCGCAAGGTCGCGCCGGCATGCTGCCGACGATCAACCTGACGGGCAACACGAGCTACACCTGGGCCGACACCATCCTCGCCGAGCCGCGCAGCTACAACTACAACACCAACGCCTACCAGGTGCAGCTGGTGCAGCCGATCTTCCGCTGGCAGAACATCGAGGCGTATCGCCAGGGCAACCTGCAGGTCGATGTGGCCGAGGCGCAGTTCCTGACGGCGCGTAACGATCTGGCCCTGCGCGTGGCGCAGACCTATTTCGATGTGCTCTACGCCGAGGAAGTGCTGAATTCGGTGCAGGCGCTCAAGTCGGCGACGGCCGAGCAGCTGCAGCTGGCCAAGAAGAGTTTCGAGGTCGGCACCGTGACGGTGACAGACGTGAACGAGGCGCAGTCCAAGTACGATCTGGCTGCCGCACAGGAAATCGCCGCCCAGAATGATCTGGACGTGAAGCGTCAGGCGCTGAGCCTGCTGTCGGGCAAGCCGCCGCAAAGCCTCGCGCGCCTGCGGCCCGGCGTGCAGATCTCGCCGCCGTTGCCAGCCAATATCGATGACTGGGTCAGGGCCGCCGAGAAAAGCAATGCCACGGTGCAGGCTTCCACGCTCGCGGTGGAGATCGCCGAGCGCGACGTGGCCAAGGCCCGCGCGGGCCACCTGCCGACGCTGGACTTCGTGGCCAGCCACGGCAACACGCATGCAGGTCGCACCGGCAGCGTGAATACGCCTCCGAGCATGTCGCGCAACAATCTGGTTGGTCTGCAACTGTCGGTGCCCATCTTCGCGGGTGGCGCGACGCAGTCGAAGGTGCGCGAAGCGCTGGCCCTCAAGACCAAGGCCGAGGCCGATCTGGAAACCCAGCGCCGCGTGGCCACCCAGGCTGCGCGTCAGGCCTATCTGGGCGTCACCAGCGGCATCGCACAGGTGCGGGGTTACGAGGCTGCTGTGGTGTCCAGTACCAGTGCAGTGGCGTCGAACAAGCTTGGTTACGAAGTGGGTGTGCGCATCAACATCGACGTGCTCAACGCGCAAAGCACCCTGGCTGACACGCAGCAGAAGCTCGCCAAGGCGCGCTACGACACCCTGGTCAACCAGCTCAAGCTGAAGGCTGCGGCTGGCCCGGTCGAGCAGGGCGACATCGAACAGGTCAACGCGCTGCTGTCGAAGTAAGCGCGTTCTGTCGAAGTGGTAATCAAGAGGCCTGCGTCAGCAGGCCTTTTGTCATCTGCACGAGGCGCGCCGTGGCGCCGCCGTGCTGCGCGCAGAAGGCCCTGCCCGCGGCCCCCATCGCTTCGCGCGTTGGTGCGTCGGCCAACCATTGCTGCGCAACGCCCATGGCTTCTGCCACATCTACGCAGCGCCGTGCCGCGCCGGCGGCAATCGCCAGTTCGGCGGCTTCGGCAAAGTTGAAGCTGGACGGACCGATCAGCACCGGCGTGCCGGCCGCGCAGGACTCGATGAGGTTCTGGCTGCCGAAGGGCAACCAGCTGCCCCCCATCAGGGTGACATCGGCGAAGGCAAAGTAGGCCGCCATCTCTCCCATGCTGTCGCCCAGCCAGACTTGCGTATCGGCGCTGACGGGGGCGTCGCTGCTGCGGCGGGCGAGGCTCAGGCCGGCGCGCGTCACGATGCCGGCGACGTCGTCGAAACGCTGCGGGTGGCGCGGCACGAGGACCAGCAGCGTGTTGTCGCGCACCTGCGTCTTGAACGCTTCGACGATCAGGGCTTCTTCTCCTTCGCGCGTACTGGCTGCCAGCAGTATTGGCCGACCCTGAGTCAGCGCGCCGAAATGCTGCGCCAGCGGGGCAGCTGTGTCCGGAATCGCCATGTCGTACTTGATGTTGCCGCTGACCACGACCTCGCGGCCGCCCAGGGTGCGGATGCGTTCGGCGTCGGCTGCGCTCTGTGCAGCAATGGTGTTGAAGCTGCCGAAGGCGTCGTGGGCCAGCTTGCCGAGCTGGCCGTAGCCGCGTGCCGAGCGTGCCGACAGGCGCGCATTGGCGAGCAGCAGGGGCACGCCCAGTGCGCGGGCGCTGAGCAGCAGGTTGGGCCACACCTCGGTTTCCATGACGATGCCGCAGACCGGCCGCACGCCTTGCAGGAAGCGCCGCTGCAGCCAGGGCAGGTCGTAGGGCAGCCAGCTCTGGCGCACGCGGGCCAGCTTGCCGAACAGGGCCTGGCCGGTTTCGCGCCCGGTGGGGGTCATGCAGGTGAGCAGCACTTCGTGTTGCGGAAAGGCGGCCAGCAGGGCTTTGACGAGTGGCTCGGCGGCGCGTGTTTCGCCTACCGAAACTGCATGCAGCCAGATCGTCGGTTGGGCGCTGGGGGCGACCTTGCCGAAGCGTTCTGACAGGTGGTGCAGATAGCCCGGTTGTTTGCGCGCGCGCCAGACGAGACGACCGACCACCAGCGGCATGCCCAGCAGCCACAGCAGGGTGTAGAGGGCGCGCATCATGGCAGCCAGGCCTGCAGTTGCTGCATGACCTCTTCGGGCGAGGGTATGAGGCCGATGCCGCCGAGGTTCAGCGCGCTGGGGCCGCCATGCACGCCGGTCAGGGCCGGGTCGGTGGACACGGCGATGGCGGCGACGGGGACGTCCAGCGCCGCGGCAAGGTGAGTCAGGCCGGTGTCGACGCCGACGACGCAGCGTGCGGCCTGCATCACCGAGGCCAGTTCGGTGAGGCGGCTGGGCGGCGCCACGCAGGCGGCGGGCATCTGGGCCGCGAGGCGCTCGGCACGTTCGCGTTCGCGCGGGTTGCCGGCCGGCAGCACGCAGTGCAGGCCGCGCGCATGCAGTTGTTGCGCCAGGGCCACCCAGTGGGTTTCGGGCCACAGCTTGTCGTCGCGGCTGGTGGCGGTCAGCAGCACGGCCAGCGGGCCGGCGGGCAGCCAGTCTGGCAGGGCGGTCGGCGCTTGCAGGCCGTAGCGCAGGGGTTGGTCGGGGGCGTATTCGCAGGCGGCGGCGGCCAGCCAGCGGTTGCGCTCGACCGCGTGGGCCGTGCGGGGGATGTCGTAGCGGCAGTCATAAGCCAGTGCCGCCAGCGGTTCGCGCGCCACCTGGCGGCTGTAACCGCAGCGCAGGCCGTCGGCAAGACGCGTCAGCACGGCACTCTTGACCAGCCCCTGGGTGTCGATGACGAAGTCGTAGCAGTTCTCGCGCAGGGCGCGCCGGGCTGCGGCCATTTCCTGCCACGTGCTGCGGCTGCCCAGCGACTTGCGCCAGCGCCGGATGGCCACCGGAATGACGTTGCGCACGCCCGGGTGCAGGCGCGGGATCTCGGCAAAGCTCTCTTCCACCACCCAGTCGATGATGAGCTTGGGCCACAGGCGCCGCAGGTCGCTGACCACGGGCAGGTTGTGGATGACATCGCCCATGGACGAGGTTTTGACCAGCAGGACGGAGCGCATGGGTTCCGGGAGGCTTAGCGTAGAATGACGGGCCCCGGATTATATAGCTGCCCGGCAAAGCGCCCTCCGCCCCGCTTTCTGCGCCCCTGCCATAGCCCATCGATGGTCGAACCCACCCGCCAGACACCTCTGTCCGCCGTGCTCATCACGCTCAACTGTGCGGATAGCCTGCGCGCGACGCTTGAATCCCTGCAGTTCTGCAGCGAGATCGTGGTCGTCGACTCTGGCAGCACGGACGGCACGCGCGAACTGGCCGAGTCGTTGGGCGCACGCGTCCTCGTCGAGGCTTGGCGCGGGTTTGGTCCGCAGAAGCAGTTCGCCATCGACCAGGCGAGTCATGACTGGGTGTTGTGCGTCGATTCCGATGAAATCGTCTCCGACAAGCTGCGCGAAAACCTGCTCGCCGAGCTGCAGGCGCCGGCCTACAAGGCTTATGAATTCCCGCGTTGCAACCGCTTCCTTGGCCGCTACCTGCGCCATGGTGAAGGTTATCCGGACCTGTCGTTGCGGCTCTTCAATCGCAAGCATGCGCGCTGGTCCGACGATGCCGTGCACGAGAAGGTCATCACCCTGGACGTGGTGGGCCAGATCAAGGGCGACCTGCTGCACCACTCTGAAGAGAGCATCGAGAGCTACCTCGCCAAGCAGAACCGCTACACCACGCTGGGGGCGCAAGCCATGCTGGCCGAGGGGGTGGATGTGTCGCTGAGCAAGCTGCTGCTGAGCCCGGCGTTCCGCTTCTTCAAGTTCTACGTACTGCGCGGCGGCTGGCGCGATGGCTTGCCCGGGCTTGTGCACATTCTGATCGGCTGCTTCAACAGCTTTGCCAAGTACGCCAAGCATTTCGAACTGGTGCGGAGTGGCAGTGGGCGCTGACTTTTATACATGCAGCACGATGAAGGCACCTGCCTTTCGTGGTGGTGACTGGACGCGGGTGACCAGGTCTTGAGCAAGATCGTCGTCGCGCTCAAAGGAGGCTTGGGTAACCAGCTCTTCGGGTACGCCGCAGGACTGGCATTGTCCCAGCGCCTCGATGCTGTGCTGGATCTGGATATCGCGGCGTATGAAGACCCGCGGGAGCGTCACTATGCTTTGGCGCCTTTCCTGTTGCCGGAAAAGATCGTGCGCGCCGATACCACGATTTTTGCGCGAGGCAGCCTGCAAGACCGTATCTGGCGGCGCGTGAAGCAACGACTCGGCATGAAGCAGGCTGGCCTGCCGGTTTTCCGGGAGCGTGGTTTCAAGTTCGACCCGGACTTCAAGGGTTTGAGCGCGCCAGTGTTCCTGGATGGCTACTTCCAGTCGCCGCGGTACTTCGAGTCTTGCGCGCCGCTCATGCGGACCCGCTTGCTGGCAGCACGTGACGAGGTCTTAAGTGAAGCATCCCGTGCGATGTTGCGCCAGATACAGTCTTGCGATGCCATCTGCGTGCATGTGCGGCGCGGCGACTACGTGACCAATCCCGTATCCAGCCGCATGCATGGTTTGTGCGGGATGAGCTATTACGCGGAAGGTCTCGAGGCGGCCAGCGAAGGTCTGGCGGCACCGCACTGCTTCATCTTTTCGGACGATCCGGCCTGGGTACGCGACAACATGCGTCTGCAATATCCCTGGACGGTAGTGGACGTCAATGCCGAGGATGCGGCACACGAAGACCTGTGGTTGATGTCGGCCTGCCGGAGTTTTGTCATCGCCAACAGCTCCCTGAGTTGGTGGGGAGCATGGTTGGGCCAGCATCAGGCTAAGCGGGTCGTCGCCCCGCTACAATGGTTCAGGAGCCAGGACAAGGACACGTCTGACCTCATCCCGGCCGACTGGATTCGCATTTAGATCGAGAAAGCGTTCAGGCAATGAAAGCAGTCATTCTTGCGGGCGGATTAGGCACGCGGATCAGCGAGGAAACCGGGCTGAGGCCCAAACCCATGATCGAGATCGGTGGCAAGCCGGTACTCTGGCACATCATGAAGATCTACTCGGCGCATGGCATCCACGACTTCGTGATTTGCTGTGGCTACAAGGGTTACGTCATCAAGGAGTACTTCGCCAACTATTTCCTGCACACCTCGGATGTGACCTTTGACATCCAGAAGAACGAAATGCAGGTGCACGAGCGTTACGCTGAACCCTGGCGTGTGACGCTGGTGGATACCGGTGAGGTCACGATGACCGGCGGGCGACTCAAGCGCGTCGCGCCTTACCTGAAGGATGAGGAAGCGTTCTGCTTCACGTATGGCGATGGTGTCAGCGATATCGACATCTCGGCTTCGATTGCTTTCCACAAGGCTGCTGGCGTGAAAGCAACGCTCACGGCGGCAGTGCCTCCGGGGCGTTTCGGTGCGCTCGATCTGGCCGATGGCAAGGTGGCGAGCTTCAAGGAAAAGCCCAAGGGCGATGGCGCCATGATCAATGGCGGCTTCTTCGTGCTGTCGCCTGAGGTTCTCGATTATCTCGACGGTGATGCCTGCGTCTGGGAGCGCGAACCTCTTGAGCGTCTGGCTGCTGAAGGTCAGCTTGCGGCCTGGCAGCACACCGGCTTCTGGCAGCCGATGGATACCTTGCGCGACAAGACCATGCTCGAGGAGTTGTGGGCGTCGGGTCAGGCACCATGGAAAGTGTGGGAATGAGATCGGGAGTGGATGCCGCGTTCTGGCGTGGCCGGCGGGTCTTCCTGACCGGGCATACCGGCTTCAAGGGCAGCTGGCTGTCCTTGTGGCTGCAGCAGCTCGGTGCAGAAGTCACGGGCTATGCCTTGCCGCCGCCGACCAAGCCTAGCCTGTTCGAGCTCGCCGGTGTAGAGCAGGGCATGCGTTCGGTGATGGGCGATGTGCGCGATGCTGCAGCACTCGTCAGCGCAATGCGCGAAGCGGCGCCTGAAGTCGTCATTCACATGGCAGCTCAGCCGCTGGTGCGTTACTCCTACGCCAATCCTGTAGAGACCTACGCCACCAACGTGATGGGCGTCGTGAATCTGTTCGAGGCCATCCGCCAGACCCCGTCGGTGCGTGCCGCGCTTAACGTGACGACCGACAAGTGTTACGACAACCGTGAGTGGGTGTGGGGTTATCGCGAGAACGAGGCGCTGGGTGGGCACGACCCCTACAGCAGCAGCAAGGCTTGCGCAGAACTCGTGACGGCGGCTTACCGCAGTTCGTTTTTTCATGCCGGGGCTGAGCGACCGCTCGCGGTGGCCAGCGCGCGTGCCGGCAACGTCATCGGCGGAGGAGACTGGGCGGCTGATCGCTTGATCCCGGACATGATGCGTGCTGTTGCCGAAGCGCGGCCGGTGCGCATCCGCAATCCGCACGCGATCCGCCCCTGGCAGCATGTGCTTGAGCCGCTGTCGGGTTACCTGGCGTTGGTCGAGCGTCTTTTCGCCGATGGTGAAGCTTTTGCATCGGCCTGGAATTTCGGTCCGCGCGAAGAAGACGCGCGCAGCGTGGGCTGGATCGTCGAGCGCCTCGTCGCGGCATGGGGCCAAGGCGCTGCGTGGGAGCAGGAGGGCACGCCACAACCGCATGAGGCCGGTGTGCTCAAGCTCGATTGCGCCAAAGCGCGCAGCCAGCTTGGCTGGACGCCGCGCTGGACGCTGGCGCAAACCATCGACTACATCGTGGCCTGGCACAAGGCCGCGCTCGCTGGCGACGACATGCGCAGCATGACGCTCGCCCAGATCAATGATTATCAGCAGTGCAGTACGAAAGAACTTTCATGAGCCAGGAACAACTTCGCCAGCAGATCATCGAGCTGGTCAGACAATACGGCGAACAGGCTACCCGCCCGCGCCCCTTCGAACCCGGCTCCTCGGTAGTGCCGCCAGCGGGAAAAGTCATCGGCGCACGCGAGATGGAACTCATGGTCGAGGCCTCGCTGGACGGTTGGTTGACGACCGGGCGTTTCAACGACGAGTTCGAAAAGCGTCTGGCGGCTTTCCTTGGCGTCAAGCATCTGATCACGGTGAACTCCGGTTCATCGGCGAACCTCGTCGCATTCAACACGCTGACCTCGCCACGCCTCGGTGACCGTGCGATCAAGCAGGGCGATGAGGTGATTGGCGTGGCGGCGGGTTTCCCGACCACGGTCAATCCCATCATCCAGTTCGGTGCTGTGCCGGTGTTTGTCGATGTCGAGCTTGGCACCTACAACATCGATGCCAGAAAGATCGAAGCTGCGATCACGCCGAAAACCAAGGCCATCATGCTGGCCCACACGCTCGGCAATCCCTACAACCTCGATGTCATCACCGCGCTGTGCAAGAAGTACAAGCTGTGGCTGGTTGAAGATTGCTGCGACGCGCTGGGTTCGACCTACAACGGCCAGCTTGTCGGAACTTTCGGTGATATCGCGACGCTGAGTTTCTACCCCGCACACCACATCACGATGGGTGAGGGTGGCGCCGTGTTTACGAACCACTACGAGCTCAAGCAGATTGCCGAGTCCTTCCGCGACTGGGGCCGCGATTGCTACTGCGCACCAGGCAAGGACAACACCTGTGGCAAGCGCTTCTGCTGGAAGCTTGGCACGCTGCCAGAAGGCTACGACCACAAATACACCTACTCGCACCTGGGTTACAACCTCAAGATCACGGACATGCAGGCTGCATGTGGCTTGGCTCAGCTCGATCGCGCGCAGGGCTTTGTCGAGGCGCGCCGGCAGAATTTTGCCTGGTTGAAGAACCGTCTGAAGAGTTGCGAAGAGTTTCTGATCCTGCCCGAGCCGACACCGGGCTCAGATCCTTCGTGGTTTGGCTTCCCGATCACCATCAAGCCCGAAGCCAACTGCAACCGTGTCGATTTCCTGACTTACCTCGATCAGTACAAGATCGGCACACGTCTGCTGTTCGCGGGCAACCTGACGCGCCAGCCCTACATGATGGGGCGCAATTATCGTGTGTCGGGTGAGCTGACCAATACCGACATCGTCATGAACAACACCTTCTGGGTGGGCATCTATCCGGGGCTCGATACGACCATGCTGGAGTATGTGGCGGACCGTATCGAAACCTTCCTCGGCGTGAACTTCTGATTCGCGGGTGCTCGAAAGACAATATGAAAGTCAAAGTCAGCGACCTGGTTGCGGAAACCCTTGAAGAGCTGGGCATTACCCACGCTTTCGGCATCATCGGTGCGGGCAATATCCACCTGTTCGAAGCGATCGCGCGCAGGGGTTTCACTGAAATCATCTGCGTTCACCACGAACAGGCCGCAACCATGGCCATGCAGACCTACTTCCGCACGAGCGGCAAGATCGCGGCCTGTCTGCTGACTACGGGCGGCGGTTCCACCAACGGCGTGACGGGTGTGGTGTCCGCCTGGATGGATTCGATGCCCGGACTCATCCTGGCGGGTAACGAGAATTCGAAGTTCACTACCGATACGAACCCGCTGCGCATCTGGGGTGTGCAGGGCTATGACTCGGTTGCCATGGTGGAGAAGGTAACCAAGTACGCGGCGCGCACCATGGCGCCCGAAACCGTTGCGGGCGAAGTGAAGAAGGCGGCACATATCGCTCTGGACGGCCGTCCGGGCCCGGTCTGGCTTGAGATTCCCATGAACGTGCAGGCCGCTCAGATCGAGCGCGAAGCGGTGACGCCTTTTGTGGCACCACAAACGTTGTCTGCGGTTGCCGGACTTGAAACCCGCGTCGCCGGCGTGCTGGAGCGCTTGCGCGCAGCGGAGCGCCCTGTACTGTGGCTGGGCAGCGGCATCCGCCTTGCAGGGGGCGTGGCGAAGCTGCCGGAGCTGCTCGACAAGCTCGGCATTCCGGCGTTGCTTTCCTGGGCTGGCGCTGACATGGTGGCGAGCGATCATCCACTCGTCATGGGGCGCGCCGGGGTCTACGGACAGCGCGCTGCAAACTTCGTGCTGCAGAACAGTGACTACGTGCTCAACATCGGAAACCGAATGGCGATTCCGCAAATCGGTTACGACCTTTCCGAGCTGGCGCGGGGCGCAAAGATCGATGTCGTGGATATCGAAGAGCGCGAGGCGACAAAACATCAGGCACGCATCAACGAGGCCATCGTTTGCGATGCGCTGGTATTCATGACCGCCCTGATTGAGGCGGTGGACAATTTCTCCATCGGCAGCAAGACCGAGTGGCTGGCGCGTTGCGAAAGCTATCGCGAAGAGTTCCCCTGGATCGGGCCTGAGCACGATGACCAGGAGGGTTACATGAACTCCTATCGCTTCATGCGCAAGCTTAACGAAATCATGAAGCCGGACCAGGTCGTCGTTACCGACATGGGCACAGCCTTGCTGTGCGGTTACCAGACGCTGAGGCTCAAGGATGGGCAGCGTCTGATGACCTCGACAGGGCTCGGTGAAATGGGTTTCGGCCTGCCGGGCGCCATCGGTGCTTCCTTCGCGCGCGACCGCGGCGAGATCATGTGCCTCAACTGCGATGGCGGCATGATGATGAATCTGCAGGAGCTGCAGACGATGGTGCATCACCAGCTGCCGATCAAGCTGTTCATTTTCAACAATGATGGCTACCTCATGATCAAGCATACGCAGAAGGCGTTGTTCAAGAGTCGTGGTCACGGCATTGACGCCAAAACGGGCGTGTCCTGCCCGGACTTCAGCAAGCTGGCCGCTGCCTTCGATATTCCCGCGTTCCAGATCCGCCAGTGGGATGAGTGCGATGCCGTGCTCGAACAGGTGCAGGCGGCAACGGGGCCGGTCGTGTGCGAGGTGTTCATGCACCCGGAACAGTTGTTCGTGCCAAAACTCTCGTTGGCGACTGGCGATGACGGTACCCTTGTTTCACCACCGCTCGAAGACCTTTCACCACTGGTTTCGCGCGAGACGTTGGAGCGGGTGATGATTGTGGGCATGCATGAAAAATCCAGGCACCTGGGTTGAGAGCGGAAGTGATGCCGTGGTGAATGCAATGACAAGCGCGCGAAAACTCAGGGTAGCCATTCTGGGGACCGGGAATATCGGCACCGATCTATTGATCAAGGTGCGCCGGTCGCCGAAGCTGGAGTGCACGCTGTTTGCCGGACGGAACTTCAGTTCGGAGGGTATGCAGAAGGCCAATTCGCTCGGCGTGCCGATCTCTGATCGCGGCATTGCTGCGATCCAGGAGAATCCGGAGTGCTGCGATCTCGTGTTCGATGCGACCTCTGCTGTGGCGCATGCCGAGCACTGGGCAATCCTGGAGCCGCTCGGCAAGTCTGTCATCGACATGACGCCCGCCAAGATCGGTGGCTTCTGCGTGCCGGCCATCAATGCCCACGAAGGGGCCGCGCCTGGGGCACGCAACATCAACATGATCACCTGTGGCGGGCAGTCGTCGATTCCCGTTGCGCATGCCATCGCGTCGGTGCATCGCGACATCGACTACATCGAGGTGGCTTCCAGCATTTCATCGCGTAGTGCCGGGCCTGCAACGCGCCGCAATCTTGATGAATACATCGAGACGACCGAGCTGGGCCTGCAGAAGTTCACCGGCGCGCGCAGTACCAAGGCGATCCTGATCCTCAATCCGGCTCGTCCGCCGATTGACATGCAGAGCACCATCTATGCCCAGATTGCCAATCCGGACATGGACGCTATCCGCGCCTCGGTTGATGCGGTTGTTGCCCGCATCAAGCGTTATGTGCCCGGCTATCAGCTCATCGTCCCGCCGACGCTGGACGGCAACCGCGTCATCGCGACCATCAAGGTAGTTGGCAACGGTGACTACCTGCCGCAGTATGCGGGCAATCTCGACATCATCAATTGCGCTGCGATCGAAGTGGCTGAACTGATTGCCGATCAGTCCGCCAGCGGGGGGAAGTGACATGGCTGCAAAAATCATTCTGTGCGATGTCAGTCTGCGTGATGGCAACCATGCCGTCAGACACCAGATCTCGGAAGCCAGTTTTGCCGGCTACTGCCAGGCGATGGATCAGTCCGGTGTTCAGGTCGTGGAGGTCGGGCACGGCAATGGGCTGGGGGCTTCGTCGCAACTGGTAGGCGTGTGCAGTCTCACCGACCGACAGATTCTCGAGATTGCGCGTGCCAATCTGAAGCACGCGAAGATGGGCATTCACTCCATCCCTGGCTTCTGCACCATCTCCAAAGATCTGGCGCAGGCTGTCGAGCTGGGCGTGGATGTGTTCCGGGTAGCCTCTCACTGCACCGAGGCCGATACGACGGAACGGCATATCGGTTACGTGCGACAGGCGGGCCGCGAGGTTTTCGGCGTGCTGATGATGAGCCACATGGCGTCGCCCGAGCTGCTGGCGCAGGAAGCCCGCAAACTGGAGTCCTACGGCGCTGAGGCGGTCATCATCATGGACTCTGCCGGTGCGTACTTTCCGGACGACGTGCGCGAGCGCATCTCGCGTCTGGTCGATGCGGTCTCCATTCCCGTCGGCTTTCATGCGCACAACAACTTGGGCATGGCCATCATCAATTCGGTCGTGGCGGTCGAGTCGGGAGCCACAATCATCGACGGCAGCGCGCGTGGCTTCGGCGCGGGGTCGGGCAATGCACAGATCGAGGTGCTTGTGGCGGTGTTCGAGCGCATGGGCATCGAAACGGGCGCAAAACTGTATGACGTCCTGGATGCAGCGGACTACGCCGAGAAGAGCATCATTCCTGCCGTGCCGACCATTACCTCGACGAGCATCGTCAGCGGGTTGGCAGGTGTTTTCTCTGGCTTTGCAAAGCAGGTCAACAAAGTGGCAGCCGAGCTTGGCGTTGATTCGCGCGACATCTTCTTCGAGCTGGGCAAGCGCAATGCCGTTGCGGGCCAGGAGAGTCTGATCCTTGAGGTAGGTCTGCGACTTGCAGAGAAACAGCGGGGCAGTCATGCCAGCTGACACGACGGCGATGTTGCGGGCGGATTGCCTGACGGCGATTGGTGGCCAGCAGCTGCCAGCGGAAATCTCGGTTGGCGTGCGCATTGCTGTGACGGGGGGTACGGGTTTTCTGGGCTCGTGGATTGCGGAGACCGTTGCAGCCCTGAACGATGAACACAAATGCGGGATAACACTCGATCTGTACTCCCACGCATGCCGGACCATGCCGTCCAGCCTTCAGCATCTGGCCGGCCGCAGCGACATTCTCATCCGCCAGCAAGATGTGCGTTCTCCGTTCGAATTCCATCCGGCAACCACGCACATCATTCATGCGGCAGGCCTCCCGGACAATCGATTGCATGCATCCGACCCGGTGCGCGTGTTCCAGACCATTGTTTCCGGCATGAACAACGTGCTGAATGCGGCCGTGAAATTGCCGGCGCTGGTGCGTCTGGTCAATGTCAGCTCCGGCCTCGTCAGCGGGGATGCGTCCGGGAGCGGCAGGTTGCGCGAGGAAGATCTCTTTGCGTGCGACTTCAGCCGCCCGCATGCGGTGTACCCCGAAGCCAAACGGGCGGCCGAGAACCTATGTGCCGTGTATGCCAGCCAGTTCCGTTTGCCGGTCAGCACGGTGCGGCCCTTCACTTTCCTGGGCCCGTATCAGAACCTTGATCGTCCCTGGGCGGTGAATGATTTCCTGCGTGGGGGTTTGCATCGTGGCGAGATCCGCGTGCATGGTGATGGCTCGATGCAGCGCAGCTATCTGTACGGCAGCGATGCTGCATGGTGGTTGCTTAATGTGATGCTCAAGGGGCGTGACGGCCGCTGTTACAACCTGGGCAGTGAAGAGGCGATACGGCATGCGGATCTGGCTGCCCTGGTTGCGTCACTGATCGAACCGCGTCCGCGCATCGTCATGGGGACGCTGCAGGGTAACCACACCCGCGCCCACGATTTCCTGCCGGATGTGTCGCGCATCACCGCCGAATTGGGCTTGCGCCAGACCTGCCAGCTCGCTGATGCCGTGCAGAAAACGATAGTCTGGAATCAGGCGTGTTGAGCGCACGGTGCGGTACGCTTGTGCGTGGCGGTGAATGAGCATGCGTCTCGCCATCCTCGGTGCCACCAGCAACATTGCAAAGGATCTGATCCGTTCGTTTGCCGGCCGCTTCGAGTTGCGCCTTTTTTCGCGCCGCCCGCAGGAGGTCTCGGTGTGGCTCACGGATATGGCTGGCGGCCATACCTGCCGCGCGTTCAGCTATGACGAGTTCGCCCATCATGAGCATGACGCAGTCCTGAATTTTGTCGGAGTCGGAGATCCTGCCCGTGCTGCGAGCATGGGCGCGGATATCTTCGATGTGACCCTGCAGTTCGACCAGTTGGTGCTCGACTACATCAAGACGCGGCCCGCTTGCCGATACATTTTCATGAGCAGCGGCGCAGCCTACGGCAACATTTTCTCGGCGCCAGCCCAAGCCGGGGCGACGGCCCGGCTAAGCATCAACGAGCTGAAGCCTGCCGACTGGTACGGCGTGGCCAAGCTGCATGCCGAGTGCAGGCACCGTGCCTGGGCCGACCGCCGGATCGTGGATGTCCGCATATTCAATTACTTCAGTCGTCATCTGGATTGCGAAGGCCGCTTCCTGATTGCCGACATCATTCGCGCGATAAAGCAGGGCACTTGTCTGCAGACGCAGCCCGGCAACATTGTCCGTGACTACATCGGCGCAGAGGACTTTGCGAGCCTGATCGCATCCTTGCTTGAACGTTGTGAAGCGAACGACGTAGTCGATTGCTATTCGCGTGCTGCAGTAGAACAAGCTGAGCTTGCTGGCTGCCATGCAGGCAGAGTTCGGATTGAAGTTCGAATTCGTCGAGACGGCGAACGTCGTCAATGCGACCGGCGACAAAACTTTCTATTTTTCCGAAAACCGGCGCGCAGCCGTGTATGGGTATGCGCCCAGGCTGACTTCGTTGCAGATGCTGACGGCGGAAACCGCTCTCCTTCTCGGCAGGGGCGCATGATTTTTCGCAAGCCTGATTGCGCTGCGGACGTGCTGCGGAGCGGCATGTCGCTGGAGAGATGCGCGCCATGCTGGTAGCTTTCGGACGCGCGCTGCAGCTGGTACTGATGCTGCTCATGATGCGCCTTGCAACAGGCATCCTGCCGCCGGTTGAAATGGGACGGATGGCGCTGATCAATTCGAGTACGGCATTGTTTGCGCTGTTTCTGATCGGCCCCGTCGGACTGTTCATCAATCGCCGGCTGATCGCCTGGAATGAAGCCGGAGCCGTGCAGCACAACCTGTCGCGTTACTGGGGCTACGTGCTCGGGGTGTGCGCGCTGACCAGTCTGGTCTTGCTTGTTCTCGACCATTTTGGCTTGGGGCCAGCACAGGCTGCGCTGCCCTGGTTGCTGTGGTTGATCGCTGGTTCGCTGTTCTTCAACACACTGAATCAGACCCTGATTCCATCCCTCAATCTGCTCGGTTTCGGCGCCTGGTTTGTGGTCCTCACGCTGGCAACACTGGTTGTGGGTCTGGTGCTCGCCCTGATCCTTGCGCTGTATGGGCGACCGGATGCGGAGTACTGGTTGTCCGGCCTGCTGGCGGGGCAGGCCGTTGTGGGGCTTGCAGGGTGGTGGGTGTTCAGCCGGAAAATCAATCCGCCGCAAGGCGGGCGTCAGCCGCCCGGTCGGGCGCAGTACATGAGCCTGTTCATGTTTGCCTGGCCCATCGTGCTGTCCGCGGCGTTGGGCTGGATCCAGACCCAGGGATACCGTTTCGTATTGAGTGCAACCACGGGCCTCGAGAGCCTGGGTTTGTTCGTGGTGGGCTATGGCCTGGCCGCGGGTCTTGTGGCGGGACTGGAATCCGTGCTGACGACATGGCTTCACCCCATCTTTTACCGTCAGCTGAGCGACGGGCAGGCGGCTCAGGTCGAACGTGCCTGGAACGGGTATGCGGCGGCCATCCTGCCGTCGATGCTGTTGTTCACGTGCCTTGTCGTGGCTAGCGCACCGTGGGTGACACGGCTCCTGCTGGGGCCGCAGTACGCGGCATCCTCCATTTTCGTGGTCTGGGGCGCGCTGGCGGAGTTGCTGCGGGTGCTGGCCAGTGTGTATGGCATGGCCGCACATGCAAGGATGAAGACATCTTGGTTGCTTGTGCCAGCCGCTGCGGGGGCGGTGCTGGCGACCGTGCTGGTCTCCTCTCTGGTGCCGCCATACGCTGGTGCGGGGGCTGCTGCAGCCCTGTGCGTCACGGGCCTCGTCGTTGTGTTGTTGTGGCATCTGCGGATTCGCCGCGAGATTTCGATAAGCTTGCCGGCGCGGGACATGCTGGCTGCACTGGCCATGGGCGGCGTGTTATTGCTTTTCGCGGGGGCTTTGGCGTACTTGCCCGGTTTTGAGTCCCCCTTGCTGAATGCCCTGACCCACACTTTCTTGCTCGGATTGCTGTATCTAGGCATGCAGTACTGGCTGCTGTCCGGAATACTGCGTGCCAGCCGGGTGGAAATCGCGGGCCCGTTATCGTAGTTCTTCATATCCGATCATGAAAACACTCCTTTCATTCATCAAGCGCCGTCCGGGCGTGCAGAAATTCTTACGCAATCTGCGCTTCTGGTCGTCCCTCGTCGGTGTCGATGTTTTCCGCATGGCATCGCTAGGCGGCTTGCCGGCTGTCGTGCGCGAGTACGCTGCCCTGAAGCGTCAGAACAAGGCGACAACGCAGCCCTGCATTCACGACCGTTTCGAGGAGAGCGGTGTGGCCTCAGGCCACTACTTCCACCAGGATTTGTTGGTGGCTCGCCGTGTCTTCGCACGGCAGCCCGAACGGCACGTCGATGTTGCGTCGCGTGTGGAGACCTTTGTTGCGCATGTGGCGGCCTTCCGGCCAATCGAGGTTTTCGATGTGCGCCCCTTGAGTGTGCGGATTCCGAACATCAGTTTCCGGCAATGCGACTTCATGAACCTGCCGGCCGACTTGCACGAGTACGCCGATTCGGTTTCGTGCCTGCACGCCCTGGAGCATTTCGGGTTGGGACGGTATGGCGATCCGATAGACATCAACGGTCATCTGAAGGGCTTTGACAGCCTCTACAAGGTGCTCAAGCCGGGCGGCATGCTGTATCTGTCCTTTCCGGTTGGTGAGGTGGAGCGCATTGATTTCAACGCGCACCGGGTCTTCTCCATCGGAACGGTCCTGCGTTGGCTGGAGGGCCGCTTTGAATTGATCGCTTTCTCTTATGTCGATGATCGTGGCGATCTGCATGAAAACATTGACCGCGCTGGCATCGATGCGCAGCGGAGCTTCGGTCTGCATTATGGATGCGGCATATTCGAGTTGAAAAAACTTTGAGTCGTGCGGGTATGGAGTTGTCGGGACGGTTGAAGAATGGAAGGCGTGATGTCTGAACGTGCAGCAACAAGCGAAGTGAGTGAGGCGCAGCGGGCGCATTATCCGCCGGTCTGCATCTGCATTCCGGCGTTCAATGCCGCCAAGACGATCCGTGAAACACTGGCGTCTGCGCTGGCGCAGACCTATCCCAACTTCAGGATCGTGGTGCTGGACAATGCCTCGACGGACGGGACACGGGATATCGTGCGCTCCTTCGCTGATCCGCGGATCAGCCTTGTGCAGCAGGAGAGCAACATTGGCGCGGTGGCCAATTTCGATCTCTGCATCCAGGTGGCCGACGGAACCTATACCGAAATCTTCCACGCTGACGAGGTGTACGCGCCGGACATGGTAGCGAAGCAGGTTGCGGCCATGGAGGCCCATCCCGAAGCGGGCGTGGTGTTCACTGAAGGCAACCTGATTGATTCGGAGAGTCGGGTTTTTGGCGAAACGAGCGTCGCAAAATTCATCGGCGCCGAATCGGGGAGTGTGGCTATTCGTCAATACGAAGCGCTCGTTCCGGCGCTGTATCGGGCGGGTAACTTTCTGTTGTGTTCAGGCGCACTGGTGCGCACGGCTATCTACAAGGACCTCGTACAGCGCTGGCGGGCAGATATCTTCGCCAGCAGCTGCGATCTGGATGTGTGGATGCGTATCGCGGAGAAGCATCCCGTGCTGTTCATTCTCGAGAAGTTGATGAGTACGCGGACCTCCTTGACCCAGGCTTCTTACCTGGAGATCAAACGCAATACGAACCGGGCGGACATGTTCCTGGTGCTGGATCACTATCTTGAGGATTCGCGGACACGGGCTGCGCTGACTCCGGAAGATCTGGCGGGGTACGAAGCCATGCAACGCATGGACAGGGCGCGCCGCGCCATGAACCTGTACATGCTGGGCAAGTCGGCCGAAGCCTCGGCCGTGCTCGACGACAATCTGGTGCTCTCGCTGCTGACCTATGCCTGGCGTTCCCGGCGTGGATTGATGACGTGCTTGCTGACGGTGTACCTGAAGGGGGCAATCCTGTCGCGTGCCGATCGGTTGGGGCGTGCGGTCATGCGTTATGTTGAACGGAGGATGAGCGCATGAGTGAGGCGCTGACCATGGCATCGGATTCCCGCGTGATTTACGTGGACCCGTCGTATTCGGCTTTCTACGAAGACAAGCTGTTCGATCTGTCCAGCCCGGTACTCAATCGTGACGACCAGTTGTTGCCTCTTGTGCGCCTGCGCGATGCAGCACAGGCACTGGGTATCAGGATGGTGACGGCAGACCGTTTGGCCCAGACAACGACAGGCGGGGGGCAGTATTTCTCGTTGGGAATTGTTCCCGACTTCGCAGCGCTGCACGCGAAGGATGTCGTACCCAAGGCCTACGTCCTCATGGAGCCACCTGTGGTGGCGCCGGGTCTGTATGCCCGTCTGCCCGAGTTGTCGCAGCAATGCGAGAACATCTTCCTGCACAACGTGCACGGTGACGGTTATTCACTCGACGGCGTGCGTAAGGAGGCGCTCAAGCGCTTCTACTGGCCGATTCCTTACCGTGGTGTTCTGGACGAGGTGTGGCGTCGTGGCGACCGGACAGACCGTGTCGTGGTCATCAATGGCAGCCATCGTCCGCTCAGCAAGGTCGAGGAGTTGTACAGCGAGCGGATCCGGGCGATTGCTGCGCTTGAGAAGTTCGGCGGTGCTGACCTGTACGGTCGTGGCTGGGATCGTCTGATCGCGCGGTGCAGCCTGTGGTGGCCAGCCCTGATCCATCGCAGGGCCATCCTGCGTGCCTATCGGGGGCCATGCGACTCGAAGTTCGAGACGCTGAGTCGTCATACGTTCTGCCTGTGTTTCGAGAACATGTGTATGGATGGCTACATCAGCGAGAAGATCTTTGATTGCTTCTATGCTGGTACCGTTCCAATCTACCTGGGGCCACGTGATGTCACGCGCTACATCCCTGCGGACGCTTTTGTCGATGCGCGTGCGTATGGATCTTGGAAGGCATTGTTTGAAGCCGTGCGAGCGATGACGCCAGCAGAGATCGCCAGAAAGCGTGAAGCGGCCCGGGAATTCATGGAGGGGGACGGCGCATTGCCGTTTGTGCACTCGTTTGAAGACCTGATGCTCGGTTCCCGCGCAGTCATGTCCTGAGGAGCAGCAGGTGACTGCGTCTTGCGTCGTGCAGCGTCTTCCTGTCAGCGTGGTGATTCCCTGCTACCGCTGCGCGGAAACCTTGCCGCGCGCTGTGGCGTCCGTGCTGGCACAGACGGCACAAGCTGCGGAAATCGTGTTGGTTGATGACGCGAGTGGTGATGACACGCTGGCTTGCATGCAGGCCCTGCAGCAAGCGCATCCGGCAGGCTTCGTCCGCTTGGTGAGTGCGGTGGGCAACGGCGGGGCTGGCGAGGCCAGGAATCTCGGCTGGGCGGATGCGACGCAGGCGTGGATTGCGTTTCTGGATGCCGATGATGTGTGGCATCCCGAGAAGCTGGCGCGTCAGTTCGACTGGTTGCAGGCGCACCCGCAGGTGGTAGCGAGCGTGCATCGCTCAGTGCAGGTGCAGGAGGTGGCTTTGCCGGCTGTGTTGCCGGCGTGGGAGATCAGTCTGAGTGCGCTGCTGTTTGCCAACATGATTCCGACACGCTCGGTCATGCTGCGGCGTGATCTCTCGCAGCGCTTCCCGAGGGGGTGGCGCTATGCCGAGGACTACATGCTGTGGCTGGACATTGTGGCTTCGGGGGGGCGGGTCGCGATGCTGGATGTGCCGATGGCATTCTCGTTCCGCCCAGAATTCAGCGCAGGCGGCCTGAGTGCTCGCTTGTGGAAGATGGAATCTGGCGAGCTGGCTTGCTACAACAACCTGCGTCGTCAGGGGCGGATTGGCTGGCCGCTGTGGTGTGCTGCGAGTGCCTGGTCGCTGCTTCGTTACTTCAAGCGTTTGCTGCAGACCTTGCGGGGACGCGCATGAGCCTGCCACGTATCGCCGTTGTGGTGTCGGCCGAGATCACCTTGAAGGCTTTTCTGCTGGGGCATTTGCGGCGCTGGCAATCGCGCGGCGATCTGACCGTGTTCGCCAACGGTGCCGCGCCCGATCTGCTGGCGCGCAATGACGTGCGGGCCGAGTTGCGACATGTGGGCATTGAGCGGCCGATTCGTCCCTGGGCGGATTTGCGGGCGCTCTTTTCGCTGTGGTGGGCATTGCGTCGTGGACGTTTTGACCTGGTGTTTTCGGTGACACCGAAAGCTGGATTGGTGGCCATGCTGGCGGCCTGGCTGGCGCGCGTTCCTGCGCGCGTACACATATTTACGGGGCAGGTCTGGGCGACCCGCGCCGGCCGCGCGCGCTGGTTATTGAAGCAGCTGGACAAGCTGATGGCGGCATTGGCGACCCATGTGCTGGTCGATGGCGAGCCGCAGCGCCAGTTCCTGCTGGCGGAGGGAGTGCTGCAGCCGGGGAAGGGGCGGGTGCTGGCGGACGGCTCCCTGTGTGGGGTCGATCTGCAGCGTTTCGTGCCGGACGCCTCAACGCGCGCTGCTGTGCGCGCCGAGCAGGGAGCGCCGGACGATGCAACGGTCTTCCTTTATCTCGGGCGACTCAATCGTGACAAAGGGGTGCTCGATCTGGCACAGGCTTTCGCGCAAAGCTGCCGCACGCACCCCGGTAGCCAGCTATGGGTGGTAGGGCCGGATGAAGCGGGCCTGACGCCGCAGCTGCGCGAGCTTCTGGCGTCCTGTGAGTCGAGGGTGCGCCTGCTGCCTTTTGCGCCGCAGCCAGAGCGGTTGATGGCGGCGGCAGACGTTTTCGTGTTGCCCAGTTATCGCGAAGGTTTCCCGACCTCGGTACTGGAGGCGGCCGCCTGTGGATTGCCGACTGTTGCTGCGCGGGTGTACGGTACGCAAGGTGCGTTGGTCGAGGATGAGGGTGGTTTGATGTTCACTGCGGGTGATGTTGCGGAACTCGAGGACTGCCTGAACCGCTTGGTGGCTGACGCGTCGTTGCGTAGCCGTCTCGGTGTGTCTGCTCGCCAGCGCGCTGCGCAGAGTTATGCCGCGGATCGGGTACTCGGTGCTTTCGCCGAGTTCATTGAATCCGCTGCGAGGCGACGAGCATGAAGCGCTTTCTGGACGTGTCGCTTGCGCTGGCCGTGTTGCTGACGCTACTGCCGGTGATGCTGCTGGTCGCGCTTCTGGTGCGTCATTGCCTCGGCACGCCGGTTGTGTTCCGTCAGCAACGCCCTGGCTTGCTTGGCAAGCCGTTCATGCTCTGCAAGTTCCGCTCGATGAGCGACGCGCGCGATGCAGATGGTCGCCTGTTGCCGGACGAGGAGCGACTTGGCGCGTTTGGCCGTTTCTTGCGCAAGAGCAGCCTGGATGAGCTGCCACAGCTGTGGAGTGTGCTCAAGGGGGATATGAGTCTGGTTGGTCCGCGCCCCTTGTTGATGCAATATCTGCC
This sequence comes from Rhodocyclaceae bacterium, assembly GCA_047600765.1. GTDB lineage: Bacteria > Pseudomonadota > Gammaproteobacteria > Burkholderiales > Rhodocyclaceae > Viridibacterium. The sequence continues at coordinate 303,493 of JASGKF010000002.1, forward strand.
GCGTTATTCGCCGCGTCAGGCGAAGCGCCACGAGGTGCGGCCGGGTATCACCGGTTGGGCGCAAGTGAACGGGCGCAATGCGTTGAGCTGGGAAGAGAAGTTCGAGCTGGATGTGTGGTACGTGGAGCACCGTTCGACGTGGCTGGATCTGAAGATTCTCTGGCTGACGGCGCGGCGCGTGCTGGGGGGCTCGGACGTGAGCGCGGCCGGCCATGTGACCATGCCCGAATTCATGGGCAGCGAGGAGCGACCCGAATGAAGGATCTCGTCATTGTCGGCGCTGGCGGGCATGGCCGCGAAGTGTTGCAGCTTGTGCGTGACATCAACGCGGTGTCACCCCAGTGGAATGTGCTGGGTTTTGTCGATGACGCCTGGACGGCTCCACGCGAACTGGCTGGTGTACCGGTGCTGGGCAGGCCGGACTGGCTGCGAGGGCGTGATTGTGCTGTGACGGTGGCGATAGGCGCGCCAGCAGTGCGACGCAAGGTGGTGCAGCGGTTGATGGCCGAGGGAGTGTGCGATTTCGCGACGTTGGTGCATCCTGCTGCGTACGTCGGCGCACGTGTAAAGATCGGTATTGGTAGCGTACTGGCGGTGTCTGCTGTCGTAACCTGTGATGTGCTCATCGGTGAGCACGTGCTGATCAACACCGCTGCGGTAGCGTCGCATGATTGTCAGCTCGCCGATTGGGTGACCCTGGCGCCGCGTGCGACCCTGTGCGGAGCTGTGAAGCTGGCAGAAGGTGCCGAGGTGTGTGCGGCGGCCACCGTGTTGCAGGGGCTGGAGGTTGCAGCGTGGGCGCGCGTTGGCGGCGGTGCTTGCGTTATCGGTCCGGTAGGGGCGAACGAAACTGTTGTAGGCGTGCCGGCCAGTTGTGTGCGGGTGCGCGATACGAATTGGCAGGATGCATGATGAGCGAATTCCGCACGGCCCCGTGGCCACATTTCGATGCAGAGCAAGTTGACGCGGTAGCGGCCGTGTTGCGCTCTGGTCGGGTGAATTACTGGACGGGCGAGGAAGGGCGGCTCTTCGAGCGTGAATACGCAGATTATCTTGGGCGCAAATTCTGCGTGGCTGTGGCCAACGGTACGTTGGCGCTAGAGCTGGCGCTGGAAGCTTTCGGTGTCGGCGCAGGTGATGAGGTGGTGGTGCCGGCACGTACCTACGTGGCTTCGGCCAGTTGCGCGGTGATGCGCGGGGCTGTGCCGGTCATCGCCGACGTGGATCGCGATAGCCAGCTGATTACGGCGGAGTCCATTGCAGCGGTGTTGACGCCGCGCACGCGCGCGGTCGTCGTCGTGCACCTGGCGGGCTGGCCCTGCGAGATGGATGCGATCATGGCACTGGCTGCGGAGCGAAATCTGGTCGTGATCGAGGATTGTGCGCAAGCACATGGTGCGTTTTACAAAGGGCGCCCAGTGGGCTCTATTGGTCATGCTGGCGCGTTCTCGTTCTGTCAGGACAAGATCATGACTACCGGCGGCGAGGGTGGACTGTTGGCTCTCGACGATGAGGTTGCCTGGCGACGCGCCTGGGCTTACAAGGACATTGGGCGTAGCTACGAGGCGGTATTTGAACGTGAGCATGCGCCGGGTTTTCGCTGGTTAACGGAGTCCTTTGGAACGAACTGGCGGCTGACCGAAATGCAATCGGCCTTGGGGCGCATCCAGCTGCGGCGTCTGCCGCAATGGCGTGCTCAGCGTGCGGCCAATGCGGCAGTTCTCATCGAGGAGCTGTCGCAGCTGCCTTTGTTCCGTATCCCACAACCACCTGCGCATTGCCAGCATGCCTGGTACAAGTTCTATCTCTTCGTCGAAACAAGCCGTCTGGCATCGGAATGGTCGCGCGACCGTCTGATGGCAGCCATTGAAGCCGCCGGAGTGCCGTGTTCAGTGGGGTCCTGTTCTGAAATCTATCGCGAGAAGGCTTTCATTGATCGCTCATGGGGCCCCACAGGCCCCCTGCCCGAGGCGCGCGAGCTGGGAGAGACCAGCTTGTGCTTGTTACTGCATCCGACGCTGAATGAGGCCGCAATGCGTGAAATGGCGCGTCGTGTTGTTGAGGTAGCCCGCCAGGGCATGGGGTGATCTGAGCGGCAGAATAGGACTATCATTCCGCCTGCCTTGATTCCGGTACGCACATCTTGAGTTCGACGCTAGTCCTGCTGGCTCTGATGGCTTTTCTTGTCGCGTGGGTAGGCTCTGCCGCCATGCGGCGCTACGCTTTGTCCCGCGCCTTGCTGGACATTCCCAATGCTCGCAGCTCTCACACCATCCCGACCCCTCGCGGAGGTGGTGTTGCGTTTGTCATCAGTTTCATGCTGTCCGCGCTATTTTTGCAGCAGACTGGTTTGATGTCGGCCGGAGTGTGTGTCGTCTACGTGCTGGGTGGTGGTGGCATTGCCTTGCTGGGCTTTCGTGATGACCGCCGGCCGGTTCGTACCCTGGTCAAGTTGTGTATTCACCTCGTTGTATCAGCGGCCGCAATATGGGGTTTGTGGCATGACCACGGCCTCTCTGAAGGTTGGGGCTGGATAGGGAATGCGGGCGCTTTTGCTCTGGGTACGCTGGCGCTTGCCTGGGGCATCAATCTCTACAATTTCATGGACGGTATAGATGGGCTTGCCGTGTCTGAAGCAGTCTTCCTGTCCCTTGGTGGGGCCCTGGTGATCATGCTGGGTGGCGGCTCGGCGCAGGAGGCTTTGTTGCTCGCAGCTGCCTGTATGGGGTTTGGTGTGTTCAACTGGCCGCCAGCCCGGCTGTTCATGGGGGATGCGGGCAGTGGTTTTCTTGGTTTCGTGCTGACAGTCATCGCCATCGAGTCGATCGGTCGCATGGAAACCAGCATATGGAGCTGGCTGATCCTGGCTGGCGTTTTCATCGTGGATGCGACATTCACCTTGTTGCGACGCATGCTGGGTGGGCAGCGGTGGTACGAAGCGCACCGCAGTCACGCTTACCAGAATGCAGCCATGCGTTGGGGTAGTCATCGGCGCGTCACCGTGACCGTGCTGTGGATCAACTACTTCTGGCTGCTACCTTGGGCATTGGCGTCACATTTCTGGCCTACGATGGCGGGTGTTTTCTGCGCGCTGGCGCTCTTGCCGCTCGTTGCCATAGCCGTGTTTTTCAAAGCCGGGCAAGCATTGCCGTCCGGCCCCCGTACGGATACTTTGCCCCAGCAATCGACAGAAATGCGGGGTCGTTTGCTTGGATCAGGGCATTGAGTCGCCACGGCCGAATGGCTTAACTTCCGATTTTTCTTGCGGATCTTTCGATGAAAATCCTTGTGACCGGCGCGGCCGGATTCATTGGCATGCATTGCGCAGAGCGCTTGCTGCAACGTGGCGACAGTGTCGTTGGGATAGATAACCTCAACGATTACTACGATCCGCAGCTGAAGAAGGATCGCCTGGCGAGATTGGCGGGCGAGCCGGGGTTCCGCTTTGTTGAGCTGGATGTCGCAGACCGCGACGGCATCGAAACCCTGTTCCGGCAGGAAAGGTTTGATCGCGTGATCCACCTTGCTGCGCAAGCGGGTGTGCGCTATTCGCTCAAGAATCCGCACGCCTACGCTGACAGCAATCTCATCGGTTTCGTCAATATTCTGGAAGGGTGCCGGCACAACCAGGTGGGGCATCTTGTCTATGCGTCGAGCTCCAGCGTCTATGGCGGCAATACGAAAATGCCGTTCTCGGAGTCAGACAGCGTCGATCACCCGGTGAGTCTTTACGCGGCAACCAAGAAGGCGAATGAGCTGATGGCTCATACCTATAGCCATCTGTATGGCTTGCCGACAACCGGGCTGCGTTTTTTCACCGTGTACGGTCCGTGGGGACGTCCGGACATGGCCCTGTTCCTATTCACCAAGGCCATTCTGGAAGGGCGTGCGATCGACGTGTTCAATCACGGCAAGATGCGTCGCGATTTCACTTATGTTGACGACATCGTAGAAGGCGTGATCCGCGTGCTGGATCGTCCAGCCGAGGCCGATCCAGACTTCAATACGGACGACCCCGATCCGGGGCGTGGTCGTGTTCCGTACCGGGTGTTCAATATCGGCAACAATGATCCCGTCGAGCTGATGACTTTCATTCATGCCATCGAACAGGCGATCGGGGTTGAGGCAAAGAAGAACTATCTGCCCATGCAGGACGGGGATGTGCCTGCCACATTTGCCAACACTGATGCGTTAAGTGCCTGGACCGGATTTTCGCCAGCGACTCCCGTCAATGAGGGGGTTGCACGTTTTGTTGCCTGGTATCGCAGCTATTACGGCGTCTGATCACTGACATACGGAAGGGCCCATGACAAAGAGCGCGCGCAATGGTGCATACACCTTTTGGCTGACGGGATTGTCGGGGGCTGGCAAGTCGACCTTGGCCATCGCGCTGCAAACTGTTTTGCAAGGGCAGGGGAAGCCCGTGTCAGTGCTGGATGGTGACGTGTTGCGCGGTGGCTTGTGCAGTGACCTTGGTTTCTCGCAGGCAGGCAGATCAGAAAACATTCGCCGTGTGTCGGAGGTCGCCCGCCTCATCAATGACGCGGGGATTACGGTGGTAGCAGCGCTGATTTCGCCATTCGAGGCTGATCGCGTCCGGGCCCGTGAACGGATTGGCGCAAACCGCTTCATCGAGGTGCACGTCTCGACGGATCTGAGTGTTTGTGAGCAGCGCGACGTAAAGGGGCTTTATCGGCGAGCCCGTGCTGGAGAATTGGCCGACTTCACGGGTGTGTCGTCTCCCTACGAAGCTCCTTTGAAGCCGGATCTGGTGCTCGATCTGGGTCGGCTATCCGTCAATGATGCGGTTCTTGCCTGTCTGGATAAGGTGCGCGCACCTGCTGGAGATGCTGAATGAGCATCCTTGTGACCGGTGGGGCTGGGTTCATCGGCGCCAATTTCGTGCTTGACTGGCTGGACGTGAACGATGAGCCCGTCGTCAATCTGGATGCGCTGACCTACGCTGGAAACCTGTCCAGTCTGGCGGGGTTGAAGGAGGATTCCCGCCATGTGTTCGTGCAGGGGGATATCTGCGACAGGCCGTTGGTGGACAGCCTGCTAGCGCAGCACAAGCCCCGCGCCGTACTGCATTTTGCTGCCGAGAGCCATGTAGATCGTTCCATTCATGGCCCGGGCGAATTCATGCGTACAAATGTGACGGGGACCTTCACGCTGCTTGAAGCCGCACGAGCCTACTGGAGTGGTCTGGATGCAGCGGGGCGCGCTGCGTTTCGCTTCCATCATGTGAGCACTGATGAAGTGTATGGCTCCCTGAGTTCGGAGGCCCCACCGTTTGCCGAGACGAATGCCTACGAACCCAACAGCCCGTATTCGGCGAGCAAGGCGGCCAGTGATCATCTCGTGCGGGCCTGGCATCACACCTACGGGCTGCCCGTAACGACCAGCAACTGCTCCAACAACTACGGGCCTTTTCATTTTCCCGAAAAGCTGATTCCGTTGATGATCGTGAATGCGCTGGCCGGCAAACCGCTACCGGTTTACGGTGACGGGCAACAGATTCGTGACTGGCTGTACGTCAAGGATCATTGCGCCGCGATCCGAAGCATTCTGCAGTCTGGGCGGCCGGGGGAGGTCTACAACGTGGGCGGCTGGAACGAAATGGCCAACCTGGACATCGTTCGCACGGTTTGCGCTTTGCTCGACGAGATGCAACCGGATCCGGCCGGTCCTTACGAGCGCCTGATCCGTTTCGTGACGGATCGCCCTGGACACGATCGGCGCTATGCCATCGATGCCCGCAAGATCGAGCGGGAGCTTGGCTGGAGGCCAGCAGAGACCTTTGCTACGGGTATCCGCAAGACGGTGCGCTGGTATCTCGACAACCGTGACTGGGTGGCCGACGTGCAGAGCGGCTCTTACCGGGAGTGGCTGGCTCGCAACTACGCGGATCGTGGAGCCTGAAACATGGACATCCTGCTGTTCGGCAAGAGCGGTCAGCTGGGTTGGGAGTTGCATCGTGCGCTTGCTCCGCTGGGAAATGTTGTCGCGCTGGGCTCGGGCAGCGGACCGTTCAACGGTTGACCTGGCTGACTCCGATGCGCTTTCGCGTTGCGTGCGCGAATTCAGGCCCGCAGTGATCGTCAATGCTGCGGCCTATACGGCGGTGGACAAGGCCGAGAGTGAGCCGGAACGCGCTCATGCGATCAACGCGGTTGCCCCCGGAATCCTTGCCGAAGAAGCGGCGCGTACCGGCGCGTTGCTCGTGCATTACTCCACGGATTACGTTTTTGACGGCTCCGGCGATGCGCCCTGGCAAGAAGACGATGTCACCCATCCGTTGTCGGTGTACGGACGGACAAAGCGCGAGGGTGAGTTGCGCGTTGCTGCGACGGGGTGCCATCACCTCATTTTCCGCACCAGCTGGGTGTATGCCACACGCGGTACGAATTTCGCCAAGACCATGATGCGTCTGGCGATGGAGCGCGAGAGCCTGAGTGTTGTCGCTGACCAGATCGGCGCACCGACTGGGGCCGATTTTCTGGCAGACATGACCGCGCATGCCTTGCGTGCCGCGCAGAGAGATCGCGACATCAAGGGGATCTTTCACTGTGCGGCGACGGGTGAAACCTCCTGGCATGGCTATGCGGAATTTGTCTTCGCGCAAATGCGTGCACGCGGCAAGCAACTGCGTATTTCTGACGTCAAGCCGATTACCAGCGCGGACTATCCTGCACCAGCGCGCCGCCCCCTCAATTCCAGGCTGGACACTCGTCGTTGCGCGGAAACTTTTGATCTGTTCCTGCCTCCGTGGCAAAACGGCGTGCAGAGAATGCTCGATGAACTGCTGGCATAGCAGCAGAGACAGGCTCGAATATCATGACTGATACGAAGCGCAAAGGCATTATCCTCGCCGGAGGGTCGGGTACGCGCTTACACCCGATTACGCTTGCTGTTTCCAAGCAGCTGTTGCCGGTGTACGACAAGCCGATGATTTATTACCCGCTCGGCACGCTGCTGCTGGCGGGAATTCGGGACATCCTCATCATATCCACCCCGCAGGACACGCCACGTTTTCAGCAATTGCTGGGCGATGGAAGTGCTTGGGGAATACGGCTGGAGTACGCGGTCCAGCCCGAGCCGGATGGCATCGCGCAAGCCTTTGTCATCGGCGAAAAGTTTCTCGGAGGCGCTCCGTCGGCGCTTGTACTGGGCGATAACATTTTTTACGGCACCGACCTCATCGCGCGCCTGCGCAAGGCGGATGAGCAGACCGATGGCGCCACGGTTTTTGCGTATTCAGTAAAGGATCCGGAGCGGTACGGTGTTGTCGAATTCGATCCGGCAGGGCGTGCGATCAGCATCGAGGAAAAGCCCCCGGTGCCCAAGAGTCGTTACGCAGTGACCGGTTTGTATTTTTATGACGCTGAAGTGGTGCAGGTGGCGCGCGACCTCAAGCCGTCGGCACGTGGAGAGTTGGAGATCACTGATGTCAATCGCATCTATCTGCAACGTGGGAATCTGAATGTGCAGCTGATGGGGCGCGGCGACGCCTGGCTGGACACAGGGACGCATGAAAGTCTGATCGAGGCCAGTCAGTTCATTCAAACTCTGGAAAAGCGTCAGGGGCTGAAGATTTGCAGCCCGGAAGAAATTTGCTGGCGTAATGGATGGATATCTGAAGAGCAGCTTGCGCTGCTTGCAGCGCCGCTACGAAAAAGTGGTTATGGAGAGTATTTGCTCGGCTTGCTCAGCGAAGGGAGATGACTGGTTTAGTCATGTCTTGAGAGCGAAAGGCGCTTTGCCTGCTGTACCATCTTGGGCTTCGAAATGAGCGGACTCGAAGGCCACATGGCCTCGATACGCATGGCTCAATCCGGACAAACAAGCGCAAAAAGATGTGTGGAATCACTGGCGTATTTGCCACCAGATCATCCGACCCCGCGAATATTGCTGCAACCATAAGTCGGATGGTAGGAGCCATTGAGCATCGTGGCCCGGATGATCAAGGGACCTGGGTTGGTTCGGGCATAGCGCTTGGGCACGCAAGGCTATCCATCATTGATTTGACTGCTGCTGGCCATCAGCCAATGTCGAGCCATGATGGCGGTGTCAGCATCGTCTTTAATGGCGAAATCTATAATTTCGTAGAACTCCGTGCTCAACTGGCGAGTCTCGGCTATCACTTCCGAAGCCATACGGATACCGAGGTAATTCTGGCGGGCTACCAGTGCTGGGGCGAGCAGGTATTCCAGCGGTTGCGAGGCATGTTCGCCATCGCAGTGTGGGACGCAAAAGAAGAGCGATTGATTCTGGCCCGCGACCGGGTGGGCAAGAAACCCCTTTTCTATGCCTGGCACGAAGGTGTCTTCCTGTTCGGCTCTGAAATCAAAGCCATTCTGGCTTGGCCTGGCTTCAAGCGTGAGCCTGATTACGAAGCTATCCACCATTACCTGACGCTGCAGTATGTTCCCGCCCCGTGGTCAGCCTTCAAGGGAGTGAAGAAGCTGCCGCAGGCCAGTTACATGGTGATCGCGCGTGATGGACAGTTGGCCGTGAAGCAGTACTGGGCATTGCCGGAGCCGGCGTTGGCGCAGTCACGACCTGTGTCCGAGCTGAAAGAAGAGCTTGTCTCGCTGATCGATGAATCAGTACGGTTGCGCATGATTTCCGACGTGCCACTCGGGGCGTTTCTCTCCGGTGGCGTCAACTCGTCAGCCGTGGTTGCAATGATGGCGCGCCATTCCAGTGGTCGAGTCAAAACCTTCTGCATCGGCTTTGACGAAGCAGGGTACGACGAGCGGGCGTATGCGCGCATGGTTGCCGAACGCTATGACACAGATCATCATGAAATGGTCGTTCGGCCCGATGCGGCGGCTATCCTGCCGAGGCTCGCCTGGCATTACAACGAACCCTTCGCGGACCCTTCCGCCATCCCGACCTACTATGTGTCACAGATTGCCCGGCGACATGTCACCGTCGCATTGAACGGTGATGGCGGTGATGAAAGTTTTCTCGGTTACTCGCGGTATTCGCAGTGCTTGCAGACGGAGTGGATCAGCAGCTTGCCCAGACCTGTCCGGCGGCTTGCATCACAAATCGTTCGGGCTATCCCGCCTGGCGTAGATCGTTACCGAGTGTTGCGCGTTGCGCGGCGCTGGCTCTCCTATGTCAGTGAACAGGAGTCGCGCCGCTATGCACCGTCGATGGCCTACTTCTACGAACACGACAAAGTGGCTGGCTATGACCAGAATCTTCGGCCACTTCTGCATGATTCGTCACTGGATCTGCTGGAGCCGTTCTTCCGCCAGTCCAGATCTTATGTGGGCGGCGCAGCCTGGGCAGACATTCACACTTATCTTCCAGATGATCTTCTGGTGAAGGTCGATATCGCCAGCATGGCGCATGGGCTCGAGGCCAGATCTCCCTTGCTCGATCACCAGCTCATGGAGTGGGCTGCCCGTATCCCGGCCGCGCAGAAAATGGAGGGCGGTGTAACCAAGTCCATCCTGAAATCTGCGTTGGAGCCATACCTGCCGCATGAGGTGCTCTATCGTCCCAAGATGGGCTTTGGCGTACCGATTGATGAATGGCTCAGGGGGGAGCTCAAGGCGTTTGCCTATGACACATTACTCAGTGTGAAGGCAAGCCAGCGAGGGCTGGTTACCCCGACGTACGTCAAGACCATGCTGGATGAGCATTGCCGGGGCGTACGGCTTCACCATACCCGACTTTGGGCGCTGCTCATGCTTGAGCTGTGGTTCCAGACATGGATTGATCCCGTCGCAGCACCGCTGGCGCCCCCCGCACCAGTGGCAATAATGTAGCGTCGGGAGTTGAGATGAGTACCCCCGTCTGGCGAAGCATTCTTCGAGGTATCAAATCAACGGTTGTTACCCCACCTGTTGGTACAGGTGGAACCGTCTCTGCCGAATATTGCTATTCCGTCTACTTGCGTCATCTGGTCGTCGCAGATCGTCACGGATTCGCGACTGATCCCCGCACCGTGGTCGAACTTGGGCCTGGTGACTCGCTTGGAATCGGCCTCATGGCGCTGCTTGCCGGCGCGGAGCAATACTATGCAATCGATGCTGTGCGTCATGCTTCCAGCGCATCGAATTTGCTGATTTTTGACAAGCTGGTGAAGCTGCTGGCTGACAAGGTGCCGATTCCTTCCGGCGGAGAGTTCTCGGAAGTGCAGCCAACCCTGAACGACTACAGTTTTCCTGCCGGGATACTCGGTGAGTCGCGACTCGCTCGCTCGCTTGATCCCTCGCGGATTGGAAAACTCCGGGCTGCCCTGGAGGGTGAGTTGATGACTGGCCCGATTCGCTATCTTGCACCGATGGGGCGAATGAATGAAATTCCGGGTCAGAGCGTGGATTTCATCGTGTCACAGGCCGTCATGGAGCACGTTGACAAACTCGAGGAAACCTACGCAGAGTGCGCCCGCTGTTTGAAGCCGGGAGGCTTCATGTCCCACCAGATTGACCTTCGCAGTCACGATACGGCGCCAGAGTGGAACGGGCACTGGAAATACGCTGATTTCATCTGGGGCCTGATGCGAGGAGGGCGCCCATGGTTCATCAATCGTCTCCCCTGTTCTGAGCATCTGCGTCTGATCAGGCTGGCGGGGTTGAATATTGGTGTGCAGCTTGCGCAAACAGTGACGAATGAAATGACGAAACAACAACTGGCAAAGCGCTTTCGAACACTTTCCGACAGCGATCTCTCGACGGCGGGTGTGCTGGTTCTGGCGAGCAAGCCCGCATGAACAAAAAAATCGCGTCGACCATCGACTTCATCAGACATATGGGACTGGATGGCGCGGTCATTGCCATTCCGTACAAGATTGCAATTGAAGACGTTAGCGCGCTGCACGACGACCCGATCTGCAAAGGACTGGTCTTGAGAGACCCGGATCCGGAAGTGGTGGCACGCTTTCCGGCTTCCTGGCTCGGCAGATTTGATGGCAGAGGCTGGCAGCTGCCGACAGTACATGCGCCCATCGTTTTCATGGCGTCACAACTCATGCTCACGCGAGAGATGAGCACGCAAGTCGTGAGAAGCGGGAGGCGCCATGTAATTTGCCTGATCAATGGCAGGTTCCAGAAGCTGTCCATGTATCGCTTCCTGTTGTGGCGTGCGGGAGACAAGCTGATACGCAACATATCCCTGCGATCTGAGAGCCACCCTCTGCGCAAGGGTGTCGCAATCGCAAAAAAAATCCCCCTGCTGCGGACATTGTGGCGAGCTCTGTTCAGGCGTGAGGATCTGTCTGCGGTTTCGGGAAGCAAGCCAGTGGACGAAGCGGGTGGGGCCCAAGAGGTGCTCTATACGGCGCTGCTGCAAAGCGCGCAGGCTGCGGCAAAGAATGCAGACTACGAGTGCATTCGGGGCCGCGTGCTACTGGTCAATGCGGGCCTGGCAGCGGGTGGTGCCGAACGACAGATCGTCAACACGCTGATTGGCTTGAAAGCCTCTGGCCTGTGCGAATCTGTCAGCTTGCTAGCCGAATACATTGATCACGCACCGAATCTGGATTTTTTCCTGCATGAACTGCATGCGGCGGACATTGAAGTGAGCCAGGTCAGGCGCAGCGTTTCCCTGGTCGAAGATGGCCTATATACAGTTCGTCCCGAGGTCGCCGAGCTGCTTGCCGATATCGCATCGGGTCTGATCGAGGAAATCCTGAATCTCGTCGAAGAGTTCCGCGCAAGGCGTCCCGAGGTTGTGCATGCCTGGCAGGATGCCAGCAGTATCAAAGCAGGGATTGCTGCCGTCATTGCCGGCGTGCCCAGAGTTGTACTGGCAAGTCGGAATGTCACGCCGATGAATTTCAGCTACCACCAGAGTTACATGTATCCGGCATACAGGGCGTTAGCTTCTCTGGAGTGCGTCAGCTTCCTGAACAACAGTGAAGCGGGAGCGGAGGACTACGCGCGATGGCTGGGGTTGCCAAGGGGGCGCTTCGCGGTCGTTCGCAACGGCGTTGATCTTGGTGATCTGCGACGTGTCGATGATGAGGCCATGCAGGGCTATCGGCGAGCAGTGGGTATCCCTGATGGCGCATTGGTCGTCGGGTCTGTTTTCCGGTTTTGGGAAGAAAAGCGACCGATGCTGTGGTTGCAGATGGCTGCGCTTCTGGCAGACCGTTATCCCGACATACATTTCCTGGTAGTGGGAGAAGGGCCTCTGCGTCGTGAAATGGAGTCCTTCATCAATGCTCATGGCCTCAAGAGCCGCGTGCATTTGCCAGGCGCACGTCCGGATGTGGCTACGCCCCTGTCAGCAATGAATGTCTTTGTTCTGACATCGGAGTTCGAGGGAACTCCAAATGTGATACTCGAGGCGCAGTGGTTGGGGCTGCCAATTGTTTCGACCGACGCGGGTGGTGCTCGGGAGTCTTTCGCTGAAGGGCACACCGGTTTTCTGGCGAGTACGGGCACCGCAGAAGAAATTGCCGCATTGGTGAGCAGGTACGTGGGCTCTTTGGCAGATCGTGCAGGGGCAGAAAAGCTCGGTCCGGACTTCGTTCGAGACAAGTTTGGCCTGGCGCGCATGGTCCGCGAAACCATTGCTTTGTATGACCTGCGCGGAGGGGCGCAGAGTCTGGACGCAGGAGCTGCCGCACACAAGGCATCCTTGGCAGGGTCTTTGGAAACGGAAAAGCTGCTTTGAGCCGATACAACATCTCTTCGGGTGTCCAGAGCCTCTACGCCAACCTAAGCTTGCTCCACTCGCTGGTCGTCCGTGATATCGCCGCGCGCTATCGCGGCACGATGCTGGGTTTTGTCTGGGTGCTCGTATATCCGCTGATGATGCTAGGGGTCTATTCCTTCGTTTTTGGTCGGGTATTCAATGCGCGCTGGGGCAGTGGTGGCGACATCCAGGATTTCGTGCCCATGCTGTATTGCGGCCTCATCGTGCATGCGTTGTTTTCCGAGACGCTGACGCGATCTCCCGCGGCAATTCTGTCCAATCCCGGCTACGTCAAGAAAGTGGTTTTTCCGCTCGAGCTGTTGCCGGTCTCGCACCTGGTCTCGGCTATGTTCAATGCCTTGATCGGGCTGCTCTTGATTGGCATATTCCTGCTTGTTCGGCATCAGACAATTCCGGCGACGGTGCTTTACGTGCCGCTGGTGTTTTTTCCCCTGCTGTTGCTGACAGCAGGCTTGGCGTGGTTTCTCTCCGCTGTCGGCATTTTCTTCCGCGATCTCGGCCAGATGATGGGGGTCGCGATGTCGGTTCTGCTATTTCTGAGCCCGGTGTTCTACCCGATATCGTCGGTCCCGCTCCTTGTGCAGAAGCTGATCTACTTGAATCCCCTGACTTATCCTGTCGAGGCATTGCGGGCGGCCCTCATTTCCGGCGTTCAGCCAGATTGGTCGCATTGGCTGGCTTACTCCGTCGTTTCACTCTTGATGGCGGTCGGTGGACTCTGGGTGTTCCAGAAAACCCGCCCCGCTTTCGCGGACGTTATCTGACTGCGCCATGACATCACCCATACAGCTGGATGCCGTCAGCAAGTGCTACCGGATGTTCCAGAGTCCCGAAGACCGTCTGAAGCAGGCCTTGCTGGATCGCATGCATGGCTTATTCGGTGGCAGGCAACGCCAGCTATATCGTGAGCATTGGGCTCTGAGGGATGTCAGCTTTGAGCTCAAGCCTGGCGAAGCTGTCGGAGTGCTGGGGCGCAATGGTGCCGGCAAAAGCACTTTGCTGCAGATCATCGCAGGCACGTTGACGCCAAGCGCAGGCGCGGTCCGCACGACTGGCCGCATTACTGCCTTGCTCGAACTGGGTAGCGGTTTCAACCCGGAGTTCACCGGCCGGGAGAACGTCTTCCTGAACGCTCAAATCCTCGGTATGTCGCGCAGAGAAGTGCAAGAGCGCTTTGACGATATTGCTGCCTTTGCAGATATTGGGAAGTTCATTGACCAGCCGGTCAAGACCTATAGCTCCGGCATGATGATGCGGCTTGCCTTTGCCGTGCAGACGGCTGTTGATCCCAAAGTGTTGATCGTGGACGAGGCGCTCGCGGTGGGCGACATGTTCTTCCAGGCCAAGTGCATGGCGAGGATTGCACGCCTTGTGGACGCTGGCGTGGCGCTGCTGTTTGTCAGTCATGACATCAGCGCAGTGCGGCAGCTGTGCCAGCGCGCAGTCTTGCTCGATGGCGGTGTCGTCCGGGCCCAGGGCGCAGCATTGGTTGTGTCCGATCTCTATGCCAAGATGCAGATCGAAGACAGGAATCAACAGGCGCAGCAACCGATGGCTGGTGAACTCAACACCCCGAGCATTCGTCCGGAAGTCGCCAGGGTCGAGGATGTTGCTGTTGGCGTCGTGCCACGAGTCATCGGTGATGACTATAGTTTCGGCATCGAAGCTTTTCAGCAAAGGGCGCAGCATCATCGTGCGGGGAGCTTTGAAGCAGAGATTCTCAATGTCCAGGTGCTGCGTGGTGATGCGCACAGCACCGATTTTGACTTTGATGATGTGGCAACCATTCGCGTGATTGTTCGCTTCGCAAAAGACTTGAGCAATCTGAACCTCGCCATCAAGATACGTACGCTGCAAGGCACGGATGTCGCTTTCTTCGATACGCGTTTGCAGCGCGAGATGTCGTGGCATTACAAGGCGGGCGCTTGCTACGTGTTTGAATGGGCTATCAAGCTGCCGTTGCAGCACGGCACTTATGCGCTCGCTTTCGGGCTTGCGCATCCACCGATGGAGTCGGGCGCGGATTGGCGTTTTGTGGATATGGTTCCGCATGCTTATGAGTTCAGGATGGCGCCCCGGCAGGAGGGCATGATTGATGGCTTCGTCAGCCTGCCCGCCACGCTCGATATCAGAGAAGTTGTCGCCAGCTCAAGACAAGGAAGTGGATGTGAGTAAGAGAGAAAGCTACCTGGCTTTTGGTACCCCGGATTTCACCGACGCAGAAATCGACGCGGTGGCGCGTGTCATGCGTTCGGGTTGGGTTGGCATGGGTCAGGAAACGATTTCTTTCGAAAGAGAGCTGTCCGAGTACATCGGCGCACCAGAGGTGGTGACAGTCAACTCTTGTACCTCGGCGCTTTTTCTCGCGCTGCTTGCCGAAGGCGTTGGGCCGGGAGACGAAGTCATCGTGCCGAGCCTGACCTGGTGCGCAACAGCAAATGCGGCGCTGTATCTGGGCGCTACCCCGGTGTTTTGTGACGTAAACATCCATAGCCTGTGCGTCACACCAGAGACCATCGTGGCCAAGGTAACCCCCAGAACGAAGGTGGTCGTGGTTGTCCACTATGGTGGCTACGCCATCGACGTTGATGCGTTGCGCGAGGCGCTGCCCGGGAACGTCGCTATTGTCGAAGACGCAGCTCATGCACTTGGCGCTACTTACGCCAATGGCAAGCGCGTCGGAGCGTCGGGCAACTCAGCTTGCTTCAGTTTCTACGCCAACAAAAATCTCTCCACCGCGGACGGTGGCGCCATTGCGCTTTTCGATGCAGACAAAGCCGAGCGCCTTCGCAGTTTGCGAATGAGTGGTCTGGCGTCAAATGCCTGGTCCCGGTACATCAAGCCATCCACGGTTCCCGCCGCCGGAATCGCCGAGCTGGGTTACAAGATGAACTTCACCGATCTGCAGGCAGCCATTGGTCGCGTGCAGTTGCGGCGACTCGATGACATGGCCGTGCAGCGGAAGCGTGTTGCAGCCCACTATAAGGCGCGTTTGCCTGACGATTTGCCTTTTCAGGATGAGGTCTTTGAAGAGCGGCATGCGCGTCATCTCCTTGTCGCGCGTTTTGAGCCGAGCAAAACAGGCATGTCACGCAACGAGATTCTGCTCGCTCTGAGGGCCAGGAATGTGGGGGCCAGCATTCACTACGCTCCCCTGCATCGGCAGCCCCTGTATCTCGATTCGAACTGTGGAGCTTTGCCTGTGACCGAGCATGTTGCAGAGGAAATCATGACTCTGCCGATCAGTGCGCGAATGACGATTGCCGACGCGGACTACGTTATCGAGCAGCTGGAGCAGGTGCTGCGCAATACGAAGGAGGCTCAATGAACAGCGTTGAATTCAAGTCCGGAGCGGCGAGCGATTATGATTTTGGCGGGCGACTGAGCGCAGACTTTCCGTCACAAGTCATCATTGATGTGACCGAGGTGTGCAACCTGGCGTGTATTCATTGCCCTCATCCAGAGTTCAAGGAGTCGCCTTTCTACGAGGCCCGCCATCTTGATCCTGCGCTCAATGCCAGGATTGTCGATGAGGTGCGAGACCGTGGCGCCGGCTTGACCCAGTACATCCGGTACTCCAGTGAGGGGGAGCCGCTGGTTCATCCCAAGGGCTACGAGATGATCGAGTACGCGGTTCGCAACTCCGGCGTGTTCGTTACGCTGACAACCAATGGCACGATCATGAACGAGAAGCGCACGCGACGCCTGCTCGATTCAGGCGTGCACATGATCGACATCAGCATTGACGCCATGACGGAGGAAACCTACGCCAAGGTTCGTGTGAATGGCGATCTCAATGTCACACGAACAAACGTCATCAACTTGCTCACCTGGATCAGACAGTCAGGCTCCGCCACCAAGGTTGTGGTCAGCTTCATCGAGCAGCCACAAAATACGCACGAAGTGGACGCTTTCCGGAGCTTCTGGACCGAGCAGGGCGTGAATTCCGTTGTGGTTCGCCGACTGCATTCGGCAGCGGGGGCGGTGGTCAATGTGGCAAGAATCATGCGCACGGAACAGCGTACCGAGCAGCGTCGTCCCTGTGTGTATCCATGGGAGCGCATTGTCCTGACCCCGAGAGGGTATTTGTCATTCTGTCCGGCTGACTGGACCCAGGGATCATCGATTTGTGACTATCGCGAAACAAGCGTTGCCGATGTCTGGCAAAGTGATTTCTACAAAAAGCTCCGGGCTGCACATACGAGCAATGACTACGCCGCGCACGGCTTCTGCGGGCAGTGCCCTGACTGGAAACAGACGCGCTGGCCCGACGAGGGGCAGGGCTACGCGGATCTCGTCAAGGAGATGAGGCAGGGCTGATGGAAGTCATACCGCACTCACGGCCGTGGATCACGCCTGGCGACATTGCAGGCGTGTCTGAAGTGCTGGCCTCGGCAATGCTCGGACAGGGAGCCCGCGTGCGCTTGCTTGAGCAGCGTCTGGCCGAGTGGTTGGGTGCCGCTGATGGTGTTGCCGTTGGCTCTGGCGCTGCGGGTATCTGGTTAGGGTTGCATGGCTTGCGTGTTGGCGTTGGCGACGAAGTGATACTTCCCACTTATGTCTGTCGATCAGTACTGGAGGCCGTACTTTCGGTCGGTGCCACGCCTGTCCTGTGTGATGTTGGCCCCGATTGGGTCATCACCGCGTCCGAGGTGGACAAAGTCCGCAGCCATAGAACGCGAGCAGTGGTCGCGCCTCATCTGTACGGCATCTTTGCGGATATCGGCGCCATCCGCTCCTTGGGGCTGCCTGTCATCGAAGATTGCGCACAAGCCGTGGGTGCGAAGGGACAAAGACCTCTCATGGGGGATGTGGCTGTGCTCTCTCTTCATCCCACCAAGTGTTTGACGGCTGGCGAGGGCGGTGTGGTGGTGACGTCGGACCCCGAGGCTCTGCTGCGCATGCGCGCTTTCCGTGACGGTAGCGCGGGCATTGGCGGCGTTTACGCCGGGCGCTTGTTGTCGCCGATGTCCGAGCTTGCTGCGGCGCTGGCCCTTTCTCAGCTGGAACGTTATGAGTCAGGGCTGGCGCGACGGCAGGAGATCGCCGCCGCATACATAGACACCGTCAACGCATGCAACCCAGACTTGTTGCAATCTGCCCTGTTCCCGCGCAGCATGTTTTTCAGGTTTCCGCTGCGAGTCCCCGGCGGCCTGGCTGCATGCCAGGAGGCATTTTCTGCCTTGGGCGTGCAGGTCAGGCGAGGTGTAGATGAGTTGCTTCACCGGGCGCTGGGTTTGCCAGATGCCGCCTTTCCCAACGCAGTCAAGCATTTCGAGACCACGGTTTCCGTGCCGATTTATCCAGCGCTTTCCCAACACGACGAACTGCGTTGCCGCGATGCCATGGCAGCGGTTTTGCCGAACATTTCTCACTGAATAACCCAATCACTATGAGTTCAAGCACTGAGAGCAGCATGACGACGCCCGCATGGTCCCAGATCGAGGCGCTGGTCAATAACGTACACGGCTGGACACCGATAGATCAGCTGTTTGCGCTCTATACCCTGACGCTTGCAACGGCAGGGTTGTCGGGGGACATCGTGGAGGTGGGATCGTGGTGTGGGCGATCGGCTGTCGTACTGGCGTCCGCCGCCAGAAGCACCGGTGGTGCAAAGGTGCATTGTGTGGATCTGTTCCCTGCCAGGGATGACTGGAAGCAGAACCCCGACGGAACCTACTCCTTCGATATGGTCATTGATGGCAAGCGCTATGTCGGGTATCAGGAACAGACCGTCTGGAAGGAAGCGTTCGAGTCGCAAACCAGCAAGATCTACGAAACCTATGACAGCGTCTACGACTGCTTCCGCGAGACGGTTGCTGCGAGGGGGCTGGACGACGTCGTGATGGCTCATAGAGGAGACCTGGGCTCCTTGCTGGCCAAGCGCGGGCCGGATTTTCAGTGCCGGTTGGCATTCCTCGATGGCGACCACGGCTACGAAGCGGTGCGTGAAGACATCCAGAATATCGACAGGCACCTTGTGCCAGGTGGATGGCTCTGTTTTGACGATGCATTCACGGTCTACGACGGCGTCAGCCGCGCAATCTCTGAGCTCGTCATTGACAATCCGGAGTATGAACATTGCCAGCAGATGACCCGCAAGCTGTTTGTTGCGCGCAAGAAGGCTACGGGTACCGCGCAAACAAAGGTGGGAGGGATCTCGCATGAGTGACATGTCCGATCGTCACGAGCCAGAGCGGCTTCAAAGAGAAGCGCTGGAACAATTGTTCGCAAGTACCGAACTCTCGACGTTCGATTTGTTCCGGAACTTTCCCGTCACGACGCCGCGCTACAACATTGCCCGGTTTCTGGCTCACTACGAGATCTTCAAGAAGATTGTCGAAGTGCCGGGCGTCATCGTTGACCTTGGAGTCTTTCGCGGGGCCTCGACCTTCACCTGGGCCAAACTGTGCGAAATATTCTGCCCGACCGACATACGAAAGACTGTCATAGGCTTCGATACATTTTCCGGATTCCCCGAAATCAGCAAGGAAGACGGCCCTGAGGATCCAGCACAGGATGTGGTGCCCGGGGGGTACTTCGGCGGCGGGTCTGTTGAGGCGGATCTCGATCTTGCCCAGCATGCGATGAATCATGATCGTCATCTGCGCCACAAGAATCGCATCGAATTCGTCAAAGGCGATGTCTGCAACACAATCCCCGCCTATACGACGGAGAAGGGTGAGGGGCTGCGTATCGCACTTTTGAATCTGGACCTTGATCTCTATGAGCCGACCCGAGTCGCACTGGAGTACTTCGTCCCAAAGATGGCGCCTGGCGGCATCATCGTCGTTGATGAGTACGCAGTGGATACGTTTGGTGGAGAAACCAAGGCTGTTGACGAATACTTCCTGAAACGTTTTGGGAAGCGTCCAAGGATCCACAAGTTTGCCTGGCACAGCAATCCCACCGGCTATATCGAGGTCGAACTGGTGAGGGTTGGGGTCATCCAGTCGTCGTACATCCCGTGGCGAGGCTATTTCGATTTCATCAACCAGGTCGATGTTTTTGTTTTTCACGACGACATCCAGTACACAAAAGCCGACTGGCGCAACCGGAATCGCATCAAGACCAGTTCAGGTACTGAATGGCTGACTGTGCCAGTGGCCTACAAGGAAGTTAGTCAGCTCATTTGTGACACGCGAATTGACTACTCAACGGATTGGCGCAGGAAGCATTTGCGGAAGTTTCAGGAGCAATATCGGCAGGCCCCGTTCGCGAATGATGCATTGAGCCTTCTGTCCGCAATCGAGGCCGATAGTTTTGCCTCGATCAGCGATCTGAATCGTGAATTGACCACGCGCTTGTGTGCATACCTTGGCATTGCAACTTCGTTGCTTGGTTCGGAAACGCTTTCCCTTACCGGAACGAAAACAGAGCGTCTGATTGATTTGTTGAAGAAGCTGAACGCTACGACCTATCTGAGTGGTCCGAGCGCTGACGCCTATCTGGACAAAGAGGCTTTTCGCCGCAATGGCATTCGACTGGAGTACAAGTCTTACGATTACGCGCCCTATCCGCAGCTGTGGGGCGCATTCGAGGGCGCAGTGACAGTGCTGGATCTGATTGCCAATTGTGGTACCAGTGCGCGTGATCATGTCCGTAGCCGCACTCCTGACAAGGTCATTGTTGAGTAATGCGAAAAGTGAAACCGCTATCCATAGCTATATTCGGTAACACAAATAACTACCCGCTATTGCTGGCGCAGGGGCTGCGCTTGCTTGGCCACCAAGTTCGTCTTGTTCTAAACCGCAAGGAAACTTTGCACCGTCCGGAGGCTCGCTATCCTGACTGGGCGGCTGCGTATCCAGACTGGATTGTGGACTGCTCGTACCTGACTGATGAGGATGTGGCTTTTGAAAGTCCTGCGCTGGATAGGGTTGTACATCAGCTGACACACAACGTTGATCTGGTTGTTCTCAATGATGTGGGACCTGCATTGGCGACTTATTTGCAGACACCGCACGCTGTAGTCTTGACGGGGTCAGATCTCGCTTACTACGCCAACTTTGATTTGCCAGAATTGTTGTCGCGCAGGTGGGCCCTCGACTTCAAGCGCTCCCCGCAAGGTCGGAGACATCTGCGTCGCATGGCAGACTTGGTTGCACGCCAGCGAGATGGAATTTTGGGCGCAGAGGTGGTTTGCTATGGACAACGGGGCTTGATCCCAACGGGTGATCAGATGTTGGACGCCATTGGAGTTAGTGATGAGCGTCGATTGATGTTGTACTTCTCCAACACAATTGATTTGAACGCCAAGCCTGCGCCGAACAATGGCGTACTCACTATTTTGTCCGGGAGTCGAATCGTTTATCTCCCAGAGAAAAATCCTGAATTGAGTGCGATGGATTTTAAAGGCACAGACATCTTGCTCAAGGGCTTTGCGCTCTATTGCCAGAGGGGCGGAAAGGGGCAGTTGAGGCTTCCGCGCAAAGGACAAGATCTTCAAGCTGCGCTTAATCTAGTTTCTGAGTTGGGCATTTCAGAACGAGTCCATTGGTTGGACGAAATGCCACTTACGCAGTTTTATGACGAAATGCGCGCAGCAGATCTGATCTGTGATCAGTTTGGTTCTTCATTCCCTGGAATGGTAACGACAGATGCCTATGCGTTGGGGCGTCCGGTAATGGCGAAGCTCAGGCCTGAAGTATTTGCGCAGAGATTTTCAGATCCGCTGCCAGGATTGAATGCCGAGACACCGGATCAGGTGGCGGACTCTTTGGTTGGCGCAGAGAATAATCGCAGCATCCTTAAAGGCTTGGGGAAGAAGGCACGCGCTTACGCCGAGTCGAATTTGTCTCCCAAAAGCATGGCGCAGCAATTGTTGAGCAGGTGTGGAAGATGTGTGGAATAGCCGGGTTGATTGATTGGGGCTCGGGCTTTGGCAGGGATGCGCTAACCGATATCACGCGCAAGATGCGTGATTCAATGATTCATCGTGGCCCCAACGATGCCGGCATCTGGGTTAACCATTCTGGTCGTTGCGCGTTAGCGCATCGTCGTTTATCAATCATTGACTTGAGCGCAGATGGTCGGCAGCCCATGTCCAATGAGGATGGTTCTGTCTGGGTTACGTTCAATGGCGAGATCTATAATTTTCAGCAAATTCGCTCTCGGCTCGTAGCGGAAGGGCATCGTTTCCAATCCCATACCGATACGGAAATTCTTCCCCACCTCTTCGAAGTCATGGATCCGGATCGATTGGGGGTTCTGGATGGCATGTTTGCGTTCGCCGCTTGGAATGAGAGGGAGAAGCGCTTGCTGTTGGCAAGGGACCCCTTCGGAAAAAAGCCTCTTTACTTCAGCGAAGGTCAGGGATGGTTTGCGTTCTCATCGGAGCTGAGGGCGCTCCGCGCCGTTCCGCAATTCGATGCTTCGCTGGATCGCGATGCTCTTTCTCTTTATCTGCTGCTGCAGTACGTGCCCGCGCCACAAACAATATTTTCAGGCGCAAGAAAACTGCCTCCTGGCCACTATCTCGAAGCTGATTTTTCTGCAGAAGGCCCCCCTAAGATCAGGGTTGTGGAGTACTCCAGATTTACCCCGGCTGAGCCGACCCGAGCTGTAGACAGAGTCGAAAACGTCGATCAGTTGGCGTTGCATTTGATTGCAGCCGTGGACAAACGACTGGTCTCAGATGTGCCTTTGGGCGCCTTTCTGTCCGGCGGGGTGGACTCATCATTGGTGGCGGCTATCGCTACCAAAGAGCTTGGGCGAAAGCTGAAAACGTTCACCATCGGCTTTGAAGGCTCGGATGACAGTGAGCATCTTGCAGCCAGAGACATTGCCGGTCACTTGGGAACCGACCATTACGAACAAGTCCTGAAGCCGGATGCTATAGCGCTCGTTGAAGAAATTGCATCACGCCTGGATGAGCCAAATGGAGACTCCAGCTGCCTGCCGACCCTATTGCTATGCCAGCACGCACGGGAGCACGTTACCGTAGCGCTCTCCGGCGATGGAGGAGATGAGTTGTTCGGTGGCTACGGCCGTTATCGCGACACGCTCAACGAGGAGGGGGGCTGGACACGCAGAACGCTGCGGAGGATTGGTTTCAGTAGTAGCTGGCAGGCAGCCTCCGCCTATCTGTCACCGCGCTGGCTGATATTTCAGCCAGAGCAAGTGCGTGACCTCATGAACGGTATTCCTGAAGGCGTAAATGAGACGCTGAGTGAATGGGCTGCGGGGCTTGAAGATGCTCGGTTGCCGTTACTCCATCGTATGCGAATGCTCGATGCAACGACCTACATGCCAGGCGCCGTTTTGGCGAAGGTGGACCGGATGAGCATGCAGCTCTCGCTGGAAGTACGTTGCCCGCTGTTGGATCGCGAGGTCGCCAGATTTGCAGAGAGGCTGGAGGTGCGTGCTTGTTGGAAGCCTCCGGGCGGTACAAAGCTGTTACTAAAGCAACTGGCCTCACGGTATCTTCCTGCTGAATGGATGAGTAGGCGGAAACTTGGTTTTGGCTTGCCGGAGAACTCTTGGTCAAAAGAAAATGTACTTTCCTTGGCTAAAGAAATTCTTCTTGGGCAGAGTAGTAAATTAAGAGATTACTTGAATAATAAGACACTGGAGGACATTGTCTGCCGGCAGAGCGAGGATGGCGGTTTTTCCATTTATCGGGTGTGGCCGCTGCTTGTTCTCGAGTTGTGGCTGAGAAAAAATGCCAGTTAATAAGGAATGAGTGGTGGGTAAGTATGCTGCATGGGTTGGGGTTAGGTGGCGCCCACGTATAACATTGAGGAATTTCGCACGCAGGGCTTTCTTAAAAGTTAGTCGTACCGTCCTAGGCCGGCATCGCGACTACATTTTCAAGAGATATTTTTCTCCGAGTGACTCCGGGGCTGACTGGAGTCAGCGTGCGCGCTTCTTGGAGAGGGCGGGCCGTAACGCGGAGACCTTGCCTCGAAGCATAGTCCGCCGCCGGCCTCGCATAGTGCATTTGATTGGGAGTCTTCAGCCGGGAGGGGCTGAGAGACAACTTTGTAATTGTGTTGTCGGTTGTCGTCGCCTAGGGTATGACGTTACTGTTTTGCTATTGTTCAAGCCAACAGGAGAACATGACCATTACAGTGAAATTCTTGCGAAAGAGGGGGTGGTTGTTCGCGTTGCGGGCGAAAATTTTAATCCGGTGTTTGAACGCGAGCTAAACAACCTGCCAGACGGCCCCGCATGCCTGAAGACCATTCCAGAGGAATTTTGGCCTTTTTCCATAGATGTGCTGGGGGAATTATTGTCAGATCCACCGGATATATTTCACTCGTGGTTGGATCACCCAAACATATGGGGTGGGGTAGCAGCCGTTTTTGCGAATGTTCCCTTGGTGGTTTTGAGTACGAGAAATGTCAATCCAATGCATTTCCCATACCTCGCATCTCCGTACTTTCATGCGATGTACAACCAGCTTTCGAAAATTCCCAGCGTTAGATTCATCAACAACTCTCACGCCGGTGCGGAGGACTATGCGAGATGGCTAGACGTTCCGAGGACGAAACTGAATGTTGTTCTGAACGGAGTGGAGTTTTCTGGCTTGGTGCGCGCAACAGCGGCCGAAGCAAATGCTTTCCGGAGCGAACTTCGCATTCCTCAAGAGGCGCGCATTGTTGCCGGGGTGTTCAGACTCTCTGAAGAAAAACAGCCGCTAGTGTTTCTGGAGGTTTTGCGGCGTGTCTTGGCGCAGCACGCTGATGTATTTGCACTGATAGCTGGGATCGGCCCGCTGGAAAACGAAGTCAAAGAGTTTCTTGCACGTCATAATTTGAGCAGCAGGGTATTGCTGCTTGGACGCAGGAAGGACATTGCGAACATATTCTCATCTGCTACGTTGAAGTTGCTCTGCTCTGTTCAAGAGGGAACGCCCAATGTTTTGTTGGAAGCGCAGTGGCTTGGCTGCCCTGTTGTCTCGACGAAAGCCGGCGGGGCAGTTGACGCAGTCTTGCATGAAGGGACGGGTTTGCTCGTTGATGTTGGCGACGTTCAACGCCCTGGAAGCGGCGGTACTTCGCTTGCTGGACTCCGCCGATTTGCGGGCTCGCATGGCAGAGGCTGGGCCAGAATTTGTTCGAGAGCGATTCGGGATGGATCGAATGATTCGCGAGACTATTTCAATTTATAACTTACCGGAAGAACAGTAACGATGAAAGAATCGGCAGCTGAAAAGTCGGCAGGCGACGCTGAGGAAATGAGATTTGGTTTTGGTGCCAACTGGGCTGATTACATAGACAAAAATTTCTCTGATGAGCGCGTAGAGATTTCCAGAAAGCATCTGCTCGGGTTCTTAAAACTGGATGATTTGACTGGGAAGACGTTCCTGGATATTGGGTGTGGTAGTGGTTTGCATTCTTTGGCCGCATGGAGGTCTGGCGCTGCACGCGTCGTCAGTTTTGATTACGACAGCAATTCGGTTGCGACAACGAAGAAGTTGCGTGAGCTTTCGGGGAGCCCTGAAAATTGGACTGTAATGCAAGGATCTGTCCTGGACGAAAAGTTCGTGGATATGTTGCCGAAGGCCGATATTGTTTATAGCTGGGGAGTGTTGCATCACACAGGGAGCATGTGGAAGGCAATCGAGAACGCGGCGCGTTGCATGGGGCCGAGCAGTGTTTTCTATATTGCTTTGTATTCCTCCGATGTGTATGTCGACCCATCTCCCGAGTACTGGCTGAAGGTCAAACGCGAGTACAACGTAGCGGGTCCGTTGAGGAAAGCGTGGATGGAGTGGTGCTACGCCTGGAAGGACTCAATCAGGGGCTGCCTGATTCGCGGCAAGAGCCCGTTTGCACATATGCGCAGGTATAAGCAATCGCGGGGCATGTCGTATTGGCATGACGTTCGAGATTGGCTGGGCGGTTATCCAATGGAGTTTGCGGGTAACAAGGAAACCGAAGCATTTGCCAAAAGTCGATTGAATATGGAGCTGATTCATATCAAGGCTGGGGAGGGAAACACCGAGTTCTTGTTTCGACCTGCCGGCAGCGCAAACTATTGGGAGGACATTTCGTCACGCTCCCGCGTGACGGAAATTCCGGGCCCCTTTCAGCATCTCAGAGGCAAGGCTTGGCAGGTCAGTCTTCCTGTCAGCGAAGAGAGAGCGGGAAGCTCTGCGCGCTTCATGCTTTATGAGGATGGAAGCCCGGTTGGATGGCCTAATGCGCCTGTGTCTTCTATTGAGTGCTACGGCGGGGGGCGCTACAGGGTCGAGAATGGTGTGCTGATATTCTCGACAACGGACCATTCAGATCCAAATCTGACGTCAAAGTCTTACGTGTTCAGATCTGAATTTGCATGATTTCCTGGCAATTTCTGCGCGGCGCGGTTTCGCGGATTCGCGAGATTTTCTTGTTGGGAGGATGGCCGGGACTGTTGCACAAGATCCGGTATTTTCTGCGGCGTCACCATTTTATGCCTCCGCCGTTCTATTGTTTGAGTCGAGGGGCGTCTACAGCTGCGGCCAAGGCGAGTCGGAATGTAACGGAGGCGTCCGAGCGCAGCCTCCCTCTCAGGGCGCTTGTGTTCTCACACAATCTCAATCGAGAGGGAGCATCCATCAGTCTCTTTGAACTGATGTCTGCTCTGAAGACCCGGGGAGTTTTGTCTCCAACACTCGTTTCGTATCAGGATGGGCCTGTTAGAGGAGATTATGAAGCCGTAGGCATTCCTGTGGTTTTGCTTCCCCCAGTGTTGGAGCGCTTGTCTACGGCAAGACGGTTAGAGGTCGTTGTCGGAGAAATGACGTCGCTCTTACAGAGCTACAGTGCTGAGCTAGTGTTCGCCAATACCCTCTTGACCTTCCCCGCTATCCTGGCTGCGGCGAAAGCTGGGGTGCCGTCTGTATGGAATCCCCGCGAAAGCGAAAACTGGGGGAGCTATTTTGAGTTTCTGCCAGATGTTGTTGCTCAGCAAGCTATCGCAGCCATCTGGCTTCCGTACCGTACGGTCTTCGTTGCGCACGCAACGCGTCGTGTTTGGGACGCCCTCGATACGCAAGGCAATTTTGCGGTAGTCCACAATGGCGTCGATATCAAACGATTTCCATCGTCTCAAGACGTGGCTGAGCGCGGTCGGCGTCGCAGTGAGCTTGGCTTGGAAGCGGAGACGATAACGATACTGTGCGTAGGAACTGTCTGCGAAAGAAAGGGCCAGGCGGACTTGTTGGAGGCCCTTTTGTCGTTGCCCGACGCTTGTTCAAGTAAAGTGCAGATAGTGTTGCTTGGCGACGATAGCAACAGTTATGCAAAGAACTTCAAGGCCAAGTGCAAGTCTTTACTTGGCGCTGATTGCCGGCAGATTCGTTTTTTGCCGCCGACAGCTGCTGTGGCGGATTTTTACGCGGCGGCTGATCTATTTGTCCTGAGCTCGAGGTCCGAGAGTTTTCCGCGTGTTGTTCTTGAGGCAATGGTTTTCGGGTTGCCAATTATTTCCACCCCTGTATTCGGCGTGCTTGAGCAAGTGGTTGAGGGGGAGAACGCATTTTTCTACTCCCCCGGCGACTGCCGTGCACTGTCCAAACACATTGAACGCTTGGTGAGCGATGAGGCTTTACGAGTAAGGATGGGCCGGAGTTCGCAGCAACGGAGCCTACAGATGACAACGTATGATGAGATGGTGGGCTCATATGCCAGAATTTGTAGTGAGGCAGTGGATCGACTCCGCGAACTGAGTATTACGAAGGGTGTGGAGCGATAGTGAGTCCAGCATGTTTTATGGTTGATGTTCCCTTATTCGTGGAGGCCACGTGAAACTAATCCGGAACAATTTTCCCGCTTCTCCTGAGGTTTCTAGAAGATCGTTGCTCCGTCGCATTCTCGCGATGGGCGGAATGGCTGGACTTTCCGTGTTGGATATTGCGGGCCTCCGAGAGGCTAGCGCTGCGGTGGTCGGAGGGCCTGTCTGGCTGGATGACTTTCTCGGCACGACGATCGACGCCAGGTATCAGATCTCACTGGGGGGTGGTTCGGTCAAGATGGCGCCCAGCATGTCGGGCGGAGCTGCCATGCTGAGTACCTACACCACTCAGCCCGGTTCGCCGCGGATGCGCTTCGGGGGCGATGCGGCAGGCGGCGATGTTGATATGCGCAACTGGAATGTCAATCGAGACATCGTCTATGAAACCCGGGTTTTCTACAACAGCACCAACTACATGCAGTCGAGTGTTGGCTTTGTCGGACAGAATGACCCAAGCAATTTTCTGGAGTTCTATTACTCCGCGCCGGGGGAAAACACGTCAACCTGGAAATTTGCCATCACGTTCAACAATACGAATGGTTACTTCATTGATACGGGCTTCTCTCATCCTTTGAGCCAGTGGGTTGTGTTTCGTATTGAAACGACACGCGGCTCGCCACCGACTGTGCGGTTCTATATCAACGATGAACTCAAAGGGACATATTCTGGGGCTGAAATTCCGACCATGAATTTGGTTCCGGAGTACAACTGCTACAACTTCTTCAAATATGGACAGTATTCCCTGGTTGGCCTGTGGGTCGACTACCTCTATGTAAAGCAAGCTCGAGTCTGAACTTGATAGCTCGCAGGGCGATTGAATGCAATGGTCATTCCGTCCGTCTCTAGCTGAAAACAGGGTGCATGTGGGTGTCGCGAAGAATGCGTCCTCTTTCGCCTTTGGGATGATCGGTGGGAAGGTTCCGGTGGTGACCTGACAATATGATTAGCGGATGCAAGAGGCTGCCCCCAACTGTTGGCGTGGTCATAGTAAATTGGAATTCATTCTTCGAGTTGCGGCATTGTCTCGCTGCACTTGCCGCGGTGCGAGGCGAGTTCAGGCGCGTAGTCATTATCGACAACTGCAGCAGGAGCGCGCCCGAAGCGCTTGATTGTGTCCGACCCCCCAACACTGAGTACATCAGGCTGGATAGCAACACGGGCTTCGCGCGAGGGAACAATCTTGCGTTGCCGTATCTCGAGGACTGTGACTGGATCGCGTTGATCAATCCCGATGCTTACGTTGACGCAGGCTGGCTGCAGGCCATGGCCGAGGCTATTCCGAGGTACTCCGATTGCGCGATGTTTGCGAGTCGTTTGATCAAGGCAAATAAGCCGGAGCTGCTGGATGGCGTGGGCGATTGCTTTCACGTGTCAGGCATGGCTTGGCGTCATGGCCATGGTGCGAGAGTGGCGGATGTGCCGATAGCGGATCGCGAGGTCTTTGCGCCATGCGCTGCCGCTGCGCTGTATCGGCGGGACGCTTTGCTGGAGCAGGGGGGCTTTGATGAGAGCTACTTCTGTTACTTTGAAGATGTCGATCTGGCGTTTCGCCTCAGGTTGGCAGGGCACAAATGCATGCTTGTCAGCGATGCCGTGGCCTATCACGTGGGCTCCGCGACGACGGGTGGTCAGCGCAGCGATTTTGCGGTTTATCATGGGCATCGGAACATGGTGTGGTGCTATGTCAAGAACATGCCTGCACTGCTGTTCTGGCTCTGCCTGCCTTTGCACCTGTGCGCGAATATCATGGCCGTCGTGCGTTTTGCACTGCGCGGACAAGGGGGCTCGATATTGCGAGCAAAACGCGACGCCCTGCGAGGCATTCCGGCGAACTGGGTGAAACGGCGACAGGTTCAGGCGCGCAGGGTTGTTTCGACGTATGACGTATGGCGCGCTCTCGAAAAGAGTGTGCTGCCGAGGAGGAATTAGCTTGCTGCTTGCGACAGAAGCGCCGCGCGAGAAACTACGTGATCCAGTTGTGGGGGCTCGCCCGTTGTTTGACGGGAGCTGCCAGATCGATGAGATGGCTGGCGATATGAGTGCGGACAACAGAGTCTCCGTGTTGATCGTGAATTTCAATGCCGGCAATGACTTGTCATGTGGCGTGCAAGCTGCGTTGTTGCAGGCGGACGAGGTTGTCGTTGTCGACAATGCGTCCAGCGATGACAGCCTGGAGCAGGTGGCGCATCTTGCGCAAACCGAGAAGCGCCTCTCTGTCATTGCCAATCCGCAGAATCTGGGCTTTGCAAGGGCGTGCAATATCGCGGCAGGCGCCGCGCGTGGCGATATCTTGTTGTTCCTGAATCCGGATTGCGTACTCGCCCCGGGGGCTCTCGTTGAGATGCGCAAAGCCTTGTTGCAGGATGCCGCAGCAGGGATGGTCGGCGGGCTGTTGCTCAATACGGATGGTAGTGAGCAGGCTGGGGGGCGACGCCTTGTCCCCACGCCTTGGCGAACGTTTGTGCGTGCCTTCGGTCTCGCCAGACTGGAAAAACGATATCCCAGATTGTTCCAGGGCTATGACCAGCATCGGGAGCCATTGCCCCAAGGGCCCGCCGAGGTAGAGGCCATATCGGGAGCGTGCATGATGGTGCGTCGCGAAGCCTTGCGGGAAGTGGGCTTGCTCGACGAAGGGTACTTCATGCACTGCGAAGACCTGGATTGGTGCATGCGTTTCCGTCAGAAAGGATGGCGGATCCTGTTTGTGCCAACCGCTCGGGTGACGCACGTAAAGGGTGTTTGCAGCAAGGCTCGCCCGATGTTCGTGGAATGGCACAAGCATCGCGGAATGGTCAGGTTCTACCGCAAGTTTTTCCGCCACCAGTATCCCGGTGTTCTGATGTGGGCAGTGGTATTGGCTGTGTGGCTGCGCTTTGCCGCAGTGAGTGGTGCGCATATGGTGCGCAAGTGGCTGCGAGTGCTGCCTGCGTGACCAAGGTGGTTGTGGCCGGGGCCACCAGTCTGGTCGGGCCGAGCTTGCTGGCCGGGTTGCGAGGGGAGGGGCTCGCTGCCGTGGCATTGACGCGTAACTCTGCTTTGCATGGCATGCGTGATGGCGTGCGTTGGTGTGCTGCCGGGGAGCAGGGCGAAGCGCATGTCTGGATATGCCTCATGCCGATCTGGGGGCTGCCGGAAATCTTTGAGGCCATGGAATCCGCTGGAGTGCGGAGAGTCGTTGCTCTGTCTTCAACCAGTGCAGACAGCAAGCGCCACGCGAGATCTGAGCAAGACAGGTTGCTTTCTAAAGCGCTTGAGCAAGGTGAGCAGCAATTTGCCGAGTGGGCGCGACGCCGCTGCGTGGAGTGGGTCGTACTACGTACGACACTGATCCATGGTGACGGGCGTGACCGCAACGTGGCGGATATTGCGCGCTGGTTACAGCGTTGGCGGTTCTTCCCGTTGGTGGGCGGCGGGCGGGGCTTGCGCCAGCCCGTGCATGTTGCGGACGTAGCCGAAGCTTGCCTGCGTCTGGTGAGGCAGGCGTCTTTGCCTGCTGGCGTATTCAATCTGGTTGGCGGTGAGACCCTGAGCTATCGTGACATGGTGTCGCGTATTGCCAGTGTTCAAGGGGTGCGTTGTGTTCTGCTGCCCGTGCCGCGTGGCTTGATCCGGCTGGGGATGCGTCTGCTGGCTTGTCTGCCGCGTTACCGTCATCTGTCGCCTGATCTGGCTGACCGCATGAATGCGGATCTGGTGTTTGACGGGGCGCCCTTGCAGGCCTTGCTGGGATGGACGGCGGGGCGGTTTGTCCCGCAAAGGGTAGAATCGCGCTGATTTTCCGGGGTCCCCGGGTGTTCTGGAGCCTTCATGCGAGCTTTGCTCAACCGTTTGAAACCCCGTGGCGTTGCGCGTAGCTGGACGGTATCGGGTTTTGATCTGGCGGCCGTGATCGCTTGCTGGTGCGCGGCCTATTTGCTGCGCTTCAATTTTGCCGTCCCCCCCGATTTCCTGCGGCATGGCCTGCTGAGCCTGTTGTGGGTGTTGCCCGTGCATGCGGTCATGTTCCGCTATTTCGGGCTCTACAAAGGCATGTGGGTGTTTGCCAGCCTGCCTGATCTGATGCGCATCGTGCGTGCGATCGGGGCATCGATCGCCATAGTCATCGTCGTGGCTACCCTGGTGCGGGGCAATACGCCCATACCGCGTTCGGTGCTGGTGGCGTTTCCGATCTTCCTGCTTGTTGCCATGGGGGGTACGCGAGCCATGTACCGTGCCTGGCGTGAGCATCGTCAGTACGGTGCATTGGCGGCTACTGGCAAACCGGCGTTGTTGATTGGCGGAGGCGAAGTAGGGCTGAACGTCATGCGTCAGCTACGCAGCTCACCCGAATGGCGCCTGGTCGGCGTGCTGGATGACAACGCCAGCAAACACGGTCGAGAAATGATGGGCCTGCGCGTGCTGGGGCGTGTCGACGAGCTGCCGGCTTGGGCAGCAAAGCTGCAGGCACGTCACGCCATTATTGCCATGCCCTCTGCGTCGGCTGAAACGCGCAAACAGATTTTTGCGATCTGTCTCAGGGCGGGCGTGCATCCACTTGTTGTGCCGACTCTTGCTGAGACGATGCGTAGCGGCGAACGGAGTGCCGCCGAGACTGGAACCTTCCGCGAAGTCCGCATGGAGGATCTGCTTGGCCGTGACCCGGTGGCGATCGACTGCCCTCACATCGACAGCATGGTTGGCGACCGTGTCGTTCTGGTGACAGGAGCCGGTGGATCGATCGGATCCGAGCTGTGTCGCCAATTGGCGCTGTTCCGTCCGGCCCGCTTGATTGCCTACGATGCCAGCGAGTTTGCGCTGTACAAGCTCGTCGAAGAATTTTCCGTGCGCTTTCCCGAGGTGCCCGTCCTGCCTGTGACGGGGGACGTGCGCGATGCGGCCTGGCTGGACGAAACCTTCGCGCGGCACGCGCCGGCACTGGTTTTTCACGCCGCGGCGTACAAGCATGTGCCGCTGATGGAAGAAGAAAACGCCTGGCAGGCGATGACCAACAACGTGCTGGGCACCTGGCGCGTCGCCAAGGCCGCGGCTGCACATCGTGTGCCCAAGTTCGTGATGGTGTCGACCGACAAGGCCGTCAATCCCACCAATGTGATGGGCGCGACCAAGCGGCTGGCAGAGATGGTCTGCCAGGTCGTGCAGAGCGAGGCGCCTGACACGCAGTTCTGCAGCGTACGTTTCGGTAACGTGCTGGGCAGCAATGGCAGCGTGGTGCCCAAGTTCCGCGAGCAGATTGCGGCCGGTGGGCCGGTGACGGTGACGCATCCGGAGATTACGCGTTACTTCATGTCCATCCCCGAAGCGGCGCAGTTGGTGCTGCAGGCGGCCACCATGGGCAAGGGCGGCGAGATCTTCGTGCTCGACATGGGTGAGCCGGTGAAGATCGCCAACCTCGCGCGCGACATGATCCGGCTGTCTGGCGCGAGCGAAGACAAGATCCGCATCGAGTTCACGGGCCTGCGGCCGGGCGAGAAACTCTACGAAGAGCTGCTGGCCGACAACGAGCACACCTTGCCGACCCACCATGAGAAGTTGCGCATCGCTCAGGCGCGTGCGGCAGATCCAGTGCTCATCGAAGAGGTGCTGGTGTGGTTGCGTGCTGGCCGCGTGACGAGCGCGCCGGAAATCAAGCGCGAGCTGCGTCGCTGGGTGCCCGAGTATTCGCCATACCTGCGCCCCAACCTGCAGGTTGTGAGCGGCAGCGAGCGTACGGCTGGAGGCGGCTGAGCGGCATATGTCCACCTACGTCGTCGGTGACTTGCAGGGTTGTTTCGATCCCTTGCTGAAGCTGCTGGAGACGGCAGGCTTCGATGCGCGCCATGACCGCCTCTGGCTGGTCGGCGATCTCGTCAACCGTGGTTCCCAGTCGGCCGACGTGCTGCGCTTCGTGCGCGATCTGGGCGCTGCCGCGACAGCGGTGCTTGGCAACCATGATCTCTACATGCTGGCCGTTGCAGCAGGGGTGCCTGCCAAGGCGCGCGAGAGCGACACCATCGATGCGGTACTGACGGCGCCTGATGCCGAGGTGCTGATCGACTGGCTGCGCCATCTGCCGCTGATGCATGTGGAAGGGCCGAACGTGCTGGTGCATGCCGGTCTGCTGCCTGAGTGGAGCGTGCCGCAGGCACGTGAGCTGGCCGCTGAGGTGGAAGCTGCATTGCGCGGCAGCGAGTGGCGCGACTACCTGCAACACCTGTTCGGCAATCAGCCGTCACGCTGGGATGGGGAACTGCGTGGCTGGGATCGCCATCGGCTCGTCATCAACGCGATGACACGCATGCGCTTCCTGACTGCGGACGGCGCCATCGACCTGAAGCCCAAAGGGTCGCCTGAACTGGCCGACAGCAGCCTGCGGCCCTGGTACGCCGTACCCGATGCGGCGTGGCGCAGCCATACGCTCTATGTGGGCCACTGGTCCGCGCTGGGCGTGCGCGACATGGGGCAGGTCGTGGCGCTGGATTCTGGCTGCGTGTGGGGCGGTCAGCTGACGGCTTTCCGCGTTGAGGACCGCGCCACGTTTCAAGTCTCTTGCGAGGCCTGCGGCATCCGCAAGACCAAGGGCGAGGACTAGGGGCGACCTAGAATTCGCCGTTGCGGCGGTTCAGCGAGACACCCAGCTGCTTGAGCTTGCGGTAGAGGTGGGTGCGCTCCAACCCGGCCTTGTCGGCGACGCGCGTAATGTTGCCGTCCTCGATCTGCAGGTGGTGTTCGAAGTAGAGGCGCTCGAAGGTTTCGCGTGCTTCGCGCAGGGGTTGATCGAGTGGCAGTGACAGCGCGGTAGTAGCCGTCTGCGAGACGCTACGCACCGCGTCTTCCTGCGAGATCTCTTCTTCCAGCGCACCCAGCGCCAGCGAGCGGATGGCCGACTTCAAGGCGTGGAAGCCACCGCTCCAGGGGCTGTTGCGCAGCGCATTGAGTGCGCCGGTCGACAGCGTGCGCGGCGGAATTTCGTTGGCTTCCATCAGGTGCAGCAGGATCTGTTGCGCCATCTCCGGTACTTCGTCGCGCAGCTCCAGCAGCGATGGCGGTACCAGCGAGATTTCGAATAGACGACGGATCAGCGTGGGCTCCCAGCCCTCGGCCAGCAGCTCGTCCGGGTTGCGGTCGCTGGCGGCAACCAGATGCAGGTCGCACTTTTCGAGACGTTCCAGCGCAAAGGCGAGATTCTTCTGTTGTGCGCGTGTCAGCTGCACGATGTTCTCGACGTACAGCATGCCGCCGCGCGCCTGCTCCAGTGTCTGCAGTTCGATTGGCTGATTGAGGCTGCCGAGGTCGATCCAGGTGCTGCCCGGCACTTGCAGGCTGCGTGCGCAGAGCTCGGCCAGCGAGCCGGCGCCGACGCGCAGCAGCACGTGGCGCGAGCGAGCCGTGATCTGCTCCAGCCGCTTGCGCAGGTCACGCAGCAGCGCCGAACGCGTAAAGGAGGCCAGGGTCATGTGCGCCCGCGCACGCGCCGGCTGGCGTTGCAGGCCGCGCCGCACGGCACTGAGCAGCTTCTGCAGGGCAATCGGTTTTTCGAGGAAGTCAACGGCGCCGAAGCGAATGGCTTCGACGGCGGTATCGATGGTGCCGTGGCCCGACATCATGATCACCGGCATGGTCAGCAGGTGGCCGGCCGCCCACTCCTTGAGCAGGGTCACGCCATCGGTGTCGGGCATCCAGATGTCGAGCAGCACGAGGTCAGGCCGGCCCGCCTGACGCGCGAAGCGCGCTTCGGTGGCGTTGGCAGCCAGCACGACGTCATGACCGTCGTCGCGCAGGATTTCAGAGAGCAGTTCGCGAATGCCGACTTCGTCGTCGACGACCAGAATTTTTGCCACAGTCCATCCGTGTGTGTTGAAAAAGCAACGTTGTTTTTTTGCGATAACTGTAGCAGTTCCCAACGCTGCCTGCAGCCGTTCCTCGTCACATCGACAGCGCAGCGTGACGAATGCGCGATACTGCGCGGATGAAATTGCTGAGCTACGCCCCGCTGCGCTACGTGATCACGGCCGTCACCCTTTTCCTGGTGGTGGACTGGTTGCGCCTGCCTGCCGATCTGGCAGCGGCATCAAGCGAGACGGGGACTTACGCCGTGTCGTATCAACCACTCAAGAATGGCCGCGCGGTGCTGGAGCGCAACAATGCGCGCAGCTTGTATTTCTCGTGCCGCAAGCTGCCCGCCTTGTGCAAGGCGGCACAGGTGGCGCGTTTGCAGGACGTGCAGCTCGACATCGTCGAGCCTTCGGTGTGGCAGGGGCGCTGGGTGCGTCAGGCGAGTGTGGCGGGGCGTGTCATCGTGGCGGCCGCCAATCAGGAAATCCTGTTCCGCGAGTCACGCCAGATCCAGACCTGGCTGACAGCCTTCTTCGTTGCGTTCTGCGCCGTGCTGTGGGGCGCGTGGGTGCTGTCGAGGCAGGCGCCGCGCAACAGCAAGCAGGGCTGAGCTCTCAGCCTGCCTGACGACGCATTGCCAGACGTGCCGACAAGGCAATTGCGTCGGCCGCCAGCAAATCGTCCGGGAACTTGCCGACCAGACCGTTGAGCACGGCCTGCGCGAGGTCGATCTTGCCGAGACCGCCCAGCGCTTGTGCCGAGTAGTACAGCGCGCGTGGAATCTGCGTGTCGCCGGGATTGCGCACATCGTAGTGGCGCAGCAGGCGCAGGGCCTGTGCGTGCTGGCCGGTGCTGTTGGCCTGGTGGGCCAGATCCAGCGCCGCTGCATTGACCGGGAAGTACTGGTTGTCGAGGCGGCAGCAATCGCAGGCCACGGACAGCGCGAGCTCCATGCGCTCGGCGGCGTAGAGCGCATTGACGAAGTCTGCGCCGTGCGCAAGCGCGGCAGCCCTCTGCGTCGGGTCATCGAGCAGGCGACGGTGCAGCGCGAGGCGGGCGGCGATGTTGTTGGGTTCCTGCACGACCTTGTTGCGCATCAGGCGATGCGTTTCGCCGATCTGGTCGAGTGCGGCACGCAGGGTTTCGGTCAGGCCACTGCGCGTGTTGCGTGCACCGGGGGCAGGGCGATGGCGCGGCGTGACAGGCAGCACCAGCTCGGTCATGGCTTCATGCAGCTCGGCCTGCAGCGCGTTGAGGCTGCGATGGCGCAGATCGGTCAATTGGTTGAAGCCTTGCCACAGGCCGACCAGAACGATGATGCGGGCCAGCGGCGCGAGCAGTTGCCGTGTGCCGGCGTCCAGTCCGATGAGGCTGGCAACGCTGCCGGGCTGGCCGGGCACGCCGCCTTCGGTGAGCAGCAGGGCCAGCACGCCGCAGGCCATCAGCCATTGTCCCTGCACGCCTACCCAGGGCAGGCGGCGCTGTGTCGCGGCGAGCTGCAGCGTGCCGGTCGCCACCACCATCATCAGCAGCAATTGCACCCAAGCTGTGCCAGCGGAGGCATCGCCGGGCACGAGGACCACGCTGCTGTGCAGGAAGGCCACGATGGCCAGCCACATCACGATCATGCCGCTGCTCCCTTCGTGCTCTTGCGGCTCAGCAGGGCCACGATGCAGAACAGCACCATCAGCGCCATGCGCACGATGCCCGGCAGCACGCCGTCGAGCAGCAGGCTGGATTGCCCGGACAGGGCCAGCAAGGGGAAGACCGGCACTTCCAACAGACCGCAAAGACCGAAAGCGCGCAGGACCCAGTCGGGGCCCTGGAAGTGCTGATCGGCGCGCGTCAGGAAGAGACTCAGTACGGCCAGCACGAGTGGCAGCAGCAGGGTGATATCGAGCTTGCCACTGCCTAGTCCGGCGAGGGTGAAGAGTCCGCAGAGGCCGGCCACGAAGCAGGTGGCAGGCAGCAGGCTGGCCTGGAGGCGGGAGCTGGAGTTCCTAGAACTCATTTCATGAATCCCCGTGAGATGCGTTGGGTCTGGATGCGGATGATCCGCGACCGGTGTGAGGACGCAAAGGGTGGTCCCCTTTGCTACGAACAGCGGGAAGTGGGCGCCGCATCCAGACCCAACCCTGCGGGACGGCACTGTTCCGGGCGCATTGCGGTGTTGCTCGTCGCTTGTGTGGTAAGGCCACACGGCGCTCCTCACGCCTTGCACTGCATCCCGGAACAGCGCCGTCGCACTCGCGTGGATTCATGAAATGAGTTCTAGGCATGCAGGAGCGGGCCCGAGCTGGGAACAGGGGCGCAGTATATCGCTGCACCGCAAGGCGACCCGTGATGATTGCCCGCATGCACGGGTAATTCCCTAGTTCGATAGAGCCTCGACGGCCCGGGCGGATTCGACGGGCAGACGCACGGCACCCGCTGGCTCGCGTATCCTCGTCGGGTTCCCTTTCTCTGTGTCGCCATGGTCAAGAAAGTCGATGTTTCCGCCGCCGTCATCACCCGTCCCGACGGTAGTTTCCTGCTCGGCCAGCGCGCCGAAGGCACCTTCTACCCCGGCTACTGGGAATTCCCCGGCGGCAAGGTCGAGGCGGGCGAGACGCCGCGTGATGCCCTCGTGCGCGAGCTCGCCGAAGAACTGTCGGTAGAGGTCCGGGAAGCATGGCCCTGGCTGATGCGTGAACATCACTACGAACACGCCCACGTGCGCCTGCATTTCTTCGAGGTGCCTGTGTGGGAAGGCGAGCCGCGTGCCCACGTGCATGCCGACCTGCGCTGGCAGCACGCCGGGGCTTTCACCGTGTCGCCGATGCTGCCGGCCAACGGCCCCATCCTCAAGGCGCTGAGCCTGCCGCGGCAGATGGCGCTGACGCATGCGGGCGAGATCGGTGTCGACGCCCAACTCGCCGCCCTGGACCGCGCTTTGGCGGCCGGTCTGCGCTGGGTGCAGGTACGTGAGCCTCTGCTCGATGCCGCCACACGCCGCAGCTTCGCCGCCGCCGTGCTGGCGCGTTGCCGTGCCGCGGGTGCGCTGGCTGTGCTGAATGGCAGTGCTGATGAGGCGCGCGAGCTCGGCATGGATGGCGTGCACCTGTCGGCCGCTGCACTGGCGGCGCTCGAATCGCGTCCCGAACTCGAATGGGTCGGCGCCTCGTGCCACGCGCGCGCCGAGCTGGAGCGTGCCAACGCCCTGGCGCTCGACTACGCCGTGCTGGGCGCCATCAAGCCGACGCCAACGCATCCGGGCCAGGCCGCCTTGGGCTGGGAACAATTCCATGCGCTGACGCGTGAGCTGAGCCTGCCCGTCATCGCTATCGGTGGCTTGTGCTCCGACGACCTGATCGAAGCCCGTCAGGCCGGCGCGCACGGCATCGCCTGCATCCGCGCAGCCTGGGGCGAAACGGCCTGAGCATGAGCCTGCTGCCCGAGATCGAAGCCTTCCTGCGCCATCTCGCCACGCAGCGCCGTCTGAGCCCGAACACCTTGCTTGGCTACCGCCGCGAGCTTGCCGTGCTGCAGGAGATGGCGGGTAGCAAGGCGCTGGCCCAACTCGTTGCCGCGGATATCCGCCGCGCCGTGGCAAGACGTCATGCACAGGGCCTGCAGCCGCGTTCGCTGGCGCGCAGCTTGTCGGCCTGGCGCAGCTTTTACCGCTGGATGGTGCGGCAGGAGCTCGCCAGTGCCAACCCGGCGCAGGGCATACGCCCGCCACGTGCGGGCCGGCCACTGCCACGCGCCCTGTCGCCCGATCAGGCGGCGGCACTGCTCGATGGCAAACCGGAGGACGCTTTCGAACAGCGTGACCTCGCCATCTTCGAACTCTTCTACTCGTCGGGTCTGCGTCTTGCCGAACTCGCAGGGTTGGACGTCGAGGGCAGCTACGCCGTCGCCGATGGCGAAGTCACGGTGTTCGGCAAGCGCAGCAAGACGCGCCGCGTACCGGTCGGCAGCAAGGCGCTTGCCGCGCTCGATGCCTGGCTCAAGCTGCGCCCGCAACTCGCTGCGCCCGGCGAGCCGGCCCTGTTCATCAACACGCGTGGCAAGCGTTTGTCACCAGACATGATCCGTCAGCGCCTCAAGCGCTGGGCCATCCGCCAAGGTCTGCCCGTGCACGTTCATCCGCACATGCTGCGCCACAGCTTCGCCAGTCACATGCTGCAGTCCTCGGGTGATCTGCGCGCCGTGCAGGAGCTGCTGGGCCACGCCAGCATTAGCTCCACGCAGATCTACACGCATCTCGATTTCCAGCATCTGGCGAAGGTGTACGACGCAGCGCATCCGCGTGCGCGAAAGTAGGTTGGCGCTGAGCGCAGCGAAGCCCAACGTGTGCAGGGGCATGCCCGTTGGGCTTCCTGCGTCAGCCCAGCCTACGCAATCATCGACCTTGCGCTGAAAATGACCGCTACCGTAAGCACGGCAGACAGCAGCGCGATGATCGAACTGGCCCACAGCTGTGTGCCGAGACAGAGGTGGTAGCCGACAACGTAGGACGCCAGCAGCATGAACAGGATGGACAGCGGGTTCAGCGCCATGAACTTGATCCAGGACATGTCACGGAAGCCGCCAGCAATCAGGAGCAGGGTCAGCAACAGGAGGAATGCGGACAGCAGGACGGCGGTGATGGCTTTGCCATAGCCCACCGACACACCTGCAATGACGTGCGCAACGAGCCGCACGCCGAAAGCGATGGCAAGGCAGCAGGCCGCTGTCAGCAAGACAACACGCAGCGGTGCCACAAAGGCAAACCACAGGAACACAAAGATCAGCAGGAAGTAATGCATCGTGGTGGTTCCAGAGCAGGGCGGGAGCGGTACAAAAGACGCGGCCGGAGTCTATCCCGTTGTGATATCTGCCGCACGAAACCTGTACTTGTGTCGGATTTTACGGATGGCGCCTGACGCCTTTACCCCTTAGCCTCTCCGCATGACCATCTTCCTTCTCCTCATCCCCGACTTCGCGCTGATCCTGCTGGGCAGCGCATTGCGACGCTACGCCAACTTCGCCGATGCCTTCTGGGAGGGGCTGGAGAAGCTGGTCTACTTCGTGCTGTTCCCATCCATGCTGTTCTTCGCGGTGGCGCGCAGTCACATCGACTTTGCGGCGATGGGGCCGTTGTTCCTTGGCGGTGTGCTGGCGATGGCGTTGGGCCTGTTGCTGGGCTTGCTGGCCAAGCCCTGGATGGGGCTGGACGATCTGCAGTTCGCGTCGCGTGTGCAGTGCGCGTTCCGCTTCAACACCTACATCGCGATGGCGGTGGCGGGCAAGCTGCATGGCGCGGCGGGTATCACGATGATGGGGGTGTTGTGCGGTGTGATGGCGCCGATTGCCAACCTCGCTGCGGTGAGTCTGCTGGCGCGTCACGGGCAGGGCGGGGTGCTGCGCGAAATCCTGCGCAATCCGCTGATCATCGCGACGGTGCTGGGCCTGCTGTGCAACGCTGCGGGTATCAGCGTGCCGGTGCCGCTGGCGTCGCTGCTGATGCGCTTGTCGGACGCGTCGATTGCGCTTGGCCTGCTGGCGGTGGGGGCAGCGCTCAAGTGGGGTAGCCCGGGTGGCCACAGCTTCGGCCTCGTCTGGCTGGTCGGCGTGAAGCTCATGCTGCTGCCGCTGGCGGCCTGGTTCTTCGTGCCCTGGCTTGGGCTGACGGGCTTGCCGCGCGACATGGCGGTGCTGTTCGCGGCCCTGCCGACGGCCTCGTCGGCCTACATCCTTGCCATGCGCATGGGCGGTGACGGTGCGGGCGTGGCCTGGCTGATTTCGGCGACCACCGTGCTGTCGGTGTTCTCGATGACTTTCTGGTTGTCCCTGCTGTAGGGCGGGTTCTGAGCGCAGCGACATCCCGCCATCGTGCGTCGCCGGATTTCTGCGTGAACCTGCTTCAGACCGGCGTCGAGTGCCGCTGAATCCAGCCCAGCCACTGCCCGTGCAGGTGGGGCGAGGCGGCCAGCACGACACCGCACTTGCGCAAGGGGTCGGCGTACAGCGCGCCACCGGTCAGCGTGCTGGCGCAGCCACCGGCTTCGGCAAGGATCAGGCGGCCGGCGGCGTAATCCCACAGCGCCTGCCCGCCGTGCAGGTAGACGTCCAGCCGGCCGGCTGCGACGAAACACCACTCCAGCGCGCTGGAGCCGAAGTTGCGCTGCGAGTAGTAGGGCTTGTCGTTCACGAGCGCCTCGGCCAGCTTGGGCTCCAGGCGCTTGAAGTCGATGCCGGCCACGCCGGCCGTGAGGCTGCTGGAGGGCTTGCGCAGCGGCAGGCGCGTGCCGTTGAGCCAGGCGCCGTCGCCACGGCTGGCGTAGAAGGACTCGTCAGTGATGGGGTTGTAGACGACACCGAACTGCGTTTCGCCACCCACCAGCCAGGCCACCGAGATGGCGAAGAAGGGAACGCCGTTGGCGAAGTTGGTGGTGCCGTCGATGGGGTCGATGCACCACAGGCCCTCGGCGCCCGCCGCCCAGCAGTCGCGGTGCTGGTTGGGGCTCATCTCTTCGCCGATGACGGGCGCGTCGAAAAGCTCGGGCAGGCGTTCGGTCAGCGCACGCTGGGTGGCGAGGTCGACCACGGTGACCGAGCTGCCGTCGGCCTTGTGCTCGCGGATCGACTTCAGGTAGCGCGGCAGCACGGTTTGCCGCGCAACGTCGCGGACAATCGACTCCAGCGCGCGGGCATGCTTCAGCGAGGTCAGGACTCCCTCCACTTGATCGAGCAGCCGATGCTGGCGAGTTGTTCCTGCGGCCCTGCGCCCGTAGCGGCGACCAGCTTCATGGCTTCGAAGAGCTCGCGGCGGGCGTCGTCAGGCGCAGTCTCGCGGCGCGATGCATCGAGGCGGCCGCGGTACTGTAGCTGCAGGCCGGCGTTGAAGCCGAAGAAGTCCGGCGTGCAGACGGCGCCATAGGCGGCAGCAACGGCCTGCGACTCGTCGAGTACGTAGGGGAAGGGGAATTCGAGCTCGCGCGCCCAGCGCTGCATGGGCTCGGGGCCGTCCTCGGGGTAGGCCTCCACATCGTTGGACATAATGGCGATGCTGCCGATGCCCAGCGTGGCGAGCTCGCGGCAATCGCGCACGATGCGGTGGATGACGGCCTTCACGAAGGGGCAGTGATTGCAGATGAACATGACCAGCAGGCCGTTGGGGCCGCGCGCGCTTTCGGGCGTCAGCAGCTTGCCGCTGGCCGGGTCGAGCAGCGAGAAACCGGGTGCCGGCCGGCCGAAATCGCAGATCGGGGTTTCCAGGGCGGGCATGTCCATCTCTCCTTACATTCCCCGTTCAGGGGGAAAAACCGCGAAAATGTGCCTTCACGCGCCACGGCGCGCTCTTATCCCTTGCTACACAGCCAGCATAGCACCATGGTTCCGCGCTTTTTCTGCCCCCCGTCGCGTTCGCTCTCGCTCGCCGAAGACCGGGTGATGCGTCTGCCAGCCGAGCAGGCCCATCACGCACGCCAGGTGTTGCGGCTCGCCGATGGTGCGCAGGTGGTGCTGTTCGACGGTGAAGGGGGCGAGTACGCTGCGCAGTTGAAGTTCGAAGGGCGCGATGTGGCGGTGGCTATCGGCCAGCACATGGCCGACGACCGCATGCCGCCGCTGACGATTCACATCGTGCAGGGCCTCGCGGTCGGCGACAAGATGGACTGGGTGGTGCAGAAGGGTAGCGAGATCGGCGTGGTCGGCGTGACGCCGGTGGCGGCCGAGCGCAGCGTGCTCAAGCTGGTTGGCGATCGTGCCGCAAAGCGGGTGTCGCATTGGCAGCAGGTGGCGGTCGCCAGTGCCGAGCAATGCGGGCGCAACCGCGTGTTGCAGGTCGGCGAAATCCGCACGCTGGCGGTGACGCTGAGCGAGCCCTTCGAGGGTGAGCGCTGGATCCTCGACCCGGACGCAGGTGAGCGCCTGTCGGCCTTGCCTGCACCGACCGGGCCGGTGGCCATCCTCATCGGTCCCGAGGGCGGCTGGAGCCCGGCCGAGCTGGCGGCAGCCCATGCAGCGGGTTGCCGGCGTGTGTTGATGGGGCCGCGCGTGCTGCGCACCGAGACCGCCGGTCTGGCGGTGGCGGCTGCGATGCTGGGGCGCTGGGGCGATTACTGAGGGCGTCGTCGGGAGCTTCCCGATGGGGCGGGGCGTGCAGGAATGTTCCGTCTGGCGTGATTGAATTGACTTGTAAGGCGTGCGACAGGATCACATGATCCAGTGAGGGCACGACAGGGAGGATGTTCAGGGGTGGGTGACAGCGAACCGAGAATCTTCAGCGAGAACATGACGGCAGCAGCCCGCATGGGCGACGACGATGCCATCCGTTTTGTCAACTGGGTGCGTGGTGCTGCACCGTACTTCCACGCCTTCCGCGGCAAGACCTTCGTGCTCGCATTTGGTGGAGAGGTCGCGCAGGGCGAACTGCTGCAGGACCTTTGCCACGACGTGAACCTGCTGGCCGCGCTGGGCGTGCGCCTGGTGCTGGTGCACGGCTCGCGGCCGCACATCGAGCAGGAGCTGGCGCGGCGTGGTCTCGAATCGAAGTACCACAACGGCCTGCGCGTCACCGACGCGCGCGCGCTCGAAGCGGTGAAGGCTGGAATGGGCATCACGCGCATCGAGATCGAGGCCTGCCTGTCGCAGGGCCTGCCCAACACCCCCATGGCGGGTGCCTGGATGCGCGTGACGGGTGGCAATTTCGTCACCGCCCGGCCGATGGGCGTGGTCGACGGCATCGACATGCATTTCACCGGCTCGGTGCGCAAGGTCATCGCCGAAGAAATCATTGCCGACCTCGATCAGCAGAACGTCGTGCTGATCACGCCGCTGGG
This sequence comes from Rhodocyclaceae bacterium, assembly GCA_047600765.1. Classification (GTDB taxonomy): domain Bacteria; phylum Pseudomonadota; class Gammaproteobacteria; order Burkholderiales; family Rhodocyclaceae; genus Viridibacterium. Next base: position 347,517 of record JASGKF010000002.1, read on the forward strand.
TGTGTCGCCGGCGGGCGAGATTTTCAACATGGCGATGGAGGAAGTCGCCGAAGCCGTCGCCGTGGCGATCAAGGCCGAGAAGCTGATCTACCTGTGCGACGCGCCGGGCCTGCTCGACGAAGGCGGTCGCCTCATCGAAGCGATCACTGCCGACGAAGCCGAGCGCATGTTCACCGAGGGCAAGGGTCTCACCGAAGACCTGCACCTGTTCCTGCCGCGCGCCATCCGTTCGGTGCGCAAGGGCGTGGCGCGGGCTCACCTTATCGACCGCGACAAGGATGGTGGCTTGCTGCTGGAGTTCTTCACACGCCAGGGTGTCGGCACCATGGTCACGCGCGATCCGCTGCACCGTTTGCGCGACGCCAACATTGATGACGTGGCCTCGCTGGTGTCGATGATTGCGCCGCTGGAAGCCGACGGCACGCTGGTGCGGCGGCCGCGCGAGCTGCTCGAACAGGAGATCGAGCGCTTCACGCTGGCCGAGAACGACGGCATGGTCGTCGGCTGCGTGGCGCTCAATCCCTTTGTCGAAGATGGCGTCGGCGAAATGGCCTGCCTCGCGGTCACGACCGAATACCGGCGTGCCGGTCTTGGTGAGCGCCTGTTGCAGCACGTCGAGCAGCGTGCACGCGCGCAAGGCCTTACCAAGCTCTTCGTGCTGACGACGCGCACCGAACACTGGTTCCGCGAGCGCGGCTTTGCCGAGGTGGGCCCCGAAGCCTTGCCCGGCCGCAAGCGTGACCTCTACAACTTCCAGCGCCGCTCCAAGGTGCTGATGAAGTCGCTCTGACCGGTACTCCACCATGTCCAGGTCGCGACGCAACGTCTCTCCACCGCATCTGCCCAAGCCGGCAGGGCGCTGGGCGACGTTGAGCCGCTTGCTGGTGGGTGCTGCTGTCGTACTCGCGGCCTTGCTGGTGTGGGTGTCGCACACAGCGGGCTCGTCGCTTCTGGTGGAAGCCTTGCTGTTCGCCGCGCTGATGGGCGTGATGCTGTGGGGCGCCTTCCGCCTTGCCAACCAGCGCGCCACGGCGCGCGTGGCCGAGATGCACGAGAGCATCCTGCACGCCATCCGCACGCAGAGCACGCCGTTGTTGCCGGGCACCGGTGGCGGCAGCATCGACGCGCTGGGCGAGAGCATTCTCGAACTCGTTGCGCGCGCGGGCGAACGCATCGAAAAGCTGCGCGACGAAACCGACTGGTACCGGCAGATCGCCGACGACGCCATCGGCATCGAGGCCTTCTTTTCGCCGCGCGGTCGCCTGCTGTGGTTGAGCCCTTCGACCGAGACCGTCACGGGCTATTCGATTACCGAATGCTTCGATTCGCGCGACATCATCGACCTGTGGGTCTACGCCAAGGACCGTTCGCTGATGAAGGAGCTGGCACGGCGTGGCCTCGAAGGTGAAGAACGTGAAGGGCACGAGCTGCGCATGCAGCACCGCGACGGACGCCTGACCTGGTTCTCGTGCCGCTGGAGCGTGCGCCGCGATGCCGAAGGGCGCATTACCGGAGTGCGCTTCTCGGCACAGGACATCCAGCGCCGCAAGGACGTCGAGCTCAAGCTGCTCGAAACCGTCGCCGCCCTGCGCCGCACGCAGGCCCTCAAGGAGCACTACCTCAAGCGCAGCAACGACGAGAAGATGCGTCTGTCGTCGCTGCTCGACACGGTGGCGCAAGGCATCCTGTTCGTCGACCGCGACCGCCGCGTCGTCTATATCAACCAGCCCTGCATCGAGATGTGGATGCTGTCGTCGCGTGACGCCGTCGTCGGTACGCGCGACGAGCAGATCATCAGCGACACCGCTGGCTTGCGCGCCAATGACGCGGCCTACATGCGCCATGTCGAAGAAGTCATCGCTTCGCGTCAGAACAGCGAGCCCTGGGACATCGAGCTCACCGATGGCCGCATCATCAGCGAGGTCTCGTCCGTCGTGCCCTCGTCCGAAGGCACGCAGTCCATCGGTCGCGTGTGGGTGTTCGAAGACGTCACCGCCGCGCGCCTTGCCGAGCGCCGCCTCACCGACCTTGCCGAGCGTGACCCGCTCACTGGCCTCTACAACCGTCGCCGCTTTGTCGAAGAACTCGAACGCCGCATTGCCGACGCCGAGCGGCGTGGCGAAGAGCTGGGCCTGATCAGTTTCGACCTCGACGGATTCAAGGCCGTGAACGACACCTTCGGTCACCAGGCGGGCGACGAAGTGCTGATGCAGCTTGCTGTCGAGATCGGCTCCATCGTCCGCCGCAATGAATTGTTTTTCCGTCTGGGTGGCGACGAGTTCGCCATCCTCGCGTCCAATGCCGACATCGACCGCATGGTGCAGCTCTCGCGCCGCGTGCTGGCCCGTGTCGGTGACATGCATTTCAACTTCGGCGGCGTCGAAGCTTCCATCACGGTCAGCATCGGCATTGCGTCGGTGCCCTGGCATGCGCGTGACACGGATGCCCTCATCGCGGCAGCCGACCGCGCCATGTACCAGGCCAAGATGCGCGGCAAGAATCGCTGCGAAGTCGCCGAACCCCTCAAGACCCCATGAGCACCCGTACCGTCAATTGCCCTACCTGCAGCAAGCCCGTCGAATGGAAGCCCGAAAGCCGCTTCCGCCCCTTCTGTTCCGAGCGTTGCAAGCTCATCGATATCGGCGCCTGGGCGTCGGAGACTTATCGTGTGCCGGGTGCGGAGCCGGATCCTGGGCAGGAGCTGGAAGAGCCCAAGGGGTAGGGTGGGTTCGGAGCGCAGCGACAACCCACCGCGTGCGCCACGAAAGCAGCTTTTGGTTGTGATGACGAATGGTGGGTTGCTTCGCGAACCGACCCTACGGGCATTTAAAACCAATCTGCGTACATCAGGCCGAGGACGAGCATGAAGCGGTTCATTATTCTGGCGGGCTTGCTGTCGTTGCTGCAGTTGGCCGCTTGCTCCTTCCCTTGGCGCATCGAACTGCGAAATGAAACTGGCAGCGATCTTGTCATCAAGACGGGTAGAAGCGATCTGGACATTGCGTCTGGTGAGGAGCGAGTTTTCGAGTACCCGCAGGACTCCTTGAACTGGACACTTAAAGTTGTTTCAGGCCGGTGCGAGTATGTCTATCAACTTCCCCGAGGACTGCCCAATTACCCAAGGCATCTGAGTCAGCCCATGATGCCAACGCTGGCGAAGATCGACGCCTCGTTCGTGATTTCATTGCTATTGCCCAAGCAGCCACAAGCTGCCCCCGGTCAGTCAGATGAGGAGGCTTTGCGCAAGGACGGCTTCCCGCTGGCACCGTCAAACAAAACCTGCTCTTGATGAGCGGTTGAGGGCGCCGAGCCCGATCCGGGGCAGGAGCTGGAAGAGCCGAAGGTGTAAATCAGCGAGTAGCCGCTCGGGGTAGGGTGGATAAGCGAAGCGCATCCACGCGTGCAGAAGGTGAGACGGTGGATGTTCTTTGCTTATCCACCCTACGGGCTCACCGAGCCCACCCGTCGGATTTCCTTAATTCGAACGGTGGCGTTTCGACCGCGCCTTGCTCTCCCACAGCACACCCGCGCCGGCAGCTCCAATAACCAGAGCGATGCCAAATGCTCCAGTGAACCATTGGAACGTTGAAGCAAGGATCACCGCGACGACGAGCGAGCCAATTACTGACAAACCTGTTCGCCAATAAAAAACCAGCAGCGCCAGTAACTCAAGCAACGCATCCATATTTTCGCTAGGGTTAGTTCCGCGAAATAGACATTTCGCTAGGGACTAGTTACCCCACATACCGCAACACCGCCGCACTCACCAGATCCCCGATGCGCTCCACATACAGCGTGCCCATCTCGGCAAAGAAGCGTTGCGGGTCTTCGCTGCCCAGCGCGAGCATGCCGAAGACCTGTGCGTCGCGGCGCAGGGGGATGAGGGCCCAGGAGCGCAGCTTGTCGGCGTCTTCGCCGAACCATTCGAGGATTTCGCCGGCCGTGGCGGGGCCGCAGCGTGGGTGTTGCAGGTCGGCGGCTTCGAATCGCAGGGCTTCGCTGACTTCGACGAACTCGGGCAGGGGGCGCTTGAGGATGCTGTTCCAGATGCGCAGCTGCACGTGCGGCACAGCGAAGTCTTCGAGCAGGTGGGTGTAGAGCGACTGGCTGGAGGATTCGAAGCTCTCGGAGCGCAGCAGGCTCAGCGTGAGGCGGTGCACCTTGGTCGAGATGGCGTCGTTCTCTTCGCCGAAGCCGACGAGCTCGGAGAGCTTGGCCTGCAGCTGGCCGTTCTTGTCGCGCAGCGTGGCGATCTGGCGTTCGGTCAGCGAGATGGCGGCGCCGGTTTCGTGCGGGACGTTGAGTTCGGCGAGCAGGTCGGGGTGCTCGGCGAAGAAGTCGGGGTTGTCTTGCAGGAAGTTGAGGACGTCTTGGGCGTTCATGGGCGAGGCTCCAGAAGAGTGGCTTGCTGCGGTAGTTCGATTTCGCTGTCGAAGACGGCGACGGCGGGGCCGGTCATCATGACTGGCGTGCCCGGGCCTTGCCAGGCGATGGAGAGGAAGCCGCCGCGCGTTTCGACGCGCACGGGGCTGGCCAGCAGGCCGCGCGTGATGCCGGTGACGACCGCGGCACAGGCGCCGGTGCCGCAGGCGAGGGTTTCGCCCGAGCCGCGTTCGAAGACGCGCAGGCGGATGCTGTGGCGGTCGACGATCTGCATGAAGCCGGCATTGACGCGGGCGGGGAAGCGCGGGTGGCGTTCGATGATGGGGCCATGCGTTTCGACCGGGGCGGTGTCGACGTTATCGACGACCTGCACGGCGTGCGGGTTACCCATCGAGACGGCGGTGATGGCGTAGTCCTGGCCGGCGACTGCTAGCGGCTGGATGAGCTCGGTGGAGTCGGAGATGAAGGGCACACGGGCCGGTTCGAGAATGGGGGCACCCATGTCGACGGTGACTTCGCCGTTGCCTTCGAGACGCGGGGCGATGATGCCGGACTTGGTCTCGACGCGGATTTCCTGCTTGTCGGTGAGGTGGGCGTTCGACGACGAAGCGCACGAAGCAGCGCGCGCCGTTGCCGCACTGTTCGACTTCGCTGCCGTCAGCGTTGAATATGCGGTAGCGGAAGTCGACGCCGGCCTGCGTGGGACGCTCGACGATGAGGATCTGGTCGCAGCCGACACCGAAGCGGCGGTCGGCGAGGAAGCGCGCCTGGTCGGCCGTGAGATTGACGGACTGGTTGATGGCGTCGATGACGACGAAGTCATTACCGAGGCCGTGCATTTTTGTGAAGCGGAGTTTCATTGGGGGGATTATCGCTCAGGTGGGGGGATTGAGCGGGAGAGGCTCGGTTTCCCTGCCATGCCTGTCGGGAATGGCCTTGCGGCAGGCCTTGTGGGGAGAAGCCTGGGGGAACGACCCCCTGAGGCTCAAGCCTTGTCAGGCCGCACAGTCGTTGAGAATGCGCCGTATCGGCGCTGGCAGGCCCACCTCTTCAAGGCTGGCGAGTGCAAACCAGCGCAGACCGGCTTCATTGACGCCGCGCGGAGCCTGGTCGAGCTCGACCAGTTCGGGCTGCAGGCTGAGCTTGAAGTGGGTGAAAACGTGCAGTACTTCGGGCAGCTCGTGGCTGTCGGCGGGCAGGGGTTGGCCGGTGATGCGCAGCAGGGCGGCGGCGAGGGTTTCGTCGGGGGCCAGTTCGGGCAGGCTGTAGAGGCCGCCCCAGATGCCGCTGGGCGGGCGTTGTTCGAGCAAGACCTTGCCGCGATGGCGCAGTACGAGCACGCGGGCCTGGCGTTGCGGCACGGGCTTGCGGGCCTTGCGCGTGGGCAGGTCGGCCTGGCGGCCATCGCATCGCGCCACGCAGCTCTGCTTGACCGGACAGTCATCGCAGCGTGGCTTGCTGCGCGTGCAGAGGGTGGCGCCCAGATCCATGATGGCTTGCGGATAGCGCGCAGCGTCGTCGGCGGGTACCAGCGATTCGGCGAGCGCCCACAGGCCTTGTTCGACGGCGCGTTCACCGGGGAAGCCGTCGATGCCGAAGTGGCGGGTCAGCACGCGCTTGACGTTGCCGTCGAGGATGGCGACGGCCTCGCCATAGCAGACGGACGCAATCGCGGCGGCGGTGGAGCGGCCTATGCCCGGCAGTTCGACGAGGCCGGCGGCGTCGCGCGGAAAGCGGCCGCCGTGATCGCTGACCACCTGTTGCGCGGCGCGTTGCAGGTTGCGGGCGCGGGCGTAGTAGCCGAGGCCGCTCCACAGTGCGAGCACGTCGTCGGTGGGTGCGGCGGCCAGCGCGGCCACGTCGGGGAAGCGCTGCAGGAAGCGCTGGTAGTAGGGGATGACGGTGTCGACCTGGGTCTGCTGCAGCATGATCTCGGACAGCCAGACGCGGTAAGGGTCGCGCGTGCCTTGCCAGGGCAGGTCATGGCGGCCGTGATCGGCTTGCCAGGCAATCAGCTGGCGGGCGAAGTCCTGATCGTGGCTGGTGGTGTTCTTCTGGCGGCGGGCACTCATGGGACGCGAGTGTAGCCCGCGGGAGTGCTCAGCCGGCAGCGTTGCGCGTTTCGGACCAGCGCTGGATGGCGTTGCGCAGCGCGTCGATGGAGACGGGCTTGGCGACGTAGTCGTTCATGCCGCAGTCGAGCGCGCGTTCGCGGTCTTCGGACATGGCGTCGGCGCTGACGCCGACGATGTAGGTGGGGTTGCCTTCGCAGCGCAGAGCCTGGGTGGCTTCGAGGCCATCCATCACCGGCATGCGTGTATCCATGAAAATGATGTCGAAGGCTTGCGCTGCGCAGCGCTCGAGGGCTTCGCAACCGTCTACGGCACTCTGGATGGAGACGCCACCGAGCTTGCGAACGAGGTTGGTGAGTACGAGCAGGTTGACCGGGTTGTCTTCGACGATCAGCACATGGGTGTCGGAGCCGAAGCGGCCATCGGTGCTGAGTGTCACGGCGGCCTTCTGCGTGTTGCCGGTGTCGCGCAGCAGCCGGGCCGTGAACCAGAATTCGGAGCCCTGACCGGGCTGGCTGTCAACGCCAATCTGGCCGTTCATCATTTCGCTGAGCATGCGGCAGATCGACAGGCCCAGACCGGTGCCGCCGTAGCGGCGTGTGGTGGACATGTCGGCCTGCTCGAAGGGTGTGAAGATGTGTTCGAGTTTGTCGGCCGGTATGCCGATGCCGGTGTCGCGCACGGCGAAGCGCAGGACGCTGGCCTCGGTGTCGGTGGTGACCTGGCGGATGGTGACGGCGATCTCGCCTTGCTCCGTGAACTTGAACGCGTTGCCGATCAGGTTGACGAGCAGCTGGCGCAGGCGCACAGGGTCGCCGAGCAGGCGCGCCGGTACGTCGGCATCTATCGTCACCGAGAAGCGCGGGCCGCCCTCGTGCAGGCGTACCGAGAAGAGCTTGCGCAGGTCTTCGAGCAGGGCTGGCAGGTCGAACGATGTCAACTCCAGCTGCAGCTTGCGCGCTTCGATCTTGGAGTAGTCGAGGATGTCGTTGATGATCTGCAGCAGCGCTTCGCCGCTGTTGCGCATGGTGTCAACGTACTCGCGTTGCTCGCCCGGCAGTTCGCTCATCTGCAGCAGCTGGGCCATACCGATGATGCCGTTCATGGGGGTGCGGATTTCGTGCGACATCATGGCGAGGAATTCGCCCTTGGCGTGGCTCGCTGCGTTGGCAGCATCGCGTGCAGCGATCAGCGCCTGCTCGGCGCGGAATTTTTCAGTGATGTCGGTCACCGACAGTACGCGACCGATGATCTGGGTGGCGTGCATGGCGGGGCGTGTCTTGCATTCGAAGACGCGGCCATCGCGTAGCGGTGCGGTGTCGAAGGTTTCATCTTCGGCGTCGCCCATCAACGGTGCGCGCATCGCCTGGCAGGATTCGGGCGCTTCGAGCTGGCCGAGTATGTGGGCGAAGAGTCGCGTGTCGTCGTGGCGCTCGAGCAACTCGCGGGGCAAGTGCCACAGCTGGGCGAAGCGGCGGTTCATGTTGGTGATGCGGCCCTCGCGGTCGAGCACGAGGATGCCGTCGGCCGTGGCTTCCAGCGTGGCGCGCAACTGCGAGGCCATGTGCGCCAGCTCTTCTTCGGCCTGCACTTCGTCAGCCACGTTCTCGGCACGCACCACCAGCCAGCCAGCGGCATCACCCTGGCAGCGATGCACGCTCTTGCGGGCAATCAGCGTGCTGCCATCGGCGCGCTGGTAGAGACCCTCGGCGTCACTGATATCACTGCCGCCACCGGCGCGGACTTCTTCCCAGAAGAACACGTCGGACAGTGCGCACTCGATGTCGGTGATGGGACGCCCGATCAGTTCGTCGCGCGTGTAGCCCAGTTGCCGGCTGGTGGCGGCGCTGGCCTCCACGATGGACAGCGTCTGTGCATCGACCAGCAGCAGGATCTCTTGCGACTGGCCCAGCAGGACGGACTCGGGGTGCTGCATGTCTACTGGCCTTTGGCCGGATTGGGTGAGCTCGCGTCGAAGTAATAGGTGACGCGCTTGCGGGGGTTGAGGTACTCGAACACCGCGGTCGGCAACTGGATGGGTCGCACGGCTTTCACGATGTTAAGCGAGGGGTCGTCTTCGAGGTTGATCGAGATTGCTTCCTCTTTCGGTATCTTTGCGTCATACAGCAGCACCCAGGGGCGCAGCGGCTTGGCGGGATTGACCGACTGCACGAGGGCGATGCTTTCGTTCGAGAGCTTCACGATGCTGCCCGGCGGGTAAACGCCCAGGCAGCGGATCATCAGCTGCAGGGCCTGCGCATCAAACTTGGCACGACGCTGCGAGAACATCAGGGACAGGGCTTCGTGTGGCGTCAGGGCGCGCGAGATGTCCGCCGGGTTGCACAGGTTGTCGTAGTGATTGACCAGCGCCACGATGCGCGCCGGCGATGCAATCGCGTCTCCCTTGAGACCTTTCGGATAGCCCGTGCCATCGGCGTTCTCGTGGTGCTGGGCGATGACAGCCTGCACGCTCTCTGGCAGGCCCACGCGCTGAGCGATCTTCAAACCGTAGTCGTTGTGCAGCTTGCGCAGCTCGCGCTCCGCATGGTTCATCTCGTCGATGTTCTTCTTGAGCACCTTGTCCGGGATTTCCATCAGGCCGATGTCGTGGAACATCGCACCCAGACCCAGCACACGTGTGTCCTCCGCCGCCATGCCCATTTCACGCGCCAGCATCATCGACAGGATGGCGACGTTGAGGCCATGGAAGTAGACCTCTTCACCACCGGCCTTCTCGCCCATCACGTGCAGGGCGATCTCGGGTTCGTTGAGGAAGGCGCCGACCATCTGGTCGACGAGCCCACCGACTTCTTGCAGGCAATCGCGCGGATTGGAGAGCAGGTTGCGGTTGATGTTGCGCATGATGGTGGCGGCCTTGGCGAAGGCTTTCTCCATGTGCGCGAGTTTTTCCTTGCGCTCGGCTACCAGGCGTGCGCGCTGTGCTCGCTCCGCTTCGGCCGGGCTCAGGGGGGCGACTTCGGGTGCTGGCGCTGCTGCGGCCTCAGCAGCCTGCGTGGTCGCCTCCGGCATCTTGTCGGAGCGTGAGGGATCGACACGGAACTGCTTGACCCCCAGACCGCGCAGGGTGGAGATCTGGTCCGCCGACTTGATGCGGAAGCTGCTGAAGCTGAAAGGATGGCTGAACCAGGGCAGGTCGATGTGCACGTAGAGGCCGATGCACAGCTGCTCGGGTGTTACGAAGACGTCTTCGGTCCGGGTTTCCATAGATGGAACAGTCTGGGTCAGGTCGCGCTGCAGCCGGTTTTGGCGGATTCAACAGATATCGGCCTGCCAGCACGAACATTGAGCTCCTGAATGAGGGCGCGGCGCGAGACGGGGCGCCGTTTTCATGCATTTGACGGCAAGGTTGGCTTGCGGAAGCGACTTCAGCTGACTATAATGCTCAGCTCTTTGGCCGGTTAGCTCAGTTGGTAGAGCAGCGGATTGAAAATCCGCGTGTCCGTGGTTCGATTCCGCGACCGGCCACCAGATACAGAAAGGCCCCTCTTCGGAGGGGCCTTTTGCTTTGGTGGCGCGGACTTACTGCTGCGGGTTTTCCGGCGGCGGGGCAAGCCCGGCTGACGGGGCTGTCGCTATGGGCACGAAGAACCAGTTGCGGTAGATGCGGCCTTCCTCGTTCTTCACGGCGACGTACTCGGGCAGGACGCCCTGCCGCAGCGGCGAACGTTCCGACAGGCTGTGCACGGCGACGATGCGGCCGTCCTGCAGGGCGAGCCCCCAGTCACGCAGGCCGGTCATGGGGTCGCGCGGAACCTCACGCAGGTGGCGCACGATGAAAGGGAAGCGGCGGTCTTCGAGTAGTTCTTCGAGGCGTTGCGGGGCTTCGGGCGTGCCTTGGGGCGTGCGCGCCTTGTAGCTGGAGAGGGCCTGCGCGAACTGCTGGCCGATGAACAGCAGTTCGGTCTCTTTCGCACGCTGGGCATTCAGTGTCCAGCTACGGCCTAGCTCGGCGAGCAGGAAGCCCAGCGTGGCGAGGGCGAAGATCAGCAACAGATAGGCCATGCCCTGTTGCTGGCGACGCGTACCCCTGTGCCTCACAGTTCCCCCAGCGGCGCGCCATCGGCGGCCGTGCCGCTTGCACCGCTGCGTACGTCGAACACTCCCTCGCCACCTTCAGGCGGAGATTCGGTCTGCCAGCTGTCACGCATGCCGGTGTAGGGGTCTTCGGGCAGGCTGCGCAGATAGCGCTTTTCGACGAGTTCGCCCAGCGAGGCGGGGTAATGCTCGGTGTCGGCATAGAACTTGTCGATGGCGTCGCGCATGACGGCAAGGCTTTGCTTCAGTGCGCCTTCACGTGCCTTCTCGACATGATTGAAGTAGCGCGGCGCGGCGATCGACAGCAGTACGCCGATGATGGCCATGACGACCAGCAGCTCGATGAGGGTGAAGCCGCGGTGGCGGGAACGGTGCAACACGCTTACCACTCCCGGTAGGGCACGCCGTTGAGGCCGGTGCGCGCCGAACGGGAATGAATGTCGAAGACATCCTTGCCCTCTTCGGGCGTATCGGGCGGGCTGGCGTAGCTGCGCAGCGCCCAGGTTTCGGCAGCTGCAAGGCGCGCGTCGTCGTTCATCGGGTCGCGTGGCACGCGGCGCAGGAAGTAGATCTTCTGGCCGTCCGGACGCTTGATGTCGGTAACGCCACTGGCCAGCACTTCGAGCGAAGGCGGGTAGCCCGATGTGTCGACCGTGCGCTCGATGCGTCCTTCGTCGCCGGCCTTCCTGTACGCGTCGAGTGCTTCACGCACTTGGCGCAGCGCGCTGCGCAGCTCGGCTTCCTTGCCGCGCTGTGCGACGAGGCTGGCTACCGGAAAGGCGGCGGAGGCAAGAATGCTGACGATGGCGACCACGATCACCATCTCGATCAGCGTGAAGCCCCGCAGCGCGCGTTTGCCGATCACGGGACGACCTTGATTTCCAGCGGCTCGGGCGTCGTCGCGAGCACGTCACCGGATTCGTTGCTGAAGCTGGCGCTGCCGATCTCGATGCGCGCGTTGCCGGCGGCCTTGGCTTTGAGGCGCAGCTGGCCCGTCGCCATGCTGCCGTTGGCAGCCAGTGTCACGGTGCCGCCGTTGTCGCCGACTGCGTCGAACAGGCCGGGATCCCAGCTCAGTGTGACTTCCCCCGCACGCAATGCGGACGACGAGTTGGCGGTGAGGATCAGCACGACTTCCTGTCCGGCACGCACTTCGCGCGGGCCGCCCAGTGTGACGGTGACACGTGGTGCCGTAGCGGGCATGGGCGTCTCTTCGCCCGGTCGTTGCCCGCCACGTGTTGCAGCGCTGCCTGCCGTGGCCTGGCCACCGCGCACATCGATGGCGCGTGCGGCAGCGTTGCTGATGCGCAGCGGCTCGCTGCCGATGTTGCTGTCGGTGCCGGCAGCGAGGCTGGTGCGGGCCGTGTGGTTGGGCTGGATGTTGCGCAGGACGCGCGGCGTGATGAGCAGCACGATCTCGGTCTTGGTGTTGCTGTCGTTGTTGTTCGAGAACAATCGACCGAGCAGCGGGATGCGGCCGATGGCGGGCACGTGGGCCGCGCTGCTGCGCTCTTCGTCCGAGATCAGGCCGGCGAGCACCTGGGTTTCGCCGTCGCGCAGGCGCAGCACGGTCGAGGTGTTGCGCGTACCGATCTGGTAAGCCAGCGAGCTCTGCGGGCCGGTCACTTCCTTGACCACGCTGGAGACTTCGAGCCCCACCTTGATCTCGACTTCATCGTCGAGCCGCACGATGGGCTCGACATCGAACTTGAGACCCACGTCGAGATAGTTGACCGTTGCCGACACACCGACGTTGGCCGTCGAGGTGGTGGTGAACACCGGCAGCTTGTCGCCGATGTGGATCTTGGCCTTCTCGCGGTTGCGCACGCGTATGCGCGGGTTGGCGAGGATGTTGCTGTCGCTGTCGCGGTCCTTGAGGTTGAGCAGCAGGCCGGGGTTCGGCACATAGGGGACTAGTTGGCCGGTGTTGCGCAGGTTGATGTTGCCGGCCTGCAACTGGCCGCCCAGTGTGGTGTTGGAGGTGACGATAGTGCCCGAAACGGTGGAGCTGGCCGTGGTTGGCTGCAGCAGGCCATAACCGATCTGTTCCGGGAACTGCAGGCCGACGTTGATGAGCCGCGAGCGCAGGACCTCGAGCACTTCTACGTCGAGCATGACTTCGGGGTCGGGGATGTCGATCTGCGCAACGAGGCGCTCGGCAAGGCGCACGGCTTCGGCCGAGTCCTTGATGACCATGACGTTGAGCTTTTCGTCGATGAAGATGTCGCGCGTCTTCACCACCGTCTTGATCAGCGTCTGCGCCTGCTTGGCGTCGATGTTGGTGAGGTAGAAGGTGCGCGTAACGAGGTCCTGGTGCTCGCGTTGCTTGGCAGCGTTGGCGGGGTAGATGAGCATCGAGTTCTCGTTGAGCATCTTGCGGTCAAGCCCGTTGGTGACCAGCACCATGCGGATGGCTTCGTCGAGCATCACGTTGCGCACGAACACCGTCACCTTGGCGTCGGCGCGCACATCCTTGTCGAACACGAAGTTCACGCCGGCCGTGCGCGAGATCGCTTCGAACACGCCACGCAGCGCGGTGTCGCGGAATTCCAGCGTGATCGGTTTCATGTACTGGCTGCGCAGGCCGGGCACGTCGGCGCTGGCCGGCTGCTGTGCGGCATCCAGGCGACGCAGCAGCTGGCGCACACCGGAATGGTTGGGCACGCGGGCCATGAGATCGCGCGCGAGCGCTTCTGCTTCGCTGTACTTCTTGCCGTCGAGCAGGGTTTCGGCACGCTTGAGTTGTTCGGCGACGTCCGCGTCATCGTCCAGCGCGCGGTTCAGGTCGATGGCGCGGCTGCTGCCCGGATCCATGCGCAGCGCGAGAGCGACTTGCCGTTTTGCTTCGGCAGGCTGGCCGGTCTGGCGTGCACGTTCTGCCGCAGAGATGGCGCGATTGACCTGGCTGTCGCGCAGGCGGTAGTACTGGATACGCAGGTTCTGGTCGCTCGGTGATTCCTTCATCGCCTCGTTGAGCAACTTGAGCGCGGCTTCGGGCTGCCCCTCCTCGGCGAGCTTGCGGCTGGCGTCGATGGGCGAGGTGGCGCAGGCACTGAGCAGCAATGTGCTCAGAATGGCCAGCAGGGAAATGGTGGAAACAAGACGGGGGGCGTGCATGGTGTCAGCGTCCGAAAGTCAGTGTCTGCTGCTGGGCCAGCGGCAGGTATTCGAATTGCATGGTGTTGTCGGTGATGCGCAACACCTTGTACTGACCAGCCACCGTGTCGCCTTCGCGCACGATCAGCATCTGGCCGTTATTGTCGAGGAACACCACCGGCGTACTGCCCTCGCGCAGTTGTCCCTGGTACTTGAAGCGCAGCGGCGGCGCGCTGGGTGCGGCTTGTGGCGGCGGCGGTGGGGGCGGTGGTGCGAAGCTCACGACGGCAAAGGGGTCGTGCTTGAGGCGGGTGATGGCTTCGCGGGGAGCGAGCCCGCTTTCGATGCGCGACAGCGGTACGGCGGCGCTGGCAGAAGTGGCTGAGGCGCTGGCGTTGCTGCGCGCACTATCCGTGCGGCGGGTGCTGCTTGCTTCCTGACGTGACTTGTCGTGCGTAGCCGAAGGCGCCGGGGCCGCGTCGTCTTCGAGCGTAGCGGCCCAGATGACGGCGGCGATGCAGGCCAGCAGCGCGAACCAGACAGCGTACTTGCGCATCATGATCCGCTCCGCAGGTAGAGCTGGAAGCGCACACGTGCTGTCAGCTGCGTGCTGCCTGTGTCGAGGCGGCGCAGCTCCATGCCGTCGAGCGACAGGGCGGGTTGCTGGCGTAGCAAGGTGTCGATCCAGTTGCGCAGGCCCGCGTAGCTGCCGCTGACCGGCACCTCGATGCGCACGCGCACCAGCGGCGTGCCAGCTTCGATCTGGTCGCGGTAATCGGCCTGCGTTGCGCTGAGTTGCTGGCGAGCGGCCTCCTGATGCAGGCGCACGAGGATCTGCGGCAACTGGCTGCGCGCGGGGAAGCGGGCGTAGAAGTCAGCCATCACCTCACGCTGATCGCGTTGCGGTTTGCTGTCCGGTCCGGCAAGGCGCAGGCTGCGGCGGGTCTGCGCCAGTTCGGCGATTTCGCTGCGCATGGCCGGCGTCACTACCTGGGCGGCTGTCAGGGTCGCCACCAGCAGCATGCCGCCCGCCAGGCCGGGCCAGCCGCAACGATGCAGTAGGCGCAGGGCTTCGGTGACCAGTGTTTGCGTCATATCGCGCAGCTTGCTCATGAGCCCTTGCTCCAGCGCGTGCTGAGCCGGAAATGCACGACCTCTACCGGCCCGCGTTTCTGGAACTGGTAGTTCTGCACCTGCACGTTGGCGAATGCGGCCTGCTTGCCCAGCCGCTCGGCGTAGGCGAACACGGCTTCCAGCGAGCGTGCATCGCCCTCGATTGTGATCTGCGCCTTGCTGTTGTCGGCATCCAGCGCCAGCAGGGTGACATCGTTGTTGCCGGCCGATTCGAGCATTGGCAAGAGGCTTTGCCAGGGTGTGTTCAGGGCCGAGGCGACGCGCCAGGCGGCTTGCCGTTCGGTGACAGCGCTACGGTCGCTGTTGCGGTCGCCGCGCACGTTGTTGCGCGGACGGTTGGCGACCTGGCGATCGGTCGCACGCTGCTGGCGTGCTACCTGCGCGGCGAGTTCGTCGCGTCGTTCGACGAGCGTGTCGTAGTCGACCAGCGCCGCAGCGGCCGACAGCAGGCCGGCCACGAGCAGCAGCCAGCCCGCCAGCGATGGGCGCGGGCGATGCGGGACGAAGTCCAGCGTGAAAGCTGGTGGAACCTGCCGGAAGAGGGACATGTCAGTGCGTGTCCGTCGTCAGCCACTGCAGGGTCCAGCCTTCGGGGAGCGGCACGGCAAACGCCTTCTTGCTGCCGGCCACGTAGAGCGTGCCGTCGTGCAGGGGCTCGTCGATGCGCGCCAGCATCTGCGCATGCAGCGCGGCGATGCCGGCGCCATCTTCGGTTGCAACGGCCAGTGTGCTGATGGCAACCCAGCCGCGACGGCGCCACAGGCCGATGCTGACGCGCTCCCGCTCGATCAACGCGAATGCGCCGATGTGGCCGGAAAGCTGGCTGCGCAAGCGGTTGAAGCAGTCGACGAAACTGGTGCGCAGGCTGCGCAGCTGCATGGCGTGGCGCTCGCACAGCTTGCCGAGTGCCTGCATGAGGCTGGCGTCGATGGCAACGGCCGGAACGGCTTCGTTGGCATAGGCCGTCTCGGCCACGATGTGCCACTCCGCCGCTTCGGCACCGAAGACGTTGCGGAATGCGGCCTTGAGGAAGGCCTGGCGTTCCACGGGTTTGCGTACGCCGGCCGGAAACTGCACGATCTGCGCACGCGACAGTGCGCTGTCGAGCACCACATCGAGTTGCGGGCACTGGACGTCTTCCTCGAAACGCAGGGTGTCGAGGTGTTGCTCCACCGTGGGCGCGATGTTGTCGCCGAGCTTGGGCCAGCGCTGCCATGTGCCGCCGTGCAGGCTGCCGGGTGACACCGAGTAGCCGTGTGGCGACAGGCGCAGGGTCAGGACTTTACGCGATGAACGTAACACGATTGAGTTCCTGTAGTGTGGTGTCGCCCGCTGCAACCAGGGCCAGTCCGGCCTGTCGCAAGGGACGGAAGCCGCGTCGCAGGGCGGCGGCTTTCAGTGCGCGCAGCGGCGCGCGTTCGGTGATGAGTTCGCGCAGCTCGTCGTCGAGTGGCAGCAACTCGGCAATCGCGCGGCGGCCCTTGTAGCCGCTGCCGCGACACTGGCTGCAGCCGGCACCGCGCATGAAACGGTAGCCGGTGGTGTCGGCGAGTGCGGATTCGGCCAGCAGGCTTTCATCCGGTGTGTCATCGGTGCGGCAGTGACTGCAGTTGATGCGCACGAGTCGCTGCGCGACCACGACGTTGAGTGCGGCGACGAGGTTGTAGGGGTCGATGCCCATGTGCATGAAGCGGCCGATCACGTCGAAGACGTTGTTGGCGTGCACCGTGGTGAACACGAGGTGGCCGGTGAGGGCAGCCTGCACGGCAATCTCGGCGGTCTCGCTGTCGCGGATTTCGCCGACCATGATCTTGTCGGGGTCATGACGCAGCACCGAGCGCAGGCCGCGCGCGAAGCTGAGCCCCTTCTTTTCGTTGACCGGGATCTGCAGCACGCCGGGAAGCAGGTACTCGACCGGGTCTTCGATGGTGACGATCTTTTCCAGCCCGGTGTTCGTTTCACCGATGGTGGCGTAGAGGCTGGTGGTCTTGCCGCTGCCGGTCGGGCCGGTGACCAGCAGCATGCCGTAGGGTTCATTGGCCATGCGGCGCAGCTGCTGGCGCGTGATCTCGTCGAAGCCCAGCGTGGCGAGCGTGAGGCCGCTCATCTCTTCGGTGAGGTGTTCCTTGTCGAGCACGCGCAGCACCGCGTCCTCTCCGAAGATGCTGGGCATGATGGAGACGCGGAAGTTGACTTCGCGGCCGCCGGCGTTGGCCTTGAAGCGGCCGTCTTGCGGCACGCGGCGTTCGGCGATGTCGAGTTCGGCCAGCACCTTGATGCGCGAGATGACCTGCTCGGCCATGTCGGTGCCCTGCACGCTGCCGACGCGGCTCAACACGCCGTCGATGCGGTACTTCACGTGCAGGCCGCCAGCGACCGATTCGATGTGGATGTCGGAGGCGCCCTGGCGCAGCGATTCGTAGAGCGTGGAGTTCACGAGCTTGACGACTGGGCTGTCGTCTTCGCTGATGCGGCGTGCAGAGATGTCTTCGCTATCGCCACGTGAGGCCATGTGGGCTTCGGTGCTGAAGACGGCACCGGTCATCTGCTGGCTCTCTTCGACGCGCGCCAGTGCAGCGGCCAGCGCTTCGCGTTCGGTCAGGCACAGCCGGAAGGGGCGTTGCACGCGGTGACCCAGCCAGTCGACGAGGGCAGCGTTGAACGGGTTAACGATGATGATCTGCAGTTGCCCGGCCGCACTCGTGACGGCGAGACATTCGCGACGCAGACTTTCTTCGAAACCCAGCACGTCCAGCGCGGGGGCGCTGTCGATCAGCGTGCGTGCCTCGACAAAAGGCATGTGCAGCAGGCGGGCAAGGGCGGGCAGGGCGCCCATGCCGTGCCGTTCGCACAGCAGGCTGAGCGTGTCGTTGCCGTGGCGGGCTGCTTCCTGGCGCAGTGCGTTCAGGGTGGCGGCGTCCAGTGTCTGCAGTGCGGCTTGCACGAGCGGGCTGGCGGGGGCGTTCACTGGATGCTCTCCGCCAGCTGGAAGATCGGCAGATACATCAGCACCACGATCAGGCCAATCACGCTGCCGATCACCAGCATCAGCAGTGGGCCGATCAGGCGCGTGAGCCAGTTGACCCAGCGCGCAATCTCTTCTTCGTGGAAAGCGGCAACGCGTTCGGCCATGTCGCCGAGACTGCCGCTGCGTTCGCCGACCCGCAGCAGGCGATGCGCGACATTGGTGGCTGAGGCCGTGCTGCGCCAGTGTGTCGCTGAGGCTGCGCCCTTCACGGATCTGCGCCATGGCAGCATCGAGTTTGTCGCGCAGTGCCGTGGCGAGCAATTCACGCGACATCTCCATGCCCTGTATGACCGTGATGCCGCCACGCAGCAGCATGGCCATGGTGCGGTAGAAGCGCGCCAGCTGGAAGACGCGCAGGCGCTCGCCAAGCCCCGGCAACTTCCAGGCGAGGCGCGCGAGACTGGCGCGTGTGGAAGGCAGGCGGAAAAAGACGACGAGAGCGACGACGACGGCGAGCAAGCCGCCCAGCATGGGCAGGGCGTGCTCCGACATGAGCTTGCCCCAGTCGATGAGCAGGCGCGAAGCCCAGGGCAGTTCACCACCGGTTTCTTCGAACACGCCAGAGAAGCGCGGCACCACGTAGCCGAGCAGGAACAGCACGACCAGGTTGCCTACGCCCAGCAGGGTCAACGGGTAGATGGCTGCGCTGACCATCTTGTCGCGCAAGGCATCGGTCTGTTGGCGATAGGCGATGTAACGGGCGAGGGCCTGATCGAGATCTGACGTGCGCTCTGCCGCACGCAGCATGGCAACGAAGAGATCCGGGAACTGGCTGCCCTGTGCCTGTAGCGCGGCAGAGAAGGTCTGTCCGTTGCGCAGGGCGGTGAGCAAGGCATCGAGTGTGTTGCGCACGGCAAGCCGGGATTCACGTTCAGCCAGTGTGTCGATGGCTTCGACGAGGGGCAGGCCGGATTGCAGCAGGGCCAGCAGTTCCTGGCAGAACAGTTGCAGCGGAAAGCGTGCACCACTGCTGCCGAAATTCAGCGGAGCAAGACTGACCGACAGTACCGATAGGCCACGTGCATTGAGTTGTGCACGCAACTCGGCTTCGCTGCCGGATTCCAGCTGCATTTCCGACAGCGCCATCTGTGCATCAAGGGTTTTGACGAGGTAGCGTGTCATGGCGACTTGCGCATCACAGCCTCACCAGTTGGTGATGTCTTCGGCCTCGCCCGTGCCACCGGTCTGGCCGTCCTTGCCGAACGAGTACAGGTCGAAGTCGCCGCCGTGCTCGCCGGGATTGGCGTACTGGTAGGCGCGACCCCAGGGGTCGTTAGGCAGACCCTTTTTCAGATAGGGGCCTTGCCAGCGCATCACGCCGGCCGGCAGGGCAATCAGTGAAGCCAGTCCCTGTTCTGTCGTGGGGTAGCTGCCCACGTCCAGCCGGTAGGCATCGAGCGCTTTCTCCAGCGAATCGAGTTGCGCGCGTGCAGCCTTCACTTCCGACTTGCCGATGTGAGCGAAGAACTTGGGCGCCACGTAACCGGCCAGCAGACCGATGATCACCATCACGACCAGCAGTTCGAGCAGGGTGAAGCCTCGACAGGCAGTGGTTTGCGAAGGAGAACGCGATGTCTGGCGCAACATGGGCGAATGATCGGCAAGGGCTTCAAGTGAGGCCCGCAAAGTGCCGCATGGCAGTTACAGGATGAAGACATATTTATTGCGTTTCATCGAACTGCAACCTGCTGCGTGTGGTCACGCAAAACGACATCCGATGCGGCTTGCCGATATATCACGTCGTCGCGCAGGGGAATGTGACTGAATCATTTCGAAACATGCGCTACATGATCCATGAATGCGCTTGCCTCCTTCGCTACGCATGTAACCCGTCGCCCCTACGCTTCACTCCGGTCGCACGAAGAGTTGCCTTGCTCGTGCCAATCACTTTGCTACGCAATTCCGGGGGAAAACATGCTTCGCAAGCTCGCACTGGTCGCCGCAATCATTGCGGTACACGCCAACGCCAACGCCCTGACCGCGGGTGACCTCGCATTCACGGCTTTCAATACTGATGAAGATGGCTGGTCCCTGGTGACCTTCGTTGACATTGCGGGCAATACCACGATCTACTTCAACGACAACGAATGGAACGGTTCGGCCGTTGGTGCTGGGGGCGCTTTCAATTCGGGCGAGGGCTACCACACCTGGAATACCGGTGCGTCGGTGATCGCCGCCGGTACTGTCGTACGTTTCACCGCAGTCGATCAGGCGACACGCAGCGCAAGCGTCGGCACCTTCAGCTCGACGGGGGACTCGGGTCTTAACGCCACAGCCGAAACGCTTTATGCCTTCCTTGGTACGAACAACAACACGCCGACCAGCTTTCTGACGGCAGTGTCGACGGGCGGCTTCTCGACGGCGAACGGTACGCTCACCAACACCGGCCTGACCGTTGGCTCCAGCGCCGTGCAGCTGACTTCGAGCACGGACTTCGCTGGCTACACGGGCGCTCGTAGCGGTCTGTCGAACTTCGCGGCCTACAAACCGCTGGTCAACACCAGTGCCAACTGGTTCATGAATGTGGATGGCAATGGTGCTGCCGTGCTGCCTGATACGACCAACTTCAGCGTTTCAGCCGTTCCGGAACCCAGCGAGAACGCGATGTTGCTCGCAGGTCTGGGGCTCATGTTCTTCGTGATCCGCCGTCGCCTGGCTTGATCACCGTTCGTTCATGAACAGGCCGGGACGCCATCTGACGGCGCCCGGCCTTGTCGTCCGCACCAAGCGGGCCAGAATACTTGTCTGCAGGAGACTGATTCAATGAAAGCATTCCGCAACCGGATGCGTGATGTCCTGATCGCCGCCTTGTGCGTGCTGTCCGGTGCTGTTCACGCGTTGACTTCGGGCGTCGTCATCAGCCAGGTATATGGCGGTGGCGGCAACTCTGGCGCTACCTACACTCACGACTTCGTCGAGATTTTCAACGCCGGCAGTGCACCGGTGAGCCTGTCGGGCTGGAGCGTGCAATACGCTTCATCCGCCGGCACCACCTGGCTGGTGACCAACCTGGGCGCAGCGACCCTGCAACCCGGTCAGTACTATCTTGTGCAGATGGCCGTCGGCGCTGGCGGCACGGTGAGCCTGCCGACGCCGGATGTCATCGGCAATACCGCCATGGCAGCGGCCAGCGGCAAGGTGGCCCTGGTCAGCAGCACGACGGCGCTGACGGGTAGTTCGCCCAGCTCGGCCAACCTCGTGGATATGGTTGGCTACGGCGCAGCGAATGCGGCCGAAGGCAGCACGGCACCCGGCCTCAGCAACACGACGGCAGACCTGCGCGCAGCCAATGGTTGCACCGACAGCAACAACAACAGCACGGACTTCGCAGCGGGCTCGCCTACGCCACGCAATACGGCATCGGCCTTCAACAGCTGTGGTACGCCAGTCAATGCGCCCATCGTGGCGAGCTGCCCGGCCGCTTCGCTGACGACGGGTGCAGGCGGCAGTGCAGCCTTCAGCGCGACGGACGCGGACAGCATCGTCAATGGCGTCAGCATCGGCAGCGCAGCCATCAGTGGCATCAGCCTCGCAGCTGTGGCGCCCGCATCGGCCGATGGCGGCAGTCTCACGTCGGCGCTGACGGTGGCGGCATCCGTCGCCGCGGGCACGTACAACGTCAGCCTGTCCTTTGCCAACAACGAAGCCCAGTTCAACGAGCTGCACGCTGAGCATCACGGTAGCGGGCAGCCAGCCTTATACGCCGATCTACGACATCCAGGGCCCGGGCGACAGCAGCCCGATCGCCGGCAACGGCGTAACGACGCAGGGTGTGGTCACTGCCGTGTTTCCGCTACTCAGCGGCTACTACATCCAGGACGAAACGGGTGACGGCAACGTCGCCACCTCGGACGGCATCTTTGTCTATGCGCCCGCTGGCATCACCGTCTCGGTGGGGCAGCGTATCCGTCTGACCGGAACGGTCACGGAGTTCAACACGGTGACCGAACTGACCAATCCCTCGGCCATCACCGTTCTGGCTTCCGGCATCAGCATCGCGCCGACGCCGGTCGTGCTGCCCGAAGCTTTCAATGGTGAGCTGGAGCGTTACGAAGGCATGCTGGTGCGCATCGATGCACCGATGACCGTCGCGCAGAACTACTTCCAGGGTCGCTACGGTCAGGTCACGCTGTCTGCGGGTGGTCGTCTCATCAAGCCGAGCAACATCCATCGCCCGGGCAGCGCTGCTGCGCTGGCGCTGGCTGACGAGAATGCACGGCGTGTGCTGATTCTCGACGACGGTTCGTCGAGCCAGAACCCCAACCCGATTCCCTACATCGGGCTGGACAACACGCTGCGTGCAGGTGACTCGGTGAGCAACCTGGTCGGCGTTATCGATCACGGCCTCATCAACAGCGACACCTCGGCGACCGCGCCGCGTGATTACAAGCTGCACCCGACGGCGGCGCCGGTGTTCAGCCGTGACAACGCGCGTACGGCAGCTCCCGCGGCTGTCGGTGGCAACGTCAAGGTCGCCAGCTTCAACGTGCTCAACTACTTCAGCACGCTGGACGTGGCAGGCAGTGGCTGCTACCCGAGCGGTACGCGCAGCGATTGCCGTGGCGCCGACTCCAGCGCCGAGTTCAGCCGCCAGCAGACCAAGATCGTTGCGGCGATGACCGCCATCAATGCTGATGTCTTCGGTTTGATGGAGATCGAGAACAACGGCAACACGGCTGTGCAGAACCTCGTCAATGCACTCAACAGCGTTGCTGGTGCCGGCACCTGGGCCGTCGTGCCGCTGCCTGCAGCGGGTACGGGTACCGACGCGATCCGTGTGGCGATGATCTACAAACCGTCGCGACTGAGCCTCGTGGGCGCATCGATGAGCGACACGGATGCCATCAACAACCGTCCGCCGTTTGCACAGACTTTCGCTGCTGCGAACGGCGAGAAGTTCAGCGTCGTCGTCAATCACATGAAGTCCAAGGGCTGCGGCTCGGACGGTGGTGTCGATGCCGACAATGGTGATGGCCAGGGGTGTTACAACGGCCGTCGTCTGTTGCAGGCGCAGCGCTTGGTGAGCTACTTCATCCCGTTCGTGAAGGCCCAATCCGGCGACGACGATGTGCTCGTGATCGGTGACCTGAACGCCTACGGCATGGAAGACCCCATCGATCTGCTGACCGACAGTGGTCTGGTGAACGAAGCCGCGCGCTTCATCCCCACGCCGTACTCCTACATCTTCGATGGTGAGTCCGGCTACCTCGACCACGCGTTGAGCACGCCTTCTCTGAGCGCGCAGGTGAGCGGTGTCACGGAATGGCATATCAACGCCGACGAGCCTTCTGTCATCGACTACAACACCGAGTTCAAGCCGCAGGATCTGTACGCGCCCAATGCGTACCGCTCCTCCGACCACGACCCGGTGGTCATCGGCCTGCAACTGGTGCGCAAGCTGAACGGCACGGCGGGTCGTGACGTGATCAACGGTTCGGCAGGTGACGATGTGATCATCGGTGGCGAAGCGGCCGACACCATCACCACGGGCGCGGGCAAGGACGAGATCGTCTATCAGGACATGCGCGATGCCGGCGACACCGTCACCGACTTCACACCTGCCAGCGATCGCATCAATCTGCACGCCCTGCTGGCCAGCCTCGGTTACGGCGGCAGCGATGCCGTGGCCGACGGCTACGTACGCGTCGTCGCAGGCAGCGGTGGTGTCATCGTGCAGATCGATACCGATGGCGCTGGCGGCCCCGCCACGTTCCGTCCCCTGGTCCTGTTGCGTGGTGTGAGCCTCGCCGCCATCGACCTGAGCCGCGACTTCATCTACTGATCAGGATTCCGACATGAACGACAAGAAAATTCTCGGCGCCGCACTGTGCGCACTGATGGCTGTGGGCAGCCAGGCCGTATCTGCAGCGCCCACCAATGGCAACTTCTCGGCCGGCCTGACTGGCTGGGCTGTCGCAGGCGATGTGGCGGTGCTGGGCAGCAGTGCCTATGCGCAGCTGACCACGGCAACGCTGGGCAACGACGACTGGCCTGCCGCAGCGGGGGCATTCAATGTGTCCGGCAACGAGACTGCAGCTGCCTGGCAGCTGGAGAGCTTCTTCGGCCTGTCGGCAGGCACGCTGGATCCGGACGCTGCAGGCTTCGTGTTCGCCAGCGAAGGTTCAGCTATCCGTCAGACCGTCACGGTTGCCGCAGGCGACACGCTCAGCTTCGACTGGAACTTCCTCAGCAACGAAGCCGGTTTTGCCGCCCAACCTGACTATGCTTTCGTCGTCATCGGCGACAGCGTCATCCGTCTTGCCGACAGTACGGACAGCCTGGCACCGTCCGCCGTGTATGGTGGCCAGACGGGCGCCCAGCACTTCAGCTACACCTTCACGAGTGGCGGCAATGTCGTCCTCGGCTTCGGTGTGGTGGACGCGGGCGACGGCAGCGTGACTTCGGCGCTCAGCCTCGATGCTGTGCAGATCTCGGCCGTGCCGGAACCGACGACCGCCATGATGCTGCTTGCAGGTCTTGGCATCGCTGGCTTTGCTGCACGTCGCAACAAGCGCTGAGTCATCCAGCAACAAGTGCAACGCCCGCCATCCTGCAAGGGATTGGCGGGCGTTGTGTTTTGTGGTTGTTATGAAGTCAGTTGGTCAATGACTGACCGTCGATCCCCTTGCCGGATTCTTGCTGTGCAATCTTGAAGCCATTGGCTGCCGCTTGTGCGCGATTCGACACATTGAGTTTGCGCAGAATCTTCTGCACGTGGTTCTTCACCGTGAGAGGGCTGATGTCGAGGATCTGGCCGATCTCGAGATTGGTCTTGCCCTTGCGTACCCATTCCAGTACCTGCTGTTCGCGCTCGCTTAGATGTGGCGCACGTGCCGCGGGAAGACCGGTTCCCTGTTGCTCGTTGTCGCAGACATGGGTCGCTGCCATATGCAGGTGCGGCAGCATCAGGTCCAGCATGTAGCGGTAACGCGCCGCATTGCGGACGGGAACATTGATGAATACGAAGAAGCTGCCTCGTACAGGCATCTGGCGATGGTTGCTGCGGAAATCCGGCATGCCGTGGCAGGCGAAACGGTTGATGCCCAGCTCCTGCATTTCGTCTGTCAGCGGCCCGCCGCTGTCGGCTTCCATCAGAAGGGGTTGATGCCCTTGACGTGCCCAGCGTTGCGCTGCTTTCTGCAGCAGGCTGTCAGGGCCTTGGTTGAAGCGGCGCACATCCTCTTCACTGAGTACGGCGCGCGAACAGATTTCCGTGCGCAACTCGTGTGACGGTGCGCCACCGAGACCGTACAGCAGGGTCTCGTGCGGCAAAAAGGATTGCAGCGAGCCCTGCGCCCACAGGTAGAACTGGTGACGCTTGCGCACTTTCACTGCCGTCTCGAAGGCGACCAGCAAGCGTTCGAGTTCCAGGTGATCGAGACGCGGCAGTTCGCTGGTTGACATCATCGGTGGTGGTTGGCGCAGGCAAAGGAGGGTCGTACAGGCGGATGCCTGCGCACGAAGATTGCCTCTCCAACATGTCAGGCATTCGCAGCTTGCGTTGCAAACCGGTTAAAGGCTGCATTCGCGACACTCTTTAGCTCCGCGCTCACCATCCATCGGGCGACGAGTGGCTGCGTGGAAGCTTGTTCTGCGTATGTCGCAGGCGTGGTCGCCAATGATCCAAACGGACTACTGGCAAGGCTGGATTCCACTGCTCTCTCGTAACTACCGCCCCCTAAAGTGCCCGAATCGAAAAAAACGACGCGCACCAAGAAATCCATTTGTTCGAAGTTAGTGCAAAGGGACTATGCCGGATGCGTACGCCACGGTACGGATTGCAACCTTCGAAACGTATCGTGGCCCGGTCTCGATAGAGGCCCGGGGTAACCCGGACATTCATTCAAGGAGAGTATCAAGATGAAAATGAAAGCACTTGTGGCCGCTCTGGCCCTGGTTTCCGGCGCCGCCAACGCCAGCTACGCCAACTTCGCTGACGCAGCCAACGCTGGCTCGCTGATTTTCTCGGCTTACGATGCAACCGCTTCGGGCTTCTTCGACCTCGGTCTGAACACCAGCCAATTCACGGCTGCCAACTTCGGTGGCGTGACCTCCGCTGGCGCCGGCTTCGAACTGAAGTCCCTGCAAGTGAGCTGGAACTTCAACTCGGGTTCCGTGACCTCGACGGGTCAATACGACGTGTCCTCGCTGCTGGCCGGCGTCAGCGGTGACTGGTCGGCTGCCTGGACGGCTTATCAATCGCACGCTGCCGGTTCGCAATGGGATGTGTTCGCCGCTGATCGTAACGGCTCGACCACCAGCACCCAGTACTTCCTGTCAACGGCTGCCGCTGGTTCGCAAACCGCTGTCAGCAACACCACCAACGCTGCTCTGCTCAACTTCAACACGATCGGTAGCTGGCACGACAATCAGCAACTGACCGGTGGTGGTAACCACGGTTCGGTGGCTAACGGTGCCAACGTCATTACCGACACGACCTCGGGTCTGTACCAAGGCTCCAACAACGCCATGAAGACCAACTGGAACGGCAAGGTGACCTGGAGTGCAACCGGCAGCGCCACGTCCGAGCTGGACTTCTACGGCCTGCAAGGTGGTGTGAATGGTGTGGGCTCGACCGCCAAGGTTGGTGCTACCAACTTCAACGGCAAGTTCGCCCTGAACGCCGACACCGGCGTGCTGACCTGGACGACGCAAGTTGCCGTGCCCGTGGCTGCCGTTCCGGAAGCTTCGACCTACGCCATGCTGCTGGCCGGTCTGGGCCTGATGGGCCTGATGGCTCGCCGTCGCGTCAAGTAAGTCGCTCTCCGCAACATCCGCATGAACCCGCCGGGCTTCGGCCCGGCGTGGTATCGCTCGCCCTCAAGACAAGGATCACATCATGAAAATGAAGTACATCGCCGCCGCTGTCGTCGCAGTTTGCGCCCAATCCGCCTTCGCCTTGGACTTCGCCGCTACCAAGGCCGTGCAACTCGCTTTCGAAGCCAACACCGCGGGCAACCACGTCGTCTACCTGACCGGCGCTTCGGCCCTGCGCGCTTCGGTCCCCGGCGCTCTGCAGAAGATCTGTGCTGCTGGCACCTTCACCCAGTTCGACGGTTCGGACACCAACATCCGCGCTTACAGCTGCACGATCGGTTCGACCGTTGTGCCCGCCGGCATGGCTGCTGGCGACAAGCTGCTGATGGGCCTGTCGGTGTCGGAAGGCTCCTTCCACGCTGTCATTTCGCAGAACGCCAGCAACTTCACGTATGACTTCGGCGCTGGCGTCAAGAACGCCCAGAACAACCAGCTGAACTTCAACACGGCTTCGTTCAGCAACACCTCCGTGTTCCGCAAGCAATCCGCTGGCGGCTTCATGGACGTGCAACCGAGCCTGTTCAGCAACCTGGCCGAAGCTCTGCCCAGCCTCAGCGTCAGCTACTCGACCTCGACGGTCGCTGCTGGCCAGGCTTTCGGCATTGCTGTTTCGCCCGCCCTGTACAAGGCCCTGCAACACGCTCAGAGCTTGACGACCACCGAAGGTGGCGCTTGTGCCGAGAACAACTACACGGCAGCTTGCCAGCCCAGCATCAGCAAGACGCAATACGCTTCGCTGGTTGCTCAAGGTAACGCTGGTTTCATCGCCGACTGGAGCATCCTCGGTGTGACGGGCGGTTCGGCGGTCAACCTGTGCCGTCGCGTCGCTACCTCGGGCACGCAAGCCGCTTCCAACGCCTTCTTCCTGGGCAAGGGCTGCTCGGCTGGCGCACTGGAGCCGTCCGGCGCCGCTGACAACAACGCTGGCGTGTTCAACATCGTCGAGAACTCGGGTTCGTCCAACGTTGCTACCTGCCTGTACGACTCGGCCGCTGCTGACAAGGAAACCAAGTTCGCCATCGGCGTGATCTCGGCTGAAAACGCTGCTGCTACGACTTCGTGGCGCTTCGTCAAGCTGGACGGCGTGTCGCTGTTCGAAGGTGTGGCCGGCGGCAAGTCCCGCCAGAACGCCATCGACATGAAGTACGCCTTCCACTTCGAGTTCCAGACCGTCACGCGCAACAGCGCCAGCGCTGCTTCGCAAGGCCTGATCGCTGCTCTGGGTTCGACCATCTCCGACCCGACGCTGACCGACCTGACCGGCATCACCATCGTTCCGGGTCTGAACGCTGCTGGCGAGTTCAACGCCGACAAGCCGGCCCTGATCCAGAAGGCCTCGACGGGTGGCAACTCCTGCGCAGCCGCTACCTACGTCTTCTAATTGCGTAGCGACATGGCCGTCAGGCCGTGTCGCGCAGGCAGCACTTGCTGCCACGTGATCTGCTTCAAGACAGGCCCCTTCGAGAGAAGGGGCTTGTTGCGTTTCTGGTGCCGAGGCGACGACGAGGTGCCTGGCACGACTTTCCGCAACATCGCCCGGCTGTAATACGCGGTTTGGGTACCAGGGCGCATTTCAAGACGCCCGCCAGAGAGCACGATGAAAGCAACAGGAATTTCCGGGCTGTGGGCCATATGGCTGGCACTGTGTGTGCCGCTGGTGACGCATGCCCAGGTCCAGACGCAAGCGTCAACGGGCAGCCAGCCGGCGTTGCCCGCGACTTTTCTCATCACCGAGTTCCTCGTCGAGGGCAACACGGTGTTGCAGTCTGCGCAAATCGAGCGCGCCGTGGAGCGCTTCCTCGGGCCGGATCGCAAGCTGGACGACGTGTATGCCGCGCAGGATGCGCTGACCAAGGTGTACGAAGAGGGCGGCTACGTGTCGGCGACCGTGCGAGCCTTGCGTCTCGATCCCGTCGACACTGAGTGGGGCAAGGGCTGGATCGCCGTGCTGGTCGTTACCGAGGGACGTGTGGATCGTCTGAAGGTGACCGGTGCGCAGTACAACCTGCCCAGTGCTGTGAAGGATCGCGTGGCTTCTGTCGGTGAAGGCAAGGTACCGCACTTCCCGACCTTGCAGAAACAACTCGGCGAAGTCGCAGGCATGAGCGATCTGACAGTCACACCCCTTCTGCGTCCCGGGCGCGACCCGGGCACCATGGAAGTGGAGCTCAAGGTGGAAGACAAGTTGCCCCTGCATGCCTGGGCGCAGCTGTCGAATGACCAGAGTCCGGACACTTCGCCGCGTCGCATGGAGCTCGGCGCGCGTTACGACAACCTGTGGCAGGCGCAGCACAGCGTGTCGTTCCGCTTCATCAACACGCCGCTACGCACAGATGAAATCCAGGTGGGCGTGCTGACCTACAGCCTGCCCAATGGCAAGGGCGACGAGCGCCTGACTCTCTATGGCGTGCGCTCCGACAGCAAGATCGGCGCCAACACGGCGACCGGCGTAGTCGGCAAGGGTTCGACGCTGGGTTTTCGGCAGACGGCCATCGTGCCCGGCACGGCTGAAGGCAACTACGAGCGTCTGAGCTACGGCGCTGACTACAAGCGGCTCGGCGAAGAGTCCGAGTCCAGTGGTTCGAAGCCTGTGCAATACCTGCCCCTCGCGCTGCAATTCATCGCCCTGTATCCAGGTGAGAGCGGGCGTTGGCGCATCAGCAGTGGACTGACAGCGAGCTTCGCAGGTGTCATGGATCGCAAGGTCAACGAGTGTTCCGGTGTGGCAGGCGACCGTGACCAGTTCGACTGTCGGCGAGCCGGTGCGAGTTCGAGCTTCCTCGTCTGGAACAGCAGCGTGCAGCGCGAGCACAAGCTCGGCAAGTGGGGCGCGCTGCAGGGCAAGCTGGGCTGGCAGTTCGCCAGCGGACCGTTGATCAGTAGCGAGCAGTTCTTCGTGGGTGGCGCGGACTCGGTGCGCGGCTACTACCAGAGCGAGGCGGGCGGCGACGACGGCGCGAATGCCTCGCTGGAGTATCTGACGCCCTCCGTGATCCCCGAGTCCTGGAAGTTCGGTCTCAAGTTCCTGACTTTCTTCGATGCTGGTTGGGTACGCAAGCAGCAGACCCTCAGTGGCCAGACGGCGGACTACCGCCTCATCGGCACGGGGCTGGGTGTGCGCCTCGAAGTGGGCAAGACGCTCACCGGTACGCTGGACTGGGGGCGTGCGCAGCTGCCGGGGCCGACCAGCAAGGACGGGGCGAACCGGGTGCATGCGCAGGTGAAAGCGGAGTTCTAGGCAGTCGGGTTGTACGGGAGCGGTACTTCGGGGTGTGCCGGATACATGGATGCCGGCAGGGTAAGGGGAATGACATGAACAATCTTTGCTATCGCGTGGTCTTCAACGACAGCCTCGGTGCCTGGGTGGCAGTGGCGGAAAATGTGGCAGCACGTGGCAAGCGCTCGCGTGGGCGTGCACGACGCATGGCATCGATTGCACTGACGGTCAGTGTGGCAGGCATGAGCCTGCCGGTCTCCAGCGCGGCACCTCTGCCTGTCGAAGCTAGCGGGACACGTGCGGTGACCAACGTGGGCATCAGCAGCGTGACGACCTCGGGCAACACCATGACCATTACCCAGAACGCTGCGACGGCGATCAAGAACTGGGACTCTTTCAACATCGACAAGGGCTACAAGGTCGATTTCAAACAGCCTGATGCCAACTCGCGTGTCCTCAACCGCATCTGGGATGCCAACCCCTCCGTCATCAACGGCCAGATCACCGCCAACGGCCAGGTCTACCTCGTCAATCGCAACGGCATCGTGTTCGGCAAGGATTCACAGGTGGACGTCGGTGGCCTCGTGGCCTCGGCGCTGAACATCCGTACGGATGTCTTCAGCAAGGGCTTTCTCAGCGTGCAGGGCAAGGAAGCGGCTTTCTACTACGCCGGCAAGATGGAGAAGGATGCTGACGGCAAATGGGTCGTGACCGATCTGGACACACCGGCGGCCAGCGTCGATGCAGGTAGTACGCCCACCGTGCGTAATGAAGGCAGCATCAAGGCAGCAGAGGGTGGCTCGGTGATGATGTTCGCGCCGCGTGTCGAGAACGCGGGGCGCATCGAAACCACCAGTGGACAAGTGGTGCTGGCAGCCGGCGCCAAGGTCTATCTTGCCGAGAGCCGCGACACAAACCTGCGCGGCGTGCTGGTCGAGGTTGATCCGTTTTCCGGGGGAGACAAGGGGCTCAGCACGGTCAGCAACACTGGATTTGTTAACGCACTGACGACACTTCAAGCCAGTTATGCAAACTCTGCCAAGAGCAATGTTTCGGTTGCCGAAGCACTGGTTGATTTACTGGATACATCGGAAACCGATGTCAGCAAGCTGACGGACTCGGACAAGGAGTTTCTGAAGTTCCTGAGTGCCGTTCTCGGAAAGGAGATCACGCTCGGGCAGAACAAATCGCCTTTAGGCAAAAGTCTCGAGGCAATCTTGCGCAAGACGAGCGACGACAAGCGCGCTGCGTTGACACTGAACGATGCGCTGAGTGATGCGACTGCCAAAGACAGCAAGACCATCAAACTGGCCGATGCCTTCATGGGGATTGTTGCCGGCCGCGGCAATATCACGCTGGCCGCGATGGCAGTGAACAATGACGGCTTGTTGCAGGTGAGCACAGGCAAGGCCGAGAACGGATCGATCTACCTGCAGGGGCGTTCGGGCTGGACGACCCGCACGAATCTGGATGTTGCAGCGGGCGTCAAACTACACGGAGCAGAAGGCTACCCAGGGTGGTGAAGTCGTGCTGGGCAGCAACAGCCGCCTGGAAGCTGGCGTCGAAAGCATTACCGAGAGCGAGGTCAAGGCGCTTGCCGCCAAGCAGTTCGTGCCGGACCCCAGCGAAAGCGAGGCGGTACAGAAGTCTCGCCTGACCGCACTCGAAGACCTCATCCGCAAGCAGTACACAGTGACGGCAACCGATACCTTCAAAGCCTCTCAGGTGAAGATCGACGGGCGTACCGTGCTCATGCAGTCCGGCTCGAGTGTTGTTGCGCAAGGCGGTACCGTGGAAGTGAGCGCGGCCGGGAAACGCACGTACACCGATCTGGTCACGACGGAGCAGAAGAGTGCGGAGACCTTCTTCACGACGACTGAGGCAGATGCGGGCGCTCGTGTAGTGATGGCCAAGGACGCCGTTATCGATGTGTCGGGTTACAAGGATGTGCAGGTCGATGGCGACAAGCGCAACCAGGTCAGCGCGACGCTCGTGTCCAACGAACTGAAGGATGCGCCGCTGCAGCGTGGTGGTGTGCTGTACCGGCAGACCGTGCAGTACAACCTGCTGGATGCGCCGACGGGCAAGTTCGCTGTGGCGGATACTTCCGGCGTCGTGGCCAGCCGGGCGACGAGCCTGCAGGAGCGTGCTGCGACGGGCGGTGCAGTGAGCTTCCAGTCTGCGGGCGACGTGGTGCTGGGCTCAGGGTCGAAGGTGGATGTCTCGGGCGGGGCGGTCCAGGTCAGTGGCGCCACGATTGCAACGACGCAGCTCTTGATGGGCAACAAGCGGGTCGACATCACCAAGGCCAGTGCCGATGTGGTCTATGACGGGGTGACGACGACCGAGCGTTATGTGGCGGCCTACACCGAGGGCAAGAACGCGGGCAGTGCGTCGATCAGCGCACGTGGTCATACCGTGCTGGACGGTGAGCTGGTAGCGAAGACGCAGGCCGGCACTTACCAGAACACACCGGCGACAGCGCCGAAGGGTGGCACTTTCATTTTTGGTACGTCCTCGTCCCTGGTGCCGCAGCTTGACCTGCGCATCGGATCGGGCGCCAGTACGCTGGACCCAGACTTCTGGAAGGATGCACTCAAGTCCGTCGTCAGCAGTGACAGCTACAACCGCGTGTCGGCCAATGCTCTGTCTGCTGGAGGCTTCCAGTCCGTCACGCTGTACGGGCAGAACGTCACGGTGGAGGCAGGCAGCCCGGTTGCGCTGAGTGCGGGCAGCAACCTGACCCTGCGTGCAGTCGGTGGCGACGTCGACATCAAGGAGGACATCCGCGGTGCAGGTTTGACGTTCGATGCCCAGGCAGATACGTCGGGTTCGGCGGGCGGCTCGGTGCGCCTTGCGGCTGGCAAACGCATCGACGTGACTGGCCTCTGGATCAACGATTACGACAGTGCGCGTAACGGAGCGGGTGTCTTCGCCGGCACACAGCAGCTGGATGGTGGCTCGATCAGGCTGGTGGCTGCGAAGGCCGGCAGCCTGCAGCTGGGTGAAGGCAGCAGTCTCGATGTTTCTGGCGGCGCGAAGCTGGGCACCAACGGTGCAGTCAGTCTCGGTAATGCTGGCAGCATCGCGCTGTCCGGTAGCAATGTGTCGCTGGACAAAGCCAGTTTGCGTGGTGAAGCCATGGCCTACGGTACGTCGCGTGGCAAGGGTGGCAGCCTGTCGATCAGTGCCGCGGGCATCCGCATCAATGAGGCTGCGGTCAACACGGCCGACCTGGTGCTGGATACCAAGCTGTTCAGCGATGCCGGTTTCTCGAAGTTCTCCCTGACGGCTACCCAGTTCAACGCCGGCATCGGGGCAGGCACCCAGCTGGATCTGACGCGTAACGTGCGCATGCTGGAAGGTGGTTTCCGCTCGGTGGCGACAGGAGCCTCCGTGGGCAAAGTCGCTGCTTCGAAGAAGCTCGACAGCAACCTGAAGGATGGTGCGAGTTTCAGCCTCAGTGCGAGCTATGTTGCCCCTGAAACGCTCAAGGATGGAGTGACCGACCGAGGCGTCGTGACCGTGGGCGACGGTGCCAGTATCAACGCGGGAGCTGGCGGCAGCATCAGCCTGAGCGCACGGCGTCAGTTGACGCTGGGGGGCGAACTGAAGGCGCAGGGCGGCAGCGTCAGCCTGACCATGGTCAAGCCGGAGAATGCCAATGACGATCCGGGTCTGGTGGCGGATCAGGCCATTTTCCTGAAGGACAGCGCACGCATCGACGTGTCAGGCAAGGCACTTGTGACAACCAACGCAGCCGGCCTGCGTCAGGGCGAAGTGCTGGATGGCGGCAGTGTGAGCATCGACGCGCAGAAGGGCGCCATCGTGGCGAAGCAGGGCGCACAGATCAATCTTGATGGCACTGCTGCGACGCTGGACAACGTCACCACGCGTACAACTTTCAATGTCGCCAGCAATGCAGGCAGCTTGAATCTGAGCGCGTCGTCGGGTCTTGCTTTCGGTGCGCAGACATCGGCCAAGGGGGGCGGCGCGAATGCGGCCGGTGGCAGCTTCAGCGTGACGCTCTCCGAGACCAGTGGGGACTACGAGGCAGGTAAGGCGGCGCGTACCCTCACGGTCGGCGAGAACCTGCTGCAGCCCGGCAGCAGTCTTGCGACGCAGCTGCAGGCGGCGACCCCTGGGGCGTCGCTGAATACCTTGTTCGATGGCAAGCCGCAGGGCTGGGTGGATGCAGCCAGTTTGCGTACTGCGGGATTCGACAAACTGGCGCTGAAGAGCAGTGACACCTTGCGGTTTGTCGGCAACGTGGCACTGTCTGCCGCGCGGGAAGTCAGCCTGAGCGGCAAGATCGATGTGTCTGCTGCCGACGTGAAGATCAACACCAGTCATGCCAGTATTGGCTGGCTGGGGAAGAACGACAGCAAGAAGGTCGCCGACTTCAACTTCACTCCCGTAGCGGGTAACGGCAGTTTTACCGTGAATGCCGGCCTGATCGACCTGTTCGGTGGCACGGAGATCAGTGGTGCAGCCAAGACTGCGCTGAACAGTACGGGTGATATCCGCCTGAGTGGCACCTATCGTGACACCTCGGGCTCGGGCATTGAGCTCGACACTCGCTACAACCATGGCAACTTCGCGGTGGCGGGTGACGTTGCAATCACCGCTGCGCAGATGTATGCCACGACGCTGAGCAACTTCACGTTCAGTGTGGCACCGGGCGGCGGTGGCACTGGCGGTACGCTCAGCATCCATGGCACAGGCAGCACGCCACAGGTGCCCATGTCAGCGGGTAGCCGCCTGGCCATCGAGGCCGATACCATCAACCAGGGCGGCGTGTTGCGCGCGCCCTTCGGCAGCATCGATCTGTCGGCACGCAAGGCGCTGAACCTGAAGGATGGCAGCCTGACCTCGGCATCAGGCGAAGGGGCAACGATTCCCTTCGGTACGCTGGTCAACGGCACCGACTGGACCGTGGAAACCGCGTACGGCCAGCGTGTCATCACCAGTGCGCCGACTCCATCGGTAGCCTTTCGCGGCCCCACGGTCGAACAGTCGTCAAAAGCGAAGGTTGATGTCTCTGGTGGCGGTGACCTGCAGGCACTGGAATTCGTGGCCGGTTCGGGTGGTTCGACCAATGTGCTCGCACAAACCAACACCTACGCCATCATTCCCGGCTACAGCAGCGCCTATGCGCCAGCCGACGCAGGCTTCGACCGCCAGGCGGGGACGCAGATCACGCTGGGGGCGTCGGCCGGTGTGCCGGCCGGCACCTACACTTTGCTGCCGGCGCGCTACGCCATGCTGCCCGGCGCCTACAAGGTGACCCTGGTCAATGGTTATCAGGATGCGGCCAGCAACCTGCAGATCAACCAGGCGCTGGGCGGCAGCGTGGTGTCGGCACGCCTGTCGGTAGCGGGCACCGGTGTCAGCGATTCGCGCAGCATGGGTGTGCTCGTCGAGCCCCGCGAAGTCACGCAGAAGCGCTCGGAGTTCACCGATGCACGCGCTTCGACTTTCTTCGCGCAGCAGGCCGCAAAGAACGGTACGACCCTGCAACAGGCGACGCAGGATGGCGGGCAGCTGATCGTCGCGGCGACCGACAGCATCAAGCTGGGCGGCATCATCGCCATGGAAGGCATCAAGGACGAGGACGGCAAGAAGCGCCGCAACGGCATGCTCGACATCAGCCTGCTGGCCAGCACTCTTGGAGCGGATGGCAAGCCGACCGGTGACATCGTGGTCGGTAGCAGCACGACGACACCCGCCAGCGGCGTGAAGACCCTGACGGTCAGCGAAGCAGACATCGCGAAGATCGGTGCCGAGAGCATCGTGGTCGGTGGCGAACGCAAGGTCGGCAGCAGCGGCAGCACCCTGACGGTGACAGCGCGCGATGTGCGCTACAACGGCTCGGCGGGCCTGGCCGATGCAGCAGGCAACAAGCCGGCCGAAGTCATTCTGGCCGCAACGAACAAGCTGACTGTGGAAGCCGGTTCGGTGATCGAGACGGCTGCGGCGGATGCCAACCGACCGGCGATGCGTAATACGACCGTGACCGGCGATGGCGCTTTGTTGCGTGTTGCGGCGGACAACAACGTCGTGACCCGCACGGGGGCCAAGGGCGAGCAGGGCACGCTGATCGTGCAGGACAACGTACAACTGAAGGGCGCCTCGGTGCAGGCCGACGCGACGCTGGACAGCCAGCTCGCGAAGAACAGCGCGGCTACGGCAGCAGCCTTCACGCTGGGCGCGAAAGCACTGACCCTGGGTGGCAGCGGTAGCACGACAGAGGGGACGCGACTGACCGATAGCTTGTTGAGCAGCGTGGCGGGCAGCGCGGACAAGCTGACGCTGCGCAGCTATGGCGGCATTGCCTTCGACGAGAGCTTCTCGCTGGGCAGCACGACGCCTGTCAAGCAGCTGACGCTCGATGCGGCAAGCCTGGAGTGGAAGGGTGCGAGCGCCGGCAGCGTGCAGATCACGGGCACCCAGCTGACGCTCACCAACACGACGGGCAACACGGCGACTGCGACGACAGGAAGCGGCAGCCTGCAGCTCAATGCCGTGGGCAGCAGTGCGGCTGGCAGCGATGCCGGTACGCTGAAGATCGGCAGTGGCAGCATGGCCCTGCGCGGCTTCGGCGACACGACCCTGAATGCTTCGCGGGGTGTGGTGATGGCCGGGACGGGTACGACCTCCGCAACAGGCCCCCTGACGGTGAGTGCGCCCGTCGTGACCGTCGAGAGCGGAGCACGCAAGACCCTGAAGACCGATGGCGCGCTGACGCTCGCATCGAGTGGCACAGGCAGCGATGCGCTGCCAGCCGGTGCGGGTGGCACCCTGGTGCTGGAAGGCAGCACGGCCACGGTGGCGACGCAGCTGGTCAGCCGCAGCGGTGCCATTGGCGTGAAGGCCACGTCGGGTGACGTTACGGTCAAGACGACGGGCAGCATCGATGTATCGAGCCGTGAGACGAACTTTGATGGCAGCACGCAGGCAACCAATGCCGGCAGCATCGTGCTGGAGTCGGGCGCCGGTAACGTGGTGACCGAGACCGGCTCGGTGCTGGACCTGCGCGGTCGTGGCACAGCAGACGCAGGCAGCCTGACCCTGAACGCCGCCAAGGGCACGGTGCAACTGGCAGGCAGCCTGCTGGCCAGTGCGTCGGACGAAGGCAAGGCTGCCGGTGCGCTCGGCGGCAAGCTCAGCGTCGACGTGGGTTCGCTCGCCAGCCTCGATGATCTCGTGAAGAAGACGACCAGTTTCGAAGAGCAATGGCAGCTGCGCCTGCGCCAGGGTGATCTGCAGCTGTCCGCAGGCAACACGCTGAAGGCACACAACATCGGTTTGTACGCCGATGCGGGCAACATCCGCATCGGTGGCACGCTGGACGCTTCTGGTCCGTCGGGTGGCCGCATCGATCTCGCAGCGCGGCGTGCGCTCGTAGGCGGCGTGCAGCAGGGCGGTCAGATCGTGCTGGAGAAGAGTGCGGTGCTCGATGCGCGGGCAAGCAGTGCTGGGGGACGCGGTGGCGATGTGACCCTGAGCGTCTCTGGTGATGATGCGGCCAACACGGAGATCAAGTTCGAGAAGGGCAGCCTGATCGATGTACGTGGCAATGGCAGCGGGGCCGATGGCAGCGTGACCCTGAATGTGCCACGCACGACGAACGTTGAGGCATACAGTCCGGTGGTGGGTGCCGCAGCCGTGGTGGATGAGGATTCGGTGTTTACGACGCCGGTGACGGTGACGACGATGGCACTGATTCCGGCGGCTGCAGCGGTAGCGGGGAGTTTGTTCAAGGCCACAGGTAGTACGTCCTTGTTGGCGGCGACCGATGCGTCGATAACGAATGCTTCCTCATCCTGGGCAGATCAGAGCGTCACTATCGAGTTTGTGTCCTTCTTGGCGAGCAACAGCCTTGCGAACGCAAAATTCGCACTGGTTACAGGTTCTGGTGAGACGGTCAGTCTCAATATCAAGCGGGATTCGAGTGGCGCCAATGTGTCTGCAGGAGACATTCGCCCCGGCGGCAGTTACAGGCTGGTCTATCGCACGAGTTCGGGCGGTCCTTACTGGCGGTTGATGGACAGTGTGACGCCGGTTGGCACAGGCCTTCCTGGTCTCGGCTCCCTGACGATGATCCCCGTGATGTCGTCGCCGGGCTTCACGGGCGCGGTGGGCGATGTCGTGTACTTCACACCCTCTACCGACAACTTTGGTGGCAAAACCGCGAATGCCAATACCGGTGGCGTCAAACTCAAGACGGCGCTCGGTGTCAGCAAGGTCTATGTCAAAACGGTCAGCGAAGAGGGGGCTGCCAGCTACAACCCCTTGGCAGCGGGGGATTTGTCGGCGGGTACGTCCTATGCCGCGGAGTACCGGAGTGATGGCTCCTTCGTTTTGCTGAGTCAGACCAAGGCGCATGAAACGATTCGGGTTACCAGCGCCAGTATCAGTGGGACGCCCGACAGTGGTGTCGGTATCCGCTTCACGCCGGTGAGTACCAACACCAGCAGTACGGTGGAGCTGCAACTCAACAATCTGCAAGCGGGTCGCTTGTTTGCCGCCGATGGTGTGACGCCGGTGGCTGTGGGTAGTCTGGCTGCGGGTACGACCTACACGGCCAGCCGTTTGCCGGACGGTAGCGGCTATGCACTGCGGCCGAACAACTACGGTCAGGTGGCAGTCAGCAAGACTGGCAGCGTCTCGCAGCTTGCGTTCTCGGTCAGTGATACGTCAGCGTGGTTTACGGATGGAGACACCACAAAGCCGAAGGTGAACAGTCTCAAGCTGCTGCTGAGCAGTGGTGGCACGGAAGTAACCCTGACCCTGCTGGATGCCAACGGTGTGGCGATGACACCTGCCGCGCTGGTGGCGGGAAAGACCTATGTGGCGAATCAGCAAACGGATGGCAGCTATCGCCTGGTCGATGAAAGTGCCTGGGCCAATGCCGTGCCTGTGGTGAACACCGGTGTGGTGCTGGCAGGTACGCCGACCGTGACGCTCAATGCCTTCAAGACCTATGACGTCAGCGTTGTGGATGCAGCGGTGCTGGGCAAGGCGCAGGCTGACAACAAGGCATTCGAGAACTGGTTGCCGGTAATCCAGAGTGGCCTGGGCTCGCTCAACAACGGCAAGCTGAGTGTGCGGCCCGGTGTGGAGTTCCGTTCGGCTGGAAACATGACGTTGAGTTCCGACATCAATCTCGCAGCAAGTGCGGGTGGTACAGCGAGCTGGCGTTACAGCGGTGACGTCGCTGGCAGCCTGGTGTTGCGCGCAGGTGGGGCACTGCAGCTGAATGGCAGCATCAATGATGGTTTTGCTTCAGCCACTGACGCGATGCCGACCGACAAGAAGAACGGCTGGAGCGTAGGCCTTGTTGCCGGGTCGGATCTGAACGCAGCGAATGCCTACTCAGTCACGCAAGGTACTGGCAAGGATCTGGTCGTAACGAAGCTGGTACGTACTGGCACAGGCGACATCCGTCTCGCTGCCGGCGGCAGCATTGATCTGTCTTCTGCAACGGCGACGGTCTACTCGGGCGGGCGGCGCGCAGGCAGTACCGACGGCGATATGGCTTTGGCGACTACCGGCACGGCCCCGCCCAAGGCGTGGCTGGCGCAGGATGGCGGCAGCGTGCGCTTCGATGCTGGCGGCGACGTCATCGGGCGTGCGATCAGTAACTCGCCGACCGACTGGCTGTGGCGTGCCAACGTGGCCAATGGCGGCAGCGTCAAGAATGCTGCGACGGCCGTACGCCATGACTACTTCAACTGGACGCTGGGTGCGCTGGGCGGTGGTGATGTATCGGTCACGGCAGGAGGTTCGGTGCGTGACCTGAGCGTGGCCCTGCCGCGTCAGAGCCGTTTCGTTTTCGGTGCGGATGGCAAGGCCAGCGGGGTGACGGCGCTGACACATGGCAATCTCAGTGTGCAGGCAGGCGAGGACATTCGCGGCGGCAGTTATCTCGTCGAGCAGGGCACGGCCACGCTGTCTGCTGCCGGTGCAGTGACTGCGGGATCGTCCGGCATCCGCCTGTACGCGGCTGATACGCACATTGCCGTGAACGCAGGCGCTGAATTGACAATCGGCTCGGTGCAGAACG
Organism: Rhodocyclaceae bacterium; assembly: GCA_047600765.1. Taxonomy (GTDB): domain Bacteria; phylum Pseudomonadota; class Gammaproteobacteria; order Burkholderiales; family Rhodocyclaceae; genus Viridibacterium. The sequence continues at coordinate 387,389 of JASGKF010000002.1, forward strand.
CGGCGGCGCTGAAGCAGTCTGTAAACAATACGGTGCTGAGCACGGGGTACACCGCTGCCTGGCTGGACTACAGCGCAAACAGCAGCCTTGCACTCAAGTCGGCGGCCGGCTCGGTAACGCTGGACGGTGGCGGCAAGCAGGTAGACAAGTCGAACGAAACAGGCACGATGCTGCCGGCGAGTGTCAAGACTGTGGCACTGGGTGGCGACGTTTCGTTGGGTACGTCGGACAACGAGCTACGCGTGTTTCCGGCAGCCAAGGGGCAACTGGAAGTGTTCGCTGAAGGGAATGCTTCGCTGGCGAATGTGAGCATGGTGGACGCCAATCCTGCTCAACTCCCCAGCGCTGTCAAACCGGCTACGACGGCGGTCAACATGTCGGATGCCTTGGGGCGTATTGCGACGACATTCTCCGACAACGGAGAAACCCGCTACGGCGCACGCAACACCAGTTCGACTCTGAACGGCTCACTGCACGACGGAGACAATCAATCCGCGAAGATCGTGGCACGCACAGGCGACGTGACGGGTCGCGTGATCATTGCCAAGCCGGTGGAGGTCAGTGCAGGGCGTGATGTGCTCAACTTGTCACTGATCGCGCAGAACATGGTCGCTACAGATGTAACCAGCGTCAGTGCAGGGCGCGACATCCGCTACACGATGAACGACTGGAGTGGCTATGCGTCCGGCAATTTGCCGACGACGGCCCAGGCAGCCATCACGGTATTCGGCCCGGGCCTGCTGGAGGTTACGTCCGGCCGCAGCATCGAGCTCGCCAATTCGGCCGGCATCGTCAGCAAGGGGCCGGGCGTCAATAGCTACCTGCCTGACACGGGGGCTTCGATCCGCGTGGTGGCAGGCAAGCCGAGCAGCATCGATGCCGCGAAGTTTGCCGCGACGTATCTCGATGCGAGTAGTGCGCCGGCCTTCCTTGCCTTGGGCAAAGACGAGCAGATTGCCTACGCAACGAAGCTGTTGCGCGAACGTTTCATTACGACCTACCTCGTTGCAGACAGTGCCTATCTCGCGCAGTGGCAGGCCTACGCTGCAGAGCGTGGGCTCAGTGCCGATCTGACGGCACCGAACGCAGCGCAGCAACGCGCGTTCGACCGCTTCCGCTACCAGGTGCTGTGGGCCGAGCTGAGTGCCAGTGGCCGCGATGGCTCGGCGATTGCGGCAGACGCCAAGGCGCATCCGGGCAAGTACAGCGCGGCCGATCTGACGCCGGAGAAGCTCTATGGCCGCGGCTACAAGGCACTGGACCTGATGGCGCTGGGTGACAGCTTCGGCTTCAACAGCAGCGTGCGCATGCTGTTCAGCCAGATCCGTACGCAGTCGGGTGGCAATGTCGATGTGCTGGTGCCGGGCGGCTCGCTGGACGTGGGGCCGACGCAGGCCATGGCTGGCTTCCCCCAGGAGTTCAGTCCAACCAGTGATACCGCTGCGGTGAAGCTCGCACGCGAGAAGTTCAAGACCTGGAACAGCAAGCTCGGCCTGGTGGCCAACCAGGGTGACTCGCATGTGTTCGCGCGCGATGCGATCAACGTGAACACTTCGCGCTGGTTCGCCATCGATGGCGGCGACCTGCTGGGCTGGACCAACTACGGTGACATCGATGCCGGCAAGGGCGCACGCTCCGCTGTATCGGGCGCATCGCAGCGTCTGGACATCGACAAACTGACCGGCAAAGTGACGCTCGTTGATGGCGGTGCGTCGAGCGGTTCGGGTATCGCCACCATCTTCAACAAGCCGATCACCACGGGCGGCGCCGTGGGCCTGTACGCGACGCGCGGCGCGGTGGATGCCGGTGAGGCCGGTATCCGTGCGGCCGGTAACCTGACGCTGACGGCTATGGTGCGAGGTGCGGACTTCATCCTTGCCGTCGGTACTGGTGGCGGTGCGACAGCGGCGCCTGCGGCACCGGTCATCGCAACACCGGCAGCGACGAACTCGTCAGACAACAAGTCGGCTACCGAAGCCGGTGCCGCTGCCAGCGAGAAGCCGCGCGAGCGCAGTGCCATCCTGACCGTCGAAGTCGTGGCGGCCGACGACGAAGCGCCGGCCGCAGGCAAGGCCGAGTGTGGCAACACGGCGGGCAAGGAGAAGAGCGCTGCGTGCAGCGGTGACGGCAAGGCGCGCTGACAGTTCGACAGAGTGTGCTTCGGGGCCCGGTGAGATGATCGCCGGGCCCTTTCTTTTATTGCATTTGTGTTTCGCAAAATCATGATCGGATAGTCCATTCGGACTGGTCGTCGGATTCGAGCTTTCCGCACCCCTGCAACATTCCTTGCGCATCATCCACAGGCTTTGCAACTGCCCGTGTTCCGAGTCATGCGCCGCTTCCTTCGCCCCGCCTTGTTGCTGCTTGCCTGTGTGCCCGCCATTGCCCATGCATGGTGGAGCCCGGACTGGTCCCACCGTACCAAGGTGGTGCTCAACACCACGGCCAGTGGCGTCGAAACGAAGCAACCGGTGGTCGATCTGCCGGTCGCGCTGCGCCTGCATTCGGGCAACCTGGATTTCTCGGCTGCCAAGCCGGACGGCAGCGACCTGCGTCTCGTTGCCGGCGATGACAAGACTCCTCTGAAGTTCCACGTCGAGAAGTTCGACAGCGTCAACGAACTGGCCATCGTCTGGGTGCGCCTGCCGACGCTGGCGGCCGGCAGCGACAAGAACGTGGTGTATGCCTATTACGGCAATGCGGCCGCCAACGCCGAAGTCGATGCGGCAGGCACCTACAGTGGTTCGCATCTGGCGGTTTTCCACTTCGGCGAGGCGGATGCGCCTGCGGTTGATTCGGTCGGCGGCCTCAAGACCGCGGCCCCGCTGGCAATCGATCCGAATGGTTTGCTCGGCAACGCTGTCAACGTGGGCGGCTCGCCGATTGCACTGGCGGGTGGCGAGCGCCTGAAGATGGCGGCCGGCGGCGCGATGAGCGTGTCGATGTGGATCAAGGCCAATGAAGTCACGGGCGGCGTGCTCTATGAGCAAGGTGCCGTGCAGCTCAAGCTGGCCAGTGGTGCATTGGCTGGTCAGGCAGGCAGCGCGCGCGTTGCCGGCGGCGAGGTGAAGCCGGGTCAGTGGCATGTCGTGGCAATGACCATTGGTGCAGGCAAGCTGACCCTGTTCGTCGATGGCAAGCAGGTTGCACAAACCGATGCTGCGCTGCCCGAGCTCGCGGGTGACGTGAAGGTGGCTGTCGGTTACGCCGGCCTGCTCGACGAACTGCAGATCGCTGGCGCTGCGCGCAGCGAGGAGTTCCTGAAGCTGGCGTCTTCGGCAGCTGCTGCAGAAAGCAAGCTGATTGCCGCCAACATCGAGGCGGAAGGCGAAGAGGCCGCGGAAGCTGGCGAGGAAGGTCACTTCGCGATCCTGATCAAGAACCTGACGACCGATGCCTGGGTGGTGATCGTCATCCTCGGCATCATGTTCGTCATCGCCGCCTGGGTGATGGTCGACAAGCAGCTGATGCTGACGCGCGTGAAGAGAGCCAACGATACGTTCATGGAGCGCTTCCGCGCGGCAGGCGATGACAAGCTGCTGACGATCACGCGCGACGACGTGATGGCCAGGGCGCCGCTCTACACGCTCTACGCTGCCGGCGTGCGCGAGATCGAGAAGCGCTTTGCCGCGCGTGCCAGCGTGGGCGCCGCTGCGACCGAAGTGCTCAGCGGTGCGTCGATCGACGCCATCAAGGCCGCCGTCGATGCCGACCAGGTGCGCGAGAACCACAAGCTCAACAACCTGATGGTGCTGCTGACGATTGCCATCTCGGGCGGCCCCTTCCTCGGCCTGCTGGGTACCGTGGTCGGCGTGATGATCACCTTCGCGGCCATCGCGGCGGCAGGCGACGTCAACGTCAACGCCATCGCACCGGGTATCGCGGCCGCACTGCTGGCGACCGTTGCTGGTCTCGGCGTCGCCATCCCCTCTTTGTTCGGCTACAACTGGCTCGCCGCGCAGATCAAGAACCAGACGGCGGACATGCAGATCTTCGTCGACGAGTTCGTGACCCGCGTCGCCGAAAAGTACGGCGACTGACGGAGCGCACATGGCTGCCGACGTAAAGGGCGACAACCAGCTGTATGACGACATCAACGTCACGCCCATGCTGGACCTTGCCTATGTGCTGCTGGTCGTCTTCATCATCCTGACCACGGCCTCGGTGCAGGGCGTCAAGGTCAAGGAGCCGGTGACGACGGCCACGAAAAATCTTGCCAAGCCGCAGACGCGTGCCATCACGGTGACGCGCGACGGTTCGATGTTCCTCGATGCCTACCCGGTGACGCTGGAAACCCTGCAGGAAGGTCTGGCGCGCTACAAGGCCGCCAATCCGTCCTTGCCCGTGGTGATCAAGGGTGATGCCGATGCGCAGTTCGAAAAGATCATGGCCGCGCTCGACATCTGCAAGCGCCTGGATATCACCGAGGTCGGCCTCGTCACCAAGCGCGCGCAGTAGAGAAGCGGAACCATGCAAGTACAAGACGACGCCAAACCCTACGACACCATCAACGTCACGCCCATGCTCGACCTGGCGTACGTGCTGCTGGTCGTCTTCATCCTTATGACCACGGCGTCGGTGCAGGGGCTGTCGATGAACCTGCCGAAGCCTTCGAACAAGCCCAGCACCGAGAAGCACGAGGTGCGCATCGTCAGGATCACGGGCGAAGGCCGGGTGCTCGTGAATGGCACGGCGGTCAGCATGCAGGAGCTGGAAGCGCAGATCATGCAGGCCCACGCGAAGGACAAGGACATGCAGGTCATGATCCAGGGCGAGGCACGTGCGCAGTACGCACTGGTCATCGCCGTGGTCGACCTGTGCAACAAACTGGGCGTGAACATGGGGCTCGCCACCTCGAAGATCGGTATCTGAGCCATGCAACGCGTGTTATGCCTGCTGATGCTCGGCGTGCTGCTGACGGCTTGCGAGAAAGGGCCAGAGAAGCCCAAGCAGAAGACCACGGTGACCCTGCTGCCGGATACGCCGCCACCTCCTCCACCCCCGCCGCCAAAGGATCTGCCACCACCTCCGCCCAAGGATGCGCCCAAGGAAGTGAAGATCGAAGTGCCCAAGCAGGACGCTCCTCCTCAGCAGGCCGAACAATTGAAGATGGACGGCCCCGCCGGTGATGGCCCGAGCAATTTCAGCGCAGGTGAGGTCAAGGGCGACTACACCGGCCAGCAACTTGGCGAGAAGGGCGGCACGCTGGCTGGCGTTGACCGCATGGTCTTTGAAACCTACAAGACGCGCCTGCAGCGCCTGTTGCAGGAAGAGCTCGTGAAGATGAAAGAACTCAAGGATGCGGACTACCGCATCCCCGCGCGCATCCGTCGTGAGGGGGCGCAATGGACGGTGATGCTGCCCAATTCAACCGGCGATGCGAAGAAGGATGAGCTCCTGCGCGAAGCCGTGGCGCGCGCCATCCAGCGCGAGGCGCCGCCCGCTTCCACGCCGCAGAGTGGCTTCGATATCCGTGTCTCCAACAAACTTCTGAACTGACCCCTTCATCATGAAACGCCAGGACTTCGCCCGCCGCCTTCGCCCGCTCGCACTCGCCGTCTTGCTGAGTGTCGGCGCCACCGCTGCCCATGCTGACGAGCGCGAGGCGCTGGAGCGTCTGCGCCAGACCACGCTCAACATCATCAACGCACTGGTCGAGGCAGGCGTGCTGACACGTGAACGGGCCAACGAGCTGATCCGCGATGCCGAAGAGAAGGCCGCTTTCCAGGTGGCGCTGGCGCGCGAGAAGGCTGGCGAACCGGTCAAGGATGCAACGCCAGCGGCGAGCACGCCGGTGCGCGTGCAGTACATCCCCGAGAGCACGAAGAAAGAAATCCGCGATCAGATCCGCAAGGAAGTGCTGAGCCAGGCGCGCGAAGAGCACTGGGCAGACCCCAACGCGATTCCGAGCTGGCTCGACAAGATCAAGCTAGGTGGCGACATCCTGACGCGCTACCAGTTCGACAACTACGACAGTACGAATACCAAGCCGCGCGACTACGTGTATTCCAGCCCCGGTGCGACGACGCGCAACGGCACGTTCGCCAACACCGGTGACACGGCGGGCAACACGACGGACGACATGAGCCAGCTGCGCCTGCGCGTGCGCCTCGCAGCCGACATCAAGATGAGCAAGGACACCACGGCCGGCTTGCGTTTTGCCAGTGGCAACAGCGACAGCCGCGTGTCAACCACGCAGACCTTGGGTGGCACCTTCAACAAGTACTCGCTGTGGCTGGATCGTGGCTTCATCAAGCACTCGCTGTCGGACTACTTCCATCTGTCAGCGGGTCGCATGGCTAATCCTTTCGTAAGCTCGGATCTCGTGTGGGACGACAACATCAACTTCGATGGTCTGTCGCTCAATGTGCGTGATCGTCTTGCAGATGGTTTCGTGCCTTATGCCACGATGGGTGTGTTCCCGCTGGCCACTGAGAGTCAGCCGAAGGCAGGCTTCAGCCGCACGCTGTTGGCAGCGCAAATCGGTGCAGCCAATGATCTGAGTGCAAAGACGCGCGGGTCTCTGGGCCTTGCCTACTACCGATACCGCAATCTGGAAGGCCGCCCAGAAGGCGATTCGTCCTTCACGCCGACTACCACGAACAGCTACGGCAGCACCGAATACAGCTCGTCGCAGCGTCAGAAGGGCAACACACTGGTGCGCCTCAACGCGCCGTCCGATGCGTCCACGACGAATGTCTGGGGGCTGGCTTCCAAGTTCGCCCCGCTGCACTTCGGCAGCAGCGTGGACTACGCGCGCTCCGACACCCTGCACGTCGTTGCCAGTGCGGACTTCGTCAAGAACATGGCTTTTGATCGCAACGAGATCGAGAAGCGCACGGGCGTTCGCCTCACCGATGGCAGCGCGACGGGTTACCAGTTCCGCATGCTGGTCGGCACGCCGGCCGTGCGCAAGAAGAGTGAGTGGAATGCCAGCCTGACCTTCCGCCGCCTTGGCAGCGATGCCGTGCCCGATGCCTTCGCTGAAGGCACGCTGGGTGGCGGTGGCACCAACGTGCGCGGCTACATCATGGGCTTCAACTACGGCGTCGATAGCGGCACGGTGCTGGGCTTCAAGTACCTGTCGGGCAGCAGCATCGATTCGCCGACGACACGTAACAGCAGTGACAAGTTCCGCCTCAACACTTACCAGGTGGATCTGGGTGTGGGCTTCTGACAGGAGGTGTGCCATGAACATGCGTATTACGGGTCTGTTGTGTCTTTGCGCCGTGATGGCGCAGCCCCTGCAAGCTGAAGAGAAGGGCGGCAAGAGCCAGGAACAGGTGCGACGTCTGCGTCAGCAGGTGCAGCAGCTGCAACAGGCGCAGCAGGCCGGGCAGCAGACCCAGCAGCAACTGACGCAGGAAAAGTCGGCGCTCGACGAGCAGCTGAAGAAGCGTGCCGGCGAGCTGGGCGGTGCGCGCAAGAAGCTGGCCGATGCCGAGCGCGAGCGCGACGAGTTGCGCCAGACCCTGCAGCGTGCCGATCAGGAACGTGACGCGCTGAAGGCGCGACTCGACGAGACGACGAGCAAGCTGGCCAGCGCGGAACAGTCGCAGCGCGAGACCAGCAGCAAGCTGCGCGCCAGCGAGTCGGATCTGACCGGTGTGAAGACCAGCCTGGTAGCCGAGCAGGCCGAGCGTTCGCGTTGCGAGGCAAACAACGTCGCGCTCTACCAGCATGGCCGCGAGCTGCTGCAGGCTTATCGCGACAAGGGCGTCGTGACCTCGATCTCCCATCGCGAGCCCTTGCTGGGGTTGGGGCAGGTGAAGATGGAAAACCTGCTCGAAGAGTATCGCGACAAGCTGGATGCGCAACGACGCAAGTCTGCCGAAGCGCCAGTGGCCGGGCATGTCGCCGCCGGTAAATGAGCCGGGCAGCCTGACTGCCGATCAGGTAGCAGGCAGCCGCACTGCGCTCATTGATCGCGCAGTGCTGGCGCGCGCCTTGCCGTTCGCGCTGTTCATGCTGGTGCTGGCGATCCGCAGCAAGCTGCCGCAGCCGCTCTCGCTGTGGCTCTATCCCGTGCAGGCTGGTCTTGCCGCGCTGGCCATGGCGTACTTCTGGCGTGATTACGGCGAGCTGCGGATAACGCGTTCGCCATGGCATCCGCGGGCTGGTGTCGCGGGTCTGTTGCTGGGCATCCTGGTCTTCATGCTGTGGATTCACCTGGACTTCGCGCCGTTGAATCTCGGCGCATCAGTGGCCGTTGCGCCACCCATGTCGGACGGTGTGCCCGACTGGCGCTGGATCGTGTTGCGTCTGGCGGGCGCCGCTCTGGTCGTGCCGGTGATGGAGGAGTTGTTCTGGCGCAGTTTCGTGATGCGCTGGCTGGAGTCGCGCCACTTCCTGCAGGTGCAGCCGCTCGCCGTCAGCCTGCGCTCCTTGCTGGTGGCGGCACTGGTGTTCGGGCTGGAGCACCACCTGTGGTTCGCTGGCCTGCTGGCGGGTCTCGCGTATGCCTGGCTTTATCGCCGCTTCGGCTTGTGGACGGCGATCTTCTCGCATGCCATTACCAACCTGTCGCTGGGCCTGTGGGTGCTGCATTCCGGGCAGTGGCAGTTCTGGTAAGGCCGGCTTTGCGTCGTCTGGCAGCGTGCATGTGCGCTGCTGCGAGCCTGCCGGCAGCCGCCTACATGACCGATTTTGCCGTGCCGCTGATCGAACGCATGCAGGCCCGCTTTGGCGCGCAGTCGTCCGAGCGGTTCTCTGCCTGGAGCCAGGCCTTGCGCAGCGTTGGTGGCAACGAACGTCAACGCCTCGCGGCCGTGAACGCGCTGGCCAATCGTGCCCCCTGGAGCAGCGATGACCTGACCTGGGGGCAGACCGACTACTGGGCCACACCGGGCGAGTTCATCGCACGCCAGACCGGTGACTGCGAAGACTATGTGATCGCCAAGTACTTCAGCCTTCTCGCGCTGGGCGTCGATCCGGCGAGTCTGCGGCTCACCTATGTGCGAGCCTTCATGGATGGTCAGCTGACGCCGCACATGGTGCTGGCCTGGTACGCGCAGCCCGATGCCGAACCCCTGTTGCTCGACAATCTCGATCCGCGTCTGCTGTCGGCATCACAGCGCCCCGACCTGTCACCGCTGTTCAGCATTGCCGGTAGTGCGGCCATGCCCGTACGAGAGGGGGGGCGTGCACGGCAGATCAGCGACGTGACGCTGAGCCGTTGGGAGGCGTTGCAGAAGCGCGTCGCGCTGGAGCGTGACTGAGTTGCAGAGGGGGAATGAAAAAGGCCCTGCCTCGTGAGAGTGCAGGGCCGGACCGGGCGGGATGCGACGACGTTGTCGCGCCAGGCCTACACGCGACGGCGTGCAATGAGACCGAGGATGCCGAGGCCGGCGAGCAGCATGGCGTAGCTGCTGGCTTCGGGCACAGCGGCGACGGCGAAGTTGCCGCCCAGCATGCCGGCAACGCTGCCTTCGACAGCTTGCAGGCCGGTGCTGCCAAGGGTGCTGTGCATGAAGGCCGACAGCGTGATCTGCTGGCCGACATTGGCGAGGAAGGAGAAGCTCACCGGCGCATCGGGGCTGCTGGCAGCATCGGGTGCCCACAGCCAGTTGCCCAGCATGCTGCTGCCCGAAGTGATGGCGATATCCATCTGCAGCGTGCTGCCTGCGACGTCGGCAAGGCCCAGGGCGCTGGCCAGACCGCTGAAGCTCACCTGCACGGGCGAGCCAAGGGCTTCGCCATCACTGGCGATACTCAGCGTGATCAGCGGCACGGACACGAAGGCTTCTGCCAGCAAGTCCTTGCCTGCAGCGGCAGCCAGGTACTGCGTGGTGCTCATCGAGAAGCTCTGGCTGTTGCCGATGAAGTACGCATCTGCCACGTAGCCGTGGCTCAGGCCGGCGGCATCGAAGCTGCGCGTGCCAAGCAGGCCCACATCGCCACCGGCGGACAGATCGATGGCGTCGTCGTTGAAGAATTCGCTGCTGGTCGTGCTGGCGATATAGCCGCCGGCTGCGAGGTGGTCGACAACGTCGAGGCGGGCCGCCTGAGCGACGCTGCAGCACAGGGCCAGCATGGTGCTGCCCAGCAACTTGAAGAGGATCTTCTGGTTCATGTCATGTTCTCCTGTTCGTCAGCACTTACTGGCGCGTGACGCGGTTCAGCGGGCTGGGGGTCACGCCGCTGGGGCTGGCCGTGAAGAAGCCTTCGAGGGCGTCGGTATCGACAGCGCCACCGAGACGGTTGGTGCCGCCGATCAGCACCGTGAAGGTGTCGCCGCCGTCAGCGAGGAAGCTGTTGACCGTGACGCGGTAGCTGGTGGCCGCATCGATGGCTACGCCGTTGATCTTCACCGAGCCCGGGACGACGTAGCTGTTGCCACGCACGGAGTTGGTGAAGACCAGGCCTTCGGCGGCGTCGAGGTTGCGATCCAGCGGCAGCGGGAAGCTGTGGGTGTAGCTGAAGCCTTGCGAGACCTGCAGCATGCGCGGGAAGGGTTGCGCCGAGCCCCATTGCTGTTCGAGCAGCGCGTAGATCTGCGCACCGGTCAGCGTGAGAGTCACCAGCGAATTGCCGAAGGGTTGCACGGTGAAGGCTTCACCGTAGGTGACGTTGCCATCCACCTTGCCGGCGGCGCTGTAGGGCAGGTCGGCGCGGATGCCACCCGGATTCATGAAGGCGATGACGGCTTCACCGAAGCCGACCGGCTTGGTGGCGGCCAGCTGTGCATCGGCAATCAGGTCACCGAGGGCGGATTCACCGGCGTTGTTCTGCGTACGCGTGATGGTCGCGGTGATCTGGCCGACGATGCGTGAGGCGGGCACGGCAGCCAGAGCGTCGTAGTGGTCGACGACTTCCTGCAGCGAGGCATCGAGCGGCACTGTGTTGTTGGCGGTTGCCGGCACGGGCACGACGATGTTGCTGGCGGTGATGCTGACGACATCCTTGGTCTTCGTGTCGATGACCATGTCGATGTCGGTCAGGCGGCGCGCGTACTGACCGGCCGAGGTGACACGCACCGGCTTACCGGCGCTGTTGTTGATGACGCAGTTGTACTCCTGGTGCGTGTGGCCGGAGACCACCAGGTCCACCGCCGGGTCGAGGCGGTTGACGATGTCGACGATGGCGCCCGACATGCCGGAGCAGACACCGCCGCTCAGCGTGGCAAAACCGCCTTCGTGGATCAGCACGACGATGCTGTTGATGCCTTGTGCCTTGAGTTGCGGCACCAGTGCATTGACGGTGTCGGCTTCATCCTTGAACGTGAGGCCGGCGACACCTGACGGCGACACGATGGTCGGCGTGCTCTCCAGCGTCATGCCGATGAAGGCAACCTTGTTGCCCAGGAAGTCCTTGACGCCGACGCCGGGGAAGATCGTCGTCATCGTGTCGCTCTCGACCACGTTGGCCGCGAGGAACTTGAATTTTGCACCCGCGAAGGCGCCGTCCTTCAGGTCGGCGGAGAGGCCCTTGCCCGAGAACAGGTCGCTGGGGTGGTTGCCGCCGTTCTGCATGCGCAGCAGCTCGGCCTTGCCTTCGTCGAATTCGTGGTTGCCGACGGCGTTGAAGTCGATCTTGATGCGGTTCATCGCTTCGATGGTCGGCTCGTCCTTGAACAGGGCCGAGGTCAGCGGGCTGGCACCGATCAGGTCGCCGGCAGAGACCACGGCGTTGAGCGGGTTCTGCGCGCGCAGCTGGTTGATCTTGTAAGCGAAGCTGGCGACACCGGGGTTGCTCGACGAGCCTTCGCGCGCCTTGACGTAACCGTGGAAGTCGTTGAAGCCGATGATCTTGACCTTCAACGTACTGCCGACACCCGAGGCTTGTGCAGCAGCCATCAGCCTGGCGCGCTCGACAGCGCTGATCTTCTTGTCGCGGTACAGCTCGAAGCTGACGGTCGAAGCGTGCGCGATGAAGGCTGCCTGCGAGCCCCAAGCCTGCTCATCACTGAACAGGTCGTCGATGGTGCAGGCGCCGCTGACGGCGCGGTTGCTGACGCCGGTGTCATAGCTGCCGAAGGTCACGTTGACCGAGGTGTCTGGCGTGACACAGGCGTGCGAAACGGCCGGCAGGGCCGCTGCGAGGGTGAGGGCGAGAAGCGTCTTGGCAAGCATCGGTGATCTCCCGGCGATCGTGTGAGTAGTGGAATGCGTAGCCAGCCAAGGCTAGTGGTGACGGGTTACATGGCATCGCGACGGGAGGGGCGATATAGCAGCGCAGACGGACTATCCTCTGAAATTCATATGACATATTTGAAACAAGAAAGGCCCTGCCTCTTGCGAGGACAGGGCCTTGTCGCAGACTTCCCTTGCGGCTCAGGTGCGGCGGCGTGCGAGACAGCCGATCAGGCCGAGGCCGGCCAGCAGCAACGCGTAGCTGGTGGGCTCCGGCACAGGCATGGTGTAGGTGAAGTTGTCCATCACGACGCCGTCGCCCTGGATGGTGACGAAGGCGATGTCGGCGTTGGCGAGCTTGATGCCGCGCGTGAAGGAGTAGTTGTAGGAGGTCAGCAGTTCGTTGTCATCGATGTCGATGCCGTCGAGGGCTTCCTTGAAAGACTGGATGGTGAAACTCTCCGAGCTGCCGTCAACACCCCAGGCAGTGACGGTGAGGTTGCGGAAATCGTCGGTCTCTTCGTAGAGGCTCCATTCGGCTGCGAAGCTGCGCGTCTTGAGACCGCCGAAGTCGATCTTCAGGGTCATGTCGCCAATGGTGTCGAAAGACAGGAAGGATTTGCCGGCGCCCCACAGGCCATTGATGCCCAGGTCAGCCACGTACTGGCCGGCGGTGAAGTCACCGTTGAGCGAGGAGAAGGTGACTTGCGGGACGTTGGTGACATACGTGCTGCCGCTGCCGAAAAAGAGGCCGTTGACGTCGTTGAAGTCGACGACTTGCTTGGGGGCTGCCACGTTGTTGAGGTTGCTGATGATGCTGGCGGAGGCCTGGCCGGAAACCAGGACCGTGCTGCCAAGCACGAGGGTGATGAGGACATTGCGCATGATCTGCTCCCGAATGGTTTGATGTGTGTCGTGCAGCGGGCAGCTCGTGGCTGCCCGCATGTGTGGCAGGACTCAGGCGCCGATCACGCCGCCGTCGTTCTTGGTGATGACCACCACGCCGGAACGCGGACGGCCACCGGGCAGTGCCGTAACGCCGTCCGATGCAAAGCTCCATTGGCTGGCGGGCCAGTTGGAGAATTGCGTCGGGTTGGCGGCGGTGGATTCCTCGCCCGGGTGCTGGATGCCGACGAACAACGTTTTGCCATCCGGCGTCATGGTGATGCCCGTGACTTCGCACTTGTTCGGACCAGTCAGGAAGCGGCGGAACTCCTTGGTGTTGGGGTCTGCGCACGACAGGCTGTTGGCGCCGATGTTGATCCAGTCACCGCTGCCGTCACCGATCTGGTCGGTCTGCACCCACAGGCGGCCGAACCAGTCGAACCACAGGCCGTCCGGTGCGCCGATGTCGGCCGAGCCGGCGGGGTTGTCGACGATGTCGCCGGCGTACTGGGCGTAAGGTGTCTTGGTCGTCACGCTGTCGCCGCACTGCGCGAAGATGTTCCAGGTGAAGCCGGTGGCGAGCACCGAGTCACCGTTTTCCTGCCAGCGGATGATGTGGCCGTAGAGATTGTTGGCGCGGGGGTTGGCAGTGTCGACTGCGGGGCGGGCCGAGCCGGCGGTGGTGCTGCCATCGGCGGCGTTGTTGGTCGGCGAGGCGGCCGAACCGCGACGGTTGTTGTTGGTCAGCGTGCAGTACAGCTCGATCTTGCCGTAACCATTGAGGCGTGGGCGGGCGGCGGTCCATTCCGGGCGGTCCATCATCGTGGCGCCGACAGCGTCAGCGGCCATGCGGGCCTTGATGAGGATCCTGGCCAGCACGTCGGCGTCGTTGGCGCCGGCGAAGTTGGCGTTGTCGCGCAGGGCGACGCCGTTGGTGCCCAGCGTGCCCGGCAGCAGGGGGATCCACTGGCCGCTCAGGTCGCTGTTGAACTTCGCAACGTATAGCGTGCCGCTGTCGAGCAGGTTGAGGTTGGCAGCGCGGTTGCTGGCGTTGTACTTGCCGCTGCAGACGAACTTGTAGATGTACTCGTTGCGCTCGTCGTCGCCCATGTAGAGGGCCACGTTGTTGGCGGCATCGACCACGTGCTGGGCGCTCTCGTGCTTGAAGCGGCCGAGGGCGGTGCGCTTGATCGGCGTGCTGTCCGGGTTGAACGGGTCGACTTCGACCACCCAGCCGAAGGCGTTCGGCTCGTTGGGGTTTTTCGACACATCGAAGCGCTCGTCAGCCGTGTGCCACAGGTAACCGAAGCCGGCTGCGGTGATGCCGTAGCGGTTGTAGTTCTTGCCCGTTTCGCCCGAAGCGGTGCTGGGCACCGAGCCGGTCGTGGAGCCGAAGTAACCGTTCCAGTTTTCTTCACAGGTCAGGTAGGTGCCCCAGGGCGTGAAGCCGTTGGCGCAGTTGTTCTGCGTGCCATAGACCTTGAAGCCGTCAGTGGTGCCGGTCTTGACCGAGCCCGTCGGGGTGATGTCGTAGTCATTGAACTTCAGCAGGTCGTGGCCGGCAGCGGGGCCCGAGAAGATCATCGGCGTGTTGGCGGTCAGGCGGCGGCCATAGGGCGAATCCTTGACGACTTGCCACTTGCCGCCGAGCTTGCGCACTTCGAGGACGGAGATGCCGTGTGCGGCTTGCGATTTGCGGCACTTGGCGATGCCGTAGCCCGAGGCGCCGACGAGGCCGTCCGGATGCAGGATTTCTTCCTGCGTGTATTCGTTGTTGGCACACAGCACGCCGCGATCGGAGAGGGGCTTGCCGCGCGATGTGAAGGGGAAGAAGTGCATGCCGTCGGTGTGGGCACCGTATTGCTCTTCCTGTGCGTCGGCATTCTGCGAGGCGTTCGATTCGAAGGCAGCGCCGGCCGGCGTGATCGGGTCGCCCCAGGCCACCAGGAGTTCGGCGGTGTAGCCATCGGGCACGCGCACGGCGTCGACGACGGGCAGGGTGTCGGGCGCAATGCTTTCGAAGCCGATGCCGACTTGCTGGCCGCTGCCAGCGGGGATGGGAGCGGCTTCAACAGTGTTGAGGATGCCCGACATGGTGACGCCACCGGCGGCGGCCAGCATGCTGCTGCTGGCAGCGCCCTTGATGAAGCGGCGGCGGGATGGCTCGATCTGGTCGATGACGTCGTGGATCGAGTCATTGGCTGACGGGTTGAGCGTCAGGTCATTGCTGGGATGGCTGCTACCTTTCATTTTATTTCTCTCCTGTTGCAGTTCGGGAATGCGCGGGACAAGACGGAACTTGGCAGCACAGGAGACTAGGGACGGTGTGTTACGCCGCCGCAACGGAAAGAATGAGTCTGCGTTGCAGACGGATCATGGTCTGTTCTGCTCTTCGGAGTGCTTGCGGGGAAGAGCAGATGTCGGCGACGCAAAAAAATGGCCCATCCTGGGATGGGCCATCATCGGTACTGCGAAGAGGAGGGAGGGCGTCAGGGCACGATCTTGCCGACCCCTGCGCCCTGCTGGACGATGGTCGGGATGTTGGCGGCCGCATCCGGTGTGTAGCTGTAGTAGCTGGCCGGGTTGAAGGCGGGCGACAGCGATACGGCAGCCTTGTCGGTATCGACGACGATGTTGGAGCTGGCCCAGGTGAAGATCGAGCCGCCGAAGTCATCCGTCACCGCATCGGCGAACAGCAGGTAGTTGCTGTCGGCATACACGTCGCAGCCGACGCCCAGGCCGATCATGTAACTGCTGATGTGGTTGCCATAGTTGTTGTAGACGTGGGCCTGACCGAAGCGCACACGCGGATTGCGCTGCGTGCTGTTGTCGAGGAAGTTGTGGTGGTAGGTGACGTGCAGCTTGCCCGTGTCTTGCGCGGCATTGCCGTCGTCGTGGCCCAGCAGCATGGTCTTGTCGGTCTTCTGGAAGTGATTCCACGAGACGGTGACCCAGTCCGAGCCGCGCTTGATGTCGATCGACCCGTCGTAACCCTTGGTGAAGGTGTTGTGGTCGAGCCAGACATGGTGCGAGTAGCACGACACCTGGATGCCGTCATCGGTCGGCGCATTGAACTTGATGTTGCGGATGATCACGTTCTTCACGGGCGTGAAGTTGGCGGCCTTGTCCGGTGTGCATTCCGTGCCGCCATTGGCCGCACGTACGGCGGCCGTCCAGCCGCTGACGTCGAGACCGAAGCCTGAAAGCACAGCCGTGCTGCCGACACCGAGGATGGACTTGTTGGAGCCCACGTTGAGCATCTTCACGCCCGAGTCGGCCGTGATGGTGCCCGACACGTAGATGATGCGCGCCGTGTTGTCGGCGATGGCATCGCGCAGGCCGGCGAAGGTCGTGACCGTCACCGTGCTGCCACCGACGCCGCCCGTTGTGCCGTTCTGGCCGTCACGGTTGAGTGTGGCGAAGCCGACGAGGCCAGTCTGGATCGGCGTTACCGAAGAGCTGGAACTCGACGAGCTGGACGGGGTGCTGGAGCTCGACGATGAGGACGACGACGATGAAGACGAGGGCGTCGAAGAGGATGACGAAGAACTGCGCGACGATGAAGACGAAGAGGGTGTGGATGAGCTCGAAGAAGCGGACGAGCTGGGCACCGAGCATTCATTGACGCCGCCGGCGACGCGGCCACCGAAGGTGGCTTCGTTGCAGACGAAGCTGCCGGTCAGGCTCTTGTAGAAGAACTTGTCGGCGCGGCCGAAGGCCACGTTGGTCGTGGTGGCGACCGAGCAGGTCTTGCCCTCGGTGCAGATCGTGACGTAGCCGGCTGGACGGTTGGCGGCGAGCGCCTGGGTGCTGGTGGCCAGTGCGAGCAGCACGAGGCCTGTGCGGAGCATGTTCATGGTGATTCCTTTCGCAACGACGTTGAGGTGACGGCAGGAAGCGTGATGGCAGAAAAACAAAGGGCGCCGCAGCGGGCGCCCTGTAAGGACATCAGTTGACGACGATCTTGCCGGCCCCGGCCCCCTGCTGGAGGATGGTCGGCAGGCTGGTCGCGGGGTCCAGCGTGTAGTTGTAGAAGCTCTTCGGGTTGAAGGCGTTGCCGGTGTTGAACTCGACGCCGTCGCCGAGAACGATCACGTTGGTGGCGGCGTCCCAGGTGAGCTTGGCCAGCGAGCCGGCGTCACCCATGTCCTGCGTCACTTCGCCGTAGCAGTTGATGTAGTTGCCGTCGGCGTAGATGTTGGCCGACATGCCTACGCCGATGAAGTAGTTGTGCGTGGAGGTCGGGTTGTCGCACCAGTTGTTGAACACGTGGGCCTGGCCGAAGCGCACGCGCGGGTGGCGTTGACGCGTCTGGTTGAACCAGTTGTGGTGGTAGCTGACGTGCAGCTTGCCGGTGTCCTGCACCTGCGCGTCGTTGTCGTGCGACAGCAGCATGGTCTTGTCGGACAGCACGAACTTGTTCCAGGACACCGTGACCCAATCCGAGCCGCGCTTGATGTTGACCGAACCGTCACCGGGCTTGTTGAAGGTGTTGTGATCGATCCATACGTGGTGCGACCAGCACTGCACGTTGACGTTGTCGTCGGGCGCATTCACGAAAGTGAGGTTGCGGATGATGACGTTCTGCGAATAGGTGAACTTGCCTTCGTAGGCGACTTCGCACTGCTGGTCCTTGAACTGCGTGACCTGCTCCGTGCGCCAGCCGCTGACGTTGAGGCCGAAGCCGTCGAGCGTGGCCGC
The DNA here is from genome assembly GCA_047600765.1 of Rhodocyclaceae bacterium. Classification (GTDB taxonomy): domain Bacteria; phylum Pseudomonadota; class Gammaproteobacteria; order Burkholderiales; family Rhodocyclaceae; genus Viridibacterium. The sequence continues at coordinate 405,046 of JASGKF010000002.1, forward strand.
GCTGGTGGCACCGACCACGGTCTTGTGCGAGCCGACCGGCACCATCTTCAACACGCCGTCACCCTTGATCGTGCCCGTGATCTTGACGATGCGCGGGCTGTGATCGGCGACGGCAGCGACCAGTTCGGCGAAGGTTGTGACGACAACAGTCGGGCCACCGGCACCACCGGTGGTGGTCGCGAGGCCGTTGGCATTGACGGCCGCGAAGCCGACCAGGCCTTGCGGTGCGACCTGTGAGGAGACGCTGCTTGATGCCACGCTGGAGGAGGATGAAGACGACGAAGAGGACGACGAAGACGATGAGGATGAAGAAGAGGACGACTTCGACGAGGAAGAGGACGAAGAAGATGAGGACGAAGAAGATGAGGACGAAGACGACGGCGCCGATGACGACGAGGTCGAGCGGATCGAGCACTCGTTGGTGCCGCCCGTGACGCGCCCGCCGAAGGTGGCTTCGTTGCAGACGAAGCTGCCGCTCAGTGTCTTGTAGAAGAATTTGTCCGCACGGCCGAAGGCCACTTCGGTCGAGGCGGCGACCGAGCAGGTCTTGCCTTCGGTGCAGATGGTGACGAAGCCTGCGGGGCGATTGGCGGCGGACGCGGTCGAAGCGACCCCCGCCAGCACTGCGAGCAGTGCCAGTTTCTTTGCGATCACAACTGTCTCCTTGGTTTGGATTGCTGCCTGACCGCGGCTTCGGTTGGTGAAGCCGCGGGATGGTCTGCCGATCCGCCGAATTGGTTTTTTGTTCGGTCTATTGGGTAGAACGCTATCGGCCGCTGAAGGTTGGTGCAAATTCCGGTCGATTTCAAGGAGAAGCCGTTTTGCGCTGCCGCGAGCACGGCGCCATGCGGGTTTCCGGCCGATAACCTTCACGCCGGTTTCACTTGGAGGCCTGTTCCACGGATAATTGCGGGATGCAGCCTTTGCAACTCGTGGCCCTGGGCCTCAATCACCAGACCGCCCCCATCGCCATCCGCGAACGCCTCGCCTTCCAGCCCGAGCGTTTGCCGCAGGCGCTGGAGGAACTGGTCGCGCAGCCACGCATCGCCGAGGCGGCGATCATCTCGACCTGCAACCGCACCGAGATCTACTGCGCCACGCCCGAACCGCAAGAGGCGGCCAGTTGGCTGGCGGCCTATCACCACCTCGCACTGGCCGACATTTCGCCCTACCTCTACACCCACCCCGATGACCAGGCTGTGCGGCACGTCTTCCGCGTCGCCAGCGGGCTGGACTCCATGGTGCTGGGCGAGCCGCAGATCCTCGGTCAGCTGAAGGAGGCAGCGCGCACCGCCGAGACGGCCGGCACCCTTGGCAGCACCTTGCACCGGCTGTTCCAGAAGAGCTTCTCGGTGGCCAAGGATGTGCGCTCCAACACCGCCATCGGCGAGAGCGTGGTGTCGATGGCGGCCGCCTCGGTCAAGCTGTCGGAACGCATCTTCGGCAGCATGCGCGACACCCGCGTGCTGTTCATCGGCGCTGGCGAAATGATTGCGCTGGCCGCTGCGCACTTTGCGGGTTGCCAGCCGCGCCGCATGAGCGTTGCCAACCGCACCCTGGCGCGTGCCGAGCAGTTGGCGCGACGCGTGCAGGGCGATGCGTTGCCGCTGGCTTCGGTGGGTGACCGGCTGGCTGATTACGACGTGGTCGTCTCCTGCACCGGCTCGCCCCTGCCCATCATCGGGCGCGGCATGGCCGAGCGCGCGCTGCGTCAGCGCAAGCAACGGCCCATGGTGATGGTCGACCTCGCCGTGCCGCGCGACATAGAACCCGAGGTAGCGCGTTTGTCTGATGTATTCCTCTACACCGTCGATGACCTCGCGCAGATTGTCTCCGCCGGCAAGGCCAGCCGCGCGGCTGCAGTGCAGGACGCTGAGCGCATCATCGATGCTGGTGTGGCCGACTTCACCAGCTGGGCCGAAGGGCGCGAAGCCGTGCCAACCATCCGCGCACTGCGCAGCCAGGCCGAAGCCCTGCGCCACGAAGAGCTTGCACGTGCGATGCGCGCCCTGGCGCGTGGCGAGAGCCCCGAGCTGGTCCTCGAACACCTCTCGCGTGGTCTCGTGAACAAGCTCCTGCACGCGCCTTCGCAATTCCTCAACCGCGCCGATGCCGACCGTGCGGCACAAACGGTGCGCGATGTCTTTCAGCTCGACGAACTGCCGTCGCGCGACGACGAAAACAATCAATGAAACAAAGCATCCGTAACAAGTTCGAGCAGCTCACCGAGCGCCTCGAAGAACTCGACGCGCTGATGGCCAGCGAAGGCGCCACCAGCGACATGGAGCGCTACCGCAAGTGGACGCGCGAGCATGCCGACATCACGCCGGTCGTGAAGCTCTGGCAGGACTATCTGCGCGCTGAAGCGGACGAGGCTACGGCGCAGGAGCTGCTTGCTGATCCCGAGATGCGCGAGATGGCGCAGGGCGAGCTGACCGATGCGCGTGCCGCGCAGGAACGCATCGAGGGCGAACTGCAGATCGCCTTGTTGCCGAAAGATCCCAACGATGAGCGCAACCTGTTCCTCGAAGTGCGCGCCGGCACGGGTGGCGATGAAGCTGCGTTGTTTGCGGGCGACCTGCTGCGCTTGTACACACGCTATGCCGAACGGCAGGGCTGGCGTGTCGAGATCGTCTCGGCGAGCGAGGCCGAGCTGGGCGGTTACCGGGAGGTCATTGCCCGCGTGGTGGGCAGCGGCGCCTTCTCCAAACTCAAGTTCGAGTCTGGTGGGCACCGCGTGCAGCGCGTGCCGGTTACCGAGACGCAAGGCCGAATCCATACTTCCGCGTGCACGGTGGCCGTGATGCCCGAAGCAGACGAGATCGCCGAGGTGAACATCAACCCCGCCGACCTGCGTATCGACACCTTCCGCGCCAGTGGCGCAGGTGGCCAGCACATCAACAAGACCGACTCGGCCGTGCGCATCACGCACATCCCGACCGGCATCGTCGTCGAGTGTCAGGACGACCGCTCACAGCACCGCAACAAGGCGCAGGCCATGAGCGTGTTGGCCTCGCGCATCATGGACGCGCAGACGCGCGCCGCGCAGCAGAAGGAAGCGGCAACGCGCAAGAGCCTCATCGGCAGCGGCGACCGCTCCGAGCGCATCCGTACCTACAACTTCCCGCAAGGCCGCATCACTGACCACCGCATCAACGTCACGCTCTACAAGCTCGACGCGGCAATGGACGGCGATATCGGCGAGCTCATCGACGCGCTGATCACCGAGCACCAGACCGAGTTGCTCGCGGCGCTGACCGAGGAAGGCTGATGCTGCCGCGCACGCTGGGCGACGCGCTGGCACTGGCCCGTGGGCGCATCGACAGCGTTGACGCGAAGGTGCTGCTGCGTGAAGCGAGTGGTTGCAGTGCTAGCGCGCTGATTGCCTTCCCCGAGCGTGTGCTGGATGCCGACAAGGCGCGGTTGTTTGCCGACTGGCTGCTGCGGCGTGAAGCGGGCGAGCCGGTGGCGCATCTGCTTGGGCACCGCGAGTTTTACGGACACCTCTTTCGTGTGACGGCGGATACGCTGATTCCGCGACCGGATACGGAGTTGCTGGTGGAGCGGGGGCTGACTGTAATTGCGGCATTTCCCCTCTCCCGGCCTCCGGCCACCCTCCCCCTTGGGGGAGGGAACAGCAACGAGTCGGCCCGAGCACCGCAGTTCCCTCTCCCTGAGGGAGAGGGTGGCCGTCAGGCCGGGAGAGGGGGGATCGTCCAATCGCCGACGGTCCTTGATCTGGGCACAGGCACCGGCGCCATCGCCATCAGCATCGCGCTTGCCAAGCAGGCTGAAGTGACGGCCGTGGATGCGTCTGTGGCCGCGCTGGCGGTGGCGCAGGACAACGCTCAGCGCCTTGGCGCTTCAGTGCGCTGTCTGCACGGTTCCTGGTTCGCACCTGTAGCTGGCGAGCACTTCGACCTCATCGTCAGCAATCCACCTTACATCTCCGAGGGTGACGTGCATCTGGAACAGGGCGACGTGCGCTTCGAGCCGCGAAGTGCGCTGACAGCAGGCGCGGACGGCCTCGATGACATTCGGCACATAGTGACGCAGGCACCGGCGCACCTGAACGATGGTGGCTGGCTGTTGCTGGAGCATGGCTACGATCAGGCTGAAGCTGTGCGCGCCTTGCTGGATGCCGCGGGTTTTGCCGAGGTGCAATCCTGGCGCGACCTTGCTGGCATCGAGCGCGTGAGCGGCGGGCGACGCTGACGCGCCCCGGTTTCTGTAGGGTGGATAAGCGCAGCGCATCCACCATCGGGAGCAGAGGTAGGTGGATGCGCTATCGCTTATCCACCCTACAACTGATGCGCTGAACCGGATTAGAAGAACGTCTGCGCTGGATAGCGCTCGTTGAAGTTGTTGTCCCACTTGAAGTTGGTGAACGACATCGTCACCGAGACTTCGAGACCTTCGACGAAGTGCCAGCAGCCCACGGGCAGGAACAGGATGTCGCCCGGGCCGATGATGGCTTCCTGGATGCGAGCATCGCGCATCGCGGGGTACTGGTCGTAGTCGATCTTGCGTGCGTCGACGTGGGTGAAGCAGTGCTCGTGGTTGTAGATCGCATTGATCTCGTGCGCGGGCACCATGACGACACGCTTGCTGCCGATGACCTGCGCCATGAAGTTGTTGGTGAGGTCGTGGTGGAAGGGGGTGATCGTGCCGGCCGGGCCGAACCAGAAGAAGCCGCCGGGGTTCTGCGGGTCGAGGTAGGCGGGGATCTGCACGATGTCTTGCCACAGGTCAGCCAGCGCCGCGCGGTTTTGCGAGTCGTTGTTGGCCGTCATGTAGAAATCGTTGGTCTTGCCGGCATTGCGCACGAGTTCGGTGAACTCGCCGAACTTCATGGTCTGCTGGTGCTTGAGCTTGTTGAGCTCGTAATGCTCGTCCGAATTGCGGCGTGCCTGCACCTGCACGTCCTTGTCGCCGAAGCGCTGTGCGAAGTAGTCGAAGTTCCACTTCTGCATCGCCGGCCAGTCTTCCATCATGCCGGTGATGACGACAGGGCGACCCGCCGTGTAGAAGTCGTTGAAGAACTGCTCTTCGGTGAGCTTGTGGATGCGCGGCACTTCGGGCGAGCGCAGCTGCTCCATCTTGCGGCGGTTGTCGAGCACCCAGTCGCGCTTGAGCAGGCGGTTCTTGAGGCGCTGCGCGCCAGCGAGGTAAGGGCTTTGCAGCGCGGCGTTGATCTCGGCGTGTGCGTCCGGCACAGGCACGCCATTGCGCACCAGCGTCTCGAACAGACCCTGGGGATGGATTTCCATCATCAGGTTCTCGGCGATCCAGCGCCGCCAGTCGTCATTCACCTTTACTGCACCACCAATTGCGTTCTGCATGGTCTGTCTCGCTGTCGTTGTTCTGTGTGTCTTGTACTGCTTAACCGTAGGAGCTCTGGCGCATCCACTTGGTCATGATCCACTTCTCGCCAGCCGTCACGGGCGCGCCGCCGTGCAGGGTCAGCGGGTCGACGTGGCCTTGCGCGTTGGTGTAGCGGAAGTACACCGCCGAACCCTTCTGCGGCGAGACGGCGAGGCCAATCTCGGGGAAGATGGTTTCGCCGCCGCCTTCTACGTCGCTGAGGTACATCACCATGGTGCTGACGCGCTGGCCGCCCATGGCGAGGTGAGTCAGGCTGCCCTTGTCTTCAGGCGGGAAGAAGTCGAAGTGCGGGCGGTACTCGCCACCGACGCCGTAGTGCAGGATCTGCAGGCCTTCACCGTTCCTGATCGGCCAGTTCATGAGGCGGGCGACGCGTTCGTCGATGCGTGTGATGAACTCGTTCTCGCACAGTTCGAAGAAGGTGCCTTCGCTGGTGCGGCGTTCAATGACGTCGTGTTCGCCGGTAATCGGGTTGACCGTGGTCGAGCGCTTGAGCTTGCTGCGCGAACGTTCGATGAGCTCGTCGCATTCTTCGTGCGACAGCACGTTGTTGAAGACGATGACCTGCGGTTTCTCCAGTCGCATGGCGACGGTGACGATGCGGTCGCCGACGTCGATGCCGTGACCTTCGGCGACCGGCATGGGGTCGTACTGGAAGTGATTGACCGGCCGGCCCTGCTGGGCGGGCGCAATAGGGGCTGCAGGCGACTTGAAGGGGGCCAGCACGTTCTGCTGCTGCACCGCTTCGGGGTTCATGATTTCCACCACTTTCATGGTGGCCGTGGCGACGTCAAAGCCGGCATCCGTCATGGCCTTGATCATGGACTCGGGGGAGCAGCGACGTTTGGCGTTTTCAGCAAGCCAGCTTTGCCAGCTGGAGTCGAAGTAAGGCATGGCAGATCCGCGTTTCTGAGCTATCAACAAGCGCGCGCAATGCGCGCGCAGCAGGAAGGCGCAAATCTACTCTTTGCCGCGCGCCACGTGAACAAAAAGCTCTGGCGCGGCGCAGCAAAAAGCCCTGAAAAATCAGGTGTTTCAGCAGCTTTTGAGGTATTGGCGTTTTGCCGTGCCGGAGATCACGAAACGCGCTTGACCTTGCTGCCTGCCCAGATCGCGAAGAGGCCGATGAAGCAGGCCAGCATGCCGACGATTTCGTAGTGCAGCAGTCGGCCGTCGGGGGCCGTGCTGAGGATCAGGCCGGCGACGAAGGCAGCGCTGCCCGAGCCGAAGTTCTGTACGGCCGAGTTGAAGGCCATCACGCGGCCACGGAAGCGTGGTTCGGTGGAAGCCGTCGTCATTGCCATGGCCGGGATGAAGCGGCCGCTGACGAGCACGAAGAACAGCATCGAGATCATCAGTTGCCAGGGCAGGGCCAGCGGCAGGGTGAGCGTGATCAGCAGCATCGGGACACAGGCCGCGATGACGACTCCGGTGAGCACGCGGGCGTAGGGGTACTTGTCGGTAAGGCGGCCGAGGATGGGGCGCGAGATGAAGGTACCGGCGCCGCCAACGAGGTAGATCCAGCCCAGCTCGGTCTGCGTGAGGCCCACGTTGGCGATCAGCGAAGGCGCAATGTAGGGAATGATGAGGAAGCCCGAGAACATCAGCAGGAAGGTCAGCACGAAAGCGCGCCAGTGATTGGGCACGGCGAGCAGTTCGCGCCAGCTCTGGATGAGGCTTTGCGCAGGCGCTTCGGCGCGTGCCGCGAGGTGGCCGCGTACGCTGGGCACCCAGCGCCAGGCGGCGACGCCGATCAGCAGGCACAGCACGGTGAGCGCCACGAAGGGCACGCGCCAGCCGAAATGTGCGGCGATGAAGAGGCCGATGGGGACGCCCACCACGGCGGCGAGCGAAAAGCCCAGCATCACCACGCTCATGGCCTGGCCACGGCGACGGATCGGGATGACGTCGCCAACAATCGCCAGCGTGATCGAGCCCAGCACGCCGCCGAAGATGCCAGCAACGGCGCGCGCGGCGAACATCGCCCAGTGGCCGTTGGCGAGCGCGCAACACAGCGTGGCAACGGCCAGGCCGGCGTAGGTGACCAGCAGCGCGTGGCGGCGATCGAAGCGGTCAGCGATTGCCGCGGCGAGCAGCGACGAGATGGCGGCCGCAATGGCATAGGCCGACACGACGAGGCCGAACTGGCTGGTGCTGATCGCCATTTCCTGCGTGAGGTAGGGAGACAGCGGCATGATGATCATGAAGTCCACGATGGTCGTGAACTGGATCAGCATGAGGATCCACAGCAGGATGCGTTCGCTGAGGGGCTGCTCGGTGGCCTGAGGCGTATCGGGACTGGTCATGGGGGCTGTTGCGCGTGGGTTCAGTAGAGCTTTGGTTCGCCTGGCGGGCGTGTCTTGAAGCGTTTGTGCACCCAATAGTATTCGGCAGGGCGTTGCCGTACTTCGGACTCGATCCAGGCGTTCATGCGTGCTGTGTCGGCCACGGCGTCGTCGCTCGGAAAGTCGGTCCAGGGGGCGCTTAGTGTGCACACGTAACCGGTGCCCCAGGGCTTCATGAGGGTCACCACCGGCACGACAGCGGCGTCAGCGAGTCGTGCGACGCGCGACAGGCCCGGGATGGTGGCGGTCTGAACGCCGAAGAAGGGCACGAAGACCGATTCCTTGGCGCCGTAGTCGAGGTCGGGCAGGTAGAAGAACGGGCGGCCGGTTTTCATGGCGCGCACGGCGCCGCGGATGCCTTCCTGGCGCGACAGCAGCATCTGGTTGCCAAAGCGCAGGCGGCCGCGCATCAGCAGGCGTTCAAGCAGCTTGTCGAGCTGGGCGGAGTAGATGCCGACGCCGTCGAGCTCCATGGTCAGGCGGGCACCGGCCACGTCGAGGCCGACGAAGTGCGGCACCAGCAGGATCATGTTGCGTCCTTCTTCGTGCAGCTTGTGCATGTGCTCGAGACCGCGCACTTCGACGAGGCGACGGATGCGTGCTTCGCTGCCCCACCAGATGACGCCGCGTTCGAGCATCGAGCGCACGACGGCGACGACATTGCGTCGCGCGAGCCTGCCGCGTTCGGCATCCGAGAGTTCCGGGAAGCACAGGCGCAGGTTGGTGTGCACGACACGACGGCGCGGAGCGATGAGTATGTAGAGCAGGTGGCCCAGCAGCCAGCCGATGGCGGCCTGCACGGGCAAGGGCAGCCAGTGCAGCAGCCAGATGAGGGGCGCGAGGATGGCAGTGGGCAGACTGCGAAGAAGGCTGCGGATCATTGGGGTGGGGGTTCTGCGCCAGCAGGGCGCTTGTAGCGGTTGTAGCCCCAGAGGTATTGCGTGGGGCAGCGGAGGATGAGGGATTCGAGATTGCGGTTGATGGCGTGAACGCGTTCTTCCAGCGAGCCGGTGATGGCTTCGGTGGGGGGCGAGACATGGATACGCCAGCCGCGCCGCGAGAAGCGCTCGCCCCAGAAGAACAGCACGATGGCGTTGTCAACCTGTGACAGGCGTGCCGCCAGTGTCATCGTGTAAGCGGGTTTGCCGAAGAAGGGCGACCAGATGCCTTCGCCCTTGCCCGGCGCCTGGTCTGGCAGCAGGCCAGCCATTTCGCCTTGTCGCATGGCGCGGATCAGGCGACGCACACCGCTCAGATCGGCCGGGGCCAGCGACACGGCGCCCTGCGCACGGCCGGCGCGCAGCAGGGGCTCTACGTAAGTCTGTTTGGGCGGGCGATAGAGGATGGTCACCGGCATGTGTTCGCCGACGTAGAGCGAGGTGATCTCGAAGCAGCCGATGTGGGGGGTCAGTGCGAGGATGGGGCGCCCTTCGGCGCGCGCGGCTTCGAGGTGCTCCCAGCCCTCGACATCCAGAACCTGTGACAGCACGCGCGGTAAGGGCTGCTGCCAGATCCAGGGCAGTTCGAGCATCATGCGGCCGGCGTTCTTGGCGGCGCGATGCCGTTCCTTGCGCGTGGGCTCACGGCCCAGGGCGCGCGCCAGATTGCCACGCAGGTGCTGGCGGTAACGGGTCGCCAGCCAGTAGGTGGCGAGCCCCGCAGCGCCACCGAGCCGATGCAAGGTCGGCAGGGAGCGTTGCCCCAGCCACTGGAGCAGGCGCGGAAGCAGGAGCGAGGCGAGACGGTGCTTGGCGGGCATGGCGGCGGATTATCTCACGAGCCTGCCAGCACGGCCGGCGCGCCCCTTTCCTCCTCCGGAACAAGGGATTAGAATGCGCGCTTCCGCCGAGTTAAGGACAACTTGCAGGGCGGGGTCGCCGGACCAGTCGGGCTGACCAACAAATTCTGCTAAAGCGTCGCCTGCTCATGACCCCGAAGCTGGCCTCGCGCCATCAACGGGGTTTTTTGTTTCAGGAGCAGAACATGGCAAATGAGTATCTCTTCTCGTCCGAATCGGTGTCGGAAGGCCATCCGGACAAGGTTGCCGACCAGATTTCCGATTCCATCCTCGACGCGATCCTCGCCGTCGACCCGCGCGGCCGCGTGGCCTGCGAAACCCTGGTTTCCACCGGTCTGGTCGTGATCTCGGGTGAAATCACCACCACCGGCCACATCAATTACCGCGAAATCGCACAGGACACCGTGCGCCGCATCGGCTACGACAGCTCGGACATCGGTTTCGACTACAAGAGCTGCGCCATCCTGACCGCCATCAATCGCCAGTCGCCCGACATCGCTCAGGGCGTGAACGAAGGCGAAGGCCTTGACCTCGAACAGGGCGCCGGCGACCAGGGCCTGATGTTCGGCTACGCCTGCAACGAAACGCCCAGCCTGATGCCGCTGCCGATCTACTACGCGCACCGCATCATGCAGCGCCAGGCCGAAGTGCGTAAGGACGGCCGCCTGCCCTGGCTGCGCCCGGACGCCAAGAGCCAGCTGACCGTGAAGTACGTCGACGGCAAGCCGGTCGGCATCGACACTGTGGTCGTGTTGACCCAGCACAGCCCCGAGGTGTCGCATGCCCAGCTGTCCGAGGCCGTGATCGAAGAGATCATCAAGCCCGTTCTGCCCAAGGAACTGCTCGGCGCCAACGTGAAGTACCTGGTCAACCCGACGGGTCGCTTTGTCGTCGGCGGCCCGCACGGCGACTGCGGCCTGACCGGCCGCAAGATCATCGTCGACACCTACGGCGGCATGGGCCGTCACGGTGGTGGCGCCTTCTCCGGCAAGGATCCGTCCAAGGTCGACCGCTCGGCTGCCTATGCCGGTCGTTACGTGGCAAAGAACATCGTTGCTGCCGGCCTGGCCGACCGCATCGAGGTGCAGGTGGCTTACGCCATCGGCGTGGCCCGCCCTGTGTCGCTGAACGTCAACACCTTCGGCACCGGCAAGATCAGCGACGACAAGATCGTTGCTCTGATCGAGAAGCACTTTGACCTGCGTCCCAAGGGCATCATCCAGTCGCTCAACCTGCTGCGCCCGATCTACACCAAGACCGCCGCCTACGGTCACTTCGGCCGCGACGAGCCGGAGTTCACGTGGGAGGCCACGGACAAGGCGGCTGCGCTGCGCGCAGACGCCGGTCTGTAAGCGAAGCGAACAGACCCGGCCCGCGAGGGCCGAGGAGTCAGTGCTTCGAGGAGTGATGGCTTAGCCATCACGACTCAAAATGACCTGATCGAAGGCCGCGAGAGCGGCCTTCGTCACGAGCGGGGCGAGTGGGCTGCGCTGCGCGCAGACGCCGGTCTGTAAGCCGTCAGTTGCTGATCAGACAAAGGGCCGCGCAAGCGGCCCTTTTTGTTTGCCCCGGGTTTGTCGCGAGATCGATCTCAAGACCGCTGTCGCACTGCCGTAAAAAAGGGATGCGGACAGCCACTTGCTGGCCGCGCAATGCCCGGCCTCGCCAAACCTCATGCTCAAACGCGTTCGCGCAGATCAGCTCCGTCTCGGGATGTTCGTCCATGAACTCTGTGGTTCCTGGCTGGAACATCCATTCTGGCGTTCGTCTTTCAAGCTGTCGGCCGCCAAGGATCTGGAACGCATCCGCAAGAGCGGTATCCGCGAAGCCTGGATCGATATCTCCAAGGGGCTGGACGTTCCGGCGGACGAAGATGCGGGCGTGAGCCAGGAGGAAGCCGAGGCCGTCGTCGAGCAGGAGCTTAACGAGATGGCGCGCGTGCAGCGCAGCGTCGAGCCCTGTTCGATGGCCGAAGAGCTGCAACGCGCGACGAATATCTGCCACAGGTCCCGCGAGGCCGTGGCCTCGATGTTCAACGAAGCACGCATGGGCAAGGCGCTCGATGCCGACGACGCCATGCCGCTGGTGGAAGAGATCGCAGGTTCCGTGATGCGGAACCCCGGCACGCTGATCAGCCTGGCGCGCCTGAAGACCAAGGACGACTACACCTACATGCATTCGGTGGCCGTCTGCGCCCTGATGGTCGCGCTGGCCCGCCAGTTGCGCCTCGATGAGCAGCAGACCCGTGAGGCTGGCATGGCGGGCTTGCTGCATGACGTGGGCAAGATGTACATCCCGCCTGAGGTGCTGAACAAGCCGGGCAAGCTGACCGACAACGAATTCGGCATCGTGCGCAAACACCCGGAAGAGGGCTGGCGCATGCTCAAGGAAGGCAAGGGCGTGGGTGAAATCACGCTCGACGTCTGCCTGCATCATCACGAGAAGATGGATGGCACGGGCTATCCGCACAAGCTGGCAGGCGAGGAAATCAGCCTGTTTGCCCGCATGGGGGCCGTCTGCGACGTCTATGACGCCATCACGTCCAATCGCCCGTACAAGCGCGGCTGGGACCCGGCGGAATCCCTGCGCAAGATGACCGAGTGGTGCAAGGGGCATTTCGACGAAGCGATCTTCCACGCCTTCGTGCGCAGCCTGGGCATCTATCCCACGGGGTCTCTCGTCCGCTTGCAGTCCGGGCGCATTGCCGTGGTGGTCGAGCAGTCGCGCGACTCCTTGCTGGCGCCCGTGGTACTGGCCTTCTATTCGACGAAGAGCAACGAGCGTTTCGAGCCGGTGCTGATCGATCTCTCCGACAAATCCAGCAAGGACGCCATCGCCAGCCGCGAGGACCCGGACAAATGGAAATTCCCCGATCTGGACATGTTGTGGATGGGGGAAATGACGTCGGGGGAAAATGCCTGATCGTCGGAGTAACAAGGGTCAGGCTGTGAATCGCTTCGCAGGCTGGCTATAATGCTGCAGTTTCCGAGGAGCGCTGCGAGGTCGCCTTGACCCCAGGCTCGGAACCCGTTGCCCGCGATAGTCATGGGCCGGGTCAGATTCAACGGCGCTCACCTGTTCAACCGTGCCGGGCACGGGTCGAGGGTGAGTCATTCCAGCAGCACAAATCCCCCGATCCTGTCTGGCCACACTGTTCCAGGAGAACACCGTGGCTCAATTCACTGATTACGTCATTGCCGATCTCAAGCTTGCCGACTGGGGCCGCAAAGAGATCAAGATCGCCGAAACCGAAATGCCGGGCCTGATGGCCATTCGCGAAGAGTTCGCGAAGACCCAGCCGCTCAAGGGCGCGCGCATCACCGGCTCGCTGCACATGACCATCCAGACCGCCGTGCTCATCGAGACGCTGACCGCGCTCGGTGCCGAAGTGCGCTGGGCATCGTGCAACATCTTCTCGACGCAGGATCACGCTGCAGCTGCCATTGCTGCCGCCAACATCCCCGTGTTCGCCGTCAAGGGCGAAACTCTCGTCGACTACTGGGACTACACGCACCGCATTTTCGAATGGGCCGATGGTGGCTACTCGAACATGATTCTCGACGACGGTGGCGACGCGACTCTGCTGCTGCACCTCGGCGCCAAGGCCGAGAAGGATCTGTCGGTCATCGCCGATCCGAAGTCGGAAGAAGAAACCATCCTCTTCGCCGCGATCAAGGCCAAGGTGGCTGTCGATCCGACCTGGTACTCGACGCGTCTCGCCAAGATCAAGGGCGTCACCGAAGAGACCACCACCGGCGTGCATCGCCTGTACCAGATGCACCAGCGTGGTGACCTCAAGTTCCCGGCCATCAACGTCAATGACTCGGTCACCAAGTCCAAGTTCGACAATCTCTACGGTTGCCGCGAATCGCTGGTCGACGGCATCAAGCGCGCCACCGACGTGATGGTCGCCGGCAAGATCGCTGTGGTCGCTGGCTATGGCGACGTGGGCAAGGGCTCGGCCCAAGCGCTGCGCGCCCTGTCGGCCCAAGTGTGGGTGACCGAGATCGACCCGATCTGCGCGCTGCAGGCCGCCATGGAAGGCTACCGCGTCGTGACCATGGAATATGCGGCCGACAAGGCCGACATCTTCGTGACGACCACGGGCAACTTCCACGTCATCACCCACGATCACCTCAAGGTGATGAAGAACAACGCCATCGTCTGCAACATCGGCCACTTCGACAACGAAATCGACGTCGCTTCGCTTGAGCAGTACGAGTGGGAAGAGATCAAGCCGCAGGTCGACCATGTCATCTTCCCCGATGGCAAGCGCATCATCCTGCTGGCCAAGGGCCGCCTCGTGAACCTTGGTTGCGGCACGGGCCACCCGAGCTACGTGATGTCGTCGAGCTTCGCCAACCAGACCATCGCGCAGATCGAGCTGTTCACCAAGACCGGCGAATACCCGGTCGGCGTCTACACGCTGCCCAAGCACCTCGACGAGAAGGTTGCACGCCTGCAGCTGAAGACGCTCAACGTGCAGCTGACGACGCTGCGTCCGGATCAGGCCGCCTACATCGGCGTGCCGGTTGAAGGCCCGTACAAGGCCGACCACTACCGCTATTGATGCGGCATCTGCGGCGCGTGCTTGCTTGCAAGGCGCGCCGCAGCTTCTGGAGTTGTGAAGAGAAATGAGCAAGCCCCATTTCAGTATCGAGTTTTTTCCGCCGGCTACGCCTGAAGGCATGGAGAAGCTGCGTGCCGTGCGTGCGCAACTGTTTACCCTGGGCCCCGAGTTTTTCTCGGTGACCTATGGCGCTGGCGGTTCGACGCGTGACCGCACCCTGCAGGTCGTGCGCGAAATCCGCGAAGCCGGCCTCGACGCGGCGCCGCATCTGTCGTGCATCGGCGCAACGCAGGACAGCATCCGCGAACACCTCGCTGAATTCCGCGAGATTGGCGTCAAGCGCATCGTCGCGCTGCGCGGTGACCTGCCTTCGGGCATGGCCGACCCCGGCGAGTTCCGCTACGCCAACGAGCTGGTCGAGTTCATCCGCAAGGAGTCTGGCAAGGAGTTCATTCTCGAAGTCGCGTCGTATCCCGAAGTGCATCCGCAGGCGCGCAGCTTCGACGCCGACTTCAAGGCCTTCCTGACCAAGGTGAAGGCCGGTGCGAACTCGTCGATCACTCAGTACTTCTACAATGCCGATGCCTACTTCCATTTCGTGGAAGCAGTGCGCGCGGCTGGCATCGACATCCCCATCGTGCCGGGCATCATGCCCATCGCCAGCTTCACCAAGCTGTCGCGTTTTTCGGAGAGCTGTGGCGCCGAGATCCCGCAGTGGATGCGCCGCAAGTTCGAAGGCTTTGGTGACGATGCAGAGAGCGTGCGTGCGTTTGGTCTCGATGTGGTGACTGCGCTGTGTGAACGTTTGTTGGCAGGGGGCGCGCCCAGCCTGCATTTCTATACGCTCAACCAGGCCGCGCTGACGACTGCGCTGGTGCAGAGATTGGGATTGCAGGTGGTTTGACGTCTCGCTGCTGGCAGGAAAAGAAAAAGCCCCGTAAGGGGCTTTGTACTTTGATCGGTTAGGTTCCCGCATTGCGATGCCACAGAACCTCGACGTTGGTGAGGTATGTATCCCACCATTGAATTGCAGCAGACGCCACCTGTGTTTCTGGCTGACCAGCGAAGGGGCCATCGGCGAGTATCGAGACAATTGAGCGATCTGGTAGTTCGGGCGGAACGTTGTAGACCGAGACAATTTGTGTCCCTTTTCTGGCATTTGCTAGGTCGAGACCTATTACATTGTCAGGGCTACCATTTCGAATGATCTGCACACGAGTGATGCTGTGCTCGTAGTTCTTCAAGTAGCGATTGCGCTCGCTCTCAATGAATCCCCAAAAGATTATTGGCTCAGGCTTCGACTGAACTATTTCGTGCCAGCACGTCTGTATCACGCCTTTCAATCGAGAGTCTGTGGCTGCGTCTACTTTATCGAGTACATGGCCTACGGCTCGTATAGCAGTTACTACCGCAAGCCAGCTCGTACGGAATTGCGGTCCGCCCGATTGATGCGAATGTTTAGACAGAGCAAATCGTGCGTCTTCGAGGACAAGTCGTGCTCGTGCAGTCATGGCCGCCCTGATTCCTAACGCAGGATATGCAAATCACCCAGCAGCAACCACAGGGCTGCTGCACCCAGCACAATCAGCGCGACAATCAGTCGTCGGTTTAGCCGCTGCTGCGCCTGCAGGTGCTCGGTCACCATCACGACCTTGCGCGCAATTTCATCCGCATCTTGATTGAGCGCGCGGTGCAATAGGCGCGGCAGCTGGGGCAAGGTGATGGCCCATTGCGGGGCTTCTTCCTTGAGCTGGCGTAGCAGGGCGCGCGGGCCGACCTGTTCGCTCATCCAGCGCTCAAGAAAAGGTTTGGCGGTGTCCCACAGGTCGAGCTCGGGATCGAGCTGGCGGCCGAGGCCTTCGATGTTGAGCAGGGTCTTCTGCAGCAGCACCAGTTGCGGCTGCACTTCCATCTGGAAGCGGCGTGCGGTCTGGAACAGGCGTAGCAGGGTCTTGCCGAATGAGATGTCTTTCAGCGGCTTGTCGAAGATGGGCTCGCAGACGGCGCGGATGGCGGACTCGAACTCGTCGATACGCGTACCAGCGGGTACCCAGCCGGCGTCGAGGTGGGCCTGTGCGACGCGTTTGTAATCGCGCTGGAAGAAGGCGAGGAAGTTTTGCGCGAGGTACTGCTTGTCGCGGTCGGTCATGGTGCCCATGATGCCGAAGTCGAGTGCGACGTATTGGCCGCGTTGAGCGCCTTCTGTGGCGACGAGGATGTTGCCGGGGTGCATGTCGGCGTGGAAGAAGCCGTCGCGGAACACCTGGGTGAAGAAGATCTCGACGCCGGCGCGTGACAGCTGACTGAGGTCGACGCCGCGCTCCTGCAGGGTGTCGGTCTGCGAGATAGGCACGCCGTGCATGCGCTGCATGACCATCACCGACTTGCCACAGAAGTCCCAGTGGATCTCTGGCACCTGCAGCAAGGTCGAGCCCTTGAAATTGCGGCGCAGCTGCGAGCAGTTGGCGGCTTCGCGCATCAGATCCAGCTCGTCTTCGAGGTGCTTGGCGAACTCGGCGACGACTTCGCGTGGCTTGAGGCGGCGGCCGTCGGCCCACAGCTTTTCGAGCAGGCTGGCAGCGGCTTCGAGCAGGGCGATGTCGTTGGCGATGATCTTTTCGATGCCGGGGCGCAGGATCTTGATGGCGACCTCGGTGCCGTCGGGCAGGGCGCCGAAGTGCACCTGCGCTACCGAGGCGGAGGCCACGGGCTGCATGTCGAAGCGGGCGAAGACTTCGCTGACCGGTCGGCCATACTCAGCTTCGAGGCAGGCCAGCGCCTGCTCGGTGGGGAAGGGCGGTACGCGGTCCTGCAGGCGGGCCAGTTCGTCGGCCAGCGCGGGGGGCAGCAGGTCGCGCCGTGTGGACAGCATCTGGCCGAACTTGACGAAGATCGGCCCCAGTGATTCCAGCGCCAGGCGAAGGCGCACTTCGGGCGTCTCGCTGAAGCGCCGGCGTGGCAGCAGGCTGCGCAGCCACTGGCCGACGCGCGTCGTCGCCGCATGGTCGAGCAGGATCTGGTCGAGGCCATGGCGCAGACCGACGGAGCTGATGCGGGCGAGGCGGAGGAGGCGCACGAGGGGCGAGGAGGTGGGTAGCTGGAAGGCGGGATGTTAGAGCATTTCGCCGGGGGTTTTCCCGGGGGCGATCAGGCCGACAACTTTTGTTGCACGACGGCTTGCACCAATTTCATCTGCTGGCACAATCGCAGCTGCAAGACTGCCGTGACAACTCGTACAAAGGTGGCGCATGTCGATGTCCTTCCGGGCCCGGTTCCTGTCTCTGCGCGGCCGCCTGCCGCGCGCTGCGTTCAATCTTTCCCTTCTTGCCTGGTTCTGCGTCACGACGGTGCTGTTCGCCTTCCTCGAAGCGCGCTTCGGCAGCCAGAGCACCCTGTTCCTCTACCCGCCAGCCGGCTGGTGTCTGCTGGCCCTCGTCGCCAAGCGTCTGCATGATCATGGCCGTTCGCTGCTGACCCTGTTGTGGGCCTTGATCCCCTTGTTCGGGCCGCTGTATCTGGCGCTCCTGTTGCTGTGCTGGCGTGGTTCGCAGGGCGAGAACCAGTACGGTGAAGACATCCTGCAACGCGGCGCGGACTACCTGCAGGTGGCTGTGACGGGAGTGCAGGCCTGATGAACGCGCCACAGTCCTTCATCAACGACATCAGTGGTCTCAACCCGGTGCCGGTGTGGGTGGTCAGCACGCCCACCTCGATAGAAGAAGTGCAGGAAGCGGTGAGCCGCACGGCGGTGCCGATTTCCATCGGTGGCGGGCACTTCAGCATGGGCGGGCAGACGGCCAGCCAGGGCAGCTTGCATCTCGACATGCGCCAGCTCAACAAGGTGTTGTTCTTCGCGCCGCAGGAGAAGATCCTGCGTGTGCAGGCCGGCATCCGCTGGTGCGACATCCAGAAGTTCATCGATCCGCACGGTCTGTCCGTGCAGATCATGCAGACCTACGCCAACTTCACCGTGGGCGGTTCACTGTCGGTGAATGCACATGGGCGTTATGTCGGCCTCGGCCCGCTGATCCTGTCGGTGCGCAGCCTGCGCATGGTGCTGGCGGATGGCGAACTCGTCGATGCCAGCCCAACGCACAACGAGCACATCTTCCACGCCGTCATCGGTGGCTATGGCGCCATCGGCATCATCGTCGAAGCCGAGTTGCAGCTGGTCGACAATTGCCGTGTCGAGCGTCGCGTCAGCGAGATGCGTGTCGACCAGTACGCCGAATGGTTCGGTCGCAACGTGCGCAATGCGCCGGGCAGCGTCTTCCACCATGCCGATATCCATCCGCCGCATTTCGGTCGCGTGCGCGCCGTCACCTGGAGCGAGACCAAGCGCCCCGTCACGGTGCCACATCGTTTGCAGCCCTATCGCCGCAGCAACCTGCTGATGCGCTACGCCCAGTGGGCCGTGGCAGCGACGCCGCTGGGCAAGTGGCGGCGCAAGCACCTGATTGATCCGTCGGTTGCCGGCCGGCCGGTGCACTGGCGCAACTACGAAGCCGGCCATGACGTCGCCGTGCTGGAGCGCTATTCGCGCAAGCAGCAGACCTGGCTGCTGCAGGAGTACTTCGTGCCTGCACGTCGTCTCGATGAATTCGTGCCGAAGATGGCGGAAGTGCTGCAACGCTTCAAAGCCGATGTGCTCAACATCTCCATCCAGCACGCTGCTGCTGACAGTGGCTCGCTGATGGCCTGGGCACGGGGTGAAACTTTTGCGCTGGTGCTGTGCTACAAGCAGCCGGTCGTTTCCAGCGCACTGGCCGCGACCGCCGTGTGGACGCGCGAACTCATCGACGCCGTGCTGAGCGTGGGCGGTACTTACTACCTGCCGTATCAGCCGCACGCGACGCTGGAGCAGTTCCACCAGGCTTATCCGCGGGCGCGCGAACTGTTCGCACTCAAGCGTGATCTCGACCCCGACTACCGCCTGCGCAACCTGTTGTGGGACAAGTATTACGCGCCGGGTCTGCGCGGCGTGGTCGAGACACCGGAACCGTCGCCTTCGCTGTTCCGTCGCGTGTTTGCCGATGTCGGTACGCGCGATGATTTCTTCCGCTTCCTGCAGAACATCTTCCAGCTGTACCCGGAAGCGCGACTGCACACGCTGGTCCGCGATGCCTGCCGCGAGCATGAAGATGACGCGTCGATCTATCGCAGCGTGCAGCAACGCCTGTCGCAGATCCGGCCCTTCCTTGCCGATCTGCGCTTCGCCTTGCCGGCCCTGCGCCAGCAGAAGACCGAAGTGCTCGCGCAGACCCTGCAGTTGCTGGGCGAGCGGCGCAACATCAGCGGCTATGTCGAGATCGGTACGACCGGGCGTTTCGTCAGCGCCCTGCGGCGCAAGATCCGTTTCCGTGGCGACATCCTGTTGCTGGCCGACGAGGCGCCGGGCAGCAAGGGCGCGGACATCATGGAGCGCGGGGGCTTTGCGAAGATCGGCCGTCATGCGCCGCTCGACGACTATGCGCCGATTCCGCCGGATCTCGTGCGCGACAACAGCGTCGACATGGTCAGCTGCTACCTCGGCCTCAACCGCATCAATCCGTCCGACCTGTCGGCGTTCCTCGCGTCGGTTCACCGCGTGCTGCGGCCGGGTGGTCTGTTCGTGCTGCGCGAGCACGATGTGACGACGACGCAGCTCGATGACCTGGTGTCGCTGGCGCACACGGTGTCCAACCTTGGGCGCGGCGAAACCTGGGAACACAACCTCGACGAGCCGCGCCACTTCCGCGCCATCAGCGACTGGGTGCAGCGCCTCGATGCAGCGGGTTTCACCGATACCGGTGCGCGGCTGCGTCAGCAGCTCGATCCGACGCACAACGTGTTGATGGCATTCACCAAGCGCGGCCTGTCATGAGGTCGCTGTGGCGCATCCTGTGCCTGCTCTGCGCCGTGATGCTGGCGTCGGCCACTGCGGCGCCGCTGGCGCCGCCTGAGCATCGACGCGGGCTGGAGCAGACCTGGCTGAGTGTCCCCGAGTGGTACCTGGTGCACAGCCCGACCGAGTTCGCGACTTACCTAGCACAGGATGGCAAGCCCAGTGCCTTTCCATGGATCGGGCACATAGGTCAGCTGTGGGGCAGCTACGCCGCCGCAACCCAGGCGCAGGTGGGTGATTCGCGCTCGGCGCCGAATCCCGGCTACCACGTGATGGACCTCGTCACGGCCGGCAGCACCAGCGTCGAGTACAGCGTGCGCGCAGGCTACGAGCTCACCGCAGGCAGGCTCGCCGAACTGACACGTGGTGCGGCGCCGACAGCCGAAGAGAAGCTGGCAGCAAAGGTTGCGCAGGACTACGTTGACTTCATCCGCGCACGGCCCTGGTACGAATTCGATTTCTTCACGCAGCTGGCTGCCGTGTGGCGCGATACCGGCGCCTGGGGGCCAGACCTGTTGCGCAAATGGGAGCGCAAGTACGCCCTGACCACCGAGTACCTTGCCAAGGGGCTGTGTGCGCAGATCGTCCGCCTTGTGACACCTGCAAGTCGCGCAGCGAGCAAGCCGACCACGGCCATCGTGGTGGATCGCTGGCTCGATCGCATCGATGGTGCCTGGCCCGAAATGCAGCGTCTGCGCAGCTACCAGACCGGCGGGCAGTTGCTGTTGGTGCCGCGCCACGCTGCCTTCTCCGCGGTGTCGCTGGCCATTGCGCGCAGCGGTGCCAATTTTGTCGAGGTGGCGGGCAATGGGCAGGACGCACCCATCCTGCTGAGTGCGCTGGCGCCTGAAGATTGGCGCCCTGCTTCGGCGGGCGAATGGCTGAGGCAGCCTGTCATCACCAGACCGGGATCGGTGAGGGTGCTGATGGCGGTGCCGATCACGCGTCTGGCTCAGACATTGCGCGATCTCGATGCATCAGGCGTTCGTCTCGAACACATTCACGATTACTGACCCACGCGATCCGGCCTCGCCTGACATCGTTTCCATTGCATTCCTGTGCGATGCTTTGTGGGTCGTTCTCAATGCGGAGCATGCGCATGCGCAAGGTCTGGTTGCTTGTCTGTTTCATTTTTCTGGCCGGTTGCGCCGCCGGCCTGGTGCGCGAAGACCTGCAGGCCCTGTTCGGCCCATCTGACCCGAAGCGTTTCGACACGCCGATGCCGGTGACGGGCGATCTGCTCTATCACCGCGATGTGCAGCCCATCCTCGACCAGCGCTGCGTGGTGTGCCATGCCTGCAACGATGCGCCGTGCCAGCTCAAGCTGACGTCGTGGGATGGCTTGGTGCGCGGCGCCAGCAAGGAGCCGGTGTACAACGGCGCGCGCTTGCTGGAGGCCGTGCCTTCGCGCCTCTATATCGATGCGCAGAAGCCTTCCGAGTGGCGCAGCAAGGGCTTCTTTCCCGTGCTCAACGAGCACCGAAGTGCGCCGGCGGCCGAGCTGCAGGTCGCGACGCTGGCGCGCATGCTGGACATGAAGGGACGTCATCCGCTGCCCGTGGATGCTCCGGTGCCGGACAGTCTCGATCTGTCGATGGATCGCGAGCAGGTTTGTCCCGCGCCCGAAGAGGTCAAGTCCTACGAACAGAAGAATCCGCTGTGGGGCATGCCTTTCGGTTTGCCGGCGATGAGCTCGGCGGAGGAGTACACGATCCGTCGCTGGCTGGCGCAGGGCGCGCCGTATGAGGGCGCGCCAACGCTGCCTGCCGAGACGCAGCAGAAGCTGGCGAAATGGGAGAACTACTTCAACGGTGACAGCCTGCGCGAGCAACTGGTGAGCCGTTACATGTACGAACACCTGTTCCTGGCGCACCTCTATTTCGATGACGAGTTGGCGGTCAGCGGGCCGGCAGGCAAGCCCCGCCGATTCTTCCGCATGGTGCGTTCGACCACGCCGCCCGGGCAGCCTGTGCAGGAGATTGCGACCCGGCGGCCGTTCGATGATCCGGGCGTGAAGCGGCCCTGGTATCGCCTTGTGCCGGTGGTCGAGTCCATCTCGAACAAGTCGCACATGCCCTATGCGCTGGGCGAGGCACGCATGAAACGCTGGAACGAGCTGTTCTACGGCAGCAGTGTCTATCGCGTCGAATCGCTGCCGCCCTACACGCCGGAGACGGCTTCCAATCCGTTCCAGACCTTCCACGAGCTGCCGCTCAAGGCGCGCTACCAGTTCATGCTCGACGAGGCGCAGTTCACCATCATGGGCTTCATCAAGGGGCCGGTGTGCCGCGGGCAGACGGCGCTCAACGTGATCAACGATCACTTCTGGGTGTTCTTCTTCAACCCTGACACCTTGGGCGATGACGACATCGGCTTCCTCAAGCGCGAAAGCCGCAACCTGGGGCTGCCGGCCGAGCAGGGCAGCGACAGCCTGGTGCTGACGCCCTGGCTGAAGTACGCCTACAACGAGCGCCTCTACCTGCTGGGCAAGTCGGCTGCGCTCGAGAAGGCTTATGCGCCGCCCGCACCGGGGCCCCATCTGGCGCAGTTCTGGGACGGTGACGGGCGCAACCCGAATGCTTCGCTGACCATCTATCGCCACTTCGACAGTGCGACCGTGCTCAAGGGCACGGTGGGCGAGACGCCGAAGACAGCCTGGGTGTTCGGCTACCCCTTGCTGGAACGCGTGCACTACCTGCTGGTGGCGGGTTACGACGTCTATGGCAACGTCGGCCACCAGGTGAATACGCGGCTGTACATGGACTTCATGCGCATGGAGGGGGAGTTCAACTTCCTCACCTTCCTGCCCAAGGCCAGCCGTATGGCTGCGCGGGACGACTGGTATCGCGGTGCAGACAACGACATCAAGGACCTGGTCTACGGCAAATATGCACGCTTCGACGCCGAGACGGCCGTGCCGTTCAAGGGCGGCGAAAGGCCCGAGCAGGAGCTGATGGGCATGCTGGCGCGCAAGCTGCAGGCCGTGTCGCCGACCGATCAGGCTCTCAGTGGCGTGCGCGATCTGGGCCTGCGCCGCGAGCTGGAGACGCTGGCGCGCGTGCAGGGGGTGGCCCTGGGCTGGATGCCTGAAAGCGCCTTCCTGCGTGTCGAGCGCGGCGGCCAGCCTGTCGAGAGCATCAGTCTGCTGCGCAACACCGGGCGCGCCAATCCGACGCGTCTGTTGCGCGAAGAGAAGACCTTGCTGCCGGCGGAGAACTCGCTGGACGTGTTGCGGGGTTACGTGGGGGCGTATCCGAATGCCTTCTTCCGCGTGGAGGTGTCTGATCTCCCCGCGTTCCGCACAGCGGTGGCCGGGCTGCGCAACGAAGCGGACTATCAGGCGCTCGTCAGCCGTTTCGGCGTACGCCGCACCAGCAACGGCTTCTGGGCTTTCGCCGACGCCTTGCACGCCGATGCCTTGCGTCGCGAACCCGTTGATGGCGGGCTGTTCGACTTCAACCGGCTGGAGAATCGTTGAGCAGACGGTGCAGGGATGCTGCTTTGCGCAAGGGGGCGGCGGTACAATCCCGCCTCTGATTTTTCTGCGGGATGACGTGCCATGAGCCGCCCGAATAACGACACGCTGCTGCGCGCCCTGCTGGGCGAACCGACCGATTACACGCCCGTCTGGCTGATGCGCCAGGCAGGCCGTTACCTGCCGGAATACCGCGAAACCCGCGCCCGTGCTGGCAGCTTCCTCGATCTCTGCAAGAGCCAGTCCTTCGCCGTCGAGGTGACCCTGCAGCCGCTGGCGCGCTTCCCGCTGGACGCCGCGATCCTGTTCTCCGACATCCTCACGGTGCCGGATGCAATGGGGCTGGGCTTGTACTTCGCCGAAGGAGAGGGCCCGCGTTTCGAGCGTCCGCTGCGCTCGGCTGAGGCGATTCGCGCGCTGCAGGTGCCGCCCATGGAGTCGCTGCAGTACGTGTTCGATGCCGTCAGCGGCATCCGCAAGGCGCTGCACAACAGCGTGCCCCTCATCGGCTTCTCGGGCAGCCCTTTCACGCTGGCCTGCTACATGATCGAAGGCGGTGGCTCGGACGACTTCCGCAACGTGAAGGCGCTGATGTACAGCCAGCCCGAGCTGCTGCATCACATTCTCGACATCAATGCGCGAACCGTCATTGACTACCTCAACACCCAGGTCGAACAGGGCGCGCAGGCCCTGATGGTGTTCGACACCTGGGGTGGCGCGCTGTCCACGCCGGCTTACCGCGAGTTTTCACTGCGCTACCTGCAGCAGATTGTTGACGGCGTGAAGCGAACGTACGACGGCGAGATGGTGCCCCTCGTGCTGTTCACCAAGGGTGGCGGTCAATGGATCGATGACATCGCCCGCACGGGCTGCGACGCAGTGGGGCTGGACTGGACGACCGACATTTCACTGGCGCGTGCCCGTGTCGGCCACCTCGTGGCCCTGCAAGGCAACCTGGATCCCGGCGCCTTGATGGGTAGCCCGGAAGGCGTGGCGCGTGAGGCAAAGCGGGTTCTCGATGATTTCGGCCCGCACCACGGCCACGTGTTCAATCTTGGCCACGGCATCTCCCAATACACCCCGCACGACAATGTGCGCGTACTGGTGTCGACCGTGCATGAACACAGCCGGGCGATGCGTGCAGCCGAGTCTTTTTCGCATCAGGAGCCGCCGTCGCTGGACGGAGACGAACCCCCGGACGACGAGAGCCTGATCGTCCGGATCTGAGGCCTGCCTGCGGAGGCCGGTGCGTGAAGGATGTCACGGCATGGCAGGGCGAAAAGCAGCACCTGTACCGCCTGAAATAACATGACAAATTGATGACGCTGGCCGGTAGGCCCTCGGCGGGCTGCTGACTTATGCACACTTCGCAGATCGCCTGAGTGAAGATTTGTCAACAGCCGGGCGCGCTGCCGGGTTTTGGCGTAAGGCATTGATTATTAATAATATTTCACGTCTTTTGTCGGCCTAGCACGAAATTCGAGGCTTGTGCAAGACGCTGTATCAATTCTCGCAATTCCTGTTTTCCCACATTTTTATCCACAGGCTCTGTGGAAAACGGAAATTGCAGCAATGTGGCAAGCGCTTGGGTCTTCAACTTCATTTTCTTTGTCAGAAAGTGGCGCCAGGTTAATGAAACAAAAGGATTTTATTGTGCGCTGCATGACACGAGCGGGAGTTTCAGTGCGACACCTGCCGTTTTGCTGCAAAGCACACATTTCGGCGACCCTGCCAGGCCCTGGCAATCGGGCGCTTGCGCCCACGGCAGAGCGCCATTCCTGAGAGCGGACGGGATGAGCACCGCACGCATCGTCCGGATTGCCTTGCCACTGCCCAAGCCGCGGCTGTTCGATTACCTCTGCGAACAGGGTGAAGGCCTGAGCGTCGGCCTCTGTGCAAGGGTGCCTTTCGGCCCCGGCGAGAAAACGGGTGTGATCGTCGCCCTGGATCCGGCCGATGCCCCGGCGCGCGACAAGCTGCGTCCGGTGCGCGAAGTGCTGCGCGAGCTGCCGCCGCTGCCTGCAAGCTGGCTGGCGCTGGCCGAGTTTGCCGCGCGCTACTACCAGCATCCGCTGGGCGAAGTGATTTCCACCGCCTTGCCACCCGGCATCCGCCGCGCCGTGCGCCTGCCGCGTGAGGACGATCCGGTGCTGGCGGCCACCGCAGCCGGGCGTACCGCGTTGGCCGCAAGCAAGCGCCTGACGCGTGCGCTGGCCGCGGTGAGCCTGGTGGCGAGCGCCGGGCCGATGCGTCGCGGGGCCATGCTGACACAGCTGGGTGGTTTGCCCGGTGCAGCGAGTGAAGGGCTGCGCGATGCGCGCAACAAGGGCTGGCTTGAAGTCGTGGCGGCTGCCAGCGACATCACGGCTTTCGATGTGATGGCGCTCAACAGCGAGCAGGCCGAAGCGGTGGCGGCCGTCGAAGCGGAGCTTGGGCGCTTTGCAAGCTTCCTGCTGTTTGGCATCACCGGCAGTGGCAAGACCGAGGTGTACCTGCAGCTGATCGCGAAGACGCTTGCACGCGGCCAATCGGCGTTGATGCTGGTGCCGGAAATCGGCCTCACGCCACAGTTGCTGGAGCGCGTCGCGGGGCGCTTCCCCGGTGCGCGCATCGTCGCCCTGCACAGCGGGTTGGCCGACGGTGCGCGCTCACGTGGTTTCGTGCAGGCCCTGCAGGGCGAGGTGGACATCGTGCTGGGTACGCGTCTGTCGGTGTTCGTGCCGCTGGCGCGACTGGGGCTTATCGTCGTGGACGAAGAGCACGATGCGTCCTTCAAGCAGCAGGACGGCTTGCGCTATTCCGCACGCGATCTGGCCGTGTGGCGCGCTCGTAACGAGGGCCTGCCCGTCGTGTTGGGCTCGGCCACGCCGTCGCTGGAGACCTGGCTGCACGCCGATGCTGGCCGTTACACGCGGCTCACCTTGGCACGCCGCGCGGTGGCCGAGGCGCCGCCGGATACGCGCATCGTCGACACGCGCCGCATCAAGCTCGATCAGGGCTTGTCACCGCGCCTCGTGGCGGCCATCACCGTGCGCCTGGAGCGTGGCGAGCAAAGCCTCATCTTCCTCAACCGTCGTGGCTATGCACCCGTGGTGGCCTGCCCGTCGTGCGACTGGATCAGCGCCTGCGAACATTGTTCGGCCAACATGGTGTTCCACCAGGCTGACGGTGTATTGCGCTGCCATCACTGCGGCGCCGAATCGCGCGTGCCGCGCAGCTGTCCCACCTGCGGCAGCCATGATGTGCATGCTTTCGGACGTGGCACGCAGCGGCTCGAAGAACGCATCGGCGAATACTTCCCGGCAGCGCGCATCCTGCGCGTCGACCGCGATGCCATCAAGACACCGGCGCAGTGGGAGGCCGTACGCGACCAGATTGCGGCGGGCGAGGTTGAACATCCTCGTTGGCACGCAGATGCTGGCCAAGGGACACGATTTTCCGCGTCTCACGCTGGTCGGCATCGTCGGTGCGGATGCCTCGCTGTATTCATCCGACTACCGGGCGCCAGAGCGTCTGTTCCAGCAACTGATGCAGGTGGCGGGGCGTGCAGGGCGCGCAGAGCTGCCGGGCGAGGTGCTGGTCCAGACTGGTTTTGCCGAGCACCCGCTGTTCCTCAAACTGGTCGGGCAGGATTTCCCGGGCTTCGCGGCCATGCAGCTGGCGGAGCGGCGGCAGGCGGGTTTTCCGCCCTACAGCTTTCATGCTGTGCTGCGTGCCGAGGCGGATGCGCTGGAGCAGGCCATGGGCTTTCTCGCGCAAGCCCGCGAGCTGGCAACCGCCATGAACGCGCCGGTGCGCCTGTTCGACCCGGTGCCCATGCGGCTGGTGCGGCGTGCGCGGCTGGAGCGAGCGCAGTTGCTGGTGGAGGCTGACTCACGCCCGGCTTTGCAGGGCATGTTGAGCAGCTGGTCGTTGGCCCTGCATGACATGCGCGTGCCGCGCGGCGTGCGCTGGCATCTCGACGTTGACCCTGCTGACCTGTAGTCAGGCGAGACGCAGCTGGCGCTTCCGCTTGCCGGACTTGGCGAGATACATGCGCGTATCGGCAAGAGTGACCAGGATCGCGGCAGAGGCCGCTTCATGAGAGTGTGCGAAGCCGGCATAGATGCCCATGACATCGCCATGCGCGGAAATCATGCCGTCCATGAGCTCGCCGAGCAGGGTCACGATGCCGTCGCGATCACCTGAGCAGGCGGCAATGGCGAACTCGTCACCGCCCAGGCGGAAGACTTGCGCGCGACCTTCGAGGCGTGCGTAGACCGTTTCGGCGAAATCCCGCAATAACTGATCGCCTGTGGTGTAGCCCTCGCGCTCGTTGATGGTCTTGATGCCGTCAATGTCGACGAGCACCAGCAGGTGCTCGGCGGGAGAGGCTTTGCTGGCGTACACGAAACCGTTCTTGAGGTAGGCGTCAAAGGCGTAGCGGCTGCCGGCGCCAGTCAGGCTGTCGATGTTGGCCAGCAACAGGGCCTGGTTCAGCTGCTCCAGGTAAAGGTCTTTCTGTTGCAGCGCCAGTCGCAGGCGGTCCGCCAGTGCGAAGGCGAGTATCAACGCGTCCAGCGTGCCGCCGACCAGCGTGAAGAGTTCGCTGTCCACGAGGTCGGGCATGAGGCCGAGATTAGCTGGCAGGATCAGGCAGGCCGGGATGATCAACGCGCAGAATGCCAGCACGAAATAGCGCGCCGGACGGTAGCCATTCTTCATGCAGGCAATGCCGCTCCACAGCGCCAGTACGAGCCACACAGTGATGGTGATCGTGGCGAGGCTGTGCGCCCAGGCAGGGGCGATGAAACAGCTGGGCACAAGCAGCACGGGGAGCACGAAGTTGAGACGGCTCCAGCGTGCGAGCTCGGGATGGTGCCGATCTAGCTTGAGGAAGCTCAGGTAGAACTGTGTGTTGAAGATGGGCAGCAGGAAGAAGGGAACGTAGTTCCAGCCCAGTGGCCATTGCAGGCTGGTGAGGGATGCGGGCAGGTTGAAAACGGCTGCCCAGCCGGCTGCGTAAGCCAGCAGGTAGGTGGCGTAGTGCAGCTGGCTGCGGTCGCGCACCGAGGCAAACATGAAGAGATTGAACAGTGCCAGCGCGAGCAGGGTGCCCAGGCAACCCAGCGCTACGGTGGTGCGGATGGCGATGTGGCCGAGGTACTCCGGTTCCTTCCACAGTTTGAACTGCGGATAGGAGCGGAAGTAGGGACTGCTGAATTCCACCAGCAGGCGATGCTGGCCCGGTTGCAGGCGCATCAATTCGCCGTAGTGCATCAGGTAGCGGTGTGAGGCCCAGTAACCATTCTGGCGGGTGCGGATGCTGCCGTCCGGCGCGATGATGTGGAAGCGCAGCCGTTCGACGACGGTGTTGCCGACTTCCACCACCCAGTTGCCTGCTTCGCCCGGGGGGATCGTAAAGCGGGTATCCAGGATGTAAGTGCCGCCGAGCAGGCTGGGCGCCTTGATGGCGGGCTGGCCTTCAAGCTCGGCCAGAAGCTTCGCCGTATCCTCGGGGGGGCTGCCGTCGAGCTGGTGGTAGATGGCGCCTGAAGTCAGATCGGCCGTCGCCTGCGCCTGTGCAGCCCATGGGGCGAACAGGAATAGATAGCAACAGGCAATGATGAGGTTCAGGCAAGGCTTCATGGGCTGGGAAGCTGGGCGTATGACGGATCACGGGCATGATCCAGGTGCTTCCGACCCTGCCGGCTACGACTATAGTTTAGCGGAGGTGGAAAGCCCAGCTTGTCTTGTCGTGCCCTTGTTTTGCGCCGGCGCTGCTTGCTCCCCGCTTGCCGGCACGCCGTGCCTGCCCGTCAGAAGCGATAGCGCAGCTGGCCTGCGATCGTGACCGGATCCTTGGTGTAGCGCGGGATGATGATGACGGCCACTTCGACCTGCTTGATCACGGTGACGATTTCCGGGATTGCCATGATCTTCACGCCACCGATGTAGCCCGAGATGAAGCCCACCACGGTGCCGACGTTCAGCGATGCATAGTCGTTGCTGGCCAGGTTCCACTGGAATTCACGACCGGCATACACCGACCAGCGACGTATGCTGTTGTAATACGCGCCCACAGTGTAGCCGTCGAAGAGGCGCACACCGATACCCGTGTTGTGTCCGTTCAGTTCATCGTTGCGTTCCGAGTGCCAGGCTTCGAAGCCACTTACGACGGCATTCGGCAAGGTTTCTGTCTTCGGCACAAAGTCGAAATCGAGTGCTTGTGCAGTAGTGGAAGAGAGGAATGCCAGAGCAAAGATTGCGAAGAGTTTGCTGATGGTTTGCATGATCGAGATCTCGTTGTTTGGTCAGCGCTATAGCTGCGCATGTGGCAAACAACGGAGGTCGGAATGCTTTCTTCAGCAGGTTTTTTTCCGCGGATTTTTGCGTGGGTAGAACTCGGGAGACAGGATTTTTCGCCGCTTTTCCGGGCGTGCCTTGTAGGTGGAATGTGACTTCAGCGCGCCAAGGCTCGCCAATACTGGTGCCTTGCAGGTGACATCTGACCGCAGTGCCTTTCGGGTGATGTGTACCTGTTGTCGGAAGCTTTCGCGGCGGCGCGGAGAAAAAACTTTTCCGGCTGTCGCAAGATGTCCTACAAAACGCGCGGTTCTGATGACTTGGTTGATGCGTGGAGCGGAACGAGGCTGGACGGTCGCGGCGAATTTCCGATAAAATTAGTCGGGTATTCCGACCTTTCCCGCAGGAGTTTCAAGAATGAGCAGCATCCAGGAGCAGATCCAGCAGACCGTCACCGGCAACCCCGTCGTGCTTTTCATGAAAGGCACGCCGCAGTTCCCCCAGTGTGGCTTCTCCGCCACCGTGGTGCAGGTGCTCAAGCTGGCCGGCGTCACGGACTACGTGGCCGTCAACGTGCTGGCTGACGACGACGTGCGCCAGGGCATCAAGGAGTACGCCAACTGGCCGACGATTCCCCAGCTCTATATCAAGGGCGAGTTCGTAGGCGGTTGCGACATCGTCAAGGAAATGTACTCGAGCGGCGAACTGCAGAAGCTGTTGCAGGCAGCTTGAGTCGCGATGCCGGTGCGCCCCGTCAGGCTTGTTGCCGCGGCGGCGCATCGGGCACCTGGTCGCTGAGGCCGCTGGCACGCAGCCAGGCCTTGCGCGCCAGGTGCATGGTCAGCAGATGCGGCGGCATGCGCAGCCAGTGGGCGCGTACATAGAGCAGCCAGCGGGCCAGCGGAGTCCAGCGATCGTTGGCCAGTGGGTGGTTGGCACGCAGGGCGCGCAAATAGAGCGCATCCATGACTGGTGTGCGCCGCGCACCCACATGCACTTTCAATTCTGAT
Source organism: Rhodocyclaceae bacterium (assembly GCA_047600765.1). GTDB lineage: Bacteria > Pseudomonadota > Gammaproteobacteria > Burkholderiales > Rhodocyclaceae > Viridibacterium. Next base: position 435,798 of record JASGKF010000002.1, read on the forward strand.
GGCAGGGGCGTACCCAGCAAGGCAGTGCACATCCCCACCGCGTAGTGCAGCGGCAGTTCCAGATGCAGCAGGCCGGCACGTTCCTCCAGCTCTCCCCAGAAGCCTTCCTTGCTGCCGAAGTCCCGCAGCAGGCGATCCAGATCGGACAGGTCGCGCAGGCCGTTGTCCAGCTCGCCTTCGTGGAAGAGGTGGCAGGCGCTGTGCAACACCATGTCGGCCGGGCACAGCACGAAGACGCCGGGCATGCTGTCCAGCTCGATGGCGCGGTCCATCAGCAGGCGCGGATCCGGCGGACGACGCGCGGTCAGCGGCAGGATGTTGTGGTGCACATCCAGCACGCTTTCGCGCCGCATGTGCGTGAGTGGCGGCAACTCATGCATCCACTCGCGGTAGTAGCGCTGGTCGTAGACCGAGACGGCGCCGCCGGTCCAGCCATGCAGGGCCAGCGCTGCCTCCGCTTCAGGCAGATCTTCGCGGTGGAACAGCAGATCGATGTCGCCGAACATGCGCCCGCGCGATAGCGGCAGACCCGCCGCCAGATAGGCCGCGCCCTTCAGAAGGACGGTTGGCAGGCTGCTTGTCGCCAGCGCCTGACGGACCCGGTCGATTTCGGTCAAGCCGGCAAGACGCTGGCGTTGCCCCAGCATGCGAGCTGCTGCGAGATGCGCACGCGGCGCATTGGGTACCTGTTCCAGCAGTCCTGCCTGATCGAGATCCTCTGCCAGGCGTGCCAGTACGTTGGCGACGCGTGCAAGCCGGATGACAGGATCCCACTCCGCTTCCTGCCAGCCTGCGGCACAACGGATGTCGCGCATGATGCGCAGCAAGGGGTCGTTTTGCGGGGTGAACGGGGTCATGCGGACACTCCCGCAGCCGCATCGGCCATGGCATTGAAGGCCGCGATGGCTTCGTCGAGATTGCTGTAGTGGAACTGCAGGCACTCGCAGGCATCTACCACATCACCCATCAGGTCGAAGCCCTGGCGCCCGAGTGCCGCGTAGTTGAAAGCGTTCTCGGCAAGCTGCAGGAAGGCGCTGTGGCGCGGCATGGCTTCCATCGTCGTTGCTGCGCCGGCTTCGTAGCGCGGAAAGATGATCCAGCGCGGCTGTGCCGGTTCGTGCATGCGTTGCACGCTATCGAGCGGTGGGCGAAGGTGCGCGACGGTGCCCTTCTTGGTGTCTGGCACGACAGGGCCGAACACGGCATCGGGTGCGAAGCGACGCATGATGTCGATCGAAGCGTTCTTCAGGTTGATCGGGCGGGCCAGCGGCAGGGCTTGCGCAGTGGCGGGGTCGATCAGGGTCATTTCATCCGAGAGCAGTCGCCACCCGCGATGTACCAGCGCTGCGCAGAGCGTGCTTTTGCCGGATCCCGGGGGGGCAGGCAGGATGGCGGCGAGACCGTTGCGTTCGATGACGGCGGCATGTGCCATGAGGTACTGGTGGCAGTAGTTGGCGACACACCAGTTCATGCCCCATTCGAGCAGGGCGAAGGCCTGCGGGCGAGGCAGCGCGAGGAACGGGGTGTAGCCGTCGTGCTCGAAAATGATCTGTGGCTTGATCCAGCGGCGCAGTGCATCCGTGCCGCGCAGGCTGACGTGGAAGTCGGCAAAGCTGCCGGGCTCTTCAATCGGGTGATTGGCGTAGATCTGGGAGAGCGCGGTCGCGACGTTCTCGCGCTGGCTCTGAATCGCCATGCGCAGCGGGCCGGTGCGCAGGATCAGTGACCCCGAAGCCAGCCTCTCGCGCAAGGCTGACGCGGAAAGCGACTGCAGCGGAACAGGGGGCTGACGGAGGTCGGTCAAGTGGCTTCGAGCTGACGGATACGATCCAGGGCAGTCAGGATGACATGCTCCAGCGTTTCGTCAAGCGCAAGGCCTAGGCGTTGCGACAGTTGCGCGGCCAAGGTCGCATCGGGCGTGCCATGCAGGCGGGAGGCCTCGAGCACCTCGGCGGTAAGTGGATCGAGTGCGTGCGTGTCGCCGGTGATGGCATTCCACGCCACCGAGCCTTCGTCCCATTTGCGCAAGTGCCATGCCGAACGTACGCCAAGCACGGTGGGGTCAGGACTTCGGAACGAAGTTGGTCAGGTAGTAGCTGACTTTGGTGGAGTCCCAGGCCGTCGCGCCGGCGTAGGGCGAATAGGTGCCCTTGGAGGCCCACTCGCTCCACATGTCGGCCAGCGCCTGCGCGCAGCGCGCCTGGTCGTTGGTGTAGCCACCGACCGGGAACAGCACGCCGTTGCAGACGTTGAGGTAGGCGCCGACAAACTGGCGAGCCACGGCGTTGTCGGTCGAGGTGTCCTTCAGCACGTCGCGGAAGGTGCGCGGTGTCGCCACGCCGGAGACGATCTTGACCTGCGTGCAGCCGGGGCGTCCGCTTTGTTGCGGGAAGGCGTCGTGGAACTTGGTGTCACGCCAGACGTTGTGCTGCGAGGTTGCGCAGTTGTCCATGTCGAGACGGCTCTTCCAGGTGTCGCAGCTGTCCGGCGTCTTGCAGTTGCCGAGCTTGGTAGCAGCGTGGCTGCGCGCAGCGGACAGGGTTTGCGACGGCGCAACGCAATCGGTCGCGAAAACCGAGGGGCTGGCCAGCGTGGCGATGACCGGGCCGGTAGCCAGGCTGGCGCGGATGAGCTTGCGGCGCGTTTCGTTCTGCAGTTCGGTCGAGTCGCTCTGGGCGGCTTGCGGCTTGTCGTGGGAAGTCATGATCACGGTTTCCTGGATGCTGTTCGCGTTGTTCTGACCCTGCGTGAGCAAGAAGATTTCCCGTCATTCTGACCGGCTGTACGTGTGGCGGCGCACAAGTACGTCACGACTGGTGAGGCAGAAGCTGCTATTCGATGCTTCTGAAGCAATAAGGGTGCCCGTCAGTGTTTGCGAAAAAATCGCATCATGATCAATGGCTTGCTGCCGTTCGCGCGGCTCTTTTTGCGTGCCGCACCGCGCAGTGTCAAATCTGTCAACGAGGCGTCCGGCGGGCTGTCAGGGGTGTACGGCGCGCGCGCTGGTCAGCATCAGCCGTCGTGCCATGGTGGACAGGAAGGCGCGGTAGAAGTGGTTGCGACAATCGGGCGAGGCGCGCTCCAGGGCCTCTTCACGGATCTCGATGACCGTGCAGTCGGAGTCGGCGATGACGTCGGCGCTCCGCGTGCCCTGCATGCCGGCGAACAGTGCCATTTCGCCGAAGCATTCTCCGGGTGACAGGGTGTGCAGGCGCTGGCTGTCGAGGTTGATGCAGGCTTGCCCGGCAGCCAGCAGTGCGAAGTAGCGGCCGGGTTCGCCGCGGCGCATGACGAGGCTGCCGGCGCTGACTTCGCGCCAGTCAGACATGCGCAGGGTTTCCCAGATCTCCACATCGGTGAAGTGCTCCAGGAAAGGCATTTCGCGCAGGATCTGGTAGCGCTGTGTCTCGGAGGCCTTGGGGCGCGTAGCAACCAGACGCAGGGTACGCGACGCCTGCGCGAGATCGTGCGAGAACTCCAGCCAGCTGGTGTAGCGAGCGGCCAGCGACTTGTGGGTGGCGCGCGCGACGATGCGGTCGAGCTCGGACGGAATGCCCGGGCGGATCGAAGAGGGCACGGGCGTTTCCGTGTGGCTGATCATGTAGGCCAGACTCATCGGATTGCTGCCCGAGAAGGGCAACTGCCCGGTAAGCAGCTGGAACATCATGATGCCCAGCGAATAGATGTCGGTCTGGTGGGTCAGCGGCTGCTCGCGTACCTGCTCCGGCGACATGTAGGCCGGTGAGCCAAGGCCGACCACCATGGTCTTGTCGGCGTCCTTGAACAACGCCGCGCCGAAGTCGGAAACCTTGACGTCGGACCCCTCGGGGCTGGCCAGCATGATGTTGGCGGGCTTGATGTCGCGGTGGGTGACGCCGTGCATGAAGGCGTAGTCCAGCGCGCGCGTGCACTTGAAGAGGATTTCGATGAGTTGCTCGTAGGGCAGCAGGCGATCAGGCGTGCAGAAAGCTTCCAGTGTGCCGCCTTCGACGTATTCCATGACGAAGTAGGATTCCTGCTCGCTGAGCACCACGTCGAAGGTTTCGGCGATGTGAGGATGCTTGAGCTTGCCGGCCAGCGCGGCCTCGGTTTCGAGTTGCTGGCGGTAGGCGGTGCCGCGCACGGGGTCGCGCAGCAGTTCGTTGAAGATGCGCTTGATGGCGACCTGGCGCTGGCGGAAGGGGTCATAAGCCAGGAAGACGTCGCTGGTCGAGCCTTCGCCGATGAGATGCAGGATGTCGTACTTGCCGATGCGTTCCATGGAAATGCCGCGTGCCCAACCCTTTGCAAGCGGCCATCGTACCGCAGGAAGCGCGCGGCCACGCAAAATTGCGTGGCCGCGTCGTGTGCGGCGTCAGGATGACATGCGGGTTCTGGCGCGGGCGATGGCAGCGCGCACCTGTTCCGGTGCCGTGCCACCGATGTGGTTGCGCGCGGCCAGCGAACCTTCGATGGTCAGCGCGGTGGCGACGTCGGCGGACAGCTTTTCTGCCGCGCCGGCAACGTGGGCCATGCTGGCCTTGAGCTCGTCCAGCGTGAAGTCGGCGAGATCGCAGTCGCGCACTTCGGCGGCGCGTACGGCGAGTGCCACGGCTTCGTGTGCGTCGCGGAAGGGCAGGCCCTTCTTGACGAGGTAGTCGGCCAGATCGGTCGCGGTGGCGAAGCCCAGTTTCAGCGCTTCGCGCATGTTGTGCGCCTTGACCTTGATGCCGGGAATCATGTCGGCATAGATGCGCAACGTGTCGATCATCGTATCGGCTGCGTCGAACAAGGGTTCCTTGTCCTCCTGATTGTCCTTGTTGTAGGCCAGCGGCTGGCCTTTCATCAGGGTCAGCAGGGCGATCAGGTGGCCATTGACGCGACCGGTCTTGCCGCGCACGAGTTCGGGCACGTCCGGGTTTTTCTTCTGCGGCATGATCGACGAACCGGTCGTGAAGCGGTCGGCAAGGTCGATGAAGCCGAAGCGCGGGCTCATCCACAGGATCAGCTCTTCGGAGAGGCGCGACAGGTGGGTCATCGTCAGCGCCACGGCGGCACAGAATTCGATAGCGAAGTCGCGGTCCGACACAGCGTCCAGCGAATTCTCGCAGACGGCTTCGAAGCCCAGTTCGCGTGCCACCGATTCGCGGTCGATGGGGAAGGTCGTGCCGGCCAGCGCGGCCGAACCCAGCGGCAGGCGGTTGGTGCGGCGGCGTGTATCGCGGAAGCGTTCGGCATCGCGTTGCGCCATCTCGAAGTAGGCCAGCAGGTGGTGGCCGAAGGTGACGGGCTGGGCGATCTGCAGGTGCGTGTGGCCGGGCAGGGGGGTGTCAGCGTGCGCCTCGGCCAGCGTCAGCAGGTTGCGCTGGAAGTCCGCGATCAGGACCAGGATCTGGTCGATGGCGTCACGCAGCCACAGGCGGATGTCGGTGGCCACCTGGTCGTTGCGTGAGCGACCGGTGTGCAGGCGCTTGCCGGCATCGCCCACCAGGGCGGTCAGGCGGCGCTCGATGTTGAGATGCACGTCCTCGGCGTCGAGCGACCATTCGAACGCACCGGCGCGGATTTCGTCCAGAATCTGCGCCATGCCGCGCTCGATATCGGAAAGATCCTTATCGCTGATGATGCTTTGGCGTGCCAGCATGCGTGCATGGGCCAGCGAACCACGGATGTCCTGCTCGGCCATGCGCTTGTCGAAGAAAACCGAGGCGGTGTAGCGCTTCACCAGGTCGGAAACGGGCTCGGAAAAGCGGCCTGACCAGGCTTTGTTTCCGGCGGAATCGGGAGTTGAATCTGTCATGATCGGGAATTGTCCGATGCCGCGCGCCGCTTGTCGGCGGCGCCACAGCACGTAAAAAACGAGATGGCGAGTATAAATCAAGCCCCGCAGACCCAGATGGACAAGCGCTTGCCAGCGAGCGAGGCGGGCACACGCCAGCCAGGCGAGGCCGCCAAGCTTGCCGTGCCCGATTTCCGCAATATCGGCTCGGTTTTGCGCATCGTGGCGGTCGGCAACGTGCTCGTTCTCGTGACCGCGCTGATCCGCATGCAGCACTGGGGCGGGCTTCTGCATGACTGGTTGCTGCTGGCCGGGGCGGCCCAGGTACCCCTGCTGCTGGCTGCGCTGACCATGTATTTGCTGGGCTCCTGGCTGCCGCGCCTGACCTGGCGCGAACTGTCCGTCATCTCGGTCTGCGTGGCCGTGCTCGCCGCTGTGCTGGCGCAGGGCATGGGCTTGTTGCCGGGGCCGGCGGGCCAGCATTTCCGGCAGATCCTGTGGGCCGGCGGCGCGGCACTGTTGCTGGTGGGCTACTTCCGCTGGCGGCAGATCGAGCAGACGCCGGCGCTGGACGAGGCGCGCATCCTGGCGCTGACGGCGCGCATCCGGCCGCACTTCTTCTTCAACAGTCTCAATGGCGTGCTGGGCGTCATCCGCTCTGATCCGCGGCGTGCCGAGCAGGCGCTTGAATCGCTGGCCGAGCTGTTCCGCGAACTGATGAAGGACAACCGCGAGCTGGTCACCCTGTGCGACGAAATCGATCTGTGTAACCGTTACCTGGACCTTGAGCGCCTGCGGCTGGGCGATCGCCTGAAGGTGAACCTGGGAGCTCAAGTACGCGCCGCTCAACGCCAAGGTGCCGCCGCTGATGCTGCAACCGCTCATCGAAAATGCCGTGTACCACGGCATCGAACCCAGCGCCGAGCCGGGTACCATTCACATCGGTATCGTGCGCAAGGGGCGTGCGCTGGAGATCGGCATCAGCAATCCGGCGACAACCAACGCACGCAAATCAGTTGGCAACAAAATGGCGCTGGGCAACATCCGTGAGCGGCTGGCGCTGTTCTTTGATTTCGAAGCGGCACTGACGACAGAAGAGCGCGATGGCCAGTATCGCGTCAGAATACGCATGCCGCTGCGCAAGGAGGACAAATAAATGGACCAACCCGAAACGCTGGATGTACTCATTGTTGACGACGAAGCCCCCGCTCGCGAACGACTGCGCGACCTGCTGGGCGATATCGCCAACGATCAACCGACGCGCCTTGTCGGCATGGCAGGCAATGGCATCGAAGCCCTGCGCTTCCTCGAAACGCAACGCCCGGACGTGTTGTTCGTCGACATCCGCATGCCGGCCATGGACGGCATTGAATTCGCCCAGCACGCCACGCGCCTCGAAAACCCGCCGCACATTGTCTTCATCACGGCTTATGACGAATACGCCGTGCAGGCTTTCGAACTCAACGCCATCGACTACCTGCTCAAGCCAGTGCGTGCCGAACGCCTCGCATCCGCGCTCGACAAGGTGCGCCGCGTGGCGCCCGTCGGGCATGACAAGATCGACCAGTTCGCCGAGCCGCGTCGTCACCTCACCTGCAGCGAGCGTGGCCGCATCCACCTGATTCCTGTCGGCGAAGTCGTCTTCCTCAAGGCCGAGCTCAAGTACGTCACGGCGCGCACTGCCGAGCGCGAATACCTGCTCGAAGAGTCGCTGGTGCAGCTTGAACAGGAATTTCCCGAGCGCTTCGTGCGCATCCACCGCAACTGTCTCGTCGCGCGTCAGGCGGTTGTCGGCTTCGAGCGTGCTCTGGGTGAAGACGGTGGTGAAGGTCACTGGTCGGTGCGCCTCAATGGCGTGCCCGACGCATTGCCGATCAGCCGACGTCAATGGGCACACGTCCGCTCCGAACTCGGCGGCTGAAAAATACCGCATGAAGCTACTGCGCGACCCGATCCTGCGACTGTGATGCTCGACGTACTCATGTACGTCTGTGCTTCTCGTCGCAGCCTCGGGCCGCTCGCTACGCTTCCTGCGGTATTTTTGCGAGCGCTTGATCAATCTGGAAAATCGGGCGATTGATGACCCCCCAGCTTCGCCAATCCCTTTCGGCCTATGCCGCTGACACGCTCAGCACCGACGCTTTTGTCGCACTGTGGCGCGAACAAGGAGGCGGTTTGTGTGATCAGCTCCCGCCGGCCTATCGCCGTGCGCTCGATGACATGCTGATGCGCATAGAGTCCAGCCGGTTGTTTTCGGGCGATTCCTGTTCGTTCAGCCGCGAGAGCCTGCTCGAAGCCTTTACCTTGTGGCTCGACAAGGCCGAGGCGAAGCTCACTTCTTCTTGAAGGCCCACCAGGCTGCGAGGCAGGTAAAACTCGCGATCAGCGCGACGATGATCCAGAAGCCATGGCCGCTTTCGGCGAACGGGATGCCGCCGACGTTCATGCCCAGCAGGCCGGCGACGATGTTGATCGGCAGTGCCAGCACGGTGACGATGGTCAGCACGTAGAGGCTGCGGTTGTTCTGCTCGTTGACGTGGGCGGCGAGCTCTTCCTGCAGCAGCTTGATGCGTTCCTGCAGTGCGCTCATGTCGCGCAGTACGACCGAGAACTCCTCGGTGGATTGGCGCAGCTCCTGGCTGTCCTCCGCATCGACCCAGTCCGGCGGGGCCTGCAGCAGGCGGAATAGCGAAGCGGGTTCCGGGGCGAGCAGGCGTTGCAGACGTACGAGCAGGCGGCGCAGGGTGCCGAGTTCGGCCCGCGTGGTGCCCAGCTTGCCGGCCAGCAGCTTGTCTTCAACCTCGTCGATGCGCTGGGTGACGCGCCGTACGACGTTGACCAGCACATCTTCCTGGTCGCGCAGCAGATGGATTAGCAGCTCCATCGGCGAGCGCAGCTGTTCTCCGCGTCGCACGGCTTCGCGCAGCGTATCGACCGCGCGCAGCGGTTTGCGTCGTGCGGATACGACGAGGCGCTGGCCGACCGACAGCCAGAGGGTCGAGATCTCTGCGGCTTCGAAGCTGAAGTCGTAGTGCACGTCGTTCACGATGGCCAGCAGGGACGATTCGACGCGTTCGATGCGCGTCGAGTGGGAGCCTTCGCGCAGGGTTTCGAAGTACTCGTCCGGCAGATCGGCGTGGCTGCCCAGCCATTTCTCGCTGGCGGTGTGCCCCAGGTTGAAGTGCAGCCACAGGAAGTCGCCTTCCGGCGCATCGGGGGTTGCCAGCCAGGCGGCAGCTTCGTCGCTGTCCAGTTCTTGTGCGGGAGCGTGCGGAGACATGCGGAACCCGCAGATCAGGCCATGCTGATCGCTGCCGTATCGGGTGTCGTGTGGGGACATGGTGGGGTGTGCGGTGCAGACCCCGATCAGTGTGTGACCGGATTGTTACGGACGTGCGAAGCGCCTCGGCCTGGTGGAGCGGAGGAGGATCGAACTCCCGACCTTCGCATTGCGAACGCGACGCTCTCCCCGCTGAGCTAGCGCCCCGGACCGGACGAAATTCCAGGCAGTGGGGGTTGGCTTGCCAAGCAGCACAAGTGCTCTGCGCGATAGTCAGTGTTGCAGGTGTGCAAGGGCGCGCAACAGGAACCACAGGACATCTTGTTGACGACGTGCGTAATAGCGCGCTGCGGAGTGTCTGTGCGGCCCCACCCGAACTGTCATCCAGTGTGCCGGTGCGCGTTCGAACACGACTTCGTCGTTCAGGTCGTCGCCGAGGTAGATGGCGGGGCGGCCCGGCAGGTCGGTGTCGTGAACCGTGAGTTGATGCAGTGCCGATGCCTTGTCGGGAGCGTCACGCGGGACGATGTTGAGTATGCATTTGCCCGGAAAGCAGTGTGCGTTTGCGGGCAAGGCAGAGCGGACGCGGCGCAACAGCTGGCGGGCGAGGGCCGCGTCGGTCGCGAGGCGTGTGTGAAGCGAGAGTGAGTACCCCTTGTTCTCGAGGTGCAGGCCGGCGCGCTGGATGTCGGCAGCGAAGTGTTGCCGGATCAAGGCGTCCCAGTGCTGGACCTGTGCATGGAACGCCGTGGTGTCGGTCTGTGGCAGGCCCTCGGCGCCGTGGTTGCCGATAATGCGTGCTGCGGGCAGATGGAGGCGCTTGCGGGTGTCGTCGCAGGAGCGGCCGGTGAGGATGACGACGGGAGCGCGTTCGCTGAGGGCGAGAAGAGCAGCATGTATCGCCGGTGGGGTGATGGTCTGCTCGGGGTGGGCCGTGATGGGGGCGAGCGTACCGTCGTAGTCGAAGGCCAGCAGCGGCTTGCGCGCAAGGATGCGTCGCAGGTCGCTGTCTGCGGCGACAGATCGGACGTTGCGCTTCATGTGTCCGTGCTGCCGTAAGCGCGCACACGGGCCTGCACGCGATCCTTGAGGCGCAGGCGTGCGGCGTCGCCAAGCATGGCACCGGCCCAGCGATAGACGTTGTACTCACGCACCGTGCTGCGCAAGCTCTGCATGCGTTCGCGTCGCTCGGCGACGGGCATGTTGAGCGCACTCAGCATGGCCTGGGCCGTTTCTTCGATGTGATAGGGATTGACGTGCAGGGCCTCGGACAGTTCGCGCGATGCCCCCGCGAACTGGCTGAGGATCAGCACGCCGTCTTCGTCATCGCGGGCGGCGATGAACTCTTTGCAGACCAGGTTCATGCCGTCGTGGATGCTGGTGACCAGGCAGACGTCGGCCGCGCGATAGAGCTCCAGCACTTCTTCTGCACCTTTGTGCTCGGTGAACAGGTAGATCGCCTGGTAGCCGTCGCGTGCAAAGCGTGCATTGATTTGCGCAGCGAGTTGTTCGATCTCGACGCGGAAGGCTTGGTATTCGTCGAGCTCTTCACGCGTCGGCGCGGCGATCTGCACGAGCGAGAGGCGTCCGACGAGTTGCGGCTGCTGCTCCAGCAGGCTGCGCAGCGCCTGCATGCGTTCGGTGATGCCCTTGGTGTAGTCGAAGCGGTCCAGTCCCAGCGCGATGAGGTGCTGCGCATCGAGACCCAGTCGCTGGCGCACATCGCGACGACACTCGGCGATGGTAGGCCAGGCGGCCCGTTCGCGATCCGAAGGCCAGTGGATGGAGATGGGGTAGCTCTCGATCAGGGTGGGCTGGCCACGGAAAGAGATGGTGGAGTGCTCCTGTTCGATGCGCGTCTCGAGATAGCGGTCCACGGTTTCCATGAAGTTCTTGCAATGGAAGCGTGTGTGGAAGCCGATGATGGTGCTACCGAGCATGCCGTCGAGCAGCTCCTCGCGCCAGGGGCAGATGCCGAAGGACTCCGGATTGGGCCAGGGGATATGCCAGAAGCTGATGATGGTGGCATCAGGCAGCTGTTCGCGGATCATGCGGGGCGCCAGCGCGAGGTGGTAGTCCTGGATCAGGATGAGCGGATCCTTGATGCGCGCTTCGGCGACGACGGCTGCGGCGAACTTTTCATTGACCCGTCTGTAACACTCCCAGTCCGCCTCGCGGAAAGTAGGGCGTACGTGGGCGATGTGACAGAGCGGCCACAGGCCGCCATTGGCAAAGCCGTAGTAGTAGCCAGCTTCGTCAATGCGATCTAGCCACAGGCGGCGCAGCGTATAGGTGGGTTGGTGTTCGGGCAGCAGGATGTGATCGCGGCTATCGACCGTTTCGCGGTCGGCGTCACCGCTGCCGTGGGCGATCCAGGTGCCGGAACAGGCGCGCAGGATGGGTTCGACGGCCGTGACGAGACCACTTGCCGGGCGCATCGTGACGATTTTGCCGGCGCGGCGCACATGCACACTGGGCTCGCGGTTTGAGGCGACGATCAGCTGCTCGTCGCGCAGGTCCGACTTCAGCATGGATTTGAGACGCGCGGCATCCCACTCCTGGCCGGCGTTGTGCGCGCGGCGGTGTTCGTCTTCGAGCTGGCGCAAGCGACGGCGCAATTCGTCGGCAACCTGGCCGAACTCCGGGGATGAAGAGGGGGGAGCGAGTGAGCCTTCTTCGCCACGCAGCAGCGATTTGACGCCGCTGACCCAGCTGCGCCAGCTCAGATTGGCGATCAGCACGGTAGTGGCGCTGATGACGGCGCCGAGCACGGCCAGCACACTCAGCAGGTAGTTGCGCGTGTCACGGCTGCGCTGTTCCTGGAAGCCGAGGTCGTGCAGCAATACCAGGTGCGCGCCGCGCGTGTGTTCTTCTTCAACGGCACGCGTGGCGACGTGCATGGCGCGTCCCTGGACGGTGATGCTGGAGTCAAGGCGTGAGGCGGCGTTCGCGTCAGCGCAGCGCAGTTCGGACGGGAAATCCGGCGTCTTCTGCAGCACCGAACCATCGGCACCGCACAGCGCTATGGCCATCAGTTTCTCGTCGCGGATGGCGCGCTGGAACAGGGGCTGCAGGGACTGCGGATCCTTGCTGCGTAGCGCCTCGTCGATGGAGTCGGACAAGGTTGTCGTGACGAGGCTGGCACGCATGCCCAGATCGCGCAGCACCCAGCGCATGGTCAGGCTGTCGATCAGCGGAATGCTGAACAGCGCGGTGATCGTCATGACGAGAATCAGCGGCACGACAAAGCGCAATTGCAGCCGTATCGGCAGGTGGAGATTCAAACGTTTCATTGCGACAGACTTCCTTGGTGTTTCTGTTTTGCAGCAGGTATTCCGCGTGGCTTTGCTGCACAATCTGTTCTGGTCACGCCGTAACGCCCGGCGGATATTTTCCATACCATGCCGACGGTGCTGGATCTGGTCGGCATGATGCGTTTGCCCGAAACAGAATGAGCTCCACCAAACCGGACAGTTCCCTCAGCGTCGTGCTGCAGTTCGACAAAGGCAGCGGTTACGCACGAGGGATCGTTGCAGGCGTCAGTCAATTCGCTCGTGCGGGACGCCTCGACTGGCGCCTGACGGTTGCCTCGGCGGCCGAAGTGCGCACCCGCAACATTTCGGCGGATGCCTGGATCGTCGACTTCGATGATCGTGAGGCGTGTGCGCGACTGTTGCAAGGAACTGAGGCACTGGTTGCGGTGGCGAGTTCCCGTAGCGCTGAAGCGGGTTGCCCGCCGCGTGTGCCGCTGGTCATGTCCGACAACGCGGCCATGGTCGATATGGCGCGCGAACACTTGCAGGATCGTGGCGTGCCGGCACTGGCTTTTTTCAGTAAGGGAAAGTACGCCGGTCTGAGCTGGGCGTTGGAGCGAGAAAAGGCGTTCCGAGAAATTCCCGGTGTCGAGGAGGCCAACATCCTCGATAGTCAGCGCATGTCGCATGCCGGGCCCGAAGGTCTGCGCGACTGGTTGCGCGCTCTGCCCAGGCCCTGCGGCGTGATCGCGGTGAACGATTCCAGCGCGCAGGATCTGCTGCATGAATGTGCGTTGGCGGGCATCAGTGTGCCGGACGAGCTGGCGGTGGTCGGTATCGACAATGACGAGCTCGTGGCATCGCTGGCACATGTGGAGATCAGTTCGGTCGTGCAGGACACTGGACGTGTCGGCCGCATTGCCGCGCAGATGCTGCATGCGCGACTGCAGCGTTCGGTGTTGCCTGATTATCGCGTCACGGTGCCGCCGGCCCGCCTGAGCATCAAGGCATCGAGCATGTACCAGGAGGGCGTCAATCCTGTCGTGACGCGTGCCCGTGCTTTCATCCTGCAGTTCGCGGCGCATGGCATCAAGTCTGACCAGGTTGCACATCATGTGAACGTGTCGCGTTCTTCGATCGAGCGGATATTCAGTCGGGAGTGCGGTTGTTCCGTGCACGACGAAATCCTGCGCGTACGTCTCGACACGGCCAAGCAGCTCCTGCGTGCGGGCAAGCTGTCGGCGTCCGAAATCGCGGTACGCAGTGGTTTCCGTACGCTGCAGTACATGCATGTCGTGTTCAAGCGCGAGTTGGGTTGCACGCCCGGCGAGTTCCAGTCCGGTCAGGCACGGCAGACTGCGTGAGGGCAAAAAAAAGGCGACCCGGATAGCCAGGTCGCCTTTGCCCGATCTTCAGGCCATGAGGACGGTATCTGTCCTTTTGTGGATCAGAAATCCTTGACGATGCCGACGCGGAGGATCTTTTCGTCCACCTTGTTGCCGGTGTTGCCGACGAAGTTGGTGCCAGAACCGACGTACTTGCCGTTGGTGATGCCGGCCGTGTTGCGCTCCCAGTCAGCCTTGCTGTAGCCGATGTAGGCGCTGGTCTGCTTCGACAGCTGATAGAAGGCACCCAGCATCATCTGCTTGCCGCTGTTACGGCCACCGGTTGCGGCATCCGACAGGTCATGGTTCTGCGAGAAGCCAGCACCCAGACCCAGATTGCCGATCGTGTAGTTGATTACGATGTTGGTGGTCTTTTCTTGCCATGGCACGCTGGCCAGATAGCCCTTGTAGTTGTTGTACTGCAGGCCGATCTTCAGACCCTTCACCGGCTTGATGTTGATGTAGTAGTGATGGAAGATGATGCCGTCTTCCGTACCGGCAGCGATGTTGCTGGTGCGCTTGTGGGTACCGTCGATACCGCCGTTGATCACGTCGGTGATCTTGTATTCCAGACCCAGCACATACACGTCACCCGACTTCTTGGTCGTGGTGGAGTTCAAGGCCGACGAAGCGGTGTTCGTGTGCGAGAAGCCGTCGTTGTTCGAGCCAGCCTTGCGGTTGTCGCCACCAGCGTAGGAACCCTTGAACAGCAGGCCGACCGGGCCGAAGCTCAGTGCCTTCGGGTCCGTCCAGAAGGCGGTGTGACGGTTGGTCAGCGACTCTTCGCGGAACTGCGACACGCCGTACTTGACTGCTTCCCAGTCCTTCGGCGAAACCATGTAGGGCTTCTCGGCCAGCTTGAAGTCACCCGACATCAGGTTGGCGACGCCGTACTGGGTCACGATCGGACCGAATTGCACCCACATGGCCTTCTTGTCGTTCGAGGTCAGGCCGGTCTTGCCTTCGTGCACGTTGCCGAAGCGAACGTCGTAGGAGACGCCAGCCTTGATCCACTTGTTGATGTCTTCGTTGGCCGAGAACGTGACGCGCGTCGAAGCAGCCGAGCCGTCAGTCTGGGCTTCCGTCGTCGTGCCACCATTCGGAGCGCCTGCAGCAGTATCAAAGTTCTGGATCTTGCGGAACTGGTAGCTGGCGTCGAACTTGCCGCCAACGGTGACTTGCGCGAAGGCGCCGCCGGACATCAGGCCAGCAACGGCCACGGCGATGAGTTTCTTTTGCATTGAAATTGCTCCTCGAAATTTTTGGCGATCCCGGGTGGCCGTTGACGGGCAACGGCGGCGGTGCTGTCGCCAGAGTCGCTGCGCGGTCTTCTGGCTTGGGTCGCATTGGAGCAAGTGCGCGGAGAGCGCCTCAATTGCATTTTCGGGGCTGATTTATTGTCAAAACACGTCAGGCGCGCATCCGCGAGACAAGGGCTATTGCTTGGTTGTTGCAGGCGCAGCAATAAATCAAGTTGTTGATTTATTGTTAAAAATAAAATGCATTTGTTCTGGATTTTGCTTGGTCGCGCGATTTTCTCGCTTCGATTTGTTGTTTTTTCTTGGATGCGCTGGCTGGTCCCTGGTTGTGGTTTTTTTGCCGAAGCCGCTACCCACTCAATGCGCGGCTTCGCAGTTGAGCAGCGCTGCAGCGAGGGCATCGCTGAAGGCCCGCGTACGTGCCGGCATCAGTTTGCGACCTGGCATGACGGCCCAGATGGTGACGTCTGGCACGCGCCAGTCAGGCAGCACGCGCTCCAGCAGGCCCTTGGCCTGACGGGGCTGGGCGAAGCGATCAGTGAAGGGGGCAATGCCCAAGCCATGCAGGGCCATCTGCATGCACAGTTCGACGGCGTTCGAGGCCAGCGGACCCGCCGGCAGGCCGCTCCAGTCTTCGCCTTTGTTGCGCAGCAGTTCCCAGGGGCGCACCTCGCCGTTGCTGCTCATCATGTGCAGGCCGGTGTGATTCAGTAGTTCATCCGGGCTCTTCGGGCGGCCATGGGCGTTGAGGTAGGCCGGGCTGGCGTAGAGGCCGCCGGGCAGGGTGGCGAGGCGGCGGGCGACGAGGGTGGCGTCGTCGGGCAGGCTGCTGGCGATGCGGATGGCGAGGTCGAACTGTTCGGAGAGCAGGTTGACGCGGCGGGCTGACAGGTCCAGCTCCAGCCGGATCTCCGGGAAGTCGGTGCAGAACTGCAGGAAGAAGCTGCTCAGTACCAGATTCTCGGAAAAGCCTGGTGGCAGCGACACGCGCAGGCGGCCGCGCGGCGTGGCTTGGCGGTGGAGGGCGAAGGCCTGTGCGGCTTCGGCCTCTTCGAGCAGGCGGCGGGCGTGTTCCAGCACGCCATTGCCGAAGTCAGTGAGCGAGAGCTGACGAGTACTGCGGGCGAGCAGGCGTTCGCCGAGCCGGGTCTCGAGGGCGGCGAGGCGGCGCGAAACGGTGGATTTGGGCAGGCCCACGCGCTCGGCAGCGCGGGTGAAGCTGCCGGCTTCGACCACGCGGGCGAAGAGCAGCAGGTCGTTGGCGTCGAGTTCCATGGGCATCCTTTCCAGCCGCGAAGCATTGTTGCGAGAGTGGAACAATGCTATCCATTTTGACGCCTTCCGGCCCGTTTTTCGCAGGACTAGAGTTCATCCATCGCAGCAAGGTTTCCATCCCGACGCTGCTTCTGCCCGAACGGAGAACCACCATGAACATCCTGCAAATCAACGCCAGCGCCCGTAGCGAAGGCTCCCAATCCACCCTGCTCGCCAATGAAGTCGTGGCCCATCTTCTCGACGCGCATCCCGATGCACACCATGTCGTGCGTGACCTGGCCCGCAACCCGATCCCGGTGCTGGACGAAGCTGCGCTTGGCGCGCTCTTCACGCCGGCCGAGCAACGTACGCCGGAACAAGCTGCTCGCGTCGCCATCGACGACGCCGCGATTGCTGAAATCCAGGCGGCCAACGTCCTGGTGCTGGGTGTGCCGATGTACAACTTCGGCGTGCCGGTGCAGCTCAAGGCCTGGATCGACGCCATCTCGCGGGCCCGTGTGACCTTCCAGTACACCGCCAACGGCCCTGAAGGCCTGCTGACAGGCAAGAAGGTGTACGTGGTCCTCGCTCGCGGTGGTCTCTATCGCGATACGCCGGCCGATTCGCAAGTGCCTTACCTGCGCGCCGTGCTGGGCTTCCTCGGCATGAAGGATGTGGAGTTCATCTATGCTGAAGGCCTTGCGATGGGCGAAGAGGCAGCCGCCAAGGCGATTGCTGCGGCACGCCGTGATATCGAAGCCATTGCCTGAGTGTTGCTGCCCTCTCCCCCAGCCCCTCTCCCGCTTGCGGGAGAGGGGAGCCGATGGCCCATGGCAGCTGTGCTGAATGTAAAACTGGAGAACGAAATGAATGCCCCCCGACTCGATACCGTCACCCGTTCGCGCGCCGTGGAGCGCCTCGTGCAGGGCATGCCGACCTCGGACGGTGCGGGCGTCAAGCTGACGCGCGTGCTGACGCAGAACCTGCAACGCCGCCTCGACCCCTTCCTTATGCTCGACGCCTTCCGCAACGAGAATCCCGAGGACTACATGGGCGGCTTTCCCGATCACCCGCACCGCGGCTTCGAGACCGTCACCTACATGCTCGCCGGCCGCATGCGTCACCACGACAGCACCGGCAACGAAGGCTTGCTGGGCCCCGGCGGTGCGCAGTGGATGACCACGGGCAGCGGCCTCATCCACTCCGAATTGCCGGAGCAGGAAGACGGCCTCATGGAAGGCTTCCAGCTGTGGGTGAACCTGCCGGCGAAGAACAAGATGATCGCGCCGTTCTATCGCGACATCCCGACCGACCACATCCCGGAATTCACCACCGCGGGTGCAGAAGGTGGCGGTGTGACGGTGCGCGTGATTGCAGGCGAAAGCCAGGGCGTGGCAGGTGCGGTACAACGGCCCGATACCGAGCCCTTGTACATCGATGTGCATCTGCCTGCGGGCGGCCGATTCAGCCAGCAATTGCCGGCGGGGCACAACGCGTTCATCTACGCCTATCGTGGCGAAGCGAGCGTGAGCGGCACGGTGGTGACGGATCGCCACATGGCCATCCTGGCCAATGATGGTGCAGACGGTGTGGTGATCGAAGCAGCGCAACCGACGCGCGTGATCCTCATCGCCGGCAAGCCGCTCAACGAGCCCATCGCGCAGTACGGCCCCTTCGTGATGAACACCGCGGCGGAAATCCAGCAGACCCTGCAGGACTACCGCGACGGAAAGTTCGAAGCGGCGACGGTGCAGTCGCTGGCGGGTTGATCAGTCGCGCTTGAGCGGCCCGGCGGCCAGCAATTTCACGCTGCCGCCGAAGTGGTTGTAGGCGCAGTTCTTCGACTTGCCCGGCGCTGGCTTGCCGAGCAGCATCACCCAGCAGCGCGCGGCGTCTGACGGCAGTTTCTGCGTTACGCCCGTGCGTTGCTGGAACCACGCCGGATCGACGAGGCCGCTTTCGACGCGCGTCAGCAGCTTGCTCAGCCGGGCATCGCGGCGCGCATACCAGTCTTCGTCCTTCAGCCGCGCCAGCTCAGCCATCAGCACCAACGGGCCCAGTGCGTAGTTGTGATAGTGCAAAGCCATGCCGGCGCGATCCATTTCCATCGGCAGCGTGCCGTCGTCCTCGATGTCGCCAAGCGCCTTGTCGAACACGCTGCGCGCCTTGTCCAGATGCGCCTTGCTGTCGGTCGCGACGGCCGTGCCCATGACGGCGAGGCCGACCCAGTAATAGTGGTTGTTGCGCTTGTGCTTGGGTGAGTCGAACAGCGCCAGCGACTGGTCGGCAATGTCCTGCATCCACGGGGCGATGTGCTTTGCTTGTTCCGGCGAAGCCAGATCACGCACCTTGAGGTAGGCGACCGACAGCCCGGCGAGCATCCATTTGCGTTCGAACTGCGCCTGCGTGTCACCGCGCCCGTTGATCATGCGGCCCTGCATGGCGCTACCCAGCGCCCAGGCATCCAGCCAGGCGACAGCGCAGCGGCCGGCATCGAGGTCCTGCTTTTCCAGGCGCTGGTCGGCCATCCCGGCCACCTTGCGCAGGAAGTCTTCCAGCGGCGCGATGTTGTCGTGGTACTGCTTCTCCAGCGTCTTGTCGATCACGGAGTGGTGCGTGTCGGTATAGAAGGAGTTGGCCTCGATGTCGCGGATGGCGGCGGGCGCGTCAGGGCAGGCAGCCCGGGCGAGCAGGGGAAATACAAGCGCGGCGCAGAGCAGGGGGCGGAACATGCGGGTCGTCCAGAGGTCAGAAGCCAAGCCGCACCATAGCCTTTCCGCGCCAGGCGGATCGTGCGGCGGTTGTGACAAATTGTGGCCTGATCTGCAAAACTCGCGAAAAACACTTGGTGTTTGGCGGCTTTTGTGGAATGATGCGCGGCCTTGTGCAATGCATCAGCGCACAAGCCAAGCAAGTCCATAAGAGCAACACCCCCTGTAGCATCGTCCCCAGCGGGTTCCCGGCAACACATTGAGGAACCCAGATCTTGCGGCCCGTCCTGCCGCACTTTCCGTCTGTTGGTCGATGTTTTGTGACCAACAATGGCCCCCGAAAAGCGGAGTGGCCCAGACGGAGCGCTACCAATCGCCTCCAGTCCGCACGCGCCAGCAAGACGGCGCATGGAATGCATTTGCCTGTGCACTGCACAGGGCAAGCGACGCGTTCGGGCTGAGCAGTGATTGCAGCGGCATGACATGAGCAACACTGAAGCAAACCTCAACAACGAATCCCAGCCCAGCGCCATCGACGCGATTGCGGCTTTCGCTGCGCAAGACGCCGCCCAGGATTCCGCCCCCGCGGCCGCACCGGTTTCCGGTTTCGCCGCCTTCAACCTGGCACCGCAACTGATGCGTGCCATTGAAGGTCTGGGCTTCACCCAGCCGACGCCCGTGCAGGCACAGGCCATCCCGGCCGCGATGAAGGGCGGCGACTGGATGGTCAGCAGCCAGACCGGTAGTGGCAAGACGGCAGCCTTCCTGATCCCCGCACTGAACGTGCTGATGGGTGCCGAGCACTCGCAGCTCAACGCCTTCCTCGGCCCGCGCGTGCTGGTGCTGTGCCCGACGCGCGAACTGGCACAACAAGTGGCTCAGGACGCCATCGACCTCGTGCGTCATGCACGTGGCATCCGCATTGCCACCGTCGTCGGTGGCATGCCCTTCGGCAAGCAGATCCAGTCGCTCAAGGGCGCATCGGTGGTGATCGCCACGCCGGGCCGCCTGCTCGACCTGGCCAACCGTCGTGTCCTGCGCATGGACCACACGGCAGCGCTGATCGTCGACGAAGCCGACCGCATGCTGGACCTCGGCTTTGCCGAAGACCTCGAAGCCATCCACAAGCTGTGCGAAGGCCGTTCGCAGACCATGATGTTCTCGGCCACGTTTGCGCCGCGCATCATGCAACTCGCTTCGCGCCTGATGAACGAACCCGGCCGCCTCGAACTGGCGTCCGCAGCGGACAAGCACGCTGACATTGCCCAGACCCTGCACTGGGTCGACGGTTTTGCGCACAAGCGCAAGCTGCTCGACCACTGGCTGCGTGATGCCAACATCGAACAAGCCATCATCTTCACCAGCACCCAGGCCGATGCCGACACGCTGGCTGACGAGCTGGAAGCCGAAGGCCACAGCGCCGCAGCCCTGCACGGCGCCATGCCGCAGGCTGTGCGTAACCGCCGCCTGAAGAGCCTGCGCGACGGCCGCATCCGCGTGCTGGTCGCCACTGACGTGGCCGCCCGTGGCATCGACGTGCCGACCATCTCGCACGTCATCAACTACGGTCTGCCGATGAAGGCTGAAGACTACGTGCACCGCATCGGCCGTACCGGCCGTGCTGGTCGTAGTGGCACCGCCGTGACGCTGGCCGAGCACCGTGATCGTCCGAAGATCATGGCCATCGAGCGTTACACGCAACAACGTTTCAACCCCAGCGTCATCGCTGGTCTGGAACCCACGCCGCGCGCACCGCGTGGTGACCGTCCGCAACGCAGCTTCGGCGACAAGCCGCGCAGCTTTGGTGATCGCCCGCGCTTCGGCAACAGCGACGGTCCGCGCCGCGAGTTCTCGGATCGTCCGCGCCGTGAGTTCTCTGATCGCCCGGCACGTGAGTTCGGTGATCGTCCCCAGCGTGATTTTGGTGATCGTCCGCAACGCGATTTCGGCGATCGCCCGCAGCGTGATTTCGCGGACCGTCCGCCGCGCAGCTTTGGTGACGCACCGCGTCGCTTCGAAGAGCGCCCGCGCACTGATGGCGAGCGTCCGCGTTTTGACAACGATCGCCCGCGTCGCGAATTCAACGCCGAAGACAGCCGCCCGCGTCGTTTCGAGGGTGACTCGCGTCCGCCGCGTCGTTTCGATAGCGAAGCACCGCGTCGTTCCTTCAGCGGCGATGGCGATAGCCGTCCGCGTTTCCAGCCGCGTGGCGAGGGTAGCTCCGACGCACCACGTCGCAGCTTTGGCGATGCACCGCGTCGTGACTTCGGTGATCGTCCGCGCCCGCAAGGTGGTTTCAATGACAGTCGCCCGCGTCCCGCAGGTGGTGGTGATTCGCGCCCGGCGCGCAGCTTCGGTGACAGCCGTCCGCAGCGCGATTTCTCAGGTGACTCGCGTCCCGCACGCAGCTTTGCCGATTCGCGTCCGCAAGGCGGCTATTCCGCTGGTAGCGCTGACAGCCGTCCGCGTCCGGCTGGTGGTGACTCGCGCCCGGCACCGCGCAAGCAGTTCTCGCGTCGCGATGACCGCTGAGTAACAAGCAGTCAATAAAAACGCCGTGCTGTCGCAAGACAGCACGGCGTTTTTACTTGTATCGACCGATCAGGAGCCTTCGGCTTCCATCTGGGTCTGCAGGTAGTTCTGCAGGCCCACCGAGTCGATGAGACCCAGCTGGGTTTCGAGATAGTCGATGTGTTCCTCGG
The DNA here is from genome assembly GCA_047600765.1 of Rhodocyclaceae bacterium. Lineage (GTDB taxonomy): Bacteria > Pseudomonadota > Gammaproteobacteria > Burkholderiales > Rhodocyclaceae > Viridibacterium. The sequence goes on from JASGKF010000002.1 coordinate 457,401, forward strand.
TGTCATCGAGGATGGTCTGCAGCACGTCGCGCGAGATGAAGTCACGTACCGATTCGCAGTGGGCAATGGCTTCTTTCAGATCGCCATGTGCGCCGCTTTCGAGCTTGAGATCGCCGGCCAGGCATTCGGGAACGTTTTCGCCGATCAGCAGCTTGCCGAGGTTCTGCAGGTTGGGCAGGCCTTCGAGCAGCAGGATGCGTTCGATGAGTTTGTCGGCGTGGTGCATTTCCTCAATGGACTCCTTGTACTCGTGCTTGCCGAGCTTTTCGAAGCCCCAGCTCTTGTAGATGCGAGCGTGGAGGAAATACTGGTTGATTGCCGTGAGTTCGTGGGTGAGCTGCCGGTTAAGCAGCTGCAAGACCTTCTTGTCGCCCTTCATGATGCGTACCCCTGGAGAAATGCAGAACTACAGGAGCCTGAGGCGCATGAGCCGAGTTCAGTTGCCGCAGGCATGATTGTGCGCACTCGGCACAGCGGCCACATTCGGCGGCTACACCCAGTTGCTCACGCAAGTCGCGCAGACGCGTGGCGCCGGCGCTGTGCGCTGCGGCGATGTCGCGTTCGGTGACTGCGTTACATACACAAACATACATGGAAACTGACTCCGGCGATTGAACGGGGCAGGTTCGCATTGGCACTCAATCATGCAAATGCGAACGGTTCGCAATATTGTTCAGTTTAACGACCGGAAGTCAACGAACTTGTGTCACAGCTTGTGACGTCTGCCAGCCGGTGTGCGCCAGGACACGCTGGAACGTTTCGTCAGGCGGACATTCGAGCCGGATGGCTTCGCCCGTGACCGGGTGGCGCCAGCCCAGCCCGGTGCAGGCCAGCAGCAGGCGGGCCGTGCCGAACAGTTCCTGGAACAGCCGGTTGTGCTGGCCCTTGCCGTAAGTGGCGTCGCCGATGATGGGGTGGGCGATGTGCTTGAGATGGCGCCGCAGCTGGTGGCGGCGGCCGGTTTCGGGCTGCAGGCGCAGCAGGGCGTAGCGGCTGGTGGGGTAGCGGTCAACGCAGACGTCCAGCGTCAGCGTGGCGAGGCGCTGGAAGCGTGTGCGGGACTCCTGTGGCGGTGAGTCGCGGTCGTGGCCGTCTTCCTCGCGGATGCGCCGTAACGGATGGTCGATGAGGCCTGTTTCAGCCGGCCAGCCGCGCACCACGGCCATGTACTCCTTGTCGACGAGGCCCAGCTCGAACTGCTGGCTGGCAGCGGTCAGGGCTTCCTTGTTCAGGGCGAATAGCAACACGCCCGAGGTGCCGCGATCGAGCCGGTGCACGGGCCATACGTGCTGGCCGATCTGATCGCGCAGTAGCTGGATCGCGAAGCGCGTTTCGTGGCGATCCACCTCCGAGCGATGCACGAGCAGGGCTGCGGGTTTGTGGATGGTGATGAAGTGTTCATCGCGGAAAAGTACGGGAAGTGGCGTGAGGCCAAGAGCGCTAGAATCCACTTCCGCCTTCCGATGACCTTTGTTTGTACACGTTCAATCGATGAATCCCTCCAAAGCAGACAAAAAAGTTGATCCCGTCAAGTCACCAAAAGAGGCTGCGCTCGCTGCTTTGAAGCGCAATGATCCATCGGGAGCCATAGCGATATGCAATCAAGCGCTGCGCCGGACGAAGAACAACGCGGACATCATGCAAGTGCTCGCCGTTTCTTTGCTCAGCAAGGGAGAGATTGATCTGGCGGAACAAACAGTACTGAAAGCACGCACGCTGGACCCATTAAATGCCGAGGTACATCTGGCTCATGGCTTGATCCTTCGGGCCCGGGGGCTCAATGAGGCCGCGCTGTCAGCATACGATTCGGCTGTGGCCATGGACCCCAATTCTGCATTGGCGAGGCTGAATCGGGCGAACGTATTGAATGATCTTGGGTGCTTGAAGGAGGCGGTTGAGGAATACGCCCAAGCGCTGGCAATTGATGATGGCTTGCCTGGCGCCCACTTGAATCACGGGGTTGCGCTTCAAAAACTGGATCGGCATGAAGAGGCCGAAGTCTCGATCAGGGCGGCTCTTGGATATCAGCCCGGGATGCTCGATGCACTTTTCGCCCTGGGCAATTCATTGGGGGCGCTCGCAAGGCCGGCTGAGGCGCAGGAGTGCTACGAAGCCGTCATGGCGGTAGAGCCAGAATACGAACAATGCAGATGGAACTCAGGATTGACGCAGTTGATCCTCGAACAATTTCGTTCAGGTTGGGCATCGTATGAGGTGCGCATTGGTTCAAGTTCGAATTTCAAGTTCCAGCCCAAGGACGGAGAAGTGCTGTGGCAGGGTGAGTCGCTGACGGGACGTTCAATCGTGCTGTTGGCGGAGCAGGGGCTGGGTGACACTTTGCAGTTCTGTCGCTTTGCAGACAGATTGGTCGCCTTGGGTGCAACGGCAATCATCCTGGAGGTCCCTGAATCACTGTGTTCGCTGCTGCAGTGCCTGCAATCAGATCACATGCAGGTATGCAGTAAGGGAAGTGAGCGTGCGACGGCAGATTTTTATCTGCCGCTGATGTCTTTGCCCCACCGACTGGGGTTCGATGCCGTTCCAGAAGCCGCGCAGTCGTATCTGGTGGCTGATCCGGTGAAGATTGCGCATTGGCAAGCGACGCTGCCAGCCCGCAGGGCCCGGAAACGCATTGGTGTAGTGTGGTCCGGTAGCCCGGGGCACACGCACGATGTGTACCGTTCAATTCCATTCGAATGGCTTGCCCCGTGGTTCGAACTCGAAGAGATTGAATGGATCTGCCTTCAGAAGCAGATTCGTGCGGAAGAACGCGATGCCTTGGCGAATTCAACCGTCAAGGAGTTCAGCGCGGATCTGCACGACATGAGTGATACCGCGGCCTTGATCGCCAATCTCGACCTTGTCGTCAGTGTGGATACTTCTGTGGCGCATCTGGCCGCGGCGCTTGGCAAGCCAACCTGGGTGCTTGTTGCCTATTCCCCGGATTGGCGCTGGCTGTTGAATCGGTCCGACTCCTCTTGGTATCCCAGCGTTCGTTTGTTCAGGCAAGAGAAAAGGGGCGATTGGCGCGGTGTCGTCGGCGCAGTACGCACTGCGTTGCCGGAGGTGCTGTGATGGCGCCCAAACAGCAGATTTCACGCGGTGTTTCACGCAAGCTTCGCCCCCCTTCGCCCGCTGTGCAGGGCTTGTTGCAGCAAGCCCTGGCCTCGCATCAGACGGGTGTTTGGCATCACGCAGAGGCGCTCTACCGGCAAGCATTGATGCTCGACCCCCATTGTTTCGACGCGCTGAATATGTTGGGCGCGTTGTTGGGAGACCAGGGGCTTCATGCCGAGGGGTTGGAGTATGTGGATCAGGCACTGAAAGTCTATCCGCTCTCTGCGCGAGCACATCTGAACAGAGGTGCGATGCTGCGAAAGCTCGGCAAGCAGGACGACGCATTGCGCTCATATGAAAAGGCAATAGCCCTGCAGCCTGATCTGCCCGAGGCGCCTTTCAATCTGGCCAATCTGCTCGATGAAATGCAGCGACCGCAGGACGCGTTGCGTGCATATGAGCGTGCATTGAAGTTACGCCCCGGTTTTTATGATGCAGTGTTCCAGCAGGGGGTGGTGCTGACATGTAGTGGTCGGCACGAAGAGGCTATCGAGTTCTTCCGGAAAGCAGCGACACTCGCGCCGCAGAGCCCTGATCCGCTTTTTGGCGAAGGTGTTGCGCTCTGTGCTTTGATGCGGATCGAAGAGGCTGTTGCCATCTATACGCGGGCCCTGGCTTTGAAGCCAGATTTCCAGGAGGTGCGTTCAAATGCCGCGCATTTGAAGCTGCTGCTGGGAGACTTTACCAACGGCTGGACTGAATACGAAACCCGTCATGAACGCGTGACCTTGCGCGAATTTTCTGCGCCTCGCTGGTTTGGTGACTTTGACCTGGCGGGAAAAACCATCCTGCTGCATTGTGAGCAAGGCTTGGGGGACACGCTGCAGTTCTGCAGGTATGCGCTGGAAGTGCGCAAATTGGGGGCGAGGGTATTGCTCGAGGTTCAGCCGCCGCTGGTGACGTTGATGAAGTCGTTGTCTGACGATATCACCGTGCTTCCCAAGGGTGCGGAACATATGGATTTCGATTGCCAGTGTCCGATTTTGAGCCTGCCATTGGCATTCAAGACCGATCTGACATCGATACCTCAACGCGGAAAGTATTTATCTGCAGACCCCCAGAAGGTAGACCACTGGCGCGAAATCCTTGGCACAAAAACCAAGCCATTGCGTGTGGGGTTGGTTTGGTCGGGCAATCCGTTATTCCCGGGCGACGCTGATAGATCAATGCGGTTTCGCGACGTCATCAACGTGGATGAGGGGCTGGTGGAGTTTGTATCTTTGCAGAAGGAGATGCGCGAGCGAGACCGCGATGACTTTGCAAAGCAGACCAGAGTGCGTTTCTTTGGCGATCAGTTGCTCGATTTTTCAGACACGGCTGCGCTAGCGGAAAACATGGATCTGATCGTCACCAGTGACACCTCGCTGGCGCACTTGGCTGGCGCTTTGGGTAAACCGACGTGGGTAATCGTGCCGAAGATTCCGGATTGGCGATGGATGATGAGCCGCGAAGACTGTCCTTGGTACGACTCGGTGCGTTTGTTCAGACAGTCCCTGCGTGAATCGGACTGGGTCGGCGTGACGAGCAGGGTGCGTTCCCAGTTGCGGAGTCTGGTGCAGGCTTGATCAGAATCGTGGGTTGCGATGGGAGGCTCGTCGCCCGATCAAGATACCCAACGAGGCAATTCGATGCTGTCGAGCAGATTTTTAAGGTTCAGCCCCAGCTCGGTATCTCCCTCAACGACAAGGCGGCGCTGAAAGAACAGGGTGTCGGGATCCTCCTGACGGCGTGCGATGCGCAGCAGGTCGGCCAGTTTGCCGCTGAAGCGTACGTCAGCGCTTCGGTTTGAGGCCACAAAGCGGCCATCGCTGCGCAAACGCACGCTGGCTGTAGCACCGAGATCCAGTACCCGTATCGCGATGGTGCGTTCATGCATGAAGCTCAGGTCACCCGGGAGGCGGCCGACCTGGCGTGCCAGGGTGAGCGAGACAGCCAGTGCGTGCGACCAGTGAGTCTGGGGTAGATGTGGACCAAGACGCGCGAGAAATGCTGGCAGGGTAAGGTTAGCTTGGGGCATGGTGCTCCATGGAGTGTTGAAGGCCAGCGGAGCCGCGCCAGTATCCGTCGCAGAGTCCGCTGGGGGCATATGGCGCCAAGGATGCAGGAGTTTGACCAGTCAAAGCGGCCCGGAAGGCTTTGACGATATCGGCCGTTCCATGTGACTGAGGGCTGATGCGCAGGATGTCGACACCCTGTTCGTGCAGCTCGGCGAGATGTGGCAAAAGGTTTTGTGTCGCAGCTGACTGGGTCTGGATGCCGTTGATAATGAGAAAGTGCCGCTTCTCACGTGTATCGAGCGGCATGCCGTCCGGGTACTCCTTGCAACGGAACTGGCAGTCGTCCTTTTTCAGATTAAAGTGGCGCGCAGTGAAGCAGCGCGAGGAGAAGGCCAGTGGCAAGCGCCCCCAGGCGAAAACTTCGGTTTCCATGCCTGCAGGCATGTCCTGCAGCAACAGGGCGAGGCGTGTGGCGGACATCTCCAGCGGCGGAATCCAGCGACAGGCGCCCAGTCCCTGCATCAGCGTCAGACTGGCGTGGTTGTAGAGGTTGAGATGCGTGCCGGCAACCCAGCGCTTGCCGCGCAACAAGCCGACCGCGCCCATGTCGTTGGCTTCGACCATGAAGTCCGTGCAGGATGTGATGCGCCGCTGGTTGCGCAGCTCGCTCTCGGATTCCAGCAAGGTCTGGCAGGACAGCACGACCTCTTTGCCCGTATCCCGCAATTGCTGCGCAATGCCCAGCCAGTCTTCGAGGCGCAGCAATTGACGGCGACTGCAGACGACCTCGCCGAGATAGACGATGTTGACGGGCCAGCCAGCGACTTCGCGGTAAAAGGCCTGCACACGTTCGCGTGGCCAGAAATAGAGCAGGGGGCCGAGGCTCAGTTGCATGGATGCTTTTCCGTTGGGTTGGAACACGGCGGTTTGAAATGGCTTGGGCCGCGTAGCGAGCGGATGCTGGCCAAGGCGGTGAGCGCAGACAGTGCACATTGCATGGCGAGCGAGCCAACGCCGGCCAGCATTTTCGCAGTAGCGGAGCAGGCCATTTCTACTTCCAGGGGCGCGAATAGGCGCCCAGCGTGACGTGCTGTCCTTCGGACACCTTGCCCAGCGCCTGTTGCCAGGCGGGTTTGGCGCTGAAGCGCTCGGGCGAGGCGACCGCCGCGTCGATGGCCGCACGCAGGGTGCGCGTGACTTCAGCGACATAGGCCGGGCTGCGCTGCCGCCCTTCCACCTTGATGGCGGCGACACCGATGCGCAGCAGTTCTGGCAAGGCCTCGACGATGTTGAGGCTGGTGGGCTCTTCCAGCGCGTAATAGGTCTCGCCATTGACGGCGAAGCGCCCCTTGCACAGCGTGGGGTAACCGGCCGCTTCGTCCTTGCCATAGGTGTCGATGAGCACGCCGGACAGGCGTGCTTCCGTGCCGTGTGCCGTTTCGGTCCAGCGCACGGCTTTGGCCGGCGAGCAGACGCCCGCCGTGTTGGGCGATTCGCCCGTGGCATAACTCGACAGCAGGCAGCGCCCTTCGACCATCACGCAAAGGCTGCCGAAGCCGAAGACCTCGATTTCCACGGTTGTGTGCTGGATGACATGCGCCACCTGCGCCAGTGTCAGCACCCGCGGCAGCACGGCACGCTGGATGCCGAACAGTTCGCGACAAAGGTTGATGGCTTCGTAGCTGGTGCAGGATGCCTGTACCGACAGATGTCGCCGCAGGGTGGGGTGGATACGGCTGGCGTAGTCCAGCAAACCCATATCGGCGAGGATCACGGCATCGACGCCCAGATCGGCGGCCGCATCGACGGCAGCCCGCCAGCGTGCTTCCTCACCGGCCTGAGCATAGGTGTTGATGGCCATAAGGACCTGCCGTCCAAAGCGGTGGGCATAGTCCACCCCCTCTCGGGCAGCCCGGGCGTCGAAGTTCAGGCCAGCAAAGTTGCGGGCATTGGTGGCGTCCTTCAGGCCCAGATAAACCGCGTCAGCGCCATGGTCTATCGCAGCCTTGAGGGCGGGCAGACTGCCTGCGGGGCAGATCAGCTGAGGGGGCGGCAGGGTATTGGCGGCAAGCATCAGCGGAGGCTAGCGGCGGCGGGAGCCGTGTCATTTGCTGCGGATCAAGCCGGAGTCGCCTTGCAGCAATTCGGTGCCTTGCTGCAGGTCGTTCGCGTACAATTAAAGGCTCCCGTTTTTCTGCCGAAATACTTTCCTACACCGCTGCACTGCGGCGCCACCGTTTCAACCCTCGCAACACCCAGGAGACTGACCCATGGCCAAGGGCGACATCATCCAGCTCAAATTCGAAGACTTCACCGACTCCGACACCGGTGCCCGTGTGACGCGTCTGACCCCGGTCGATGTGACCTGCCATCGCAATTACTTCTATCAGAAGTGCTTCACCAACGACGGCAAGAAGCTCCTGTTCGGTGCACTCTTCGACAACGGCAGCTGGAACAGCTACCTGCTCGACCTCGAAACCCAGCAAGCCCGTCAGCTCACCGAGGGCAAGGGCAAGGTTGACAACACCTTCGGCAACTTCCTGTCGCCGGATGACAAGTACCTCTATTACGTGAAGGGCGGCCGCGAGCTGCGTCGCGTGGCACTGGATTCGCTGGAAGAGGAAGTCCTCTACACCGTTCCGCAGGGCTACAAGGGTTATGGCACCTGGGTAGCCAACTCGGCCTGTACCAAGCTGGTCGGCATTGAAGTGGTCGAAGGCGACCTGCTGCCGCTCAAGACCTGGGAAGAGTTCGCCGTGCAGTTCCACAAGAAGCCGCGCTGCCGTCTCGTCAAGATCGACATCGCGACGGGCACCAGCACGGTCATTTATGAGCAAGCCAAGTGGATGGGCCACCCGCTCTATCGTCCTTTCGACGACAGCACCGTGGCTTACTGCCACGAAGGCCCGCACGACCTCGTTGATGCCCGCATGTGGTTCGTCAATGAAGACGGCACCAACGTCCGCTGCGTCAAGGAGCACGAGGAAGGTGAAGCCTGCACTCATGAGTTCTTCACGCCCGACGGCTCGAAGATGCTCTACGTCTCCTACAAGAAGGGCAGTACCGACCGCTGGATCTGTTCCGCCGACCCGGTGACCCTCAAGAACGAGGCGCTGTTGACCATGCCGCCGTGCTCGCACCTGTATTCCAACTATGACGGCTCGCTGGCGGTCGGTGACGGTTGCGATACGCCGCCTGACGTGCAGGACACGGCGGCCCATACGCACGAGAACGATCCCTTCCTGTATCTCTTCGATCTCAACAAGAAAACCACGAAGCAGATCTGCAAGCACAGCACGTCGTGGAAGGTTTACAAGGAAGACCGTCAGGTGACCCACCCGCACCCGTCCTTTACGCCGGACGACAAGCGCGTGTTGTTTCACTTCTGACTTTGAGGGTAACCCGCACTGTATCTGGCAGATTTGCCAGTTTGAGGCGCAAGCCCTTGATTGACAAAGGCCGCGAAAGCGGCCTTTGTCGTTTCTGGCTTTCGGTGATTCATTGTTGTGCGTTGCGCCAATCCAAGCGTGTTGCGTGAACGCAACAAAGCGGGGCCGCCCACCCTGCCAAATTGCGCCGTGCCTTGCTCCGTTCATCGGCGCTTTGCCAGAATGGCCCGCAACTTCTCGGTTCGAGAGGTGGAAAAACGGGAGTGCCGGGCGGCCGCTTGGTACAACAAGGCCCGATCTTCAATCCATGAGGAGCAATTCAATGCAAAAGAAACTCATCGCCGTGGCCGTTGCTGGCCTGATGTCCGGCGGCGCCTTCGCGCAAGTCACCGTTGGCGGCAAGTTCGACGCCAGCTACCAGTTCCGCAAGATCCAGAACTTTGATACCGCTGCAGGTGCTCCGACTGGCGGCACGACGACTGAAACCCAGACTGACGGCTCGGCTGCTTCGACGCGCGTCACGTTCTCGGCCAACGAAGACATCAACAAGTGGATCAAGGCTGGCGTCTCCTACGACGTCCGCTTCGGCAACGTGCACGAAGGCAAGACCGGCCTGACCTCGAACGACAAGAAGGCCATGTTCGTCCAGTTCGGCCCGATCGTGACCCAGTACGGCGTCGCCAACCTGATGTCGGGTGACTTCAAGCTGGCCGAGAAGCCCTACATGGTTTCGCCGAAGGACTGGGAAGCAGTCAAGTACGGCGTGTCGCAGTTCCGCGAAGAGTCGCTGACCAACCGTCACACCGCCTTCTGGACGGACCCGAAGGCACTGAGCTTCGGCCCGGTCGGCCTGCTGTTCAAGGGCTCCTACGCTGGCGGCGACAACCGCAAGGCTGGCTCGAACAACGACGGCTTCTCGCACACGAACACCGCTTCGTCGTCGCTGAACTCGGCCACGACCAAGAAGTCGGGTGACGTGTATGTGCTGGGTCTGGAATACAAGATCACCGACGTGGTCAACGGCGGTATCGACGGTACCCACAAGCGCACCAGCAACATCGCTGCCGGTACGGAAAACGGCATGATCTTCCATCACTACTATGTCAACATCAAGCCGGTGAAGGGTCTGAAGATCGGCCTGCAGTACAACAACTACAAGGGCTATCTGGCTGGTGTGCCATGGCAAGAAAAGACCACCAACATCGTGATCAACTACACGATCGGTGATCTGGGTCTGGGTGCTGGCTTCTCGCAGAACCATGACCTGTCGGATGCCGCAACCGGTGGCCGTAACAGCGGCAAGCAGATGATGCTGGGTGCCTTCTATCAGCTGTCGAAGCAGACCAGCGCCTACATCGGCTACAGCAAGGCTGACTGGGAGCGCAACACGGCTGCCATCACCAACGGCAAGTACGTTGGCTCCGGTACCGACTTCGTCGGCAACACCGGCAACAAGGTGGACGAAAAGATCCTCCGCGTTGGTATCGTCAAGGATTTCTGATCGTTCCCTACGGGTTCGACCAGTATCTGGAAAGGCAGCCTCAGGGCTGCCTTTTTATTTTTGACTTGGAGTTCTTGCATGGAAGGCATGGAGCGAGCGCGCCAACTTTTTCTTGATGCGCTAGCCTTGGTTGAGTGCGGGCAGCATGGGGACGCATTGCCATTGCTCGAGTTGGCACACGAGTTGATGCCTGAGCGGGTCTCGATATTGGTGAATCTGTCAGCGGTCTTGCTGAAATTGGGAGAACGCGAGCGTGCCCATGACAAAGCTCTCCGGGCGACAGAACTGGATCCCGGAAGCGAGCAAGCGTGGCTGAATCTGGGGGCCTGTCTCGACCCTGCCGAGGCGGCGCCCGCTTATGAGCGGGCGGTTACGCTGAACGCTGATTCGGCGGATGCCTGGTTTAGTCTGGCCAACTGTCAGTTGGCGTTGCGCCAGTATCATGCTGCGCTCAGTGGTTTCGAGAGGGCGCTGCTACTTGACCCCGAGGCGCCGACGACCTGGATGCAGCGAGGAGCTGTCCTGTGTCGGTTAGGGCAGGCAGACGAAGCGGTTGCCTCGCAGAAACGGGCACTCAACCTCAAGCCGGCTTGGGCTGCAGGGTGGTTCAATCACGGCAATTTGCTGCACGAGCTCAGGGACTACAAAGCATCAGCAGACGCGTATGCCAAAGCATTGGCGGTTGACCCAACCCATCCTTTTGTCAGAGGAAACCTCCTGCATGCACGCATGCTGCTCTGTGACTGGCGTGACTATCAGTCGCTGCTAGCGGAGATTGAAAGGGGGATAAAGGCTGGTGAGAAATCGGCTGAACCGTTCGGCTATCAGGCTTTGGGAAGAGATGCCTGGCTGTTGCGGCGCTGCGCCGAGATCGTTGCTGGGGCTACATTGCCGCCGCCACCTCCGTGCTCCCGCGTACCGGAAGTTGGTACGCAACAAATCCGGCTCGGTTACGTCGCTGGCGAGTTCCGAAATCAGGCTACGTCCATTCTGGCGGTCGAGCTATTCGAGTTGCATGACAAAGAGCGTTTCAAAGTGTTTGCTTTTGATAGCGGATGGGACGACGGTAGCCCCGTTCGGAAGCGCTTGGCTGCGGCTTTTGACGAGATCGTCGATGTTGGCGGCATGGCAGATCGCGACGTGGCAGATGAGATCAGGAAAAGAAAAATCGACATTCTCGTCAACTTGAATGGGTATTTTGGCTTGGCACGCAACGCTGTTTTTTGCATGCGTCCCAGTCCTATCCAGGTGAACTATCTGGGTTTCCCGGGGACGCTAGGGAGTGCGTCCTTGGACTACATCATCGGGGATGAGTGGGTTACGCCAGAGAAGTACGACAAAGCTTACGTTGAAAAGGTGGTGCGCCTGCCGGACAGCTACCAGGTGAACGACAGCAAGCGTCAGATTGCGCAGCAGATCGAAACGCGTCAGCAGTATGGGTTGCCCGAGGATGCGTTTGTCTATTGTTGTTTCAACAACTGTTACAAGATAACGCCGGAAATATTTGAGGTCTGGATGCGAGTTCTTTCGCGTGTGCCAGGCAGTGTGCTCTGGCTATTGCGGGACAGTGAAGACTCTGTGGTGAATTTGCGGCGCGAGGCCGCATCTCGCGGCGTAGATGCGCAGCGCTTGATATTCGCAGAGCGTGCTCAGACCGAACAACACCTGGCACGGCACGCATTGGCTGATTTGTTCCTGGACACATTGCCTTACAACGCGCATACGACAGCAAGCGATGCGCTTTGGGCAGGACTGCCATTGCTGACCTGCCCCGGTGAAACCTTCCCGAGCCGAGTCGCGGCCAGTCTGCTTGCTGCGGTCGGATTGGTCGAGCTGATTGCGGGCAGCTTGACCGAATACGAGGACAAGGCCGTGGCGTTGGCGGGCGGGCCTGAGTTGATGAGTTTGCGCAACCGACTCGTGCAGGGTAGGAGTGCCGTGCCCTTATTCAACACGCTGCGCTACACCCGCCATCTCGAGTCGGCTTATGAACAGATGTTTCAACGTTGGCAGCAAGGCTTGGCTCCGGCCCCCATGCGAATTTCGCCAGTTGGCCTGCAGGCCTGAAATGCTGGAGGCTGCGGCCTAAATTTCTAGTCCGAAAGCGGCATGCGACAATCTGTATTTTCATCGCGGGTGATGTGTGGGCAAGCGAAAACCGTCTTCGATGCGTGATCTTTCAGCGGCCCCGCAGCAAACCGCTGCGTGGCAAGGCTTGTTTGACATGGCTGTGGCGGCACACCAGCACGGAGCTTTGCCGCAAGCGGAGCCCATGTACCGCGAAGTGTTGCGCTTGGTGCCTCGGCACCATCAGGCTCTGCATCTCTTGGGGTTGTTGCTGCATCAACGCGGTGAGCATGAGGGGGCGCTAGCTCTGATAGACCGCGCGCTGGGATTGCAACCGGAGTTCCCTGTCGCATTGAACAACCGCGGTGCTGTCTTGTGCAGTCTCAAGCGTTTTGACGAGGCACTGGTTTCTTACAACGCAGCCCTGACGTTGTCGCCTGACTATGCGGATGCTTTGATCAGTCGTGCTGCTGTTTTGATGCAGTTGCGGCAAGGTGACGCCGCCTTGCGCGATTGCGACAAAGCGATTGCGTTAGCACCTTCTCTGGCTGAGGCGTGGAACAATCGCGGCATTCTGCTTCAAGATCGGCACCGCTTCGAAGAAGCCATGCAGGCGTATGTCGAGTCGATTCGATTGGCGCCGGGCTATGCGGACGCACACTGGAATCTGGCACGTTGTTGCCTCTTGATCGGTGATTACGCTCAGGGCTGGCTTGAATATGAGTGGCGTTGGCGACGCAGAAGGTTTACGTCAGTGCCGCGGAACTTTTCGCAACCCAGGTGGCAGGGGGAGGCTCTGGCTGGGCAGGCACTCCTGTTGCACGCCGAGCAGGGGCTCGGCGACACGCTGCAGTGCTTGCGCTATGTGCCGATGGTCGTTGCGAGTGGTGCGCAAGTATGGCTTGAGGTGCAGGTGGAACTGAAGCCTTTAGTGCAAAACTTGACGGGAGTGGCAGGTGTGTTGGCCTACGGCGAGTCTTTGCCATCCTTTGATCTGCATTGCCCTCTGTTGAGCTTGCCGTTGATCTTCCGTACGACGGTGGACTCCGTGCCACCCGCGCAGAGCTTGTTCGTTGATGAGGCCTTGCAGTCTGACTGGGCAAGCAAGTTGGGGCCGAGCGTGGGGCTTCGCGTAGGAGTTGTATGGTCTGGTAACCCTTCCCAGCAGGACAACGATCTACGATCTTTGCCCTTGAGCGACCTTGTCGCTGCGATGCCTGCCGGTGTAGAGCTGATCAGCTTGCAGAAGGAGCTGCGCACCGATGCAGAGCGGCAGATCGTAGCCAGCGGACGGGTACGACATTTCGGCGACGCCTTGCGCGATTTTTCCGACACGGCGGCTCTGTTGAAGGAGGTAGATGTGGTGGTGTCGGTCTGCACCTCGGTCGCTCATCTTGCTGGCGTGATGGGCGCTCCGCTCGAGGTGATGCTGCAGTACGCCCACGATTGGCGCTGGTTGCTGGATCGCGATGACAGCCCCTGGTACCCCACCGCACGCTTGCATCGGCAAGTGGTGCAGGGTGACTGGCAGCCGGTTCTGGCCGGCGTGGCGGATGCTGTGCGAAAGAGGCTGGCATGAGTCACATTTTTGCGCCGTCTCCCGGGCGTGGGGGAGATGACGGTTTGGCTATGTTGTGGCAGATGGCTGTGGCCTGTCATCAGCGTGGCGAGATGGACAAGGCCGAGCCCATCTATCGCGAGTTGTTGCGCCAGCAGCCGGAAAACCCGGCGCCACTGCAGATGCTGGGCGCCTTGCGCTTGCAATGCGGAGACCCGACCGAGGCGTTAGCGCTGCTGGATCGGGCGCTGGCACAGCGCGATGATCTTGGCGAGGCGTGGAATAACCGCGGTATTGCGCTCAAGGCCTTGGGGCGATTACCCGAGGCGCTGGCATCACACGAGCGGGCTTTGGCGCTCGATGCGCAGAACATGCCTGCGCTGAGCAATCGCGCAGCAGTGTTGGGTGATTTGCAGCGCATGGATGAGGCGCTCTTGGACCTTGATCAGGTCTTGGCCCAACACCCTGATTTGCCAGCACTGCATAACAACCGCGGCGTATTGCTGCAGGATCTGCGTCGCTTCGATGAAGCCCTGCTGGCGTACGGCAAGGCCATTGCCTTGGCACCGGACTACGCGGACGCGCACTGGAACGAGGCGCGTTGTCGCCTGCTTATGGGGGACTACATCCCGGGCTGGGCGAAATACGAGTGTCGCTGGCAGCGTGAGGACTTTGCTGCCGCGAGACGGAACTTCCGCTCTCCACAATGGGACGGCGGCGCACTGCGGGGCAAGACCATCCTTTTGCATGCCGAGCAAGGCATGGGTGACACCATGCAGTTTCTGCGTTTCGTGCCGTTGGTGGTGGCTGCAGGAGGTCGCGTGGTTCTTGAGGTGCAGCGCCCACTGTTGCTCCTTGCGCAACGGATACCTGACTTGGTGGCTGTGCGCGCAGCAGGGGATCGCCTGCCCGCATTTGATGTGCACTGCCCCTTGATGAGCTTGCCTTACGTGCTGGGAACGACGCTGGCGACTGTGCCGGCAGACATTCCTTATCTGTACGCAGATGCGGGGCTAAGCGCGCAGTGGGCGGCGAAGCTTGCGCATGACGGTGCGCGCAAACTGCGTATCGGCATCATGTGGAGTGGCAATGCAGCACAGAAAGACAATCATCTGCGCTCTCTGGCACTGCGGGACTTCTTGCCCCTCGTGCGAGAGAACGTGGAACTGATCAGTCTGCAGAAGGACTTGGTCAGCAATGAAGAGCGAGAAATTGTTGCTGCTGGCAAAGTACAGCATTTCGGTGCGTCGATGGACGACACTGCGGCCTTGATGATGAACCTTGATCTCGTGATCTCGGTGTGCACGTCGATGGCGCATCTCGCTGGTGCACTGGGGTGTCCGTTGTGGGTGTTGCTGCAATCGGCGTCAGACTGGCGCTGGTTGCTCGATCGCAATGATTCGCCCTGGTACCCGAGCGCTCGCTTGTTCCGTCAGGAGCGCAGCGGAGAGTGGGGCCCCGTCATCCAGGACGTGGTGGATTCGCTCGCGGCTTTTCCTGCACGCTGAGCACACGCCGCACAACCCTCCGAAGTTTCCGTTCGTCCCCGCCGTGAAGCTTGTTGTGACCGTTTTCGCGTTCCACACAATCTTCCGCGTGTTACCGTTTCGCAGCCCGCACTGATGGCGGGTTTGGTACGCCCCCGCCGCAGCCCCTCAGGGCTGTGTTGCTTCGCACAAGGCAGGTGAATCGTGATGGTTCGCGCGGGAGGTTCAGACAAGCTGGGGCAATGACCCCGGTGATTGCGTCGTGGCACGGCGGCGTTTGTTGAGGGGATTTGGATGAAACGAAAGTGGAACTGGACCGGGGGCGCGAAGCCTCTGGGGCGAAGCATCGCCATCATGGCGATGCTGATGGCAGGCGCAGCACAGGCCTACAACGAAGCGCCTGAACTGGCGGCGGCGGTCAAGCTGGGCAAGCTGCCTCCTGTGGCTCAGCGCTTGCCGAACAAGCCAGAGGTGATCAAACCGCTGCACTCGATCGGCAGCTATGGCGGCGCTCTGCGCTCGGCGCTGCGTGGCAGTGGAGACGGCAACGCCATCCTGCGTTTCGTCAGCCCGCAGGGGCTGGTGCGCTGGAACAAGAGTTTCTCGGGGCTTGAAGGCAACCTCGCTGAAAGCTGGACGGTCAGTTCGGATGCGTCCGAGTTCACCTTCAAGCTGCGCCCGGGCATCAAGTGGTCCGACGGCAAGCCTTTCACCACCGAGGACATCCTGTTCTCGATGAATGATCTGGTCGGCAATCAGCAGTTCTTCCCGTCGGCCCCGAGTCGTTACGTGGCAGACGGCAAGTTCGTGAAGGTCGACAGGCTGGACGACCGTACCGTGCGCTTCAAGTTCGCGCGCTCGTTCCGCACCTTCACCGAAGAGCTGGCAACTCCGCTGGGCCAGCACCCGGTGCTGTACCCCAAGCACTATTGCCAGCAGTTCCACCCCAAGTACAACCCGCGGGTCGAGGACGAGGTGCGTGCACTGCGCGTGCAGGACTGGATGTCGCTGATGCGTCTGAAGTGCGGTGACCTCGAAGTGGTGACGCGTTGGGGCAATCCGGAAAAGCCGACGCTGGACCCGTGGGTGATCGAGCAGCCCTACCACGGTGGCGCGACGCGCGTGACCATGCGCCGCAATCCCTACTTCTGGCAGGTCGACACGGCAGGCAACCAGCTGCCCTATATCGACAGGCTCGAATTCAAGGTGGTCTCGGATATCGAAACCATCATCCTGGCGGCGGTCAGTGGTCAGCTGGACTTGCAGATCCGCCACATCCAGAACACGCAGAACCTGCCCCTGCTGAGCGAGAACGAAACCAAGGGACGGTACAAGATGCTGGCTCTGCCGGACATCAACTCCACCGCCGCGGGGATCTTCATCAACCAGTTCGACGAAGAACGAGAAGTTGCGCCCGTTCTTCCGCAACAAGGAATTCCGCGTTGCGCTGTCACTGGGCATGTATCGCCAGGAGATCAACGACCTGGTGTTCCTCGGGCAGGGTGAGCCCTGGCAGATCGGCCCTGCGCGCGCCAACAAGTTCTACAACGACCGCCTGGCCAAGCAGTACACCAAGTACGACCTCAAGGCAGCCAATGCCCTGCTCGACAAGGTGGGTCTGACGAAGCGTGATGCAGATGGCTATCGTCAGTACCCGACGGGTGGGCGCGTGAGCATGGGGGTCATCGTCAGCATGGGTTCGCAGTACCAGATCGACATGCTGGAAGTGTTGCGCAAGCAATGGGCGAAGCTGGGTCTGGACCTGCAGATCCTGGCCTCCGAGCGCACGCTGTACTACGACCGCGCAAGTGCCAACGACTACGACATGAGCGTGGACCAGATCGCTGGTGGCTATGACCCGACGCAGGATCTGCGTGGCGTCCTCGCCATTCACCCGCGCGAGTCGCGTCAGAGCCTGCTGTGGGTGCAGTGGTACGAGAGCGGCGGCAAGCGTGGCGAAGAGCCGCCGGCCAGCATGAAGAAGCGTCTGCAGCTCTACGATCAGTGGAAGGACGCGAAGACCGATGCAGAAGCCGATCCGCTGTTCCGCCAGATCCTTGATATCGCTGCCGACGAACTCGAAGTGCTGGGCACCGTCTCGCCACCCAAGGCCAACGGTATCCGCAACGCACGCTTGCAGAACGTCTACGACAAGATGCCCTGGGGCTGGACTTACCCGACACCGGGACCGTCCATGCTGCAGCAGTACTACTTCAGCAAGTAAGCACGATGTACCCGGAAACGGCGCCTGCGGGCGCCGTTTTCATTTGAGCCGCGCGATGGCCGCATCCAGCGTGGCTTCCTGCTTGGCAAAGCAGAAGCGCACCAGCCCCTGCTGGCGGCCATCGGCGTGGAACACCGAGACCGGGATGCAGGCCACGCCGCGCTCGATGGTGAGCCAGCGTGCAAACGCGACGTCATCGAGGTCGTCGCGGATGCTGCGGTAGTCGGCGAGCTGGAAGTAGGTGCCACGACTCGGGGTGAGCTGGAAGCCCGCTTCGCGCAGGCCGCTTGCCAGCCGGTCGCGGCGACTTTCGAAGAACGCCGGCAGGGATTGCCAGTGTGTGGGGTCACGCAGCACTTCGACGAGCGCATGCTGGGCGGGCGCATTGACGCAGAACACCAGGAACTGGTGGATCTTGCGGAACTCCGCCGTCAGGGCCGGTGGCGCCACGCAGTAACCGATCTTCCAGCCTGTGGCGTGAAAGGTCTTGCCGAACGAGTACACCGCGAAGCTGCGTGAGCGCAGGCGAGGGTGCGCCAGCACGCTGCGATGCGCCACGTCGTCGTACACCAGGTGTTCATAGACTTCGTCAGCCAGCACCAGCAGATCGTGGCGCTCGGTGATGTCAGCCAGCGCATCGAGGTCGGCCGCAGTGAACACCCCCGTGGAAGGGTTGTTCGGGTTGTTGATGAGGATCATGCGCGTGCGCGGGGTCACCGCATCGGCCACGACAGTCCAGTCGATGCCGCCATCGGCCAGTGCGCTGATGCGTATGGCATGTGCGCCCTGCGCGGCGATGGCCGGGGCGTAACTGTCGTAGCTCGGGTCGATCACGATGGCTTCGTCACCCGCATGCAGCACGGCCGCGACGGCGGTGAAGATGGCCTGTGTGGCGCCGGCCGTGATGGTGATCTCGCTGTCAGCATCCACCGCGACGGCACGGCTCTGCAGTAGCTTGCTGGCGATGGCTTCGCGCAAGGCTGGCAGGCCAGCCATTGGCGCGTACTGGTTGAAGCCGGCCTGCGCGGCGTGGTTCAGGGCCTCTATCAAGGCAGGCGGGCAGGCGTAGTCCGGAAAGCCCTGTGACAGGTTGATGGCGCCATGCTCGTTGGCGAGCTGGCTCATCACTGTGAAGATGGTTGTGCCGGTCTGAGGCAGCTTGGATCGTATGGTCGTCATGCTATCGGGTCGGGGTGTGCGCGCGGGGCAGGGGCATTCTGCCGCTTGCCGCGTGTAACAGAAAATTCATATATGACGGCGGCGCCCTCTGCACAATCCGCCCTGTTTTGTGCAGGGCAAAATCGATGCAACGTCGCCAGTTTCTGAAGTCATCTCTCGCCGTATCCAGTTCGCTGATCTTACCCGCAGGCAATGCTTGGGCTGCACGCGGCGAGTGGGTGGTCGGCCAATCGGTCGACCTGTCGGGCGACAACCAGAACATGGGGCGCGACTACTTCACCGGTGCCAAAATCGCCTTCGACCAGTCGAACCTCAACGGCGGTGTGCATGGCCGGCTGTGGCGACATGTGGTGCTCGACGACACCGGCAGTGCCGATCTGGCGGTGAGCAATACGCGCCGCCTGCTGCGCGAAGCAAACGCCAACTTCCTGTTCGGTTACACCAACGAGCCCTGTGTGCAGGCCGTGCTGCAATCTGCCGAGCTGCGCAACGCGGGCATGGTCTTGTTCGCCCCCCAGTGTGGCGTCAGCTTTCCCGGCGACGAGCAACGCGCCATCTACCTGCGCGCGACCTACGGCGAAGAAATCGTGGCCACCCTGCGACAGTATGCAGAGGGGCGCATCACCTCCTTCATGATCGTGCATACCAACGCACTGGCCAGCACTGCCGCTCGTGATGCCGCCCTGACGGTGCTGCGCGAGCGCGAGTTGCCGACCCCGGCGCTCAAGCTGCTGAGTGAAGACGGCAGCAACATGCAGGCGGTGGCAGAGGCCGTCCTGCGTGCTGCGCCACAGGTCGTCGTCATCCTTGCAGGGACCTTGCAGTCTGCGCTGCTGACCAAGCAGCTGCGTGCGCGTAATCCGGGCCTGTTCATCTGCGTGACTTCAGGGGTCGATGCCACCGTGTTCCGGCAACTGGCTGGCCCTGCGATGTTGACAGGCGTGGTGTTCTCGCGCGTGGTACCCAATCCCGTCAAGGGCACCGAGCCCATCGTGCGCGAATTCGGTCGCACCCTGACCAAGCTGCTCGACGAGACGCCGACCACCTCCAGCCTGGAGGGTTACATCGCAGCACGCGCCCTGATCCAGCTGGTGCAGCGCCAGGGCGATGCGAAGCGCGGCGAGCGCATGCCGGTCCTTGAGGCGGCGCGTGAGGCGGGCGTACTCGACTGCAGCGGCTGGCGTTTCGATTTCCGCCGGGGTGGGCGTGCCTCGCGTTATGCCGACACCAGCATCATCAGTCGCGACGGGGGCATGCTTGGCTGAAACAAGGGGCGATTCTGCGGTCAGGCCGCTCTTCTTGAAAACTATGATGCACTGGCAACAAAACTGTTGATGCAATCAAGTTGCGTGTGTAGCATGCGCGCTTTCCGTTCCACGACCCCGGAGAGCCCCCATGCAGCCCCGTACCGTCCTGGCGTCCGCGCTGAGTGCGCTGAGCCTTGTCTCCCTCCCCGTGCTGGCCGATGACGCCAGCGATTTGAAGAAGCTGCGCGAAGAGGTCGATGCCCTGCGCAAGACCTATGAATCGCGCGTCAGTGACCTGGAATCACGCATCAAGCAGGCCGAAGCCCGGCCCGCTGCGCCAGCGCCGGTCGCCACGCCGGCCACCAGTCCTGACAAGGCCGCGCGGCAGGGCAGCGATGCGGCGTTCAACCCGGCGATCTCGCTGATCCTCAGCGGCACCTATGCCCATTTGCAGAAGGATCCGGAGGGCTATCGCATCAAGGGCTTCGTGCCTGCTGACGAGATCGGACCTGGCCCGCGTGGCTTCAGCCTGGGCGAGTCGGAGCTGGGCCTGTCGGCCAACGTGGATCGTCTGTTCTACGGGCAGGCCAACATCGCCTTGTCGGGTGAGAACGAGGTCAGCGTCGAAGAGGCCTTCGTGCAGACCAACAGCCTGCCGGCCGGGCTGAAGATCAAGACGGGGCGCTTCTTCTCGGGCCTTGGCTATCTCAATGCCCAGCACGCCCATAGCTGGGACTTCGTCGACGCTCCGCTGGCCTATCAGGCCTTCCTGGGGCGCCAGTTCGGTCAGGACGGCGCCCAGCTGACCTGGCTGGCACCCAGCAACACCTTCATCGAACTGGGAGCTGAAGCCGGCCGTGGCAGCAATTTCCCCGGCAGCGAACGCAGCCGCAACGGCATGGGGGCGCAGTCGCTGTTCGGCCATGTCGGCGGCGACGTCGGGGCCAGCCACAGCTGGCGTGCCGGGCTGTCCTGGCTGCGCACCCGGCCCAGCGGGCGCGAGCATGCGGACAACGATCTCGCTGGCAACGAAGTGACCAACAGCTTCAGCGGCAACTCGCGCCTGTGGGTGGCTGACTTCGTGTGGAAGTGGGCGCCCAATGGTGATGCGCGGCGCACCAGCTTCAAGCTGCAGGGCGAGTACTTCCGCCGCAAGGAAGTCGGTGAGCTGGTCTACGACAAGGACGGCGCGGCGAACGCCGACCGATACAGTTCGCAGCAGTCCGGCGCCTATGCGCAAGCGGTCTGGCAGTTCCTGCCGGCATGGCGCACCGGCTTCCGCTACGACTGGCTCGACAGTGGTCGCGTCGATTACACGGGCAACAGCAGCAACCTGGCCAATCCGGATTACAAGCCGCGCAAGCACAGCGTGATGCTCGACTGGAGCCCCAGCGAATTCAGCCGCGTGCGCCTGCAGTTCGCCAATGATCGTTCGCGCGAAAACCAGACCGACCGGCAGGTCTTCCTGCAGTACCAGATGAGTCTGGGCGCCCACGGCGCACACGGGTTCTGATCATGAGCCGCCTTCTGATAGCTGTTTTCTGCGCCCTGTTGTCCCTGCCTGGTCAGGCCACCCTGCGTGCCGTGGCCTGCGAGCCTGAATGGGGCGCCCTGCTGGCTGAGCTCGGTGGTGACCGGCTGAGCGTCTATACCGCCACCACGGCGCAACAGGACCCGCACCACATCCAGGCGCGGCCCAGCCTGATCGCAGCCGTGCGCAATGCGGACCTGCTGGTGTGCACGGGCGCCGAGCTGGAGACGGGCTGGTTACCGCTGCTGTTGCGTCAGTCCGGCAATGCAGCGGTGCAGCCGGGCAAACCCGGTTACGTCGAGGCGGCGAGTCTCGTGAAGCGACTCGAAGTGCCGACGCGACTCGACCGCGCTGACGGCGACGTGCACGCCGCTGGCAATCCGCACATCCATCTGGATGCACGCAACATGCTGCCGGTGGCCGACGTCGTGAGTCAGCGTCTGGGAGTGCTCGATGCGGCCAACGCAACCTATTACCAGGCGCGTCTGGCCGATTTTTCAAGACGCTGGCGCAGCGCCCTGCAGCGCTGGGAGCTCGACGCGGCGCGCCTGCGTGGCGTGGCTGTGATCGTGCATCACAAGGACCTTGCCTATCTGCAGGACTGGCTCGGTCTGCGCGAGATCGGCACGCTGGAGCCCAAGCCCGGCGTCGAGCCATCCAGCGCGCATCTGGCGAGTCTGCTGGCCGCTGTGCCGACGCAGCGCCCGCAGTTGATCGTGCGCGCGGCGTACAACGATGGACGTGCTGCGACCTGGCTCGGCACACGCGCGAGCCTGCCCGTGGTTGTCGTGCCCTTCACCGTCGGTGGCAGTGCGCGTGCGGCAGATCTGTTCGGCCTGTTCGACGACACCATCGCCGTGTTGCTGGCGGGCTTGCGATGAATCTCGCCGCGCTCGATGCCGGCATTCTCGGCCCCGCTTGCATTGCGGGCTTGCTGGTGCTGCTGACCCACGTGCCGTTAGGGTGCCAGGTGCTGGGGCGAGGCATCGTCTTCATTGATCTCGCGATTGCACAGATTGCCGGGCTTGGGGTCATCGTCGCTGGTGTGCTGGGTCTGGATGAAAGTGCCTGGGCCGTGCAGCTCTCTGCCATGAGTGCTGCCTTGCTGGGCGCCGTGCTGCTCACCTGGAGCGAACGGCGCTGGCCCGACATCCAGGAAGCCTTGATCGGCGTGCTGTTCGTGCTGGCATCGTGCGCCGGGTTGGTGTTGCTGGCCGGCAACCCGCATGGCGGCGAGCACCTGCGTGACCTGCTGATCGGGCAGGTACTGTGGGTGGGCGAGGCGCAACTGTGGGCGATGGCCTGCGTCACGGTCGGCATCGCCTTGCTGTGGGGGTTGGTCGGGCGTCGTGGCGGACGTTTGTTCTTTCACGCCATCTTCGCGCTGGCGGTGACGGCCTCGGTGCAACTGGTCGGTGTGTACCTGGTGTTCGCCTGCCTGATCATTCCGGCGCTGGCGACGCGGCAGCTGCACGGTTGGCGGCGCATGCTGACGGGATACGCGCTGGGAGCGCTGGCCTTTCTATGCGGGCTGGTGCTGTCGGCACTGGCCGATCTGCCTGCTGGTGCCGTCATCGTTTTGAGCATGGCGGCACTGGCGCCGCTGGTGGCGCTGCGATTCAGGGCTTGAGCAGGCCGGCGAACTGCAGCACGTCGTCGAGGCAGGCTTCCCAGCGCGAGAAGCGGTGGTCACCGTCGGGGTAGATGCTCTGTCGCACGCCGCTGAAGTGCGCGACCGCTTCTCGATAGTCCAGCGTCTCGTCACCGGTCTCGACCATCAGCCACAGCTTGTCGGGCGCGCTGTAGCGCGGCACCTGCATCTCGTGCAGCGCTTGCATGTCTGCGGCGGTCACCTCGAAGCTTTCGCCGGTGTAGATCTGCGTCTGCGTCCCCAGCCATTGCGACAACAGTCGATGCGGCGCGATGGCGGGGTTGATGAACACGGCGCGCAGACCGAAGCGCTCGGCCAGATACGCTGCATAGAAACCGCCCAGCGAACTACCGACCAGGGTCGGTGGTGTTGCGCTGGCTTCGATGACGGCACTGAGCTGCGCGATGGCTTCACCCGGCCCCCAGCGCAATTGCTCGCCCCACAGCTGGTCTGCGCAGCCCAGTGCAACCATGCGTTGCTGCAGGCTCAGCAACTTGCCGGACTGCGGGCCTGAGCGGAAGCCGTGCAGGTAGATCAGCATGCGGCGCGCCGATCAGTGATCGACCCAGCTCACCCAATCCATTTGCCAGGTCAGCAGGATCAGCAGGCCGAAGGCGATGCGATACCAGGCGAAGATCGTGAAGTCGTGGCTGGCGATGTAGCGCAGCAGCCAGCGTACGCACAGGAAGGCCGAGATGAACGCGCTGACGAGGCCGACGACCCACATGCCGATATCGTCGAAGGACAGCAGTGCGCGCTCCTTGTAGAGCGAATAGATGCCTGCCAGACCCAGCGTGGGAATGGCGAGGAAGAACGAGAACTCGGTGGCCGCCTTGCGCGACAGGCCGAAGAACAGGCCGCCAATGATGGTGGCGCCGCTGCGCGAGGTGCCAGGGATCAGCGCGCAGGCCTGAGCGAGGCCCATCTTGAGGGCGTCAACAGGCGTCATGTCTTCTACTTCATTGACGCGCACCTTGTGCGCACGGCGCTCGGCCCACAAGATGAAGAAGCCACCGAGGATGAAGGCCGCTGCGACAGTGGGCGCATTGAACAGCTGCGCCTTGATGGCCTTGCCGAACAGCAGACCCAGCACGGCCAGTGGCACGAAAGCGATGGCAACGTTGAGCAGGAAGCGGCGCGCCGTGGCGTCGTGGCGCGCATTGGCGAGTGTGTTGCCGATGCGTTGGCGGTATTCCCACACGATGGCGAGGATGGCGCCGGACTGGATGACGATTTCGAAGAGCTTGCCGCGCTCGTCGTTGAAGCCGAGCAGGCTGCCAGCGAGGATGAGGTGGCCCGTAGAGGAGATGGGCAGGAATTCGGTGAGGCCTTCGACGATGCCGAGGATGGCGGCCTTGAGCAGCAGGATGAGGTCCATGGTGAGCGCTTTGACGGGAAGCGCGAATTATAGGGGTTTGCCCGTTAAGGGCCGTGTGTCGTGCTCCAGCTGGGTCAGCCAGTGGATCGCATGCTCTCGCGTTTCACCACACATCTCGCTGCTCGGTTGCAGGCCGCCGCAGAAGGCTGGACGTTCCGGTTTGCCGAACACGGCACAGCGCAGATCGGGTGTCAGCTGCACACAAGGCACGCCTGCGGGTTTGCCCTGAGGCATGCCCGGCAGGGGCGAGGTGATGGAGGGCGCGATGCAACAGGCCGCGCAATTTGGTCTGCATTCCAAATCAATTTTTCCTGATCTGATAAATCTGGCTCAGCTGACGAAAGACGGCCTCAAAGCTGCCGAATTCGGGCACCTGCCCAACCGTCCAGCTGCCCGTTTGTCCACCTGTCAACCACCCTTCAGGACGAGCTTTCGTCAGCCGTAATCTCACTAGCATGTCAGTCATCAGCCTGCCCTTGTAAGACAGGTTCCTGTGGGGGAACCGGGTAAGGACTGCGGCGTGCCGGATATCGGGTTGGAGCAGTGACAAAACCCCCTCGGCACGCTTCTTGAGTGAGTCAGGGCAAGCAAGGAGGAAGCATGTTCGACGTGGAAATTTTCTACAAGACTGAACTGGGTCGTCTGGCCGTAGGGGATCGTAGCTACGGCCTGCATCAGCGCTTGCGCGCCGCCCTGATCCTGATCGATGGCAAGACGCCGTGGCTGCAGCTGCGCGCCATGCTGGCCCAGCTGGGCGATCCGGACAGCCTCGTGCAGCAGCTCACCGAGCTGGGCCTGCTCGAATCCGATCACTCCCTGCCGGCCATGCCTGTGATCCAGCCAGCCCGCGAACACGCTGCTGCGCACTGAATCACCCCGGCACATGGCTGAGCCATTCGACCAGATGATGCTGGTCGGGGCGTAGCCGCCACACTGCGAAAGCCCGCTCCGTCAGCGGGCTTTCTGCTTTTGCGGGCTCGGCGAGGCCCAGGCCGAATGTGCCGTGGTCGGTGATTTCCAGTTCTCCACCCTGCCAGAACTGCGCGAGTGCCGTTTCCAGCGATGTGACTTCCAGGCCTGATGCGGCTTCTGTCCTGTCCGGCGCACGGGAGCTGGAGGCGACGTCGTGATAGCTCGCCCAGTGGTGCTGACGCAGCGCCGCGTGCAGCTCGGCATACCAGCGTGCGGCATCGGCATCGCGCGGCGCGCACTGGCCCAGCACGTTGGAGAACAGGATTGCGTGGCGTGGAAACGCCTGTGCCAGCAAGCCCGGGCCGCCGCGTGCAAACACGTTGATGCGTTCGTAACGGATGGTGCGTGCCATGCGTCGCTGCAGCAGCCAGCGCGCCAGTGGGTCGGGCTCGCAGGCGGCGATCTCCGGCCAGTTGCGCAGCCAGTCAGCGTTCAGCGTGTAGCCGGCGCTGGGGCCGATGATCAGCAGCTTGTCGCGTGGCGCAGTCCAGGCATCGAGCCAGCCTGCCACGGTGTTGCAGAAGGGCGCCCACAGGCTGCGGCGATGGCGCAGCGCGCGCCAGTGCCAGACCAGGCCGCCGCTGTCGTGCAGCCAGTGGTCGCGCAGGGTCACGCGGCCTCGTCAGGCGCCAATCGCGCGACGATGGCGGCGAGGCGGGCGACTTCTTCTTCGAGGGCTGTGACGCGCTCGGCGAGGCCGCTGCTGTCGGCACGCGCGCTGTGGCTGCTGACCGCAGCGACTTCCGGCTCGCCGCACAGCAGGTGGGCCCAGCGCGCTTCGCGTGCACCGGGGGCACGTGGCAGCAGCTTGCAGAGCGGGAAGTCGGCGCGTTGCGACAGCTCTTCGAGGAAGGCTTCCACCGACGAGGCATCCGCAAAGCGGTAGAGCCGCTCGCTGTTGGCGCGCAGCTCGGCGACGGTTTGCGGGCCGCGCAGCATCAGCGTGACGATCAGCGCCGTGGCGGGCGTTGGCAGGTTCATGGCGCGGCCGATGTTGTGGCCGTAGCGTGTGACGCGGCTGCCCGAGGATTCGATGACCAGATGCAGGTTCTTGAGCTCGTCGATGGCGGTGAGCGCGTCAGCGTCCGACAGCTCCATCACCGGGTCGCGGCTGGTCTTCTGGTTGCAGCCGGTGACCAGTGAATTGAGCGACATGGGGTAGGCGTCGGGAACGGTCTTTTCCTTCTCTGCAAGCACGCCGAGAACGCGGGCCTGGATGGGAGTCAGCTGGGTGATTGGCATGGTGAGATCCGTGAAAATCAGCGTGCAGGGCGCATGCGCTTCTGCATGCGGAATCGGGTCAGTTGCTGGCCTTGCCGCTCGACCGTTTCTGCGGCGACGTCGACAAAACCCTGCTTGAGGAAGAAGGCGTGGGCGACCTGGCTCACATCGGCCGTCAGCGCGGCGGCGCCCATGGCTTCGCCCAGCGCCAGCATGTCTTCCATCAGCAGGCCGGCGATGCCCTGACGCATGACCTCGGGGGCGACGTAGAGATATTCGATGTGGCCGGGCATGCTGATCGCGGCGAAACCCAGCGGCTCGCCGAGTGCGTCGTCGCCATCCGCATCACTGCCGACCTCGCAGGCCACGCGTGTCCAGCTGTCAGCGAGCCCGGCGGCGAAGCCTTCTTCATCGGCGCCACTGGCCCAGGCTGTTGCCTGCTCGGCGCTGTAGTGGGGCGCTGCGGCGTGCGCAATGCTGTCGCGGAATATCTCCGCCAGCGCCTCGGCGTCGTCGGGGCGGTAGTCGCGCGTTGTGCACTCACTGCTCAAGGAAGATCTCCAGCAAATCGTTGAGGAAGCGCCGGCCCTTGTCGGTTGGCGCGATGCGCTCGGCGCTGATGTCGAGCAGGCCCTGTGCCTTGGCGCGCGTCAGTTGCGGTTGCAGGTTGTCGAGCGTCAGCCCGGTCGTCAGCGGCAGCAGATTGGGCGAAAAGCCGTCGAGCAGACGCAGCGTGTTCATCATGAACTCGAAGGGCAGGTCTTTGCCGGCGACCCAGCTGGCGTCCTGCACGAAAGCGCTCTTCGCCGCCGCTTCGAGATAGGCATTCGGATGCTTGTGGCGCATCTCGCGGCGCACGCCTTCGTGGCTGGTCAGCTTGCCGTGCGCGCCGGCACCGATACCCAGGTAGTCACCGAAGCGCCAGTAGTTGAGGTTGTGCTGGCAGCGATGGCCGGGCTGTGCGAAGGCCGAGGTTTCGTAGTGCTGGTAGTCCGTGGCGGCGAGACGCGTTTCGATCATGTCCTGCATGTCGGCGGCCGTGTCGTCGTCGGGCAACGGAGGGGGCGAACGGTGGAACAGGGTGTTCGGCTCCAGCGTCAGGTGGTAGCAGGACAGGTGCGGCGGTTTGAAGGACAGCGCACGGTCGAGATCGGCTTCGGCTTCCGCCGGCGATTGCTCGGGCAGCGCGTACATCAGGTCGATGTTCCAGGTGTCGAAATGACGTGCGGCGAGCTCGATGGCGCCTTGCGCTTCGCGACTGTCGTGGATGCGGCCGAGCTTGACGAGCTGCGCATCGTCGAAGCTCTGGATGCCCAGTGACACGCGCGTGACGCCAGCCGTGCGGAAAGCGGCGAACTTGCCGGCTTCGACGGTACCGGGGTTGGCTTCCAGCGTGATCTCGGCATCGGGTGCCAGCGGCAGCAGGGTGCGCACGCCGGACAGCAGCGTGTCGAGGCCGGCTTCCGAGATCAGGCTGGGCGTGCCGCCACCGATGAAGATGCTCTGCACGCGGCGTCCCCACACCTGCGGCAAAGCGGCCTGCAGGTCCTGCAGCAGGGCGGCGACGTAGGCGTCTTCGGGGATGCCGGCATCGCGCACGGCATGCGAATTGAAGTCGCAGTAGGGGCACTTGCGCACGCACCACGGGAAATGGATGTAGAGCGCCAGTGGCGGCGGTGCGGCGAGATCGGCAACGGGATTGTCTGGTACCGGCAGCGTGATGCGCTGCGGCAGGATGGGGATGGTGCGGGGCATGCGCGAATTGTAGGTTGTTCGCGCGTGCGGAGGCGGGATCAGCCGAGGGCGGGGTGAAAGAGTCTGTGCTCAGAACGCTGAGAGAGCGTGCTGGGCACAAACCCCTTCATCCTTCAGGCGGCGGTGCATGGCAACACGTTGTCCGCTGCGCTGCTGCTTGGCCGTCTTGCCGTGCACGGCATTGCGGGTGGTGCGCAACAGTGCGAGGTGCACGAGGTTGCGCGGTCGGTTGGTCTTGCGGCTCATGATCACACTCCTACTTGGTGGCCTCTTCCATCGCCTTGCGCTGCGCTTCGGCCTGTTGCGCGGCGGCGTCAATCTGTTGCTTCATCTGGTCAAGCTGTTGCTGCCCCTTCTTTGCCTCTTCGGCCTTCAGTTTGGCTACGGTGGCGGCCGAGGTGGCGGTGTCGGCACCGCAGGCGCCGAGCATGAGACTGAGACAGGCAATCAATGCGCAGGGTTTCATTTTTGTCTCCTTTACAAGAAGCCGCAAAAAAATGGTTCTGGCGTTGTTGCGCCGCCTTGCCGTACTGCTTGTACTGTCTGCGTCGGCGCGTCTAGCCAGAATCGTTTCGCTTTGCTCCACTCCATTTTGTTGCGGCTTCAATTGGCGGGCAGCAAGGGCTGCGGCGGACGGGTATCATCCCCCACTTTTTACGCCATGTGGTTCAGGAATCTTCAGCTTTACCGACTGCCGGTCAATTGGGATATCCCGCTTGATCGCCTCGACGAACAACTCACCCGCCAGCGCTTCCGCCCCTGCGGCAGCCAGGATCTTGCCACCCAAGGCTGGATTTCCCGACAGCCTGATGGCCCGCTGGTGCACAGCGTGGGCGGGCAATGGTTGGTGGCGCTGGGCATCGAGCAGCGTTTGCTGCCCTCATCCGTCGTCAAGCAGGTGGCGGCCGACCGCGCCGAGGAAATCGAAGCCCAGCAAGGCTACAAGCCGGGCCGCAAGCAGATGAAGGAAATCCGTGAGGCCGTGACGCAGGAGCTGTTGCCACGTGCCTTCACGCGTCGTCGTCGCATCTTTGCTTGGATTGACCCGAAGGCTGGCTGGCTGGTGGTGGATGCTTCCAGCCGCAAGGCTGCCGACAGCGTGGTCGAGACCCTGCACAAATCACTCGACGAGCTGCCGCTCAAGCTGCTCAACACGCGCCGCAGCCCGGCTTCCGCCATGACCGAGTGGCTGGTGGCGAACGAGGCGCCGGGTGCCTTCACGATCGATCAGGATTGCGAGCTGCGCGCTGTGACCGAAGAGAAGAGCGCGGTGCGTTACGTGCGCCACACGCTGGAAGGCAAGGAAGTGCGCGAGCACATCGAGGCCGGCAAGCAGGCTTCGCGTCTGGCGCTGAGCTGGAACGACCGTTTGTCCATCGTGCTCAACGACAAGCTGGAGCTCAAGCGTCTGCAGTTCCTCGACGTCGTGACGGAAGCTGCAGGTGATGGCGCGGATGCCGACGAGCAATTCGATACGGATTTCGCGCTGATGAGCGCCGAGCTGCGTAATTTCTTCCCGGCCTTGATCGAGGCTCTGGGCGGCGAGGAGCCGACGATTTGAAGCTCTACATCGCCGGCCCCGACGTGTTTCGCCCCGATGCCCGCCAGTGGGCAGAGGGCGTGCATGCGGCTTGCCGCGCAGCGGGACACGAAGCGCTGATCCCGCTGGACGGTGAGGCGACAACGGCGCAGGCGATCTACGCCAGCAATATAGCCATGATCGCCGCCGCCGATGTGGTGCTGGCCAATCTTGACCCGTTCCGTGGTGCCGAGCCGGATTCCGGCACGGCTTTCGAGGTGGGTTACGCGCTGGCGCTGGGCAAGCGCGTGATCGGCTATGTCAGCGAGGGTTTGCTGCAGGCCGAGCGCGTTGCCGCCTGGCAGGGACACCCGCTGCAGCTGGGAGAAAACGGCCCGCAGGATGCGGCAGGTAGGCTAGTCGAGAACTTCGGCCTGCCGCTCAACCTGATGCTGGCCGTACCGGCGCGAATCGTGGTGGGCGGGCTTACTGAGGCGTTGACGGCGTTGTAACGCCACCTGACGGCAAGGGTTGTGCCTGCGGCGAACCCTTCAGCCAGCGCTTGAGCAGTGGCGTGGTCATGATGTTCGACACCAGCGCCATCAGCACCAGCATGGTGAACAACTTCTGCGAGATGAAGCCGAGGTCGAGGCCGATGTTGAGCACGATCAGTTCCATCAGGCCGCGCGTGTTCATGAGGATGCCGAGGATCTTGCTGTCGGTGCTGGAGCTGCCAGCGAGGCGCCCGGCGATGTAGCTGCCGCCGAACTTGCCGAGCGTGGCGACGACGATCAGGGCAGCGCACCATAGCCAGTCATCCAGCGTGGCGAGTGAGCCGACCTGCGTGCGCAGACCGGTGAAGGTGAAGAACACGGGCATCAGCAGTACCGAAACGAAGTGACCGACACGGTCGGCCCATTGTTCGGCGAAGTGACGCTCTGCGTGCAGCAACAGGCCCAGCATGAAGCCGCCGAAGATGGCGAAGATGCCGATGTGGTAGGTGCACAGCGCCGAGATGAACAGCAGGCTCAGCACGGCGGCCAGCAGGCCACCGGGCAGACCGGGCTTGCGGTCCATTTCGAAGCGCACGAGACGGCGCAGCAGCGGACGCACGAGAAACCAGCAGATCAGCGCATAGACGGCCAGCAGCCCGAGGCGCTCGGCGAAACCGCCCAGCGAGAAGCTCGACAGGGCCAACGCCGAGACGGCCATGAGGATCAGCCAGCCGACCACGTCGTTGATCGCTGCTGCCGAGATGGCGACGACGCCGACGGGGGCGCGCGTGAGTTTGAATTCGATGAGGATGCGGCCGAGGATGGGCAGGGCGGTGATCGAGAAGGCGGTGGCGACGAACAGCGCGCAGCTCATCTGGTTGATGCCGGGTGCGAGATGGGGCGCTGCGTAGTAGCCGAAGCCCAGCCCCAGCGCAAAGGGCACGACGATGCCGAACACGGAAACCAGCGCTGTGGCGCGTTGGTGCTGGCTGTGGGCGAGCTGGCTGAAGTCGAACTCCATGCCGATCTCGAACATCAGCAGGATCAGGCCGATCTGGCTGAGGATGATCATCGGTTCGGCGGGAATGCTCTGGAAGACCTGGTGGAACAGGTCCGGTGCGACGGCGCCGAAGAGCGTGGGCCCCAGCAAGATGCCGACGATGATTTCGCCCACGGCCCGCGCCTGGTGGCAGCGCACGGCAATTTCGCCGGCCAGCCGACCGGCGGCGACGATGATGGCGAGCTGGATCAGGATGCCGGCCAGCAGTTGCTCAGCGTTGTGGACAGAGGATTGGGCGACGTGGGCGGTGGCGGACACGG
This sequence comes from Rhodocyclaceae bacterium, assembly GCA_047600765.1. Taxonomy (GTDB): domain Bacteria; phylum Pseudomonadota; class Gammaproteobacteria; order Burkholderiales; family Rhodocyclaceae; genus Viridibacterium. Next base: position 489,008 of record JASGKF010000002.1, read on the forward strand.
GGACTCCGGGTTGGGGTGCGCATGCGGCAGGCAGGGGCTGCATGATAATCTTGCGCGCCTGAAACTTGCTGCAGGCAAGTCGCGTGGCAAAGGGCGAAATTGCCTGATACCCGAGTTGGAACGGACGAGGAGTGGGAAAGATGGAGTTGGGACAGGCGCCGCACAGAGAGCCCGTGGTGTTCACCGGCAACATGCCGGACGTGGTGGTGATCGGTGGCGGGCCGGCCGGTTCGACCATTTCCACCTTGCTTGCCGACAAGGGCCACGACGTGGTGATGTTTGAAAAGGCGCAGCATCCGCGCTTTCACATCGGCGAATCCTTGTTGCCGATGAACATGCCCTTGTTCGATCGCCTGGGCGTGCGTGCCGAGGTCGAGCGCATCGGCATCCACAAGTGGGGGGCGGAGTTTGTCTCCCCCTGGCACGACCACACCAGTGAATTTTTCTGGAAAGACGCGCTGGACAAGAGCTTTCCCTATGCCGTGCATGTGCGTCGCGCGGATCTCGACAACCTCCTGTTCCGCCACGCCGAGAAGCGCGGCGCACGGACTTTTGAAGGCTGCCGCGTTAGCGGCGTGGATTTCGAAGCGCGCAATGCTTCGGACAAGCGTGTGGTGGTCAAGGTCAAGATGGCCGATGGCAGCGAAACCGAGTGGTACCCGCGCTACGTGGTCGACGCCAGCGGGCGCGATACGGTGCTGTCCAACCAGTTCGGCACCAAGAAGCGCCACCCGCGCCATACCAGCGCGGCACTGTACGGCCACTTCGAGGGCGCGCGGCGCGCGCCGGGGCGTCGCGAAGGCAATATCTCGCTGTTCTGGTTCGACCACGGCTGGTTCTGGTATATCCCCCTGCTCGATGGCACGACCAGCGTGGGAGCGGTGGCGTCGCCGGCGTATTTCAAGCAGCGAAAGACGGATCCGTCGAGCTTCCTGCTGGAAACCATCCAGTTGGCACCGAAGCTGGCCGAGCGTTTGAAGGACGCGAAGATGATGGAGCCGGCCACGGCGACCGGGAACTACGCCTACGACTCCGAGATCTGCCGTGGCGATCGTTTCGTCATGGTGGGCGATGCTTTTGCGTTTGTGGATCCGATGTTCTCGTCGGGTGTGTTACTGGCCATGACCAGCGCGTTCGAAGCCACGGTGGCCGTGGATTTCTGGTTGCGTGGTGAGCAGAAGCTGGCGGACAAGAGTTTCAAACGCTACGACAAGGTGCTGCGGCATGGCCCGAAGATGTTCTCGTGGTTCATCTTCCGCATCACTTCGCCGGCGATCCGAAAAATGTTCATGCAGCCCGGCAACCCCCTGCGCATGCAGGAGGCGCTGATCTCCATCCTGGCCGGTGACCTGTTCCGCGACACGCCGATCTGGCCGCGCCTGCTGGGCTTCAAGTTCCTTTACTACGCTTATTGCGTGCGCATCTTCCCCAAGGCGCTCAAGACCTGGTTGTGGCGTCGCTCGGTGATCGAGGATTCACTGCGCGACCCGCTCAAGGTTGAAGAAAAATTCTGATGAAATGCAAGGCGTCCGTGTCCAGCGCGGCTTGGCGCGGGGCTTTGCAGTAAAATCGCGCTATTGCGGTCAGTCTGGATTGCGGGGGAAAGCCATGGAAACGCTGGAACAGATTCGGGAATACATCGGCAAGAAGGTCGGTACGCCGGCCGAGCAGATCGTTCCCGAAGCGACGCTGGATGCAATCGGCGTCGATTCGCTGATGTTGCTGGACCTGATGTTTGACTTCGAAGACATGCTGAAGATCAAGCTGCCCAACGACTTGCCGCGTCCCGAGACGGTTGCCGAACTGATTGCTGTTTTCGACCAATACAATAAGCCAGCACAAGATGCCTGAAGCAGCACTTCACCGCGTTGCGGTGACCGGCCTGGGGGTGACAGCCCCCGGCGTGGAGAGTGCCAACGACCTGTTCACCCGCCTGCTGGCGGGTGAATCGTTCATACGCCTGTTCCGCCATCCTCACGCAGCCTCTCCGCTGGAGATTCCGGCTGTCCATTGTCACGACTTCGATGCGCTGGCGGCCGTTGGCCGTGTGCAGGCGACCACCATGGATCGCTTCAGCCACCTGGGGGCGACGGCGGCCTATCGCGCCTGGGCCGACGCGGGCCTGAACCCGGACGGCATGGGCGGCGACGAGCGCTGCGGCATCTCGTGGGGCACAGGCGTCGGCGGCACCATGACCTTCGAGCAGGGTTATCGCGACATCATGATGACGGGGCGCGACCGTGTGCCGCCCTTGTCCGTGGTGCTGGCGATGAACAATGCCTGTGCGTCGCACGTGGCGATCCGGCTGGGTCTGGGCAGTGCCTGCACGACGTATTCCGTAGCGTGTGCGTCGTCGGCGGTGGCTGTCGGTGATGCGTTCACGCGCATCCGCAACGGCCAGGACAAGATCGTGATTGCGGGAGGCTCCGAAGCGCCGTTGTCCGAGGCGGTGATCCGCGCCTGGGATGCCATGCGCGTACTGGCGCCGGGCAACGAAGAAACCGCACCGATGGCATGCCGGCCGTTCCACGCACGCCGGCAGGGGCTGGTGCTGGGTGAGGGCGGTGCTGCGCTGGTGCTGGAGGAGTGGGAGCACGCGAAGGCGCGCGGGGCCCGTATCCTGGCCGAACTCGTGGGTTATGGCAGCAGTTGTGACAATGTGCACCTCGTCAAACCCGACGCAAAGGGCCAGGTGCGTGCGATCCGCTCGGCCCTGCAGCAAGGTGGTATCGCACCGCAGGATGTGGGTTACGTGAATGCACACGGCACGGCGACGCGCGAAGGTGACCCGGCCGAAATTGCAGCGTTGCGCGAAGTTTTTGCGGCCGATGCAGAGCGCCTGCCAGTCAGTGCTACCAAGTCGGCGCACGGTCACCTGCTGGGTGCAACGGGTGCGATCGAGGCCTTGATCGCCGTGCAGTCCCTCGTGCATAAGGCGATTCCGCATACCCAGCATCTCGAAACCCCGAGCGAAGACTGCCTGGGTGTCGATCATGTGCTGGGCAGCGCGCGTGAAATGCCGGACTTGCGTGTGGCTTTGTCGAATTCGTTTGCCTTTGGCGGCAGCAATGCCGTGCTGGCGTTTCGCACGGCGGATTGAGCATGGGTTTGTTTCTGCGCACGTCAGGGCAAGCCGGGCTTGCAGCGCAACCACTGGCCAGTATGTGCGTGGTCTGGCATACCAGCGATAGCGGGTCCGACACCTTGGTGCCTGACGTACATGTCAGGCTGCAGGTGCTGCAGTCGGCCGCAGAGGGCACCGGGGTTGCCGAGTACTGGGCCAGCGATGCGCGCGTGCAGGCAGTGCACCATGGCATGGCTGTCTGCCAGCATGACGGCGAGTGGATGTGGGTGGTCATCGACACTGCCGTGGCCGACGCAGCAGATATTGCGACCGCGACCCGTCGCGGCTATGACGCGCTGTTTGCCGCCATGCAGCGGGAGGGGTTTCCGCACCTCGTGCGCTGCTGGAACTACGTGCCTCACATCAATGCCGATCAGGTCGATGCGGTGAGTGGTGAACGCATGGAGCGTTATCGCCTGTTCAATCGTGCGCGTCAGGAAGCCTTCCAGGCTGCGCGTCAGGCTTTCGAGGTGGGTGCTCCGGCCGCCTGCGCACTGGGTTCGCATGAAGGTGGCTTCACGCTGTATGCGCTGGCCGCGCGTCAGGCGCCGCGCTGCATCGAGAATCCCCGGCAGGTCAGCGCCTACAACTACCCGCCCCAGTACGGCCCGCGCAGCCCGAGCTTCTCCCGCGCGGCGGTTGTCGAGCGCAGCGCTGGCGATAGCCTGCTGTTCGTGTCCGGCACGGCGAGCATTGTGGGGCATGAGAGTTTGCATCCGGGTGACGTCGAAGCGCAGACGGAGGAGAGTCTTCGTAACATTCGTGCCGTAGTGTTGCAGGCCAATGCCACCCAGGCTGGCAGTGCCCGTTTCGACATGAGCCGACTGCAGTACAAGACATTTGTCCGCCACCCACACGACGCCGCGGCTGTCGAAGCCGTCATGCGCAGCGAGCTGGGGGCGGATGCCAGCATCCACTTCTTGCTCGCCGACGTATGTCGCGCCGAGCTGCTGGTCGAGATCGAGGCCGTGGGGACCGCAGCTGCGGGGACTGGCGAGGCATGAGTTTTTTCCTGCTTCTTCTGCGCAAGATGCATTCGTACCTGGCGCTGAGATTCGGCCTGTTCTGCTTGGGCTTCGGCTGCACGGTGTGGACCATTGCCGCCATTCCGCTGGGTGTGTTGCCGCGTTGTCTTGCGCGGCGCATTGGTCAGGGGGGGGCACGCTGGGGCTTCACGCTGTATCTGTGGGTGCTGCGGTTTACCGGCGTGGGTCTGTTCGACCTCTCCGAGCTGGATGCCCTGCGCACGGCTACGCCGATGATCCTCGCACCCAATCACCCCGGCATGCTTGACGCCGTCATGGTGCTGTCACGCCTGCCGCGTGCGGTGTGCATTACCAAGGCCAGCCTGGTCGACAGCTTCTTCATGGGCGCCGGTGCGCGCCTGGCGGGCTACGTACGCAACGACTGGTTCCTTGGCACCAGTGCGCTGGCCATCGAGGCGCTAAAACGTGGTGAGCACGTGCTGATCTTTCCCGAAGGGACGCGTACCGAACGCTTTCCCATCAATCCCGTGCGCGGCAGCATCGGCATCACGGCGCAGCGCTCGGGTGTGCCCATCCAGACCCTGATCATCGAGTCGGACACCGCTTTCCTCGGCAAGGGTTGGGGTTGGCTCAGGCGGCCCGACATGCCGATGCGCTTCCGCATCCGCCTGGGTGAGCGCATAGAAGGGCCGCATGACGCCCGACTATTGCCCGCTTTGCTCGAAGCGTCTTTCGCACGCCAGCTTGCCGGGCAGGAGGACAGTGCCTTGCAGCGCTTCCTGAAACAGAGCGGGTCGGCCGGCTGATGCATACGACGCACCTGGTCCTGATTCCGAGCTACAACCCGGGCGAAAAGGTCTTCGAGACCGTGGCCGCAGCGCGTGCACACTGGTCGCCGGTATGGGTCGTCGTCGATGGCAGCACGGATGGTACGGCCGAGCGCCTGCAAGCGCTGGCGGAGCAGGACACCGGCTTGCGCGTCATCGTGCTGCCAGAGAACCGTGGCAAGGGGGCTGCCGTGTTGTACGGTGCCGAGCAGGCCTTGGCGCAGGGCTTCACGCATGTGCTGACCATGGATTCGGATGGGCAGCACCCGGCCGACCTGATTTCGCGTTTCATGCAGCGCAGCCTGGAGCGCCCGGATGGCATGGTGCTGGGCGTGCCCGTCTTCGATGCGAGTGCGCCGCTGCTGCGTGTGCGGGGTCGTCGCGTGTCGAACTGGTGGGCTAATCTTGAAACCCTGTGGTCGGGCATCGGCGATTCGTTGTATGGCTTCCGCGTCTATCCCGCTGCGCCCTTGATCCGCGTGATGCGTGGTCAGCGCTGGATGCGCCGCTTCGATTTCGACCCGGAGGCCGTGGTGCGCCTGTGCTGGCGTGGCGTGCGGCCGCTCAACGAACAGGCGCCGGTGAAATACCTCAGTGCCGATGAAGGTGGCGTGTCGCACTTCAACTATCTGCGCGACAACACCTTGCTCACCTGGATGCACATCCGCCTGATGACGGGTTTCGTGCTGCGCCTGCCGCTGCTGTTGTGGCGCGTGCTGGGGCGGGCCTGACAACGGCCTGCCGGGGCGGTCAGATCATGCCGCCATTGATCGAGATGGTCTGGCCCGAGATGTAGGCGGCCGACTCCGAAGCGAGGAAGGCCACCAGCGCAGCCACTTCTTCGGGTTTGCCGGCGCGCTTCATGGGCACGATGCGATCGATGGTTTCCTTGTCGAACGCGCCTTCGATCATTTCCGACTCGATGACGCCCGGAGCCACCGTGTTGACGGTGATGCCGCGGCTGGCGACTTCCAGCGACAGGGACTTGGTGGCAGCCTGCAGGGCGCCCTTGGCGGCGGAGTAATTGACCTGGCCACGGTTGCCGGCGACGGCGGCGACGGACGACAGGTTGATGATGCGACCCCAGCGCGTACGGATCATGGGCAGCATCAGCGGCTGTGTGACGTTGTAGAAGCCACCCAGCGAGACATCCAGCACGCCTTGCCATTGCTCGCGCGACATGCCGGCGAACACCGCATCGTTGTGGATGCCGGCGTTGTTGACGAGGATCTGGATCGGCCCGGTTTCGAGCAGCACGGCAATGGCTGCGGCACAGGCGTCGGTGTCGGTGAGGTCGAAGCGCACGGCTTCGGCGCTGTGGCCCGCGGCCAGCAACTCGGCGACCAGCACTTCGGCGCGGGCGAGGTTGCCGTTGGCATGCACGATGACATGATGGCCGCGTTCGGCCAATGCGCGACAGATGGCGCTGCCGATACTGCCGCTGCCGCCCGTAACAAGGGCGCGTTTGATGGGGTGGCTCACGAGGATTTTACTTTGGCGGCGTCGAGCATGACGGCGGCACGCCCCTCCAGCAGGGGCTTGTCGTTACTGCTCACGTTGAACTGGTAGAGCACGGTATTGTCGTCGCCCGACAGGCGCCGCACGCTGATCTGGAGTGCACTTTCGATATCGTCGAGGCGGCTGACGTGGAAGCGCACGTCGCGCAGGCTGGCCAGAAAACCGGCGCGCGGCCGATCTGCTTCGCTTTGCCGGGCCAGCAGGGCGCCGTGCAGGGCCATGCCTTGTGCAGCGATCTCGACACCGCAGGCGACGCCGAGGCGACCCTCGCTGCGCAAGGGCATCTGCAGATTGCGATGCTGGTGCGTCAGCGCGGTCAGTCCCTGTTCGTCCCAGTGCGTCACGGCTTCCAGCAAGCACATGTCGCCGGCGTGCGGCACATGCGCGGCGATGTCGATGGCAAGGGCTGTCATGAGATCCGCAGGGGCGTGACCTGCACGGACAAAGACAGGGGCGACAGGTAGTCGAGGTACACCACCCCCGGCTCGTTGCGGGCGAGGCGGCTCATGAGATTGAGGCCACGCGCGGTCGGAATGCCCTTGTAGATCGTTTGCAGCGCAGACAGGGGCGCTTGTTCGTCGGCGGGCTGGCCAGAGAGATCGACGGTGAGCTCGGCGAGCGAGTGTTCGTTGCGCGTAGGCGTCAACACCAGCGCAATCGCCATGCGATCGGCGATCGGGCGAGCCTTGCCCAGTGCGCCGCCGTAGTGATCGTCACAGGCGATCAGCATGCAGTCCTGCTGCGTAGCCTGCACCTGCGTCACGGCCTCCAGCAGGCCTGCAGCGAAGCCGGCGTCGTGTGCGCACAGGCTGGTGGAGCTCGCCATGCTGCCGGTCGCGATGCTCCAGTAGCCCGAGGCGGCGTTGTGTACCGAGTTGTGGAAGCGCGTTGGCGAGATGCTGCGATCCGTGCTGGCCAGTGTTTCGCACAGTACGTGGCAGTTCTCGCCGTCACCGCCTGAGGCCGAGAAAACGGTGGGCAGTTGTGCCGCGTCGCTGCCCGCGTGCGCCACAGCTTGCGCACCACTGGTGAGGGCCAGCTTGACCAGCATGCCAACGCGACGGCGCTCTGCGGGAGGCAGCAGTTGCAGGGTCGGCGGGCGTGTCTCTTCACCGTTGAACGGCGTGGTTTCACGCAGCAGGCCGACGAGCTGTGACCAGTCGTCGAAGCCGGGGCCAATGGCGCCGATGCCTTGCAGGAAAACGCGGGTGCTCATGTCAGAGGGCCTCCCGGCGGCACAGGGCGAGGCTGCAATTAGTGCCGCCGAAGCCGAAGGAATTGCTCAATGCGCGACGCACAGGCGCTTCACGGTTGGACAGCAGGTAGTTCACCGGAATCGTCGGGTCGAGCTCTTGTGTATTCACGCCGCCCGGCATGAACTGGTGACGCATGGCCAGCGCGGCAATCACTGCTTCGGCGCCGCCCGCCGCGCCCAGCGTGTGGCCGGTGGCGCCCTTGGTCGAGCTGCAGGGTGTCGTGTTGCCGAACAGGGCGGCGACGGCCTTGCCTTCGGCGGCGTCGTTACTGGGCGTCGCGGTGCCGTGCAGGTTGATGTAGTCGACGTCGCTTGTCTGCCAACCGGCCTGCGTCAGCGCGCCCTGCATGGCGATGCGCGCGCCCAGCCCTTCGGGGTGCGGTGCGGACATGTGGTGTGCGTCCGCCGACTCACCGACACCGGCGAGCATGATGTCGTCATCCTCCGCGGGGTTGGCATCGGCGCGTTCGAGCAGGGCGAAGGCGGCGGCTTCACCGATGGACAGGCCCTGACGATGGGCGTCGTAGGGGCGGCACAGGTCGGTCGACAGCAGCTGTAGCGAATGGAAGCCGTACAGCGTGGTGAGGCACAGCGAATCGACACCGCCGACGATGGCGGCATCGATGAGGCCGGCCGCGATCAGGCGCTGCGCATTGCCGAACACCTTGGCGCTCGACGAGCAGGCGGTCGACACAGCAACGGCTGGGCCCTGCAGGTCGAACGCGGTGCGCACGAAGGCCGCGATCGAGTAGGTGTTGTGCGTGCGGGCGTAATCGAAATCCGCCGGCAGATGCCCCTGCGCATCCAGGTGGCGATAGCCGATTTCGGTTTGCAGGATGCCCGAGGTACTGGTGCCGAGAAACACGCCGACGCGTTGTGCGCCGTAGCGCGCACGGGCGGCGCGCACCCGTTCGACGAAGCCGTCCTGCTGCAGGGCCAGCCAGCCCAGCCGGTTGTTGCGACAGTCGAAGCCGACCAGTTCTGCGGGCAGAACGACGTCATCGACGCCGCTGACCTGACCGATGAAGGCGGGCAGGTCCACGGTCTCGAACGGTGCGCTTGAGAGGCCGGTGCGCGCAGCCAGCAGCGCATCGCGTGTGGCAGAGAGTCCATGCCCCAGGCAGGAACTGAGCGTGAAGCCGGACAGATGCAAGGGTTGGGTTTGCGGTGCAGGCACGGGGAATCTGGTCAGGTAGCGGGCGTTTGGTGGGGGTGACGCACTGGCTGGTCGCCCGGGAACGCGGGGATTTTAGCATCCCGTGCCGGTGCTACCCCGGGCGCTGGCCGGGAGTGCATCGAGCATCTGTGACCAGATCCTGTGCCAGGTGTTCCAGTCATGCCCGCCACTGGCGTCGAAGCGGGACGTGGCGGGCAGCAGCGAAGCCAGGACCCGCTGGTCATGCCGGTAGCGGTCGCTTTCGCCGGTGCCGATGCTGATCAGGGGGGCGACTTCCGCACGCTGGCTGCGTGACACCAGCCAATGCCAGAAGGCGTAGATGCGGACGTCGGGATCGTCGTTGTCGTAGCCCAGCTGTGCCCAGGGCTCGGGCCCGCCAGCGTCGCGGATGCGTCGCATGACCTTGTCGGTGCCCGGGTAGGGGCCGACGAGGAAGATGCGCTGCACGAGCTGGCGATGTTGCTGGCTGAAGATCAGTGAGCCCATCGCACCCATCGAGACGCCGACCAGCCAGATTTCGCGCGCGCCGCTGGCGCGTGCGGGGATGATGACGTCATCAAGAATGCGCCGATCCACGCTGCGCGATTCGTAGTAGCCGAAGTGCGCATCGGGAATCAGCACGCGGGCATTGATGCCGCGTTCTCGCAAGGCGCTGATGAAACCGTTCTTTACGAAATCTTCCGGGGTATCGAACAGCCCGGGCAGCATGACGATGAGCCGCTCGGGCGAATCCGTGCCGCAAGCCACGCGTTCATCCAGCATGCGCATGGGCACGATGCTGGGGCGATTGGGCGGTGTGCAGCCAGTCAGCAGCGCAGTGATCACCCAGATGAACTTGCGCAGCTTCAGTTTCATCAGGCAGCCCCAGGCTTGCCGGCGGGTTGTGTCGTGAATGCCGCGGCCAGCAGAAGGCTCAGCAAGGCGCCCGGGCCGACAGTACCGCCCAGTGCCTGCAGGACCGAGACCGTGGATGTGGCGAGCAGGCCGAAGCCGACGACGGTGGCGATATTGGCCATGGCCAGCGACACCAGGGTGCGCTGGCGTTCGGCTTCCGTGTCCTGTCCGGCTTCGTTGCCCTGGTGGAAGAACAGCGCGTAGTTCGAGCCGATGGCCACCGACAGCAGCAGGCCGATCAGATGCAGGATGGAGAGCGCTTGCCCCAGCAGCATCATGCCGGCCATGACCAGCACCACGGTGCCGGCGAGCGGCAGCATCAGTTGCAGGACGCGTTTGAAGCTGCGCAGGCTGATGACGAACAGCAGCAGGATGCCGGCAAAGCCCCAGACCGAGAGTTTGATGGCTTCGTTGAGATAGGTGCCGTAGAGCGATTCAGCCTGACCACGCAGGTCGACCAGCAGCAGTTCGGGTTGGCCGGCCTTGTCGAGTGCAGCGCGCACGGCATCGGCGTCGATGTCATGGCCCACGCTGGCGCGCAGCGGGATCAGCAGGCTGTATCCCTCACTGCGGCGGACCAGCATGGCATCCAGCGCCAGCGCGCTGGCGGTGCCGTCGAGATCGGCGCGCGTCAGCAGGGGGCGCGTGCGGGCTGCAGCCACATCATCAATGAACGCTTGCAGCTTGTCGGCGTTCAACGGCGCCCCTTTCAGTGCCGTAGCGAGCCGTTGCTTCAGCACCTCGGGCGCAGGCAGGGCTGCTTGTCGTTGTCGTTGCGTCGCATCGCTGGGCAGCAGGCGGGCAGGGGAGTCGAAACCGCCCAGTGCTTTCTTGTCCGTCAGGGCCTGCAGGGCAGGGGTGATGGCTTCGGCCGCCTGCAGGGCGGTCTGCGCATCCGGCACATTGCGCACCAGCAGGTAACGCGTGTCGGGCGCGCCCAGTTCGCGGCGCAGCTCGCCGTCGAGCTGCTGGGCCTCTTCCGGCACCGGGTTGAGGGCGGAGATGCTGTGGTTCCAGATGCGGTCGTGGCGCACGACCAGCAGCACGGCGCAGGCGGCGATGAGGACCAGCAGCACCGGGCGCATGCGTACCAGCCAGGCGACGAAGCATTGCAGGCGTGCACCGAGGGGCTCGACCTTGCGCATGTGGAGGCGTGCCGGCATCAGCTGCGGCATGACGAAGCGTGCCGTCAGCGCGGCCGCAATCAGGCCGGCGATGGAGTAGAGACCCAGCTGGGCCAGACCCGGGAAGCCTGACACCAGCAAGGCGCCGAAGCCGCAGATCGAGGTCAGCACGCCCAGCGCTACGGTGCGCCAGAAGCGTTGTTGCCAGGCGCTGCGTGCGTCGTTGCTGCCGGTCTGCACGAAGAAGTAGATGCCGTAGTCGACCGCTTCGCCGATGAGGGTGGTGCCGAATCCCAGGGTGAGGCCATGCACGTGACCGAAGCCCAGGCTGACGGCGGCGACGCCGATCAGCGCGCCGGTCACGACCGGCAGCATGCCCAGCGCCAGCAGGCGTGGCGAGCGGTAGATCGACAGCAGCAGCACGATGATGAACAGCGTGGACAGGCTCGCCAGTTGCGAGGTCTCCTGCTTGATGCGGTCGCGTGACTGCACGGAGAACACGCCAGCGCCGCTCATGACGACGCGCTGGTCGGCCTGCTTCACGCTGGCGAAGTGTTGTTCGATGGTGGCGATGGCATGTGCCAGCGCGTCGGTGTCGGAACCTGCTGCGCGCGTCTGCAGTAGCAACAGGGCGCGCTGGTCGTCACGTGACACCCAGACGCCACCGGACTGACGCGGACCGCCTTGCTGCTGCAGGTCGTTGACGAGGGTCAGGGCTTCGCCGGTCGGGTCGCGCGTCAGCAGGCTCTTGAGCATGAGGCCGGCCGAGCCGCTGAGGTTGAGCAGGGTTTCGTCGATGGCGGCCCGCAAGCCTGTGCTGCTGAAGCGTTCGGCGCTGACGGTGGCACTCAACAGGTAGCGGTTGTTGAACCAGAATTCCTGGTCGCGTCGCAGGGTTTCGGCTTCGCCGTTCTGCACTGTGACGAACTCGTCTTCCTTGCGCAGCGCGGCGGCCAGTTTCTTCGAGGCCGTGTGGCGCGCTTCGGGTGTGCCGCCCTCGATGCCGACGATCATCAGTCGGGCGAGGGTGCCGTCGCGCAGTTGTTCGATCAGCATGCGCTGGCCGGCATCGGGCGATGCCGGCAGGAAGGCCGACATGTCGGCCACGAAGCTGGTGCGGGCGATGACGATCAGGCTGCCGATCAGGACAGCCAGCCAGACCAGCAGCGGCGCGCGCTGGCGCAGGGTGCTCATGGCTGCGGCAGTCGCGTGATGGTCATGACCGAGCGGTCGCCGTCCTTCTGCTCGATCTCGATCTGCTTGACGTCATTGCGCGCACCCTGCATGCGGATGCGCGAGACGTAGGCGTTGGTGTTGATCGGCGTGAGGCGCAGCGTCCAGCGCGCCAGCGTGCCGTCAGCCTCTACGCGCCAGACGCTTTCCAGTGCCTTCTGGTCACCAGCCAGGGTGGCGCGGATGCTCTCGACGAACACCGCCGCGTCCGGATAGTCCTGCAGTGATACGACCATGCTGCGCTTGCCACGCTCCAGCGTGATCTCGCTGCCGCGCAGGGTGATGGCTTCCTGCTTGGGCTGCAGGGTGCGCTTTTCGAGCACATCGGGTGCCGTGAAGGCCAGTTCGCCGCTGGATTCGACCGGCTTGTCGAGCACCGCGATGAATTTCTGTTCGACGAAGGTCGCGCGCGCGCTGCGCGTCTGCGCCAGCAGGCCCATCAGGTCAGCCAGTTTGAGGTCGGACGCCTGCGCGCTGGTGGCGAGCAGCAGAAGGGGAAACAGCAGGGGAAGCAGCAGGAATTTCAGGTGGCGGCGTGACATGCGCAACTCATCGGGAAGTGACGGGATCCGGCGTAGTGGACGACGGCGCGTCTGGCGGGTTCCAGAAATCGTAGAAATTAAACCAGTTGTACGGGGCCTTGCGGCAGTAGCTCGACATGCAATCGGCAAAGGCCTGGCGCGCTTCGGCCATGCGGGCCTCGCGTTCGGCGCGCGGACAACCGCTGAAATCGGCGATGCGCTCGATATGCACGGCATAGCGCTTGCCACCGAGGAACAACCCGGTCATGAAGAATACCGGCACCTGCAGGGTTGCCGCGAGGCGGAATGGCCCGTCGGGCAGCCAGGCCTGGTCGCCGAGCACGGTGACGGGCAGCAGGGTGTCGCTGCCGAAGTTGCGATCGGCGAGTACGCCGACGACATGTCCCTCGGCAATGCGGTCACGGATGGCGAGCATGGAGTTGAGCTGGCCCAGCGGCAGGATTTCGTTTGTGGCACCGGGGTTGAGGGCCGCCATCACGCTCATCACGCGACGCGCATTTTCCGCGTACATGGCAATCGTGACGGGCCGCACCGTGGTGCGGGCAATCGCGCGGATTGCCTCGAAGCTGCCGACGTGGGCGCCGAACAGCATGACGCCGCCGCGGGTGTCGTTGAATTCGTGCAACACGTCGTTGCCTTCGACGTGAAAGTCGAACATCTCGTACTTGTTGCGCAGCAGGAACACGCGGTCATGCACGACGATGGAAAACCAGTGGAAGTGCCGCAGCACATGCCACCAGCGCACCGGGCCGGGCAGCACGCGCGCCAGATAGTTGCGCGAGTGGCGTCGCACGTCGGGCGAGCTGATGAAGAAGTACAGCGTGATGCCCCACAGGACCGGGCGTGTGAGGGTGCGGCCCAGCGCCAGTGACAGCCACAGCATGATGCGCATGGCCAGCGCGGAGCCGCGCTCGGGCCGCTCGGTCCAGTGCGGACCGTCCTGCTCCGTCTGTGCGGAAGGCTCGGCCTTGCTCATGCTGCCTGCAGGTTGAGGCGTGCCGTGGCGAGACTGCGCTCACCGCTGAGCAGGGTGAGGCGCACGCTGTCTGCCTGTGCGTCGAAGCTCAGCGAGACGGGCTCGCCGGGCAAGGCGGGGCTGAGGAATTTGGCCTGCGCCACGCTACTGACCTTGCGCCCGAGTTGCGCTTCGATGGCGACAATGGCCAGGTCGAGCAGCAAGGCACCGGGCACGATGGGTTGCCCGGGAAAGTGCCCGGCGAACACGGGGTGGTCGGCCGGGATGGGTAGTGCAATGGGTTCGCTCATGCCGGCTTGCCGCTTGTGCCGAGCAGGTTTTCGAGCACCGCGCGCGGCAGCTTGCCAGTGGTGTTGCGTGGCAGGCTGGCGACCACGATCAGGGGGCGCGGCAGGAACACGGCGTCGATACGTTCGCGCAGGGCGGCGAGGATCTGCGGCGCGTCGAGCGTCGGGGCGACGGCAAACGCGGCGAGGCGTGCAACGCCATCTGCTGGCGCCTCTTCGGGCAGGTGGAAGATACCGTCCTCGACGCCGGGAACGCTGCACAACACGCTGTTGAGGAAGGCGATCGAGGTGCGCTTGCCGGCGATGTTGATCATGTCGCTGAGGCGGCCGTGCAGCGTGAAACGCACGTTGCCGTTCGCGCTGGCGGGTTGCAGCTCGATGATGTCGCCGAGCGGCATGGCGGCTTCGAGGTGGCCGCCGTCGGCCCAGGTGCGACCACCCTGCTCGGGCGCGTCCTGCTGCAGTTTCACGTCGTCGAAGCATTCCCACACCGGGCTATTGGCCGGGCGTCGCGTGGCGATCTGGCCTGTCTCGGTCGAGCCGTAGATCTCACCGAGTACGCCACCTGTTGCCTGCTCGACGCGTTCCGCGAGCTCGGTCGACAGCGGTGCGGTGGCGCAGATGACGAGCTGGGTGGTGGGCAGGCTGAGGCCTGATTCGACCAGGGTGCGCAGGTGGAAGGGGGTGCTGACCAGGGCGCGGGGTTCCGGCGTGGCAGCGAGCGCCTCGACCACATCGGCCGGGAAGAAGGGGTGGCGTGGCATGAGGATGCCGCCGCCCAGCAGGGGCAGCAGCACGGCCGATTCGAAGCCATACATGTGCTGCGAAGGCACGGTAGACACGACGGCACAGGGCCGGCCGGCGCGTGCCCATTGGGCGCGGGCCGCAAGACGCACGTTGGCCCACAGTTTGCCCCAGCTCTTGTCGTGGGCCTGTGGTTCGCCGGTCGAGCCGGAGGTGTAGAGGCGTGCCACGACCTGTTCGGCGGGAACGACCGGCATGCTGTCCGGCACGGGGCCGGCCAGCTCGCGTTGCAGGATCAGGGCTGGCAAGCCACGGGCCTGACCATCCGGCTCGATGAGCGCCTGCAATCCGGGGTGCGCCGTCTGCAGGCGTGCCAGGGTCTCGGGCGTCACGCTGTTGGGCAGCAGGCACATCGCCCGGCGCAGCATGGCGGCGTAGAGCCCGACGGCGAAGAAATAGCGGTCGCCGCACAGGTTGAGCACGGGCTGGTCAGGCGTGATCCGTTGCGCGTTGGCCAGCACGTCGCGCAGGAAGCTGGCTTGCGTGATGGCTTGCCCGGCGTGGAAGGCGACGACCTGGTCAGCGGGGGCGGCGGGCAGCAGTGGCAGTGCCTGGGCGCTCATTCGCGGCTCGGTTTCGCAGCACGTTCAGCTGCATTGGCCGCCATCACGCCGCGGATGCTGTTGATGAGGCTGGCGCGGTCGCGTGCCGGCACGACCAGCATGCGGATCGGCAGTTCGACGATCAGCAGGCTGATCGTCAGCGGCCAGTTGAGCACATTGGCGAACCACGACCATTCACGGACGTGACCCGACAGGAAGAGAACGCTGCCGATGGCGGCGCAGGCGCCGAAGTAGAGGGCCCACAGCCAGGTCAGGCTGTCGCAATAACGCTTGACCGTGGCCGGCATGCCGCCGTTGTGGGCGTAACGTGCCATGCGTGTGCACAGGGCCTCTTCACCCTTGCGCAGGGTGCGTGCAAAGAAGGCGCAGCCGAGCAGGTTGCTGCCGGTGTCCTGCAGGTAATAGAGCCACAGCGAGTGCGCAACCAGATCCCGCGCATTGAGGACCAGCAGCCAGGCCACGACGACGATGGCGCACAGCAGGGGCCAGCGCCAGCGCGTGCCCCACAGGAAGATCAGCGAGGCGACCGACAGGGGCATGCAGCCGGTCAGGACGACCAGCCAGGCGGGCTCACCGACCGTGGCACCGATGTGCGCGATGCTCAGGTAGGCAATGCCCAGGATGGTCAGCAGGACGCCACGTACGACCGGATTCATGCGGTACTTCGCAGCACTGGTTGTTCAGTTGCTGCGATGGGCGGCGATGTAGGCCGCCAGGGCGCTCAGCGAGCTGAACGTCTTGGTGTTGTCCTTGTCGTCGGCCTTGAGTTGCACGCCGTATTTCTTGCTGACAACCAGCGAGATTTCGAGCACGTCGATCGAATCCAGGCCGAGACCGTCGCCGAACAGGGGGGCTGCCGGGTCGATTTCTTCGGGTTTGACGTCGAGATTGAGTGCCTCCACGACGAGGGCGGCGACTTCCTGTTCGAATGCTGTGGCGTCCATGTGTGATCCGGAATATGGCGGGAAAGTGTCGGGTTCAGGCAGCCGGCAATTATATCAGCGCGGCTCTTCGGCCAGCAGCCAGGGGCCCAGGGGACGCGAAGCTAACGCGAAGACCCAGCCCAGGGCGGCACCAGCCAGGGCATCCAGCGCCACATGCTGGCGGGTTGCCAGGGTGGAGTAGACGATGGCCGCGCACCACAGGGCGTTGCCGATGCGCAGCTTTTGGCTGGTTTTCAGATGACACAGCAGCCGGTCTATCCATATGCCGGAAAACACGGCTGTAGCGACGTGCAACGAGGGGCAGGCGTTGCCGCCGGCATCCACGCGTTGCAGGAAGGCAAAGGCAGGATAGTTGGCCCAGTCAGCACCGGCGGGCGGGACGGCGGTCGGCCAGAGGTAGAAGCACACCAGCCCAGTCAGACAGAGCAGGAAGCACAGGCAGCCAAAGACGAACAGCTGGCGCAAGGAGCAGGTCAGGTGAGCCGGGATGGAGACATAGATCCATAGCGACAGGTAGAAGATCAGTGACCAGGGTTGAAAGGGAATGAGTTCATCCACCCAGGTTGTCGGCATCACTGTTACCGGAAAGGCGGGGTGTCGCAGCAAGTGGAAATAGGCCATGAAGAAGGCCGTGATGAAAAGGGTCAGGCCTACTGTTTTCAGGAACCAGTGTGTCCTGAATCGGCCCCACACAACGGCGGGCAGGCTCATGGCGGTGCGTATCGGGGCGGCTGTCATGAGGCGGCGAGGCCTGGGCGTCGGGTCAGTTGGGTGCCGGAATTGTAAAGCAAAGACGTGGCGGGGCTTTTCCCTCCGTCGGGGCTACAATCGCCTGCACTTGTCGTGCTGGCGCGGGTGCCGGCCTTGTTCAACGCAGCAGCAAAGGAATGATCGTGAGCGCCAACCCCAAGGCATTGCTGGAAGAGGTCTGCAAGGTGAGGGACGAGGCCGAGTGCCTGGTCACCCCCATCCAGGTCGAGCGCGCGCTCGACAACATGGCCGAAGCGATCACGCAGCGCCTGCACGACAGTAACCCCTTGATCTTCACCATCATGACCGGCGGGCTCATCCTGGCCGGCCGCATCCTGCCGCGCCTTCTGTTTCCGCTGGAGCTGGACTACCTGCATGCCACGCGCTACGGGCACGAGCTCAATGGCAACCTGCTTGACTGGCGCGTGCGCCCGGCGCGTGACATCAAGGGGCGCAGCGTGCTGATCCTCGACGACATCCTTGACGAGGGCTACACGATAGCGGCGGTGATGGACTACCTGCGTACCGAAGGTGCCAGCGAGGTGCTCGCCGCGGCCCTGGTCAACAAGGTGCATGACCGCAAGGCCTTGCCGGGCATGCGTCCGGACTTCTGCGGGCTGGACCTGCCGGACCGTTTCCTGTTCGGTTGTGGCATGGACTACAAGGGCTACTGGCGCAACGCTCCGGGCATCTACGCGCTAAAGGGGCACTGACGTCCGCGGGGCAGTTCAGGGCTCGGCAGACAGCTGTGCGATCTGCCAGGCCTCCAGGTCTGCCTCGTACTGTTTGCGTGCCTCGTAGTAGAGCGTCCAGACGCAGGCGTCCCCACATTCGTTGCCGCAGCAGTCGAGCGGATCGGGCTCGCGGGGTGGGGTGGGGGCAGGGGGCAGCATGGGAACATTGTACAAATTACAAACGGAGTAACGGGGAACTGCACATGAAGTGTTTTGTGATGATCGTCGTTTTGATGCTGGCGCCGGGACTGGTGCAGGCCGAGAGCCTCGTTCCCCTGCTCGATGCTGATGTGGCGCCGGGTTGCGGCTGCAGTTTCACGCGTCTGGGGGTGCGGGAGGCGCCTCTGCTGCGCTGGTCTTCCGAGGGCAAGAAAAAGTCCGTCATACGCGTGGGCTCCAAACCCCAGACCCTCGATTTGAGGCAGGAAAAATACATCCCGGAGCGGGAAGGCTCGCCACGCCCCAATGACCGATTCGTGCTGCATGCCTCCAATGGGGACTGGAACATCCAGGCGGTCATGACCGCCGTGGGCGGTGCCTGCAAAGGCAAGAGCAAGAGCTGCAGCCTGACGCGCTACGAAGGCAACCTCGTGGTGCTTGAAGGCGGGCGCAATCGCAGTACGGTTCCGGCCGCCGGCATCTGTGGCTGCGAGTAGCCCGCACGACGCGGCGTGCTGCGCTGCGCGACGGGACGTCATGTGCCGCATGTAGAATCGACATCCCCCAAAGACCTGAAACAGGGCCCAGAAAGTGCAGATCGTTTGTCTCGACATGGAAGGCGTGCTCGTCCCGGAAATCTGGATCGAGTTCTCGCAACGTACCGGCATCCCTGAACTGCGTCGCACGACGCGTGACGAGCCGGACTACGACAAGCTCATGAAGTACCGCCTGGACATCCTTGCGCAGCACAAGCTGGGCCTGCCTGACATCCAGAACGTCATTGCCGGCATGGGCCTCATGGAAGGCTGTCGCGAGTTTCTTGACAGCTTGCGCCTCTCCTACCAGGTCGTGATCCTCTCCGACACTTTCTACGAATTTGCCAAGCCCCTGCTCGTGCAGATGGGTCAGCCGACGATCTTCTGCCATCGCCTCGAAGCCGACGCCAACGGCATGCTCGTGAACTACCACCTGCGCATGCCCGACCAGAAGCGCGCTGCGGTCAAAGCCTTCAAGGGCCTCAACTTCAAGGTCATCGCGGCAGGTGACTCGTACAACGACACCACCATGCTGGGCGAAGCCCACGCCGGGATCCTCATGCACCCGCCCGAGAACGTCGTGCGTGAATTTCCGCAGTACCCGGTGGCGCGCTCGTATGCTGAATTGCGCGCCGAGATCGACAAGGCTTCGGCCCGCATCTGAGGACATCGCCGTGCCGCATCTGAGCCTCGAATACACCGCCAATCTCGCCGAGGTCTTCGATGTGCCGGCGGCACTGCGCGAGGCCAATGCAGCCTTGCTGGCGACGGGCCTCATCGACTCGCCGGTGCAGATGAAGAGTCGTGCAACGCAGCTGGAGCATTACCGCGTTGGCAACTTCGATGAGGGCGAGGCCTTCATCCACGCGCGTCTGCATCTCATGGCCGGCCGCAGCATTGCGCAACGCAGGCAGCTTGGTGCCGCCTTGGTGACAGCGCTGCAATCTGTGCTGGCGCCGGCGGCGGGCTTGCGTGTCCAGATCACGGTCGAGTTCACCGAGATGCTGCTCGACACCTACCAGAAGCTCGTCATTGAGCCCTGAACAAGAACAGAGACCATGCACACCCAACGCTTCTATACGCTGACTGCTTCCTGCCCCGACCGCGTCGGCATCGTTGCCCGCGTGTCGAATTTCATCGCCGAGCATGGCGGCTGGATTCTCGAAACCAACCTGCATGCTGACCCGGATGCGGGGCAGTACTTCATGCGCATCGAGATCAAGGCCGACTCCCTGCCTTTCCACCTTGCCGAATTCCGCAGTCGCTTCGCGCCATTGGCCAGTGAATTCCAGATGGAATGGAAGATCAGCGACAGCGCGGTGAAGAAGCGCGTGGTGCTGCTGGTCAGCAAGCAGGAGCACTGCCTCTATGACCTGCTCGCGCGCTGGCAGAGCAAAGAGCTCGACATCGAGATTCCCTGCGTCATCTCCAACCACGACACCTTCCGTGGCTTCGTCGAGTGGCACGGCATCCCGTTCCATCATGTGCCCGTGACGGCGGACAACAAGGACAAGGCCTACGCCGAAGTCGCACGCCTCTACGACGAGGTGCGCGGCGATTGCATGGTGCTGGCGCGCTACATGCAGATACTTTCCCCCGAGCTATGCGCCGCTTACCCCGGCCAGATCCTCAACATCCACCACAGCTTCCTGCCCAGTTTCGTCGGCGCCAAGCCCTACCATCAGGCCTATCTGCGTGGTGTGAAGCTGATCGGCGCGACCTGCCACTACGTGACGGCCGAGCTCGATCAGGGGCCGATCATCGATCAGGATGTGATCCGCGTAGACCACTCCGACTCGGTCGAAGACATGGTGCGCTACGGCAAGGACATCGAGAAGGCGGTGTTGGCGCGTGGCCTGCGCTACCACCTTGAGGATCGTGTGCTGCTTAATGGCAATCGCACGGTGGTGTTCCGGTAACACCAGTTGGATTTCTGTGTGACGTGATGGACGTCACGGGCGATGCGATTTTGTTTCCCCTAAGATTTGCCGGCACCGTTCCGGTGCACAAATCAAACAATATGAAATTGAGGGGACATTCGTATGCATGCATTCATCAGAGGGCTGCTGCTCATTGCCTTGTCGAGTCTGGGGTTGATAACGACCCAGGCATCGGCAACGATCATTTCGGGTAGCAGTTACAACTCCATCAGCTTTTCTGCTTCGCAAGCGATTTACATCAACAACAACAGCTCCTCATACAGCAATGGCTCGGCCTATTGCTCCTGGTGGCTGGGGCCCTGTTACTGGGGTGGCTATGGCGGCAGTAGTAGTTCTTATGTGAGTGCTGTAGGTGGTGCACAGATATTTTCAGGCCCGCCGCTCGCCGCAGGCAGCTTGCTTCCCACCGGAGGGGCGACGACTACGGGCGAAACGCTGAAGTCGTATAGCTATTCGGTTTATGAGGATGCGTGGCACTGCGGTTTTCTTGGTCTCGACGTCTGCTACAGCTCGTCGGAGTCCAGTAGTCATGGTGGTGTTTGGGATGGCGTAGCACAGGGCTATCTCGGCTTCCTGTTTGCGGGCAATGATGGCCTTCACTATGGCTGGGCGCAGCTGACTTTCGGTAACGATTCTTCAGCCTGGATCAACAAATGGGCGTATGAAAGTGTTGCGGGTGTCGGCGTGATTGTTGGTTCGCTGGACTCTCTGGCACCGTCCGGCCCTGTAGATCCCGATGGAGAGGTCCCGGAGCCGGCAAGTCTGGCGCTGTTGGCATTGGGATTGGCGGGTGTTTGCCTTGGGCGTCGAACCCGCAATGCCTGAGTAAGCAGAAGTCGCGTCATGAGGCCGAATACCGGCCTCGTGGCGCTTACTGCGGTTGCAGCAGTGTTCAGCGTGATTGCTGTCGGGAACGCCAGAAGGCCCATCCCAGGATGACGGCCAATACGCCCAGCACCGGCCAGTTCCCCCAGCGCGCATAGGGCGTCAGCCCTCCATAGCCGCGCACTTCCGCGTCAATCGCTCCCGTCGTAAATGCTTTCAGCACATGCGGTACCGATCCATCCGGCATGACAATGGCTGTCATGCCGGTGTTGGTACTGCGCAGCATCGGGCGGCCGGCTTCCATGGCGCGGTATTGAGCGATCTGCAGGTGTTGTGGCTGCGCGTGCGAGTTGCCGTACCAAGCGAGATTGCTCATGTTGAGCATCAACGTCGCTTCGGGCAGGGCGTGGATGAGTTCTTCGCCGAAGACGTCTTCGTAGCAGATGTTCACGGCGACGAGCTGGTTGCCGATGCGCATGCTGGCTTGCGTAGCGCCACCACGCGTCTGGTCGGCCATGGGGATGGCGACGAGGTCGAGCAGCCAGCGCATGAAGCCGGGCACGAATTCACCGAAGGGCAGCAGGTGGTTCTTGCTGTAGACCTGTCGTGGCTGGGTGCCGTGCGAGATGGCGCTGTTGTAGATGCCGCCCGCCGCGTCGCTCGTGAAGGTGCCGGTGATGACGTCACCGCCCATGGCCTTGGCGCCTTCGGCGAGCATGTCCAGGTAGCCCTCGGGTAGTTGTTTGTCGAACAGCGGCAGCGTTGTTTCGGGCAGGGCGACGAGCTGGGCAGGGTGCTGGCGCGTGAGTTCGAGGTTGCGCAGCAGCCAGTCCTGCAAGCGTGCGGTGTCCCACTTGAGGTCTTGGGGGATGTTGGGCTGGATCAGGGCGACCTTGATCGGCTCGCCAACCGGGGCGGTCCAGGGCATCAGGCGCAGCACGCCGCCAATCGCAAGGATGGTGAATGCCAGCACGCCGGCGCGGATGCGCTGTGTCTTGTCGGCGCAGGCTGTGATGATCAGCGCAGTGACGAAGACCAGCAGGAAGCCCGCCCCATAGCTGCCGAAGAGTGGAGCAAAACCCGCAAGAGGGCTGGGCGGCGTCTGCGTGTAGCCCAGCGCCAGCCAGGGTACGCCGGTGAAGAACCAGCCGCGCACCCATTCACCGAGCGCCCAGCAGGCCGCACCGATGGCGGCGCTGAACAGCGGGTGGGGCGAGCGCAGCTTGACGAACAACCAGCCGGCCAGCGTGCCCCACAGGGCGAGGTAGGCAAAGAAGATCGACAGGAAGAAAACGGTCAGCGGCGGATTCATGCCGCCATAGACGTGGAAGGCCACGAACAGCCAGCCACCGCCGGCCCAGAACTGGCCGAAACCCCACAGGAAGCCGAGCCCCAGCGCGCGGCGCGGGCTGGCGTCTTGCCACAGCAGCCACAGCACGGCGAAGCACAGGCCAGCCAGCGGGAAGAGGTTGAAGGGCGCGTAGGCGAAGACCGTGAGGGTGCCGCTGACAAGGGCGAGCAGGCACTGGCTGCGCAGGCTGAAGTCGGAGAGGCGGGGCAGGTTCATGCGGGGCGGCGAGGACTTGGTCGGAGGCCGGGTAGGCGAGGGGCGCATTAAACCTGCAAATTGTTGCGCTGACCATCGTCGGCCGGTCGCTCCGGGACGGGGAGATCGATTTTCTGGCAAGCTGGCTATACGCGTTTACGCAATTGCGAATCATTCGCATTTGTGTAGAATGCATGCAGCCCGTCCGATGCCGGACATTCGCCCAAGGAGCCGCTGCATGAACGATCAAAGTCTCGCGCCGCAAACCGCCATCACATCGGCGACCCAGGCGGTCACCTCGTTGGCTGGTGCCACGCTGTTCGCCATGACCCGCTATGTCGAGTGCCCCTGCGTCGAGAATGCGGTACAGGTCGCGCGGCATCTCGAATGCGCGGCCGAGCAGGCGGGCGCTGATCCGCGTCTGGCCGATCTGTGTTTCGCCCTGGCCTTGCGCTGGCGCGGTCAAGTCATGCGTCAGCTGAGCAGCAACACGATGCTGGGGACGCACTGAGATGGGCGCGCCGGACTCTATCGGCACGCTGGCTGACATTGCGGCAGCCTGCGACGCACGTGCGCTGGCAGCCACGCTGCTGGCCATGACGCGCTACGCCGAATTCCCCTCGCGCGGCGCCAGCGAATTGGTAGCCTGTCACCTCGATTGCGTCGCTGACGAAGAGGCCTGCGACAGCGCCACGCGCGCCATTGCGGCACTGCTGTCGCGTTGCTGGTTGTACGGCGATGCGGCACGGGTGTGAGGTGCGTAGCTTGGGCTGACGAAGGAAGCCCAACATCCTTCGCGTTCCGTGTTGGGCTTCGCTGTGCTCAGCGCCAACCTACCGAAGCGACGCAGGTCTAGCGATCCTTGTGCTGCAGGTTGTAGTGCGGCAGCCGCCAGGCCAACACGATGGCAATGATCAGGATTACTGCGCAGGCGATGTAGCCGTGATGCACACCCTGCACCAGCCCGTCACGTGCCTGCGCCAGCAGTGCAGTGGCGTCGAAGTGGAGTGTGCTGGCGAGCTGCTGCAAGCTGCTCTGGTCTTCAGCGCGCACGAGGATCTGTGGCGAATCGAGCAGTTCGCTGACGGCCGGGTTGTTGATGCGGGCCAGTTTGGCGTCGAGCGAATGCGTGAAGCTTGCGTTGAGGATGACGCCAGCGATGCTGGTGCCGACCATGCTGCCGATCATGCGTGTTGTCTGAATCAGCGCCGAGGCCACGCCCACGTCGCGCCGCTCGACGACGGCCTGGATCTGCAGCGTCAGATTGGGCAACTGGAAGCCCAGCGCGAAACCGCAGATGCCGAAGCTCAGCATGGTGAGCCATTGCGGACCCGTTGCAGAGATGCTGACCAGCAGCGCACAGCCTGCAAGCAGCAGCATCTGGCCATAGGCGATGAGTTTCTCTGGCTTCTTCAGCATGCCGATGAGGCGGCCATTGATGATGCTGCCGACCGTGATCATCACCAGCAGCGGCGTCATCACGAAGCCCGCTGTTTTCGGTGACAGGCCGAAGCCGCCCTGCAACAGCAGCGGCGAGTAATAGATCAGCACGAACATCACGAGGCCAGTCAGCACACCCAGCGCAGCGAACTTGCGCACTGCCGGGTTGGCGAACAGGCGTGCCGGAATCACTGGCGCCGCAGAGTGCTGCTGGTGCCAGATGAACAGCGCGCCTGTGACCAATGCCAGCACGGCGAGGCCAATGAACAGCGGTTTGCCGAAGCCATGCATCTGCCCCTGTTCGGTGGCCAGCAGCAAGGTACTGACGCTGATGGCGAGCAGCAGCGCACCGAGCCAGTCGATGGATTTCTCTTCGCCCTCGTGATGCACGATGTGCGGCAGGTAGCGCGCAATCACGGGCAAGGCCAGCAGGGCGATGGGAATGTTCACGTAGAACACGCTGCGCCAGCCCAGGTGTTCGGTCAGCCAACCACCGAGTGACGGGCCGATGGCTGACGAGATGCCGAAGGTGGCCGACAGCATGGCCTGCCAGCGTACGCGCTGCAGGCGGTCCGGGAACAGGTCGTTGATCGAGGCGAAGGCCACGCCGGTCAGCATGCCGCCGCCAATGCCCTGCAGGCCGCGCGCCAGCACCAGCTGCAACATGCTCTGCGCAAGCCCGCACAACACCGAGGCGATGGTGAACACGATGACCGCGCCGATCACGAAAGGCTTGCGCCCATACAGATCACCGAGGCGGCCCATGATGGGGATCATCACGGCGTTCGACAGCAGGTAGGCCGATGCCGTCCAAGTGTAGAGGTCGTAGCCCTTGAGCTCGGCGACGATGCGCGGCATGGCGGTGCCGACCACGGTGGCGTCGACGGCGATCAGCATGATCACGAAGCTGATGCCGATCATCGCGGCCAGAGAAGCCTTGAAGCTGCGCGGCGCGGCGTTCATGACGCGTCTCCAGGCGTACGCAGCGCCACGCAAAGGGCTTCGAGCGCGGCGATGACCTGCGGCCGGGTATCGGGCGACAGGCGATCAAGCACGCTGGCGGCGTGGGCGTTCATGCGCGCATCCACCTCGCGGGCGACGCGAGTGCCCTCGTCGCTCAATTGCAGCAGCAGGTTGCGGCGGTCCGCTGCAGCGGTGCTGCGCGTCACCCAGCCCAGCGCGACCAGCTTGTCGAACAGCGCGACTGACCCAGCTCTTCTCCAGGCCCAGCAGGCGCCCCAGTTCGCTCTGCAGCAGCTCCTTCTTGCGCAACAGCACGATCAGCATGCGCGCCTGTGGCGCATCCAGTTCGCTGAGCAAGCGTCGCTGCTCGAACATGAACAGGCGCATGGCTTCGCGCAGTATGGCGGCATCGCGGGGTGGGGATTTGGGTGGCATGGTCAGGGAAGCAAAAGCGGATGCCATGGATGCTACAAGCAACGGTTGTCTATAGCAACGTTTTGTGTGTGACGGATTGTTTCGGGCTGCGCCCGGGTGTGCGGAGATTCGGGAAGGGGGCTTGCCGTCAGCCCCCGGGCTAGCGCCAGTACGGGCTCAGTAAGCCTTGCGATCCGTCAGGACGACGAGAACCGTCTTGATGATGATCCAAAGGTCCAGCGTGATCGACCAGGTGCGCAGGTATTCGAGGTCGTACTCGATGCGCTTCTCCATCTTGTCGATGGTCTCGGTTTCGCCACGGCAACCGCACACCTGTGCCCAGCCTGTGATGCCCGGTTTGACCTTGTGGCGGACCATGTAGCCCTTGATGAGCTTGCGGTAGGACTCGTTATGCGCCACGGCGTGCGGGCGAGGCCCGACGATGCTCATCGTGCCCTGAAGCACATTGAAGAACTGCGGCAGCTCATCCAGCGAGGTGCGACGCAGGAAAGCGCCGATCGGCGTGACACGCTGATCGTTCTTCGTCGCCTGAGTGACTACGGCACCGTCTTCGCAAACCGTCATCGAGCGGAATTTGAAGACCACGATCTCCTTGCCATCCAGCCCGTAGCGGCGCTGGCGGAAGATGATGCTGCCGGGCGAGGACAGCTTGACGCCAATCGCGCACAACAGCAGCACGGGCGAGATCAGCACGATGATGAGCAGGCTCAGCACCACGTCCATCAAGCGCTTGAACATGCCGTTCACGCCCGTGAACGGCGTCTCGCAGACGGCCACCACCGGCATGCCGTTGATGTTGTCCATGCGGCCCTGGATCAGGTCGGTGACGAAGATGTCCGGCACGAAGAAGATCGATGCCGTCGTGTCCTTCAGTTCTTCGAGCAGGGTCAGGATGCGCGGCTGGCTCGCCATCGGCAGCGCCAGATAGATGTGCTCGACGTGGTGGGCCTTCACGTATTCGGCCAGTTCTTTGAGGCGGCCGAGGATCTGGCGGTGCTCCAGCACCCCCAGGCGCTCGCGCGAGCGGTCATCGAAAAAGCCCAGCAACCGGATGCCGAGGTACTGGTTGCCCTCGAACTGGCGCGCCAGCGTCACCCCGATCTCGTTGCCGCCCACGATGATGGCCGTGCTCTGGTTGCCGTTCTCCAGCACCTTGGGCAGCGCCCACACCGCAATTTGCTGCGCAAGCAGCAGGGCAACGAAGCAGGTGCCGATCCAGCCGTACAGCACGCGGTCGGGGAAGAAGCGTTCGTAACCTGTTGCATAGCCAAAGGCCAGCAGGATCAGGGCGATCGTGCCCCAGTTCATCACCGTCTTGCGCATCATGCGCCGGCGGTTGTCGGCCAGATTGAGTGCTCCGGGGAAGGACAGAGAGAAGGCAATGAGTGCCAGCAGGATGTACGGCGCTTCGATCAGCTCGCCCTGGTAGACGGCAGTCGCAAACAGGCAGCCGACGATCACCACGGGGTCGAGAAAGGTCTCGACGGCGTGTGACAGGCTGAAACTGGCTCTTGCCAGGCTGCGCTGGCGGTTTTGGTCGAGTGCTGCAAACATGAGTGACAAGATTCTTGGCCCGGTCCAGCGACCGCAAGGGGCTGGACACGTTGCTCCGGATATTTGGTGCCCCCGGGCACTCCGGAATGCAGCAGGATATACCGTCCAGCGTGTAGTTCGTGTGACACATGTCGGAAAGCCGGCGCTTGCTATGCCTGTCGTTTGTCTGTAGCACGGCGAGCATCAAGCCGGGCTAAACTCCCGGCCGCTCGCTGCTGGCTTTGCTACCTGATAAATGAAATCTCCCTGCACTCCCTTTCTGGCACAGGCTGTACTCGTTGTACTGGGTACCTGGTCGACCGGCTTGCATGCGCGCGACGGCAATGTGCTGGAGCTGACGGCTGCCGAGAGTGTCGCGTATGACGACAACCTCTACCGGCTGGCGCCAGACAGCAATGCCACGCAATTGATCGGCTCGGAACGCAGGGATGATCTGGGTTCAACCACAACACTGCAGCTGGCCGCAGACAAGCTGATCGGTCGGCAGAACCTGTTCGGCTCCTACCGCCATGCGATAACCCGTTACCAGATTCACAAGACTGCGAATTACGATCTGGATGATGGGCAGGCGGGATGGCGCGGAGGTTTCGGCGCCTACAACCAGTGGGACGTGTTTTACAAGCGCAGCTCTGTCCAGAGCGACTACTCAGACCGGCTGAGCTATGTTTCCAACGTCGTCGACACCAGCGCCTTGCATGCGGGAACCGAGATTCGTTACCGGACCGACTGGCGTACCGATCTCAGCCTGGAAGATGAGCGGCAGCGAAACTCCACGACGGCCCGCAACGGCGGCGACTATAACGGCCGTCTGTTCCAGGCAGGTTTCGGTTACTGGCCGCTGACAGGCAACAAGCTGGGCGTCCAGTTTCGTCAGGCGCGTCGCGAATACAGCGGCGACCGGGGTTGGCGCGAGAACGCCTTTAATCTTCTCGGTGCCTATTCCGGATCAGCCGTATCGAAACTGGATGGCAGTGCAGGGGTGCAACTGCAGCGCGGGAACGATGGCGCAACCAGTCGCAATCTCCGCTTCAGTCTCAATCACCTCTGGGTGCCGGCAGGTCAGTCCAGCTACAGTCTGCGCCTGATCCGGGAGCGGAGCGCGGCCAGTAACTCAGGTTCTGCGCAAGCCGACATCAACGGTGTCCAGGCGCACTGGTACTGGGCAATGAGCGCGAAGTTGCGACTGGATAGTGGTTTCGATTACCAGCGGCGAAAGTATGACGGATACATCGAGCCCGGGACGAGTCAGCCCATTGAACGCAAGGAATATGTCCGTGTGTCATCGCTGACGCTGAGTTACATCCCGGTCGTCAACATGACCGCCTCGCTGGCCATCCAGAATCACAAGCGTGACGCCAACCACATCCGTTACAACTACGACGCGCAGTCCTGCTGGCTGAGTCTCCAATACGTTTATTGAGAGATCCCGGCGCATTGCCACGCGGGATGGCCGCTCCGGTTTTGTTTCGTTTACGAGACATGGGACTACAGTCTGCGGTGCGTTGGCATGGCGGTTGCTTGCAGGCTGAAGTGCTTTGGAATTTGTGCCATTTTTCTTCAGAAAGCAGCCTCATGAAACAACCGTTGTGCCGCATTGTTTCCGCGCTGGCCGCCACTTTGCTGCTGATATCGGCCCCTGGCGCAGGCGCCACCGAAGTTCGCATCGATGCAACTGGCTTCGACGTGTACGTCGATGACTCCCTGGTCGCGCTGTTTGGCGTGCCGGATATTGTCGATGGCGTATCGCTGGTTTTTACAGCGCCCGCGGGCTCTTTCGAAGCCCAGTCCGCCCTGCCGGCCTGGACCTTCTCCGGTGATTCGTTCGGCCTGCGTATCGTGGCCGACGCTGGCTACTTCCTCAGTTCGGCCAGTGTCCTCCAGGCGGGCCAGTTGCATATCGATGGTGCCGCGTCCGAAATCTACGCGGGTGGCGTCGTACGCACCGTGGACAGTCGCTACCCCACCGTCAGCTATGCGCCCATGGTTGGTAGCGGTGTGGCGGCGGTTGGCGCGGCTGGCGGCGTTTATGAGCGTAGCTGGGAGACCGTCGGCACCCAGTTGCTGAGTGCGGGCGCAACCGATGTGCAGGTGACAATTGACTCCCTGCTCGGTGCACGTGCAGGCAGTTCCAGCGGCCATGCTTTCGTCAGCAAGCAGTTTGTTTCCCTGTCCGTTGTGTCCCTCATCAGCCCGGTTCCAGAAATCCCGACCTGGAGCATGATGGTTCTGGGCGCTGGAATGTTTGCAGGCATCGCACGACGTCGAGCGGGCTGAATCGGTCAGAAAAAAAGGCGCCCGGGTGGCGCCTTTTTTTACACTGGGTTGTGATGTGAGTCACGGCGCGGATTTTGACGATTCTCTGCGCCCATCAAGCATTTACGCCGCCGTTTGGACTGTATTTCTGTCATATTACTGACACGCGGCCGCCAGTTGTGTTGACGATTTTTACGCATTGCTGCAATTCGCGCTTGTAACGGGTCTGTGGGGCGTCTGTGGCAGATTGCCGGGCTCCGGAAATCGTCTGTGGCAGACTCTCGCCGCTTTTCATCTCCTGGCTGGCGAGCTTGTGTTCCAATCTCGCCCCCTTGTTGAACGCGCCGGAAATCCCGGCTCCCGGTAGGCGGACTGTAATACTTCGCTGTTAGTTTTCGCCGCTCTCTCGAGCGGCCAACCTACCAACAACCCTGAGGTACCGATGAACACCCTGCTGCGTGACCGATTGTCCGTTTCCCTGTCTGCGATCGTGCTTGTCCTGATGTTGGGCGCGTGTTCCAAGAGCGACAAGGGCGCCACCCAGGTTGCAGCCCGCGTCAACGACGGCGAGGTGTCGGTTCATCAGATCAACTTTGTCCTGCAACGCAGCAACGTTCGTCCCGAACAAGCCAAAGCCGCCAGCGAGCAAATCCTGACCCGTCTCATCGACCAGGAGCTGGCAGTGCAGAAGGCGGTTGATCGCAAACTTGATCGCAATCCCGAAGTCGTCCAGCAGCTCGAAGCCGCCCGCCGCGAAATCCTCCAGCGCGCATACCTTGAGAGCGTGGCCGCCGGCGCAGCCAAGCCGTCCGAGCAGGACGCGGCCGATTACTTCAAGGCACACCCCGAGCTGTTCGCTGCACGCAAGGTCTACACGTATCGCGTGCTGGGCATCCAGGCTCCCAAGGAAAAAGTGGCTGTAGTGCAGGAGATGCACGCCAAGAATCGTTCGCTTGAAGACATTGCCCAGTGGGCCAAGGGCGAGAATCTGCGCATCGTGACCGATGGCGGCACCAAGGCGGCAGAGCAGCTGCCCATGCAGAGCGTGCCGCGCCTGTCGCAGATGAAAGATGGCCAGATCATCATCGCAACCGGTCCGGCCGGCGTGGAGCTGGTGCACCTCGTGCAGGCTCGTTCCGAGCCAGTGACACTGGAGCAGGCGAAGCCCGTCATCGAGCGCTTCATCGCCAATTCGCGGCGGAATGAGCTTGTGGTGAGCGAGATCAAGTCTCTGCGCAAGTCTGCCAAGCTCGACTTCAAGGGTGACTTCGCCGGCATGGCTTCCAGCTTCCAGAGTGCGCCGACCGCTGCAGTCTCCGAACCCGTCGCGGCGCCTTCCGCGCCGGTTGCCGCACCTGCACCTGAAGCCTCTGGCCCTTCGGCAGATCTGGTCAAAGGCGTTGCTGCCGGTATGAAGTGATGGCCCAATCGGGCCTGTATATCTGAAGATCTCCACCAGGATGCATGACGACATGAAGTGGTTTTTCAGAAACCTGTTTGCTTTTGTGCTGAGCCTGTGTGCAATGTCCTGCGCCCTGGCTCAGACCAGCAATCCCGAGTACCTGCTCGATGCCGGTGACGTCATCCGGGTCAGCGTGTTCCAGAATCCGGACATGTCGTCCGAGGCGCGGGTTTCCGAGTCGGGCAGCATCACCTTGCCGCTTATCGGTACGTTCAAGCTTGGCGGGCTGACGCTGCAGGCTGGCGAGCAGAAGATTGCGCAATTGCTCAAGGACGGCGGTTTCATCCTCAAGCCCCAGGTCACCGTGTTGTTGATGCAGGCACGTGGCAGCCAGGTCGTCGTGCTGGGGCAGGTCATGCGCCCGGGGCGCTACCCGCTGGAGACGGCCAACATGCGCTTCTCCGACGTGCTTGCCACGGCTGGCGGGATTGCACCCACAGGCGCCGATACCATCGTCCTGACCGGGCGCCGTGACGGTCGATTCTTCCGTCGCGAATTCGACATCAACACATTGTTCGCCGAGGGAGATGGCGGCAAGGACATCTACCTGCAAGGTGGCGATGCCATCTTCGTGCCGCGCGCGCCCATGTTCTACATCTACGGTGAAGTCCAGCGCCCCGGCGCCTTCCGCATCGAGCGCGACATGACGGTCCAGCAGGCACTGGCGTCCGGTGGCGGCATCACCCAGCGCGGCACCCTGCGAGGCCTGCAGATCCATCGCAAAAGTGCAGACGGCAAAACCCAGATCATCCAGCCGAAGATGGATGACCTCTTGCGCGCGGACGACGTGATGTACGTTCGCGAAAGCCTGTTCTGAGACGCGCTCCATGACTCCCGCACAGTTCCTGCAGATCCTGTTCGCCCGCAAATGGCTGCTTGTCGGCGTTGCCAGCACCATCGTCGTACTGACGATGATCTACAGCTTCGTTTTGCCCAAGCAATATTCCGCCGCCGCCACCATCCTGGTGGATGCCAAGGGCATCGACCCGATCACGGGTCTGCCGACGCAAGCGGCCTTGCTGCCTTCGTTCATGAGCACGCAGATCGATATCCTCAAGAGCGATCGCGTCGCTCGTCGAGTCATCCGTTTGCTCAAGCTTGACCAGGTGCCGGGTTTCAAAGCCCAGTGGCAGGACGTCACGGGAGGCAAAGGTTCGTTCGACAAATGGCTGGCTGACATGGTCATCCAGCGCCTTGAGGTCAAGCCCTCGCGCGAATCCAACGTCTTCCAGGTGGAGTTCACCTGGCCAGATCCGACTGCCGCTGCGGCGTTCGCCAACACCTTTGCTCAAGCCTATATCGATACCAACGTCGAGCTGCGCGTCGAACCGGCCAAGCAATACGCTTCGTTCTTCATGGAACGGACCAAGACTGCTCGCGAAGAGCTTGAGGTTGCACAGAAACGCCTCTCCGACTATCAGCGGGAGCACGGCATTGTCGCTACGGATGAGCGGCTGGACATCGAGACCAACCGCCTCAACGAATTGTCTACGCAACTGGTTGGCATACAGTCAGTGCGCATCGACTCTGCCTCGCGCCAGTTTGCCGCCTCGAACAAGGAGAACATGGCCGAGGTGCTGCAGAACCCCCTGGTGACCGGCCTCAAGTCCGATCTCGCCCGTATGGAAACCCAGCGCGACGAACTCTCCAAGCGGCTTGGCAAGAATCACCCGGAGTATCTGAAGGTCGAGACAGAAATTGCCGGTTTGCGTGACAAGGTCGAAGTCGAGACAGCCAAAGTCATTGCCTCCATCGGCACGAGCAATCGCGTCAACGTCCAGCGCGAAGGCGAGCTGCGCGCCGCGCTCGAAGTGCAAAAGAAGAAAGTGCTCGAACTCAAGCAGCAGCGTGACGACGTCAGCGTGTTGCAGAACGAGGTCGTCAGTGCCCAGCGCACACTGGACACCATCAACCAGCGCTTCACCCAGACCAATCTCGAAAGCCAGACGCAGCAGACCAACATCATCCTGCTCAATGCAGCGGTTGAGCCCATCCGGCACTCCAGTCCGCGCAAGTTCCTCAACCTCATCCTTTCAATGTTCTTCGGCACCTTCCTCGGCGTGGCGGCTGTGTTGCTGGCCGAAACCGTTCGACAAGCGCGTTCGCGGAATTGCCGAACTGCAGGACATTCTCGATGCCCCCGTGCTTGGCGTGATGCGTCGCGAACGCTCGCCGCGCCCCCGGTTTTTCTCCTGGTTTTCCCGTCGCCGCCCGTCCGGCATGCAGACGGCTTGACGCATTGCTATCGGGACATCAATGAACACGGTTTCTACGGCAAGTCTCATGGCGACATCCCGCTCCATTGGCGCCATCCTCGTCGATGCAGGTCGTCTTTCTCCTGGTGACGCCGAGCGCGTACTGCGTTTGTCGCGCGAGAAAAACATCCGCTTTGGTGATGCTGCGCTGGAACTGCGCCTCATCACGGAAGCGGACATCAGCTTCGCCCTGTCACGTCAGTTCGACTACATATGCCTGCCGCCGGGCGACAAGAGCGTTTCCCGGGATGTCGTCGCTGCGTTCTCTCTCAATTCCCGCGCGCTCGAAGGGCTGCGAGCCCTGCGCACCCAGCTCATGCTGCGCTGGTTCGCTGCCGAACAGGAGCGCAAGGCACTCGCCATCGTCAGTTCCCGCCGCAAGGATGGCCGCAGCTGGATCGCCGCCAACCTCGCCGTGGTCTTCTCCCAGCTTGGTGAGCGTACCCTGCTCATTGACGCAGACATGCGCCACCCGGTTCAGCACGAGCACTTCCACCTCGACAATCGCGCCGGATTGTCGGCGTTGCTCAGCGGGCGAGGTGGCGATGAGCTCATCCGCCGCGTCGAATCTCTGCAGGGACTCTCTGTCCTGCCGGCCGGCGTGTCGCCGCCCAATGCGCAAGAACTGATTTCGCGACCCGCCTTCGGGCAACTCGTGTCTCATCTGTCCAGCCAGTTCGACGTCATCCTCGTCGACACACCGCCCGCCAGCGAGTTTGCAGATGCGCAGGCTGTCGCAGCCAGTACTCGCGGCGCCTTGATGGTTGCCCGACGCCACCACACCTCGACCAAAGAACTGCGCGAAGCGGCGGAGTTCATCGCACAGACGGGCGCCAGCATTGTTGGCAGCGCCATGAACGAATTCTGATCATTCACTCCTGTTCCCAGTAATCCAGACCAACGATCACCCGTATGAAAGTCGCACTCATTACCGGCGTAACCGGCCAGGACGGCTCCTACCTTGCCGAATTCCTGCTCGCAAAAGGCTACGAAGTGCACGGCATCAAGCGCCGCGCCTCGTCCTTCAATACCCAGCGCGTAGACCACATCTACGAAGATCCGCACATCGAGAACGCCCGATTCAAACTGCATTACGGCGACCTCTCCGATACCTCCAACCTCACGCGCATCCTCAAGGAAGTGCAGCCGGACGAGGTCTACAATCTCGGCGCCCAGTCACACGTTGCGGTCAGCTTCGAAGCGCCCGAATACACTGCTGACGTCGACGCCATCGGTACGCTGCGCCTGCTCGAAGCCATCCGTTTCCTCGGCCTCGAAAAGAAGACCCGCTTCTACCAGGCCTCCACTTCCGAGCTGTATGGCCTCGTGCAGGAAATCCCCCAGAAGGAAACCACTCCCTTCCACCCGCGCAGCCCCTACGCCGTTGCCAAGCTCTACGCCTACTGGATCGCCGTCAACTACCGCGAGGCCTACGGCATGTATGCCTGCAACGGCATCCTCTTCAACCACGAGTCTCCCCGTCGTGGCGAAACCTTCGTTACGCGCAAGATCACGCGTGGCCTCGCCAACATTGCCCAGGGTCTCGAAAAGTGCCTCTACATGGGCAACATCGATTCTCTGCGCGATTGGGGCCACGCCAAAGACTATGTCCGCATGCAGTGGATGATGCTGCAGCAAGAGCAGCCCGAAGACTTCGTCATCGCCACGGGCGTGCAGTACAGCGTGCGTCAGTTCATCCAGTGGAGTGCCGAACATCTGGGCATCACACTGCAGTTCGAAGGCAGTGGCATTGATGAAGTCGGTATCGTTGCCAGCGTCGAAGGGGACAAGGCCCCCGCGGTCAAACCCGGTGATGTGCTCGTACGTATCGACCCGCGCTACTTCCGCCCCGCCGAAGTCGAGACCTTGCTGGGCGACCCCACCAAGGCCAAACAGAAACTGGGTTGGGTGCCGGAGATCACGGTGCAAGAGATGTGCGAAGAGATGGTCGCCGCCGACCTCGAGTCCGCCCGCCGCCATGCCTTGCTCAAGAAGCATGGTTTTGACGTGGCTGTGAGTGCGGAGCGCTGAAATGAACAAGGGCTCCCGTATCTACGTTGCGGGCCATCGCGGCCTCGTCGGTTCAGCAATCGTCCGTCAGCTCGAAGCGGCGGGCCACACGGGTCTGATCCGGCGCACGCACGCCGAGCTTGATCTCACCGATGCAGCCGCAACCGATGCGTTCTTCGCGGCCGAGAAGCCCGAGTACGTTTTTCTCGCGGCAGCCAAGGTGGGCGGCATCGTGGCCAACAACACCTACCCCGGCGAGTTCATCCGCGACAACCTGGCGATCCAGAACAACGTCATCCACGCCGCGTGGCGACATGGTGTGACCCGTCTGCTGTTTCTCGGTTCGAGCTGCATTTACCCCAAGCTCGCGCCGCAGCCGATGAAGGAAGAACATCTCCTGACCGGCCCCCTCGAACCCACCAACCGTCCATACGCTCTGGCCAAGATCGCTGGCATTGAAATGTGCTGGAGCTACAACCGCCAGTACGGCACCAAATACCTTGCCGCCATGCCGACCAACCTCTACGGTCCCGGCGACAACTATCACCCAGAGAACAGCCACGTCATTCCGGCTTTGCTGCGCAAGTTCCACGAAGCAAAGACCAGTGCGGCGCCTGCGGTGACCGTGTGGGGTACGGGGACACCGCGTCGCGAGTTCCTCTACAGCGACGACATGGCCGAAGCCTGCGTGTACCTCATGAGCCTGCCCGACGCAGAGTACGAGAAGCTCCTGGGCAGCGACGAAAGCAAGACCGGACGCTTCGAGCCACCCTTGATCAATGTCGGCGTGGGCGATGACGTGACGATCCGCGAACTGGCCGGACTGGTGCGCGACGTTGTCGGCTACACGGGTGACATCGTGTTCGACACCACCAAGCCCGATGGCACGCCACGCAAGCTCATGGATGTGTCGCGCCTTTCCGCCAGTGGCTGGAAGGCACGTACCGGCTTGCAGGCCGGTTTACAGGTCGCCTACGCCGACATGCTGCGTGGAATGGTGCAGCGATGAGCGACAAAGCCTTGCTGGCGCTGCCGACCCCGGTGCAGCTGCTGCAAGGCGCGCGGGGCAACGTGGACCTCACGCTCATGCTCGCGGGCCTGGCCGCGATGTTCGTGCCAACCTTCTGGGGGCTGATGGCCTCCGGTTTGTGGACCGATGACGAACATGCTCACGGTCCCATCATCTTCGTGCTGGCGCACTGGCTGATCTGGAATGTCTGGTCGCGCTACGAAGCCCCGGCTGACGCGCGGCCGGCGCCCATCCTTGGCTGGGTTTGCCTTGTCTTTGCGGCCCTGTTGTATCTGCCCGGGCGCATCGTTGATCTCATCTACTTCGAGGTCGCCGCCTACGTCGTGGCCCTGACAGGCGTCATCTTCCTGTCGGGCGGCAAGCCACTCGCGAAAGTCATGATCTTCCCGCTGGTGTTCATGCTCTTCATGATTCCCTTGCCCAATGCGCTCGTAGGGCCGATCAGCGAAATTCTCAAGACCGGCGTGTCCGCTGTCACCGAAGAAGTGCTCTACGCCGTGGGATATCCCATTTCGCGCACCGGCGTCATCATCGCCATCGGTCAATACCAGCTGCTGGTGGCGGACGCCTGCGCCGGCATGCGCACCCTTTTCATGCTCGAAGCCCTGGGTGTCTTCTACCTCAACGTCGTGCGGCACACCTCCATGCTGCGCAACTTCACCCTGCCGCTGCTGATCGTGCCCATTTCGTTTACGGCTAACGTCGTGCGCGTCATCGTGCTGGCTTTGATCACCTACTACTTCGGTGACGAAGCGGGGCAGGGCTTCCTGCATGGATTCGCCGGCATGGTGTTGTTCCTGTCCGGGCTCGTCTTCATGCTGATCGCAGACAAACTGCTGCGAATGATCGGGAACCGTTTCCGTGGCCGCTGACACCTTGCCCCGCCAGATGCTGCCTGCGCGAAGCTTCGCTACGCGTGGCCTCACCGTAGCGATCTTTCTCGTAGCCCTGGCCCTGATCGGCCTGGTGCTGACACCGCGGACGCTGTGGTACGCCCATATCGGCAAGCCGGACTACGAGCAGCTGACTCCCAAGACTTTCGGTGACTGGGTGCTGCTCGACGACGGCCGCTCCGCCATCATCGATCCCGTGCGCGAGGCTTCGCTGATCGGCGTGTACTCGCAGGTCGTCAGCCGCACCTACCTGCATCGCCCGACGGGTCGTCGCATCATGCTGTCGCTGGCCTATGGCGACGAGCAGAGCTACTCCAAGTTGCTGCACCGGCCGGAGTCCTGCTACTCCTCGCAAGGCTTCCGCATCGAAACCTTCTCGCCGGCGGTGCTGTCGGTGGGGCAGACCCGTGTCGGGGGATTCCACATGCGCGCCACGCTGGGCCCGCGCATCGAACAGGTGTCCTACTTCATCCGCATGGGTGACGAGATCGTCGCTGGCACGGGCATTTCGATGAACCTCGTGCGCATGCACCTGGCCTCGCAGGGCTTCATCGGTGATGGACTGCTGTTCCGCACTTCTGAAATCTCCAGCGACGAGACGGCTTCGCAGCAGCTGCAAGAGGTGTTCCGCGCCGATTTCCTGGCCGCCATCAAGCAGGCGGACCGACGCGCGTTCTTCGGCGCCCTGACGCAGTCCTGAGGCCCGCGATGGCGACGTCGCGGCTGCACATCCTCTACCTTGGCCCGGTCAGCGGCACCTGCCTTGATCGTGCCAACGCACTGCGCCGGCTGGGCCATCAGGTCGAGCACATCGAGCTGCGTCGCCTGCTACCCGCCACGCCCTGGGTTGATCGCATCACCTGGCGCTTGGGTGGGCAATACTTCGAGCGCCTGATCTGCGCCCGCTTGCCGGCACAACTGCAACAGGCTCGCTACGACCTCTGCTACGTCGATGGTGGCGAATGGGTGACGCCGCGCGTCATCGCCACCCTGCGCCGCGTAGCAGGCCGGGTGCTTGCCTACAGCATCGACGATCCTTTCGGTCCGCGCGATGGCAGGCGCTATACCGCGCTCCGCCAGAGCCAGCCTTTCTACGATCTGCAAGTCGTCGTGCGCCCGGTCAATCAGCAGGAAGCGCTGGCGCTCGGCGCACGGAAAGTGCTGCGCGTCTTCATGACCGCAGACGAGATTTCGCATGCACCACGTGAGCTTGCAGAGGGAGACCACGAAACCTGGGACAGCGAGGTGTTGTTCCTGGGTACCTGGTTTCCCGAGCGCGGCCCGTTCCTGCTGGACCTGTTGCGTCGCGGAGTGCCCTTGTCCATTCGCGGACCCAACTGGCACAAGGCGCCCGAGTGGTCGCAACTGAAGGCTTGCTGGAAAGGCGGTGCCGTGGCCGGTGACGACTATGCCAAGGCCCTGCAATGCGCCAAGCTCAATCTTGGTTTGCTGTCGAAGGGCAATCGCGACATGCACACCACCCGCTCGATGGAAATCCCCGCACTGGGGGCGCTGCTCTGCGCTGAGCGGACTGCCGAGCACACCGCCATGTACGCCGAAGGGGTCGAAGCCCTGTTCTGGAGTGACGCGGAAGAGTGCGCCGCCGTGAGCATGGCCGCACTGGCTGACGAGCCCCGTCGGCTGGCCATTGCACAGGCCGGGCACGCACGGCTGGGTGTCAATGCGCACTACAACGAGCCGACTCTGGCGCGCATTCTCGACGAGGCGTTCAGCGGCACTCAGACCCCCGTCGCGGTGCCGGCATGAGCAACGGACTCTTCCGACGCATACTCGCCGGCACAGGCGCCAATGCTTTCGGGCAAGCGGTCAACATAGGCATCCAGCTCGCCTCGCTGCCCCTGTTCCTGTGGCGCTGGGATCTTGCGACCTATGGTCAGTGGCTGCTGCTTTCGGCGGTGCCTGCTTATGTGGCGATGGCTGACGTCGGCATGGTCACCACCGCCGGTAACCGCATGACCATGGCACTGGGGGCAGGACAGGTGACCGAAGCACGACGCGTGTTCCAGACGGCACAAGCCTTCATGCTGCTGGTATGCGGCGCGCTGGCCTTGCTGCTGGTGCCGGCCATCCTGCTCCTGCCTCTGTCCGTGCTGGGTGACACCAGTGCGCGCATTGCACTCTCTGCCCTCGTTCTGGGCGTGTTGATGAGCCTGTGCGGCGGTTTGTCCGAAGCCGTATTCAAGGCCACGGGTCGCTACGCGCAAGGCACGATGCTGGGCAACCTCGTGCGCCTGCTGGAGTGGGGCGGTTACATGCTGGGTCTGTGGCTCGATGGCAGTTTCGCCGCCGTCGCGCTTGGCGGGCTGGCGGCCCGCACGGCTGGCACGCTGGCTGCGGCCTGGCTCAGTCAGGCTTCCACGCACGGCCTGGCCTGGGGCTTGGGCGAAGCCAGCGGGCAAGAGGTTCGCGCCATGCTGCGTCCCGCGCTGTCATTCATGGTGTTCCCGCTGACCAATGCCATCAGCTTCCAGGGCGTGACCCTGCTGGTTGGCAGCCTGTTCGGGCCGGCCATCGTGGCCTTGTTCAACACCTACCGCACCATCGCCCGCGTGGCTGTGCAGCTCACCGCCATTTTCAGTCACGCCTTGTGGCCCGAGTTCTCGCGGCTCTACGGCGCCGGTGGCAGTTCGGCCATGCTGCCGTTGTTCCGTCGCGGTGCGTGGCTCGCCGCCGCACAGGCTGTCGGTCTGAGTGCCATGCTGTATTTCGCTGCGCCCTTGTTGTTGCGGATCTGGACACATGGCGAAATCGAATTTGTGCCTTCTGTCATGTTGCTGATGCTTTTGTATGCGATGTTTGGCGGCCTGTGGCATGTGCCGCGCATCCTGCTCATGGCCATCAACCGTCACGGTTCGCTGGCGCTGTGGACCCTGTTGATGGGCGTTGCGTGCGTGGCCTTCGCCGCGCTGTTCGGTCACTGGTGGCAGCTGAAGGGCGTGGTGCTCGCCATGCTCGTCACGGAAGTCGGCATCGCAGGTGTCTGCATGGGGTTTGCCCTGTCGGTCTTGCGTGGTGCCGCTCCCTTGGTAAAGGTTTCAGCGTGAAAGTCGTCCTCTCCACCATCGGCAAGTTCCACACCTTCGATCTCGCGCGCCAGTTGCATGCGCGCGGCGCGCTGTCAGCCGTATTCACCGGCTACCCCTCGTTCAAGCTGCGCAACGAAGGCTTGCCCGCCAGCATGATCCGCAGCTTCGCCTGGGTGCATGGCCCCTACATGGGCTTTCCGCAATTGCACAAGCTGGGCGCAGGCTTCATCCGCGAGATGGAGTTCTTCGACAAGATCACCTTCGATCGCTACTCGGCCATGCGTTTGCCGGCTTGCGACGTTTTTGTCGGCCTGTCGGGTTCGGCGCTGCTCACCGGGCGCAAGGTGCGCCAGCGTGGCGGGCGTTATGTCTGCGACCGTGGCTCGACGCATATCCGCGCGCAAGACGCGTTGCTGCGCGCTGAGCACGCAGAGTGGGGCGTGCCCTGGAGCGGCGTTGACCCGCGCGTCATCGCTCGCGAAGAGGCTGAGTACGCCGAGGCAGACCTCATCACCGTGCCCTCGCACTTCAACCGCGAAACCTTTCTTGCGCACGGCGTACCTGCCGACAAGCTCGCTGTGCTGCCCTATGGTGTCGACCTGTCGCGCTTCCAGCCTGTTGGCAGCCCCGATCCACAAACCTTCGATGTGCTGTTCGTCGGCGGCATGTCGCTGCGCAAAGGTGTGCAATACCTCGTTCAGGCTTGGCGCCAGCTGCAGCATCCGCGCAAGTCACTCACCTTCGTCGGCAGCCCTGCGCCCGAGCTGATCGCCCTGTTGCGCCAGCGCGGCCTGTGGCCTGAAGAGGCACGCGTGCTGGGCCACATGCCGCAGTCGCAGCTCAAGGAGGTGATGAGCCGTTCGCACGTCATGGTGTTGCCCAGCATCGAAGAAGGCCTGGCGCTCGTGCAGGCACAGAGCATGGCCTGCGGCTGCCCTGTCATCGCGACCACGCACACCGGATCTGAAGACCTCTTCACCGACGGTGCAGAAGGCTTCATCGTGCCGCCGCGTGATGCGGATGCGTTGGCAGCGCGTCTGCAACGACTGGCGGACGACAAAGTGTTGCGTGACGCCATGTCGCAGGCCGCCCTCAGCAAGGTGCGCAGCATCGGTGGCTGGGATGCCTACGGTGTGCGAGCCGGCGATCTGTACGAAGGCTTGGTGCGGCAATGATTGCGAAGGAACTCACACACAACCTTCTGCTGCTGTGCTTCACGCTGGCTTTCGTAGCGCAGTGCTTCATCGATCCTTCGATCAACAATCTTGCCTGCGCGTGCATCATCTATTCGTCAACGGTGGCGTGTCTTCTGTACTTGCGCTGGACACGCGCTGTGGACTCACACCCGTTGTCGTCGATGGCGCTCTTGGGCTTCAACGTTACCTCTCATTCTGGGGCAATGTTGTTTCAGTCCCTGGCGCTGACCTCGGTTAGCGACAACTTGCGACAGCCATTGATAACCTTTTCGGTGCTGGCTGCAGCGCAGTCCGGCGCATTGATAATGCATTCGGTATACAGGTGGTGGCGGCAAGGAAGTGTCGTGGCGCGTCCGAAGATGGAACGCCCAAGTTTTCTTATCAGAGCAGGGCTGCACGAGGTGCCATCGATCCGTGCTCTGTGGTGGATAGGGGTTGTGGGATTGCTGGGCTTGCTGATGTCCAAGATTGGATTTCTATACCAGCTAGGCAATGGATTAAGTTTTCTTGTTGTCGCTCCTTTCCTGATTCCAGTTTTTCGTAGTCGAGTCGGGCCAGACTATTGCAGTACGCGCTTGAACTACACGTGGCTTGCAGTCTTTGCTGTAGCCATTGGACTGGTAGCCATTGCGGCCAATACGCGCGCCATCATGTTCAAGGGCGGCATCACGATTGCCTTGATCATGTTGTTGGAGTTGCTGCGCAGTCGTGCAGAAGTGACTGCGCGACAGATCTGGATGACCGCCGCTTTGGCGGTACTTTGCTGGGCACTTAGTTATCCGTTGAGCTATCTGGCGGAAGCGATGGTGGTTGCGCGCCAAGACCGTCTCTATTCGTCAAAGCTTGAGATGCTGGAGAAGACGGTGGAGGTGTTGATGGACCCACAGAAGGTCCAAAGCGTCGGGAAGAAGCGCGTGCAAGAGGCCAGAACTGGCTATGACGAGCTCTACATCGAGAATGCATTACTTGCTCGCTTCTCCGAAACCAAGTTTCACGACAACGCGATGTATTTCGGCGCACACATGCGCGAAGACGACATCGAACGCCTGGGTGAGACAACGGGGGGGTTTCTGTGGGCGATTCTTCCTCAGCCTGTACTCAATTTGTTTCAGGTTGGTGTAGATAAACTGGACTTGCGATTTTCCATGGGCGACTTTCTGGCCCACAGTGTTGTGGGGCACTCGTTGGGGGGCTACGCGACTGGCTCGATCTTTGGTCAGGGGATTGCGTTGTTTGGCGCAGGCTTTGCCATCGTGTACATGTTGCTCTGTCCGCTGTTGTTTCTGGCCATCGACATATTTGCGTTGAAGCGAAATGACGGATGGGGCATGGCTTCCGTGCCGGGCCTCTTGGCAATCTGGACAACCTTTCAATACGGCATTACGGCTGAATCTTTCCACCAGATGTTGGGTGGTGTGCTGCGTGGAGTTGTGCAGACCATCGTGATTTATCTGTTGGTCTACAAAGCCGCAAAATTCCTTGGACAGAAAAAGGTAAGGTACAAGCCACTCAATCGTTTCGACCTCGCGAGCACGGATGTTGGGGGGCGGCAGGTGACCCTGCGTTCGGAATGAAGATCGTCCTGTTCGCTCATCCCGCTTTCCTTGGTTCGCAGAGCATGCCGCGCTTTGCCGAGATGTTGCGCCAAGCCTATTTGCAACGTGGCCATGACGTCGAAGTCTGGCAGCCACTGCCGCATTTCTTCGAATGGTTCAAGCATTCGAAGCTCGCGAAGTGGATGGGTTACCTGGATCAGTACATCGTGTTCCCTGCGCAGGTGAAGAAGCTGTTGCGTAGTCAGTCTGCGGATACGCTGTTTGTTTTCTGCGACCAGGCCTTAGGCCCCTGGGTGCCTCTGGTGGCACATCGACCGCACGTTGTGCATGTGCATGATCTGCTCGCTTTGCGTTCAGCCCTGGGCGAGGTGCAGGAGAATCCGACCGGCTGGACGGGGCGCATCTACCAACGATTCATCCGTAGTGGCTTCGAGAAGGGTCGCAACTTCATTTCGATTTCTGCGAAGTCCCGCGAAGATCTGCACCGTACTTCGCGTGTGCAGCCTGCCATCTCGGAGGTCGTGCTTAACGGGCTCAACTATCCGTTTTCGCCCATGTCGGCGGAGGCTTCGCGCCAGGTGCTGGAGGGGGCGGGGCATGCGGTGCCTGGCGAGGGCTTCCTGATCTTCGTCGGGGGCTACCAGTGGTACAAGAATGTGCCCGGTGTGCTGCATCTCTACCGGCAATACGCACTGCGCAGCGCGAAGCCCGTGCCGCTGTGGTGCGTGTCACCCATGCCGACGCCTGCGCTGCAGGCGGTCCTCGATACGCTGCCAGCCAATGCGAGCGTGAAGTTTTTGCCCGGTGCCAGTGCGGCGGTGCTGCATGCTGCCTATTCGCGGGCAAGGGCGCTGTTGTTTCCTAGCCTGGCCGAGGGCTTCGGTTGGCCCATCGTCGAAGCGCAGGCTTGTGGTTGCCCTGTGCTGACGACGAATGAGGCGCCGATGAATGAAGTGGGCGGGCCGGACGCACGTTGCATTCCCCGTTTGTTGCCGGACGAGAAAGTCGAAGACTGGGCGACGCGGCACGTTGATGTGCTGATCGGGCTGGCAAGCGTCGAGGGAGAGGCGCGCGTAGCGCTGGCAGCACGTTGCGCCGCATGGGGACAAAGCTTCGATGCCGACAAGGCTATCGAAGGGTATCTGGCAGTTTATGAACGCGTGCTGGCTGCAGCCGCGAACCGGCAATGACCGGACACAAAAACATCAACGGGGCGGGTTTATGTGTGGGATAGCAGGAGTTTTTGCATATCGTGAAGGCGCGCCGCCCGTCGACGTGCCGGAGCTTTTGCGCATGCGGGAGACCATGCTGGCACGCGGCCCCGACGGTGCCGGGCTGTGGGTGTCCGACGACCAGCGTGTGGCGCTGGCGCATCGCAGACTGGCGATCATCGAGCTGTCAGAAGCCGGCGCACAGCCCATGCACGACCCGGAGACCGGCAACTGGATCGTCTTCAATGGCGAGATCTACAACCATGCCGCGTTGCGGGCGGAGTTGCAGGCTGGCGGGGCGGTAGTCCGCACACATTCCGACACCGAGGTCCTGCTCAAGCTGTATGCACGTGACGGCATGGGCATGCTGAATCGTCTGCGTGGCATGTTTGCCTTTGCCATGTGGGATGCGCGGCAGCGCAAACTGTTCCTCGCGCGTGATGCCTTCGGTATCAA
This sequence comes from Rhodocyclaceae bacterium, assembly GCA_047600765.1. GTDB lineage: Bacteria > Pseudomonadota > Gammaproteobacteria > Burkholderiales > Rhodocyclaceae > Viridibacterium. Next base: position 533,513 of record JASGKF010000002.1, read on the forward strand.
GCCGCTTTACTACGCCGATGATGGTGGGTCGGTCCGCTTCGCGTCGCAAGTGAAAACCTTGCTCGCTGGCAAGGTCAACACCCGGCCGGAGCCGGCAGGGCATGCCGGTTTCATGCTGTGGGGCAGCGTGCCGGAGCCCTGGACGCTGTACAAAGGCATCCGTGCCCTGCCTGCCGGGCACTGGATGTGCATCGACGGGAAGCGTGCTGCCGTCCCCGTCTGTTTCGATAGCCCACTGCTGGGCTTGCGTGATGTGCGGCGTGCGGGTGCCGAAGCGCTCGATGAGACGCTGGCCCGGATTGCGGCTGCGGTGAAAGACAGCGTGGCAGCCCACATGGTGGCTGACGTGCCGGTCGGGGTCTTCCTGTCGGCGGGGCTGGACTCCACCATGCTGGCTGCTTCTGCCGCCGCGCATGGTGAATTGCGGACGGTGACGCTGGGCTTCGACGAGTACCGCGACACCCCCTACGACGAAGCACCGCTTGCAGGTCTGGTCGCAGAGACACTGGGCGCACAACATACCCTGTGCCGCATTTCTTCCCGCGAGTTTGCGGAAGACCGCGAGAAGCTGTTTGCGGCCATGGATCAACCCTCCATCGATGGCGTGAATGTCTGGTTCGTCTCGAAAGCCGCTGCCGCGCAAGGGCTCAAGGTCGTACTGTCAGGGTTGGGGGGCGATGAGTTGTTCGGTTCGTATCCTAGCTTCCGGCAGGTGCCACAACTGCGGCGTCGAATCGGCTGGGCACAGCCTCTGACTGCGCCATTGGGGCGCGTGCTGCGCAAGGTGCTGGTGCCGCATGCCGCGCGGCTGCCTTCGCCCAAGTATGCCGGCTTGCTGGAGTACGGCGGCTCGCTCGCTGGGGCCTATTTGCTGAGACGTGCGCTGTTCATGCCTTGGGAGATTGCCAGCGTGCTCGGCCCCGAGATGGCGGCGGAAGGGCTGGCCGAGCTGGACACCATGACGCGCCTGAGTGCATCGGCGGAGGGGCTGGGCAGCGACCGTCTGCGCGTGTCGGCATTCGAGATGCAGTGGTACATGCGCAACCAGCTGTTACGCGATGCAGACTGGGCGGGCATGGCGCATTCGCTGGAGCTGCGTGTGCCGTTCGTCAACATGAATTTGCTGCGTGCTTTTACCGAGATTCCCGGCCTGGATTCGCGCGTCGAAAAAGCTCAGATCGCTCGTGCCGTGGCACCGAATCTTCCTGAGAGCATCCTGACCCGGCCCAAGACAGGCTTCTCGATTCCCGTGCATCAGTGGCTGAACCCGGATATGGATTGGTCGACGACCAATTACCGGGCTTGGGCACGCACGCTGTACCGTTCGTTTGTTCCGGTTTGAATCAGGCGATGAAGATTCTGCATGTCCTGCCGTCTGTTGATCCGCGTGGTGGTGGCCCCATGGAGGGCGTGCGCCAGCGTGGCATGCGGCTTGTCGAGATGGGGCACAGCGTAGAGGTCGTAACGCTCGATGCGCCGGATGCACCGTTCCTTGCGGGCTACGGTTTGAAAGTGCATGCGCTGGGCCCGTCACGTGGTGGCTATCGCCTCAATGCGCGTCTCGCGCCCTGGTTGCGTGACAAGGCGCGCGATTACGATGCCGTCGTCGTCAACGGTCTCTGGCAGTACCACGCCTTTGGCGCCTGGCGCGGCTTGCGTGGAACAGGCGTGCCGTACTTCGTCTTTCCGCACGGCATGCTGGACCCTTGGTTCAAGCGCACATATCCGCTCAAGCATCTGAAGAAGTGGCTGTACTGGCCCTGGGCAGAGTACCGCGTGTTGCGCGATGCGCGCGCGGTGCTGTTCACCAGTGAAGACGAGCGTCTCCTGGCGCGCGAGTCGTTCTGGCTCTATCGAGTGCGCGAAGCGGTGGTGGCTTATGGCACCCGCACTCCGCCACAGGACGCTGTGCGCTTGCGGGACATTTTCCTGCAGGCGTACCCAGATCTGGTGGGCAAGCGCAGCCTGCTGTTTCTGGGGCGCATCCACGAAAAGAAGGGCTGCGATCTGCTCATTCGCGCCTTTGCGCGTGTTGCGAGTCAAGACGACTCACTTCGACTGGTGATGGCGGGTCCGGATCAGACGGATTGGGCTGAAGAGTTGAAGAGTCTGGCCTGCCAGCTGGGCGTCGAAGGACGCATCCTGTGGCCGGGCATGTTGCAAGGAGAGATGAAGTGGGGGGCTTTCCATGCAGCGGAGGCCTTCGTCTTGCCATCCCACCAGGAGAACTTCGGTATCGCTGTGGCAGAAGCGCTGGGGTGTGGCTTGCCTGTGCTGATCTCGGACAAGGTGAATATCTGGCGGGAAATCCAAGCCGATGGAGCCGGTCTGGTGAGGCCCGACGATGAGTCGGGCACGCAGTCCCTGTTGCAAGCCTGGCTTGAGCAATCCGCGGCACAGTGTGCAGCGATGCGTGAGGCAGCGCGCTGCTGTTTCGAATCACGTTTTACCGTTGAGCGAATGGCTGAAAGTTTGCTGGCTACTTTGGGAGAGCAGCGGTGACGCTACAGGACAACGACCCGTTCACCCAGGCATCATTTTCCCTGGGTAGCCGCATCCGTCGCGGACTCTGGTGTCTGGTGGAGGCCACGCTGTTCAGACTTTCGCCGCGCCCGCTGCATGTCTGGCGAGCCTGCCTGCTGCGTCTGTTTGGTGCGCAGCTTGGCAAGCATGTCCACGTGTATCCAGGTGCGACGATCTGGGCACCGTGGAATCTGCAGGCGGGGGATTTTGTCGGCATCGCGGACGGCGTGACGCTTTATAACATCGCCGAGATCCGGATCGGCTCGTACTGTGTCGTTTCGCAAGATGCTTTTTTGTGTACGGGTTCGCACGATATCGATTCGAAGAATTTCCAGCTCACGTCGAGCCCGATCGTGCTTGAGCCGTACGTGTGGGTGTGCGCCCGGGCTTTTGTGGGTCCGGGCGTGCAGCTGGCAGAAGGGTGCGTCCTTGGGGCTCAGGGGGTGCTGATGTACAGCGTCCAGCAGAGCTGGACCGTCTGGAGCGGGAATCCCGCTGTGTTGCGACGCGAGCGCGAACGAACCATCAAGGACAAGCGATGAGCATTTCTGTCCTGATACTGACGAAGAACGAAAAGCAGGACCTGCCCGGCTGTCTCGCCTCGGTGGCGTGGAGCGACGATGTGCATGTGCTCGACTCCTTGAGTACTGACGGTACGCAGGACCTTGCGCATCAGGCCGGCGCTGTCGTGACCGAGCGCGTGTTCGATGGCTATGCGTCGCAACGCAACGCAGGTCTTGCGCTGCCGTTCAGGCATGCATGGGTGTTGATTCTGGATGCGGACGAGCGGGTGCCGGAAGCGCTGGCGGCCGAGATGCGCCAGTTCGTGCACGGTGCGGCGCCAGCAGTGGCGGGTGCGCGCATGCGCAGGCGGGACATCTGGTGGGGGCGCTGGTTGAAGCATGCACAGATCTCGCCGTTCTTCATCCGCCTGGTGCGTGTCGGGCGTGCGCACTACGAGCGCGAGATCAATGAGGTGATCGTGGTGGATGGCGAGATCGTCGATCTGCAGGCTTCGTTCGATCATTTCCCGTTCTCGAAAGGGCTGGATCACTGGATCGCGAAGCACAACACCTATTCGCGCATGGAGGCGGAGCTGATTGCAAAGCGCGCCGTGATCCAACCGTCGTGGCGTGTGGCGTTGGCCGGAGCGGATTTCAATGAGCGGCGTCTGCATCAGAAGGCCATCTTCTATCGACTGCCGTGCCGCCCGCTGATCAAGTTTCTCTACATGCTGATCCTGCGCCGCGCATTCCTCGACGGTGTGGCCGGTTGGCGTTACGCAATGCTGCAAGCCATCTACGAATACTTCATCGTGTTGAAGACGAAAGAGCTGCAGGTGCTGCTGGAGGCAGAAAAAGGCTCCGGGGACACAGTGCGATGAAGACGAGACTGCACGAGCTGGACGGCCTCCGCGGCTGGGCGGCTGTGATCGTGCTCCTGACGCATGTGTTCGGTGAAATGCTCGTGAGTGTCGTGCCGGAAGTGCGATGGTTTGGCTTCAGGCCGCTGCTGGCGGGCTCCATGGCGGTGAGCGTCTTTTTCGTCCTGTCGGGGTACGCATTGAGCCATGCGTTCTTCGCAAGTGGTTTCAAGCCTGCAGCAATCGACAAGCTGGTGGTGCGACGCTACGTGCGTCTGACTGCGCTGATCTTCTTTTCCTGCCTCATGACCTTCGTGCTCATGAAAGCGGGGCTGATTTTTTCGCATGACGCTGACCGTATCCTCAGGACGGACAACTGGCTCGGGGCATTCCTGAACTTCGAGCCGTCGCTGATCGGCTTCCTGAAATATTCACTTATCGGGGTCTACGAGTCACATTCCCGGGATGTCGCCTACAACCCCTTTCTGTGGACCATGTCCGTAGAAATGATCGGCTCGTTTCTGGTCTTCCTGGCTTGCTATTGCTGGACCCGGCTGAAGCAGCCGGTATCCGTCGTGCTGGCCTGGGCGGCGATACTGATCCTGTTGCGCTCGCCGCTGGGTCTCTTCCTGCTGGGTGTCGTGTTTGCGTGGTGGGGAACGTCCGGCGACTCCGCACGCTTGTTCTCCATGCGTTGGGCAGGACCGATTGCGGGCCTGTTCCTGTTGTTGTGCCTGGTGCTGTTTGTCAGCCTGAAGGAGACCTCGATACCGAGGCTTCTCAACATGGCCCTGTCGGCGGGGCTGGTCTTCTGTCTCGTGAATCTGCGTACTGCTGTGAGCCTGCTTTCCTCGGGGGTTTCGCGCTTTGTCGGCAAGATTTCGTTTCCGTTGTATCTGGTGCACTTTCAGGTGATCGTTTGCTTGCAGTCGTATCTGGTTGTGCAGCGTTGTGCCAGAAACGCCTGTCAGGAGACGGAGTACCTGGCGATAGCGGGTGTTGTCTGCGTGGTGAGTATTGCTTGTGCTTACGTCATTGCCTTACTGGAGGGCAGGTTCCTGCGCATGGCCAACGCCTGGTTGGACGGCTTGCTGAAGCCGGAATGACACAGTGAAGATCCTGATCCATAGCGCGAACTACGCGCCCGAGCCGACCGGCATTGGCAAGTATTCCGGAGAGATGGCGGCCTGGTTGGCTGGACAGGGGCACGAGGTGCGCGTGGTCGCAGCACCACCGTATTACCCGGCGTGGAAGCTGGCCGACGGCTACTCGTGGCCGCCGTATCGACGCGAGCAGATCGAGGGCGTGTCGGTGTGGCGTGCGCCGCTGTGGGTGCCATCTCATCCGGGTGGGTTGAAGCGGGTGTTGCACCTGCTGAGTTTTGCGCTGAGCTCGGCACCTGTCATGTTGCGACAGGTGCTGTGGCGACCGGATGTGGTGTTCACCGTGGCACCGGCATTCGTGTGTGCGCCGGGCGGCTGGCTGACGGCACGCCTGAGCGGTGCACAGGCCTGGTTGCATATCCAGGATTTCGAGGTCGATGTGGCTTTCGAGATGGGCCTGCTGCGCGGTCGTCTGCTGCAGAAGTGGGTGCTGGCGGCCGAGCTGTGGATGCTGCGTCGTTTTGACTGCGTGTCGAGCATTTCGGGGCGCATGCTGGATCGCCTCAGAACGAAAGGAGTGCCAGAAGGGCGCATCCGTTTCTTCCCGAACTGGGTGGACATTGCGCACATCTCGCCGCGCGAGACGAGCAGTCCTTATCGCGCGGAGCTGGGCATCGCCGACGACGCCCTGGTGTGTCTGTTCTCCGGCAGCCTGGGCAACAAGCAGGGGCTGATGGTGATTCCGGAAGCCGCGCGCCTGTTGGCCGGTCGGCGCGACATCGTATTCGTGGTGTGCGGCGATGGCGTGATGAAGCCGCAGCTCGAAGCGGCGGCCCGTGAGCTGCCCAATCTGCGCCTGCTGCCTTTGCAGCCTTTCGAGCGGCTGGGCGAATTGCTGACGATGGCGGATATCCACTTGCTGCCGCAAAGCCCGGAGGCGGCTGACCTGGTGTTGCCGTCCAAGCTGTCCGGCATGCTGGCGAGTGCACGGCCAGTGATTGCGACATGCCGGGAAGGAACCGAGATCGCGGGGGTGGTGTCGCAATGCGGGTTGGTCGTGCCGCCCGAGACGCCGCAGGCACTGGCTGAAGCCATCGAGGCGCTTGCGGCGGCGCCCGCTGAACGCAAGCGCCTGGGTGAGCAGGGGCGGTTGTATGCCGAGCAATACATCAGCCGTGACCGCGTGCTACAACGACTTGTGCAGCAGATGAAGGAGTAAGTGACGATGAGGCATGCGCGTTCGCAGGGCTGTGGTAATACCGGCTATCTGGGGCGTGTCGTGCTCTTCGTCTTGTTCTGCCTGTTCGCCACGAGCGGTATCGCCGCAGATAGCAGCGATCTGTCTGCTGAGTTCCTGGATAGGCGCGCGGCGTTGCGCCGCATGGGCGACCAGAAGTACATCCGCTTCGGTGATTATCAGAAGTCCACCGCCTACGATGTGTTGGCCGCTACGGCATATCACGGGTGTGGTCCGGCAGAGTGGCGCGACTACATGAGCCGTTTGCCGGAGTTGCCGCCGGCGTATCCCGGGGATGGGCCGATCGAGATGTTTACACTGCCGCCCCTGGCGCGTTACCTCCATCAGTTCGGCCACTGTCTCTCCAGCGAGCAGAAGCAACGCATCCTCAGCGGCCTGACCGGTGGGGGCAAGAAGCAGTACCTGACGGGGCACGGTACGCTCAATCACGCGATCATGCGGGTGGCATCGTGGTACCTGTTGGCCCAGTACTTTCCCGACGCGAACTGGACGGACATGGATGGCCGCGTCTACCGTTCTGATGCCTTGCAGATTTTGCTGAAGGGCTTGCTGACCCGCCGCAGCAAGCATGTACAGCAGTTCGGTCACTATGAGCTGCTGTCGCCGACTTACGCCATCGTGGACCTGTTCCCCTTGCTGGGGCTGGTCGACTTTGCGCAAGACCCCGAGGTGAGGAAACTGGCCGAGGCCGAGGCGACGGTCGAGGTGGTGATCTTGCGGGCACATTCTTTCCATGGCGTGATCGTGCCGCCGTTGACGCGCAAGAACTTCGACCAGGTGAACGCGCTGTCTGCCCCCGCAGACTATGTGCCTGCCGTAGCGCAACATGTACTCTGGTATTACTTCGGGGAGCCGGCAGGGCTGGGTCTGTACGACCTCAGATCGGGCAAGGAGCCGTTCTATGTCTCGATGCTGGCCTTGTCGAACTGGGTGCCGCCGACAACTCTGCTTTCGATGAGTACGGCGGAGGACCGCAGGGTCCGTCTGAATACGCCGCGCTTCGGCATATGGGACGAAGCGACGCCGGTGGAGTTGTCCGGCGATGGATTCGTGAGTGATGACTTTGCTCTCGGCACAGGCAACGTGGTGTTTCAGCCGGGCGGGTACAGCGGTCACATCCAGACATTCAGCGTCCTGCTCAAGTCCGACAAACCGCAGAACCAGATCGAGTGCTATCACCCGTTCTGGCACAGCAGTCAGGGCGAAGATGCGTGGTCGACGGATCGTTCGTCACCTTTCCAGCAGATGTATCGCTACGACGATTCGAGCGTGGTCATGCTGTTCGATATTCCGGAGAAGGACCTCTGGCCTTTGCCGGCGAGCAACCGTTTTTTCCAGGACCGGAATCAACGTGCTTCAAACCTGTTCAAGCTGGCGACCTGTCGCATTCCGCGTGACTTCGACCAGGTGGTCAAATTGTCGCGCTGGGTGTTCGTGCGGCACGGCAAGGTGTTCGTGGCGATGGCGACGCTGAATGGTAGCAATGAGTACGACAAGGCCTCTGAAGCCTTGTTGAAGAAGTTCTCGGTCATGAAGGTTCGCGAGTCGCGCACGGCCCTGTTCATCCGCGTTGAGCGTGAGCGGCCTGACTTGAGCTTCGCCCAGTTCCAGCAGTCGATGCTGGGTAGCACCTTGCCTGTACTGGATTTGCGCACGGGTAGCGTGTCGCTGATCGAGCGAGACGGCACGCAGACCACGGTGCGTCCGGTTGTGCGCAAGCTGTCGGGCGAGGGGGACTGGTGGGCCGCGTTGCCGGAGGTCGTGCGAAACGGGGTGGTGGTGAGCAGGGATGAGTCGTTTGTCATCGATGCTGGTGCCGTGTCGTTGCGATCAGGGGTGTTGCGCATGCCGCCGCCCGCGGCTAATGGCGGCACCAGATGAGTGTGGGTGTAATCAGGGTGATGGCATGAGTTTTCTGCCCAGGGAAGAGTTCCTGAGTCTGGTGGGCCGTGCGCCATTGGTGGCGATTGATCTGGTCATTACGCGGCCGGATGGTTGCGCGCTGCTGGGGCAGCGCAACAACCGGCCGGCGCAGGGCTTCTGGTTCGTGCCGGGTGGGCGCATCCGCAAAGATGAGCGCCTCAGTGATGCGCTGACGCGCATCGTGCAGACCGAACTGGGAACCAGCGCTCCGCTGACAGGGTGGCGGCAGTTCGGTTTCTGGGAGCATCTGTACGAAGACAACTTTGCCGGAGTCGAAGGGGTCAGCACACACTACCTGGTGCTCGCGCACAGGCTTGAGGTGTCAGCTGATTTCTCCCCGCAATGCGACGCACAGCATTCCGGGTACGCCTGGTGGCCGCGTGAGGCCTTGCTGGCCAGTGCCGATGTGCATGACAACACACGGGCTTACTTCCGGCCCTGAATAGTGGCTGGCTGTGCCTGCGGACGCTTCAGTCGCCCGGGGCTATAACCCGGTGGTCATCCCCGCGAAGGCGGGAACCCAGTGACTGGCAGGGTGCCGCCGAGGTGCTTGCTGTGTCTGGCATCACGCCGGAGCTGGCGTACTAACTGGCGTGGCGCACCTTGGTCCAGCAGGTTGGCGCATTCGAGGATGAAGAGTTGCTCGATATCGCGACGATCCAGGTGATGGGTTCGGCCTGATCGCGTGCGCACCAGGGTATGTCCATGGCGTACGGCGCGTTGCAGTGTTGTTGGTCGGCGCAGGTTGGCAAACAGCCAGACGAGGCGTTCGGCGCGTGGCCCGATGGCGTTGCGCAGGCGTTGGCGTTGGTGGCGCGGCAGGCTGACCGGGCGAAATGCGTTGGTGCCGTAGATGCTGTGGCAGAGGCCGGCGAGCACGGTGGCGATGGGGGCGTTCCAGGCGATGAGTAGCTGCGCGGTGCCGACGAGGTGGCCGAGCAGGCTGCGACCGTGTGTGTGCGGGTGCTGATCAGCACCGACTTCCTGCAGCAGGGCGATGGCGCGTGCGAGCCGCGGGTGGCGCGGCATCTGTTGGGCGGGCGGGCCGTAGCGTCGATGTGCCACGACAGACTCAGGCAGCGGGCAGGCGGGTCTTGAAGACGAGGCAGATGCGCAGTGCGGGGCAGTCGCGCGATGGCGCGCGCGCGGCGTGGGGCACGGCACCGTGGAAGCTGACGATGCGGCCGGGGCGCGGGAAGACGGCTTGCATCACATCGCTGCGCTGGGCGTCGAAGAAGACAGTTTCGCCGGCCCAGTCGGCTTTCCACTCGGGGTGCAGGTAGCAGACCGTGGAGTAGTAGTTGTGGTGCTCGGAGTCGGTGTGCACGTAACCGTCGGTGCCGTAGGTGTGGGCGTTGGCGTAGACGCGGACGGGTTCGTGGCCGGCAAGGGGGCCGGCTTTGAGCTGTTGCCACAGGGCTGTGATGGGGGCGAAGAACTCTTGCTCCAGCAGCTCGGCTTCGCAGTTGTGTTCGCCTTCGCCCTGCATGTAGCCGGCGAAGAAGACGTTCCAGTGTCCGTTGGGACTGTGCTCTTTCTTGCTGTTGGACTTCCAGCCGTAGAACCAGATGGGTTCGCTGAAAAACTGCGTGAGCCGCTTGTGCAGGTCCGCCGGGATGAAGCTGTCGATGACGCGGGCCTGGCCGAACTGGATGGCGGGGTAACTGGTTGTCATGGCGGTTGGTGGCGGTGGTTTCTCGTCATTCCCGCCGAGGCGGGCATCCAGTGACTTTCAAACGTCGCATGCTTCCCGTGCATGCCTTCAAACCTCTCCCTTCCCCTGACAAGGGGGAGGGGTAGGGCTCAGGAAACAGCGAGCATGCGTTCGAGCGAGAGCTTTGCCATTGGCACTTCGTGTGCCGGCACCGTGATCTGGTTGACGATCTTGCCTTCGACGAGGTTTTCGAGCGTCCAGGCGAGGTGCTGCGGGTCGATGCGTTGCATCGTGGAGCACATGCAGACCATAGGCGACATGAACTCGACGATCTTGCCTTCGTGCTTCACTTCCTCGGCAAGGCGGCTGACGAGGTTGAGCTCGGTGCCGACCAGCCAACGGGTGTTCGGCGCGGCTTCCTTGACGGTCTTGAGGATGTATTCGGTGGAGCCGACATAGTCGGATTGCTTGCAGACCTCGAATGCGGATTCGGGGTGCGAGATGACGAAGCCGTCCGGATGCTGGTTGCGCCAGCGGATGATGTGGGCGGGCTGGAACATCTGGTGCACGGAGCAGTGGCCCTTCCAGAGCAGCATCCTGGCGCGCTTGATGGCTTCGGGCGTATGCCCGCCGCATGGTTGATCGGGGTCCCAGACGATCATGTCTTCGAGCGGGATGCCCATCTTGTGGCCGCTCCAGCGGCCGAGGTGCTGATCCGGGAAGAAGAGGATTTTTTCGCGCTGCGCGAAGCTCCATTCGAGGATCTTCGGCGCGTTGCTGGAGGTGCAGACGATGCCGCCGTGTTCGCCGCAGAAGGCTTTGAGGTCGGCGGCGGAATTGATGTAGGTGACCGGCGTGATGTGCTCGTCGGCGTTGCCGAGGATCTCGTTGAGCTCGCGCCAGCTGCGCTCGACCTTGGCGAGGTTGGCCATGTCGGCCATGGAACAGCCGGCGGCGAGGTCGGGGAGGATGGCGACCTGCTCGGGCTTGCTGAGGATGTCAGCGACTTCGGCCATGAAGTGCACGCCACAGAAGACGATGAACTCGGCATCGGTTTCGCCGGCCAGGCGCGAGAGCTTGAGCGAATCGCCCGTGAGGTCGCGGTGCTGGTAGACGTCGGCGCGCTGGTAGTGGTGCACGAGCAGGACGACGCGCTTGCCGAGCTTGGCCTTGGCGGCACGGATGCGTTCGTGGGCCTCTTCGTCCTTGAGGGCGTTGAAACGGTCGAAGCTGATGACGGCGGTTTGCATGGTTGAAGCGGTGACAAGTAAGGCGTGGGGAGAATTGTAGGGCGCGCATCGCGCACCGGCCAGCAAGTTGGCGTTACGACTGCGCCCAGGGCAGGCCGGCGTGGCGCCAGCCACCGATCTTGCCGCGGTGGCCGTTGACGTCCTTGTCGCCCTCGAAACCTTCGAGCACGTTGTAGCTGGCGGTGTGGCCGGCGCCAGCGGCAGCGCTGGCGGCAGCGTGCGAGCGTGCGCCGCTGCGGCAGATGAACATGAGCAGGGCTTCCGGGTCGGCCTGTTGCTTGAGCTGGGCAAGGAAGTTCTGGTTCGGCTGGTTGCCGGGCCAGCTGTTCCATTCGATTTCGATGGCGCCGGGGATGCGGCCAACCCAGTCCAGCTCGGCGCGGGTGCGGACGTCGACGATGCGCGAACCGGGGGCAAGCTGGAGCACGGCATGGGCTTCGGCCGGGGTGAGGGCGCCTTCGTAGGGGAGCTTGAGCTGGGCGGCGCGTTCGTGGGCCAGGTTCAGGAGATCGGTGAGTTGTCCCATGTGCAGGTTCGAGAAGGGTAGAGGGTGAGCAGGGAAGCCGGTTCGGGCGCTGTGCGCCGGGGGTGGAAGTATGCGCCGCGGGCGTCCGGGCCGCCACTTTCGCGCATGCACCAAATTAATGCACAAACTTGGCGCGCTGCACGAAATTGATGCACCAGAATGGATCGCAAGCCGTCGCCAAGCCCATCCGGAAGGGGCTGCCCTTATGGCACAATGCGCGGCGATCTGCGGTCCGGTGCAAGCCGGTTCCGTCCGGCTTGTTGGCATGTTAACTGCTTCCAGCCTTCGGACAACCCGCCGCCAGCCGCTTTTGAACCGGCTGGCGCGTTCTTCTGCTGAGGCGGCAAGGGCGATCAAAACAGGTTTTCGTTTATCGGTTCAACCACATTTCTGGAGTGCATATGTCGACCCCTCAAGACGTAATCAAGATGGTCAAGGAAAACGACGTCAAGTTCGTCGATTTCCGTTTCACCGACACCCGTGGCAAGGAACAGCACGTTGGCGTGCCCATCAGTGCGTTCTCTGAAGACAAGTTCACGGAAGGCCACGCGTTCGACGGTTCGTCCATCGCCGGCTGGAAGGGCATCCAAGCCTCCGACATGCAGCTGATGCCGGACCCGCGCACCGCCTTCATCGACCCGTTCTTCGACGAAACCACGCTGGTGCTGACCTGTGACGTCGTCGAGCCGTCGGATGGCAAGGGTTACGACCGCGATCCGCGCTCCATCGCCAACCGCGCTGAAGCCTATCTGAAGTCCTCCGGCCTGGGCGACACCGCCTACTTCGGCCCGGAACCCGAATTCTTCATCTTCGACTCTGTTGAGTGGAAGGTGGACATGCAAGGCGCCTACCACAAGATCTTCGCCGAAGAGGCAGCCTGGTCGTCGGGCGAGAAGTTCGAAGGTGGCAACATCGGTCACCGTCCGGGCGTCAAGGGCGGCTACTTCCCGGTTCCCCCGGTCGATAGCTCCAACGACATCCGCGCCGCCATGGTGCTGGCTCTGGAAGCCATCGGCATCCCCGTCGAAGTGCACCACCACGAAGTGGCAACCGCAGGCCAGAACGAAATCGGCACCAAGTTCAACACGCTGGTGCGTCGCGCTGACTGGACGCAAGCCCTGAAGTACATCGTGCACAACGTGGCACACCAGTACGGCAAGACCGCGACGTTCATGCCCAAGCCCATCGTTGGCGACAACGGTTCCGGCATGCACGTTCACCAGTCGATCTGGAAGGACGGCAAGAACCTGTTCGCAGGTAACGGCTACGCCGGCATGTCCGACTTCGCCCTGTACTACATCGGCGGCATCATCAAGCACGCTCGCGCGCTGAACGCCATCACCAACCCGCTGACCAACTCGTACAAGCGTCTGGTCCCGGGCTACGAAGCTCCGGTGAAGCTGGCTTACTCGGCCAAGAACCGTTCGGCTTCGATCCGTATCCCGTTCGTGCACGGTGAAAAGGCTCGTCGTATCGAGACCCGCTTCCCGGATCCGGGTGCAAACCCCTACCTGTGCTTCTCGGCACTGATGATGGCCGGTCTGGATGGCGTGCAGAACAAGATCCACCCGGGCGATCCCGCTGACAAGAACCTGTACGACCTGCCGCCGGAAGAAGATGCAAAGATCCCGACCGTCTGCCACAGCCTGGAAATGGCGCTCGAGTACCTCGAAAAGGATCACGAGTTCCTGACGCGCGGCGGTGTGTTCTCGGAAGAAATGATCTCGGCTTACATCGACCTGAAGATGGAAGAAGTGCAACGTTTCCGCATGACCACGCACCCGATCGAGTTCGAGATGTACTACTCGATCTGATCTGCGGTTTTCTGCAGTCAGTGCAAAAAGGACGGGATTCTTCCCGTCCTTTTTTTGTCTACCCTCACTGGTCGGGCGGGTTTGGTGAAACGGTGCGGGAGCGCCTACACTGCCCCGGCACAATCCCTGTTGCGTCAATCCTTTGCGGGTGGTGAATGAAATCGAGCAAGCTCGTCGTCCTGTTGGCAGCCCTGTCCCTGACGCCTCTGGCGCAGGCGGACATCTACAAGTGCGTCGACGACCACCAGCGGGTGACTTACAAGAACGAAAAGCCGGCACCGGGTGAAAAGGGCTGTTCGATCATGACGCGCGACACCCCGGTGAATACCGTACCGGCGCAGAAGCGCGCGGGTGCTGCGTCTTCGCCACCGGGCAACTTCCCCAAGGTGGATGGCAACACGCAGCGCGAGCGTGACAATGATCGCCGCAAGATCCTCGAGCAGGAGCTGGCTTCGGAGCAGAAGCTGCTGGCTGACGCCGAGAAGCAGCTGGCCGAAGGCGAGGCCGAGCGCCGCGGTGATGAGCGCAACTATGCGAAGTACCTTGAGCGTGTTGCCGCGCTGCGCGACACGGTCAAGCAACACCAGTCGAACATCGACAAGCTGAAGGCCGAGCTTGCCAAACGCTAGCCGCGTCGGGGCGCTATTGCCCGGCGCGCTTCTTGCTCATGGAGTTTTCATATGAGCACAACGCCCGCAAACCCATCCTCCCATCCTTCCCCGTTCGCGGAGAAGACCCGGGGCCTGGAGCTGTTGTCATCGGCCATCGTGATGGTCGATAACTCGTTGACGGTCTGCTACTTCAACTCGGCGGCAGAGAACCTGTTTGCCGTGGGCAGTCGTCAGGCCATGGGGCGAGCACTGCTGCCCCTGCTGGGCGAGACGACCGGCCTCAAGGCTGCGCTCGACAGCGCGCTGGCGCACAACTGGAGCTACACCGGCCAGAACGTGATGATCCGCCGGCCGAACCAGGCGGCCATCCACCTCGATTGCACCGTGACGCCGGTCGAGCTGTCGCCCGCGCGCTTGCTGCTGGAATTCCGGCCCATCGATGCGCAGCTGCGTGTGGCGCGTGAAGAGCGCCTGATCGAGCAGCAACAAGCCAACCGCGAGCTGGTGCGCAACCTAGCCCACGAGATCAAGAACCCGCTTGGCGGCATCCGTGGCTCGGCGCAGTTGCTGGAGCGCGAACTCGACGACCCGCACTGGCGTGAATACACCCAGGTGATCATCGCCGAGGCGGATCGCCTGCAGGATCTGATGAATCGCCTGCTGAATTCGCACCGCATGATGCACCCCATCGTGCTGAACATTCACGATGTGCTGGAGCGCGTGCTGCGTCTCGTGCAGGCTGAATTCCCTGAAGTGCAGGTGCGCCGTGACTATGACGTCAGCTTGCCGCAGCTGACAGCTGATCGGGAACAGCTGATCCAGTCCGTACTCAACATCGCGCGCAACGCAGCACAGGCCATGAGCGGCAAGGGCGAGGTCGTGCTGCGCACGCGCGCAGCGCGCCAGGTGACTTTGGCCAAGCGTCGTCACAAGCTGGCACTGGAATTGCGAGTGATAGACAACGGGCCCGGCATTCCGGACGAAATCCGCGACAAGATTTTCTACCCGCTGGTGTCGGGGCGCGAAGGCGGGTCGGGGTTGGGCTTGTCGATCGCGCAGAGCTTTGTCGAGCAGCATCAGGGCACGATCGATCTGGAGAGTGTGCCGGGAAGAACCTGCTTCACCATCATGCTGCCGCTGACTCAGCCGGCGGGGCACTGATGTCCTGCAATGCAATTCGCGTAACATGCGCGGCCAACCGAACAATTGCTGAAATATTTACGGAAACCTGATGAATCCTGTCTGGATCGTTGACGATGACCGCTCCATCCGCTGGGTGCTCGAAAAGGCACTCGCGCGCGAGGAAATCCCGTTCCGCAGTTTCTCTGCGGCAACCGAGGCGCTGGCGCAACTGGAGTCGAATGCCACGCCGCCGCAGGTGCTGATGTCCGACATCCACATGCCCGGCGAATCGGGCCTGGTGCTGCTGCAGAAGATCAAGGAGCGCTTCCCGCAGCTGCCGGTCATCATCATGACTGCCTACACCGACCTCGACAGCGCCGTGGCGGCCTTCCAGGGTGGTGCTTTCGAATACCTGCCCAAGCCTTTCGACGTCGACCAGGCCATCGACCTGCTGCGTCGTGCGCTGGAAGAGAGCCAGCATCATCCCGAAGCCGTCGAGGCCGTCACCGCCGTGCCCGAGATCCTCGGCCAGGCGCCGTCGATGCAGGAGGTGTTCCGCGCCATCGGTCGTCTGTCGCAGTCGCACGCTACGGTGCTCATCAACGGCGAGTCCGGTACGGGTAAGGAACTTGTCGCGCGTGCCCTGCATCGCCACAGCCCGCGCAAGGAAGGCCCCTTCGTTGCGATCAACACGGCAGCCATTCCGCGTGACCTGCTGGAATCCGAACTGTTCGGCCACGAGCGTGGCTCGTTCACCGGTGCGACGGGGCAGCGTCGTGGCCGTTTCGAGCAGGCCGAGGGCGGCACGCTGTTCCTCGACGAAATCGGCGATATGCCGGCGGAATTGCAGACGCGTCTGCTGCGCGTGCTGTCCGATGGTCACTTCTATCGTGTTGGTGGCCATACTCCGGTCAAGGCCAATGTGCGGGTGATCGCCGCGACCCACCAGAACCTCGACCAGCGCGTGCGCGAAGGCCAGTTCCGCGAGGATCTGTTCCACCGCCTCAACGTCATTCGCTTGCGTTTGCCGCCGCTGCGCGAGCGTCGCGAAGACATCCCCATCCTGACACGTCACTTCCTGGTGCAGAGTTCGCAGCAATTGGGCGTGGAGGCCAAGCGCCTCACCGAAGCGGCCGTGCGCCACATCCAGACGCTGGACTTTCCGGGCAACGTGCGCCAGCTCGAAAACCTGTGCCACTGGCTGACCGTGATGGCACCGGGCCAGATGGTGGACGTGGCCGACCTGCCGTCCGAAGTGCGCGACTCGACGCCGGCCAGCACGCCGGTGGCCTTGTCGGGCGACTGGCTGGCAGCACTCAACGCCGAAGCAGACCGTTTGCTCGCGCAGTCGCCGGGCGAGGTGTATGACCTGCTCAACCGCGATTTCGAGCGCGCGCTGATCCTGCGGGCACTGGCTTCCACCGGTGGACGACGCGTTGAAGCGGCGCAGCTGCTGGGCATCGGGCGCAACACCATCACGCGCAAGATCCAGGAACTGGGCATCGACGGCGGCAAGGACGAGGCTGAATAACGCGGCCCCCGCCGCGCCCGCACAAAGGTGATTTTCTGCAAGCTCCGCCCGGCGGGGCTTTGCAGGCGGTGCGCAGCGGCTATAGTCACGCCATGACCACCGTGGCTGATCCCTCCCTCGACTTCCTTCGCCTGCGCGACCTCCTCGGCGCCTGCGCGGGGCGCTTCGACGTCGATCACGTTGCAGTTTGCGATTCCACCAACACCCGTCTGCTCGAACGTGCCCAGCGCGGCTCGGGCAGCGGCACCGTGCTTGTGGCCGATGCGCAGACGGCGGGGCGCGGTCGGCGCGGGCGTACCTGGGTGTCGGCACCGGGCAGCAGCCTGAGCTTCTCGCTGCTGTGGCGCTTCCCTGCGGCACAGCGGCTGGAAGGGCTGAGTCTCGCCGTCGGCCTTGCCATCGTGCGTGGTCTCGGCAAGCTGGGTGCGACAGGCTTGGCCCTCAAGTGGCCGAATGACATCTGGTTGAACGGTCGCAAGCTGGGCGGTGTGCTGGTCGAAGTGGCGCAGGGTGCGCGCGGTGAGTGGGCAACCGTCATCGGTATCGGCCTCAACCTGCGTGCACAACCAGAGTGGGCCGAGCAGATCGCACAACCCTTTGCCGCGCTGGACGAGTTGTCGCAGCCCGCGCCGGATCGCGAAGCGGTGCTGGCGGCGATCCTTGCTGCCTTGTTCGATGTGCTGACGCAGTTCGGTAGCCGGGGCTTTGCGGCCTTCGTCGATGACTGGATGAGCTTCCATGCCCTGTTGGGGGCGGATGTCTCCGTCGAGCAGCATGGCTTGAAGCGTTATGGACGCTGCGGCGCCGTCGATGCCCTGGGGCGGCTGACGGTGGAGACGCCGGAAGGCGAGATGCATGTTTTCGGAGGCGAGGTCAGCCTGCGCGCGACCTGAGCCTGGCCCATGTATCTGTTCATCGACGCCGGCAACACGCGCATCAAGTACGCTGCCCACGATGGACAGCGTTGGTTGTTCCATCGTGTCACCACTGGCGAGGCGTTGGCACTGGATCTGCCGACTGGCGTGAGCTGGCGCGGCGCACTGGCGGCCAGCGTGGCATCCCCGGCGGTGAATGCGGCGCTGGACGAACAATGCCGTCTGCATGGTCTGACGCTGGACTGGTTCCGGTCTTCGTCTGTGGCCTGTGGCGTGCGCAATGCGTACGCCGACCCGTCACAGCTGGGTGTGGATCGCTGGGCGGCCGCGCTGGCGGCCTGGGGCAGGGTGCAGGGGCCTTGCCTGGTAGTGAGTGCCGGGACGGCGACGACCATCGACCTCATCGAAACTGACGCCGCGGGCGGCGGGCTGTTTGCCGGCGGCTGCATCCTGCCCGGCTTCGACATGATGCGTCGCGCGCTGGCCGAGGGTACGGCGCGCTTGCCCTTGGCTGAAGGGGGTTGGCAGCCCAAGCCTGATCGCACGCAGGACGCGATCTACAGTGGTTGCCTGAATGCGCAGCTGGGCGCCATCGAACGCATGCGTAGCCAGTTGCCGGCCGGATCGCCCGTCTTGCTCGCGGGGGGGGCGGCGCCCCTGCTGCGGCTGCAGATCGCGGCGCCCGTCATCGAGGCGCCGGATCTGGTGCTGGAAGGCTTGCTGCGCGCGGCGCGCTGATCAGTCTTCGTCGCGCACGAGTACGCGCTCGCTGGATTCCTTGAATACCCACGCCAGGGTGAAGCCGGCGGAATAGTTGTACTTGCGGCGTACCAGAGGGCTGTCATCAAACACGGCGCCATTGACTGAACTGGTGCGCACGAAGGCGCCGACAGCCAACTTGCCGAAGCGGCGTAACAGTCCAGTGGAGACTTGCCAGCCGCCGTAACCGGCCTTGGCCTGATAGGCCGCACGGGACGATGTGGCGTACTGCGAGTTGACGCCATAGATGTACTGGTGGTATTTCTGTGAGCCGAAGTAGGCGCCAATCTGTGCGCCGAACTTCCAATTGTTACGCGGTGTATGCGAGAAGGTCAGCGTCGGCGTGAAGACTTGGCCTTGCCCGCGTAGGGCGCTGTGCTTGCCGCCGAACTCCGCGCTGATGATCTGCCGCACTGGCAGGCTCAGATCGATGCGGTTGGTGTCCTGCGGTTTGCCGAACAGGCGCACGATGGCTTGAGGGCCGATTTCGAGGTAGGGGTCGAGGTCGGGCATACCGCGGCGCGCTTCGTTCTTGTCGCTGTCAACGGGCAGGCCGCCGCCGAAGCTGAATTCGAGGTCCAGGCGGTCACTGGCGTAGAGTTCACCACGCAGGCCGTTGCGGTCGGCCTTGAGAAGGTCCCCGCGGTAATAGAAGTAAGGGATCGGCACGAGCCCGATGGTTTGATGGTCGGCGCCACGATAGTCGGGCAGTGAATAAAAACCGGGACCAATCCCCAGCTCCCACTTCGGGGCCGTGCGCCCACTGTTTGTTTCTGCTTGAGGCGTTGTCTGGGCCTGTGCGGCTCCGGCGACGACGACAGGCAGGCAGGCGACAGCAAGGCGCTTCAGCATGGGGCGGCTTTCGTGGAAGGTGACAGAGGCTGCATTCTCGCAGCAAAAGTCCCTTGTGGCAGCGCGTCCGTTCGGCGGAACACGCCTTCCGGTGCCGCGGCAGGCTTGGAACTCTGGGCGCCGCAAAGGATAATCCCGCCCCATGATCGGATTACGCTTACTGCTTGGCGTCCTGCTGGCGTTCAACCTGGCCTGCCTGGCCATTGCGGCCCTGCCTTTGCTGGGCCGTGACCCGCTGTTCATGGGGACGACCGAGCCGGAACGCATGCTCAACCAGCTCGCGCCAGAGCGTCTCAAGGTGCTGCACGCCCAGTCCGACCCCTTGCCGGAGGCGCCGGCCGCGGCCGCCATCGCGCAGGTCGAGGCGAGCAGCGCCAGTGCGGCGGAAGCTTCCGCGCCGGTGGGTGCCGAAGCGTCACCACCCGCAGCCGCATCGGCGCCCCAGCCGCAGACGGTTCCCACCCCACCCATTGCAGGCAGCGCGCCTTCGGGTACTGCCTGCGTGGCGTTCGGACATATGACGACGGCGCAGGCGCAGGCGCTTGCGCAGCGTGTGCGCAAGGTGGGCAGTGGCCTGAGTGTTCGTGAAGAGGCACCGAAGCCTTCCTCGTTCTGGGTGAATATTCCGCCACAGGGCGGCAAGGAAGGTGCGGAGCGCCGTGCTGCCGAGCTCAAGGAGGTCGGGCTGGAAGACTTCTTCATCGTCCAGGAAGCGGGCGAGAACCGTTTCGCCATTTCGCTGGGGCTGTTCAAGGCAGAGTCGCTGGCCGAGCGCCAGCTGGAGACCCTGCAGAAGCGCGGCGTAAAAGGGGCCAAGGTGTCCGCACGCATCAATCCCAACGGTGCGCGGGTCGAGATTTCGGGCGGTGGCGAACTGGTCGAGCGTGCGGCGGGTGAGGCGGCGACCGAGGTCAAGGCGGCTCAGCGCGAAGCCTGCACGGGCTGAGTGGTGGAGGCTGATACGTCCGCGCACACAGGGCCGCGTGTCATCGGCCTGACCGGTGGCATCGGTAGCGGCAAGAGCGCTGCGGCAGATCGTTTCGCCGAGCTGGGGGCGACAGTCGTGGATGCGGACGTCATTGCCCGTGCGCTGACTGCGCCGGGTGGCGCCGCGATAGCGCCGCTGCAGGCCGCTTTTGGCGACTGGGCGATCACGGCGGAAGGGGCGCTGGATCGCGCCGCCATGCGTGAGCGTGCGTTCGCCGATACGGCTGTCCGCCAGCAGCTCGAAGCTATTCTGCATCCCCTTGTCCGCCAGCAATGCGAGCGCGAGATCGCGGCGGCTATGGGGCCTTACGTCGTGCTGGTCGTGCCCTTGCTGGTCGAGACCGGGGGCTGGATCGCGCGTTGCGAGCGCATCGTGGTGGTGGATTGCCCTGAGGATCTGCAGCGTTCACGTGTCATGCAACGCAGTGGTCTGAGCGAGGCCCAGGTGCGCGCCATCATGGCGAGTCAGGCGAGCCGCGAGCAGCGCCGCGCCGCAGCACACGAAATCATTGACAACGCTGGGGATTTTGATAGTTTGCGGGCACAGGTAGATGCGCTGCACCAGCGCTTTCTGCCAGACCAGGGCTGAAGCGAACCGGTCCTGACACTAAAACACGCTTCCACGCCGGCATGCAGTGATTACTTACGAATATCCGCTGAACGAGCGCATCCGGACGTTGCTGCGTCTGGAAGCCCTGTTCGACAAGGCGCTGCACTTCGCCACGGCGGATACAGGCTACGAGCATCATGCTGCCCTGATGTCACTTTTCGAGATCCTCGAAGTCGCCGGGCGCGCCGACCTCAAGGTCGATCTCGTGCAGGAACTCGAGCGCCAGCGCCAGACCCTGCATGCATTCCGCGACAATCCCCAGATCTCGGAAGAGGCGCTGTCCGGCGCGCTCTACGAGATCGAGCAGGCCAGCATGTCCCTGCTGGCGATGACGGGCAAGATCGGCCACTACGTGCGTGAAAGCGAATGGCTGATGGCGGTGCGCTCGCGTGCGGCGATTCCCGGTGGTGTCTGCGAATTCGATCTGCCGTCCTATCACCACTGGCTGAATCGTGATTCGGAGCGTCGCCGCACCGACATCCGCAACTGGCTGTCGCCGATGTTCCCCATTCGCGACGGCTTGGGCATCGTGCTGCGCCTGCTGCGTGAGAGCGGTCGGCCCGAGATGCAGGTCGCGCGCCGTGGTGGCTACCAGCTGATGATGGGCAGCCGCGTTGCGCAGATGGCCCGCGTGCGCGTGCCGCGCGACAAGTCCTGCGTGCCGGAAATCAGCGCCAACAAGTACGCATTCAATATCCGTTTCGTGCTGCCCGAGTTCACCGCGCGGCCCCAGGTCGTCGACTCCGACATCGAGTTTGAGTTCGACCTTCTGTAATCTCTGACGAAATCCGCGCGACCCGCTCGTGGTCGCCCAGCCTGCCCAAGGCTATCGACAAGCCTCCCTGCGATTGGCGCTGGCGGCGCCCGCCATTGATAGGCGTCAATTTTTTTGCCGCATTTTTGTGTGCTGTGCGAAAATCCGCCCTCGTCAAAACCACGCTGGCAATAGTGCCAAGCGCGGTCAGAGAGATTACCGGACTGTTCATCTCGCGGCCCCGACGGGGGTGCGACCAGGGTGTTCAAGACATGAAAAAAGCAGCAGTGCGCGCAGTTCCCGCCGTATTGGCAGGGCTCCTGGCGATGGCTCCGGCCTTCGCCCTCGATAGCCAGTACAACTTCCAGACGCCTGTCACTGAAGTGGCAGAAAACATCCTGAGCCTCCACATGTCCATGTTCTGGATCTGTGTCGGGATCTTCGTCGCGGTGTTCGGTGTGATGTTCTATTCCATCTGGGCCCACCGCAAGTCGAAGGGGGCCGTGGCGGCCACCTTCCACGAGAGCACGACCGTTGAGATCGCCTGGACGATCATTCCGGTCGTCATCCTCGTGATCATGGCCTGGCCGGCGACCAAGATGGTGCTGACCCAGAAAGACACGTCCTCCCCCGACATCACCATCAAGGCCACCGGCTATCAATGGAAATGGGGCTACGACTACGTGCAGGGTGAAGGGCAGGGCATCAGCTTCTACTCGACCCTGTCAACGCCGCGTGCGCAGATCGACCGTGGTGAATGGAAGGGCGACAACTACCTTCTTGAAGTCGACAACGCGGTCTATGTCCCGGTCGGCAAGAAGGTGCGCGTCCTCCTGACCGCGCAGGACGTGATCCACGCCTGGTGGGTGCCGCAGTTCGGCGTCAAGCAGGACGCCATCCCCGGTGTCGTGCGCGACACCTGGTTCCGCGCCGAAAAGGAAGGCGTGTATCGCGGCAACTGCGTCGAGCTGTGCGGCAAGGACCACGGCTTCATGCCTATCGTCGTGCACGTCGTCTCGCCGGAAGCCTACGCCGCCTGGGTGGCCGAAAAGAAGAAGCCTGCCGCAGCGCCCGCCGTTGCGGCCGCAAGCTGATTCCGGACATCACGAACAGACATCAATACACAGGATTCACAGGAGCCGGACATGAGTGCAGTCAGTTCTGACGCCGTTCACGGGCACGACCACCACGATCACGATCATCACATGCCGCATGGCTGGCGCCGCTGGATGACGGCGACCAACCACAAGGACATCGGTACGCTGTACCTGATCTTCAGCTTCATCATGTTCCTGTCGGGCGGCGTGATGGCACTGACGATTCGCGCCGAGCTGTTCCAGCCGGGCCTGCAGATCGTGCATCCCGAGTTCTTCAACCAGCTCACCACCATGCACGGCCTCGTGATGGTGTTCGGCGCGATCATGCCGGCCTTTGTGGGCTTCGCGAACTGGATGCTGCCGCTGATGATCGGCGCGCCCGACATGGCTTTCGCCCGCATGAACAACTGGTCGTTCTGGCTGCTGCCGCCGGCCGCCATCCTGCTGGTGGGTTCGTTCTTCGTGCCCGGTGGTGCTTCGGCTGCTGGCTGGACGCTGTACGCCCCGCTGTCGCTGCAGATGGGCATGGGCATGGACATGGCGATCTTCGCGGTGCACATCATGGGCGCCTCGTCGATCATGGGCGCCATCAACATCGTCGTGACCATCCTCAACATGCGCGCTCCCGGCATGACGCTGATGAAGATGCCGATGTTTGCCTGGACCTGGCTGATCACCGCTTACCTGCTGATCGCTGTGATGCCTGTGCTGGCTGGCGCAGTGACCATGCTGCTGACCGACCGCCACTTCGGCACGACCTTCTTCAACGCTGCCGGTGGTGGTGATCCCGTGCTGTACCAGCACGTGTTCTGGTTCTTCGGTCACCCCGAGGTCTACATCATGATCCTGCCGGCTTTCGGCATCGTCTCGCAGATCATCCCGGCCTTCGCCCGCAAGCCGCTGTTCGGCTACGCCTCGATGGTGTACGCCACGGCCTCGATCGCCATCCTGTCCTTCGTCGTGTGGGCGCACCACATGTTCACGACCGGCATGCCGGCTGTGGCGCAGCTGAGCTTCATGTACATGACCATGCTGATCGCCGTGCCGACCGGTGTGAAGGTGTTCAACTGGATCGCCACGATGTGGAAGGGCTCGATGACCTTCGAAACCCCGATGCTGTTCGCCGTGGGCTTCGTCTTCGTGTTCACCATGGGCGGCTTCACGGGCCTGATGCTCGCCATCGCCCCGGTCAACATCCAGTACCAGGACACCTACTTCGTGGTGGCGCACTTCCACTACGTGCTGGTGGCTGGCTCGCTGTTCGCACTGTTCGCCGGCACCTACTACTGGCTGCCGAAGTGGACGGGTTACATGTACGACGAGAAGCTCGGCAAGCGCCACTTCTGGTTCTCGATGATCTCGTTCAACGTGACCTTCTTCCCGATGCACTTCCTGGGTCTGGCCGGCATGCCGCGCCGTATTCCGGACTACAACCAGTTCTTCACCGACTTCAACCAGATCGCCACCATCGGCGCTTTCGGTTTCGGTCTGTCGCAAGTGTTCTTCCTGTACATCGTGCTCAAGACCTATCGCGGTGGCCCCAAGGCTGCCGACAAGCCTTGGGACGGCGCAGAAGGCCTGGAGTGGACCGTGCCGTCGCCGGCGCCTTTCCACACCTTTGAAGTGCCGCCCAAGTTCGAGGCTCCGGCAGGTCACGGTCACTGAGTCGTCGCACGCAGCACATGAATAACTCGCAAAAAGGCCGCAACCTGCGGATGCTGTTGATCCTGGCGTCCATCGCTGCGGCCTTTTTCCTTGGTTTCATCGTCAAGACCTGGTTGTTCGGACGATGATCAGTGATAACCGCAGGCTGGCAATCAAGCTGGCGATTGCCGCAGTTGTGATGTTCGGGTTTGGTTTTGCGCTGGTCCCGTTCTATGAACAGATCTGTGAAGTCACGGGACTGAACAATCTGCTCAAGCCGGACCGCGATGTCGTCAATACGCAGGTGGATACCTCGCGCTCGGTGATGTTGCAGTTCGATTCGAACGTGCAGGCCTTGGCGTGGCGATTCAAGCCCCTGCAGACAAGTATTACGGTGCATCCGGGGCAGATGGTCCGGGTGGACTATGAGGTGGAAAACACGCTGGACCGGGCCGTGACCGGGCAGGCTGTACCGAGCTACACGCCCGCCCTGGCCGGAACCTTCGTGAAGAAGCTGGAATGTTTCTGCTTCTCGAAGCAGACGCTGGGGCCGCGGGAGAAGCGGGTGATGCCGGTGGTGTTCACGCTGGATGCGGGGCTTCCTGCCGATGTGACGGTCGTGACGCTGTCCTACACCTTCTTCGAGGTGCCGGGGACGCAGGGCTGAGGTGCAGCATGGTGGATGAGCAGCGGAATCCGGGTTTTCTGGCAACAGTGAGTGCGGTATTCGGCGCCTTCATCGGCATCCGCAAGCGGCGTGACTACGAGCGGGATGCGGCGCAGTTCAAACCGGCGCACCTGATCATTGCCGGCATCATCGGCGGCGTGATCTTCGTGGTGTCGATGGTGATGTTTGCAAGATTTGTGGTGTCCCAGGCGGGTTGATCCGCTGCGTGGACAGAAGAGACAGGCAATAAATTGGAGAAGGCCAGCATGAGCAGCCATACCCTGGAGAAGTACTTCGTTCCGGAACCCTCCCTTTACCCGCTGATCGGGTCTCTGGCGCTGTTGCTGCTGGGCTCGGGCGCGGCGTTCTGGGTGAACCACCTCGAAGTGGGTCCGTACCTTGTGGCCGCCGGTTTTGCCGTGCTGATCTACATGTTGTTCGGCTGGTTCGGCACGGTTGCGCGCGAATCCGAGAGCGGCAAGTACGGTAGCAACGTGGACAAGGCCTTCCGCTGGAGCATGGGCTGGTTCATCTTCTCCGAGGTGATGTTCTTCGCCGCCTTCTTCGGTACGCTGGCTTACGTGCGTTCGGTCATCGTGCCGGACCTGGGCAGCGAGATGGGGCAGGTGTTCTGGCCGAACTTCAAGCCGGTGTGGCCGACGGCGGGTCCGCTGATCGATCTGCCGTTCCACATGACCTGGACGGGTAAGGCCGCCCTGGGTCTCGCGCTGATGATCGCTGCCGGTGCTGCCGTGACCTACGCTCACAAGCCGCTCGAGCATGGCAAGCGTGGCCAGCTGCAACTGGTACTGGTGCTGACCGTGGCACTGGTCGGGCTGTTCCTTGGTGCCATGAGCATCGACTGGCTTCCGGCCATCAACACCGCGCTGCTGCTGGCTTCTGCTGCAACGCTGACCTGGGCGCACTGGGCCATCCGCAATGGTGACCGCAAGCAGTTCAACCTGTTCCTGTTCCTCACCATCGCGCTGGGCGTGGTCTTCCTCGGCTGTCAGGTGCAGGAATACATGCACGCCTACCACGAGGGCCTGAAGCTCTCGACCGGTATCTACGGTTCAACCTTCTTCATGATGACCGGCTTCCACGGCCTGCACGTCACGATCGGCGCGATCATGCTGATCGTGGTGCTGTTCCGTTCGCTGGCTGGCCACTTCAGCGCCGAGCGCCACTTCGCGTTCGAAGCTGCCGCCTGGTACTGGCACTTCGTCGACTATGTCTGGCTGTTGCTGTTCATCGTCGTCTACGTGCTGTAATTGATGGATCAGTGAAACAGGTGTCCTGATACCCAGCCCATCCTGTAGATCAACAGGATCAGGCAAAAGAGCAACAGGGACAGCCCGATGCGCCAGGTCAAGGCGCGCACGGTGCGGTCGCTGTTGCTCTTGTCTTTCACGAGGCCGACCATGCCGCTGCCCAGCGTGACGGCGATGGCGATCAGCATGGCAATGACTACCCAGCGCATTGGCGACTCCCGATGGTGAAATGCAGCGCATTCTACGCTGAGGCGACAAGGGCTCCGCTGTGAACGCGCGGCGCTGGGTGCCTTTGGTGGCCGGTGTGTTGCTGGCATTGGTGTGTGTGCGGCTGGGCATGTGGCAGCTCGATCGCGCGGCATTCAAGCGCGAACTGCATGCGCGCATCACGGCCAACGAGGCGGTGCGGGCTGCCGGTACGGCGGCCTCTCTGCAGGCCTGGCAGCGTGTGCAGTTGCGCGGCAGCTGGGTCAGTGGGCAGACCGTCTTCCTCGACAACCGCAGTTACCAGCATCAGCCGGGCTACGAAGTGCTGTCCTTGCTGCAGCTGGACAACGCCGGCGGTTTCGTAGTGGTCAATCGTGGCTGGGTGAAGGCCGGCGCGCAGCGTGCGCAGCTGCCCGACGTGGCTCAGCCGGATGGCGTTGTGACGCTGGTCGGGCGCGTGCGCGAACCGGATCTGACGAGCTTCCGTCTCGATGACGGGCGCGACCCGGGCAAGATCTGGCAGCGCGCTGACCCAGCCCTGTTTGCGGGGCGCCTGGGCAAGCCCGTGGCACCTTATGTGATCCAGCAGGAAAACGATGCGGGTGACGGCCTTGTGCGTGACTGGCCGCGCCATGAAAACGAAGCCTACAAACACCAGGCCTATGCCTTGCAATGGTTTGCCTTCGCCTGCCTGTCGGCAGGGCTGGCGGGCTGGTTTGCCTGGCGGCGTGCGAGACCAGCCCGATGACTACTTCCCCCCAAAAACCGTCCGCGGCCACCATCGCTGAGGCCAGTGCAATCAACCTTGCCCAGCGTGCCAAGGGGCGCCGGACCTTGCTGCTGATGCTGGCGGTCAGCGCGGCCCCCGTCATTGCGGCCTTGGTCATGTTCTATTTCGTGCGCTCCGACAAGGTGGCTGTCAGCGGTGAACTGATCAATCCGCCACAGGCGCTGGCGCTGGACACGGTAAAATTGCCGGATTCGGGCGTGCTGGCGGACAAGCTGCGCGGCAAGTGGGTCATGGCTGTGCGTGCTGATGCCAGCTGTGCCGAGGCCTGCCGCCAGATGCTCTACTACATGCGGCAGGTGCGTACGCTGCAAGCCAAGGAAATGGACCGTGTGCAGCGCGTGTGGTTGGTGGAAGGCAGTGCCACGCCGGACGCTGCGTTGCTGGCCGAGCACCCGGATCTGCTGGTCGTGCGTGATGCGACACTTGCCGCGGCACTTGGGCCGGTGGATCGCATCATGCTGGTCGATCCGCGCGGTTTCCTGATGATGCGTTATGCCGCTGCACCAGATGCCAAGGGCATCGTCAAGGACCTGCAGAAGCTGCTGAAATACACGCGCTGAGCCGCTTTCCGGCTGGGCCGTCTGACCGGGTTGAACCCAACAAATGATTCGCAAACTCGCTTTCTTCTCCCTGCTGCTGGCCTTGTTCGTCGTCGTGCTGGGCGCTTACGTCCGCCTCAGCGATGCCGGCCTCGGTTGCCCGGACTGGCCGGGTTGCTACGGCCACCTGTCGCCGCATCACGCCAAGGAGAAGATCCTGGCCGCGCATGCGGCGGATGCAGATGGCCCGGTATCCATGCCCAAGGCGTGGAAAGAGATGGTGCATCGCTATCTGGCGAGTTTCCTCGGCCTGCTGATCCTCGTCGTGGCCTGGCTGTCCCTGCGCCGCTGGCGTCGTGAAGGGGTTACCGCAGCGGCGCCCATGTTGCTGGTGGGGATCGTGATCTTCCAGGGCATGCTGGGCATGTGGACGGTGACCTTGCTGCTCAAGCCCGCCATCGTGACCCTGCACCTGCTCGGTGGTCTGGCCGTGCTGGGCACGCTGACCTGGATCTGGATGCGTGAGTCGGGTGTGGCGCGCCATGCTGCCGGTTTCAGCCTGTCGCTGATTGCGCGTGGCGCCTTGCTGTTGCTGCTGCTGCAGATCGCGCTGGGCGGTTGGGTGTCAACGAACTATGCTGCGCTGGCCTGCCCGGATTTCCCGACCTGTCAGAACAGCTGGCTGCCCGGCATGGATTTCGACAATGCGTTCCACGTTTTCCGCGAACTGGGCCGCACGGCCGAAGGCGAAATCCTGCCGGCGGCGGCGATGACCGCCATCCACTGGGCACATCGTGTCGGCGCCATCATCGTCGGCGCTTACCTGCTGGTGTTTGCGTGGCGCTTGATGCGCTACGAGGAATTGCGTGGCGTGGCCATCGGACTGGCCTGTGCCGTGCTGCTGCAGATTTCACTCGGCATCTCCAACGTGGTGTTCAGCCTGCCGCTCGCGATTGCCGTGGCTCACAATGCGGTCGCAGCTTTGCTGGTGATGTTGCTGGTGGGAATCAATTTCCGCTTGCGCGGCGTGCGTGCCGGGGCGCACATGGAAAGGATCTGGAATGAACGGCTCGCTGCTTGAGCAACCTGTGCAGCGTTTGCGCGCCTACCTCGCGCTGACCAAGCTGCGCGTCAATACGCTGATCGTCTTCTGCGCGATCATCGGCATGTTCCTCGCCGTGCCGACGGGCCTGCCGCCTGCCGGACTGGTGCTGGCGGCCACGCTGGGCATCGCCTTCGTCGCTGGCGCAGCTGCGGCGATCAACTGCCTCATCGAACAACAGATCGACGCCAAGATGGCGCGCACGCGCGCACGTCCCCTGCCGCGTGGCGAGCTGTCAACGACCGAAACCCTGTTGTTCTCTGCCGTGCTCGGTGGGGCAGGACTGTCGGTGCTGTACCACGCGGTCAATCCGCTGACCATGTGGCTGACGCTGGCGACCTTCGTCGGTTACGCCGTCATCTACACCCTGCTGCTCAAGCCCTACACGCCACAGAACATCGTCATCGGCGGTGCGTCGGGCGCCATGCCGCCCGTGCTGGGTTGGGCGGCCATTACCGGCGACGTGTCGGCCGATGCCTGCCTGTTGTTCCTCATCATCTTCGCCTGGACGCCACCGCATTTCTGGGCGCTGGCGCTTTACCGCACCAAGGAGTACGCCGCGGCCGGCCTGCCCATGCTGCCCGTCACGCATGGCGCCGAGTTCACACGCCTGCAGGTGCTGCTCTACACCTTCATCCTCACGGCGGTGACCTTGCTGCCGTTCGTGACGCAGATGTCGGGCTGGATCTATCTCACCAGTGCCATCGTGCTGAACGCCATTTTCATCGCCTACGCCTGGCGCTTGCTGCGCGAGTACAGCGACGAGTTGGCGAAGCGTACGTTCCGCTTCTCCATCCTGTACCTCTCGCTGATCTTCGCGGCCCTGCTCGTCGACCACTACCTGAAATGAGAGCCGGGCTCGCAGCCTTGGTGGTCGGCGTCACGTTGGCATTGGCGGCCTGTGACAGCAAGCCGCTGCAGTTCAACAGCACCGACATCACCGGGCAGGACTACGGCAAGGCCCTGAATCTGCCTGATGCCAGTGGCAAGCCGCGCAGCATGGCGGATTTCGCCGGCAAGGTCGTCGTAGTGTTCTTCGGTTACACCCAGTGCCCGGATGCCTGCCCGACCAGCATGGCTTTGATGGCTGATGTGACGCAGCGTCTCGGTGAAGACGGCAAGCGCGTGCAGACCGTGTTCGTCACCGTGGATCCCGAGCGCGATACGGCCGAGCTGGTGGGCAAGTACACGGCTGCTTTCAACCCGGATTTCGTCGCCCTGCGCGGCGATGAAACGCAGACGCGTGCCATCACCAAGGCGTTCAATGCCTTCTTCGAGAAGCGCGGCGACATCGCCAGTGGCCGCTACACCGTCGACCACACGGCCGCGCTCTATGTCTTCGACCCCAAGGGACGTGCACGACTGTTCGTGCGTTACGGTGAGCAGCCCGATCGCCTGATCGCCGACCTGCGTCTGCTCCTCGCTGGCAAGTAAGGCCTGCCCGCATGGGCAAACTGCTTCCTTGCGGGTGATCCCGACTGGCGACGGCATCCTGCATGGCTATGCTGATGGGGTAAGCCCGATTTCCGGGTGTCACATACCGAGAAGGCCCGCCGATGGCCAGCATCATCGAGAGACTGCGGACGCTGTGCCTGCTGCTGGCGCTCTGCGTGCCATTTGATGCGGCTGTGGCGCAAGCGTCAGAGTGCCGCAGCGTCGTGGTTTCCGCCGACCCGGAGTTCCCGCCTTTCGCCTGGTACGACGGCAAGCAGCTGCGGGGCGCCAGCGTCGAGATCGTAACGTCCATCCTCAAACAGATGCAGTTGCCCTACGAAGTGCGCTACGTGGGCCCCTTCGTGCGGTTGCTGCAGGCGGCACGCTTCGGTGAGGTCGACATCATTACCGAGCTGAAGGACAACCCCGAGCGCCGCCAGTTTCTAGACTACGCACCCACGGCCATGTTCCGTAACCCTTCCAGTGTCTTCGTGCGCAAGGGGCGCGCATTTCATTACGAATCCTGGGAAGACCTCAAGGGCCGGCGTGGTGGCGTGACGCACGGAACGCGCCTCGGAGGTGGCTTCGACGAGTTCCTCGCCAGCGACCTCGAGATCGACAAGGCGCCGGGTATCAAGGAGAACTTCCGCAAGCTCAAGGCTGACCGCATTGATTACTTCGTCAGCCCCTACTATCCCGCTGTCAGTCATTTACTCGCCGAGAAACAGGAGAAGGACTTCATTGCCCTGCAACCCAATGTGGCTGAAGCCGAGAACTTCGTCGGCTGGTCGCTGCGCAGCCCCTGTCTGGCGCGTCTGGCCGAGTTCGACGCCTTGCTGGCGAAGATGCAGCGTACAGGCGAAGTGCAACGCCACATCGACCGCGGCATGCGGACCTGGCGCGCGGCGCCGGTGATGGTGCGGTAAGCGCATCGGGGCAAGCACCAACAAAAAGGCCGCTCACGAGCGGCCTTCATGTTTTGCAGCGTGGCGCAATCAGTTCATCGTCAGCAGGCCGCGCATCTTCTGCATGGCTTTGACTTCGATCTGGCGGATGCGCTCGGCCGACACGCCGTATTCGGCTGCCAGCTCATGCAGGGTCGCTGCGTGCTCGTCTTCCTCGACCAGCCAGCGGCGTTGCACGATGGCGCGGCTGCGGTCGTCGAGGCTGGCCAGCGCATTGCGCAGACCTTCGTCCTGCAGGCGCTCGTGCTGTGCCGTAGCCAGCTCTTCCGACGGTTCCGGTGCCGAGTCGGCCAGCCAGGCGAGCGGGGCGACGCGGTGTTCGTCCTCGTCGTCGCTGGAGCCTTCGAGCGACACATCGCCACCAGCGAAGCGCGATTCCATCTCGAAGACTTCTTCGGTCTTCACGCCCAGCTTCTGCGCGATGTCGCTGGCTTCGTCCAGCGTCAGGTTGTGCGGGGCCTCGCCGTTCTGACTGCGCATGCTGCGCAGGTTGAAGAACAGCTTGCGCTGCGCCTTGGTCGTCGCGATCTTCACGAGACGCCAGTTGCGCAGGATGTATTCGTGGATTTCGGCCTTGATCCAGTGCATCGCGAAGGACACGAGGCGCACGCCGCGGTCCGGGTCGAAGCGCTTGACGGCCTTCATGAGGCCGACGTTGCCTTCCTGGATCAGGTCGGCATGGGGCAGGCCGTAGCCGAGGTAGTTACGGGCAATCGACACCACCAGACGGAGGTGCGACAGAACCAGTGCGCGTGCGGCCTCGAGATCGTTGTCTTGCTTCAGGCGACGCGCCAGCGACAGTTCCTGCTCATCGGAGAGCATGGGGAACCGGTTGGCGGCCGAGATGTACTGGTCAATGCTGCCCAGCGCATTCGGCATCGGGAAGGACAAAGCGTTTGTGGTCATGGTGTGAAGCCCTCTGCAACAGTTGACTGCAACATCACAGGTGAAACGATTTTAGCACTCGTAGGTATTGAGTGCTAACGGCTGGGGGAAGTTCCCGGCCAGCAAGCCGTCACAGGGATATGGGGGCAAGCTGTTGATTTTCAATAGATGCGCCAGCCGATAGGGCGTGCCTATCAACATCATCAGCTCGCTCCGCCGCTCAGTAGCCGCGGCGAAGCGGCTCAAGCCCCCAGGAAAGCGCGTGCCTCTTCGCGCCCCAGGGCGACAAGACCCTCGATGAAGACCGGGTCGCGGTCGAGCTTGGAGGCGTAGTCCAGCGTGTCGCCGTTGTCACCCTTGGCGTCGAGCACGATCTCCTGCCACACCACGGGCTTGAAGCCGCTGCTGCTGAGTACGCCTTGTTCCAGCCACTTGTTGACCTGCCGGATGAAGAACATTTCCTGCTCCAGCGCCAGGTTGCCGGCCATTTCGTTCTGGCGGTCCGTGATGTCGGCCAGGCGCTGCGGGATGCCCGAGTGCTCGCGCGGGTTGATGCGCAACAGCCAGATCGTGTCCGGCTTGTCGTCCACATGGTGGCCTGACAGCAGGTTGCGCACCGGCGGGTTCTGCGACAGCAGGCCATCCCAGTAGGGCTGCCCGTCAACGTCCACGGCGTTGTAGAGGTTGGGCACGGCGGTCGAGGCCAGAACCTCGATGGCGCGCGGTGCGCGCTGCGGGCCGGCGTGGAAGACGTGGGCCTGGCCCGTCAGCACGTTGGCTGCGCCGATCAGCAGCTTGGGCGTGTGCGGCCCCAGCATGGTCGGGATGGTGGCGAAAGGCACGTGCTTTTCCAGCAGGGTCAGGATGCGTTCCTGCGCCCAGCGCGACAGCACGTTGGGCGCGCTTTCGACGTGTGGCAGCACCTCGCGCAGGCGTTGCGACTGTACGGTGACGAAGTTGTTGAACATGTCGCCGACCGAGTGGGCCGACATGTCGTACCAGAAGTCCGCCAGCGCGCGCCGGCCGAATTCGGGGCCGACCGGGTGGGTCAGGCCCAGCCAGGCGATGAGAGCGTTGATGGCACCGCCCGAGGTGCCCGACAAGGAGACGATGCGGTAGTGCTTGCCCTGGTAGGGCAGCAGGCCATCGGCGTCGATGCGCGACAGCAACTCGATCAGCACGCCAGCGCCAAAGGCGCAGTGGCTGCCGCCGCCCTGACAGGCAATGGCGAGTTTGAGTGGTTCCATGAGGTCTCCCGGGCGCGGTGCTAAGGGCGCGAGCTGCGCGCTATGCCAATCAGCGTTATGGCAGCCATTATGGCGCGACTTTGTTGCGCCGCAAGAAAAGCACCCCTATGGCCCGCGCAACAGCGGCCGGCACGCAGTCGAGCAGCAATCAGTCGACCAGACCGTCCTGCACGTGACGGCGCACCGAGATCGCCGCGCCCAGCCAGCCCAGCAGGGCCGTGAAGGCCAGCAGGCCGCCGGTTTGCAGGGCATCGGGGCCGTGCAGGCTTAGCGTGACGCTGTAGCTGCGGGCGAGGGCTTCGACCGCGGGAGCCAGCAATTTCAGCAGCAGCGTCACCAGCCCCCAGGCCAGCACCCCGCCCAGCAAGCCCTGCAGCAGCCCGAAGTAGAGGAAGGGGCGGCGCACGGCCGGGCGCGTGGCGCCGAGCAGCAACTTCACCGAGATTTCGTGCCTCAAGGTGAGGATCTGCAGGCGCAAGGTGTTGAAGGTGACGATCACCAGCGCCGTGCCCAGCAGCAGGGCCAGCGTCAGGCTGGCCCTGCGGCCCAGCTGCACGATGGCAGCGAGACGTTCAACCCATTCGGCATCGAGCTGCACCAGCGCCGTCTCGGGCATGGCCGACAGCTGCGTCTGCAAGGCCTTGAAGCTGGCCGGGCTGTCATCGCGCGGGTCGATGACGAAGGCGTCGGGCAGCGGGTTGTCGAGCAGGGCACTCGTGACATCGCCAAAGCCGCCGCGCGCAGCCAGTTGCTGCAAGGCCTGATCGCGTGGCACGAAGCGCACGCGGGCGATCTGCGGGTTGCTGCGCAGTCTTTGCTCGACGGCGCGTGTCGCGTCACCCGTGATTTCGTGTTTGAGGAAGAGGCTGATCTCGGGCTCGCCGGTCATGCCATGCGCAAGGCCGGCGAGGTTTTCGGCGAGGGCCCAGCCCAGCGCGGGCAGGGTCAGTGCAATGGCGATCACGAGCGCTGACAGCAAGGCCGTCAGCGGCTTGCCAGCGAGCCGGCGAATGGCTTGCTGAAGGGCATCCAGGTGCTCGCTCATTGCATCAGCTTTCCGTGAGCAAGCTCGACACGCCGTGCGCCATAGGGCGAGTAGAGCGTGTCGTCGTGGGTGGCGAGGATCAGCGTGACGCCCGCTGCATGGAAGCTGCGGAACAGTGCGGCGATGTCGCGTGCATAGGCCGGGTCGAGGTGGGCGGTCGGCTCGTCGGCGATGAGGATGCTGGGGCGG
Organism: Rhodocyclaceae bacterium; assembly: GCA_047600765.1. Lineage (GTDB taxonomy): Bacteria > Pseudomonadota > Gammaproteobacteria > Burkholderiales > Rhodocyclaceae > Viridibacterium. The sequence continues at coordinate 568,110 of JASGKF010000002.1, forward strand.
TTGACGATGGCGCGGGCGATGGCGACGCGCTGTTGTTCGCCACCCGAGAGCGTGACCGGCATGGCTTTCTCGAAGCCCGATAGACCGACCTTGTCGAGCGCCACACTGGCGCGGGTGATGGCTTCGCGTTTCGATGTACGCGCGACTTCACCCGAGACCTGCAGGGGCAGCATCACGTTGTCGAGCACGCTGCGATCCATCAGCAGGCGATGCTCCTGCATCACCAGGCCCAGGCTGCGGCGCAGGTAGGGGATCTGTGATTGGCGCATGCGGCCAACGTCAAGGCTGTTCGACCAGCACGCGCCCCGAGCTTGGTGCTTCGAGCGCTGCGATGAGCTTGAGCAGGGTGCTCTTGCCGGCGCCGGAGTGGCCAGCCAGCACCAGCAGTTCGCCGTGGCGGATCTCCAGCGTGAGTTCGTCCAGTGCCGTATGGCCACCGGGGTAGGTCTTGCTGACGCAGTCGAACTGGATCATGGGAGAGGGGCGGGCCTGTGGCCGGGCGCGGGGTGAGCGCGCATTGTAGCCAAGACAAAGGGCCTGCATCGCAGGCCCTGTGGTGTCTGTGCCAGTCCGACTTATTTGCTGAACTGCTTGTCGAGCCAGTCGTAGGCGGCGACCTGTGTGTCGGCAACGAACTCGTGCCCGCCGGGCAGCATGCGCGCGTCGAACTTGCTGTCAGCCTTCCAGGCGCCCCACACCTTGCGCATCTTGTCGTACGCGGTGTTTACCGAATCGACCGGGAACAGCGTGTCCTTTTCGCCGGCGAAGAACAGCATGGGCTTGGGTGCGGCGAGGCTCGCCACGTCCGGGAAGTCGAGATAACGCAGCACGCCCGGGTGCAGCATGTTCCAGGCAGATGAGCCCTTGAGCTGGTTGTTGCCCGGCACCATCAAGCCTTGCGTGGTGGCCATCCAGTTGACGACTACGCCTGCGGACACAGCGTCCGACAGCGCGGCAACCTGCCAGGCGCGGAAGGCGCCCATCGAGAAGCCAATGGCCGCGACGCGTTTCTTGTCAACGTCGGCCTGCGCTGCGAGGAATTCGGCGGCACGTGCGTCTTCCAGCGCCATGATGCCGGCCAGCGAGGTGCCCAGGTTGAGGCTGTTGGCGGCAACGGCTTGCTGGATGTCGAATGTCAGCGCGGCACGATCACCCCAGCCCAGTGCGTCGTGCGCCAGCACGACGTAACCGCGTTTTGCGAGTTCGTCGCCGGGGAATTTCTCGCTGAAGAAGCGCTTCGCCCAGGCCTTCGAGGATTCGAGGCGCGCGTCGTTGCCCCAGGTTTCGATCAGCTTTTCCTTGCCGATGTCGAACTTCGAGCCGTGGTCATGCAGCATCAGCGCCGCCGGGAAGGGGCCCTTGCCCTTGGGCACCAGCATCAGGGCCTGCACGCGGCTGTCCGCGGTCAGGTTGAAAACGACTTTGCGCGCGACGTAGCTGCCGCGGTCCTGCTCGTCGAGCACGACGGCATTGAAGGGCGTCTTGTCGGGCGACTGCAGGGTCAGCTCCCACATCTTGTCGCGACCCGTCTTGCGCCAGACGTTCAGGTCCTTGACCTTGGGGTTCCAGGCCATGCGGAAGTCGAGGCGCGCCTTGATGGCCTCGTAGTAGGCCGGCATGTTGTGCTGGATGCCGGTGGTCTGGAAATCGGTGTCGGCAGCCGGGGCCGGGGGGACAAGACTCATGGCGAGCAGACTACCAAGCAGCGCTTTGAAGAGGTTGGGCATGAACAGGTCTCCGTTATGGTTGTTACCGGTCGCATGCTTTTACCACACCTCACAGTCAGTTGGCTTGTCCGAACAGGGCGTGGACAAACTCGCGGGCTTCGAAGGCGTGCAGATCTTCGATGCCTTCGCCTACGCCGATGTAACGCAGGGGCTTGGGATGGGTGCGCGCAATCGCTGCAATGACGCCGCCCTTGGCAGTGCCGTCGAGCTTGGTGATGACCAGGCCGGTGACGCCGATGGCCGCGTCGAAGGCCTTGAGCTGGGCCAGCGCGTTCTGGCCGATGTTGGCGTCGAGCACCAGCAGCACTTCGTGCGGGCCACTCGGCTCGGCTTTCTGGATCACGCGGCGCACCTTGGCGATCTCTTCCATGAGGTGGAGCTGGGTCGGCAGGCGGCCGGCGGTGTCGATCAGCACGATGTCGATGTCGCGCGCCTTGGCGGCCGCAATGGCATCGAAAGCCACGGCAGCCGGGTCGCCACTTTCCTGCGCGATGACGGTGACGTCATTGCGGCGCCCCCATTCCATGAGTTGCTCGCGTGCCGCGGCACGGAAGGTGTCGCCCGCGGCCAGCAGTACGCTTTTGCCCTGCGCCTGGAAGTGGCGTGCGAGCTTGCCGATCGAGGTGGTCTTGCCAGCGCCATTGACACCCGCCAGCATGATGATGAAGGGTTTGTGGTCAGCGACGACCAGGGGCGCCTGCAGTGGCGAGAGCAGGTTGTGCAGCGCCTCGGCCAGCGCCTCCTGCAGCTGTTCGCCGCTTTCCAGCTTGTCCGTTTTCCAGCGGCGGCGCAGCTCGGTCAGCAGGGCCGTGGTAGCCTCCACGCCGCAATCGGCCATCAGCAGGGTGGTTTCCAGCTCTTCGAGCAGTTCTTCGTCGATCTTGCGACGTGAGAACAGGCCGCTGATGGGGTCGCCCAGGGCGCCGAGCTGCTGGCGGGTGCGCGACAGGCCGGCCTTGAGGCGGCCGAACCAGCTGGAGGCTGGCGCGTCGCTGGCCAGTTCGGGAGCCTGCGCGTTCTGTTGCGCATCTTTTGGAGCGGCTTCTTCGCCACCGGATTTCTTGAAAAAACTGAACATGTGGATACTGCCTGGCGCCTCGCTGTCTGACGGGAAAGTCTATCAGATGGGTCCCGGCTCCCTGAGCGGAGCCCGGGTATGAGCCGTGTGCGTATCGTTGGCGGCAGCCTGCGTTCGCGCCTGATCGAGGTGCCGGATGCCATCGGTCTGCGCCCCACGCCGGACCGCGTCCGCGAAACCCTGTTCAACTGGCTGGGGCAGGATCTCGACGGCTGGCGCTGTCTGGACCTGTTTGCGGGCAGCGGCGCACTGGGCTTCGAAGCGGCTTCGCGCGGGGCTGCCGAGGTGTTGATGCTGGAGTTCGCCCCCAAGGTGCATGCCCATCTCACCAAGGCCATCCAGACCCTGGGTGTAAAGAACGTGCAGCTGCAGCGGGGCGATGCGCTAAAATTCCTTCAGGATCAGGCGGCTGGGGGCCGGACTTTCGACCTCGTGATGCTCGATCCGCCCTACCGGCAGGACTGGCTGACACGTATCGAACCCTTGTTGCCGCGCCTGCTGGTGCCGGATGCCAGGGTGTATGTGGAAGCCGAATTCGCTGTCGAGTCGTTTGCCGGCTTGCAGCAGATCAAGGCAGGCAAGGCGGGGCAGGTGCACTATCAATTGTTTGCCGGGGAGCAGGCGTGAAGACTCATATCGCGGTGTATCCCGGGACCTTCGACCCGCTCACACGGGGTCACGAAGATCTTGTGCGGCGTGCCGCCAGCCTCTTCGATCGGGTGATCGTGGGGGTGGCGCAGAGTTCGGGCAAGCGGCCCTTGTTCTCGCTGGACGAACGCGTCGAGCTGGCTACGAGCGTGCTGGCAGATTGCAGTAATGTGACTGTGCTAGGGTTTTCAGGGCTGCTGATGGATTTCATCCGCAACCAGGGAGCCCGGGTAATCGTGCGGGGCCTGCGTGCCGTGTCGGATTTCGAGTACGAATTCCAGATGGCGGGCATGAACCGCAAGCTGTATCCCGATGTCGAAACATTGTTCCTGACGCCCGGCGAGGAATACATGTTCGTCTCTGCGACGATGGTGCGCGAGATCGGATTGCTGGGCGGCGACGTGAGCACCTTTGTGCACCCGCAGGTCGCCGAACGGATACGCCAGAAGGTTCTGGCGAGTAGTTGAATCTTGTATTGAAAGGTTGTTGAAGACATGGCCCTGATGATTACGGACGAATGCATCAATTGCGACGTCTGCGAACCGGAATGCCCCAACGAAGCGATTTCACAGGGCGCCGAAATCTATGAGATCGACCCCGGCAAGTGCACCGAGTGCGTGGGGCACTACGACGAGCCGCAATGCCAGCAGGTTTGCCCGGTCGATTGCATCCCGCTGAATCCGGAGATCGTCGAGAGCAAGGATCAGCTGATGCAGAAGTATTACAAGCTGACTGAAGCCAAGGCTTGACGCGATTTCGCAGGCAACAAAAAAGGCACCGCGAGGTGCCTTTTTTGTTGCCTGCGGGAGGGGCTCAGGCGGCGATGGCCGAGTCTTCCGGGACCATGTCGAGGCTGCCGCCCAGCGCCGTCTCGATGGACTGGCGGAGCCGTTCCAGCTCGTGGTGCTGGCGGGCCAGCGCCTCGTCGGCCTGCTTCAATTCGCCGATGCGGTCTTCCAGCGTGCCGGTCGCTTCATGCACGCGCTTGACGCTTTCCAGGCGGCGCTTGAGTTGCAGCTGGTACTCGCGCACTTGCGTCTCGAGCGGTGCCATCACGGCGCGCAGCCATTGTTCGATGTCGCGGTTGGCGACTTCAAAAGTGCGGCGCGCTTCGATGGCGATGGTGTCGAAGAAGCGTTGCGTGACCGTGCCCTTCCACTGCGTGATCATCGCGCTCATGGTATTGAGCTGGTCGTCGAAGGCCTTTTCGAGGCGGGCAATCTCACGCTCGTAACGCACGGTCGAGAAACCCGAGGGCGGTGCAAGCTTGAGGCCGTGTTCGATGGCAAAGCGCTTGTACATCGCGTCGAGCATCTCGGTGATCTCGGTGATCTCGTCGGACGACTTGCGCAGGTTGCTGCGCAGGTTGCCGAAGAACTGCAGCATGGCTTCGCGCAGGCCTTTCGAGAAGTTCGCATCCACCATCTTGGCGCGCGTGCGGCGGGTCTCGGTACGCACGGTATCCACGCCAATGTGCGAGAACAGCTTGTTCGACAGGCTGGTGAACACGCTGCGCACGGCGTGGTACTTCTGCAGGCCGGTTTCGAACTCGTCACGTTCGGCACGCACCTTGCGCATCATGTACTCGATGACGCCCTGGTTCTTGCCGCGCAGGTCCGACATTTCCTTGAGTTGTTCCTGCAGGCTGCGGCCACGTGCGCCGAGCAGCTCCTCGAGGCGGCGCACGATCTCGCCGGTTTCGAGCAGGGCGTTATCGCGCGTGATTTCCTGGCGCGTCGGCAGCATCTGGCTGCTCAGCGCGGATTCGAGCTGCTCGATGCGCGAACGCTCGAGCAGGGCGGAGTCCTGATGCACCTTGGCGTACAGCGCCTTCTGTGCCGAGACGGGATAGACCTGGTCGGTCGTGATGCCCAGCGTATCGGCGACGGTCTGCACCTGCTTGCCGATTTCGCTTTCGATCTGTTCTTCGCTGCGCAGGCCGTCCCACAGGCCGTCGATCTTGTTGAGCACGACCATGCGACCGCCCTTTTGCTTGCGGCCGATGTTGACGTGCTTTTCCCACACCTGCAGGTCGCTTTGCGTGACGCCGGTGTCGGCCGCCAGCAGGTACAGCACAGCGTGGGCGTTGGGAATCATCGACAGGGTCAGCTCGGGTTCCGAGCCGATGGCGTTGAGGCCCGGGGTGTCGACGATGACGAGGCCCTGTTCGAGCAGGGGGTGCGGGAACTGGATGACGGCGTGGCGCCAGCAAGCGACTTCGACCATGCCGTTGGCGTCGGGGCGCGTGCCTTCGCGGCCGGTGTCGTCAACCGGGAAGCCCAGGCGCTCGGCTTCGTCGCGTGTCACCAGCTTGGTTTCCGAGACGCGCTTGAAGGCGGTCTGCAGGCTCTCGGCGCTCTGCACGTCGAAGGGCTCCAGCGTCCATTCGGATGCGACGCGACGCAGTTCGGCGACGCTTTCCTGGCGGGCACGCGTCTCGATGGGCAGCAGGCGGATGCCCGGGGTGGCGCCAGTGTCCCAGGCCAGCTCGGTCGGGCACATGGTCGTGCGGCCGGCGCTGGAGGGCAGCACGCGGTTGCCGTACTGGGCGAAGAAGATGGCGTTGATCAGTTCCGACTTGCCGCGCGAGAACTCGGCGACGAATGCGACGACCAGCTTGTCTTCCTTGAGTCGTTCGAGCACATGGGCGAGGCGCATGTCGGCCTGAGCGTCGGACAAGTCGTTGTTGTCCATCCAGTTGCGCAGGCCCTGCACGACACCACCGACCTCGCTGCGCCAGCGGGAGTACTCGGAAAACTGATCGATCAAGGTCATGAAGCGGGCTCCGGGAAAGTCGGAAAATCAAATAATTCACAAGCATAGCCGGATTCGGCAAGGGCGCAATATCCCCGCAGGCCCGTTCCGCGCCGCACAAAGCCGCTGGTCGTCGTTGCGCAGGCCTCAGCGTCGCTGGCAGTGAGCGCAGTAGAAAGTGCTGCGCTGGCCCATCACGAGTTTGCGAATGGCATGGCCGCAGACGCGGCAGGGCTCACCGTCGCGGGCGTAGACGAAGTAGCTTTGCTGGAAATAGCCGGAGCGCCCGTTGACGGCCACGAAGTCGCGCAAGGTGCTGCCGCCCGCGGCAAGGGCTTCCTGCAGGGTCTGGCGTACCTGGTCGGCGAGGCGGGTACAGCGTTCGCGCGACAGCTTGCCGGCTGGCGTACGCGGGTCGATACGGGCGCGAAAAAGGCTTTCCGAAGCGTAGATGTTGCCGACACCGACCACCCGGCTGGCGTCCATCAGCCACAGCTTGATGGGCGTTTTCGCACCACGCGTCGCGTCGTACAGCCAGTCGCCATCAAATCCGTCTTCGAGCGGTTCCAGCCCTAATCTGGCTAGCAGCGGGTGCTCGGCTACCGGTTCAGCTACCCACAGCACGGCGCCGAAGCGGCGTGGGTCATGCAGGCGCAGCAGGCGTTCGCCGAAGACGATGTCAACGTGGTCGTGCTTGTCGGGCGTCGTCGCCACGGGCAGCACGCGCAGGCTGCCCGACATGCCAAGGTGGATGAGCAGGCTGCCGCCGCTGAAGTCCAGCAGCAGGTACTTGGCGCGCCGGCGTACGGCCTGCAAAGGCTGTCCGGTCAGCAGTTCGCCCAGATCTGCGGGAACCGGGTAACGCAGCTGCGGCTGGCGGACGGCAACGCCGCTGACCTTCTGCGCCACGATGTGTTCGGCGATGCCCCGGCGGGTGGTTTCGACTTCGGGCAGTTCAGGCATGGGGCTGTGGCGGAGCGGAAGGGGAGGGAACATCCTACCGTGCGTCCGGCGCCAGCGTCGCCTTGCGTGGCGGACAGAGCTGCTACCATCTGCAGACATGGTCGGCTTGCCGACCGCATCACGCCCGGAGTTCCCATGGCTGTTCCCGTTGGTGTCCGTATTGCTGCGCTGGTTCTCGGCTGCGCGGCCTTCAGCCACATTGCCTGCGCACAGGAAGCGCCGCGTCCGCGCTCGATGCTGCAGGCGCCACCGGGCGTCAATGGCGAGCTGGTGGCCAATATCCTGCTCGCCGAGACGGCGGCCCAGCGCGGGCAGCCCGGTCTGGGCGCATCGCTCTACCTGTCGATGGCGCAAGTGACGCGCAACGGCGCGCTGGCCAAGCGTGCGCACGAACTGGCGCTGGCTGCCGGCCAGCTGGAGCTGAGCGCGCAGGCCGGCAAGCTCTGGCTGGAACTGGAGCCGGATGCACCGGGTGCCACCCAGGCTTTCGTGCGGGCTGTTTCTGGGCAGACGGCCAAGCTGGAAGATGTGGAAATCCAGCTGCGCAAGCTGCTGGAGTCGGAAACCATGCCGGTCGAAGGCTATATCGACATGCTGCCCGGGCTGTTGTCGCGCTATCCGGACAAGGCTGCCGTGCTCGCCATGATCGAGCGGCTCACGCGCCCCTATGGTCGTTATGCCGAAACGCACTATGCCGTCGCACGCGCCGCGCTGGACGCGGGTGACAGCGTCAAGGCCGAGGCGGCCGCGCAACGTGCGCTCGACAAGCGCCCTGATTTCGAGGCGGCTGCGCGGTTGCGTGCGCTGGCTGCGCCGGCAACGCGCTGGACAGCTGCCATCGAGGAGCTGGGGCGCTTCGGCAAGCGCTTTCCGCAGGCACGGCAGGCGCGCGAGCAGTACGCACGCTGGCTGGTGTCGGTCAAACGTGACGAAGAGGCGCTGGCGATCTATCGCGCCTTGTTCAACGATTCGCCAGATGACGAGCAACTGGCCAATCGCGCACTCGGCCAATGGATGAAACTGGACAAGACCGGTGACCCCGAGGCCCTGGTGCGCCGCCTGAAGGCGGACAAGGCCGGCAATGCCGACACCTTGCGCCTGTTCATGTCGAGCATTCTCGAGCGCCAGGGCAAGTTCGATGAGGCCGCGGCGGAGCTGATCGCCATCGAATCCGGTTCGGCTTACATGAATGCGGCCGTGCGGCGCGTGCAGCTGCTGGCCATGCAGGGCAAGAGCGATGAAGCGCGGACTGTCGTCAGCGAAGCCGTGCGCCGTCAGCCGCAGAAAGCCTATCTGCTGGTCGTCTGGCAGGCCAACGCCATGTCGGCGGGTGGTCGATCCAACGAAGCGCTGCAGATGCTGGAGAATTTCCTCGGCGAGCGCCCGGACGAACACGATGTGTTGTTCGAGGCCGGCATGGTCGCCGAGAAGCTGGGGCGCCATGACGACATGGAGCGCTACCTGAAGCGTGCCATCTCGGTTCAGCCTGACGAGCCCTTGGCCTACAACGCCCTCGGCTATTCGCTGGCAGACCGCAACCTGCGCCTGGCGGAGGCCGAGCGCCTGCTGGTGCGTGCGGTACGCCTGTCGCCGGAAAGCGCCGCCATCGTGGACAGCCTGGGCTGGCTGCGTTTCCGGCAGGGCAAGCTGGACGAAGCGATCCGCTTGCTGCGCCAGGCCAAAGAGATGATGGCCGACGCCGAAATTTCAGCGCATCTGGGCGAGGCGCTGTGGCGCAACGGCCAGAAGGATGAGGCGCGCAAGGTGTTCAGCGAGGCCGAGAGCCTCGATCCGGACAATCTCACCCTCAAGGACGTCAGACAGCGCCTGCTGCAATGAGGATTCCCTGCATGAAAGTGTTTGCCGTGACGCGCACGCTGCTCGTCAGCCTGTGCGTTGTTTTGCTGGCGGCTTGTGCCGGCCAGCCTTCCCGCTCGACGGATGTGCCCCCGCGTCCGCCGCGCAGCGACATCCAGAATTTCGCGCTGACTGCGCGCGTGGCCATCACGCAGGCTCGACGTGCCGAAACCATCCGCATGGCCTGGGAGCACACGCCGGTGCAGGATGCGATGGGCTTCGAGAACTCGCTGGGCATGATCGTCGCCGAGCTCCAGCGCGATGCGCAGGGTGCGCGCTGGCTGACATCGGCTGGCGAAAAATACGAGTCGCGCAGTGCGGATGAACTCATGGCGCGGCTGACCGATCGACCCGTGCCCATCCAGTCCCTGTCGCTGTGGGTGGTCGGTCGCCTCGGCCAGAACGGCGTGGCGCGACTGGACGACAAGGGGCGTTTGCTCGAAGGGCAGGACAGCGGCTGGACCATCCGCGTGCCGGAATACGAAGCAGATCGGCCGGATGCCTTGCCGCGCGTTGTCGAGGCGGAAGTACCGGGTTTGCGCATCCGGCTGGTCATTGATTCCTGGATGCTCTGAGCGGGTTTATGGATTCCGGGTTTGTCAGCTGCCTCGCGCCAGCGAAGATCAATCTTTTCCTGCACATCACGGGCCGTCGCGCAGACGGTTACCACACGCTGCAGACTGCGTTTCGCATGCTGGATCATGGTGACCAGTTGCATTTCCGTGTGCGTAACGATGGCGAGATTCATCGCCTGACCGATGTGTCGGGCGTGCCGGCCGAAAGTGATCTCATCGTCCGCGCAGCCAGCCTGTTGCAGCGACGTACCGATTGCCGCCTGGGCGCCGACATTGCTATCGACAAGCGTCTGCCCATGGGGGGCGGTCTGGGTGGCGGCAGTTCCGATGCTGCGACGACCCTGCTGGCGCTCAATCACTTGTGGCAGTTGGGCGTGTCGCGGCTGCAATTACAGCAATGGGCACTGGAGCTTGGTGCCGATGTGCCGTTTTTCGTCTTTGGCCGAACTGCGCTGGCCGAAGGTGTGGGCGAAGACCTGCAGCCGCTCGATCTGCCGCCATCCGCCTACATCGTGGTCGAACCGCCGGTTTCGGTGCCGACGGTAGAAATTTTTCGCGACAAGGGTTTGACGAGAGATAGCAAACTCGCCATAATTACGGGCTTTCCAGCGGCTGAAGTTCTGCGGCGCATCGAGCAAGACGCGCGCAACGACATGCAGCCGGTGGCATGCAGGTTGTATCCCGCCGTGCAGCGCGCGGTGGATGTTCTTGCAGCCCATGGTGCAGCGCGCATGAGTGGTTCCGGCGCCTGTGTCTTCCTTCCAGTGACGGAGGGGGCGGGTGCAGCAGGGCAGCTTGCGAAAGAATTGACTGTCACATTGGGCGAAGGCTGGCGCGTCTGGAGCGCGGCTTCGCTGGATGTGCATCCCTTGTACAGCTGGGCTGGTTGATACGAGGGCGTAGTAAAAAGTTTTTGGGGAGTCGCCAAGTTGGCAAGGCACCGGATTTTGATTCCGGCATTCGAAGGTTCGAGTCCTTCTTCCCCAGCCAGATGATCGGGCAGGTCGCACGAGCGACCTGCCCGTGTGCTTTTCGGCGATCCGCTTGGCGGGTGATGCCGGAAGCAACGGGTTATTTGTTTGTCATTTCTGTCATGGGGTGCGCATGGCTTACGGCAGCTTGATGGTCTTTACCGGCAACGCCAATCCGAAACTGGCGGCTGACGTGGTCAAGCGTCTGGGCATCTCCATCGGATCGGCCACGGTTGGTCGTTTTTCCGATGGTGAGGTGGTCGTCGAGATCCTCGAAAACGTGCGCGGCAAGGATGTCTTCATCCTGCAGCCTACGTGTCAGCCGACGAATGACAACGTGATGGAGCTGATGATCATGGTCGACGCGCTCAAGCGTGCGTCGGCTGGTCGTATCACGGCAGCCATCCCGTATTTTGGTTACGCACGCCAGGATCGCCGTCCGCGTTCGGCGCGTGTGCCGATCACCGCGAAAGTGGTGGCCAACATGCTGCAGGCTGTAGGTGTGCAGCGCGTGCTGACGGTTGATCTGCACGCCGACCAGATCCAGGGTTTCTTCGATATCCCGGTCGACAACATCTACGCCACGCCGCTGCTGCTGGACGCCCTGCGCAAGAATGAAGTGGCGGACAACCTGCTGGTGGTGTCGCCGGACGTCGGTGGTGTGGTGCGCGCACGTGCGGTCGCCAAGCATCTTGAGACGGACCTGGCCATCATCGACAAGCGTCGTCCGAAGGCCAACGTGTCGGAAGTGATGAACATCATTGGCGACGTGTCGGGCCGTACCTGCGTGATCGTCGATGACATCGTCGACACCGCCGGCACGCTGTGCAAGGCGGCGCAGGCATTGAAAGAACATGGCGCGAGTCGTGTGGTGGCTTACATCACCCACGCTGTGCTGTCGGGTGCTGCGGTCAGCCGCATTGCGGATTCCGATCTTGACCAACTGGTCGTGACGGACACCATCCCGCTGCGCGACGATGCCAAGGCCACCGGCAAGATCAAGCAGGTGTCGATTGGCGCGCTGATGGCCGACACCATGTTGCGTATCAGCAATGAAGAGTCGGTGTCCTCGCTCTTCATGGATGAGTAGTACGTTGTACCCCCGGCGCGCCACACTTCGGTAGGCGCACCACCCCCGAGGGGGTTACGGAGTTTCCTTGGGACGGCCCGGCGGAAAATCCGTGAGCCTTCTGGCAAGTTTCGGGGTCGCGCCGCAAGCGTGATCCTTTTTGAGTGGTGGCGTCTGGTCGCGGGCGTTACCGAAATTCTGGAGATTGACATGAACTTTACTTTTGCAGCTACCAAGCGCGAGGCACAAGGTACGGGTGCGAGCCGCCGCCTTCGTCGCGCTGGCAGCATCCCCGGCATCATCTACGGCAGCGGCAAGCCCGCTATCCAGGTTACGTTCGACCACAACGAACTGTTCCACCTGCTGCGCAACGAGAAGTTCCACTCATCCGTCGTGACGGCTGATGTGGAAGGCAGCAAGGAAGCCGTGATCCTGCGCGCTACCCAATGGCACCCGTTCCGTCAGATCGTGCTGCACCTGGACTTCCAGCGTGTTGACGCCAACCAGAAGCTGCACACCAAGGTGCCCCTGCACTTCGTGAACGCCGACGTGGCCCCCGGCGTCAAGCTCGGCGGCGGTATCGTGTCGCACGTGGCGACCGAAATCGACGTGTCCTGCCTGCCGGCCGATCTGCCCGAGTTCATCGAAGTGGATCTGAAGGATCTGGCCTTGGGTCACTCGGTGCACGTCTCGCAACTCAAGCTGCCGAAGGGCGTCGAAGTCGTGCATCACGGCGAAGGCGACCCGGTCGTGGCAACCATCCTGCAAGTGCGTGGTGGTGGCGACGAGGCAGCAGCAGCGCCGGCAGCCCCTGCTGCCTGATGACGCAGGCAGCACCCAAGCTGATCGTCGGGCTCGGTAACCCCGGGCCCGAATACTCCGAAACCCGGCACAACGCCGGGTTTTGGTTTTGTGAGCGCCTCGCGCAACTGCTGGGTGCCCGGCTCAACCTCGAATCGAAGTATCACGGTTACGTCGGCAAGGCCGGCAGCATGTGGATCCTGCTGCCGCAGACCTACATGAACCGTTCCGGCCAGTCCGTGCTTGCACTGGCCCATTTCTATCGCATCCTGCCCAACGAGATCCTCGTCGTGCATGATGAGCTGGACATTCCACCCGGACAGTTGCGCCTCAAGTACGGTGGCGGCCTCGGTGGTCACAACGGCCTCAAGGACATCAGCTCGCGCCTCTCTACCCAGGACTACTGGCGCCTGCGCGTCGGTATCGGTCATCCGGGCGACAAGAATCAGGTGGCAAACTTCGTCCTCAACCGCGCTCCGCGTGCCGAGCAGGATCTCATCGATGCCTCCATCGAGCGTGCGCTCGATGCCTGGCCGAAGATGGCGGCGGGCGAGTGGGAAGCAGCAACCCGAATCATCAATGCGCGCCCTGCGGCGCCCAAGGAATCTTCAACATGAGTCTCAAGTGCGGCATCGTCGGCCTGCCCAACGTCGGCAAGTCCACCCTCTTCAACGCGCTCACCAAGGCCGGCATTGCAGCGGAGAACTATCCCTTCTGCACCATCGAGCCCAACGTCGGCATCGTCGAAGTGCCGGACAAGCGTCTCGACCAGCTCGCTGACATCGTCAAGCCGCAGAAAATCCAGCCCGCCATCGTCGAGTTCGTCGACATCGCTGGTCTCGTGGCGGGCGCATCGAAAGGTGAAGGCCTCGGTAACCAGTTCCTCGCCAACATCCGCGAGACGGATGCCATCGTGAACGTCGTGCGCTGCTTTGAAGATGAGAACGTCGTGCACGTCTCCGGCAAGGTCGACCCGCTCGCCGATATCGAAACCATCCTGACCGAACTCGCGCTGGCAGATCTGTCGGCGGTCGAGAAGGCCATCGCACGCGAAGGCAAGAAGGCGCGTTCGGGTGACAAGGACGCCGCCAAGCTGGTGTCCCTGCTGGAATCGCTGGTGCCGCATCTCAATGAAGGCCAGCCTGCGCGCACCTTCAAGCTGAGTGACGAAGACAAGCTGTTGCTCAAGCCGCTGTGCCTGATGACCATCAAGCCTGCGATGTACGTCGGCAACGTCATGGAAGACGGTTTCGAGAACAACGCGCACCTTGATCGCCTGCGCGAATTCGCTGCCAGGGAAGGCGCGCCCGTCGTGGCCGTCTGCGCCAAGATCGAACAGGAACTGGCTGATCTCGACGATGAAGACAAGCTGGCCTTCCTCGCCGACCTCGGTCTCGAAGAGCCGGGCCTCAATCGCCTGATCCGTGCCGGTTACGACCTGCTGGGTCTGCAGACCTACTTCACCGCCGGTGTGAAGGAAGTGCGCGCCTGGACCATCCACAAGGGTGACACCGCACCGCAAGCAGCCGGCGTGATCCACACCGATTTCGAGAAAGGTTTCATCCGCGCGCAGACCATCGCGTTTGAAGACTTCGTCCAGTTCAAGGGTGAAGCGGGTGCCAAGGAAGCCGGCAAGATGCGCGCTGAAGGCAAGGAATACGTGGTCAAGGATGGTGACGTGCTGAACTTCCTGTTCAACGTCTGATTCATCGCATTTCAATGCAAAACGGCCACCCGACGGGTGGCCGTTTTGCATTCAGGGGGCTCTGCATTCAGACACTTCTTGTCTGCTTCCATATGCTGAACGCCAGCCGTACCAGCGCGGCGGCGCCAGCGACCAGGGCGACCCAGACGAGCACCGTACGCCAGCGTTGCTGACGCTCGGCAGGGGCGAGTGCGGTGAGACGCTCCGCGCCGCCCAGAGCCTCTTCTGCGCCGATGCCGGCGAGCGGGATATTGTCGATGGCTTCAGCTTTGATGCCGGTCTGCAGGGTGTCCAGCGGCAGGCTCGCATCATCCGCGGCGCGGCTGCCCCAGGCGAGCAACCACGGGCCGCTGCCGCGGGCGTTGAAAATGACTTCGATGGCATCGCGTTCGGCCTGTACGGTGGGGGCGAGGCCGCCCCAGCCTGGACCTGCTGCGACAAGGCGGAGTTCGCGTGCGACAACTTCGGGGCCTTGCGTGGCACCGGACTGGCGTTCGCCCTGTGGCGACGCGAGTCGATAGGCGACGGTGTTGGCCCAGGCTTGCCAGTTCGATTTGTCGCCCGCGCGTGTTTCGATGCGCATGGGCAGCACACTGTTGGGTTGTTGCGGCAGGATGCGCAGCGCATTGAAGCGTACGGCGGCCGGGAGCTGGTAGTAGGCGCTGCTTTCGCCGTCCTTGCCGCTGTTGATCTGTGTCGCGGCAACGCTGACAGGTGGTGCGGGCGTGCGTTCGGTGGCGAGCTGTGCGCTGACGGTGCGCAGCGTGGGCGCATCGCCCTGATCGAAGCGCAGGCGCCAGTAGCGATATTCCTGCGGATAGTCGAACGGGACGTCGGACTGCACGAAGCGCTGCGCGCCGTTCTGCAGATCCATCAGGGGTTGCGCCTGGGCGACGGATGACCAGTGCTTGAGATCGTGACTGCCCTCCACCTGCACGCGCTGCTGCCAGCTGCCGCCGGTCTCCCAATCGAGATGCAGGCTGCTGATGGCAGGTGGGCTCGCATCTTTCGCGGCGTTTGCCGATTGCGTGGTGAGCAGGTATTCGGCGGCGATACCTTTTCCGCCTGTGCGTTCGACGTGCAACCTGAGGCCGGGGGCCTGCAGCTCGATAGCGGGCGTTTCGCTGGTCGATGCATTGGCGCTGAGGCGGAAGCTTTGCAGTACGACACTGCGCGCAGCTTCCTTGCCCATGGCGGGGCGTACAAACGCGTGAGGCAGGGCCTCACCCTTGCCGTTGAAGATGCGCAGATCGCGCAGATCCGGGTAAGCCGTGCCGGTGTAGAGCTCGATGGGCAGGGTGATGCGATAGAAGGGTTGGTTGCCCTCCAGCTGCAGTACGCGACCTGTAGCGAAGTCGGCGGGCTGCAGCGTACTGGCTGCGTTCGTGACAGCAGGCAGGGCGCATAGGGCGACCACTGCCAGCTTGCGGCGACTGCGCAGCAGGGAAATTGACGTCATGCGGGTTCTCCTTGCGACGATGTGTCTTCCGTCTCGCGCTTCGGTGGCAACGGTGCGAAGTAGCCGATGGCGAGGATCAGCAGCGCGACGCCTATGAAGGCGATGGCGCGCGCAAGCCCGCCGCCTCGCGCACTGTCGACGAGGAAGAGTTTGGCAATCACGATGCCGAGCAAGGCAGCACCGGCAAACCACACGACGCGGCTGCCGCGTCGCACGGCGAGCAGCATCGCGGTGAGCGCAGCGAGCGTCCAGGCCAGTGCGAAGCTGGTCTGCACGAGACGCGAATCCCACAGGGCTTCGAATTGCCAGCGCAGATCACCGACGTCTGCGAGCGTACGCAGCAAGAGGCCGTTGGCCCACCAGGCGGCAAGGCCGTAGAGCACGAAGTTCAGCGGCTTCAGTGCCTGGCCGAGTGCGCGCTCGGCATGGTGGCGCCATATGGCGAGCATCAGCAGTGCGAAGACTGCGGCCTCTTCGAGTGGATTGAGCAGGGGGATGTAGCGCGAATCGGGCATCTGTCCGTCAAGCACATTGCCAATCCACAGCAGGAACAAAGACAGGGGTAGCAGCGGCAGCAGTCCCCATAGCCAGTAGGCGCGCGCATGCGCACGCAGAGGCCAGATGGCGCGCCGGTCGAGCTCGCGTAGCAACAGGATGGCGGCCCCGCAGAAGAGCAGCTGACCGGCGAAACGCCATTCCGTCATGCCCCAGGGGAGGTGGTGCAGTTGCCAGGCCAGCTCGCTGACGCAGAGGCCGAGCACGCCCCAGACCAGGCTGGCATGCAGCACCGTGCTCGCACGTGCCGGGAGACTTTCGTCTGTCTTGTGCAGCAGCGCCCAGGCGCTGAATAGTGCAAAGATCCAGGCCAGCGCCCAGTACCCGGCAGCAAGTACGTGTTCGTCGTGAACGACCTGGAGGCAGAGTGTGAGCGCCGCGAACGGCCACATCACCCAGATGGCATGACGCAACAGAGGCCACTGCAGACGATGCCCGGCGAAATGCCATAGCCAGGCACTGAGCGCCATGCCGGCGAGTGCCAGCATGCGTGCCGCCGCTGCATCGTCCAGCAGGCGCTCGGCACCATCGACGATGCCCAGCAGCCAGAAGGCAATGCCGCCAATCAGCAAAGCCGGTGAGAGCAACTGCTCGTCGTTGCGTGGTGGTGCGTCGGCATCGCTGACGCGCCACAGATAGCCGCCTGCTAGCCAGCAAAGTGCCAGTGTGAACGCGATGAGCAGGAAGCTCGTAAGGTCCAGCGAGCTGTCGAAGGCGACGCTGGCGGACAGCGCCGCGAGCACCAGCAGGGCCGTGCCGCTCCAGCTGATGCGGGGCTGTTGCTGCATGCGACCAGCCCAGAGGACGCCAAGGCCTTCCAACGCCCAGGCCAGTGCAGTCCAGCGTGCCGACAGGGCCAGCGGAATGGCCAGCGTTGCGAAGCCACCCCCTACGGCGAGCAGGGACAGGGCCATGCGCTTGCCCGTCTCTGGCCAGCGCTTCACCAGCCAGGCCGCCAGCGGCAGGTAGATGGCTGCGAAGCCGAGTGCAGAGAAGGCCGGCCCGTACTCCCATTCGCGTGACAGCACGTACTGCATGCCGAAGCCCACCAGCGGCGTGCCGAACACCAGGGTGCCGTCGATGAGCCCGCTGCTGCGATCGTTTGCGTCGGCATGGCGCAGCGCGAAGCGCATGGCCAGCAGGCCGTAGATGACCAGATTGAGCAGCAGGAACAGCTGGCAGCTCAGGTAGTGCGCGGGGACGTAATTCCGCTCACCCCACAGCAAGGCGACGCCGAAGCTGAAGAAGAAGCCGGTCAGGTTGAGCGGGCGCCAGACCTGCCACAGGCTCACCGCGAGGATGCCCAGCGAAAGCAAGGCGTAGTACGAGAACAGCGCGATGTGACTGCCGCCGCCCGTGGAGAGCAGGACGGGGGCGAGATAACCTCCTGCACTGGCAAGGATGGCGAGACTCTGCGCACGCTGCAGCACTGCGAGCGCCACGCTGGCGGCGCAGATGACGACGAGTAGCGCGAAGCTCATGGCATGGGGCAGCAGCTCGTAGAGCCGGAAGGCGGCAAAGGTCGTGAGGTACAGCGCTCCGACCGCTCCACCTTGCAGGACAAGGGCATACAGCGGCACCTTCTCTCGTAGCCGCCAGCCCAGCGTGAGCAGGCCGATGGCGAGTCCGGCCGCGCCCGCAAGGCGCAGCTCGATGGGCAGCATGTCGCGCTCGGCTGCGTACTTGAAAAGGAACGCCAGTCCGAAGAACAGCAGCAGCACGCCCAGCTTGGCGATGGGGTTGCCCCGGAAGAACCACGAGACAAGCCCCGAGAGCGGGTTGGGGGCAGGCGGTTCGGCGGGCAGGGGACGCGCAGGCGTGACAACGGTGGCGGGCGCTGTCGGGGGCATGACGGAGGGTTCCGGCACCGGGGGCGGTGCTGGCGGCACGCTGTCGCGGGCGACTTCCACGACGACAGGTGCGTGTGCTTCCTGCTGTGGTGCCGGGGCGCTGGCGGGTTGTGCGGCGGGCGCTGGCGCTGGTGGCGAGCTGGCGTCGCCGATGCCTTCCAGTTTCTGGATGCGTTTCAGCAGGTACTGCATGCCCTCTTCAAGCACCGCGAACTCGCGCTCGACGCGACGGCTGCGCTGCCATGTGACGAGCAGCAGGATGGGCAGCACCACCAGGTAGCCGACAGCCAGCAGCGCGCCGATGACGAACAGGTCTCCCCCCACGCTCACCTCCGCAGATCTCGTTGTCCGGGCATCTTAACCGACGTGCCGGGGCGTCCTTGCCCGATCAGCATGCCCGAAGGTCTGACATTTTATGTCTTGACATTTTATGTCGCGAATCCTAATCTGGATTCACGTCGCATCGAAGCGACCTGCCAGCGCAGCGCGGCGATAGCCGCTGCACATATGGGAAGAGGTAATCAGTCGCGCCATGAAAACTTTGCAAGAGCAATTGCGTGGTCTGGAGCAGATGACAAGCAATGCCCTCGGTGAACTTGCCGTCCATCTGCAACCCATTCCGGGCGAGGTGGAGGTGATCCAGGTGAGCATCGAGCAGCGCGATGCCCTGCCGATCTACGTCACCTGCTCGGACAGCCAGATCCTGTGCATGTGTTACCTGTGGGAAGAGGCTGATCTGCTGCCCGAGCGGCGCACCGAGCTGCTGGAGACCTTGCTGGATCTGAATCCTTCCGTTCCGCTGTCTTCGTTCGGGCGGGTCGGCAATCACTACGTGTTGCTGGGTGCATTGGCCCGCAATGCGCGTGCTGAAGACGTAGCGCATGACGTGGCGACACTGAGCGACAACGCGCTGGATGCGCTGGACGCCATGTCCGAATTCCTGAATTAGGCGGAGGCAAACATGTCTGTACTCAAGAAACTGGTGACCCTGATGCGCGGCAGTGTTCGCGAGATCGGTGAGAGCGTGGTGGATGCCAATGCCACGCGCATCTACGAGCAGGAAATTGTGAACGCCAAGCACAACGTGGCGCAGGCGCGCGGCGACCTGACGGGCGTGATGGCCAAGGAGATGCAGAGCGCACGCGAGATCGAGCGGCTGCGTGGCGAGGTGGCACGTTACGAAGGCCTGGCACTGGAGGCGCTCAACAAGCAGCAGGAAGGCCTGGCGGAAGAGGTGGCAGGGCGTGTGGCCGAGCTCGAGAAGGAGCTGGATGAGCAGACCAAGTCGCATGCAACCTATGCCGTGCAGGTGGTGCGCCTCAAGGAGCTGATCAAGGGGGCGGAAGCCAAGATCCGTGAGCACGAGCGCCAGATCGTCATGGCCAAGACGACCGAGAGCGTTTACCGCGCGACGCGTTCGATTGCCGACAGCATCGACGGCACGGGCTCCAAGCTGGTGAGCGCCAAGGAGTCTCTGGAGCGCATCCGGCAGCGTCATGAAGACCTGTCTGACCGCATGACGGCAGCGGAACAGCTGGAGAACGAGGTGGGCAGCAAGGCGCTGGAAGCCAAGCTGGCTGCGGCGGGCATCGGCGAGGGGGCGGATCGGCGTGCCGCCATCATGGCCAGGATTCGTGCACGTCAGGCGGGTGCGCCGACAGAGCTGGATGTGCCACCGGCAACACAAGGCGAGCCGGGTAGCGCATGAGCGTCACGCGCAAACCGGCCCGCTGGCAGAGTTCGGATGAAGCCATCCGCGCTGTGCAGGTGGCATTCGATGTGGAGGAGGCCGTACTGTCCGCAGTGCGACGTGCGGCCTTCGAAAGCAACTTGTCCACCTCGGACCAGATTCGCGAGATCCTCGGGCTGTCCGTGTCCAGCCGCCCGAAGCGGCCGCGTCTCACGGTGTCGCTGGCGCAGGGTGACTACGAACTGCTGGGCGAGCGCTATGGTTTGCCACCGGATGACAAACTGGCGATCAAGGAGCGTGTGACGCGTGAGCTGATCGCCTTTGCCGGCAATGCATCAAAGAAGGCTGGAGGACAAAAGGGCTGAGTCGCCACAGTGCAATCAGCCAGTGGGAGAATCCGGCGAGAACATCGTCCGGGCATGACGCCTGAGTCGAGACGTACCGGATAAGCTTGTAGAAGTACCAATGCTTCGGGGGAGCCATGAGCAGTTTTCTGGATGTCGCTTTCAGTTATCCGACCGCGATACTGAGTGCCTTGCTGCTGGTAGTGATTTTCTACTGGTTGCTGGCGCTGGTAGGCCTCGTGGATTTCGAGAGCAGCGATCTTGATATCGATATCGACGCCGATGCCCAGCTTGATGGCGATGCCGGTGACATCAGCGTGCTGGCCAGCTACGTCGTGGCGATGGGCCTCAATGGCGTGCCGTTCTCCATCGTCGTCAGCTTGCTGGTGCTGATTGCCTGGACCGTGACGGCGCTCTTCTCCGAGTGGATCCTGCCCTGGGTGCCGACCCTGTTGTTCAAGGTGCTCGTGGGCACGGTCGCCATGCTGGCCGCGTTTGGTGTCGCTATCGTCATCACCGCGCGCATCGTCAAACCCATGCGCAAGCTCTTCGTTACCCACAATGCGACGAGCAATGCATCGATTGTCGGTCAGACCTGCCTGGTGCTGACGCAGACGGTTGATGAGCGCTTCGGCCGCGCCGAGGTCAGCACCAACGGTGCGTCCATCAACATCCGCGTGTGGGCCACGACGCCCAATACGCTGAGCAAGGGTGCGGTGGCGCGCATCCTTGAGTACGACCCGCAAGCCAGCCGCTACCTGATCGCCGCCGAGTAGCGGCGGGCACACCTGTAGTCCTGCATTTCAAACCGACCTTCATTTCTTCAGAGGAATCTCCATGGAGCCGATCTATATCGCCGCCGCTCTGCTTGCCTTTTTCATCCTTGGCGTCTTTGCGATGTTCGCAAAGTTCTATCACAAGGTCGAACAGGGCTACGCCATGATCGTGAACACGTTGCGTGCGGAGCCCGATGTCACCTTCACCGGGCGCATGGTCTATCCCATCATCCACAAGTCCGAGATGATGGATATCGCGATCAAGACCATCGAGATCGATCGCTCCGGCAACGAAGGCCTGATCTGCCAGGACAACATCCGTGCCGACATCAAGGTGAAGTTCTTCGTGCGGGTCAACAAGACGTCCGAAGATGTGCTCAAGGTGGCGCAGGGCATCGGCTGCCAGCGCGCGTCGAGTCAGGAGACGCTGGAAGAGCTCTTCTCGTCCAAGTTCTCCGAAGCCCTCAAGACGGTCGGCAAGGCCATGGACTTTGTCGAGCTGTACCAGGCGCGTGACAAGTTCCGCGACGAAATCATCCGCCAGATCGGTGACGACTTGTCGGGCTATGTGCTCGAAGACGCTGCGATCGACTACCTCGAGCAGACGCCGCTGTCCAAGCTCGACCCGCACAACATTCTCGACGCACAGGGCATCAAGAAGATCACCGAGCTGACGGCGACGGAAAGCGTGCGTACCAATGAACTGCGTCGCAACGAAGAGATGCAGATCAAGAAGAAGGACGTCGAAACGCGGGAAGCCATGCTTGAACTCGAACGCCAGCAGGCTGACGCCGAAGCCAAGCAGGCGCGCGAGATCGCCAACGTGCGGGCGCGCGAAAAAGCCGAAGCCGACAAGGTCGCGGCCGAAGAGCACACCAAGGCCGAGCTGGCTCGTCTGCAGTCCGAGCAACTGCTTTCCGTGCAGCAGGAGAACGTGCTGCGCGAGAAGGAAGTGGCCGAGAACAACCGCAAGCGTGCCGTCGCCATCGAGGAAGAAAAGGTCACGCGTGCCCGTGAGCTGGAAATCGTTGACCGCCAGAAGGAAGTGACGCTGCAGGAAATCGAGAAGGACAAGGCTGTCGAAATCCAGAAGAAGGCGATTGCCGACGTGGTGCGCGAGCGCATTGTTGTCGAGCGCACGGTGGCCGAGCAGGAAGAGGCCATCAAGGAACTGCGCGTGGTCGCGGAAGCCGACCGCAACAAGAAGGCCGTGGTCATCACCGCCGAGGGCAAGGCCGAAGAGAAGCTGGTGCTGGAAGTGAAGGAAGCGGAAGCCGAAGAGCGTCGTGCGCGCTACAAGGCCACCGAGGAAATTACGCTGGCCGACGCCAAGCTGAAGGTGGCCGAGAAGGAAGCCGAGTCGAAGAAGCGCGAAGCCGAAGGCGTGGAAGCCATGACCGCTGCGCCGGGTCTTGCGACCGCCAAGGTGATGCTGGTGACCGCGGACGCCAAGGAGAAGCAGGGCATGGTCAACGCCAAGGTGAAGATCGCCGAGGCCGAGGCTGTCAGCAAGTACGGTCTGGCTGAAGCCGATGCACTGCGTGCGCGTATGGATGCCGAAGCCGAGGGCAAGGAGAAGCTGGGTCTCGCCGACGTGCATGTCCGCAGTGCCGATGCCGATGCCACGGTGAAGTCGGGCCAGGCCGATGCACAAGTCATCGAAGCACGATTCCAGGCCGAGGCCAAGGGTCTGCGCGAGAAGTTCGATGCCATGAAGGTCATGAGCCAGGACACGCGCGAGCACGAAGAATTCCGCATGCAGCTGGAACGTGCGCACACCGAGACCATGGCCGGCATCGAGGCGCAGACGGGTATCGCCAAGGAGCAGGCCGAAGTGCTGGGCGCCGCGCTGTCGCACGCCAAGATCGACATCGTCGGCGGTCAGGGCGACTACTTCGACAGCTTCGTGCGTGCGCTGTCCATCGGTAAGGGTATCGATGGCGCGATTGCCAAGAGCGATACGCTCAAGATCGGCCTCAAGGATCACCTGAGCGGCGAGCGCGACATGGTGGGTGACGTGCGCGACATCATCGGTGCGCTGGGCGGCTCGGCCAGCGAGCTGCAGAACCTCAGCGTGGCGGCTTTGCTGACCAAGGTGGCGCGTGACGGCAACGAAAGCCAGAAGGCCGCGCTGCAGAGCCTGATCGATGGTTTTCGCAAGTAACAAGGAGTGGCTGTGATGACCGAGAGTCGTGACTACCTGGAGATTGCTTTCCGTTCCATCGAGTGCTTCAGCGATGACGGCAAGCTGCGCGTGGATGAACTGCAGAAGCTGGTCGATATCGCGCTGCGTGATGGCGTGGTCGATGCCAACGAGAAGCGTGTGTTGCGCAACATCATGCGTCGTCTGAAAACCGACGAGCTGACGCCGGAGATGCTCAGCCGGATCGAGGCCGTACGTGCGGCGACGGGCATCTGATGGGCATGCGCATGTTCTGCAACTGCCCGGCACAGGCCGAGCTCAGCCGCGCCGAATTGGCGCCCGGCCTGCCCGCACAGCAATGCGAAGCTTGCGGCGGCGTGCTGCTGGGCATGGTCGATTACCGTCAGTGGCGTGAGCGTGCAGCCGCGACGGCCGTAGCTGAACAGGCTGCGCCCGAGGTGAGTGACAGCCCGGCGGCGCGTGGTTGCCCGTCCTGCACGCGCCTGATGCAGCGCTATCGCGTTGGCGTGACGCCCGATTTTCGCGTCGATCACTGCCCGGAGTGTCAGCTGGTGTGGCTGGACAAGGGTGAATGGGCGGCACTGGCGCAGGCAGGACTGGCGGCGAAGCTGGGCGAGATTGTCAGCGCGGCTTGGCAGCGCCGCGTGCAGAGCGATGACCTGCGTGCGCGGCGCGAGGCCGGCCTGCGCAGCAGGCATGGCGATGCCTGTATCGACGAGATCAAACGCATGCGCGAGTGGCTGGATACCCAGCCGCAACGCGAAGAACTGATCGCGCTGCTGCGCGCGGGCTGGTAACAGCTCACCGCTTGCGGCGACCCTGACTATTCAAGATGGCCACGATGGACGACACCTCACAAACGCAGACTGCCGACAGCCAGACCGAAACCATGGTCGCCGACAGTGGCAGCTACGAGTTGCTCAAGAAGCGCCTCAGCGATCAGGGCGATGCCTTGCTGGCGCAGGCCAACGCGCTCAACGCAGCGCGCGTGGCGGCTTTCGGCAAATCCGACCAGTCCCTGATCCTGCGTGCCCGCGCGCGGACCGAGAACAACTGCGTGGCGCGCGACATCGTGCGCATCGGCGATCAGTTGCTGTTCGGCTACAACGTCACGCTGGGCCTGCGCCGCGA
Organism: Rhodocyclaceae bacterium; assembly: GCA_047600765.1. Taxonomy (GTDB): domain Bacteria; phylum Pseudomonadota; class Gammaproteobacteria; order Burkholderiales; family Rhodocyclaceae; genus Viridibacterium. The sequence continues at coordinate 592,227 of JASGKF010000002.1, forward strand.
GACGGCCGTGGGCGATGTGTTTGCGCTCTATCGCCTGGCCGGCAGCGACGGTGCGGACGAGCTGGAGAGCGTACCGCTGGCCGCCAGCTTCCTTGAAGACACGCGTTTCGCATCGGACTTCCGCGAACTGTATGCCTACTACAAGCAGGCCCAGCTGACGCAGCTGAGTGTCACGCAGGACAAACTGCTGGCCGCTTTCCGCATCGGTGCGCAAGTGACCGACGTACGCGTGTTCCGCTGGAGCATCGATCCGGATGGGCGGATCAGCTACGTCGACAATCGCGGTGAGCGCGACATGGCCTTGCCGCCCACGCATGACTTCGAGTGGACGCAGACCACGCGCGAAGACCATGTGGGTGGCAAACATCCGCACGTGAATATTCTCGACACCGTGTTCGTCGAAACGGTGAATGGCGACCTGACGGTCAAGATCGAGAACAACAGTGAGAGTGGCCTGGGCATCTACTCGGAGCCCGTCGAAGACCGCAACCAGTCGCTGGCCGATGCAGAAATCGCTTACGCGAAACTGGGCTCGCTGATTCTGCTGCGCGTGCGGCCCTATCGCGAGCAGGTGGAACGCTTCCTCGTCTACAACATGCGCACGCAGAACGTGTTGCGCATCGATGCCATCGGCCGCGCCTGCGTACAGTTGCCGGAGGATCACGGCATCATCTTCCCCGGGGGCTATTACCTGCAGTCGGGCGAGTCCAAGCGTTTCGACATGTCGGGTGAAGTGGTAGAACAGCCTGCGCTTCAAGCGCATGATCCGCTCGCCGAATGGCGAGGACGTGCTCTATGTTTTCTACGCACCGGGCTCCGGTCATTACGGGCTGTTCACCTACAACCTGATCAACAAGACCCTGGCGACGCCCATCGTGGCCAATGGCTACGCCCGCTTTCCGGATGGCCGCATGCTGGTCTTCATGGCCGAGAGTGGCGAGGCCACGCGCGTGCATCCCATGCAGCTGTGGCAAACGCCGTTCGCCACCGAGGAGCACGCCGCAGCGGCGCCCAAGGCGCAGGGCTTCTTTGGCCGTGTCGGCAATGCCGAACTGGTGCGTGGACTGTCGGAGCTGATGGCCATTGCGCGTGCATTACGTGAGCAGACGCCGACCCGCACGGCCTATGAGGACGTGATCCGCCAATGCGTGCGCGTGCAGGACGCCTACTTCTGGCTGGATGCCGAAGAGGCGGGTGGTTTGCTGGCCGGCATCAAGCGCATTGCTGAAGCGGCGCGCCAGACGCTGGATGAGTTCGAGAAGGTCAACAGCATCCGCCGCGACACCGCCCGTGCGCTGACGCAGGCACAAAGCGAGCAGCGCGTGCTGATGACCGACGTGGCCAGCATGCTGTGGCAGAAGCCGGACGATTTCGTGCGTGCGCTGGGGCGTCTGCGCGAGCAGCGCGGCAAGCTGCTGTCGCTGCGCGAACTGCGTTACGTGGATCTGGCTGTCATCGATGGTCTGGATGCCGAGATGGCGGCGGAGCAGGGCCGCGTTGGCGAGCGTGCTGTGCAGTTCCTCGCCGGTGACACGGCCTTCAATGGCTATCGCGACACCCTGGCAAAGCTGGCCGGCGAGTTGCCTTCCGCCGCGACGACAGGTGACATCGACCGCGCGCTGGCGACGCTGGATGAGACTGCCGCGGGCCTCGATCTGTTGACCGAGCAACTGGGTAGCTTGCCGGGCGGTGATGCCGTGGTGCGTACGCGCATCCTCGACCAGATCGGCTCGGTGTATGCCGATGCCAATCGCCTGCGCGCCGAAGCACGCCGCACCCGCAAGGGGCTGGGCGCCAACGAGTCGGCCGCCGAGTTCGGTGCGCAGTTCAAACTCTTTGGCCAGGCGGTCGAGAATGCACTCGACTTTGCCGACACACCGGAAAAGTGTGACGACGCACTGACCCGTCTGCTGGCACAGCTGGAGGAGCTGGAAGGCCGCTTCATCGAGCAGGACAATTTCGTTGCTGATATCGCGGCCAAGCGCGAGTCGGTCTACGAGGCCATGACGGCACGCAAGCAGAACCTGCTGGAAGCGCGTCAGCGTCGCAGCCAGGCACTGGTTGATGCGGCTGAGCGCATCCTCGAAGGCGTGCAGCGTCGCGTGGCGCAGCTGGCCGACATGCCCGCCGTGCAAAGCTATTTCGCGGGTGATCCGCTGCTGGGCAAGCTGCGCAAGCTGATCGAAGACTTGCGCGGCATCGATGCGGCTGTCGCGGCCGACGAGCTGGACACCAAGCTCAAGACGGCACGCGATCAGGCCCTGCGCGCAGTGCGCGACCGTTCTGATCTGGTCACTGATGGTGGCAACACGCTGCGTCTGGGCAAGCACGCCTTCACAGTCAGCCGTCAGGCGCTGGACATCACGCTGGCGCCGCGCGAGGGTGAGCTGTTCTATCACCTGACCGGCACCGACTATTTCGCCCCGGTGCGGGACGAGCGACTGGCTGTGCTCAAGCCGCATTGGCAGCAGAGCCTGGTGTCAGAGACCGATGCGCTGTATCGCGGCGAGTATCTGGCGGGCAGCCTGCTCGCTTCGGTGCTGGATGCTCAGGGGCCGTTGAGCTGGGACGAGCTGTTGCTGGCTTGCAGCGAGGGCGAGGCAACGCCTCGCCTGGCCGAGCTGGTGCGCAGCTTCGCCGCTGCGCGCTATCAAGAGGGCTACCAGAAGGGCGTGCATGACAGCGACGCACTGCGCATCCTGCAGCAGCTTGTCGGCATGCAGGCCGAAGCGGGCCTGCTGGCTTTTGGCGCCACCGAGCGCGCCTGGGCGCAGCTGTTCTGGTATCACGGTTGCTTCGACGCAGACCGCGACAGCTACCTGCGTGGTGCGCGTGCCGCCGAACAGATGCGCAGCCTGTTTGGCGCGCGCCACAGCTTCGAGCGACTGGTGGCGGAGATTGCAGCCGCCATGGCGGCGTTTGCGCAGCGCTTCGGCCTGCAAACCGGCCCCGACGTTGAGGCCGAGACGCTGCGCACGCGTGCAGCCGAATACCTCGTCACGCAACTGGCCAGTGAGCGCGGCGCTGAAGGCTGGGTGATCTCTGGCGCCGGGGAAGATCTGGCTGCAGAGTTGTCGCGTCAGCTGGATCGCGCGGGCAAGCTGGCGGCATGGCAGCACGATCTGGCCAATGCGCAGCCTGCCGAGCGCTGGGCGCTGGCTTGCGAATGGTTGCGTGCCTTCGACGCCGCGCAGCCAAAGTCTGCGGGGGCATGGATTGCCGATGCCGCGTTGCAGCTGGCGATGCCGTCACAGCGTGTGCGTGTGAACGCCAGTCTGGATCGCAGTGTGAGTGGCCTGCTGGGCGAGCACCCGCGCGTTGTCGATGGCGCGCTGACGCTCAACCTCAATGACTTCTGGCAGCGCTACGTGGCGCATTGCCGCAGCGTCGTGCCGGCGTTCAACCAGTTGCAGTCGCTGCGCCAGGATCTGGTGGCAGCGGAGAAGTCACGCCTGCGTCTGGCGCAGTTCCAGGCCAAGCCGCTGGCGACCTTCGTACGCAATCGATTGATCGACGAGGTGTACCTGCCCATCGTGGGTGACAACCTCGCCAAGCAGCTCGGTACGGCAGGTGAGGGCAATCGCACCGATCGCATGGGCATGCTGCTGCTGATCTCGCCGCCGGGCTACGGCAAGACGACGCTGATGGAATACGTGGCGGATCGTCTGGGGCTGGTCTTCGTGCGCATCAACTGCCCGGTGCTGGGACACGACGTGACCGGCCTTGATCCGGCCAGTGCGGCACATGCCGCGGCCAGGCAGGAGCTGGAGAAGCTCAACCTGGGTCTGGCGATGGGCAGCAATGTCATGCTGTACCTGGACGACATCCAGCACACCAGTCCTGAGTTTCTGCAGAAATTCATTGCCCTGGCGGACGGTACGCGCCGCATCGAAGGTGTGTGGAACGGCGAGCCGCGCACCTACGACATGCGTGGCAAGCGCTTCGCGGTGGTGATGGCCGGCAACCCTTACACCGAATCCGGCGACGTATTCCGCATTCCGGACATGCTGGCCAACCGCGCCGACATCTACAACCTCGGCGACATGCTGTCGGGGCGCGAAGCGGTGTTCGCGCTGTCCTATATCGAGAACGCAATTACGGCCAATCCGGTGCTGCAGCCGCTGGCTTCGCGTGATCCGAAAGACATCCATCGTCTGGTGCGTCTGGCCGAAGGCGAGGATGTGCCGAGCAGTGAGTTCGCCCATGGCTACAGCGCGCAGGAGCTGGATGAGCTGACCGGCTTGATGAAGCGCCTGTTCCGCGCGCGCGACGTGCTGCTGAAGGTGAATGCCAGCTACATCGCGTCGGCAGCGCAGCAGGAGGACTACCGCACCGAGCCGCCTTTCAAGCTGCAGGGCAGTTACCGCAACATGAGCAAGCTGGCGACGCGCATCACGGCATTGATGCACGACGACGAACTCGATGCCTTGCTGCGCGACCACTATCGCGGTGAAGCGCAGACGCTGACGACCGGCGCCGAAGAAAACCTGCTCAAGCTGGCGCATCTGCTGGGCTCGCCGGACGAAGCCGAGCGTGCTCGCTGGCAGGCCATCTGCGACGAGTTCTCACGACTCAAGAAGCTCGGTGGCAGCGACGACGGCAGCATGCGCATCGCCAACACGGTGCTGGATCTGGCGCGCGCCGTGGAAGGACTCAAGCGCGACACGCGGCTGGATGACAGCCTGCGCCAGGGCCTGGCGACGCTTGCCGAAGCGCTCAACGGCGTGAAGCCGGAGGTCCGCATCAGCAACAGTGCGCCGGACGTGGTCGGCATCGAGACGGCCATCAAGGGCATGACGGAAGCCTACGACCGTGTGCTGTTGCCGCTGGTGACGGCGACCTATCACAAGATGAAACTGGACCATACGCTGTGGGAAGAAATGAAGCGCATGTCCGGCTACGTCGAGAAGCTCGAGAAGTCGCTGGAGTCCGGCGCTGCGCGCAGTTCGGCGCGCAGCAAACCAAGCGGTGATGGCAAGTGAGGTGTTGCGCATGACGAACGAAGCGCAGCGTCAGGAGTTGTCTCTGCTTGAAGCAAGCATTGCTGACGACAGGCTCAGTGACGAGGAGCGCCGCACCCTGACCGCTTTGCTGGCGGAAGCTTTGCCACCGGATGAATGTCTGCGTCGCGCGCGCAATCGTGCCTTCGACATCGTGCAGACACGTCTCGATGCCGGGGCTGATGCCGGCGCCATGCTGCGCTGGCTGGAAGGCGTGATGCGTGCCATCGATGCGGCGCGCGAGCCGGTGGCGGCAGTGCGCAACGAGGTGTTCTTCAGCCCCGGGGATGAGTGCTTGCAGACCATCGTCAGCCAGTTGCGTCTGGCCCGGCAAAGTGTGGATGTGTGCGTCTTCACCATTTCGGACGATCGCATCAGCGACGAGTTGCTGAATGCATACCGGCGCGGGGTGTCGTTGCGCATCATCACGGACGACGACAAGGCGATGGACGAGGGCAGCGATGTTTCACGCCTGCGGGATGCCGGCATCCCGCTCCTGACAGACCAGAGCCCGGCGCACATGCATCACAAGTTCGCCATCATTGATCGGCGGGTGTTGCTCAACGGCAGCTATAACTGGACACGTAGTGCAGCGCGACACAACGAAGAGAACCTTGTGCTGAGCGCTGACTCCGGGTTGCTTGAGGCATTTGGTAAACATTTTTCTGCGCTGTGGACCAGGCTGGGCGGGCACTGAGCCGGACGTTTTCAAACGCGTGTGTCGAGCATTCTGTCGCAGCGTTTGCGACAAGGGGTGCAAGGCAATACGCCCCGGCAAGCCTGTAGGGTATTGGTTCCCCGGCATGACAAACTCCGCCAATCCTCAAACGCACGCCACTGGTCGCTCTGTAGTGCATGCTTGCGCACCGCAGTAACAGTATGCGACGCTCCACAGCTAAGCTTGGTTAAACCAAAGCAATAGATCTGTGCGCCGTGCAGCGATCACGGGACGCGGGATTTCAGGAGGTCGTGAGGATGGATATGTTCCGCATCGTTTTCTGCGGGGAGCTGATGGATGGCTTCCAGCCGCAGGATGTGCGCAAGGCGGCGCAGATGCGTTTCAAACTGGCGGATGCGCAGATCGAGCGCATGTTCTCGGGGGAACGTGCCGTTCTCAAGAAGGCCGTCGGTCCGGAAGCAGCCCAGCCCTACCTTGCCGAGCTGGCTCGCATGGGCATGCAGGGCCGCATGGAGCCCTTGCAGGAGATTGCCGTGGATGGCAATCCCGACATCCGTTTCAAGGTGGTTTTCTGGGGCAAGATCCTCACGGGTTTCGCGCGTGACCAGGTCATGCGTTCGGTGCCGCGCCGTCTGCCACTGGATGCGACGCAAGTCGTACGTTTGTTTGCGGGCGGCAAGGCTGTCCTGAAGCGCGGAGTGACGGCCGAAGTCGGCGCGCGCTATATCGCCGAACTGGCACGCATCGGCATGCAGGTTGAACTGGAGATCGAGCAAGACTCCCTCAGCCAGGCCATGCGCAACATGACGGCCAGCCAGATCCTCGCTGAGGATCAGAGCTACAGCGGCTTCATGCAGACACAGATCGATCTGCAGCAAGCGGGCAACCCGCTGGCCACGGACATCATGGGCGCTGCAGCACAGCGCGAGGCAGATCTCGTGCCGCCACCGATTCCGCCCAAGACCTTTGCACCGACGCAGTCGGCGAAGCCCGTCTCGAAAGTGCCGGAACGCTCCGAGCGTCTGGCATCGGACATCGAGGCGGCCTATGTGGAGGCGCTGGGCCAGGACACCGTGGCAGCTCCGGCCAAGCCGGAAACGCGTTGCCCGCAGTGCGGACATCGGCAGAACACTGGGGCGCATTGCGCGGCCTGTGGCTGTCAGTTGCCGCGTCGCGAGCCTGTCGCTTCGCCAGCCTTTACTGCCGAGATGACGCGTTCAATGCGTGACGAGATGAAGGGCTTCCGCATCAGTGAGGATGACGCCACGCTGATGCGTGAGATGCGCCAGCAGTCGCCACAACCCAAGAAGCGTGAGCGTCGCCTGCGTGCTGCGCCCATGCTGGTGGGTGGTGCTGCGTGCCTCGCAGCAGTGGGCGGCTGGCTGCTGCTGTCGCACCACTGAGCGCTATGCCAGGGCCTGCCAGATGAGGCGGGCGCCTGTGACCAGCAGGAACAGGTAGCTGAGCGTGTAGAAGAGCTTTTCGTCGATGCGCTTGTGCAGCCAGATGCCCAGATAGACCCCGATGGGGGCAAGCGGCGCCAGCACCAGCGAGGTGCCGAGATTGCGCGCGTCGAGCAGGCCCAGTTCCGCATACGGAACCAGCTTCATGTAATTGACCAGCGCAAAGAACAGCGTGAGGTTGGCGACCAGCGTGGTCTTGTCCAGTTGCTTTGGCAGCAGATAGACCATGATGGGCGGCCCGCCGGCGTGGGCGAGGCAGCTCGTGAAACCTGACAGGGCAGACCACAGCGTGCCGCTCAATCCATCAGGTAGCCACTTGCTGCCCTTGGGTTGGTAGCCGGCCAGGCGCTGCACGGCGAACAGGATGGCAAGCACGCCGATCATCAGCGCCAGCAGCGCACCATCCATGCGGCGGAACAATAGCCAGCCGGTCGCAATACCCAGCACGGCACCCGGCATCAGCCGGCGCAGCAGCCCGTAGTCCCAGTGCTTGTGATAGCTCCAGCTGCCGACCAGGTCCATCAGGCACAGGATGGGCAGCATGATGCTGGCCGCCTGTGGTGCAGGGATGGCCAGTGCCATCAGGGGGACTGCCAGTACCCCCAGCCCGCCCGCAAAGCCTCCCTTGGAAATACCAGTGAGCAGGACTGCGGGAATCGCTGCGAGGTAGAAGAAGGGATCGGTTATCAGCATCACAAGACTTTCCTCACAACCGTTTGATCACAACGCGACCGTCATCGTGTCGTGCGGACGGCGCGACTGGCAGCTCTTTGTGCGTTGATGTGCCTAGCGCAAGATCAGATTGTCGCGATGGATCAGCTCGGGCTCTTCCATGTAGCCGAGCAGGCTTTCGATGTCGCTGGACGCGTGGCGTGCAATGCGGCGCGCTTCGGAGCTGCTGTAGTTGCTGAGGCCGCGTGCGATCTCGATGCCGGCCGTGTTGCGGCAGGCGATCACGGCGCCGCGTTCGAATTCGCCATCGACGCTGGTGACGCCGATGGGCAGCAGGCTGGCGCCCTGGCCCAGGGCTTTCGCAGCACCGGCGTCGAGTGTGAAGCTGCCGGCGAGTTGCAGATGGTCGGCCATCCATTGCTTGCGTGCGGCCAGCGGCGTGCTGCTGGCGTAGAGCAGGGTACCGAGCGATTCACCGGCTGCGAGGCGTAGCAGCGGGTCGGTTTCGCGGCCTGATGCGATGAGTGTGTGCGCACCGCTGCGGGCGGCGCGTTGTGCTGCGCGGATCTTGGTGATCATGCCGCCGCGCGAGATGCCGGTGCCGGCGCCGCCGGCCATGGCTTCGTATTGCGTGTCTTCAGCGCGACCTTCGCTGATCAGCGTCGCGGCGGGATCCTTGCGCGGGTCAGCCGTGTAGAGACCCTTCTGATCGGTGAGGATGATCAGGGCTTCGGCCTCGATGAGGTTGGCGACGAGTGCGCCAAGCGTGTCGTTGTCGCCGAACTTGATTTCATCGGTGACGACAGTGTCATTCTCGTTGATGATGGGTACGACGCCCAGCTCGAGGAGAGTGGCCAGTGTGCTGCGCGCATTGAGGTAGCGCAGGCGGTCGGCGAGGTCGGCGTGCGTCAGCAGGATCTGCGCGGTGACGAGGCCGTGCTCGGCAAAGGCGCCTTCGTAAGCCTGCGCGAGGCCCATCTGTCCGACTGCGGCGGCGGCCTGCAGGGCATCGGTTTCGTGCGGACGGGTATGCCAGCCCAGGCGCTGCATGCCGGCGGCGATGGCGCCGCTGGAGACCAGCACGATCTCGCGGCCTTCTTCGCGCAGGCGGGCAATCTGGCGGGCCCAGCTGGCGATGGCTTCGAGGTCCAGCCCCGCGCCGTTGTTGGTGACCAGTGCGCTGCCAACCTTTACGACCAGTCGGCGCGCCTTGCGAATGCTTTCACGCATCAAGCTGTCTCTCGTTTGCGCCGCGCCCTGGCGAGGTCGTGGCTTCAGTCGCGAACGTAGATGATTTCGCCATCGAAATCATCGTCTTCGTCGTCCTCATCTTCATCGTCTTCCGGCACGTCATCCTCTTCGGCCGGGCCGCCGAGGATATCAGCGAGCTGCTCTTCGGTGCTGCGACGCGGCTGGGCGTCGAGGTAGTCCTGGATGGAGAAGGTCAGTTCCTTGCAGCCCAGGCCGCTGATGCCGGCGATCTGGAACCAGCGTGAGTCCGTATCGTCGCCTAGATATTCCTTGATGAAAGCCCGCACGCGCTCCTTGCGTTCGGCTTCGGGAATCAGGTCGAGCTTGTTGAGGATCAGCCAGCGTGGCTTGAGGTACAGGTTCTCGTCGTACTTGCGCAGCTCTTCGACGATGGCGCGCGCCTCATGTACCGGATCGGTATCCGGATCGAAGGGGGCGAGGTCGACGAGGTGCAGCAGCAGGTGCGTACGCTGCAGGTGGCGCAGGAAGCGGTGGCCGAGGCCCGCGCCTTCGGAAGCGCCTTCGATGAGGCCGGGAATGTCGGCGATCACGAAGCTGCGGCCTTCATCGGTGCGTACCACGCCGAGGTTGGGGGCAAGCGTCGTGAAGGGGTAGTCCGCGACCTTGGGCTTGGCGGCCGAGACGGCGCGGATGAAGGTTGAACTTGCCGGCGTTGGGCATGCCCAGCAGGCCGACGTCGGCTAGCACCTTGAGCTCCAGCGCGAGCTCGAAACGTTCGCCGGGCGTGCCCATGGTTTTCTGGCGCGGCGCGCGGTTGGTGCTCGACTTGAAGTGCAGATTGCCGAGGCCGCCTGTGCCGCCTTGAGCGATGAGGACGCGCTTGCCGTCCTCGTTCATGTCGGCCATCAGCTCGCCGGTTTCGTTGTTCTTGACCACCGTGCCGACGGGCAGGCGGATGATCACGTCCTTGCCGCCCTTGCCGTAGCAGTCACTGCTGCCGCCGTTCTCGCCACGTTCAGCGCGGAAGACGCGCGTGTAGCGGCAATCGACGAGGGTGTTGATGTTGCGGTCGGCGAACAGCCAGACACTGCCGCCGCGACCGCCATCGCCACCGTCCGGGCCACCCATGGGGATGTATTTCTCGCGGCGAAACGAGGCCATGCCATTGCCACCGTCGCCGGCAATGACTTCAATGCGCGCTTCGTCGTAGAACTTCATGATGGATATCCGGGTTTTGCGGCTCTTCAGAAATGAAAAAGCCCCGTCGCGTGCGACAGGGCTTTCTGGATCGCAGCGATGCTCAGGCTTGAGCTTCGGGCACGATCACCACGGTGCGGCGACGCTGTGCGCCCTTGATCACGAACTGCACGTGACCGTCGATCAGCGCGAACAGGGTGTGATCCTTGCCGATGCCGACGTTGTCGCCCGGGTGGTATTCAGTACCGCGTTGGCGAACGATGATGTTGCCAGCGAGAACGAATTGACCGCCGTAGCGCTTCACGCCGAGTCGTTTTGCATGGGATTCGCGGCCGTTACGGGAACTACCGCCTGCTTTTTTGTGTGCCATGGCGCTTTATCCTCCGGTTAGGCCGAAATCGCTTCGATGCGAAGTTCGGTGTAGTTTTGACGATGACCTTGATGCTTCTGGTAGTGCTTGCGACGACGCATCTTGAAGATCGTGACCTTGTCGTGACGACCTTGCGCCAGGACGACGGCTTTCACAGTGGCACCAGAAACCAGAGGCGCGCCGATTTTCACGGAATCGCCTTCGCCGACCATGAGAACCTGGTCGAGGGTCACTTCTGCGCCAACGTCTGCCGGTATCTGTTCTACTTTGATTTTTTCGCCAGCGGCAACGCGATACTGCTTGCCACCGGTTTTTATGACCGCGTACATGTTGGAACTCCAATAGGAAATTGACTGCAGAAAACTGCAGAGCCGGCGATTATGGTATGGGCGGACACACAAGTCAACGATCCAGGCGCGGGGCGGGCTTGACGCCCTTCGGGCCCGCCACATAACATCCCGCGTCTTTCCCCTCACGCCGTCCCCTCATTTTGACCCCCGCAGCCTCGCTCGAACAGCTGTACGCGCCCATTTCTGCCGATCTGGACGCGGTTAACCACGTCATTCGCGCCCGCCTGCACTCCGATGTGGTGCTGATCCGCCAGGTTGCCGAGTACATCATTGGCGCCGGCGGCAAGCGGCTGCGCCCGGCCCTCGTGCTGCTGGTGGCACGTGCGCTGGGCTATGAGGGGCGCGCCCATCACGAGCTGGCAGCGGTCGTGGAGTTCATCCACACGGCGACGCTGTTGCATGACGACGTCGTGGACGAATCCGATCTGCGCCGAGGGCGTTCGACGGCCAATGCCATGTTCGGCAATGCGGCTTCGGTTCTGGTCGGCGATTTTCTCTATTCGCGAGCTTTCCAGATGATGGTCGGCGTCAACGACATGCGTGTGATGCGCGTGTTGTCGGATGCAACCAATGTCATCGCCGAGGGAGAGGTGTTGCAGCTGCTTAACGTGCGCAACGCCGACGCGACGGTCGAGTCCTACTTGCGCGTGATCCACTTCAAGACCGCCATGCTGTTCGAAGCCGCGGCGCGCCTGGGGGCGATCCTGGGTGGCCAGGACGAGGCAGGGCAAGAGCGCATGGCGACCTTCGGGCGCCACATCGGCACGGCCTTCCAGCTCATCGACGACGTGCTGGATTACTCGGGTGACGAGGCTGCAACGGGCAAGCATCTGGGCGACGATCTTGCCGAGGGCAAGCCGACCTTGCCGCTGATTCACGCCATGCAGCACGGCACGCCTGAGCAGGCTGCGGTGGTGCGTCGTGCGATCGAAGAGACGGGGCGCGATTGGTTCACCGAAGTGATGGATGCGATTCGTGCGACGGATGCGCTGGCGGTGACGCGTGAATACGCGAAGCGCGAAGCGGAGGCTGCCAGAGCGGCGCTTTCCATGCTAGAATCTTCCGCTTTCGCTGACGCGCTGATAAAATTGTGCGACTTCGCGGTGGCAAGGGATCATTGATCCAGCGCGCCGCGCAGCAGAAAAATAACGGGGTGTAGCTTAGCCTGGTAGAGCGCTACGTTCGGGACGTAGAGGCCGGAGGTTCGAATCCTCTCACCCCGACCAGGACATGAAAAAGCCGGATCATTGCGATCCGGCTTTTTCTTTTTCTGTCGCTTGTATCCGGGCTTAGCGGCGTCCCTTCCACATCGGGTAGCGAATCTCTGGCGGCTGCCCGTCGATGAAGTCGGCCAGCAACTGCGCGGAACCGCAGGCCAGTGTATAGCCCAGCGTGCCGTGACCGGTGTTGTAGAACAGGTTGGGCAGGCGCGAGCGGCCGATGATGGGCAGGTTGTTGGGCGTCGTCGGGCGCAGGCCGGCCCAGAAGGTTGGTGCGCGCAGGTCTGCCGCACCCGGGAATAGGTCTTCGACCCATTGCGTGAGGGCGTTGCAGCGGTTGGGGTCGAGCTCCAGGTTGAAGCCGTTCAGCTCGGCCGTGCCGGCGATGCGCAGCGTTTCGCCGAGGCGTGACAGCACGATGCGGTGGGATTCGTCCGTGATGCTGACCGTCGGGGCACGTGAGGCATCACGCACGGGCACGGTTGCCGAATAGCCCTTCACCGGATAGATCGGCAGGCGTTCGCTGGCGCGGCGCGCAAGCGTCTTGCTGAAGCTGCCTGCGCAAACGACATAGGCATCGCCCGTCACCGCACCGCGGCGGCCCGATTCGTCCACGAGGTGCAGCGAGGTGATGCGGCCGTTTTCGGGCATCAGGCGTTCAATGTCCGCGCCGTAGCGGAAGGTGACGCCGGCCTTTGCTGCGGCATCAGCCAGTTGGCGAGTGAAGAGATAGCAGTTGCCGCTTTCGTCATCATCGCCAAGCATGCCACCCGCCAGTCTGGGCAGGCAGCTCGCCACGGCAGGGTCGTATTCCGCGCACTGCTCTGGCGTCAGCACGCGGGCGCCGATGCCGATGTTCTGGATCACCTGGGCCTGTTTGATGCCGTGCTGCAGCTCGCTATTGCTGAAATAGAGATGCAGGACGCCGCGATCACGCTGCTCGTAGGAGAGGTTGAGCTCCATGTTGAGGTCGTACAGCAAGCGACCACTCCAGGCCGCCAGATGGCCAATGGCCAGCGTATTGCGGTGGCTGCGGCCGGGCAGGCATTCGCGCAGGAATTCCATGCCCCAGCGCCAGCGTGCCGGCTCGGCTGGCAGGCGGAACAACATGGGTGCATCGCGACGGCCCAGCCAGCGCAGGATGGTCAGTGGCGTTCCCGGGTTGGCCCAGGGTTCAGGGTGGCTGAGGGAAACCTGACCACCGTTGGCAAAGCTGGTCTCGAGGGCGGGGGCTTCACGCCTTTCGACGACGGTGACTTCATGGCCCGCCTTGCGCAGGTACCAGGCGGTGGTGACTCCGGTGACTCCGGCTCCAATGACGACAATATGCATCGTGGGGGCTGATCCTGAGGGGCGTGAGTTGGCGGGGTGGCGCAGCAGTGTCCCCGATCTGGCCGATTCTGACAAATTCTGTAGCCCGAGGTTCGATCTGAAATCAAAGCACGGGATAATTGGCGGTCTGTATCACAGCCATCCTCACAGCCATCCGGGAGCCCTCATGGCCCGCGTCACCCTCACGCAATTCCTTATCGAACAACAGCGCAGTGACCAGCCCATTGCGTCGAACTTGCGCCTGCTGATCGAGGTGGTGGCCCGTGCCGTCAAGACCATCAGCGTGCACGTCGGCAAAGGCAACATCGCAGGGCTGCTCGGCAATGCCGGGACCGACAATGTGCAGGGCGAGGCACAGAAGAAGCTCGACGTGATTGCCAACGAGCTGCTGTTGCAGGCCAACGAGTGGGGCGGCCACCTGGCGGCCATGGCTTCCGAGGAGCTGGAAGGTCCGTCCCTGATTCCCAACCGTTACCCCAAGGGCGAATACCTGCTGGTGTTCGATCCGCTGGATGGCTCGTCCAATATCGACGTGAACATCTCGGTGGGCACCATTTTCTCCGTGCTCCGCTGCCCCGAGGGGACGCGTGACGTCGATGACTCCGCCTTCCTGCAGCCGGGGCGCCAGCAGGTGGCTGCGGGCTACGCCGTCTACGGCCCGTCCACCATGCTGGTGCTGACCGTAGGCGCAGGGACGCATGGCTTCACGCTGGACCGCGAGTTCGGCGCCTGGGTGCTGACGCATCCAGACATCCGCATTCCCGAGAGCACCAAAGAGTTCGCCATCAATGCCTCGCGGGCCCGCTTTTGGGAGCCGCCCGTGCAGCGCTACATCAGCGAACTGCAGCAAGGCGTTGAAGGTCCGCGCGAACAGGACTTCAACATGCGCTGGGTGGCCTCGATGGTGGCCGACGTGCATCGCATCCTCGCGCGCGGCGGCATCTTTCTCTACCCGCTCGACGAGAAAAATCGCAAGAGCGGAGGTCACCTGCGCCTGATGTACGAAGCCAACCCGATGGCCTTCATCGTCGAGCAGGCAGGTGGCGCAGCGTCGACTGGTCGCCAGGCCATTCTCGACGTGCAGCCGTCCGGCCTGCATCAGCGCGTGCCGGTGGTGCTGGGCTCGCGCAACGAGGTGGAGCGGGTGGTGGCGTATCACGCCGAGGCCGATGGCAAATAAAAAGGGCCGTCACGTTGCGTAACGGCCCGAAGAGGACATCGGAGAGACAGACAATGCTGCACTTGCAGTGTCAGCCGAACAGTTGCCGGAATGTTCCCCTGCCTCTGCACCGCTAACGCTTGATCCGGCTGGGCCTGGCCCGCACCGGAAAACCGGGTTGCATGCTGAAGGGGCCATACGGGCCGCGAAAGTCGCGATTTCCGTGGGTTCTGGGCCCTTCAAGGAGCTCATTTCTCTGCGATTGTCGTAACCATAGTTGCCGCTTCATGACACAGGCAAGTCATCGGATTGTCTTATTGCATTGCTGGCAGTTTTGTGGTTTCGTGCAAAATTTCACGGAATCGCCGGGTTGCCGAGGAGGTTTCGTGGCAAAAGCAGCATTTTCGACAGGGGCGGCCAGCGCCCCGGCAGGCCTGCGCGACGGGAGTCCCGCTGATGTCTGACCCCACGCTGGATCCCGTGACCGAGATTGACCATGAGCGCCGCTTTGGCGGCGTCGCCCGCCTGCACGGCGAGGCGGGCTTGCGAGCCTTTGCTGCGGCCAGTGTGTGCGTGGTGGGTGTGGGCGGCGTGGGCTCCTGGGCCGCTGAGGCGCTGGCGCGCAGCGCAGTGGGAGCCTTGACGCTGATCGACCTCGACATGATTGCCGAGTCGAACACCAACCGGCAGATCCATGCCCTGGGCGATGCTTGGGGGCGCGCCAAGGTCGATGCGATGGCCGAACGTATCCTGGCGATCAACCCCGGGTGTCGCGTGAAGGTGATCGAAGACTTCGTCACCGAAGAGAACCTGGCCAGCCTGCTGGCCGGGCATGACGCCGTGCTTGATGCCATCGACAACGTGCGCGTGAAGACCGCGATGGTGGTCCATTGCAGCAGGCAAGGGCAGTTGCTGGTCGTATGTGGTGGGGCCGGTGGCAAGCAGGATCCCTCGCGCATCCGCGTCGATGATCTGTCGCGCACCGAGCAGGACCCGCTGCTCGCCAAGGTGCGCGCAAAACTGCGCAAGGAACATGGCTTCACGCGCGATCCGCGCCGCAAGTTCGGTGTCGAGGCGATCTATTCCAGTGAGCCCGTGCAGATGCCGGTGGTGTGCGAGCCGACAGGGCCGCAAGGTTTGTCCTGCGCAGGTTATGGCTCGGATGTCTGCGTCACCGCTAGCGTGGGCTTGCTGGCCAGCGCGCGCGTTCTGGCCGGCCTCAAACGTTTGAAGGGAGAGGCATGAGTACCGAAACCACGCGCAGCGCGATCGTCCTGTTCGGCCATGGCGCACGCGATCCGGAATGGGCCGGCCCAATGCGGCGTCTTGCGGACAGCATCCGTGCGCAAGCGCCGGGGCAGGAGGTGGCGCTGGCCTTTCTCGAGTTCATGTCGCCCACACTGCCTGAAGCCATCGAGCAATTCATTGCTGCCGGAGCGACCCGGGTGACCGTGGTGCCGGTCTTCCTCGCGCAGGGCGGACATGTACGCCGCGACGTGCCCGAGATGCTGGCGCGTGTGCAGCAGGCGCATCCGGGCGTGGTGCTGCGTCTCGCGCCCGCCCTGGGTGAGAGCGATGCCGTCATTGCCGCGATGGCGCGGGTTGCGCTGGACGGAGCAAGCTGATCCCCGACAGGGTGCGTGCCGGTGCGTGGTCTATAGTGATTTCAGGAATGGCCTCGCGTGCGACGTCTCATCCGGGGTGATCGTCACGCGCATCGAGCCAGCCTGTGTCGCGGCCTGCCTGCCGGCATGGCTGCCGAGGAGGACAAGTGATGATCACCACCGAAGTGTTTGCCGACCGGCTTGAGTTGCATGCCTTTGGCCGACTGAGCCTCGCGGAGTGCAAGGAGTTCGAAGAACTCTCCGACTACCGCCTGCATTTCAACGGGCCGCTGGATCTGTTGCTGGACCTGCGTGAGCTGGAGTCCTGCTCACTCGACGCGATGGTGGAGCAGATCCGTTACGGCCGGCTGCATGCGCATGACTTCAGCCGCATCGCCGTGGTGTCCGACAGCAGCCTGATAGCCTGGGTTGCCTTGCTGTCACAAGTGTTCGTCGACGCGGAAATCCAGGTCTTCGATGCACTGGAGATGGCGCAGGAGTGGCTGGGCGAACCGGGCAAGCTGGAGCTGAGTCACTGAGCCTTGCTGGCGGCTGCTCAGTCCAGCTGCAGCAGCAGTGCCGAAGCGTCGTCGTGCGGATTGTGGCCGTCCATGTGGTGGGCCAGGGCGGCGTTGAGTGCGCTCAACGCGCCTGCTGAGCCGCCGTTGCGACGCATGACCTCGATCGCTCCGTCTTCCCCGAACTCGTTGCCGCCGTCCAGCGCAGCTTCGAACACGCCATCCGAACACAGCAGCACGCAGCCCCCGGGTTGATCCCAGCTGAGATTATCCGGTTCGCAGTCACTGGCATCGAGATCGGTGATGCCCAGCGCGAGGTGGGCGGAGGGCAGGCGCCCCTGCAGCTCACCGTCAGGGCCGAAGTGCAGCACGCTGGGCACGCCGCCAATCCAGTAGCTCGCCTTGCGCTGCGTTTCGTCGATGCAGATGATCGCTGCGGCCACGAAGCGTCCGGGTGGCAGCAGTGCGCGCAACCCCTTGTTGGTTTCCGCAACGATATGGCTCACCGGCGCATTGGCGAGCACCGATTGATGGAACTGGCTGACCACGGACAGGCCGCTCATTGCCGCTGCGAGGCCATGGCCGGTCGCGTCGGCCAGCAAGCCATACAGCAGCCCGGACGGCGAACGTCCGGCCAGCACGATGTCGCCCGAGAAGCGTTCGGTCGGCAGCACCATCAGTTGCGCGCCGCGCTTGTCAGCGTGTTGCTGGTTGATGTGGCGATCGAGGATTTCCTTGGCGAGTTCGGCTTCGGCCTCGACCTCTTCGTGATACTGGCGCAAGCGCGCCGCGTCATCCGCAATCTGCTGTTCGGCGCGTTTGCGTTCGCTGATGTCACGCACCACGCCGATGAAGAGCTTGCGGTCCGACGGCAGGGCGCTGATTGTGAGTTCCATCGGGAAAGCGCGGCCGCCCGGCGCGCAGGCTGAGATCTCGGCGACGCGACCGATCAACTGACCGGTACCGTGCTCGAGGTTACGCGCCAGTTCCAGCGCGAAAGCCGGACGCTCGCGTTCGGTCACCAGGGTGGCCAGATGGCGCCCGACCAGTGCGTTGTCATGTACGCCGAAGATCTGTGCCGCTGCGCGGTTGAGGGTGACCACGGCGCCCGTGCCATCGAAAGTGATGATGCCGTCGATGACCGCATCCGAAATCGCGCTTTCACGCCGGTGGGCTTCGTCCTGGGCACGCTGGAAGCTCAGTGCGCGCGACATGTTGCGCATCTTGGCGGCGAAGACCTGGTATGACAGCGGCTTGACGAGATAGTCGTCGGCACCGCCTTCCAGTGCGCGGATGATGTCGGCCTCGGTGTCCATTGCCGACACGACGAAGATCGGCACCCAGCGACGGCTGTCGATGTTGCGGATGTGGCGGATCGCGTCGAAGCCGTCCATCACCGGCATCATGAGGTCCATCAGCACGATGTCGGGCCGGTTCGAGTGGAACATCTGCACGGCTTCCTCGCCGTTCTCGGCCGTGATGGCTTCGAACCCGAGGCGGCCAAGATAGGCGCGCAACAGGGTGCGATTGGCCTGCACGTCGTCAGCGACGAGTACTTTCAGTGGCTTCTGCGAAGCGCTCATGTTCCCCGCTTTCGGTAGAGGGTTCGAGCCGTCCGGGCGGCATTGCGGCCCGTTCCATGGCTGGATGTTACTAAAGTTGTATGCCGTACGCCTCAGTTGCTGGCGGCCATGCGTAGCTCGACGGTGTTGCCGCTGCCCTGGTATTCCACGGACAGGAAAGCCAGTTTGCGCGCCATCACGATGCCGCGGCCATTGGGGGCAAAAGCGCGTTCGGGTGCCAGTTCGATGAAAGACTGCCAGTCGAAACCCGGCCCCTCGTCCTGTACGACGATGGCCCAGTGATCCTCCTCGCGGCGGACGCTGATGCGCACGCGCTTGTCGGTGTTCTCGGGCAGCTCCAGACGGCGTTCTACTTCGGCGGCCCAGCCATCTTCAAGTTTGAGGCGCGACTTCTCGGCAAAGTCGATGCCCAGATTGCCGTGCTCGACGCCATTGACGAGGATTTCTGCCAGACCCATCAGTGCCGAGTCGGGCTCGGCCGCCAGCTGCGAGATCAAGCCTGCCAGCGCTTCGGCTTCATGCAAGGTACGGAAGCTGAAATCGGCCGTGTCGATGCGTTGCAGGGCCAGCACGTTGCTGGTGACGCGCTGGCGCAAGTCGCTCCAGCGCGACACGTCATCCAGTGCAGCAAGAATGATGGACAGCAGCGTCGCGCGTTCGAAAGGCTTGATGAGGTAGTAGTAGGCGCCAGCGTTCAGGCCCTCGGCGACTTGCTCCGGGGCGGCCGCCGCTGTCTGCATGATCACGGGCAGATGTTCGAGGCGCGGATCGGCCTTGATCTTGCGCAGCAGGTCGATGCCGCTCATGCCGGGCATCATGCGGTCGAGCAGCACGGCGCTGAAGGACTCCGGGCTGGCGTCGAGAATCTTCCAGGCCGCGTCCCCGCTTTCCGCCAGCGTCAGTTCGAACGGCTCACCGTCCAGATACTCCTGGATGATTTCAAGATTCAGGGGTTCGTCGTCGACGACGAGGAGTGACGCGCTCATTTACCGCTCCAGTTCATGAATCAATGCGTAACGGGGTCCGGGATGGTGTCGCCGATACAGGCCGGCAGGCTCGTGGTGATGCACAGTTCCCTGTCGCGCGGCACTGCTTCGCGCGAGATCGTGATCTTGCCATGTTGCGCGTGCAGGAATGACTCTGCTTCCTGCCAGATATCCGTCGGCGTCGTCGCATCGGCGAGTACGCAGTGCATCGCGAGCTCGACTTCACCCGACTTGCCCGAGACGATGGCGCGCAGTTCGAAGCGGATGTTGCTGCCTTCCTCCGCATTGCTGGTGGCGTGCTGGATCAAGAGGCGCAGCGCACGACACAGCAAGGCCTTGTCGGCCAGTACGGGTGGAATCTCGCCGCTGTCTTTGACGATGAGTTGCATCTGACGGGATTGCAGCCAGACGTGGAATTCAGCGGCCACGTCTTGCAGCAGATGGGACAGCGAGGCCGGGCGCAGCGCCAGCGGGCCTTCGAGTTTGTTGGCCATGGCCGAGCGCGACAGGTTGGCGATCTGGTCGAGCAGGGCGGCGCAGCGGGTGTGGATGTGCTGCAGGGTCTCGGGGTGCAATGAAGCATCCAGTTCCCGCGATGCCTGCAGGATGTCGTTGAGCGGCCCGCGCAGGGCGGCTGAGGCGTGGCCGAGGAAACTCGCCCGCGTCTCGCGCGCCTGCTCGACGATCTCGTTGGCGCGCACGATCTCCATGGTCTGCGAACGCACCAGTTGGGCAAGCTGGTCGCGGTGTTGGCGCAAGCCTTCTTCGACCTCGCGCAGATGAGTGATGTCCGTGTTCACGCCCACCAGCACGCGCTGGCCATCGGCGTCGATGCACAGCGCCTTGCAAAGGATCACGTGGCGCGTGTCGCCGTTACGGTGCGGCAGGACGTATTCCTCGTTGAGCAGGGTCGTGCCGCCCTCGGCGAACAGCGCATCTTCGGCGGCTTCGATGGCCGCCGCCACGTCGCTGTTGACGAAATCGGCGGAGCGCTTGCCGATGACCTCTTCGACATTTGCGGCGCCCACCGTTTCGGCATGGGCGCGATTGCTGATCAGGTAACGGTGCTGCCTGTCCTTGACGAACAGCGGATGCGGTACGGCATTCAGCACCGACTGCAAGAAGCTGTGCAGATGGGTCTGGCGGTCGGACTGCTTGCGCAAGCTCTCCTCGGTTTCGCGCATGCGCGTCACATCGGTACTCGTGCACAGCAGTACGTGATTGCCGTCTCCATCATCGACATGCACCTTGCGCAGGATCACGTACTGCGTATCGCCGTGGCGGTTGAACGACACCTCCTGTTCGACGATGGTGCCGGCGGGGGCTGCCAGCAACGCCCGCTCGGCCCGTTCGATGTCGGCCGCGGCTTCGGGCGTGAAATCGCCGGAGCGCTTGCCGATGATGTCCTGCGTGGTGGTGCCGTTGTCGAATGCGTGGGCCTGGTTGGTCAGGGTGTAGCGGTGCTGGGCATCCTTGACGAAGGTGGGGTTGGGCAGGTTGTCGATGAGGCGCTGGAAGAAGCGGCGCTCGGCGCGGATCTGCTGCGCAGCCATCGTCGGCTCGGTGATGTCCTCGAAGCTGGCGACGACATTCGGCTCGCCCTCCAGCCCGTCACACAGCGCACGGCTGATGCGCAGGTAACGCATTTCGCCATCCAGCATCGGCAGCCAGGCTTCAAAGCTTTGCGGCTCGCCGGTCGTGATGGCTTGCAGGCCCAGCTCTTCAATGTGCTGGCGCAGCCTGTCGTACTCGGGCTGATGGGCAATCTCCTGCAGCGGCAGCAGCATTCGTGTGGCATAGCGCTCGTTCATCATCAGCAGGGTCTGGTCGGCCGCATGCAGGGCAATCGGCACGGGCAGGGCGTCGATGACGCGCATCAGCATTGCGCGGTAACGCTCGTGCAGGCCAGCCTGCTGCATCTCTTCGCTGATATCGGCGAGGCTGCCGGTCAGCAGGCGCATGCCCTGGTCTTCGAGCGCGCGCACACGCAGGCGCAGCCAGCGGGCGCTGAGGCTGTCGCCAAGGTGCAGGCGTAGCTCCTGCATTTCGCCGGTGACGCCGGTGGTGCGCAGGCGGGTAATCAATTCGCGCCGCCAGTGGCGCGGCAGGTAGAGCAGGGCTTCACGCGGTGACAGGCTGATGTCGGCGGGAATGTCGAGCAGCTTGCGGGCTTGTGGCGACAGGTAGATCGTGCCGCGCACCGGGTCGAGCTCCCACACGCCGTCGCGGCTCAGTTCCAGCGCACGCTGCAGGCGCCGCTCGGACGCGTCGCGTGCGCTGCCGGCCACATCGACCGCGGCTTCGGCGCGCAGGCGTCGTGTGCCGGCCCGTTGCAGCACGAAGGCCATGGCAGCGCCCAGCGCCACCACCAGCAGGCATTGCAGCAGCAGGGCTTCGTGTTCGGCGGCGGGCGCGACGGCCGTGCCCTGCAGGCGCAGCGCCGGCGCAATGTCGCGGAACTCGTGCTGCCAGGTGTGCGCCGCTTCGTCGGCGCGGGGTTTGCCGGTGGTCAGCAGGCGGACCTTGAACCAGCCCTGGAAGCTGTCGGTGCGCAGTGCGATCCAGTCCTCGGTGCGCAGCGCCATGCCCGCAGCATTGCCCGAGCGGGTGACGACGGCGATGACGAGGTACTGGCCCTCATGGCCGACGCTGCCTTCAGTGACGTAGCCGGGCAGGCCGGCCTGACGGGCGATGTGGGCCGCCTCGGTGAAGCCGGAACTCAGCTCGTCGGTGGTTGCCGTGGCGATTGCTGGCGCCGGCAGCACGATCGGTGCACCGCCGCTGCCCGTGCGGACGAACAGGGCAGCGACCGGCCAGCGCAACAACGCAGGTTGCAGCAGTTCTGCCTGCGAGGCGGGTTGCGGCGCATCGGCCAGGCTGCGCAGCAGCAGCTCCATGGTCTGCAGGTCGGCCTGCATGGTCGCAGCGGCCGCGCCAGCGTACTCCCGCGCCTGTGCCTGGTGCGCGCGCGCGTCGTGGCCGGTCTGCGACAGCCAAAGGAAACCTGCCAGTGCGGCGGACAGAACCAGCACGAACGCCGCCAGCACGTGGTGGGCGACCGGGCGGGTCAGCCGGGACTGGAGATCGTCGGCAAGCTGCGGTGGAGTCTGGGCGGTCGTCACGAAGGTCGCGGGCCGGAACGGGCGTCAGCCCTGTTTATCGGCCATTCGAGGCGCCCTCTTGAGGACTCCTGACAGGCTGGAGGCCCGCATGCGGCGCGGCGCCCTGACTGACAGGCCCACAAAAGAAGAAGGCTCCTTGCGGAGCCTTCCTGCATGCGGGCTGGCGTGCGGCTTACAGCTTGCCGGCCACCCAGTCCTTGACGCCTGCCAGCGCTGCCGGCAGGGCCGCCGGGTTGGTGCCGCCGGCCTGGGCCATGTCGGGGCGGCCGCCGCCCTTGCCGCCGACTTGCTGGGCGACGAAGTTGACGAGTTCGCCTGCCTTCACCTTGCTGGTCAGGTCGGCGGTGACGCCCGCGATCAGCGAGACCTTGCCGTCGGCCACCGCAGCCAGCACGACCGCTGCCGAGCCGAGCTTGTCGCGCAGCTTGTCGACCGCTTCTCTCAATGCGGGCACGTCAGCGCCGTCCAGGGTCACGGCCAGCACCTTGATGCCGCCGACTTCGACGGCCTGGCCGAGCAGGGCGTCGCCCTGGTTGCTGGCGAGCTTGCTCTTGAGCGTGGCGAGTTCCTTTTCGAGGGCGCGCACGCCGTCCAGCACCTGGGCGAGCTTGCTGCCGACTTCCAGCGCGGGCACCTTCAGCGCCCCGCTGATCTGTTCGAGCTGAGTGTCGCGCTCAAGCACGAGGTTCAGCGCAACTTCGCCAGCGACCGCTTCGACGCGGCGCACGCCGGCAGCGACGCCGCCTTCGGCGACGATCTTGAAGAGGCCGATGTCGCCGGTGCGGGCAACGTGGGTGCCGCCGCAGAGTTCGCGGCTGGAGCCGATGTCGAGCACGCGCACGCTGTCACCGTACTTCTCGCCGAACAGCATCATGGCGCCGGTCTTCTGGGCCGATTCGATGTCCATCACGCGCGCTTGCGTGGCGGCGTTCTGCAAGATCTCGCGGTTCACGATCTGCTCGACCTTGCGGATTTCGGCGTCGGTCATCGGCGCGTTGTGGGCGAAGTCGAAGCGCGTCTTGTCGGCGTCGACCAGCGAGCCCTTCTGCTGCACGTGGGCGCCCAGCACTTCGCGCAGGGCCTTGTGCATGAGGTGGGTGACCGAGTGGTGACGCTGCGTGGCGGTGCGGCGGTTGGCGTCGACGCGGGCATTCAGTGCGTCGCCAACCTTGATCTCGCCTTCGACAACGCGGCCGTGGTGGCCGAACACGTCGGCCTGGATCTTCTGCGTGTCATCGACCTGGAAGCGCGCGGTGTTGTTCTGCAGGAAGCCGGCGTCACCTGCCTGGCCGCCGGACTCGGCGTAGAACGGCGTGTTGTCGAGCACGATGACGGCGTCGTCGCCCGCGCGCGCCACATCGACCTTGCTGCCGTCGACGTAGAGGCCGGTGACCTTGGCGCCTTCGACGTTCAGCGTGTCGTAGCCCTGGAAGGCGGTCGGCGTGCCGCTGTATTCGAGGCCCTGTGCCATCTTGAACTTGCCAGCGGCGCGCGCCTGTTCGCGCTGCTGGGCCATGGCGGCGTTGAAGCCGGCTTCGTCGACGGTGAGGCCGCGTTCGCGCAGCACGTCGGCGGTGAGGTCGAGCGGGAAGCCGTAGGTGTCGTGCAGCTTGAAGGCGATGTCGCCACCCAGCGGCGTGCCTGCCGGCAGATTAGCCAATGCGGTTTCGAGGATTTCCATGCCGTTGGCGATGGTCTGGAAGAAGCGCTCTTCCTCGATCTTGAGCACTTCGGTGATGCGTGCCTGTTGCTGCTTGAGCTCGGGATAGGCGCCGCCCATTTCGTCGGTCAGTGCAGCGACCAGCTTGTGGAAGAAGGGTGCGCGTGCGCCGAGCTTGTAGCCGTGGCGGATGGCGCGGCGGGCGATGCGGCGCAGGACGTAGCCGCGACCTTCGTTGCTGGGAATGACGCCGTCGGCGACCGTGAAGGCACAGGCGCGGATGTGGTCGGCGATGACCTTGAGCGAGGGCGAAGAAGGATCAATCTCGAGGGCGCCGGCTTGCTTCAGCACGCTCTGGGCCGAGGCCATGAGGGTGATGAAGAGATCGATGTCGTAGTTGGTCTGCACGTTCTGCAGAACGCGGGTGAGGCGCTCCAGGCCCATGCCGGTGTTGACGCTGGGCTTGGGCAGCAGATCCATGATGTAGCTGCCGTCTTCGCCGAGGCGACGGTTGAACTGCATGAACACGTTGTTCCACACCTCGGTGTAGCGGTCGCCGTCTTCATCCGGGCTGCCCGGGGGGCCGCCAGCGATGCCGGGGCCGAAGTCGTAGAAGATCTCGCTGCAAGGGCCGCAAGGGCCGGTGTCGCCCATCATCCAGAAGTTGTCGGAGGCGTAGCGCGCGCCCTTGTTGTCGCCGATGCGGATGACGCGCTCGGGCGGCAGGCCGATCTGCTGCGTCCAGATGTTGTAGGCCTCGTCGTCCTCTGCGTAGACGGTGGCGAGCAGCTTGTCCTTGGGCAGCTTGAAGACGTCGGTCAGCAGTTCCCAGGCGAACTTGATGGCGTCTTCCTTGAAGTAGTCGCCAAAGCTGAAGTTGCCGAGCATCTCGAAGAAAGTGTGGTGGCGCGCGGTGTAGCCGACGTTCTCGAGGTCGTTGTGCTTGCCGCCGGCGCGGATGCACTTCTGTGCGGTCGCGGCGCGCGTGTAGGGGCGCTTGTCGAAGCCGAGGAAGACGTCCTTGAACTGGTTCATGCCTGCGTTGGTGAACAGCAGGGTCGGGTCGTCGCCGGGCACGACCGGGCTGGAGGCGACGATCTGGTGTCCCTTGGACTCGAAGAACTTGAGGAAGGCGGTGCGGATTTCTGCGGCTTTCATGACGTCTTGGCGGGCCGGTAAATGACTGAAAGACCGCGATTTTAGCCGAAGGGGGCGGCTCGTCCTAGAACCAGGGTGGATAAGCGTGAGCGCATCCACGCGCGCAGGGTGGCAAAGGTGGATGCGCTGCGCTTATCCACCCTGCGAAATCTGCGGGGCAGATCAGGCGCGGATCAGGTCCGGCCGGTCGGTGATGAGGGTGTCCACGCCCCAGTTGCGCAGCAGGCGTGCCTGCTGGGGATCGTTCTCGGTGTAGACGGCGAGGCGGTAGCCGGCGGCCTTGATGCTGGCAGCCTGTGTTTCGGTGAGGTGCAGGCTGTTGGTGTGGACGGCGATGACGCCCAGGTCCTGCGCGATGACTTGCCAGTCGGTGGGGATGCGGTCGGTGAGCCAGCCGCGCGGCAGCTCTGGGGCGGCAGCCGCAGCGGCGCGCAGGGCGTCGAGGGAGAAGGAGGAGAGCAGGGGCGGCACGGCAGCACCTTCCCAACCCTGGCGGGCGAGGCGGGCGACGACCTCGCCAGTCTGGCGTTCGTGGCCGCCACAGGGTTTGATCTCGACGTTGGCGGCGAGGTCCAGCGCGCGACAGCGTTCGATGGCCTGCGCGAAGCGCGGGATGGGCTCACCGGCAAACGAGACGTGGTGGCGGATGCCGGCGTCCAGCGTCCACAGGTAAGCGTCACCATGATCGAGCACGCGGCCTTCGCCATTGGTAGTGCGCGGCAGGGTTTCGTCGTGCATGAGGATGGGCGTGCCATCGCGCGTCAGCATCACGTCGAACTCGACGCCACCGCAGCCCAGGTTGCGGCAGACACGCAGGCCGGCGAGGGTGTTTTCGGGCGCCAGTGCGCCACCACAGCGGTGCGCCATGACAGCGGGCCAAGGCCAGTCGGGCAGGGAGGCAGGACGGGGCATGATGGTCGGATGCGGTCTGCAGACGACGCGAATCTAGCAGTGCGGGCGCCGGGTCGAACGGTCGATCTGCCCGGCGGCAGGGGCTGCGGAGCGACGGCGGGCCGGGTCAGGTGGCTGGCCGCGGCTCAAGTTCGCCCCGGCGGGGGACGTTAAGGCTTCAGGAGCAACCCCTGGACCTCGCTTTCCCAACGCCATGCGCCAAGCCACTCTGCGTCTCGTTTGCCTCAGTCTGCTGCTGCCATTGCTGGCCGCCTGCGACCGTCTGGGCATCCCTGATCCGGCCAAGGAGGCCGCTGACCGGGAGGCTGAAGGGCGTGCCATCGGCGGGGCTTGCCGGCAGTCGGGCCGGGCGCTGGAAGACTGCTACACGCTCAACCAGAAAGCCTCCAAGTCGGCCATTTTCAACGGCTGGCGCGAGATGAACGACTACATGATGCAGAACAAGATCGAGGTCGTGAAACCGGAATTCCCGGTGCCGGGCCTGCTGGTTTCCAAGCGCAACAAGGAAACGGAAGCGGGCGACGAACACGCCGATGGCGCGTCGGAACCCGCGGCTGAAGCCAGTGGCAGCGCGTCCGAGCGCCGCCGGGCACGCCTCGCCGAGCGCCGCAAGCGCGATGCCGGCGACGAGGCGGGTAAGCCGGCCGAGAAGGAGAAGGGCGGGCATTGATGCCCCCTTGCGACGGCGCTATGGCCGTCGCAGCTATACTCGGCGCCTTCCTGAATCCGGGCGTCATCCATGAATCTGCAGGCCAAAGGCCTCCTTCTGCATTGCCGCGGCGGCTTCGAAGGCGAAGTCGCCAGCGAGGCGGCGCAGGCCGTCGCCGAGGCGGGCAACAGCGGTTTTGCACGCGCCAAGGCGGATACGGCCTTCCTGCGTTTCGAGCTCTACACGCCACAGGACTGGCAGGAGCTGCTGGCCGCCCGCCCGTTCCCTGACTGGGTGTTCGCCCGCGAACGCTATGCCTGGATAGACCGCATCGAGAACCTGCCCCAGCAGGACCGTGCCGGCGTCATTGCTGCGCAGCTGGCGGCCATGGGCCTGCGCTGTGGGCGCGTCAGCTGCGAGTTCGCCGATACCAACGAAGCCAAAGAGATGTCGGGCTTCCTGCGTCGCTTCGCGCCGCACCTTGAGAAGGCCCTGCACAAGGCTGGCGTGCTGCGCGCGCAGGCGTCTCAGCCGACTTTGCACCTGTTCTTCGAGACCTCAGAAGCCTGTGACATCGGCCTTTCGGCTGCAGGGGATGCGTCGCCTTGGCCCATGGGCGTGCCGCGCCTGCGCATGCCGCGCGGCGCGCCGAGCCGTTCGACGCTCAAGCTGGCCGAGGCTTTCTATGCCCTGATGAGCGAGGCCGAGCGCGAGAAAGGTCTGCGCGCCGGGTTGCGTGCAGTTGACCTCGGTGCCTGCCCCGGCGGCTGGACCCTGCAGTTCGCCCAGCGCGGCATCCACGTGCAGTCGGTCAACAACGGCCCGATGGCCGAGGCCGTGCTGGAGACCGGCATGGTCGAACACGTGCGCGCCGACGGCTTCACCTGGCGGCCTAAGAAGCCCGTGGACCTGGATGGTCTGCGACATGGTCGAGCAGCCGGCGCGCGTGGCGCGACTGATGGCCGACTGGGTCGCCAGCCGCAC
Organism: Rhodocyclaceae bacterium; assembly: GCA_047600765.1. Classification (GTDB taxonomy): domain Bacteria; phylum Pseudomonadota; class Gammaproteobacteria; order Burkholderiales; family Rhodocyclaceae; genus Viridibacterium. The sequence continues at coordinate 620,057 of JASGKF010000002.1, forward strand.
CTGCCGGCGCACGATCTTCAACCTCAAGCTGCCCATGAAGAAGCGTTTCGACGAGATCAATCGCTGCCGCGAAATCATCGACAAGGCCCTCGAAGAGCAAGGTCTGAGCTATACCTTGCGCATGAAGCACCTGTACCACGACCGCGAAGAGATCACCGCCTATCTGGCGCTGAACTAGGCCCCAGCAGCTTCGAACGGGCGTTTGCCGGCCGTGAAGCAATTTCGCGGCCCCCGCTGCCTACGGGTATACTCGCGCGCTACGTTTTTGATTATTTACCGGATTTTGGCCGGATTTGAGATGAGTTTTGCTGAACTGGGCTTGTGCCCCGAAGTGCTGCGTGCCGTGGAAGACGCCGGCTACACCGAGCCGACGCCTATCCAGCGTCAGGCCATTCCTGTGGTTCTGGCAGGTGGCGACGTCATGGGCGGCGCACAGACCGGTACCGGCAAGACGGCCAGCTTCACGCTGCCCCTGCTGCATCGTCTCGCCCGCCATGCCAGCACCAGCACCTCGCCGGCCCGCCACCCGGTGCGCGCCCTGATCATTGCCCCGACGCGCGAACTCGCCATGCAGGTGCACGAATCGGTGCAGACCTACAGCAAGCACCTGCCGCTGCGCAGCGTCTGCATCTACGGCGGCGTCAACATCAAGCCGCAGCTCGCCGAACTGCGCCGTGGCGTCGAGATCGTCGTGTGCACGCCGGGCCGCCTGCTCGATCACGTCGAACAGAAATCCATCCTGTTCCACCAGGTCGAGTTCCTCGTCCTCGACGAAGCCGACCGCATGCTGGACATGGGCTTCATCCCCGACATCCGCCGCATCCTCGGCATGCTGCCCAAGACACGCCAGAGCCTGCTGTTCTCGGCCACCTTCTCGGACGAAATCAAGAAGCTCGCCGACAGCATGCTCAAGCAGCCGCAACTCATCGAAGTGGCGCGCCGCAATGCGGTGAACGAGACCATCACGCACGAAGTGCATCCCGTGCCCACGGCCATCAAGCGCGAACTGCTGGCCCACCTACTGCTCGACGAAGACCTGCACCAGGTGCTCGTTTTCACGAGCACCAAGTTCGGTTGTAGCCGTTTGGCCACGCACCTCGTGCGCGAAGGCATCAGTGCCGACGCGATTCACGGCGACAAGAATCAGCAGCAACGCACCGAGGCGCTCGAGAAGTTCAAGAACGGCGAGATCCGCGTGCTCGTCGCCACCGACGTTGCCGCGCGCGGCCTCGACATCGACGATCTGCCCTGCGTGGTGAACTTCGAACTGCCGCCCAACCCCGAAGACTACGTGCACCGCATCGGCCGCACGGGCCGTGCGGGCAAGCTTGGCAAGGCCATCTCCCTCGTCGCCGGCGAAGAGCAGCAACGCCTCGCCGCCATCGAGAAGATGATCAAGCTCAAGATCACCCAGACCGTGGTGCCGGGCTTCACCGAGGACGTCACGCCGGAAGACCTGCGTCGTCAGTCGCGTCGCGGTCGCGGTGATCGCCCGGAGCGTGGAGAACGTGCCGAGCGCAGTGATCGAGGTGAGCGCGCAGAGCGCAGCGAGCGCCCGCGCCTGCCGCCGCGCAATGCCATGCCCACGGTGGCACCGGATGGCTTCGATTTTTCGCGTCCCTACGACGCCAGTGCCGATGGCGAAGCCACGGCCGGCACCGCGGCAAGCAAGAAGCCCGTGCCGGGCAAGCCACGCAAGACGGTGGCATTCTTGCTGGGCGGCAAGGGCAAGTAACTGGGTCAGTGCCCAAAGAAAAAGGCTGCTTGCGCAGCCTTTTTCTTTTGCGTCAGGAGATGCTCAGCTATTTTTTGCCAGGAAGGTGGCAACCGCCTGCTGGATGCTTTGACCATCGGACATGATCGGCTGCGTCAGCAGCGTTTGCATCATCTCTTCGGCCTTGCCCGAGTTTCCGTTCGCCTGCTGTATCAGCACTTGCGCGAACTTGCCTGAAACACTATCGGGGTCGAGTCGGTGTGCCTGCTGCGCATACTTCTTGGCGGCAATGAGGTTTCCCCGCATCAGGGACACTATGGCCAAGCCGCCATGGGTTTCTGCAAAATTCCTGTTGAGTTCGAAAGCTTTGTTCAGTGTGCTCTCGGCTCCTGCGACATCCTTGTTGAGGATCTGGCACCAGGCGAGCGCTTGATATGTGCCAACATGGGTCGGCATGCATTCAGTGGCGCGTGTAATGGAGCTTGTGGCCGAAACCATATCTCCATTCAGCATCAGGGCTAGCCCTTCGCCCAAATGCGCTCTGCCGTGGGTGGGTGCAACATGAATGGCTTGCCGGAAGTCCTCCAGCGCTTCTGCCGGGCTGAGTTGTTTGAGTGAAATCAAACCTTGAGCCGCTCGGGCTTCAGGGTCGTTGGGAGCGAGGGCGAGTGCCAGGCGGCAGGCCTCCGCGGATTTATCAAAATCTTCATTGTCGAGATAGAGGGTGCTGAGCATGCTGTGCAGACGTGCGGACGCACGTCCTTGCTCGATGGCTGCTTCAGCCACAGCGATTGCTTCAGGAACTTGCCCGAGGTAGTGAAGTACGCGGACCAAAAGTGCTTCGGCATCGGGCGCCCGTTGTGGGTCTGCAGCGGCTTCTCGTGCCAGGGGTTCTGACTCGGAGAACTTGCGCATCAATGCCAGGGCCTGCGCATATCTGAACAGGATGTAAGGGTCGCGCTCCCCTAACTGATGCGATTGGCTGAACAGCTCGGATGCCGAAGCCATGTCGCCCGCGTCGCTGCTGATCAAACCAAGCAGGTTGAATGGCAGGGGGATATCGGCACCCGCCGCAATGGCCTGTCGGGCTGTTGCCTCAGCGACGCTGCGGTTCCCTTCTACGAAATTGAGATGAGCGATATCCGACAGGAGGTTCGGGTTCTCAGGATCTTGGGCGAGATAGCTTTGAAGCCGCTCCAAGTTTTCGGCATTACTGGAAGTTTGCATAAAACGGGATACGTACCAAAGGGCAGTAAGGGTATCTCGGTACAAATTTGTGAAGGTGGTCGATACAATACCCCAAACCAAGTAGTTAATGATGATGTCAGGTAGCGCCGCTTCATAGCGCGCCTGCCACGCGAGTCGGAGAGGGGAATATGTCCGGGGTATTGGCGCAGCGAATGTTCGCTGACGCGCTTCTCATGGCTGCGCTGCTTGCAGCTCCTGTGCTGGCGGTCTGTTTGCTGGTGGGGTTGCTGGTAAGTGTCTTTCAGGCTGTAACGCAAATCCAGGATTCGTCCCTCGCATTTGTGCCCAAGCTGTTCGCGGCCGGCGCTGCTGCGGTCATTGCCGGACCGTGGGCGCTGGACAAGCTGAGCAGCTATGCAGCGCAAATGCTGTTGTCCATCCCTGCTCGTCTTTAATCAGGCGGGGCTGGCACGTCATGGATATCCGGTTTTCGTCTGTCATGTTGCTGTCGGTGCTTTTGCTGGCAACGCGCATGGCGCCGGTTTTCCTGTTCGCCCCCCCCATCAGCTCCCTCCCCTGGCCGAGTGGCGTGCGCATGTTCACCATCCTGGCGCTGGCTGTCGCCATGCTTGGATTGATGCCAGAGGCCGGGACTCAATGGATTGAGGGGCCCGGCCCGTTCCATCTCCTTGGTTTGTTCCTCATTGAAGCGGTATCCGGCTCACTGATTGCCTTCGGGGCGTTGAGCGCTTTCTCGGCCATTTCGCTGGCCGGGCGCCTGCTGGATCTACAGATTGGTTTTGGTGTCGCCAACCTGTTTGATCCGGTGACCAAGCGCCAAGGACCGCTGCTGGGAGCGGCATTGGCAATGCTTGCTGGAGCTGTGTTTTTTGCCATGGACGGACACTTGTTGTTGTTCCGCTTGATCGCCGATTCCCTTTCGACCTATCCGCCGGGACGTGCTGTGTTTGGAACCGAGGTTGCTTCCTGGGTGCTCAGGCAATTTGCCTACATGTTCTTCAGCGGTGTTGCATTGGCATTCCCCGTCATGCTGGTCCTGTCTCTTGTGGACATCGGTTTGGCATTGGCGTCAAAGAGCATTCCGCAACTAGGTGTGTTTTTCCTGTCGTTGCCAATCAAGGCAGCGTTAGGCCTGGTCAGTCTCGCCTTGTTGCTGATACTGAATCCCGGCGCCTTGACGCGTGTGATCTGGCAGTGGTTTTCGGTTCACGAGTGAATTGTTGCGGCCATGAGCGAAAACGAACAACAAGGCAGTGAGCTGCCAACCCCATACAAGCTTGAGCGGGCAAAGAGTCAGGGCTCGGTGCCGCGCAGTGCTGACCTGACCTCGATCGGTGTTTTAGGTATGGCATTGCTGATCATTGTCATGTCCGGCCGTGCGTTGGTGCAGACATTGGCCGGTATTGCGACGCAGGCTTGGAGCGAGGTCGGTCAGCGCAGTTTCATGCCGGTGGCGGTAGCTGAATGGGTTGGTGCGGTATTGCAGCAGGGGATGCTGGCTTTGGCGCCGATGTTGTTCACGATGATGGTCGTAGCTGTCGTTGCGACGATTGCCCAGATCGGGCCTGTGTTCGCCGTGGAGGCCCTGAAACCCCAGTGGGCGCGTTTGAATCCGGCGGGTGGGCTGAAACGGCTGCTGTCGAAAAAGAGCCTGATCGATACGCTCAAGTCGTCGATCAAACTGGCCGTGGTTGGGGGCGCCATTTACTGGCTTGTCGTGCCTGAGATTCCCCGCCTGATCATGTTTCATAGCGACGGTGGGGCAAGCTTGATGGGCTTTACTGTCGGTGAGTTGTCACATTACGTATTCAGGATGTTTGTCTTGCTGGTGGTGTTCGCAATCATTGATTTCGCACTGGCACGTCGCGAGTTCCTTGTGAAAATGATGATGACCCGCCGTGAAATGCGCGACGAGTACAAAAACCGCGAAGGGGATCCACGCATCAAGGGCCGCATCCGGGAGCTCCGGCAGGAAATGCTCAAGCGTACGCAGTCGTTGCGAAAAGTGCCGCAGGCGGACGTGTTGTTAACGAACCCGACACGGATTGCCGTGGCGCTGCGATACGACAAGGATCTGGATCTTGCGCCAAAGGTGATTGCGAAAGGGGCCGGCGAGCTGGCGGCCCGAATGCGTGCGCTGGCGCGCAAGCATGGCATCCCGGTAGTGCATCAGCCCAGTCTGGCGCGCGAGATTTTTCGGACCGCGACGCTGGATGAGTTGATTCCTCCCAAGGTTTTCCCCCAGGTGGCCAAAGTCATGGCTTGGGCTTTCATGTTACGGCGCACGACGGGCGCTGAGTCAGGACGCGCTTCGTGATGACAAGCTTGCGCCGCACTCTTGGCAAGAGCGGTGATCTCGCGTTGGTTGGAGGAACAGTCGGCATCCTGATGGTGCTGTTCATGCCCATTCCTTCGGGTTTGCTGGACTTTCTCGTCGTCCTGAACTTCAGCCTCGCATTGCTCCTGTTGCTGCTGACGTTCTTCATGGAGAAGCCGGTCGAGTTTTCCACGTTTCCTTCGCTGCTGCTGATCGTGACGCTGTTCCGGTTGTCACTCAATGTTGCAGCAACGCGTCTGATCCTCAGTGACGCTGATGCGGGGCGAGTCATTGGTGCGATTGGCTCCTATGTTGTAGGGGGAAACTACGTCGTTGGTGTCGTGGTTTTCATCATCCTCGTAGTCGTCCAGTATGTCGTGGTGACAAATGGCGCTCAACGGGTTGCCGAAGTGGCTGCGCGTTTCACGCTGGACAGCATGCCTGGTCAGCAGATGAGTATCGATGCGGATCTCAACATGGGCCTGATCGATCAGGCAGAAGCCCAACGGCGCCGCAAATCGATCGAGAAGGAAGCCAACTTCTACGGTGCCATGGACGGCGCCAGCAAGTTCGTCAAGGGCGATGCCATTGCGGGCATCATCATCCTGATCGTCAACATCATCGGCGGCTTCGCTGTTGGTGTGGGCCAGCTTGGCATGAAGTGGGACGAGGCACTGCGCACCTTCACCCTGCTGACCATCGGTGATGGCATCGTGACGCAGTTGCCGGCACTCGTGATTGCCGTGGGCACAGGCATCATCGTGACGCGCTCTGCGTCGGATGAACGACTCTCCGCAGAGGTCACCAAGCAGATATTTTCTGTCCCGCGAGCTTTGCTTTTCGTGTCTGTTGCCTTGTTGGCTTTTGCGGCCATGCCCAGCATGCCCGCGTGGCCAGCGCTGACGGTGTGCGCTCTGGCATTGGTTGCATGGTGGGTCATACGGCGCGTCAAGGCCGTTGCGGGAGAAATTGAGCAAGCGGAAGAAGCAGCCCTGAGTGAGGGCGAGCAGGAGCTTGTGGACTTGCTGACGGTGCATCCCGTGTCCGTCAGGGTGGGAAAAGGCTTGGTCTCCTGGTTTGCAGAGAATAACGCCTTGTTGCTGGACCGTGTGCAGGGGCTGCGCAAACAGATTGCCGGTGAGCTGGGGGTAGTGATCCCGGATGTCCGGATCATGGACGACGCTCGTTTGCCCGCCAATTCATACCAGGTGCATTTTCATGGCGTGCTGGTGGGCGAGGCAGATCTTTACCCGGAGTTGAAGCTGGCGATCCATCCGCCGGGTGACAAACCCCGTCTTGCCGGGATCGAGACACGTGATCCCAGCTACGGGCTTGCAGCAGTCTGGATCGATCACGGGGCCGCAGAGCAAGCCCCGGCCAAGGGATATGTTCTGGTCGACCCGCTTACCGTCATCATGACGCACGCCAATGAATTGCTGAGAAGACAGGCGCCGTTGCTGATGACCCGGGCGGAAACAGAGCAGGCTTTGGCACGTGTCAGGAAGCAGAACCCCGGCTTGCTGGAAGAGTTGGTTCCGACGGTGCTGAGTGTGACGGACATCCAGAAGGTGTTGCAGAACCTGCTCCACGAAAGAGTGTCGATCCGCAACCTCATTCTGATCCTTGAAGAGCTGGCAGATCGGGCCCGCTTCACAAAGGATTTTGAAGAGCTCACTGAGCATGTCCGCAGGAAGCTCGGCGCAATCATCTGTCAGGGATTGCGGAACCAGAAGGGTGAGATGACGGTTCTGACCTTGGATCCCGCAATCGAAAATGCGATTGCCCAGAGTCTGCGTAATGTCAGTGACACGACGACTCTGGTGCTTGACCCCCGATTTGCCGAGCAGGTTGCGGCGCGAACCGCTGCGCAAGTCGAGCAGATGATGAAGCGCAACCTCTTGCCAGTCTTGTTGTGTGCACCGGAGTTGCGCAGGCATTTGCGCAAGTTCCTTGAGCGCATGCTGCCAAACCTGACGGTGCTGTCCTTATCCGAAGTGCCGAACGATGCCAACCTGAAGTCATTTGCCGTGGTGACAATCTGATGATGAACGTTTACGGAGTTGCTGAATGGATGCTTTGACCATTGCCGCAGTGTCGCTGCAGAACGATATACAGAGGGTTGCCCAGGTCGGTCACAACCTCGTCAATGTATCGACGCCGGGCTACAAGCGCGTGCAGGGAGTGCCGGGGGCATTGTCGTATCAGAGTTTGCAGGCGATGCAGCAAGCCCTGTCGCAATCCCCGAGCACAGTGACTGCGTCGCTGGACATGACGGCTGCTGCGTTGGCAACGACGGGGCGGACTACCGACTTGGCTATCCAGGGTGAGGGCTTCTTTGTCCTGCAGTCAGAGAAAGGCGCGATGTTCGACGCGTCGCGGAGATTTCCGCGTTGATGCGTCCGGCACGCTGGTCTCGTCGTCTGGCTTACCCGTCACGGGGCTGAATGGAGAGATCCGCCTGAGTTCGGAGGCCGTGCGGGTTGACGCAGATGGGCGGGTTTTCGATCAGGACAAGTTGGTGGATCAGATCAAGGTCGTGTTGCCGGCGGATCTTAAACTCTTGCAGTTCGCGGGTTCCGAGCTCTTTTCTGCCGATGGTGCGCTCAACGACGCCGGTGCGGGTCAGTACCGGGTCATGCAGGGGCATCTTGAGGGTTCCAACGTCAACTCGGCTGGAGAAATGATCAAGCTTGTCGAGTTGGTCAAACACATCGAAGCCAATCAGCGCGTGTTGCAGTATCAGGACGAAATGCTGGGCAAGTCGCTCGGCAAGTTTGCAGAAATCTGAGAGTAGAAAGGATAGAGACGTGCTCAATTCCATGTACATCGGTGCAAGTGGCCTGGTGACGCATCAGTCGGGTGTCGATGCCGTATCCAACAACCTCGTGAACATGAACACGGCAGCCTTCAAGAAGGCGCGCGTTGCGTTCAGGGATGTTTATGCCAACGAGTTGTCTCGCGCGGAGCGCGCGGATGGCGAGCAGCCCTCATCGGAGCTGCTTCCTTCTGGCGTCGCAGTTTCGGGCACGCAGCGCATTTTTTCCGAGGGTGAGTACAAGAGCACGGGCAACGTCCTGGACTGGGCGATTCGCGGTACAGGACTGTTCGAGGTTTCATTGCCTGACGGGAGCCCGGCCTATACGCGGAATGGCCAGTTCCGCGTCAATACGGAAGGCCTGTTGGTAACGGCAGATGGCTATCCGCTTAGCCAGAACATCGAGATCCCGGAAGGTGCGAGCGAGCTGTCTGTTGAACGCGGCGGGTGTTGTCCGGGTCAAGCTGCCTGGCGAAAGTACGCCGCAGGAGATCGCGCAGCTGGAAATTGCACATTTCAACAACCCGGCCGCGTTGCGGCCGCTGGGCGGAACCGTCTTTGTACCCACGGAAAATTCTGGGGAGGCCAAGCTGGGTAAGCCAGGAGAAGAAGGCTTGGGCACGCTGGCACAAGGCTTCATCGAGTCTTCCAACGTGCAGTTGTCGGATGAGTTGCTGGCCTTGATGGTTGCCCAGCGTGGCTACGAAGCCAGCTCCAAGGTCATTCAGGCCTCCGATGAAATTCTGGGCATCGTGAACAACCTGCGTCGCTGACAAAAATGTTGCGTCTTTCTGTGCGTTCGGGTGGTCTGCTGTGCTGCGTGGCGATTCTGGTCTTGCGACCAGCGTTTGCTTACGACCTGTGCGCGGAGCGTTATCCGGACTCTGGAAAAGACGCAGTGTTTGTGGCCGCGGTTGAAGCGGCAGAGCAGCACCGTCAGCTAGTGCCGGAAGGGCAGCATTACCGTCTGGTGCCGTTGCCGGTGACTGATGTGGGCCAGGGAGCCCGGTGTGCCAAGGCGTCGTTCAAGGTGCGGCAAGCATCAGGATTGTTACTGGTCAGTGTTGCTTGTCGGGAAGGTGAGTCAGGCGTCGACACCTATCGTTTTGAACTATGCAGGCAAGCGCAAGTAGCCGTGTCAGCGAGGATGCTGAAGTTTGGTAGTCGGGTTGCGGCGGCTGATATTGCGATGGAAAAGCGATGGGTGCCTCACCCTGACCGGATGCCTGTGTCAGAGCTGAGTGACTTCCAGCGGGGGCTGCGCTCGCGACAGATGATTCGTGAGGGTGATGTGCTCTATGCCCGCATGTTCGAGCCGTGGCCAGATGTCGAGAAGGGGGCGCCGGTTGTGGTCAGCTCGGACGATGGGCTGGTGCGGATCGAACGCCCCGCACGGGCACTGCAGAGCGGGCGTGAGGGCGAGTTGGTTCAAGTGCTGACCGGTGGTGGTCAGCGGATCAGGACGAAGGTTACCGGGCGTGGCTTTGTCGCTGCGCACTTGGGGGAGTGATGGAGCAAAGGAAATTCTGGATGGCGCTGTTGCTGGCAGTAGCTTGCGTCAGTGATGTGCTGGCGGCCAGCGGGAGCCTCGTGAATCTGACGGCGGACCGCCGCGCCTTGAAGGTGGGAGACCTTTTGCTGGTGCAGGTGCTGGAGAACTCTTCTGCTGCGACAACTGCGGATACGACGACCTCCAAGTCGGGCGGCTTCAATGTCGGCATCAGCTTTCCCAACACCAAGAAATCGGCCTCAGCGGATATCGGGACGGATTTTTCGGGGAAGGGGAAGATCCTTCGCAGTGGCAAGGTGCTGGCGCAACTGAGTGTGCTGGTCACCAACATTGACGAGCAGGGCATGTTGTCGGTTTCAGGCCGTCAGCTGATCGAGATTAACGGAGACAAACAGGAAATCGAATTGTCGGGACGCGTGCGCCCGGAGGATGTTGCGGACGACAACTCCATCCTGTCGTCCCGTATTGCCGATGCGCGGATTCGCTACGTGGGTGATGGCTTGCTGACGGAGCAAAGCCGCCCGGGTTTGCTGACGAGACTGTTTTCTTGGTTGGGCCTGCTATGACCGTGCGAGTGCTGTTTCTTTCTTTGCTGCTGATTGCATCGACTCATGCTGGCAATGCCACTGCGCTCGTGCGTCTCAAAGACATCGGTCGTTTCGAAAACTCCCGGGAAACACAGCTGGTCGGGTATGGCGTTGTTATGGGGCTGGCGGGAACGGGCGATTCGGCGCGTAGCCGCGCAACGCGGCAATCGATTGCCAACCTGTTGAGCAGATTTGACATCCAGGTGCCACGCGATCAGATCCAGAGCAAGAACGTTGCGACCGTCATCGTGACAGCAGCGGCTCCCGTGTCGGCAAGGCCTGGAGACAAGATTGATCTGACGGTCAGCTCGCTGGGAGACGCGCGGAGTCTGCTCGGAGGCACTTTGCTTCTGACGGCGCTGAAGTCGCCAGACGGTGGTCTGCATGCCTTGGCGCAAGGCCCGCTGACGGTAGGTGGCTACCGGTACGATGCGAATGGCAATGCCGTGCAGAAGAATCATCCAACCACGGCTACGGTGACGGCCGGCGGAACCGTGGAGTCCGGGTTCGATGCTGCGCCCCAAGCGGGTGCGCCGGCCTTGACCTATGTTCTTCGTCAAGCCGATCTGGCTACAGCACACAGGGTGTCCAAAGTCATCATGACCAGCTTGCCGCGTGTGCGTGCACAGGTGAAAAGCGCATCCACGGTTGAAATCACGTCGGACGATCCAGCAGGTATTCCAGAGGCCGGCGTGTTGGCTGATCGTATCGAGCAGCTGACGGTAGAGCCGGATGCTCCCGCGCGAGTGGTGGTCAATGAACGGACGGGGACTGTCGTTGCCGGTGGCGACGTCCGTATCTCGCCTGTGACCATCACGCAGGGCGACATCAAGGTATCCATCATGAGCGACACCGTGGTTTCGCAACCGGGTGCTTTTGCGCCAAGCGGGTATGGCGTGCGCACGGTTGTAGGGACACGTACCAGTGTTGGAGTGGGTGACGAAGGCGGAGCCGTGGTTAACGCGCGCAATACCGTCAGTGATCTGGTGCAGGCTTTGGGCCGGATCAAGATTGGCCCCCGCGACACGATTGCCATCTTGCAAAGCATGCGGGCTGCAGGTGCCTTGCATGCCGACCTCATTATCCAGTAGTCATTCGACGATCAAGGAGTACAGGAGACCATGATTCATTCTTTAACCGGCTTGACCGGGGTTGTGCTGAAGGCTGCGCTGGATGCCGCCTCCATGCGCCAGACTGCGGGGGCGGCCAACATCGCCAATGCCAATCGTCCCGGGTATGTGCCGGTTCGCGTGTCGTTTGAAGCCGAGCTGGAGCAGGCGCTGAGTGCTCAACGCCAGCGTGGCGGAGAGTTTGTTGCACCGAAGCCGGTATTGCATCCGGTTGAAACGTCAGCAAACGGCAACGAGTCGGCGAGCGTGAAGCTGGATGAAGAGAGTGCCGCACTGGTAACCAACGCGCTGCACTATCAGGCACTGATTGGTGGCTTGCGTGGTCTATCGGAAATCGTTACTGCCGCAGTAAGTGACGGGAAGCGCTGATGGACTACTTGAATAGTTTTGCGATCAGCTCTGCCGGAATGGGGTTGGAGCGGACGCGTCTCAACGTGGCGAGCCTGAACATTGCGAATGCCAACGTGGCATTCAGTGCCAGTGCGCCGGTTCGGCCGTTGCAGCTGCTGTCTGCGCCGGTCGGAGCCGTCAGTTTCGAACAGTTGATGAATGGCCAGATGGCAAAGCTCGTGTCATCGGGCGTTGCTGTGCAGGAGGTCGTGGATGTAGAGCCCCGCATGGCCTATGAGCCGCAGCATCCCTATGCGGACTCCAAGGGGTTTGTGCGCTACCCGGCCGTCAACATGGCCAATGAAATGATCAGCTTGATGACGGCGGTGCGCGGATATGAAGCCAACGTGGTGGCTTTCAACGCCGCCAAAGTCATGGCACAGAAAGCAATTGATCTTGGAGGTGCAAGGTGAGCGCTGTCGTACCAGTAGTGCCTGTTGAGCTGGTCGCCGGTAGTGCGACATCGGCGGTCGCGGCCCCCGGCAATGCCGTGCAGGGGTTCGGGGCGTTGTTTGACAATGCGGTAAGCGGCCTGAACCAGCAGTTGATGACGGCCGAGACCGGTTTGCAGAATCTTGCGGCAGGCAAGACACAGAATCTGCACGAAGTCATGATCAATCTGGAGCATGCGAAATTGCAGATGCAGCTGGTCATGCAAATACGCAATCGTGTTCTTGAAGCGTATCAGGAACTGATGCGTACTCAGGTGTAAGGGCAGGGGTTCGAAGTGTTCAAAAATATTCACGCCATGTGGGCGACGATGTCGGCTGGCAAGCGTATGGCATTGGTGGGTTGTTGCGTGTTGCTGCTCGTGTTGCTGGCTTGGGCGTGCTACCTGATTTTTCGTGAGAACAAGGAGGTCCTGTTTTCCGATCTGGAATCGCGAGATCAGGCCGCCATTGTGTCGCAGCTCGACAAGCTCAAAGTCCCGTACAAGATCAGTGACGACGGACGATCCATCCTGGTGGATCGCGAGTCGGTTCACCGTACGCGCCTCAAGGTCATGTCTGAAGGTGTGGATATCAAGGGAACCGTGGGGTTCGAGGTATTCAATGGATCTGACTACGGTGCCAGCGAGTTCGCGCAGAAGATCAACTATCAGCGAGCTGTTCAGGGCGAGTTGTCCCGCACCATCCTCAGTGTGGAGGGCGTCAAACACGCTCGCGTGATGCTCGCCATGCCGGACGGTAGCTATCTGCGGCGCAAGGACACCAAGCCCACGAAGGCTTCGGTGGCGCTGACCCTCAAGGAGGGTGTGCAGCTTTCGGCGGAGCAGGTGCAGGGCATCCAGCGCCTGGTGGCTGCATCCGTGCATGACCTGGATGCCTCGCAAGTCGTGGTGACTGACCAGAAAGGTGTCACGCTCAGTCGGGCAGCGGGGGGAGAAGAAGCCGGTGGTGGCGGTTCTGGCAAGCTGGAGATGAAGCGTCAGGCGGATCAGTATCTGACGCGAAAGATTTCTGAAATGCTTGATCGTGCATTGGGTCAGGGACAGGCCATCGTCAGTGCTGATGTGACGCTCAACCATGATCAAGTCAGTCGATCACGCGAAGAGCTGCTTGGCCTTTCGTCCGACGGGCGTGATTCCCAGGGGGCGATCCTGCGCAAGCGCAGTAACAGTTCCCAGCAGGCTGCGCCGGCGGGCGGGGATGCGGCACAGCGTAGCGCGGCCGCGACAGGTGGGCGTTCCGAGTCTCTCGATATCGAATATGGCTACGGCAAGAGCGTTGAGCAGGTCATGAGCTCGCCGGGCAATATCAAACGGATTTCCGTGGGGGTGTTCCTGACCGGGCAAACGGATACGGCGCGGACCGACAAGATCCGGGAGATTGTCGCCATGGCCGTGGGTTTCAACCCGCAGCGTGGGGATGGCATTTCAGTGCAGAGCCTGGGCGTGGAAGCATCCGCGGTGAGCGGCGAGGGTTCGCCGTCGACACAGCCAGAGACCTCGCGAGAAACAGACCGTGCGATGTTGCCCGCACCGCAAGAGGCTGAAGCGGTTGTGCGTGGTGCGTTCCTTTGCATCTTGCTTCTGATTCTGGCTGTGCTGATTCTTGCTGGATTCGTATTGTCTCGTGGTCGTCTCAGTGCTGCCGAGCGCCAAGCGTTGTTGAAGGATATGCAGGATTGGCTCGGCAAGGATGACGTGGCGAGTAGCAAAGCATGAGCGAAAAGCATCGTTACATCGCCTTGAAGCTGTGCAATTTGCGGCGTGCGGATCGTCAATGGGTGTTGAAGCAACTGCCCGAACCTGACCGGATGCGCATCGATGGGTACCTGAGCGAACTGAATGCTTTCCGGTTGGACAAGGAGACCATTCAGGCTGCGCTGCATTCCCGCTTCGCCCAGAAGAAAGGCGTGGCGCAGTCCGAGAGCGTGCTGCCTTCGGTGGAGGCGCGACGCCGGGTGCTGGCTGGCGAACCAGCGTGGGTGGTACGGGCGTTGGCTCACAAAGCGGGGGGCGCGGTTCGTAATGAGCCTGCCGCCGGGGGTGAGGTGAGGCTGGCTCCGGCTGCACAAGTGGCACTGGAGATGGCGCTGTTGCGCCGGGCTGATCAGCTTGCTGCGTTGCCGGGTGTGGTGACGACTCGTCATGCTCGCGCCGAAGTTGCTTCGGAAGGTGGGCTGTCCTTGAAGAAAATCGTTCGTTCATGGTTACGGTAATCAAGTCCGCTTCCGTTTCTTCCCAGCGTTTCAGATTGGGGGAGCTGCCCGAGCCAGCCAGCATTGCAAGGCCGGCCGTTGCGCCTGAGCGGGCGGGTGATCTGCCGTCCCGCATGGTGGCCACGGTCGCTCCACAGGAAGAGCCGCGCTCGTTGGAACGCGACTCCGAGGCTTTTGAGCAGCATATTGCGGGACTGGTGGCTGAGCGCGTAGACCTGGAATTGGCAGCGCGTCTTGAAGAGGCGCGGATCCAATGGGCGGCAGAGGCAGAACTCGTGCGTGAAGAGGCCCAGCGTAGTGGATACGAGGCGGGACTGGAGCGTGCGATTGAACAAAACGCGGCGCGCCACGCCGAAGCGAGACAGCATCTGGTGGACTTGACCGAGTCGATCGATGGCACGGTCACGGCTGCACTGGAGTCGGTTGTAGAACTTGCTTGCCGCGTGGCGTTCGAGGCTCTGCTGAAGATGCTGGCCGATGCGGCTGAATCGGGAGAGCTGGTGCAGCGGGTTGTCGCGGCACGCATCGCGGAACTTGAGACACAGGGACTGGTGTTGTTGCGCGTGCATCCGGATGACGCGGCCTTATTGGCGGAGAGCTTTGAGCAAGCGAACCAGGTGAGTGTGAGACTGGTTGCCGACAAACAAATTGCTCGTGGTGGTTGTATTGCTGAAACGCCGCGCGGCATTCTCGATGCCCGTATGGAAACGCAACTTGCGGCCTTGTTGGCAGCACTGCGTGGGAACCCTGCAGCGCATCCGGAGGCTGAGCAAGCATGACGGACGCCGCGGTCTTGCAACGTCTTCGTACTGCCAGGCTGACCAAGCGCTTGGGGCGTGTTTCTGCCCTCGAAGGATTGGTGGTGGAGTCCATGGGGCCCGATGCGTTCCTTGGCGAACTCTGCACGATCAAGGCATCCGAAGGGCGCGAGGCCGTTCCTGCTGAAGTGGTTGGCTTACACGCGGATCGTACTGTTCTCATGCCCATTGGCCGTCCTCAGGGCCTGCGTGTGGGTGACACCGTTGAAGCATCCGGACGTCATCTGCAGGCGCCAGTCGGTGATTGGCTGATCGGACGTGTGCTGGACGGAATCGGCAGGCCGCTCGATGGCAAACCCATCCCGGCGGATACGGAATGGCGGCCTTTGCACGTTGATATCGGCAGCCCGCTGGAGCGAGCGCCCGTGGATCAGATTGTCCAGACCGGCATCAAGGTGGTCAACACGTTCTTGCCGATCGGCAAGGGGCAGCGCATGGGGGTGTTTGCGGGCAGCGGCGTTGGCAAGAGTACCTTGCTGTCGATGATGGCTTGCAACGTCGAGGCGGACGTGATCGTGCTGGCGCTGGTTGGAGAGCGTGGGCGCGAAGTCCAGGACTTCGTTGCGCAGCTGGCCAGTGCGGGCAAGACCCGCAAGATCGTCATCGTCGCGGCGACTTCAGACCAACCCGCCTTGTTGCGCGTTCACGCCGCACATACGGCCCTGACGATGTGTGACTACTTCTGCGAGAAGGGCATGCACGTCGCTTTCGTCATGGACTCCATTACGCGCTTTGCGATGGCGCAACGCGAGATTGGCATTGCAGCGGGCGAACCGCCTAGTGCCCGGGGGTATACGCCCTCTGTTTTCGATGCATTGCCCAAGCTGGTTGAGCGCTGCGGAAACTTTCAGCGTCGCGGCGCCATCACCGCGCTGATGACGGTACTTGTCGAGGCGGATGATTTCAATGATCCGATAGCGGACTCTGTGCGCTCGCTGATCGATGGTTCGATTGTGTTGTCCAGAGCCTTGGCTAATCGTGGTCACTACCCCTCGGTGGATGTGCTGGCGAGTAATAGTCGCTTGTTCCATCGTTTGACCGAGCCTGATGTACGCAAGACGGTTTCCGAAGCTTTGGCCCTGATGGGGGTGTATGAGTCCCACAGGGAAGTGATCGAGTTGGGTGTGTACAAGAGTGGCGCCAATCCAGAGATTGAGCAGGCCATTGCGGTACATAAGGCGCTCGAGCAATTTCTTCGGCAGGATGTTTCCGAGGCCATCAAGCGTGAGTTTGCGCTGGGTGAGTTGGCCTCTATCGTGCAAGCGAGGAAGCGATGAAGAAATCCGGCCGTACAGCCAAGTCCGCATTGTCGGTCGTCCAGAAGATCGCTGAGCAAGAGCACATGCTGGCGAAGTCTGAATTGTTCGATGCGATGCAGAAGATGCGTGAAGCGGAGAATGCCCGGATGTCGCTTGATCAGCGGCTTCGTGAGCATCACCGCATGCTGTCGGATAACTGGAGATCGCAGGCCAGCGACGCACTCAGGACATCGTTGAACAGCTTGCCATACGGGAGCTGGTTGCAGTCCGAAATCGAGAGCGCACAACAGCACGAAAACCTTGTCGCAATGCAGCTGGATGCCTCCAAAGAGCAAGAGACGAAGCTGCGCGCTACAGCACGTTTGATGCAAGAGCTGGCTGATCGTCGTCGGCAGGAAGCGATGCAGGCGATGATGAAAGAATCATACAAGGAGGTCGACGAGATGATCCTGTTGGCACGGAGGCACGACATTGCAAACGACTGATGTGTCGATGGCGCTGCCATCGGCTTTTACGAAGCCAGCGGGAAGCTCTGATCGCAACGCCCAGCATGGCGGCCATCACGGTTGGCTGCGTGATCTGGAAAAAGCCCAAGCTGCCATGCGGCATCTGGAGACTGCTACCAGGACGGACAGTGGTCCGGATGGCCGTGTGGAAGAGGGCAGGAGCAGCGTCGACGCCATTGCTCCGAATGTGGCGCAAGCGGAGCTCCCCGTTCCTTGGGGCGCTGATGGGGTGTCTGTCCAGGATAGCGCCATGACAGGGGTGCGAGCGGAAAGCGCCTCGCCTGCGGTTGTCTCGTCCTCGGTGATTGACATGGAGGAGAGGCCTTTCACGACGGGATCGCCATTGGTACAGAGCTTCAAGTTGCCGGAGGGCTCTGCGGTCGGCAAGTCGGCAGAGGCTTCTGCGGCTTATGCTCTTGCCGAGCAAGCGCGCTATGCGACGTCAGCGATTTCGCTTATGTCCATGAACGGAAAATTTTGCTCTGTGAGTGTCAGAGATGCTTCGATGACACTGGGGAGCGAATTGCAGTTGGCGCAGTTATTGAGATCGGGCCTGCGGAACGTCGGCCTGGAAATGGGACAGCTCTGGTTCAACGGACGCGCTGTTTATGGGGAAAACTCAGGGGGTGATCAATGACAATTGAAGCAATCGGTGGCGTGACCTCAGGCTCCGCCTCAACGACGACGTCGACGCAATCTGTTGTCGGTCAGGAAGATCTGATCAAGATCATGCTTGCAGAGCTGCGCTATCAGGACCCGCTGAAGCCTCTCGACAACAAGGAGTTCATTGCCCAGCTCGCGCAGTTCACGACCCTGGAGCAGACCAAGCAGCTCAATGACCGCATTGACACCTTGTTGTCCGTGCAGGCCTCGACACAGTCCATCGGCTTGCTTGGCAAGACGGTAGAAGTGACGACGGAGTCCGGTGATACGCAGGTGGGAGAAGTAACGTCAATCCAGTTCTCGGATGGACAGCCGCGCCTGACCATCAAGGCCAAGGACGGCAGTCTGTTCAACAACATTGGCCTGGCCAGTGTCGTGCTGGTGAGCTAAGGAGGACGCCATGCTTGACAGTATCTATGTTGGATTTTCGGGCCTGACGACTTTCTCGGCTGGCTTGCGGACGATCAGCAACAACGTCGCCAACCTCAACACCACGGGTTACAAAGGTAACTCGCTGCAGTTTTCCGATCTGTACTACAAGATGGAAATGAGTGTGAATGGTGAGTCCGCCGAGCAGTTCTATGGACAGGGTACGGGAGTAGGGATCCGCAGCGAACGGGTGAACTTCCTGCAAGGCGAATTGCGTCAGACCGGGCAGGACACTGATCTGGCAGTCTCCGGCAAGGGAATGTTCATCCTCAGGCAGGATGGGAAGACGTTGTACACCCGTAACGGCAATTTCGAGTTCAGCTCCGACGGTTATCTGGTCGATGCGAACAGTGGGGCGCGTGTTGCGGGTTTGACGGACGCCAATACGCTGACCGACATCAATCTCAATGGTTTGATGGTCTCGCGCGCCAAGGCGACGACCGAGGTCAAGCTGACGGGTAACCTGTATTACACAGGCTCCAGTACGACAGATCCCGGCACGTTTACGCTGTCTGACGTACCTCTTTACGACGCGTCTGGTGGCAAGACCCTGGCGAAGCTTCAGTTCGTCAAGAATTCGGACCCCACGACACGCGCCTGGAATGTGACCGTCAGTACCGACGCGGGCGTTGTGTTGTCCGGCGGGGAAATCCGTTTCGCGGGCGATGGCTCTCCTCTTGCAGGATTCAACACCCTGAGCTTCTCGTACACGCCGACAGGAGGCACTGCGCAAACGGTACTTCTCAATTTTGGCGATGCAGGAACCATGAGCGGCGTTGCGTTCTTTTCGTCTGCTGCGGCTTCGACCTCCACGGTCAAGCAAGCGTCGCAGGATGGATATGGTCTCGGCTCCTTGCAGAAGACCACCTTCGATAGCACAGGTACGCTGACGCTGACGTATACGAATGGTCAAGTCGCCAAAGGAGCGCGAGTGGCGTTGGCGGCTTTTGATGACATGGACGCTTTGACCAGACTGGACGGCGCTCGCTTCATGAATGACTCCGGCATGGCACCAATCATCCGGGGGGCAGGGGTCGATGCGTTTGGCAGCATCGCAGGCGGCAAGCTTGAAGCATCGAACGTCGATCTCGCCAAGGAGTTTTCCGAACTGATCATCATTCAGCGGGGCTATCAGACGTCGTCCCAGATCGTGCAGGCAGCCAATGAAATGGCTCAGCAGGTACTGGATGTGGTGAAGCGTAAATGACCGAAGTGCGTCGATTCAGGCTGTACGCAGAAAGCGAGCTGAAGGCGCTGAGCGCTGCGTTGCGCCCAGCTTTTGAGCGTTGGGCCCGTGACTGGTTGAGGCTGCAGGTGGAATTCGACCTTGTCTCATATGCGCTGGGGAATCAAGCGACGCCGCGTGATGCGGCGTCCTGGATTACCTATGGCGATGTCAGTGCGGATGGTTTATGGATGGGCGGTTCGTCGATGGAGCAGAAGCTGCTGGCGTCTGCCTTGGCAGGCGAGGCTGCCAAAGTCGAGCCGGTGCGCTTGCCATTGACGCCCATCGTCGGGGAGTTGGTCGATGCAGCGCGCGATGCTTTGGCGAGTGCTTTGGCAGGCAACGAAACCGGACGCGCCGATGGGCAGCCGCAGCCGGATGTTTATCAGGGAGCCATGGCCCCTGGTTCCGGAGCTGTGGTGTGCGAACTGACCATAGCCGGGGGCGGGCGTCTGGCGAGCGTGTTGTCCGCGGGGCGGGTGGAGCAATTGATCGGCAAACCGGTCAGCCTGCGGGATCTGACGCCGGGGCTGGTTTCCTGGAGTAGTGCGTTGGCGATGCAGAAGGTGTCTGCCAATGCACTGATCGGCCGCTGTGAAATATCGCTGGCCGATCTGGCCACGCTGGCCGAGGGAGACACCCTCGTGCTGGACAGGAAAACCGATGGCGATTTCACATTGATGACTGGAGATGGGCGCGCCATGCTGCCCATCACGATTGGCAAGAAGGGTGCGCATGTCGCAGCCGTTGTAAGAAAGGATTCTTGATGTCTCAGCTTGATGATCTGCCGCCTGTCGCGGCGCAGCCCGTGGAATTGCCCGTCCTTGAGCAACTGGCTCCCAAAGGGACTTCGTTGCTGGCGCAACGCTTTGACCTCATTGGTGGGCTCAAGGTGTCCATCGAGGCAAAACTCGGCAATGTCGAAATGTCCGTCGAGGAATTGTTCGGCTTGCGTGAGAACTCGACCCTTTCATTGCAAGTGGCGCCGACTGATCCCATTGATCTGACCCTGGATGGAAAGCTGGTTGGCCGCGGCACCCTGGTTGTTGTCGGTGATAGCTTCGGCATCCGCATTACTGAAATTGCGGCCAAGAAGTAGGTATGCGACTCATATCCCAGTCCCGCTTGTTGCTTGCGTGCGTGCTGTGGGCGCCAGTGCATGGGCTCCAGGCGCAGCAAAGTGAGGCAGCAACAAGCCGCACGCCGATTGTTTATCGGGCTTCCGAACCGGTATCCGACATCAGTGCGAGCGGGGCCGTGCTGGGAGCGCTGTTGCTTGGCGGCGCGGCGTTGAGTGCCTGGCTATTGGCGCGCAAGCGAGGCGTGAAGCTGCAGTTGCGCGGTTTCCGCAACGAGAGGTTGAAGGTGCTGGAAACCCTTCACCTATCCAGTCGGAGCCGGATATATCTGGTCGAAGTGGATGGTGAGCTACGTCTGGTCGGGGAGAGCGCGACCGGGTTGAGCATTTCTTCTGTTGCAAGCAAAGCGTCGTCCGACAAGGTGTCCCGTGAACTTCCCGAAGTCTGAAATCGCCTGGCGTGCAGTTGTCTTGCTGCTGTTGTCGCTCCTCTCGGCAGGTGCTCTTGCGGCACCCGATTTCGCCTTGCCCGGTGTCAGCGTGCAGATTGGCAATGCGCCGGGCAGCGGGGCGCAGACGGCATCGGCGGTGAAGATTGTGCTGGCGCTGACGCTGCTTGCGCTGGCACCGGGGATCGTCATTGCAACGACATCGTTCACCCGCATCGTGGTGGTCTTCGCAATGCTGCGCCACGCTCTGGGGTTGCAGGACACGCCACCCAACACTGTTCTGGTCAGCCTCGCGCTGTTCCTGACTTTGTTCATCATGTCGCCCGTCATCGAGCGCATCGATACCGAAGCCTTGCAGCCATTGAGCAAGAATCAGATCAGCGCATCCGAAGCGATCCAGCGCGGCGCGGCGCCCTTGAAAGAGTTCATGTTGCGACAGACGCGTGAGCAGGATCTTGCCTTGATGGCGGAAATCGCCAATCAGCCGCCACCTGCATCGGTGGAGGAGGTGCGTTTTGTGCAGCTGGCGCCCGCATTCATGTTGTCGGAATTGAAATCAGCGTTCCAGATCGGCTTCGTGATCTTCCTGCCCTTCCTGGTCATTGACCTGGTGGTGTCGAGTGTCTTGATGGCCATGGGCATGATGATGGTGCCGCCAGTGGTCATCTCCCTGCCATTCAAGATCCTGCTGTTTGTGATGATCGATGGATGGAACCTGATTGTGCGCGCCCTGGCTGGCAGTTTCTATTGACTGCACACCCACGGCATGCCCAATTCGCGCGACAGCTTTCTGACTGAGGTGTCAGACGACGCCTTGTTGAAAGGCCAGCGGGATTGGCTCGCGTTTCGCAAAGACGGTTGCGTGGCTGCGCGTTCGCGCTTGATTGAGCAGTACATGCCTTTCGCCAGGATGCTGGCGGCCAAGCAGTTTGGTTTGCGCGTCGAGAGCGATTCGGAATTTGACGACTATCGTCAATGCGCCATGGAAGGCTTGATCGAAGCCGTCGATCACTACGACCCGGAGCGCGGGGTGCCGTTCGAAGCCTTTGGCGCAAAGCGCATCCGCGGGGCGATCCTGAATCGCCTGGCTTCCATGTCCGAGCTGAGCGCACAGTCAGCCATGCGGGCCCGTTTGCGCCGGGAGCGTCTGGACTCCATTACCAGTGAGGTAGAGAAGCAGCCCGAAGCGGAGAGGGCCAGTATCGAAGCGCTGTTCGGCCACCTTGCCGAAGTTGCCGTCGGGTTGGCGCTCGGATTCATGCTCGAAGATACGGGCATGTTCCAGCAGGAGGCAAACGACGCTGGGCAACCTGACCCGTATCGCAGTCTGGCATTCGGTCAGCTGCGCGAAAAGATGCGCGAGGCCGTTGAGCAATTGCCGGAAAGGGAGCGTCTGGTCGTCAAGTACCATTACTATTTCGGTTTCCAGTTTGATGGAATCGCCGAAATGCTTGGTGTGACAAAAGGGCGTGTTTCTCAGTTGCACAAGCAGGCGTTGCGGCGAATGCATGCGCTGCATGTCAGTGCGCAGTCGCTTGACCTGAGGTATTGAGGCCAGTACGGAGGCCGCACGATCATGGTTAGTCCGATCAATCAAGGAACGTTGCTGGAGAGACTGCGTCGGCAACTGGCGACGCGGGCGGCACGAAGCGAACCCGGCACGGAGTTGTCGAGCAAGTCCGAGGCGAGCCTGCCCGCAGCCCAGATCGTGCCCAGACGGCGTCAGGCTCAGGACTATCTGCTTGCGCTCGATCCATCGGATCCGGCCTACTTCAGGAAGGCGCGCACTTTGTTCCTCCAGCTCGTGTTGGCCGATGCGTTTGGTGATCTGGTGGCTGGTGAGGCCGACTTCGGCAAACTCGTTCAATCCGTAGAGCAACTGCTGGATGAAGATCCCGTGTTGAATCAGGCGTTCGAAGTCTTGTTTGCCAAACTGCGGCAGCGCTGACTGTGACGGGGGCGTTGTGAGGCATATCGTCATTTGCTGGGAGTTCGGCGGCGGCATGGGGCATCTGGTGCCCCTCTCCCTGGTGGCGGCCGAGATGAAGAAGGCGGGTCATCGCGTCACTTTCGTACTCAACGACATTGCCAAGGCGGCAGCCTATCTGGCGCCTCATGATATTGACTGGGTGCAAGCGCCTTGCATCCGTTATCGC
This sequence comes from Rhodocyclaceae bacterium, assembly GCA_047600765.1. Classification (GTDB taxonomy): domain Bacteria; phylum Pseudomonadota; class Gammaproteobacteria; order Burkholderiales; family Rhodocyclaceae; genus Viridibacterium. The sequence goes on from JASGKF010000002.1 coordinate 642,976, forward strand.
CCGGGAAAACGCCAACTGATCAACCACGCAGACATTCTGCAGATGGTGGGTTATGCCGAAGTCGGTACCTTGACCAGTCTGTTGCACGCCTGGCGCAGCACCCTCAAAAGCTTGCAACCGGATCAGGTTGTCTGTGAATACGCTCCGACCGCGCAGCTTGCTGCGCGAACACTCGGCTTGCCCTGCGTGTGTATCGACAACGGATTCTCAATGCCACCGATCAGCGATCCCATGCCACCCCTTCAACTGGAGAAGCCGGCAGACATCGCCAGGCTGAAGGCATCAGAGAACGGCGTGCTCCTGAATATCAACAAGGTGCTGGTTGGCTGCGGTACGAAACCTCTTGAGCGGTTTTCGGACCTCTATGCGGATGAGGTCTGGTATCGCAATTGGGTCGAATTCAATCATTTCGGTCCGCACTCGTCAGAGCGGCATCTGGGACAGGTGCTGGGAGACACCGGTGGTGTTGCGCCGACCTGGCCACCAGGGGAGGGGCCCAAGATGTTCGCGTACGTGAAGAATGATCACCCGTTCGCGCCGGACATACTGAAAGCTGCCGTGGCATTCGGTTTTCGCGTTCTGGCCTATCTGCCCGGGCGCCCCGCGAACGTTATTGAAGAACTGCGTGCGACAGGGCGGATCATTGTCAGCGACCAACCGGTTCAACTCAGCGCGCTCGAAGATGATGTTCAGGTCGGTATCTGGCAAAGCCCTACTGGTGGCGTGGGACATAGCCTGGAAAAAGGAATGCGCATGCTCTTCCTGCCTTCCCAGGCCGAACAGATGCTTGCCTGTCGCGCAGTGGAGCGCTCTGGAGCCCCTGCGCGAGTGGTCGCCGCTCCGGCGTCCTGGAACAAGCTGTTCGAAGAGTTGCTGGAGATGCCGAACATGCTGTTCGGGCAGCGCTGGATTCCCGCCGACCTTCCCCGGATGGCTGAACTGCTGGCGCAGCATCCATCCATTTGACGCGGGGGCTGGTCGATGAACGTGCACATGCTTTGGGTTGCAGGGAGTCTGTCGCGACTCGAATATCAGGCAATTGCGAGCTTTGTCCGGCAGGGGTTTGATGTCCAGCTCTGGCATTACGGAGAGCTTGCCAATGTGCCTGAAGGCGTATGCCAAAGGGATGCGCGGGAGGTGTTGCCGGAATCGTCCCTGTTTCTCAACCGGCAGGGGTCATACGCCGGCTTCAGTGATTTGTTCAGATATGCCGTGCTCGGAAAATTCGGCGGTCTCTACTCCGACGTGGACGTTGTCGCCTTGCGCCCCGCTTCGGAGATGCCACAGACACCTTTTCTCGTCACTGAGCGCATGCGCGACGGACGAGCCAAGATCAATGGCAATGTCATTCATCTTCCCGACCCGAAGCCTGGCGACCTGATTGATCTGGCCGCGGGTTACGCCACGGCATTCCCGAAGGACAAAGTCTTCTGGAGCGAAATCGGGCCGGCCTTGCTTACTGCGATTGCAGGCATCTACCCGCAGCACGGCTTCGATATAAAGCCCGTCACCTTTGCCAATCCGGTCAACTGGTGGGACTGTCCGCAACAACTGCTGGCGCCTGCGCCTGCGCCAGAACAAGCACACTTCCTGCACTTGTATAACGAGATGTGGCGACGAAGCGGCGCTGACAAGAATCAGCCTATTCCGCCGGACTCCATGCTTGCCCGCGCCCTGGGCGGAGCCTAGGGCGACGCGGGCGTATCCGGCGCGTACTGAAGCCAGCGCTGCAGCAACGCCTCGCAGACAATGTCGCCGGCCTTTTCCCGCTGGTAGGGATCGAACGCCGGTTCATGCCAGGGCTTCTGCCAGCCTACGTAGTGAAGTATCCGTGCCGCTGCAAGATTGTCTTGTGTGACTTCGCAGGTTGTCAGGTTGAAGATGTTCGATAAAGGCTGCAGATATTTGCCGAGCACGATATTCAGTACCGTTTGATTTCCTGACCAGGGGCGCGATTCGGCGACCTGCAGCAAGGCTTGCCATGTCTCCGGTGTCCGTAGCGACCGGCCAATGCTCATCAGGCCTGCGTTGAAACCTCCCATTGCACGCAGCTCCATCCCTTCGCCCGGCGGCAACGGACATGCTGCGAGCGCTCCCCGGAATTCCAGCAGCGGGGTAATGTCACCTTGCACGAGCATGTCTGCATCGATGTACACAAGCTGCTCGAATGCATTTTCGCGAAAGATTTCGTAGCGCCATGCGGGACTGACCCCCCAGGCGCGATACGAGGAAAACAGGCACTTCGAGTAAGGCGCCACATCAATTGGCGACAAGCTGAGCGGCTCGTAAGCACGACGCAGGTCCCTCTCCAGCTTCGCCGATAGAGGCGTGCCGTGATAAACCAGAAACGGAACAGCAAGATCCGGATGATGGGTACGCAGGCTCTTCAGCAGCGCAAGCAAGCCAACACCATAGTCTTCATCGGTAAGTGAACAGAGTGCAACGTCCCTGGCGATCATGCTGATGGCTCCGCAGGTGGTGGTACGCGACCTTCGTGCGCAGCCAGGGGCTTGAGCAAGCTGGTCGCCGCCATGAAATAGAGCTTGTTCAATCCCCAGCGCCGTCCGTAGCCTGGATTCCAGGGCTTCTCAATGCCGTTGAAGTGAATGATTCCGCAGTCGGACAGGGGGATGGAAATCCACTGGAACATGGAGAAGATCTCCCACTGCGAGACATTCCAGCGCTTCTCGATCCAGTGAACCTGGCCGTCTGTAATGGCATTGAAAATATCCTGGTCGTCGTACAAGACCCGCTGGTAGTTGGCCAGATACCAGTTCTTGAAGAGCTCGTGCAAGGACTCACGCCGCCACTTTTCCAGCGGACACAGCAACACCCCCGCATTGAAATACTTGCCTTTCAGACGGAGACGCCGCCGTCCTTCACGCATGACAGCAAGGTTGTAAGTGGCGCCTATGAGGGCATCACCCATGCCGCTGTTGAATAGCGGGGCCGGATCCTTCATGACGATCACGTCGCCATCAAGATAAAGTACCCGCTCTTCGTCTGGCAGCAAGAGATGCAGCAAGGCTTTGACATACGTGCTGCGGGTGACGTGCTTCGAACCGTGCATGCTGAAGACGTCCAGCCAGGCATGGTGGGAAGCGTCCAGCTCCACGATTCGTATCCGGTCAGACAAGGAGCCCAGCCATTGACGCTGCCATTCCTCCATGCCGTCGTTGATCACGTAAATGAAGTCAGGGGTGCCGACGCGCAACAGCGATTTGATGGTGATGCCGGTCGAGTGGGCGTAGCGGCGATCAGATATGAGAGCAATCTTCATGGTTGTATTTCCGGGCCTTCATCGTGCGGCCGCGCCTGAAGCGCTTTGGGTGCTGCAGTCTCGTGAGCAGTAGTACGTGGTGATGAGAACGCGGCATCCTCCACGCGCAAACCTGCTTTGCGGCAGCTGTCAAAATCGCGTGCCCATCGCTGCATGATGGCCTGTTGCGCCTGTGGCAACGGTGCGCCGTTTGCAGCCTCCATGCGTCGCCGGCGGATCAGCAGGAATGCATTCACGCCGCCGATACGCAGTCCCTTGAGGACAGCACGATATAGCAGGCCCGCCTCAGCAAACGGAGACGGCTCGGGCGAGAGGCCGCCTGCATCGAGACAGGCTGTGCGCTTCATGAGCGCATTGTTGAATCCGAAGAGAAACGGTTTGTGCGGTGGCATCCCGATGTCCAGATCGATGGCACGCCTGACCGCTTGCACTTGCCTCGCGCCATCATCGACGGATATTTCGTGGCTGGAGACGATGTCCAGCCCGTGCGCTTCCCGATGCGCGAGCAGGGCAGGGAGTCTGTCCACGCACGAAATTTCATCCGAGCCTTGTTGTAGCAAGTACTCCGCGGAGCTTTCTTGCAGTGCCTTGCCGAAGCGACCGGCCGTATCCAGCTCGCTGGATACTTGCAGGAAATCAATCGTCGGCGGTCGTGCGCATCCTGAGTCTGCCTGATCAGAAACAACGCGAACCCCTGTATCCGGAGCAATCGAGCGCAGTGAGGCGAGGCAGGCCTCCAGACCGTCCGGATGCCCGGTATGGGAAACCACCCATTCCACTGCGACGGGCCGCATGGGGGGCTGCGTTGCGCTCGTCCGATACGGGAGTTGAATGGCGCGCATGCCGGGCAAAGGCTGTACGACATCCATCAGGTACGTCGTCAGTGGATAGCAGTCGATATCCAGTGTCTGCGGGAGCACCTGATCGACATAGGGAATTGCATCGTCACGCAGTCTTCCCTGCTCGACATACTGGCGCACCAAGCCGAGAGAGCATGCAAAAGAAGTGATGGGGGGGCCGTAGGTTCCCCGATGTGGTCCCGGCGTCAGCGGTGACACCAGAAAAAACATCATGGGGCCTTCAGTCCCCTGCAGGAGTTCCGAGCACAGCGATTCGTCAAAAGCAGACACATCGCTTGCGTTTACCCGCACCAGAAACGCCGCGCCATCTACATCGCCCCTCAGCCATGAGAGCGGGAGCCAGCCCTCGCAGCGCTCCAGGCCGTGTGCGGAGATGCGTAGCCAGTGCGTGTCAGTCCTCACGCGCGGTCTCCGGCGAATGACTTGATCGAACGCAGACGCGCCTCGGCATCCACACTGGCAAACGCAGTCCCGCCGTTGTGCATGTAGCGGGGGTTGCCACTGAAAGGGCCGCCACCATCTGCTCGGCGGTCATCCTCGAAGTCGAACACCTTGAGGCCGGGAAAGCTCTCTGGTGGCGCCAGACCCATCCAGTCCAGAGCCCGTTCGCTTTGGGTCCACCAGGAGCAGCGTTCTTTCCAGTCTTTCTGCAAGCGGCGTTGTAGTCGATCCACCACGCCGGCATCCCATTTGAAATGATGGACAGCGATAGTGCCCGGCATGCCAACGGCAGACTGGCCTTCGCGAATGGCGTGATGGCCGGGAATCACCTGGATGCGTGACCGGGACAGCGCAATTTTGTCTATGAGCCCCCGCAGGACAGAGCGCGTCATGTCTGTGCCAAGAGGAAACTGCTGCCAGATCGACTGAGTCGTCTGGATCGGTGGAAAGCCCATTCTGGCCATGCGATCCACGAATCGACCACGAACGTAGTCGAACCCGTGCAGTTCCAGGGCGCTCACCAGATCGGGAAGCGGGAGGCCAAACTCATGAAACTCGTCAATGTCTGCCCACACTATCCAGGGGATCTCTTCGGCGACCTGCGCCTGAATCGATTCATGATGCTGGCGGACGGACATTGCATCGAATGGGCAGGCGTAAACCGAATGAGGCTTTTTGCCCAAGGGTGCGAGCAGGGCTTCTGCCTCGGCGTAATACGCCTGGTGTGTTGACTGAGGGAACGTCGTATCGAAGTGGATGTTGATGAAGAAGCGCGCAACGCCACTGCGTTGGTAGTGCTCGACGAAGGGTGCCAGCAGATGGAAATGAGCAGGGCCACAGCTCGTGATGAGCCCGACTGCGGGGAGGTCACTGTTCAGACGCACGAACTTGCTCTTCGATCCAGCGATAGGTTCTGGTGAGTCCATCGCGCAAGGGATAAGAAGGCGCCCATCCCAAGGTCTGCCGGATGAGCACGTTGTCTGATGTCCTGCCCCTCACGCCCAGTGGTCCCGGAGTGTGCTTGAGTGTGATCGACTTGCCGGCAATGTCGGCGACCATCTGTGCAAGATCGTTGATGCTGATGATCTCGGCGGAGCCAACATTGAAGGGCCCGACATGCGGGGAGCGCATGACGCGCAACGTGCCCTCAAGGCATTCGTCGATGTAAAGAAATGAGCGGGTCTGAGAGCCGTCACCCCAAACCTCGATTTCTCCTCCGTCCGCCACCATCGCCAGCTTTCTGCACATTGCCGCGGGCGCTTTTTCCCTGCCGCCGCGCCATGTGCCCAACGGCCCGAAGATGTTGTGATAACGCGCGATACGCACCTCGATGCCATGATTCCGCTGGAAGGCAAGGTAGAGGCGTTCGCTGAACAACTTCTCCCACCCGTAGTCGGAGTCCGGGTTGGCGGGGTAGGCGCTTTCCTCCGCGCAGATCGGGTTTTCAGGGTTGACCTGGTTGTGCTCGGGATAGATGCAGGCGGACGAGGAATAAAAGATGCGCTTCGAGCCCGACGCTACGGTGGCCTGCAAGACATTGATGTTGATGCTCGCCGAGCTCGCCATGATGTTTGCATCATTCTCTTTGGTGAAGATGTAACCCGCCCCACCCATGTCGGCAGCGAATTGATAGATCTCATCAAAGCTTTGATCGATGCAGGCACTGCATGCGCCGGGTTCCCGCAGGTCTGCAATCGCGAATTCGTCCGCTTCCGATTGCGAAAACTCCGGGTACTTCAAATCCACAGCGCGAACCCAGAAGCCTTCGCGCTTCAAGCGGCTCACCATGTGATTGCCGATGAATCCCCCGCCGCCACACACCAGCGCCTTTTTCATGCCCATCAATCCTTCTTGTCTTTGCCGGGCGTGGTGTCGCGCTGTGCAATCAGCAGCCCCTCGCCTTCAGGCAACGTCTTGAGGCGCTCTACAGATAACTCATCCGACACGTGGACGGGTATCCCCAGCGAGCCCATCTGCGTGGCGAATCGCAACTGCTGTGACTCCGTAAAGATCGGCACCCCGGGTTTGTAACTCAGGCTATCGAGAGCGGGTTCGATTCCCTCGGCGTGAAAGTCGCGCACGGCCTGGCGCGACAGATGCTGATGGCGCTGCAGATTGACTTGATCCGCAGCGTCGCACAGGGGCATGCTGATGCCGTACTGCGAGGCAAAGGCTGTCATCGCCTGGTTGTCGCGTGGCAGGCAAGGTCCGCCATATCCGAAGCCCGGTTTCAGAAAGGCACCGCCGATACGCGGGTCGTGTCCCAGGGCTTCCAGCACCGGGCCGGGGGCCAGCCCGAGTTCATCGAGCAGGGTAGCTACCATGTTGGCAAAACTGATCTTGACGGTCAGAAAGCAGTTCAGCGAGATCTTGCAGATTTCCGCCTCGGTCAGCCCCAGCGACCGCACGGGGGCGTGTCCGGTGCGATCCAGATTGGTCAGGACAGCCAGCACTTCTTCGTAATATTGATAGCCGGGCAGGGAGCCGATCACCGTGACCGGCGGCGTCTGCTGATCTTCGACAATGCTTCCCTGTTTCACCCATTCCGGCCAGAAATACACTTCGATGCCGTAGCTGGAAAGCGCAGTCGCGATACGCCGGGACGTTCCCGGGTTGACGTTGCAATTGATGGCCAGAGCACGCAGCGCATGACCTGCGCTCTTGCTCAGCGCATGACCTGCGCTCTTGCTCAGCGCATGGGTCAGCGTTTCCACGAAGCTCCACAGCTGCCCTAGGTCGTAGGCGCCAGAGCTGTCGGAATCGGTGCGCACGCATACGACCGCCAGCTCTGAGCCCAGCACGGCAGCAATGTCGGCACTGAACTGCAGCTTGCTCGCCGCAAGCATTTGCGTCACGCCCGGTTCATCGCTGATGAAACGACGCGCGCTGAGGGCCTCTACGTACGCCGCGTTGACGTCATAGCCCGAAACCTGAAGGCCAGGGGCGCGTTCGAAATTCAAGGCCAATGGCAAGCCCAGGCGGCCAATGCCACACACAACGAGACTGCTGATCACGATTTGTCCCCCGAGCCCGATGTGTCGAGCCATTCCAGCATTCTGGCAACGTAAGCATCGACGGATTGCGTCTGGCGCCACGTTGCGGATTTTTCTGCGGCCCCTGCTGAGAGCGCTACGAAATTTTCGCATATGCGCGAGAGCGCGGCCGCGATTTCCCCGGCATCCGGCGCCTCGAAAACCTCGCCGCACCACGCCTCCTGCTGCCGGTGTTCCATGACCCACGGCGTCGCTGGCGCGACAACGACTTTGCCCGCAGCCACGGCCTCCGCGAATACGCCGGAGGTCTGCAGCCGTTTCAGACGCATGTCGTAGGGCGTCAGTACGATATCGACGGCCCCGAACAGCGCGTAATAGCGCTCGGGCGAGATGCCTGCCGCCACCAGCTCGAGATTGGGGTGGGCTCTCATCGACTCATCAAGCGGCCCCCAGTAGCGAGCGCTGCCGTCTTTGGGGGCCTGGACGAGCCAGTCCAGATCAGGAAACGCTTCGATCAGTGCTGGAATCAGTCCAAAGCCCTTGTACCCGTTCATGTCGCCAAAAACGCCGACGCGCAGACGTCCCCCGGGCTCGCGGGGGCGCGTCGATTCGACGAGCGCCGCAGGGTAGGTCTTGGGGATCGGGCAGGTCACAACCTCCTGGTGCAGGATGTGGCTCAGCATCTCTGACATCCGGGCTCCGTTGCTTGTCATCAGGCAACGGCCCGGAACACTGCGCCGCAGTGCTTTGGCGGCAAAGCGATACAAGCCGGCAATGCTACCTGGCGCGTACGTTTCCGGCGCAAGGAAGTTTTCCCGGACGAAATTCAGGATGACGCGGGGGAGACGGTCTGGTGACAGACGCCTCAGCATCCAGGCCAGTGCCAGAATTTCGTGCTGGGTCGCAGTCGGTACCAGCAGCACGTCATCCGCGCAGATCTGTGAGCCAAGTTCGTTCCCGAGCTCTGCGGCGATCATGTTGGCCTGGATGTGCAGCGATTCAATTTCACCGCAGAGCTCATCGTTCGACGCCTGATCGTACGGCGTGAAACTGATGCAGGCGCGGGCGTCCAACGCCGCGATGGATGTCGGGTCGGCCTTCCTGTTGATCAGGAAATGCGCTGGCACGTCATGCTTTGCGAGCGACTGACGCAAACCCAGGCTGTTATTCAGGTGATGGCCGGCCGCAGTTCGCAAGCCGTTTTCAAGTACGAAAAAACGCATGAATGACTGTTGATGCCGAGAGAGATCTGTCCATGTGGATTGTCCCACACGTGGGCTTGCGCTCGATTCACTTGATGCGTTAACAAAGCGCAAAGCGCGCGATCGCTTTGGTGCATCAAGGCAGGGGCCTTGCGGGTTCTGTTGCACCTGCATAACCGGACACCGCCGGAGCGCGTCGCGCATTCGATGCGATAATGCGCCGTCATTGTTTGCCCGGATAAATGCTGTGACCGACCTGTTCCGTTTTCGATCTGTAGCCCTCAGCGTGTCGAGCTGGATGCTTTGGCTGTGTGTTTTGGGGCTCTTCTCCGGCTGCGCTACCTTTGCTGATCGACAGTTGCCTCGCGAAGAAGAATGGGTGCGTTCCGCGACCGGCTACAAACCCAGTGTGACCGTGGTGCTCAGCTGTGCCGCGGGTGACACTGTCGCGGTCCTCAGCGAGCGTCGCTGCTCGCGACTCCCGGTCTATGACAAGCCCGAAGATCTTGTTGCGCTCGTTGACAAGCAGTTGGCCGAATCCGGCTTGTTCTCGACTTATCGCTTTGCGCCCAGCAACCAGTCGAGCGATTACACGCTCGACATCCGTCTGGTCGGGCACTACCCGTCTCTCGCATTTCGCCCCGCAAGCATGGTGGCAACCTTCGTCAACCGTGTGTCTCTGGGTTTGATCCCGGTCTTCGAGACCGATAACTACCAGCTCGAAGTCAAACTGCTCGACCGTTCCCGGCAGGCTGTTGCGACGGTCGCGAACAAGGACTCGACGACCAGCTGGAGCGGCATCTGGGTGCTGCCGTTTTCCAGCTATCCGCCCTCCGCCAGCGAATCCAGGGCGTTCGAAGAGACCATCCGCAATCAGCTGCAGGCGGCGCTCAACGAGCTGGCCCGCCGGAACGCGCTGACCAAGCCTCGTGCGTGAGAGGGCAAACGTTCTGAGTTAGTTGCGAATCCGGCGCAACACTACGTCGTTGTACATTTTCTCCTGCAGGGCGAAGAAGATGACCTCGAAATCGTGTGCCAGGCAGAATTCATTGACCGCCTCGACGACGCCGTATTTGATGAAGTCGATCGGACTGAAGAAAACGTAGTCGTTCAGCACGATCCAGCCGTCTGGTTTCAGGCGCGCGTATACGGCTTGCAGGTCGCGCCGCACGGCCTCGTAGCGATGATCTCCATCGATATAGGCCCAATCCAGGTAGTCCGCCGGGAGCTGGAGCACCGACGCAGCCGAGTCCCCCAGCGTCAGTTGCACAAGGCCGCTGGCCACTTCGTTTGCAAAGCGCTGTGCTACGAACCCCATGGCACCGGGGTTGATGTCGATCAGATGCAAGCGGGCTGGCTGAGTCTTCAGCAAGATGTGCTCTGAGAAGTTGCCGCGCATGACGCCAAGTTCGGCACAGGTGCCTCCCTTGGGGATGTGGTCCAGGATGCGGTAACGGCTCTCCAGCACCTTGCAATTTGCCAGGTGGCGGGCGGTCAGGCGTGGAGCTCCGGGGAACAGTTCATCCCGTTGTCTGGGAGACAAATTTTCCAGCACTCCCAGACTGTCCGGCCAGCCACGTTGCGACTCATCCCGCATTGCGTTTGCTCCTGTTGTACATGACCAATTGCGCCACTGAGTCGAGCCAACCGCGGCGACTCGTCCGCCAGCCAGAACTCGTCAGCCGCGATTCAGCTGATGCCCGATCCGTGCCTCAAGATAGCCGCTGGCCCCGCGGGATTTTTCCATGGCGCGACAGCGGCCAAGATCGGGAACCTTGACCTGATATTTCCGGTGAGCGAACGCCGTGAACTGCAGGATGGTCGCCTCAAGCGCTGTTCCTTGGCTGGCGGCTTGGGCTTCTGCCAGCGCCGCCTCCATCACGTCTGACCGCAGGCAACCGATCCCGAGCCAATCCCAGTCGGCCACATTCGCCACTTTGCATTTCAAGCCTATGCCGTTTGCCAGGCAAAACTGCACGACGTCCTTGAGTGACAACAAACCCAAAGACGTAGCCGTGTAATCGATGGCGATATTGACGCCAGGCACAGCGGCTTTGAGTGCCACCAGGTTGCTGGTCGTTTCCTCGTAGCTCGCCAGGTAGCGTAGATACTCGAAGTCCTCTCCCACGGCATCAATGCTGGCGCCCATGTGGACGTTGCTGAACGAGGCAAGCAGGTCTTTTGCCTTGGACAAAGTCCCACCCGGGAAAGAGAAATTGCTGTTGTACCAGACGAATAAATTCGTATTGCCCAGCCTCTTCAAAGACTCCATCAGCTTCCAGTGGACGGGGCTCATGAACGGCTCACCACCTGCCCAGCTGATCTTCCGTAGTTTCGAGAGCAGGGCATCGCTGAAATCAATATCCCCTTCCTTCTGGGCATTGGGGCCCATCCGGGGCAGGGGGAAGCCCAGCTGCTTGTATTCAGTCAGGATCGATGAAGAGCTGCCGGGACTGCAGATGCGGCATTTCAGATTGCAGAAATTCGTCCGGATATCCAGGGAGACAGGCTCGAACGTCGTGGATCCGTCCTCCCCGGTTCGGGCCAGGATGTCGTCCATTTCATCCCGGGAGAGTTCGTTGTACGCAAGCCTGCCGGGGTTAACCGTTGTCTTGTTTTCGACGCAGTTGCGGCAGATGGCATCGGGCGGCCGGTGGTTCAGCATGTCCAGCCGCAGCTTTCGCATCTCCTCCCCATTCCAGTACTCATCTATCGACTGGGCCGGGATCGAGAGCCCCCCGCGCAATGCCCGGCAACAAACGGAGAAAAATCCGTCTGCGCGCAAATGCGCATGGTTCCAGGGGGCCGCGCAATAGACGCTTTCAGTTTTCATGTGCAAACACATCCACTACACAATTACCCGGTTGATGGGGGCGGACCTTGGTTAGCCACGACACGCACGCCATGAAGATTCATGAGCACGTGGAGAAGCAAGATCCGCAAGGCGTGAATGCTGAACGGCAGAGCCTGCGGCCCCGAAAGCCGACATGAGTAGTCTCGCCAGCCGCATCAACCTGCAGGAGGTGACCAAGCTTGCATGGTAGTTGAGTTGGCGAGGCCACTGGCGCCCAGCGTGGCGTTATTGATGTGCTGTGAACGCCGCGCAGCGCGAGCAGAGGGGCGGGCGTGCTTCTTGTCCAGGGGCTTCCCTTGGTTAGAGGGCTCTTGACGCCATTGGACGTGGGTTGGTGTCCTGGCTAGCACCAACGCATCTCTGGCTATGAGGCGTTATCGTCCGCCCCCTTTGTTACCTCATTAAATCGATCAGCAACGCTTCTTGCCCGGAGCTTTGCAAATAAAACCCAGATATTGCTTTGTTAAAAACAATGGTATTTACGGCATCCAATAAACACATTCCAACAAATCTATCGCCAAGGCGACCATCATCTTTGCTCACATAAAGTATGGCTCGCTTTTTTCCTTCATGTTCATTTAGCAAGATACTAATGGACTGACCTGCTGTGACATCTTTCACCGCAAAAAAAACCTCAGTCGTAGAAAAGCAATCAAGACTCTCAAGATGTATGGTTTCCCCATGGTTAGTGGTTATGAAGCTGTTTAGGCTTTCGAACGAAGAGGGTGTTGGCATGGTTTTTTACAAACTATTTACTATCGTGGGCGTGGATAGGGCCCGCCAAATGTGGTGTAAATAAAGTCGCTGTTAGGTGAGTTTGGGTCAGATAGGCACGCAGCCCAATGGCAGGCTCCCATGTTCTCTTTCAAGATATCGCTAAGCCTTGTCGGGGTTTGTGGTTTGATTGATGTTCCAACGATATTGGTCGAGAGCGATTGAGACTCTAATGGGGTTGCAAGAAGATTAGGGACTTTGTCGCCGGGAAAGTAGGTTCTTCTGTACAGGCTGTCTGGAACATTGTTTGTTTCAATGAGCTGTCCCAAGTCGTTTGTGATTGGAAAGCTATTAGGGGCATAGTGTGTGAAGCTGGTTCCGTTTGGTACTGTTATCTCTTCATAAGAGGCAGCACCGTGCGCGCTGATCACAACGCGTTTCGGCGCAACATATCGCAATTTCGGCGTTTCACCATACTCGCCAGAGTACGTAGAGCTAATAGCCGACCCATTTCCACTTGGCGCTGGCTTGATATTCCTTAGTGATTTTGCCATCTGGCGTGAGCCAACGTAGCCATCTCCCATGGCTCCAATTTCCATCCCGGCGCTTACTTGGCTTTCATCTCCGCCTAACCAGCGCGTCAGCAGTCCTAGCCCAGTAGAGATGCTTATAGGATTGAGAATCATGGCTAGATTGTTACCCCCTCTCCTTTGCTCATTCTCTATATATGCGATTTCCCTCGCCGAGGGGGGGGCGCTCATGTAGCGTTCACTAGGCGTATAAAGTCCGTGAAGCAGACTCAGTTTGCCGCCGAGTCTCACCAAGTCTTCCGTTCTGTAAGACAGGTCGTTTTGCATGGATGAGTAAGCTTCTTCCATAGCATCTAATACACCGCGTTGCAGCGTTTGCGGAAGACTTGCCGAGGCTTTCTGGGCATTGCTCAGTGCGACACGTGCATTCAAGCCCTCAACCCCGGAGAACCGGTCGTATTCGCTGAAGAAAGTCATCCATAGTGGCTTGGCGGCCCAGGCGGCGCGTGCCTTATCCACATTGTCCTGATAGCCAGATAAGGTCTTCTGTAGTGTGGCTCGCGAGCGCGAGTCTTGCCCAACATATTCTTGCAGGTATCCGAGAAGTTTTATCTTGTCTTGTTCGCTCAGTGATTTTTCATCCTTGGAAATCAAGACATTGCTTTCGTGATCTTCCCGGATCAGATCCCCCATCCTTTGGATTGCATTGTCGGACATTTTAGAGCCGCCAGTTTTTTCGTACTGACGAAGCAATTGATTTAGCTCTTTACGCTTGGCATGTGTAAGAAAGTTGTGCGTAGCGGCGTTCTCTGCTACGTCCATGGCTACTGCCGCATCTCTTCCAAATGCTGATGCAGCAGCTGCACCAGCCAGTTTCTCCATCTGGATAAAGAGTTCTTTTCCTTTGCCGGACGTCGCATCCAAACCTAGACCATCATCGATAAAGTCGCGAATATACGAGCCCGCAAATGCGCTAGCCGCGCCGCCAATTGCTCCTGCCGCGACATCTTGACGTCTCAGCCGTGCGGTTATCGCGCCCAAAGCCGCATGAGCTGCAATATGTGCCCAAGACCCCTCTGTGCCCAAAATGCCAACGGTTCTGGTAACACTTCCTTTTTCACCATTTATCGTGAGCGAGGTTTTTGCCGCATCGCCAATGTATTGTGCTGCAACCTGTGTCGCGGTACTGATCAGCAAACCGCGCATATCCAGTTTGCGATTTACGATCACTTGGGAAATGGCGTTGGTTGCCAGTGCTGTCGTGATGCGCTGCCCCGCAATTTGCCAGTCGGTTTGCTTTAGGTATTCTGGCGTGCCGTCTTTCTTGAACAGCAGGTTGCCTTTGCCGTCGTCGGCTTGAGTGCGGAAGGCGTCACCCAGTGCGGTTGTGGCTGCCGCTGAAGCGGCAGCCACGGCAACGCTGCGCCAGTCAAATTTCTTCTGGAGTCCGGTAGCAACTGCAATACCTTGGGAAATGGCGCTACCAGCGGCGGCGTTAAGGCCGGCTGTGATGTAGGGGTGGGCTTTTGCAAATGCTTGAGTGGTTACGCCTCCGGCGGCACCAAGACCGGCACCAACGCCAGAGCCAATCGCAGAAATACCAACCTGTTTCCAGTTGATGCTCTTCTGGACTCCCATTGCGATACCTACGCCTTGGCTGACAATGGAGCCAATAGCCCCTGCCACCACTGCGGCCGCAAACCCTGCGGCCCCAAAGCTGCCCGCAAGCACTGACGCCCCAATTGCCATGTAACTTGCGCCAGCTGCTGCCAAGGCAGAGGCCGTCATGGTGGAACCCGGCAGCAACAGCAACGCCCCCAATCGTTGCGCCCGCAGCCCCTGCCGTCGTTGCTGCGCCGAACAATACTGCGCCTGCTCCAGCAGTAAAGATCGTTACGATGATCGCGATGATGACAATGATGATCATCATCGCCGCGCCACAACCCTTCTTGCCCGCCGGCGGTTCCGGCGGTTCCGGCATCGTCGGCGTGGTGTCGCCGATGATGTCGCCAGCCTTATAAGGCTTGTAGGTGTCCGAGGTGTTGTGGATGTTGGTTACACGATTGGGAATCGTGAGGCTGCGACCGGCTTGCAGTGTGCCGCCGTTGGCGTCGGCCAGCAGGTACCACATGCGTGAATCGCCGAACAGGTTCTGCGCGATGCTCTTCCAGCTGTCGCCGGCATTGACCACGTAAGTGCCAGGGGCCGAGGCGGCGATCTGCTTGGTTACCTCAACGTAGTTGGCGTCGAAGTCCACCGTGCCGCCCGCTGCCGTAGAGCCCACGCTCTTGTCGTTGGCGTAGTAGTAGTAATCGCTCTTGCCTGCTTGCGTCTTTGTAACGATCTGACCGCTCTGCTGGCTGATGAAGCTGCGATCCTTGCTGTTGTCATGCTGGTCGTCGACGGAGACGAGGTTGCCGTTGACGTCGTAGGCGCTGGTCGTCGTACCCGGGATGAAGTTGCGGCTCCAGCCCGAGTGCGTGGCTTCCTTGTAGCTGTCGTACTTGGCGTAGGTGTAGCTGAAATAGTTGGTGTTGCCGCCGCCAACCGTGCGGTACTTCGAAGCATTGCCCGCGTGATCGTTGGTGAAGTAGACCGTGCTTTGATAACTGCCGTTGCTGTAGCTCAGCTGGCGGATCAGCGTGCCGTTGTGGTCGAAGGTATTGACCTGCTTCTGCGGCGTTTTAGCGGCATTGGTGGTCTGCTCGAGCGTGCGGCCGGCGAGGTCATAGATGCGTGAGCTGTCTTCGACCCCGTTGCGGTAGATCTTGGTGATGCGGTTGTTGTTGTCGTAGTCGTAGCGCTCGGTCATCTCCTTGTAGACCGGGGCTTCCTTGGTGCCTTCGTTGATGTACGAGAACGAGAAGCGGCGGTTGCCCGCGCCGTCATAGGCGATCTGGATG
The DNA here is from genome assembly GCA_047600765.1 of Rhodocyclaceae bacterium. Classification (GTDB taxonomy): domain Bacteria; phylum Pseudomonadota; class Gammaproteobacteria; order Burkholderiales; family Rhodocyclaceae; genus Viridibacterium. The sequence goes on from JASGKF010000002.1 coordinate 658,753, forward strand.
CCTTGCTGGTTGGTGATGCCGACTGCGCCGTTGACGAGGCGGCCCTGGGTCAGGGTGATGCGGTTGAGGCCGTCGTAGAGGTACCAGTTTTCGGTCGTGCGCCAGGTTTCCTGCGTTTCGGCCAGCTGGGTTGTCGTGGTCGTCGCGGGCTGGCTACCGAAGCCACCGCTGCTGGCCAGCACGGCCGTGCCGGCCACGTTATCCAGGGCATTGTTGGCCTTGCCGTAGTAGTGGGCAATGACGTTGCGGCGGTTGCCGTAGGCGTCGTAGGCGTAGGTCAGGTCGTAGCGGTTGTCGCTGAGGGCCGTAATCCAGCCTTGGGCGTTGTAGCTGATGCGCGTGTCCTGGTAAACCACGTTGCCCTGGCCGAAGCGTTCCTGCGTGTGGCGGCCATTGGCATCGATGAGGTAGAAGGTCTCGCTGTCGAGCTTGCCGTCACGGATGCGGCGCTGGGCGCCGTTCTCGTAATAGCTGTACTGCAGGTCCTGGCCCTTGCTGCTGGTTTGGCTGACCAACTGGCCAGCCTTGTTGTAGCTGAGGTTGTAGGTCGTGATGTTGCTGTAGGTCGCGGCCAGGCCATTGAGGCTGCTGGCAGGCACGCTGCCATTGACGTAGGTGTTGGCCGTCAGATCGGTGCGGACGGTCATCTGACCGAAGTAGGTGTAGGCCCAGCGCTGGCGGTCGCCATTGCCATTGAGGGTGTAGACCTTGTTGCCGCGTTCGTCGTAGGCATTACGCGTGTCTTCGCCCATGCCGGTGCGGCTGCGGATGAGCTTGCCGTTGAGGTCGAACCAGGCCTGGGTCGTATCACCGATGTCCTTGCCATTCAGCGTACCGGCTTGCGTCTGGGTGAAGCTCTCGATCAGGTTGCCGCGTTCGTCGTAGCGGTTGCTGGTGTAGCCGCCGCCAGTGGGGCGCGTCGTCTTGGTGAGGCGGTTGAGTTTGTCGTACGCGTAGGACGTGGTGACGCCGTTGCCGTCGGTGACGCTGGTCTTGCGACCGAGCAGATCGAAGGTCTGGCTCCAATGCGAGCCATCCGAGCGGTATTCGTCGGTTTGCTGGCCGGACTTGTCGAACAGGTAGTAGGTGTCGTAGCCGTTGGCATCGGTCGCGATGATCTGGCGACCCAGGATGTCGTAGGCGTTGGTGGTAACGGTCTTGAGCGACTGGGTCGTATTGGTAGCGCTGGTCGTCGTGATCTTCGGTTGTTGCTGGCGCAGCACGTGATTGCCGGCGTCATAGCGGGTGATGGTCAGGCTGTCGCTGTTGACGATGTCGGACAGGCTGCCGGCGCGGGAGGCGTCGAAATTCAGCGCGGTGGTGACCGAAGGATCGCTGGCGACCAGCACATTGCCCCAGCGGTCCAAGGTCTGGGTGAGCGTGGGGCTGACCCAGGTGCGCGCGGCATCTTGCGTGGTGTTGACGATGTTGGCGTAGCCCTGCGCGTTGATGCTGATGGTGCCGGTGGCGCGAGCGAATTCGGCACCGTTGTCGTGGTGGCTGTAGGTGATGCGGTATTCGTAGTTGGCGTTGTTAGGTAGGGTCGCGAGGTCGGCGACCTTGTCCGTACCGTAGTCTGCAACGGCCAGCGTCGTCCACGCACCCGTGCTGCCTGCCGCACGATATTCCGCCTTGGCAGTGAGGCCCGGTTCAGTACTGCGCGGCAGGACCAGAGCCTTGCTGTGCTGGTTGCTGCTGACGTTGTGCTGCTGGACCAGGTGCTCGACGCCGTTGATGTCTTTCTTGTACAGACGCATGCCGACGAGGTTTGCAGACCAGTTCGACTGGGCAAACACGGCCTGCGTGCTCACATTGCCGTTGAAGAAGCCGGTGTCGACCGTCTCGGTGATGGCGCCAGTGGCCGGATTGCCGAATTCGACAACGAGGCGCTGATCACCACCGCCCCAGGCAGCGGTGCTGCTGAAGCTGAGGTTGATCTTGTTGCCATCAATGATGGTGCCCCAGTGGGTGGCGCTGGACACGCCTCCGTAGCTGTTGATCCAGGTTTCGGTCCAGGATCCGTAGTGAGAGGAGACGCCGTCGTTGACGCCATTGAAAGTCGTGGCGAGGTCGATGCCCGCGAACTCTCCCCAGTTTTCCAGGCTTGAGCCGGATTCGACCGAGAAGCCGGCCTGCTTTTGCTGGATGGCGCGTTCGTTGTAGTCGTAGACGGTCTCGGTGCGGCTGACTTCGGCCGCCAGGTTGCCTTCCACCTTGTAACGCAGGTTGGCGACGCTGGTTACGTTGCTGAAGCCGGTCTTGAGATCCAGAGTCTGGCTGCGGATCTCGGCGGTTTTCTGACCGGCTACGTCGTAGAGGTAGACCTTGTTGACGCCGTCACCGCTGTTGGTGCGCCAGACACGGCCTGCCTTGTCGTAGTCGCTGTATTCCTGCCAGCCGTTGGCGGCATTACTGACGTCACCGGTGTAGGTGCCCTTGGCGACGATTTCGCCGAAGCCGTTGTACTGCACCTGCTCAGTGACCTGCTTGGTCAGATCGCGCGGAGCAAGGGGGACGTTGCTGTTGAGGAAGTTCTGGTACGCCGCAGCATTGTTGTCTTTGGCGACGCTGGTGACATTGCCCCCGGACATGGTGAAGCGGCCGCTAAAGACGCTGTCGAACTTGCTATCAAGCATGGTTGTGGCGGCGAACTCGTACTCGCCGTCGCCCCCGGTCAGGTTGGCGGCGTCAACGGTGTTGCGCATGCCAAACACGATGGGGTCAGTGACCGACCAGGTGCTTGCCCCGACTTTCCGGTAATAGAAGCGCTCTGTACCGCCGTCCTGCGGGGCGCCGGCGTAGCTGATCAAGCGGGTGGGCGATGCCGAGCCGGCAGACCCACCGTTCTCAGCGCGATAGATGCCGCCGGTGGCAAGGGTAGTGTTCCCTTGAAGCCAACCTGCAAAGCCGCCCATACCACTGCCAGAGGCGACAGGCCCTTCGCCGTAGAAAATGGTGATCGTGTTCCCTGCCTTGTCCCGCTTTTGCACCCAAATCTGGTGAATGCCGGTGACATGGTCGCCATTGGGCTGATAGTAAGTCCCTGTCGGGGCTTCTTCTGCTTTGAAAGTGCGAACGTCGGTTTTGTCGTGATAGGCCCAGCCGTAGATCGGAATGGGGTTGTACCAGGTGCCGGTGTTTCCGAGGGGCTCCCAGTGCTTGTATTGATAGTTGACGGTAATGGTGATGTCGCCGTCGCCCCAATCGCTGATGTCATTCCAGTACAGCGTGATCTTTTCGCCCCCGATATTGCGATCGAAATACGGTTGCTCCATGCGGATATCGCCATCGCGTTGCACGGCTCGGTCATCGGTAAGCGCCGAGGGCGTAATGGTGGCGATCTGGTGCCCCAGTGCGTCGTACTGGTAGAGCTTGGTACCGTGTTGCACGCGGCCTTGCACGTCGGTCTGATCCCACCATTCCTTGGCGGTCTGGCCGGTGCTGTTATACGAGAACCAGGTGGACTTGCCCTCGGCGTCAACGTCACGGATGACGTGGCCGGCCTTGTCGTAGACCTTGTAGCTGGTCTGGTCTGCTGCGGCATTGACCGTGGCTGCGGTGTAGCCGTTAACGTTGACATTGGTCGGTGCGTTGCTGAAACGCGTGGTGCGCGTCTGATTGCCCAGCGCGTCGTAGCTCGTTTCGACCAGGGCAAGGCTGTTGTTGCCTGCTGGCGTGATCGTGGCGATGTTGCGGCCGAGGACGTCGTAGTAGCTATAGGCCGTGGCACCGGTCGGGTCGGTGGTCTGCACCATGTTGCCGACGGCGTCGTAGGCGTAGCTGCTGGTCAGGTCGCCGACAACACGTTGCTGGCGCAGTTGTGCGTCCAGCGTGGTGTACTCGTAACCAACGCGCGTCTCGCTGATCTTGCGGTTGGTACGGTCGTAGCGGTAGCGCACTTCGCGGTCGTAACCGAGCTCGCCAGTGCTGTTCTGGGCGGTGCTGGTGACGACGTTGCGATAGCTGATGGCGTCCCAGTCTCCGCTGGCGAGCGCTTTGGCGTACTCGATCTGGCCGGAGAGGTTGCCGGCTTCGTCATACTTCCAGACGGTCAGGTAGCCGAGGGCGTCGACCTGGGCGGTCTTGTTGCCACGTACGTCGTAGTAGAAGTAGGTGTGCGTCCAGGTGTTCGTCGTGCTGTTGCGCAAGACCGATTGCTTGATGAGCTGGCCTTGTGCGTTGTAGGTGCTGGCGGTCTGCTTGCCTGCGTCGAAGAGCTGTTCCAACGAGCTTGATTTGCTCGAGTCGTAGTTGGTAACCGTCGGTTCGGTGACCAGGCTGACCAGATTGCGCTTGTCGTAGATGGTGGAGATCGTGCGGTCTCCACTCGGATCGAGCGCGGCCAGCAGTGTCGCGACGTCGCTGGCGCTGAAGGCGGTAGTGCGGCCAGCGATGTTGATGGCCTGGGCGTGGCGCGTCAGTGTGGCCTGGTTGCCGAAACTGTCGAAGCTGTAGCTGGTGACGTAGCCGAGCGCATCGATTTCGTATTTGACGAGGCCGCGGCTGTCGTAGACGCGGAAGCTCTTGTTGCCGGCCGCATCGGTGTTGATGACGGCCTGGCCGAGCGCGTTGTAGAGCGTGGAAACAGTGGCGCTCTGCTGGGACTCGACGCGTGTGACGGCGCTGCCGACACCGTTGGTGGCGATATTGTCTGCGACCGAGTTGTAAACCCCGACGCTTTGCGATGTCGTCTGGACCTGGTGACCCAGTGCGTCGTAGCTGTAGCTGGTGGTGCGGGCGTCGGCGGTGCCATACGCTTCGGTGCGTGCGGCCAGGTGGCCGAGCGCGTCGTAGCTGTAGCGGGTTTCCAGGCGTACGGAGGTGTTGCTGCTGGTGAGCGTGAGGGCTTCGTTGTAGCTGGTGACCTTGACCTCGGGTGTCAGCTCGCTGCTCAGTTGGCCCAGCGCGTCATAGCTGTAGTTCCAGGTGTTGCCCAGCTTGTTGGTGTAGCTGAGTTTGTTGCCCAGAGCGTCGTAGGTGAAGGACTCGCCATGGTTTTCGGCATCGATGGTCGATTCCAGGCGGCCGAGCTTGTCGTAGCTGAAGGTGTTGATACGGGCCTGCTGGCCGGCGGAGAGGTCGGTGATGAAGGTGGCCGGACCGCTACTGCTGCTGGCATGCGGATCAAAGCTGCCTTGGGTGCCTTTGACGAACTGGCCGCCAACCAGGTAGCTGATGGTGTAGGTGTAGGTGCCGCCGGTGAGGTCACCGAGGCTGACCTGGTTATTGCCACCCGACGTAGTGACCGCTGCGCTGCGCGTTTCGCCCGTCTTGGTGTTGGTGTAGCTGAACTGGACCGTGCTGTTGGCCGGTTGGTTGGCCGCGCTCCAGCTCAGGCTGGTGCCGACGGTGGCGTTGGCTACTTCGCCGATTTCGTAGCGGAACGAGGGGCGAGCTTCCAGCGTGCCGTCTGGTTTGTGCAGCCACAGGACGACATCGTAGATGCCGGTAACCAGCGCACCATTGGTCTTGAGGTTGATTTCGCCGTGGTAGCCGGAATTACCCGAAGGCAGGGTAATGGCGGTGTTGAGCAGGTTGCCCGTAGCGTGGTCGTAGACGCGCGCTTCGATGCGGTCGTACTGCGTCCAGACAGTGCTGTTGGCGAAGTAACCTGTGATGGCGCTGCCCTGGCCGACAGCTGTTGGCTGCGTGCTGCTCAGCGCGCCGAAGTAGCGAGTGAGATCGACGCTGTTTGCGTTGGTGCTGGTGGCGGTTACGGCGTGGTTCTTGGTGTCGGTGATGACGTCTTGCGAGCGCTTGAGCACCTTGCCCTGACTATCGAGATACTCGATGCGGTACTCATAGACGTCGGACACGACAGTACCCAGCGATGTGGAGTAACGGCCATTGCTGAGGCTGACAGGCATTTCAGCAAAGGCTGCCGTCGGGGTGTTGGCCGTGCGGTAGCTGAAACGGACCGTAGTGGCGTCGGCAGGCTTGGTCGAGGCATCCCAGCTGAGCGTTGAGGGTTTGTTGACGTCGCGGACGTTGACGGAAAGGGTCTTGGTCTTGCTCCAGGCGCTGTCACCGTCGCCATGCATGACCATTTGCTGGCTCCAGCTCCCGCCGTACTCCTGTACCCATTCCAGTTGCTCGTAACTGGCTATGTCGTCGCGGATCAGGATTTCGACACGGTAGCTACCCGCTGACAACGAGCCGAGATTGACGCTGCCATTCCAGCCCACCGAGGTGGTGCCCCAGTACGTGTAGTTGTTACCGTACTGGTTCTGGCCCGTCAGCTCGCCCGTAAACGTCCACGGATGCTCAACGGTGGCGAAAGGCGTTGTTTCGCCATCGCGGTAGATGCGCGCGCGAATATAAGTGGGTGTGTTGTCAGGAAGTTCGAGTTCGGCATTGACGACGCTGGCAGGGATGGACCAGCCATTGCCGTCCGCGACCAGGCCCTCTGCTGAGGCCACCCAGCCGACATTGGTCACGTTGGCCGTCTGCAGCGTCGAGGGGTCGTTGAAAGTCAGCGTGAATTGCTGCGTGGGGTCAATCGTGCTGTCACGCAGTGCGTAGTTCAGATAGGTGTACGGCTGGTTGGCGGCATGCACGTATTGCGGGCCGACTTCGTACAGGAGGCTGGGCTTGACGCTGTTGGTGCCATCCTTTTTGTAGACCGTGATTTCGACCGTGTAGCGGCCATTGGCAAGGACGCCATTGGTCTTGAGGTTGATGTTGCCGTTGTAGCTGGTTTCGTACTCGGGGTAGGTCCAGGCGGTGCTGACGACGTTGCCGTTGGTGTCCTTGACGGTAGCGAGGATCTTGTCGATCGTCGGGATGTCACCGGCGGCAATGGGGTAGCCGCTGATCGACGAACCCGTCACCGTGCTGGAGGTCACCGTCGGCGTGCTGAAGGTCACACCGGTGTTGTGCGTACCGGCGGCGCTGGTGATGTTCAGCGTGCCGTCGGCAGAGCGCACGATGCGCGAGTAGCTGTCGCGATAGAGGATCTGGTATTCGTAGGTAGCGAAAGGCAGATCGTTCAGACTGACCTGGTGGTTGCTGCCAGAGGCCGAGATGCTCGCGGTCAGCCACGTTGTCGTGCCCGTCGGGCGGTACTGGAAGCTGACCGTCGAACCGGACGGCTGCAGGTTCGTGGGCCAGGTGACCGTGTTCTGCGAGATATTCTGCTGCCCGACCTCGTACACGAAGCTCGGCTTGGTTTCCGTCGCGCCGTTCTTGCGCTTGTAGGTCAGCGTGACGTTGTAGCTGCCATTGGCGAGGACTGCGCCGACCTTGAGGTTGACTGCGCTGGTGTTGCTTTCGAACTCCGGATAGGTACGTGCTGTGCTGATCAGGGCATTGGTGAAGCGATCACGCACTTCCGCATCGATGTACTCGATGCTGGCTACGTCACCCGCAGCAACGTAACCCGTGATCGACGAACCCGCGCTCGCCGTGGACGTGACCTGGGTGTACGAGAAGCTGGCCGTCGGTGTCGTCGTGCCACCGAAGTTGCTGGTCAGCGTGCCGGTCGCCGATTTGACGATGCGACCGTAGCTGTCGGTGTAGTTGATCTTGTATTCGTAGTTGCCGGCCGTGATGCTGCCCAGGTTGGCTTGCAGGTTGCTGCCGTTGGTGCTGATAGAGGCCGTGCTCCAGGCGCCTGTGCTGCCCGACGGCCGGAAGCTGAAGCTGGCCGTAGTCCCCGCCGGCTGGCTGCTGCTTGCCCAGCTCGTATAGGTGGGGTTGGTGATCGAGCCGATCTGGATGCTGATGGTTTTGACCTTGCTCCAGGCGCTGTCGCCATCACCGTGGACGACATTTTCGTAGCCGCCACCACCGTAATGATCGACCCACTCGTTGCTGATCCAGCCATTGACGTCGTCCCGCACCAGTAGTTCGACCTGGTAGCTGCCGGTCGGCAGGCTGCCAAGGTTGATGCTGCCATTCCAGGCGATGGGCACGGTGCCCTGGTAGGTATAGGTGGAGCCGTACTCACCCTGTCCGGTGAGCTCACCCGTAAAACTCAGGGGGTGTTCAACGGTTGCGTAGGGAGTCGACTCGCCGGTGCGGTAGATCACTGCGCGCACATAGGTCGGCGTGCTGTCGGTTGGCGAGAGCTCTGCGGTGACGACGCTGGCAGGAATCGACCAGCCACTCGCACTGCCGACCAGACCGTTGGCGGTGGGGACCCAGACAGTATTTGTGACAGAGCCGCTCTGGCTGACCGACGTATTGACGACACTCAGCCCGATGCTCTGGGTCTGCGTGCTGGCAACGTCGTTGTTGGCGCTGGCCACGTAGGCGTAAGGCTGCGTCGGGGCACGCGTGCTTTGCTGCCCGACTTCGTAGACGAAGGTCGGCTTGACCGTCGTGCTGCTGTTCTTGCCGTAGACCGTAATCTCTACGGTGTAGCGACCATCAGCGAGCACACCATCGGTCTTGAGGTTGATGTTGCCGTTGTAGCTGGTTTCGTACTCGGGGTAGGTCCAGGCCGTGCTGACGACGTTGCCGTTGGTGTCCTTGACGACGGCCTTGATCTTGTCGATCGTCGGCACTTCGCCGGCGGTGATGGGATAGCCGCTGATCGACGAACCCGTTACCGTGCTGGAGGTGACCGTCGGCGTGCTGAAGGTGACACTGGTCGTGCTGCTGCCGGCGCTGGCAGCTGCCGTGAAGTTGCCGTTGGCCGAGCGCAGCGTGCGACCGTAGCTATCGGTGTAGGTCAGCACGAATTCGTAGCTGCCGGCAGCCAGGCGATCGACCTGCACTTGCTGGTTGCTGCCCGAGGTGCTGACCGTCAGGCTGGTATAGGCACCAGTGCTGCCGGCCAGGCGATAGCCGAAGCTGACGCCCGTGGTGCCGGAAGGTTGTTGGCTGGCCGGCCAGCTCACCGTGTTGCGGATGTAGTCGGCCTGGGTGCCGACCTGGTACAGGAAGCTCGGCTTGACTTCGGTCGTGCCGTTCTTGCGCTTGTAGGTCAGCGTGACGTTGTAGCTGCCGTTGGCGAGGACTGCGCCGACTTTGAGGTTGACGGCGCTGGTGTTGCTTTCGAACTCGGGGTAGGTGCGTGCAGTGCTGATCAGCGCATTCGTGTTGCTGTCGCGCACTTCGGCATCGACGTATTCCAGGCTGGCGACATCCCCCGCGGCAACGTAACCCGTGATCGACGAACCTGCGCTCGCGGTGGACGTGACTTGGGTGTACGAGAAACTGGCCGTCGGCGAGTTCGTGGCATTCGTGCTGACCGTCAGGGTGTTGGTGGCCGACTTGACGATGCGGCCGTAGCTGTCGGTGTAGTTGATCTTGTATTCGTAGTTACCGGCCGGGATGGTGCCGAGCGCCACCTGCAGGTTGCTGCCGCTGGTGCTGATCGTGGCACTTGTCCAGGAGCCGGAGCTGCCCGAGACACGGTAGGCAAAGCTCGCTGTCGTGCTGCCGGGCTGGCTGCTCGACGCCCAGCTGACCGTGGTCGATTGGGGTTGCGTACCGACATTGAAGCTGATGCTGTTGCTCGTGTACCAGGTGCCGTCGCCGTCGCCCCATGACCAGCTTCCGTACTGGTCGGAGTCGACGCCCCCATCCGTGTAGTCCTGTGCTTCCAGGGTCGCCGTGTAGGAACCAGTGACCAGGCTACCCAACTGCACGACGCCGTTCGCATTCCATGTTCCGGCATCGGTGTAGACGGTCGCGTAGTGCGTGCCGTTCTTGTAGATCGTCGCACGCACGTAGTTCGGTGAACCGCCTTGTCCGGCCAGCTGACCCGACACGGCGTAGCCGTTGCCACTCGTCTGCAGGATGCCGCTCTGCGTGATCGAAGTGTTGGTCACGCTCAACCCCACGTTCTGGGTTTGCGTGGTCGCCACGTCGTTCTTGGCACTGGCGAGGTAGGAGTAAGGCTGGACCGGGTCCGTCCCCGGCATCGTCGTCGCTGTGTCCGTGACAGTGACGCTCTGGGTCGTCGTCGTTGGCGTGTCGAGCTTGGCGCTGCCCGAAGAGGTGTACGGCTGGACCGGCGCCGCAGTACGGACCTCGGTATCGCTTACCGTGCCTGTCTGCGTCGTCGCTGTGGGCGTGTCGAGCTTGGCGCTTTCTGAATAGGTGTAGGGCTGGACGGGCGGCGTGCTGCTGGCGGCGTTGTTGTTGTTCGTAACGCCCAGGTTGACGGACTCGCCACCGAGTGCTGCCTGCACCTCGGCGATGGTGGGCGCGAGCCCTACATTGATTGCCTGCGGATACTCGATGGTCTTGGTGACATTGCCCAGCGCGTCGTACTGCGTTTCCTTGACGTAGTTGGCGGCATCGATGCTGTAGACCTGCCGGCCCAGCGAATCGAACACCGTGCGCGTCGTGCGGTCCTTGGCGGCATTGGGCGTGACGGTCACGCTCGTGAGCTGTTCCGGTCGTCCGCTGATCGTGATGAGGCTGTCGTAAGCCGTCTGACGGATCAGGTGGCCCTGCGCGTCATAGGCATAGGCCGTCACAGCACCGGCGGCATCCACCTTCCAGGCCAGCTGGTCGGCCTTGTCGTAGAGCGCGTAGGTGATCTGATCGGCTGCGTCCGTGGCGAGGGTCGTATCGGGCGTCCAGGCACTGGATACTTTGGTGGCGTAGGCGACCGTGCGCACGACATTGCCGCGTGCGTCGTAGGTTTTCTCGCTCAAGGCTCCCAGCGCATCGACGCTGTAGGTGCTGCGGCCAGCCTTGTCGAAGAAGTTCTTCGTCGTGATGCTCTGGATGCCCGCCGTGGCGGCCAGCGCCGAGCTGACGTTGGCGGCCGTGGGGAGGGGGGCGGCGATGACCACGAACTTGTCGTAGCGGATCGTCGCCTTCTCCTGGCCCAGTGCGGTGTACTGATGCTCGGTGACGCCCCCCAGGGCGTCGATGCTGTACTGCAGGCGACCGGCCTTGTCATAGACGTAGCGCGTGACGTTGTTGCCGGCATCCACCGTGCGTACCACATGACCTGCGGCGTCGTAGGTGCTCTGCGTGACATGGCCCAGTGCATCGGTGCTGCTGGTCAGGCGGTTGGCCGCGTCGTAGGCGTAGCTGGTCGTACGGTCCGTGCTGCTCGTCGTGATCGCGTTGGCCACCGCTGTCGTGGTCATTGCCGTGGCGGCAGGGATGGCGGTCGTGTAGCGGATGCTCTGCGTGACGTTACCGTTGGCGTCATAGACGTTCTTCGTGACGTAGTTCAGCGCATCGACGCTGAAGACGGCACGACCGTCCTTGTCATAGACGGTGCGGGAGATCTGGTCGCTGGTCGGAGTCAGCGTCCGGTGCTCCAGGACGTTGTCCAGGGTATAGGTCGTGAGATCCGTGACCTCTTTGGCGTAACGTGTGACCTGGATGGCACGTCCGTTTGCGTCGTAGTCGGTCTTGGTGAGGCCGCCCTTGGCATCCAGCGTGTAGATCAGGCGGTTGTCAGCGTCGTAGTAGTAACGCGTGACATTGAGATTGGCGTCGGTCTTGCTGGTGACGTTGCCATTGTTGTCGTAAGCGTACTGGGTGGTGAGGCTCAGGCCGCCCTGGTCGAGCACTTCGTGCGTGCGGCGACCCAGTTTGTCGTAGGTGTACTGGGTCGTGCGCGCAGCGGCCGTGCCGGCGCCTTCGGTGACGGTGAGCTGCTTGCCGCTCAGGTCATAGGTATAGGTGGTGCGCAGGTTCAGACCTGCAGGATCGACGGCCACCTGTGTGACCTGACCCTTGGCGTCATAGGTGGTCTCGGTGACGGTGCCGTTGGCATCCGTCGTGGTGAGGGTCTGGCCCTTGGCGTCGTAGGTGAAGCTCGTGACGAGGTTCAGGCCCGAGGGATCGACTGCACGTGAGAGCACACGGTTGACGGCGTCGTAGGTGTAGTGCGTGACGGTGCCATTGGCATCGGTGCTGTCGGTGAGCAGGCCGGCGACATCGTAGGTGTTGTTGAGGACGGTGTTGCCCAGCGCGTTGACCGTGGTCTTGAGACGACCATCCTTGTCATAGGTCCGGGTCGTGACATTGCCCTTGCCGTCGCGCACGCTGACCGTCTGGCCCAGGCGATCGCTGGTGGTGACGATGCTGAGGCCTTCCGGCGTGGTGACGGTGACCGTGCGGGCCGCCTTGTCATAGGCGTAGGCAGTGGTGTTGCCCAGCGCATCGGTCTGGGTCAGGACGCGGCTGAAGGCGTCGTAGGTGCTGCTGCGCGTGAGGGTCAGCGGGTCGGTGGTCTGGATGACGCGACCGAGGCGGTCGTAGCTGACGCTGGTGATCTGGCCCTTGCCGTCGGTGCTGGTGAGGGCACGGCCAAAGGCGTCATAGGTCGTGGTCAGGTCGATGTAGCTGCCCAGCGCATCCAGGCGCGTCTTGTTGAGCAGGCCGCGGCGGTTGTAGCTGTACTGGGTCTGGACGCTGGTGCTGCCATCCAGGGCGGTCGTGAGGCTGGCCTTTTCGCCAAAGGCGTTCCAGGTCTGGGCGCTGCTGCTCCCCGCATTGTCGGTGACGCTGACGAGCTGGCCGCGCAGGTCGTAGCTGAAGTTCTGGAGGGTGTCGAGCGTGGCGCTGGCGAGCGCTTGCAGCGTTGTGGCGACAGCCGTGTCCAGCCCGCCGGTCAGGCCGGTCAGTGCGGTACGCGTGGCATAGCTGCGCGTCTGGGTGAGCTGGTTGAGGGCGTTGTAGCGGTTCTCGGTGATTTCACCGCGGGCGTTGACGGTGAAGCTCAGGTTGCCATCGCTGTTGTAGTAGTACAGCGTCTTGTGGCCCAGCGCGTCGGTGGCGCTGATGCGACGTCCTGCTGCATCGTAGGCGTAGGTGACAGCGACGCCTTCACCGCTGGTGGTGCTGGTGACGCGGCCTTGCTTGTCGTAGGCCGTGCTGCTGGTCGTGGCTTCACTGGCGCCCAGGGCGCGCGTGCTGCTGGTGAGCTGGCCGACCGTGTCGTAGTTGAACTGGGTGACCGTGCCCTGGTAGTCGGTGGCCGTAGCGACCTGGTTCAGATCGGTATAGGTCCAGCTGCTGGTCTGGTCCTGGGCGTTCGTGGCCGGGCGCAGGCTAGCCAGCGTGGTGCTGCCGGTGATGCTGGTGGGCGCAATGAGGGCTTTGTTGACGTAGCGCGTCTGGCTGGTCTTGTTGCCGTGGGCGTCGTAGCTCGATTCGGTCAGATAGCCTTCGGCGTTGACCGTGGCGATGACATTGTTCTTGCTGTCGTAGAGCACCCAGCTGTGGATGTCCTTGGCGGCGTCTGCCGTGGGCAGCAGGTCGCCCAGCGTGGCGGTGGTCCAGGCGTTGGCATTCGCGGTCGCCGTGGCGTAGGCGACCGTGTGCACGAGGCGTCCGGCCGCATCGTATTCGTTGCGCGTGACGAAGCTGCCGGCATCCAGCGTGCCGGTCTGTTTGCCATCGGCATCGTAGAAGAGGCGCATGCGGCGGTCCGCTGCGGCATCCAGTGCCGGCGTGACGGCAGCGTCGGTGGCCAGCGTGCTGGCACTGATGCCGCTGACGCTCACGGCCGTGGCGTAGCGCACGGTGTCGGTGACGCGACCGGCGCCGTCGTAGAAGCTCTGCGTGACGTAGCCCAGCTCGTCGACGCTCTTCACGGGGCGGTTGGCGCTGTCGTAAAGGGTCCAGGCGCTACGGTCGGCCGCAGCGGTGGACGGACGGATGGCGGACAGGGCCACGTTGGCCGGTTTGCCGGCGCCATCGACGAGGCTGGCCAGGTTCGCAGCGCTGACGGCGGTGGCGTAGCGGATCGTGCGGATGACCTGGTTGTTGGCGTTGTAGAGGTACTCGATGAGGCTGCCGTCGCCTTCGATGTCGGCGACCTTGCGGCCGGCATCGTCGTACAGGACGTAGCTCTTGACGCCCGTGGGGTCGGTGACCATGCGCACACGGCCGTCTGCGTCGTAGGCGTACTGGCTGGTGCCCAGGGCGGTGGCGCCGTCAGCCTGGGTGACGCTGATGAGTTCGCCAGCCTTGTTGTAGGTCGAGGTGGTGACCAGACCGTTGGCGAGCGTGGCGACGGTCTTGTTGTTGGCGTCGTCGTACTGGGTCTGGGTGACGCGGCCGAGCGTGTCGGTGGTGCTGGTCAGGCGACCCAGGCCATCGTAGGCGTAGGTGGTGACGAAGTCGTTGGCGATGCCGGTGGTCGCCACGCCCTTGGGGGCAACCGTCTTGAGGAGGTTGCCGGCCTGGTCATAGACGTAGTTCGTGGTGGACGCACCCGTCGCGACGCCATTGCCGCTGCTGTCGACGCTGGCATAGACGGTGCTGCTGGCAAGCTGGCCACGGAAGTCATAGGTGTAGTCGCTGCGCAGGCTGCGGGTCTTGTCGGCGGTGCCGCTGACCCAGCTGGTGAGGTCGCTCTCGGCGAACGGACTGGCGGTGTACGTGTTGCCGGCATAGACGATGCTGGCGGTGCGCTGGCCCTGGCTGTCGTAGCGTTGTTCGGTGACGCGGCCTTCGGCGCTGATGGCAAAGCGCAGGTGGTTCTTGCTGTCGTAGACGTAGCGCGTGGTCAGCGGTTGGCTGGCACTGGCGCTGCCGGCGCCATCGGGGTCCGGGGTGAGGTAGACGGTCTCGCTGAGCAGCTCGTTCTTGCTGCCATAGGTGCGCGTGACGGTGTTGCCGGCAGCGTCGCGTTGCAGCGTGACGTTACCGTTGGCGTCATACGTGTAGGCGACGGTCTGGCCTTTGGCGTCGGTCTGGCTGGTGAGGTCGCCATTGGCGTTGTAGGCGTAGCTGAGGCTCTGGCTGACGCCGCCGACGGCGGGCGCGAGGATGTTGGTGAGCTGCCCGGCGGTGTCGTAGGTGTAGACCGTGTTCTTGCCCAGCGGATCGGTGATCGTGGTCTTGCGGTTGGTGGTGTCGTAGCTGATGCCGGTGGTACGCGTCTCGCCCGCCAGGGTCTGGGTGATCTGGGTGATGCGGCCCGAGGTGTAGGTGAAGCTGATCTGGGTGCCGTCGGTCTGGGTGATGCCGACAACGCGGTTGCTGCTGTCGTAGCTGTAGGTGGTGACGTAGGTCTTGCCGTCGGCAACGCTGTTGTCGTTGGGGCTGAGGTCAACGGTGACGGTCGAGAGGCGGTTGCTGCCGTCGTAGCCGTAGCGGGTGCGTGTGAGGGTCTGGTTGCTGCTGCCGTCCCAGGCTTCGGTGCGGATCTGGGTGAGCAGGCTGCCGGTGTAGTCCAGGTACGTGACGTTCTTGTTGCCGGTGCTGTGGTTGGCCGTGGTGACCGAGGTGAGCAGGCTGCCGCTGTAGCCGTAGGTGATGGTGTTGCCGTCGGTGTCGGCGAGGGTCAGCAGCTTGCCGGTGCCGGAGGCCCAGTCGTAGGTTTCGGTGACGCGGCTGTCGCCGTCAGTCCAGGTCCATTGGCTGCCGTTCCAGGTCAGGGTGTCGTAGCTGCCGGCGCCGTCCTTGTTCACGTAGGCTGAGCGGCTGCTGTCATACGTGTAGACCAGCTCTGCGCCGTCGGCGCCCACCCGCGTGATGGTGCTGCCCGCGGTGTTGACCGTGCCGGTGAGGGTCTTGAGCTGGCGGTAGAAGCCGATGCGCCAGTTGTCGCCGTTGTCGTCGTTGAACTGGCCCTGGCTGTTGTAGGTGCGCACCAGCGAGAGATCCGGTCCGCGCCCGAGCAGCAGTTCGTCCTGCTGCTGCAGTACCAGGTTGCCGGTGACCAGGTTCAGATAGCTCTGCTCCGCAGAGCGCCCGGATGTTCCACCACCCAGAACCAGCGAACCACTCGACAAACCCAGCCCAGTACCCGTCGCAATCGCAACCATCATCGATCTCTCAAATGTATGTTTGGTATAAGCGGCTGGCCTCGCGCAATGCGGGCCAACCGTCCTTCTGCCAATACATCCACACAATTCGGGAGCGGTTTAGGGGCGAAGTGAAGTTTTTTTGCGTCCGGGGTCAGTACGCTTGCTTAGGGCGTACCGGCAAGGCCAGAATGCGCGTTTTGCACCAATGTGCGACTAACAAGGTAAGAGAGATGGCGATCGATACGGATTCGCTGGATGCCGACGAGCTTTTGCATCTGGCCATTGAGGCAGCTAACCGGGATGACCATGCGCGGGCCATCACGTACCTCAAGAGTATTCAGAGCGCTCATCAGGATGCGCCCAACTACGCGGCTGCGATGTTTTTCCTGGGTTCGGAATACGCACAGATCGGCATGTACGACCGCGGTGTTGAGGAGATGACGCGTGCGGTAGAGATGGCGCCGGAGTTCCACATCGCGCGCTTCCAGCTCGGGCTGTTGCACCTGACGTCAGGGCGTCCGTTGCCGGCGCAGGAAATGTGGGAACCCTTGGGCAGCCTGGCTGAGGATCACCCCGAGACGTATCTGCGGGTGTTCAAGGACGGCCTGGAGGCGCTGATCGGAGATCGCTTCGATGAGTGCCGTGCGCTGCTTCAGCGCGGACAGGCGATCAATACGCTTAACCTGCCGCTTAACGCGGACATGCAGAAGATCATCGACGCTTTGCCCAGCAGCGATGGCGAGCCGGGTGCCGGCAGCGATGCTGCCGCTCCGGAGGCGGCTTCGGAGCAGAATGCCGACCACCTTTTCCTGTCGGCATATCGCAACAACTAGACAGCGCGATCTGTGTTGTTCGAGGCGTCGCACTGCATGGGTAAAACCCATGATGCGACGCCTTGTCGTTTGAGGATTTAGAGGTGCCTAACGCGGCAGGCCGCTGATCTTGCTGCCGGCCTTGAGGCCCTTGTCCTTGAACCAGCCCTTGTTCATCTCGAGGGCGTATTGAGCGGGCTTGAGGGCGCAGTGCGAGGTCTCGGTCTGCGGCTTCATGTCTTCGATGTTGACGATGCGGCCATCGCTGTCGATGAAGGCGATCGATAGCGGCAGGTCGGTGTTCTTCATCCAGAAGCAGTGCTGGCTGGCCATCGGGAAGACGAACAGCATGCCGGCGTTGGGCGCCATGCTCTTGCGGAACATCAGGCCTTGCTGACGCTCGGCGTCCGAGTCGGCGACTTCGGCGTCGATGCGGTACATGCCGATCTGCAGCGAGGTGCGCGTGAAGCTCACTTCGGCATGGGCCGACAGTGCGGTGAGGCTGAGGAGCAGGCTGGCGAGGATGCGCATGGGATGTCCTAGGGCTTGCATTGCTGTACTTGAGGCTGACCCCGTTTGCCGCAGGGGCTGGATGCATCGAGCAGGGTGGGCACGCCGTCTTCGTCCATGAAAGCTGCGCGCGTGCGCCATGTCACGACGCCTTTCTTGTCCAGTGTCATGTGCAACAGCCAGCCGGTACGCAAGGCGTCGGTGTGGAAGCTGTCGAAGACGAGGTTGCCGAGGCTGTAGACGATGGGCTTGTCGCGGTAGATCTCGGCGCCTTGCGTGATGTGCGGGTGGGTGCCGACGACGGCATCGGCACCGGCATCAATCATCAATCGTGCGAGGCGGCGCTGGCGTTCGGTGGGGTCGGGTTCGCGCTCCCAGCCCCAGTGCATGAAGGGGATGACGAGGTCGGCGCCAGCCTTGCGCGCTGCGCGGATGTCGGCGACGACGTGGCTGTCTTCGCTCCAGGCCACGCCGGGCCAATTGGGGCCGGCTTCGAAGCTGCGCGGTTTGAACTCGTCGTAGCCGAGCACGGCAATGCGCAGGCCGTTGCGCTCAATCCACAGCGGCGCATGCGCTTCTTCGAGATTCTTGCCGCCACCGAAGCGCGCGATGCCATACGCATCGAGGTGGGTGAGCGTTTCGAGAAAAGCGGCTTTGCCGTAATCGCCGGCATGATTGTTGGCGACCGACATGGCGTCGAAGCGGCCCTTCACGAACTTGAGCGTTTCGGGTTTGGCGCGGAAGGTGAAGATCTTGCTGGCCATGGGTTTGCCGACCGTGGCCACCGGAACTTCGAGGTTGGCGATGCGGTAGTCGGCCGTGGCAAGGAAGGGCGCGATGCGTGCCAGCGGATCGCCGCCATTGGCGATGACGCGACCGGGGCCGTCGTCGAGCATGACGTCGCCGCCGAAGATCAGGCTCAGCGTGCGCGGCTCGGCGGCTTGCGCCGTGGTGATGCCCAGTGTGAGCAGCAGGAAAAGTGTGTGGCAAAAGCAGCGCAGCATCATCGGGCCTCGCACCAGTATTCGAGTTCGCCGTCGCGCATGGTTTCGTAGACGCGCTGCAGTCCGGTGAAGCCGTATTGCCCACGATTCACGACAGGCCAGGGGTGGCTGGCCTGGTGCACGATGACGGGCGAGTCTTCCTGATCGGAATAGGTGTAGATCTTGGCCGCAGCGAGCTCACGCGGCGCAGTCTGCAACACGATGCGGAACAGGAAGTAGGAGCCGATCTCGACGGTGGGCACCTTGTAGGGCGAGCTGACCGGGCGCGCTTCGATGCTTTGCGTGGCGCCGCCGTAGGTGACGTGGCAGACGACCTTGCTGGCGGCTTGCGCGTGGCCGTGCAGAGCGGCCGCCAGTACGATGGTGAGGAGATAACGTTTCACAGGAAGCGGTCCAGGATGCGGCGGCTGTGTCGGTCCATCTGCAGGCGGTGACGGATCAGGAACTGCACGCCATGACTGTCGGCGATCAGCAGCGTGTCACCGCCGACGCGGCGGATGTCTTCTTCGCCTTTCAGCGTGAAGCTGAATTCGCCGCGATCCGTTTCCACCTGCCACTGGCTGGGTGTCGCGAAAGTGCTGACGTGGCGGATGTGGCGGATCTGGGGCATGAACTCGCGACTCGCCAGCTCTTCTTCGATCAGCACGCGGCTGGCGGCATCGAGCTGGTCGAGGCGATCAATCCACGCGACTTCGTGACCATCGCTGCCGGTCAGCGAGAAGCCTTCGTCCGGTGCGGCGATGGGGAAGGCGCGCACGGGCGTGACGGATTCATGCACGCTGCCGTCGGCGAGCGTGGCGACGAGGTGGCCGAAGGCGTTGCGGCTGAGGGTGATGTTGTTGGCCATCATTGGCCTCCTGCGAGAGCGTGTTCAGCCGCCTGCGCCTCATGGCGAGCCTGTGCCTGGTAGAGGCGCCAGTAGTGACCACGCTGTTCCATGAGCTGGTCGTGTGGGCCGATCTCGACGATCTGGCCGCGATCCATGACGACTAGGCGGTCGGCCTTCTGCAGCGTGGACAGGCGGTGCGCAATGGCGATGGTGGTGCGGCCTTTGACGAGGTTGTCGAGCGCGCGTTGGATTTCCTTTTCGGTCTCGGTGTTGACGGCGGAAGTCGCTTCGTCGAGGATGAGGATGCGCGGGTTGATGAGCAGGGCGCGGGCAATCGAAATGCGTTGGCGCTCGCCGCCGGAGAGGCCTTGGCCGCGCTCGCCGACCAGCGAGTCATAGCCCTGTGGCAGCCGCAGGATGAATTCGTGGGCGTGGGCGGCGCGCGCGGCGGCGATGATTTCCTGCCGCGTGGCATCGGGTTTGCCGTAGGCGATGTTCTCGGCGATGGTGCCGAAGAACAGGAAGGGCTCCTGCAGCACGAGGCCGATGTGCTGGCGGAACTCGGCGACGGGCAGCGAGCGGATGTTGACACCGTTGACGCGGATGCTGCCTTCGCTGACATCGTAGAAGCGGCAGATGAGGTTGACCAGGGTGCTCTTGCCCGAGCCGCTGTGGCCGACGAGGCCGATCATCTCGCCGGGCTGGATGTCGAGGCTGACGTTGCGCAGCACCGAGCGGTTGCCGTAGCGGAAGCCAATGTCATGCGCGCTGATCTGGCCGCTGATCTGGGCCAGATGCACGGGGCGCGTGGGCTCCGGCACGCTCGATACGTGGTCGAGGATGTCGAAGATGCGCTTGGCGCCGGCAGCGGCTTTCTGCGTCACGGAGACGATGCGGCTCATCGAGTCGAGACGGCCGTAGAAGCGACCGATGTAGGCGAGGAAGGCGCTCAGCGTGCCGACTGTGATGTCGTGGTGCGACACCTGCCAGATGCCGAAGGCCCACACTACGAGCAGACCCAGTTCGGTGAGCAGGGAGACGGTGGGCGAGAACAGCGACCAGGTCTTGTTGAGGCGGTCGTTGATGTGCAGGTTGTGCGCGTTGGCGTCGCGGAAGCGCCTGGTCTCGCGCTGTTCCTGTGCGAAGGCCTTGACGACGCGGATGCCGGGAATGGTGTCGGCGAGCACGTTGGTGACTTCGCCCCACACGCGGTCGATCTTCTCGAAGCCGGTGCGCAGGCGGTCGCGCACGAGGTGGATCATCCAGGCAATGAAGGGCAGGGGCAGCAGGGTCACCAGCGCCAGCCAGGGATTGATGCTGAACAGGATCACCGAGGTCATGACGATCATCAGTACGTCGGTGATGAAGTCCAGCGCATGCAGCGACAGGAAGACGCTGATGCGGTCGGACTCGGTGCCGACACGCGAGATGAGGTCGCCCGTGCGCTTGCCGCCGAAGTATTCGAGCGACAGCTGCATGAGGTGTTCGTAGGTGGTGGTGCGCAGGTCGGCGCTGATGCGTTCCGAGACGAGGGCAAGGATGTAGGTCTTGGCCCAGCCCAGTGCCCAGGCCAGCACGGCCGCGCCGGCCAGCCCGGCGAGGTAGAGCGCGACGAGGCCGCGGTCGATGCTCTGGCCGTTCTGGAACGGGATGAGGATGTCATCCATCAGCGGCATCGTGAGGTAGGGCGGCACCAGCGTAGCCGCCGTGCTTGCCAGCATCAGCAGGAAGCCGGCCAGCAACTGGCCGTTGTAGGGCTTGGCGAAGCGCCACAGGCGTAGCAGGGTCCAGGTGGAAGGCGGCGTGTGCAGGGCCTTGCTGCACACCGGGCATTCGTCGTCATCCGGTGCCAGCGGCGCCTTGCACGAGGGGCAGCGCTCGGTGTCGTCGGGCGGTGGGGGCGGGCGGTGGTTGAGGACGTTGACGAGGCGTTCGAACTCGTCGCACAGACGTTGCGCGGCAATGTTCTGGGCCAGGGTGAAACGCCACACGGCGAGACGCTGACGGGCATCGAGCAGCTCCAGCGTGGCGACGCCCGCATGGTCGTTGAGCTGCAGCTGCTGGTCGGCGGCGATGGGCCATTCCTGCCAGGCGCCGGTGCTGGAGAAGCGCGCGCGCAGGACTTGTCCGGTCAGTTGCAGCTCGCCTTGCGCAAAGCGCAGTTGCGGGTCGAGGTCCAGCGTCAGGTCGGCAAGGCAGCCGTCTGCGCGGGCGGGTGAGGCGGTAGTCTGGATGGCGCTCATGTGATTCGGGGTCCCCGGCCGTCATTCTGTCTGCCAGACTTCTGTGGTCTGGTTGGCAAGCTGGCGCGCCCTGCGGTGTCGCACAAAAGGTCGCACAGTTTGCCACTGTCCTCCCCCGGAATGGGGGCTCTGGCGGATAATTCGTCCTCCGGTAAACCCGCGTGGCGCCTGCTGCGTTGACACCGTTGCCGTGACCGGGTGACCCGCAGGGTTACCGTCGCCGAACCGAGCATCGAATGAGCAAACGAGACATCGACATTCTGGAAATCCGCGCCCTGCGCGGCCCCAATATCTGGACCTACCGCCCGGCGCTGGAAGCGCTGATCGACATCGGCGAACTCGAAGACGCGCCGTCCAACACCATTCCCGGTTTCTACGAACGCCTGTCCAGCTGGTTGCCCGGCCTGGTGGAACACCGCTGCAGCTACGGCGAGCGGGGCGGCTTCCTGCGCCGGCTGGAAGAGGGCACCTGGCCTGGCCACATCCTCGAACACGTCACCATCGAACTGCTCAACCTCGCCGGCCAGAAGGTGGGCTTCGGCAAGGCGCGCAGCACCTCGAAGCGCGGCATCTACAAGGTGGTCGTGCGTTCGCGTCAGGAGGAAGTGACGCGCGCCGGCCTGCTGGCCGCCCGTGACCTCGTGATGGCCGCCATCGACAACACGCCGTACGACGTGACGGCGGCCGTGGCAAAGGTCGAGGAGCTGGCTGATTCGCTGTGCCTTGGGCCCAGCACCAATTGCATCGTCGAGGCGGCGACCGAGCGGCGCATTCCCGCGATTCGCCTGACCAGTGGCAACCTCGTGCAGCTCGGCTACGGCGCGCGCCAGCGCCGTGTCTGGACGGCCGAAACTGACCGCACCAGCGCGATTGCCGAGAGCATTGCCAGCGACAAGGACCTGACCAAGAACCTGCTCGCCTCCTGCGGCGTGCCGGTGCCCGAAGGCGAGATCGTGGACAGCCCCGAGGCTGCCTGGGACGCCGCCGAGTCCATCGGCCTGCCCGTAGTGGTCAAGCCCAGCGACGCCAACCACGGCCGCGGCGTGTCGCTCAACCTCACCGAACGGCGCGACATCGAGGCTGCCTACGCGCTGGCTGACCAGGAAGGCAGCGAAGTCATCGTCGAGCGCTTCGTGCGTGGCGACGAGCACCGCCTGCTGGTAGTGGGTGGCAAGGTCGTCGCCGCTGCGCGTGGCGAAGCCGCCTGGGTGACCGGCGATGGCAAGCAGGACGTGCTGGCCCTGATCGAATCGCAGCTCAACTCCGACCCGCGTCGCGGCGAAGCGGAAGAGTTTCCGCTCAGCAAGATCACGCTGCAGGAATTCCCCGGCATCGTCCTCGTGCTGCAGCGTCAGGGCCTCAAGCCCGAAGACGTGCCGGCGGAAGGCCAGCGTGTGCTGATCCAGCCGAATGGCAACATGGCCTTCGACGTGACCGACAAGGTGCATCCGGATGTGGCAGCCGTCGTGTCGCTGGCGGCGCGCATCGTGGGCCTCGACATCGCGGGTGTGGACCTCGTGGCTGAAGACATCTCGCGCCCGCTGGCCGAGCAGCGCGGCGCCATCGTCGAAGTGAATGCCGGCCCCGGCCTGCTGATGCACCTGCAACCTGCGCACGGCACGCCGCGTCAGGTGGGCGTGCCCATCGTTGATCACCTGTTCCCCGATGGGGACAACGGTCGCATCCCGCTGGTGGGCGTCACCGGCGCCGAACACACCACGCGCGTCTCGCGCCTCGTTGCCTGGCTGCTGCACGTGGGTGGCATGCAGGCTGGCGTGGCTTGCCGCGAAGGCTTGTTCCTCGACCGCCGCAAGGTCGAAGCAGCCGACAGTGCCAACTGGCATGCCGGCCAGCGTCTGCTGATCAATCGCAACGTACAGGCTGCGGTGTTCGAGACGCCGCCCGAGAGCATTCTCTCCGAGGGCTTGCCGTACGACCGCTGTAACGTCGGTGTGGTCACCACCCTGCAACTGGGTGACGCGCTTGTGCCGTTCGATGTGCTCACCACCGACCAACTGGCCGGCGTGTTGCGTACGCAGGTCGATGTGGTGCTCGAAGACGGCGCTGCCGTGCTGAACGCCGACGATGAGGCCGTGGCCTCGCTGGCCGAGTACTGCGATGGCGAAGTGATCTTCTACAGCCAGCACCCGGAAAACCCGCGCGTGCTGGAGCACCGTGAATCCGGCGGCCGCGTTGTGCTGGGCCGTGACGGCGCCATCGTGCTGTGCCGCAAGGATCAGGAAACGCGCCTCGCTGCCCGCGTGCCGCAACCCATGGGCGCCACGCTGGCGGCTGTGGCTGCCGCCTGGGCACTGGGCCTGACGCCCGAGGCCATCGGCTCGGGTGTGGACAATTTCGAATCGGCTTTTGGCCAGCCGGCCGGCAGCAAGCGCAAGGGGCTGTGATGCCGCAGGCCATGACGCTGCGCATCGCCAACCGATTCACGACCGTGACAAGAATGACAGGACATTGCTGATGGAAGTTTCCCGCATCCGCGCGCTGCGCGGCCCGAACCTCTGGAGTCGCCACACCTCGATCGAAGCCATCGTCAAATGCGACGCGGCGGAATGCGAGCTGGAAGAGGGCTCGGCGTTTGACCAGCGCTTGCGCGAGCTTTTCCCGCTGCTGGGCGAGATCAAGGTCGTGGCATTCGGCGAACGCCGTTCGCTGGCCCATGTGCTGGAGACTGCGGCGCTGAGCCTGCAGGCGCAGGCAGGCTGTCCGGTGACCTTCAGCCGCACGACGACGACGCCCGACGAGGGCGTCTGGCAGGTGGTGGTGGAGTACAGCGAAGAAGAAGTCGGCCGCCTCGCCATGACCCTGGCCGAGCAGCTGATTGCTGCTGCATTGTCAGGTGACAGCTTCGATCTGCCGGGCGCGCTGAAGAGCCTGCAGGATCTCGACGAAGACGTGCGCCTCGGGCCGTCCACGGGCTCCATCGTGCATGCCGCGATGGCGCGTGGCATTCCGTATCGCCGCCTCACCTCGGGCAGCATGGTGCAGTTCGGCTGGGGCAGCAAACAGCGCCGCATCCAGGCTGCCGAGATCGACCGCACCAGCGCCATTGCCGAGTCGATTGCACAGGACAAGGAACTCACCAAGAAGCTGCTCGAAGCCGCTGGCGTGCCGGTGCCCAAGGGCCGCCCTGCGCGCGATGCTGATGACGCCTGGGCGGCTGCCAACGAGATCGGCTTGCCGGTGGTGGTGAAGCCGCAGGATGGCAACCAGGGCAAGGGCGTGACCGTCAACATCACTACCCGCGAAGGACTCGTTGCGGCGTACCAGACCGCGCACGAGATCAGTGATGACGTGCTCGTCGAGCGTTACCTGCCGGGCCATGATTTCCGCATGCTGGTGGTGGGCTCGCGCTTGGTCGCTGCGGCGCGCCGCGATCCACCGCTGGTGGTGGGGGATGGCGTGCATACCGTGCGCCAGCTGGTCGACGAAGTGAACAAGGACCCGCGTCGCGGTGAAGGTCATGCGACTTCGCTGACCAAGATCCGCTTCGACGACATTGCTGTCGCGCGACTCGAAATGCAGGGCTTGAAGCCGGACTCGGTGCCGGCCAAGGGTCTGCGCGTGATCCTGCGCAACAACGCCAACCTGTTGACAGGCGGCACCGCGACCGACGTCACCGACGATGTGCATCCCGATCTGGCTGCGCGTGCCGTCGCGGCGGCGCAGATGGTGGGGCTCGATGTTTGCGGCGTCGACGTGGTCTGCGAATCCGTGCTGCGCCCGCTCGAAGAACAGCATGGCGGCATCGTCGAAGTGAATGCTGCACCTGGCCTGCGCATGCACCTCTCGCCTTCGTTCGGCAAGGGCCGCGACGTGGGCGGTGCGATCGTTGGCGAGCTCTATGCGCCCGGCGACGATGGCCGCATTCCGGTGGTGGCCGTGACCGGCACCAACGGCAAGACCACCACGGTGCGCCTCACTGCGCACCTGCTCGGGGCTGCCGGCCTGCGTGTGGGCATGACCAACACCGACGGCATCTACGTGCAGGGCAAGCGCATCGACACGGGCGACTGCAGCGGCCCGCGCAGTGCGCGCAATGTGCTGGCGCACCCTGACGTCGATGCAGCCGTCTTCGAGACGGCGCGCGGCGGCATGCTGCGTGAAGGCCTGGGCTTCGACCGCTGCAAGGTGGCCGTGGTGACCAACGTCGGCATGGGCGACCACCTGGGGCTCAACTACATCACCACGGTCGAAGATCTGGCCGTGCTCAAGCGCGTGATCGTGCAGAACGTGTTGACCAATGGCTACGCCGTGCTCAACGCGGCCGATCCCATCGTGGCGGCCATGTCGGCCAATTGCCCGGGCTCGGTGATTTACTTCGCGCTTGATCCGCACAATCCCGTCATCGTCGCGCACCGCGCCCAGGGGCGCCGTGTGGTCTTCATCGAAGACCGCCAGATCGTTGCGACCGAGGGCAGCGCCAGCGTGCGCATTCCGCTCAGCCAGGTGCCGCTGACGCGCAACGGCACGATAGGCTTCCAGGTCGAGAACGTGATGGCTTCGGTGGCCGCCGCCTGGGGCGCCGGCATCGAGTGGAAGGCGATTGCCGAGGGCCTGGCCAGCTTCGTCAGCGATACCGACAATGCGCCCGGCCGCTTCAATGTATTCGACTACCGTGGCGGCACCATCATTGCGGACTACGGACACAACCCGGATGCCATCATGGCCTTGGTGCGTGCTGTCGAGGCCATGCCGGCAAAACGCCGCAGCGTGGTCATCAGCGGTGCGGGTGACCGGCGTGACGAGGACATCCGCCAGCAGACCGAGATCCTCGGCGATGCCTTTGACGAAGTGATCCTCTATCAGGACGCCTGTCAGCGTGGCCGTGCAGACGGCGAGGTGCTGGCCCTGCTGCGGCAGGGGCTGGAAGGCGCCAGCCGGACGCGCAGCACGCAGGAGATCCACGGCGAGTTCCTCGCCATCGATACGGCCATGGATGCGCTGCAGGAAGGCGACCTCTGCCTGATCCTCATCGACCAGGTCGACGAGGCGCTGGCGCACATTGCCAAACGGGTGGCCGGGCAGGGCTGAGAGGGCTGATCGGGGCGGCTTTCCCTGCGGAGAGTCGGTCTGGCTGAGGCGCGGAGTGGGTTCGGCTAGCTTGCCGGGCTTGTCCGCGCCTCAGTCGCGTTTACGCCAGCTCCTGCTGACCTGGGGCGCCGGCAGCGCGTCTTTCCATTCGCCGGGCGCGATGCCGTCCAGCGACCATTCCCCGATGGCTACGCGGATCAGCCGCAGGGTGGGCAGGCCAACCGAGGCCGTCATGCGGCGCACCTGCCGGTTGCGTCCTTCGGTCAGCACGATTTCCAGCCACGCTGTCGGTATGGTCTTGCGGAAGCGCACGGGCGGGTTGCGGGGCCATAACCAGGCCGGCTCTTCCACCTGGCGTGCTTCGCAGGGGCGGGTCATGCGTCCGTCCAGTTCCACGCCACGGCGCAGCTGCGCCATTGCGGCTTCTTCCGGCGTGCCTTCGACCTGCACGAGGTAGGTCTTGGGCTGCTTGTGGCGCGGGTCGGCCAGCTGGTTCTGCAAGGCGCCATCGTCGGTCAGCAGCAGCAGGCCTTCGCTATCGGCGTCCAGCCGGCCGGCAGCATAGACGTGCGGCACCTTGACGATGTCGGCCAGGGTGGCGTGACCGGCCTCGCTGGTGAACTGGCTGAGGACCCCGTAGGGCTTGTTGAGCAGGATGATGCGTGCCATTGCTGGAAAAACCACAAACAGGAAGCAGAACGGCCGGAAAGCAGGACCAGACCGGCAGAAACAAAAAGGCCCGCAGTGATGCGGGCCTTTCAGTTTGCCATGCGGCTTGCGCCGCCGGCCATCACGAAGCGCGGGCGATGTTCGAAGCCTGCTTGCCCTTCGGGCCCTGCAGCACGTCGAAGGTGACTTTTTCGCCTTCCTTCAACGACTTGAAGCCGTTCATGGTGATTGCCGAGAAGTGTGCGAACAGATCCTCGCTGCCATCGTCCGGCGTAATAAAGCCGAAACCTTTTGCGTCGTTAAACCACTTGACTGTACCGGTTGCCATTTTGTCTTCCTCTAACTCTTTTGATGTCTTACAAACTGCGGCTTCTTGTCCGAACCGCCTCTCGAGGCCCGGGTGAGAAACCTCCCTCCCCGGTGCGCCCCAAATGCGTGCCGTGATGCGAATACTGGCTGCCGTTCGGGCACAGCGGGCTTTTACGCCATGCGCAGAAAGGCGTCAAGACAGGTAAAGGTGGCTTGCAATGTGGCGCTGCGGAAGGATTTGGCAAAATCAAAAATGAGTCATCGATATCGGCATGTGTGTTGCTAGGATGAAGTGTGGGCTAGATGGCCGCGAAGGCTTGAACTGATTGAATCAGGCCGCATTTGCTGAGTTCAGGAAGCATTCAACGGTGACGGGTTTCTGGCTGTTGCGTTGCAGCGCAAGTTTCTGGCAATTTTTTGTCGTAAATGTCGTGTGAGTGGTGTCGTGATTTGTCAGTTGTGTGGACGTGGATGCCTGGTCGGGTTGAGCTGCTTGCTGTGTGCGCTGGTCCGCGAGTAACGCGGCGAAGCGTCGAAGTCTGTTTTTAGTGATTAGAATGGCTCGCATGGCCACCCGGAAACACTCTGAATCGATACTCGAGGCGGAACGAACCAAAGTTCAACCGCCCCGTCTATACAAAGTGATGTTGTTGAACGACGACTTCACACCGATGGATTTTGTTGTAACTGTCTTGCAGCGTTTCTTTTCCATGGATCGGGAGCAGGCGACCCGTGTCATGCTGGAAGTGCACCGCAATGGGCAGGGAGTCTGCGGCGTTTTTTCGCGGGATGTGGCAGCAACGAAGGTGGAGCAGGTGAGCAGCTTCGCCCGGGAGCACCAGCATCCCTTGGCCTGTGTGATGGAGGAAGAGTAAATGATTGCGCAAGAGCTGGAAGTCAGTCTCCACATGGCCTTCGTTGAGGCGCGCCAGAAGCGCCACGAGTTCATCACTGTCGAGCACCTGCTGCTGGCGTTGCTCGATAACCCCTCGGCAGCCGAGGTCTTGCGAGCGTGCGCGGTGAATATCGACGAACTGCGACGCGAGCTCACCAAGTTCATCGCCGACCACACGCCAACCGTGTCCGGCACCGAAGAGATCGACACGCAACCGACGCTGGGTTTCCAGCGCGTGATCCAGCGTGCCATCCTGCATGTGCAGTCTTCGGGCAAGAAGGAAGTGACCGGCGCCAACGTGCTCGTCGCGATCTTCGGCGAGAAGGATTCGCACGCGGTCTACTTCCTGCAACGCCAGGGCGTGACGCGCCTCGACGTGGTCAATTTCATCTCCCACGGTATCGCCAAGACACCGTCGCAAAGCCCGGCTTCCTCGCCCAAGAACAGCGATGAACAGTCCGAGTCTGGCGAGGCCGAGGCGCAGGGTGCCGGCGGTGCGCTGGAGAGCTACACGCAGAACCTCAACCAGCAAGCGCTGGTGGGCAAGATCGATCCTCTCATTGGCCGTGACAAGGAGCTGGAGCGCGTCATCCAGACCCTCTGCCGTCGTCGCAAGAACAACCCCTTGCTGGTCGGTGAAGCCGGCGTGGGCAAGACCGCCATTGCCGAAGGCCTCGCACGCCGCATCGTCGAAGGCCGCGTGCCCGAAGTGCTGGAGAACGCCCAGGTCTACGCGCTGGACATGGGTGCACTGCTGGCCGGCACCAAGTACCGTGGCGATTTCGAGCAACGCCTCAAGGCTGTGCTGAAGCAGCTGGTCGAAAACCAGAACGCGATCCTCTTCATCGACGAGATCCACACCCTGATCGGTGCGGGTGCTGCGTCGGGCGGCACGCTGGACGCCAGCAACCTGCTCAAGCCGGCGCTGTCCTCGGGCCAGATGAAGTGCATCGGCGCGACGACCTATACCGAGTACCGCACGATCTTCGAGAAGGATCACGCGCTGTCACGCCGCTTCCAGAAGATCGATGTGAACGAACCGACGGTGCCTGAGACCATCGAGATCCTCAAGGGGCTCAAGAGCCGCTTCGAGGAGCATCACGGCATCAAGTACTCGACGGCCGCGATCACCAGTGCTGCCGAGCTGTCGGCGCGCTTCATCAATGACCGTCACCTGCCGGACAAGGCCATCGACGTGATCGACGAAGCGGGTGCCGCGCAGCGCATCCTGCCGAAGTCGAAGCAGAAGAAGACCATCGGCAAGGGAGAGATCGAAGAGATCGTCGCCAAGATCGCACGCATCCCGCCGCGCTCGGTATCGAACGACGACCGTGCTGCGCTGGCCAATCTCGACCGTGACCTCAAGAACATGGTCTTCGGTCAGGATCCCGCCATCGAGGCACTGGCCAAGTCGATCAAGATGTCGCGCTCGGGTCTGGGCAATCCGCTCAAGCCCATCGGTGCCTTCCTGTTCAGCGGCCCCACGGGTGTTGGCAAGACCGAAGTGGCGCGTCAGCTGGCCTACACGCTGGGCATCGAGCTGGTGCGCTTCGACATGTCGGAATACATGGAGCGTCACGCGGTCAGCCGCCTCATTGGCGCGCCTCCGGGCTATGTCGGTTTCGACCAGGGCGGCCTGCTGACCGAGGCCGTCGAACAAGAAGCCACATTGCGTGCTGCTGCTCGACGAAATCGAGAAGGCACATCCGGACATCTACAACATCCTGTTGCAGGTGATGGACCACGGCAAGCTGACCGACAACAACGGGCGTCAGGCTGACTTCCGCAACGTGATCATCATCATGACCACCAACGCGGGCCAGGAAGCGCTGACCAAGTCGACCATGGGCTTCACCAGCAGCAAGGCGCCGGGCGACGAAATGGGCGAGATCAAGCGCCTGTTCACGCCGGAGTTCCGTAACCGCCTGGACGCAACCATTTCGTTCAAGCCGCTGGATCGCGAGATCATCATGCGTGTCGTCAACAAGTTCCTGCTGCAGCTGGAAGCGCAGTTGCAGGAGAAGAAGGTCGAGGTCAGCTTCAGCGACAAGCTGCGTAGCTGGCTGGGCGAGAAGGGCTTTGATCCGCTGATGGGTGCCCGGCCGATGTCGCGTCTGATCCAGGACACGATCCGCTCCGCGCTGGCTGACGAGCTGCTGTTCGGCCGTCTGGCCAGTGGTGGCAAGGTCAGCATCGATGTGGATGGTGACGGCAAGGTGTCGCTGCATTTCGACGAGCTGGAAGAAGCGCACGCCTGACCCTTCGCCCCCGCGACATGAAATGGCCCGGTTGTACCGGGCCATTTTTTTCGCCTGTGGGCCGCGCGGGTGACACCGCACCAAGGCGTTCTGTTTTGTACGGCGAGCTACCTGAAACTCCCTAAGGGCTAACCCGAGGGTTGGTGCGCTGCCGCGAACTTTTTGTCTTGGTGACCGATTTGTGATTTTGCATTGTGAAATTGTTTTTGTATTTTGTTGAAAATAAACAACTTATTGTTTGTTGTGTCTTATACAAGAGTGTTTGCTGCGTAGCCGCATCGCTTCCTATACTCCGCTCGTGTTCAAGCAATTCCCCGATCAGCTGATCGGCCTATCGGAAGGCTGCCCAATCCGGGCAGGGAGCGACGGACGCATCAAGCGCAGCAGCGAAGGAGGGTGACATGGACAGAGTGCAGCAGGCCGAAGCCTTGAAGGAAGAGTGGCGCGAGGATCCACGTTGGCAAGGGATCAAGCGGGGCTATCTGGCTGAGGACGTAGTGCGTTTGCGGGGCTCGTTGCCGGTCGAGCACACCGTGGCGCGGCGTGGTGCGACGCGACTCTGGCAGCTCATGCATGAGCAGGATTTCGTCAACGCACTGGGGGCCCTGACTGGCAACCAGGCCATGCAGCAGGTGAAGGCGGGCCTTAAGGCCATCTACCTGTCTGGCTGGCAGGTGGCGGGCGATGCCAATCTGGCGGGTGAGATGTATCCCGACCAGTCGCTATACCCGGCCAATTCGGTGCCCAGCGTTGTGCGACGGATCAACAACACCTTCGCACGTGCCGACCAGATCCAGTGGTCAGAGGGCAAGGGGCCGGACGACAAGGACTACGTTGATTATTTCGCGCCCATCGTGGCCGATGCCGAAGCCGGTTTCGGCGGCGTGCTCAACGCCTTCGAGTTGATGAAGGCGATGATCGACGCGGGCGCAGCCGGTGTGCACTTCGAAGACCAGCTCGCTTCAGTGAAGAAGTGCGGCCACATGGGTGGCAAGGTGCTGGTGCCGACGCGCGAAGCGGTGGGCAAGCTCGTCGCAGCGCGCCTGGCGGCAGACGTGATGGGCGTGCCGACCGTGCTGGTGGCGCGCACCGACGCGGATGCGGCCGACCTGCTGACGGCGGATGTCGATGATAACGATCGCGATTTCTGTACCGGCGAACGCACAGTGGAGGGCTTCTTCCGCACGCGTCCCGGCATCGAGCAGGCCATCTCGCGGGGTCTGGCCTATGCGCCCTATGCCGACCTGGTGTGGTGCGAAACCGGCAAGCCGGATCTGGCCTACGCCAAGCGTTTTGCCGAGGCGATCCATTCCGAGTACCCGGGCAAGATGCTGGCCTACAACTGTTCGCCGTCGTTCAACTGGAAGAAGAACCTCGATGACGCCACCATCGCGAAGTTCCAGCGCGAACTGGGCGCCATGGGCTACAAGTTCCAGTTCATCACGCTGGCCGGCTTCCACAGCCTCAACTACAGCATGTTCAACCTCGCTTACGGCTACGCGCGGCACAACATGTCGGCCTTCGTGGAGCTGCAGCAGGCCGAGTTCGCGGCAGCTGAACGCGGCTTCACGGCGGTCAAGCATCAGCGTGAAGTGGGCACGGGCTACTTCGACGTGGTGACGCAGGTCATTGAGGGTGGTCGGTCTTCCACCACGGCTTTGCATGGCTCGACGGAGAACGAACAGTTCTTCGAGCACGCCAGGGCTGCCTGAGCGATTGCATTACGCATGAAAAAGCCCGGTCACCTTGCGGTGGCCGGGCTTTGTTGTTTCTGACGCTCAGGCCTTGCGGAAGTCTTCGCGCGGCGGGCTGAAGGTGTCGTACAGCAGGGTCTCTTCGCCCTGCATCGCAAGGAAGCCGTGCTTCTTGCCGCCGGGCACGAGGATCACATCACCGGTGCGCATCTCGTAGCTTTGGCCCTCGATGGAATAGGTGCCGCCGCCATAGACCACCAGCGTAGTCTGCTCGTGCGGATGGCTGTGCTCGTAGCCCTCGGCGCCCGGCTGGAAGTGCACTTCCACCTGCATCAGCTTCTCGCCATCGGCCACGATGCGGCGCTTGATGCCACCGCCAAGGTCTTCCCATTCGGGTTTCTTCAATTCAGGCATTGCGGCTTCCTTTCCGGTTTCAACACGGCGTAATGGCGGGATTTTACTCCCTGCCGTGCTTGTCGCGATGAAGGTTGGCCTTTGTGTAGGGAAGTGCTATCAATACGGCACGTCGCCAGCCCTCATTCGTGCGACGGATCATAAATTTCCAGGAGACATGTCGCATGAAATCCAGAATCGCCCTCGCCGGCGCATTGCTGCTGCTAGCGGGTACCGCCTCGGCAGCCAATCGTCCCGCCGGCTACGTCACCATCTGTACCGAAGGCAAGACCTGCTCGGTCGCCACCTCCACCAACGTGGCCTTCGGTCGCGCTGACAAATTTTTCTACAAGACGCTGACGGGCAGCTTCGTGTGTAACGAAGCGACCTTCGGTGGCAAGGTTGCCGGTGGTACCAACGAGTGTTCGGTGCCGTCCGGTACCAGCAGCTCGTCGTCGCTTTCGTCGGCCTCGTCGAGCAAGTCCTCGTCTTCCGTGGCGTCCAGTGTCGCGAGCAGTTCTTCGAGCAAATCGTCTTCGAGCGTGGCTTCGTCCAGCGTAGCCAGCAGCTCGTCCAGCAAGTCCTCAGTGGCCAGCTCTTCGCAGCAGTCGCAGTCCGGCTCCTATGTCAGCGGCCAGGGCTTCTACCCCGGTTGCAAGATGCCCACGGCAACCGAAACCGTGCAGCTCTCCGCGACGCTGGTCGTGCCGGCCAATACCGTGTTCGATGGTGGTAACAAGCGCTACAACCTCTCCGGTGGTTCGCAGGCTGAAGGTCAGCCGGCTGTCATCGACGTGCAGGACGGTGCAACGGTCAAGAACGTCATCATCGGCACGCTGGCCTCTGATGGCATCCACTGCCTGGGCAGCTGCACGCTGCAGAACGTGTGGTGGGAAGACATTGGTGAAGATGCTGCAACGGCCATGGGCCCCGCCGGCTCGGTCATGAGCATCAACTGCGGTGGTGCATACAACGGCTCCGACAAGACCTTCCAGCACAACGGTCGTGGCGAGTTCCGCCTCAGCAACTTCTACATCCAGACCTCGGGCAAGGTCTATCGCTCGTGTGGTGACTGCACCGGCAACGGCGGGCCGCGCAAGTTGACCATCACCAACGTGGCGACGCGTGACGTGAAGACCTATGTCGGCATCAACCTCAACTACGGTGACAACACGACGATCCGCAGCGTGATCCTCGACAACACCGGTGATGCGCGCACCAAGCTTTGCCAGGCATATATCGGCAAGGTCAAGGGCGAGGGCAGCTCGGAGACGCTGGGCGTGTTCTGGAACACCGCGCAGTGCAATGTGCGTACCGAAGACGTCACGCTTCTTGGCCCGAGTCGCGTCAATCCGGGTGAGTGCAGCATCTCGGATTGCAGCGCGTATCAGAAGTAAGCAAACCACGTAAAAGCAAAAAGGCCGCAGCAACGCTGCGGCCTTTTTGTTTGACACGCGCACTCAGAATGGCAGATCGATACCAGGCCATGCAGCCGTGATGGCAGTGCGGAAAATGCTCTGGATGCGCTCCAGTGCGGCAGCGTCGTCGGCTTCGAAGCGCAGCACCACGACAGGTGTCGTGTTGGACGAGCGGGCGAGGCCGAAGCCGTCGGCGAATTCGACGCGCAGGCCGTCGATGGTGATGCGTTCGGTTTCACCGGCGAACGTGGCTGCCTTGAGCTTCTCGACGAGCTTTACCGGTTCGCCTTCCTGCATCTTGATGTTGAGCTCGGGCGTGCTGACGGCGTCCGGCAGGGCCTTGAGGATGGCGTTGGCATCGGGCGACCTAGACAGGATCTCCAGCAGGCGCACGCCGGTGTAGAGGCCGTCGTCGAAGCCGTACCAGCGCTCCTTGAAGAACATGTGGCCGCTCATTTCGCCTGCCAGCGGGGCGCCGGTTTCCTTGAGCTTGGCTTTCACCAGTGCATGGCCGGTGTTCCACATGACGGGCACGCCGCCATGCTTGCGAATCCACGGTGCGAGGTTGCGCGTGCATTTAACGTCGTAAATGATCTGGCCGCCGGGCACGCGCGACAGCACGTCAGCAGCGAAGAGCATGATCTGGCGGTCGGGGTAGATGATCTCGCCGTCCTTGGTGACGACGCCGAGGCGGTCGCCATCGCCGTCGAAGGCGAGGCCTAGTTCGGCATCACCGTTCTTGAGTGCGTGGATCACGTCTTCGAGGTTTTCGGGTTTCGAAGGATCCGGGTGATGGTTGGGGAAGTTGCCGTTGACTTCGCTGAACAGTTCGGTGAGCTCGCAGCCGAGTTTGCGGAACAGTTCGGGCGCGGTGTTGCCGGCGACGCCGTTGCCGCTGTCGAGCACGATCTTCATCGGGCGTGCGAGCTTGACGTCACCGATGATCTTCTCGATGTAGGCGGGGCGCACGTCGGTCTTCGACACGCTGCCGGCGCCGCTGGCGAAATCGTTCTCGATGATGCGGCGACGCAGGTCCTGGATCATGGCGCCGTACAGCGTCTGGCCGCCGAGCACCATCTTGAGACCGTTGTATTCGGGCGGGTTGTGGCTGCCGGTGATCGACACGCAGCTGTTGGCGTCGAGGTGGTAGGCCGCGAAGTAGGTAATGGGCGTGGCGACGCAGCCGATGTCGATGACGTCGATGCCGGTCGAGGTGATGCCAGCGGCGAGTGCCTCGGCAAAGCGTGGGCCGGACAGGCGGCCGTCGTAGCCGATGACGATGGTCTTCTGGCCGCGCTTGAGCGCTTCGGTGCCGAGGGCCTGGCCGATGCCACGCACGGTGTCGTTGGTGAGGCTCTTGTTGACGATGCCGCGGATGTCGTAGGCCTTGAAGATTTCTGCTGCGGGTTGGCTCATGGTGTGGGCAGGAAGGTGTGGAGGTTTCAGAAAAGCAGGGTGAGCACGCCGGTCAGCCCAAAGAGGCGGTTGCCAGCGATTTCGCCCGCCGAGAAGAAGCCGGCGAGCGGGAGTTGATCGAAGACTTCGGCAATCATGGCGACTTCGCTGTCGTCGCTGTCGAACAGCGCACCGCCGCGGCCCGCGCAGCTGATGTAGATGCCGGCGACTGGGGGCTCAGGGCAGGCCTGGCGCAGTCGGGCCAGGGTGCGGCGAAAGTCTTCAGCGGCGCTGTTGGCGTCCTGGCGCACGAAAACCAGCTCCTGGCCTTCAGTCACCTGTTCGTTGATCGACAGGGCGCCAGCGCGCAGGTCGAAATCGGTGATGGGGCGTACGGCGAAGTTGCTGGGGCCGCCGTCCTCGTGGCGCAGCCCCACGCGCAGGTTGCGGGCTGCCCGCTGCAGGTCGGCACCGAGCGCCGGGCCAATGGCTTCGCGGAAGACCTTGAGGGCGGGGCGGCCGTCGAGTTCGACGATGGCATTCTCGTCGCTGGCGGTGACGCGCCAGCTGCCGGGCAGGGCGATGCATCCCTGGCTGACTGCGGTGACGAGGCGGATGCGTTCATCGAAGGCGACGCCGGACAGACCGCCCTGCAGGGCGGCGTCGGCAATGTGCAGGGGCAGGTGGCGGGCACTGGCGAGGCCACCGCAGAGGCAGTTGGCGCGGACCTTGGAGGACATGTCCTGCACCAGCTCGCTCATGTCGGGTGTGGCCGGGTCGCCATGGACAAGCGCACCAAAGCTGGAGAAGTCGCGCGGTAGCGGTTTGCGGCCCGAGAAGACGCGGAAGCTGTCCGCCGGTAGCCGGCAGACCAGCAGGGACACGGCCGGTGCGTCGATCTCGGCTTCGCTGGTGCCCAGTACGCCGATACCGGTGGCACCCACCCAATGCTCGATGCTGGTGGCTGCGCGCAGGCGTTCGATCATCTCTGTCGCATGCGGGCTGAAGCGGTCCGAGATGTACATCAGGCCCAGGTTGGCGCCATCGATGCGCTGCAGGCGATTGATGGCGTGTTCCAGGGCCAGTCGCCAGTCGACCGACAATGCGTAGGCGCTGCTGGCGAGACAGGCGCTCATTTCTTGCGGCCGCCGGACTTCGGAGAGGGCGGGGCTGCAGGGGGCTCGGAGGCCTCGGGCGGCGCTTCGGGTGCTTCAGGCTCGCTGGCAGCCGGGAAAGGCCAGGCCCACAGGGCCGGGTTGGTGAAGGGGTTGGCGGGCATGTCGCCGTGTTCGTTGGGCTGGCTCATGGCGCGCACGGCGGAGAGGGCGGCACGCTGGACTTCGAGGCCCTGGATGGTCATCTGCAGCATGGACAGGTTCATCTTGAGCCAGCCTTCGACGGCGCGCAGATCGGTGATGCGCTTCTCGATCTCGTTGACGTCCAGCGTAGGCGTGGCCATGCCGGGCAAACCAAAGCCCATGCTGCTCCAGAGTTGGCGCATGAAATCGAAACTGTTGTTGTCACTGCTGCTCATGTGATGCTCCTGCTGCACGAAATGACCTCGACGCCGGCGTGGCGTGGAGTCCCCATGCGGGGTCTCCAATGGTAACGCGAGGATTTGTCAGCGTGCTTGCGTCCCCGGTGCCGGAACGACATGAGCAACATGTGCAATGGCTGCACGCAGCTTGGCGGGGCGCACCGGCTTGTGGAGCAGGGGGATGCCCAGGTCGGTGGCCTGGCGCAGCACGTCCGGGCCCGTGTCGCCGGACAGCAGCAGGCCTGGCAATTGCGGCCCGAAGCGGGCCCGCAGGGTCGCGATGACCTCCAGACCGTTGCGCGGGCCGGGCAGGCGGAAGTCGCTGATCAGGACCTGCGGCGTGATCTCGTTGTCTGACAGGGCCTGCAGCAAGGCATCCAGGCTTTCGCCCGAAACCACGTAGCAGCCCCAGGCGCGCAGCAGACCGGCAAGGCTTTCCATGGCCAGGGCGTCGTCGTCGACGATGCCGATGACCAGGCCGACGAGGTTGGATTCCGTGCCGACCACTTCATTGAGCTGGGTAACGGGGCGTGCGGTCTTGGCCTCGATGCCGAACACCGAGCCGCGGCCCGGGCGGCTGCGCAGGCTGAGGCGGTGATCCAGCAGCACGCACAGGCGACGCACGATGGCGAGGCCGAGGCCGAGGCCCTTGCTGCGATCGCGTGCGGCGTTGTCGAGCTGGATGAATTCCTGGAAGACGCTTTCCTGTGCATCCTCGGGGATGCCGATGCCGCTGTCGCGCACCTCGATGAGGACGCGCACGCCGCGTTTTCGCGCGGTCAGCATGACAGCGCCGCGCGGGGTGTAGCGCAGGGCGTTGGTGACGAGGTTGAGCAGGATGCGTTCGAACAGCATCGGGTCGCTCTCGACCCACAGATCGGTTGCGACCACGCGCAGCATCAGGCCTTTTTCTTCGGCGCTCGCGCGGTATTCGCTTTCGATGCGCTCGAATAGCGGGCCGAGCGGGAAGGGGCGCGGGTTCGCTGTCACCACTCCAGCATCCAGTTTGGAGATGTCGAGCAGGCTGTCGAGCAGGTTCTCCATAGCCTCGGCCGAAGCGGCGATGCGGCCGATCAGTTGCTGGGTGTCGCCGCTGTGTTCCTTGTTGGCAAGGTCTTCGATGAACAGCCCCAATGCGTGCATGGGCTGGCGCAAATCGTGGCTGGCAGCGGCCAGGAAGCGGGACTTGGCGAGGTTGGCGCGCTCGGCTTCTTCCTTGCGCTGGCGCAGTTCAGCCGTGGCTTGCGAGACTTGCATTTCGAGGCTGTCGCGCGAGAGCTTGAGGCGGCGAGCCATCTCGTTGAGGCCTTCGGCAAGCTGCTGCAGCGAGCCGCCGCCTTCTACCGGCACCTGTACATCCAGCCGGCCACGGCCGATGTCGGTCACGGTGCGGGCGATGTTGCGGATGGGCTGGCTGACCGAGCGGCTGAGCCACATGGCGAGCGCACCGCTGCCGGCCAGCACGACGAGCAGCGTCAGCAAGGCCTTCAGCATGTGCAGGTTCTTGCGGCTTTCCAGTTGTTCCAGCGAGACGAGCACGACGACCTCGCCGAGCTTGCGGCTGGTGGCTGCGTTGGCTGTGCCGGCTGTCGAACGTCTACGGATCTTCCTCGCTGACCGCCGTGTTGCCGACGGCGGAGCTGATGCGGATGATGTTGTTGCCCACCCATTCGACGCCGGATGCATTGCGGCGGATGGCGGTCTGGTTGGCCTGCAGTCCGGCGGAGGCGAGAAGTTCGTGGTCGCGCCCGAAAATGGCGACGCCCTGCAGGTCGGCATTGGAAAGCGTGGACTGCGCCAGTCGGGCCAGCTCGTCGCGGTTGCCGGAGAACAGGCCGAACTCCGATGCGGAGGCGAGCTGGCGCGCCAGTGCCTGACCACGGGCGGCGAGTGCGTCCTCGAGGTCACCGAGACGGGAAACGGTGAGGATGGCAGTCAGCAGCATACCCAGCACGGCCGTGGGGACCAGCGCCACCAGCAAGACCCGCGTGCGGATGTCCCAGCGCATGTGGATCACGGCGTGCTCCGTTCCATGCGTTCCATCCGCTCGCGGATGACTGCTTCCGTATCCAGGTCGAAGCCCAGCGAACGCGCGGCGACGTTGTTGATGCCGATGGAATAGATGCGCGGATACTGCACGAGCGGTACCTGGCCGCCATTGAGGATGCCGCGTGCGATGTCGCTCGACTGGGTGGCCAGCTGGGCGGGCGTCGAATAGATGGCCACCAGCGCGCCAGAGCGGACGTAGGCCGGCGAAAAACCGACGACGGGCACGCGGAAGCGATAGGTGCTGAGAATGATGTTGGGAATGGTCTGGCTGTTGAAGACCGAGGTGTCGGGGGTGGCCAGCAGGGCGGCTCCCCCTTCGGAGAACATGCGTTGCAGGGCCGGGTAGATGTCGGCGTCGGTGTTGACGGGCTCGGTCATCGGCCGCAGCTTGCGTTCGCGCGCTACGGCGCTCAGACGTGCTACATGTTCGCGGCTGTCGCGGCCGGCGAGCAGACCGATGCGATCAATGTTGGGCAGGGCCGCTTTGACCAGATCCAGGTAGCGGTTGGGGGGTTGGTCCACGAACACGGCGCTGATACGGCGATCGTCGCGGCGCGCAGCGGGTAGTTTGTCGTAGGAACTGCGCGGGATGAGGGTCAGCAGGACTGGGGTGCGGATTTCGCGCCCCAGCACCGTGTTCACGGCTTTGCCACCGACGGCCAGCACCAGCTGGGGGTCGAAACCGCCACGCGTCGCCAGCAGGTCGCTGTCGATGACGTTGACCTCATGCTGGTTGCCGCGCTGCAGCTCCGTCTTGATGGCGTCCGCAAACTCCATGTATACGCCGCGCGGCTCGCTGACCACAACGAGCACGGATGCCGCATGCGCAGGCACGAGGCCGGCGAGTGCAAGGCATGCTGCGAAGAAAATGCGGCGCAAACAGCGCATGGAGCGATTGTCAGGTAGTCGGGGTTGCTTGTCGGGCTTCTTCTGTACTGCGGCGGGCGGTGCATCCCGACCCAGGTGGGCGCACCCTCCTTGACCGGCCCTGCATGGTATCGGACGCATCAGGCTCCGGGAGCGATTGTGCCTGAAAGGGAAGGGGAGGCTCACGCTTGGCCCGATGCGGGCGGTGTCAGCCAGGTGGCGAGGGTATCGCTAGCGGGAAGGGATGTGCTGTCGTGTGTCATCGGGCCGCCATTGATTTGCAGTACTTAACAATCACCGTGGGGCAGAAACAGGGGCGCCCTCGTACCCATATTCGGAGGATGGGTAATTGCCGGTGTGTTAGGCTTAGTGCCTTGTCATGAAATTCAGCCCGGATAACGCGTTGATGAGCGAGTGCCGCATACTGGTCATTGAAGATCACGCCCTGGTGCGTGAGGCCATGGTGCTGGCGCTCGAGCGCTTGGGTCTGTCCTGCGTATTCGCGCAGGCTTCGTGCGGGCAGGAAGCGCTTGGCATTATCGAAGCACGGCAGGATTTCGATCTCGTGCTGGTGGATCTGATGTTGCCTGACATGAGTGGCTTCTCTTTGCTCTCCGTGTTGGCGCATCGATTCCCGTCCATTCCTGTTGTGGTCGTGTCGGCGCTTGCTGACGAGGCTTCCGTCAAGCGTGCCTTGAAGGCGGGTGCCTCCGGCTTCCTGTCCAAATCGCTGTTGACCGAGCAACTGGTCGAGGCCGTACGCAAGGTGCTGGATGGTGGTGTTGTAACGCCCGAGAGTTCAGAGCTGACGGTCAGCCGTACGCCGCGCAAGCGCAGCGTCGATTCGATTTCCGAGCAGTTCGGGCTGACCGCAGCGCAAACACGCGTCATGGAGTTGATGGTCGAGGGGCGGACCAATCGTGAGATCGCGGATCTGCTGGGCCTCGCCGAAGGTACGGTGAAAGTGCACTGCTCGGCGATTCTGCGCGCACTGGATGTTTCGAATCGCGCGCAGGCGCTGGTCGTCCTGGCGCGTCACGGTCTGCGCGGTTGAAGGGCGCCTGAGCGCCCACCGGCTCAGTGCCGGGTCATCTGCTGCGGCTGTGCGGTGTTGCCGAGAATCTGCCGGCGCTCGAAGCTGTCCAGCGTGTCGATCAGCGAACGATCCTTGTGATTGATCAGGGTCAGTGCCATGTCGGCGACGGAGCGTGCTGCATTGTTCAATACGGTCGGCAGGCTTTCCGGCAGCCGGGCTTGCAGCAGCAGCTTGGACGACGAGACGGCGAAAGTCGGCGCCAACACGCGCTGGCGCAGATGGGCGGGCAGGGTGTCGAGCAGGCGCCGCGAAGCATCCTGTTGCCAGTGATTGGTTGGCCATTGCGACGGCAGTGCCCAGGCGCGCGGATAGCGTTCGAGATCCTGGGCGACAGCGCGCAAGTCTTCCGCTGAGTCCCGGAAAGGCAGCAGGACGAGGCTGGAGAGTTTGTACAGGGTCATGTCCGTGTCGGTGCGGTTGGCTCCGCCATCCAGGACGCCAACCCAGCCGGGCAGGCCACGCAGTGTCTCCATCATCTTTTCGCGCGCTTTTGCCGAGCGGGCATCCGCCACAACATAGTTGCGCCCCTCGGGGCGCAGAGGCTCACGGAACTCGTCAGTCATCACGCATGCCGCGCGCTTGCCCAGCAGCGTCAGGCCGTGACAGATCATGTGGGAGAGCGTTGTCTTGCCCGTTCCGCCCTTGATTCCGATCACGCAGATGATTTCAGCCATGCTCAAACTCCTTTTCAGACGAGCAGTGTGCGTGATGTAGCGGCTTGATCGAGCCTCGATTTGCTACGGGAATCTGCTGCTTTCCGTTGTTTCGCCTGACTGGCGCCGATGCGGTAGCAAAAGAGCCGGGTGCGGCGCGGATCGTCGATGGTCACGATGCGCTCGGGCGCCATGCCGGGGATTTCGAAGCTGTTGCTCACCAACAGGCTGCCCGGCGTCATTTCCTTGGCAGCTTTGGCCCACAGCGCAGGCATGGGAACGGGAGACAGAAACGCGTAGACGACGTCGTAACGTTTCAGGCTGTGCTTCCAGAAATCACCGCGTAGCAGCATGGCATTGCTTTGGCCGCGCGCCATGAATTTCGACAGAAAGAATGGCGCCGGGGCGGCTTCGATGCCATCCACCTGCCAGTCTGGCCGGAGCTGAGCCAGCCGCCGCACCATCGAGCCTGTACCACTGCCGACATCCAGAAAGCGCGTAGGGCTGTCGGGCAGAAAGGCGGCCAGCCGGTGCACGGTGACCCGGTTCGACAGGAACAGGGGGACCTGGGTGCGGAAGCTGGTCCAGTAAGTCACTGCCAGCAGAACAAATGCAGCCAGATATACCCAGGGCGGCAGGCTGCTTTGCAGCGCCAGTACGATGCCCGGCAGGAATATCAGGTGGATGGCGGACCACCAGCGTGGCGCACCAAGGCCGGCTGACAGGATGGCGGCAATCAGACCTTGGGATACGGCCAGTGCCAGCGGCGAAAGTCCGGCAAGAATGCCGGAGCGGCCGATGGCCCATAGCAGGGCAAGGCTGCCCAGCTGGGCCAGCAGGGCTTTCAATAAAGGCATCGCGGTCTGACAGAGAGATTGCTTCCCTGCATCCTAGGGGCTTCGGCCGAACCCTTTCGGGCGATCAGAGGGGCCTTGCCCCAGCTCTTTTTGCTATTAAAAAGACCTTGACGCATGAGGTTCCGGTCACTATAGTTTCGGGTCTTCGCGCTTGGTGGGGTTCCCGAGCGGTCAAAGGGATCAGACTGTAAATCTGACGGCTCTGCCTTCGAAGGTTCGAATCCTTCCCCCACCACCAAGCGAAAAGCGGCAGTAGCTGAAAGAGGATTCGCCCCAGGCTTTGTGCGACAGAGCGTGTTTTGCGGGTGTAGCTCAATGGTAGAGCTGAAGCCTTCCAAGCTTAAGACGAGGGTTCGATTCCCTTCACCCGCTCCAGGTTTTTAGCTGTACATGAGGGCCCATGTAGCTCAGTGGCAGAGCACTCCCTTGGTAAGGGAGAGGTCGCGTGTTCAATCCACGCCATGGGCACCATAGTTAGTTGTTTTTGATCGATATTCTCTTGTTTGGGATAACGGGGTAAGACATGGCCAAGGAAAAATTTGAGCGGACGAAACCGCACGTGAACGTAGGCACGATTGGTCACGTTGACCACGGCAAGACGACGCTGACGGCGGCGATCACGACGGTGCTGGCATCGAAGTTCGGCGGTTCGGCCAAGGCCTACGACCAGATCGACGCGGCGCCGGAAGAAAAGGCGCGCGGCATCACCATCAACACCGCCCACGTGGAATACGAAACGGCCAACCGCCACTACGCCCACGTTGACTGCCCGGGTCACGCCGACTACGTCAAGAACATGATTACCGGTGCCGCCCAGATGGACGGCGCCATCCTCGTCTGCTCCGCAGCCGACGGCCCCATGCCCCAAACCCGCGAGCACATCCTGCTGGCCCGTCAGGTTGGCGTGCCCTACATCATCGTCTTCCTGAACAAGTGCGACATGGTTGACGACGCCGAACTCCTCGAGCTCGTCGAAATGGAAGTCCGCGAACTGCTCAGCAAGTACGAATTCCCTGGCGACGACATCCCCATCGTCAAGGGCTCCGCACTCAAGGCCCTCGAGGGCGATAAGGGCGAACTCGGCGAAGGCGCCATCATGGCCCTGGCTGCCGCACTCGACAGCTACATCCCCACGCCTGAGCGCGCAGTGGACCTGCCGTTCCTGATGCCTATCGAAGACGTCTTCTCCATCTCCGGTCGCGGCACCGTCGTGACGGGTCGTATCGAACGCGGCATCGTCAAGGTCGGCGAAGAAATCGAAATCGTCGGCATCAAGGACACCCAGAAGACCATCTGCACGGGCGTCGAAATGTTCCGCAAGCTGCTCGACCAAGGTCAAGCTGGCGACAACGTCGGCGTGCTCCTGCGCGGCACCAAGCGTGAAGAAGTCGAACGCGGCCAGGTTCTCTGCAAGCCGGGCTCGATCAAGCCGCACACCCACTTCACGGGCGAGGTTCTACATCCTGTCGAAGGACGAAGGTGGTCGCCACACCCCGTTCTTCAACAACTACCGTCCGCAGTTCTACTTCCGTACGACGGACGTCACGGGCGCCATCAGCCTGCCGGAAGGCACCGAGATGGTCATGCCTGGCGACAACATCGCCATGACGGTCAAGCTGATTGCCCCGATCGCCATGGAAGAAGGTCTGCGCTTCGCCATCCGTGAAGGCGGTCGTACCGTCGGCGCCGGCGTCGTGGCAAAGATCATCGAGTAATTCGGTAAAGCGTCCGGGCCGGTTTCCACCGCCGGCTTGGATTTGAAGTTTCATGGCGCTCTGGGAGAAATCCCGGAGCGCTTTGCAGTCTCTGCGCAGGGGCATAGCTCAATTGGCAGAGCGTCGGTCTCCAAAACCGAAGGTTGGGGGTTCGAGACCCTCTGCCCCTGCCACCACTAGAGAACAGGCTGTAACCACTCATGGCCGACAAGATCAAATTCGTGCTGGCACTCCTGCTTGTTGTGGCGGGTGTGGCGGCTTTCTATCTGCTGGGCGAAAATGCCTGGTTGATCGTGCGCGTCCTGTGCGTGATCGTGGGCGTGGTGGCTGGTGCCGCCGTGGGCTACACGACGGCGCTTGGCAAGCAGTTCGCCGGTTTCGCGGGTGAGTCGATCACCGAGCTGAAGAAGGTAGTCTGGCCGACCAAGAAAGAAACCATGCAGACCACCGGGGCGGTTTTCGCCTTTGTCGTCATCATGGCGCTGGTGCTGTTCCTCATCGACAAGAGTGTCGAGACCGTCATCTACACATTGATTCTGGGGTGGAAGTCATGAGCGACAAGCGCTGGTATGTCGTGCATGCCTATTCCGGTTTCGAGAAGTCGGTGTTGCGTGCGTTGACCGAGCGCGTGGCGCGTTCCGGTCTGCAGGACAGGTTTGGCCAGATCCTCGTTCCGGTCGAAGAAGTCATCGAAATGAAGGGTGGCCAGAAGAGCGTTTCCGAGCGCAAGTTCTTCCCGGGCTACGTTCTCGTCGAAATGGAAATGGACGACGAAACGTGGCACTTGGTCAAGAGCACGCCCAAGGTCACCGGTTTTGTGGGTGGCACGGGCAACAAGCCGACCCCGATTTCCGTCAAGGAAGTCGAGGCCATCATGCAGCAGATGCAGGAAGGCGTTGAAAAGCCGCG
Source organism: Rhodocyclaceae bacterium (assembly GCA_047600765.1). Classification (GTDB taxonomy): domain Bacteria; phylum Pseudomonadota; class Gammaproteobacteria; order Burkholderiales; family Rhodocyclaceae; genus Viridibacterium. The sequence continues at coordinate 703,597 of JASGKF010000002.1, forward strand.
TCCCAAGGTGCTGTTCGAGGTGGGCGAGTTCGTGCGCGTCAAGGAAGGTCCTTTCACGGACTTCAATGGCAGCGTCGAGAGCGTCAACTACGAGAAGAGCCGCCTGCATGTATCGGTGACGATCTTTGGTCGTGCAACACCGGTCGAACTCGAATTTGGCCAGGTCGAAAAAGTCTGATTTCAAGGCAGTGCCGGGCTGTCGCAGTCCCCACCCGGCAAGAGGAGCGCAAGTAGCTGAGGCGAAAGCGCGCTAATACTCATCAAAAGAGGAGCCGTCATGGCAAAGAAAATCGTTGGCTACGTAAAGCTGCAAGTTCCCGCGGGCAAGGCTAATCCTTCGCCCCCAATCGGTCCCGCTCTTGGTCAGCGCGGCCTGAACATCATGGAATTCTGTAAGGCCTTCAATGCCCAGACCCAAGGTCTGGAGCCGGGTCTGCCGATTCCTGTTGTGATCACCGCCTTCGCGGACAAGTCCTTCACGTTCATCATGAAGACGCCGCCGGCGACCGTGCTGATCAAGAAGGCTGCTGGCATCAAGTCCGGTTCGGCCAAGCCGCATACCGACAAGGTCGGCAAGATCACCCGCGCCCAGTGCGAAGAAATCGCCAAGGCAAAGATGAAGGATCTGACGGCTGCCAATCTGGACGCAGCTGTCCGCACCATCGCTGGCTCTGCGCGCAGCATGGGCATCACCGTGGAGGGCCTCTAACATGGCTAAGCTCTCGAAGCGCGTTCAGGCCCTGCGTGCCAAGGTTGATCGCAACAAGCTCTACCCCACCAGCGACGCTCTGGCGCTGGTCAAAGAACTGGCGAGCGCAAAGTTCGACGAGTCCATCGACGTGGCTGTGAATCTTGGCGTAGATGCCAAGAAGTCCGACCAGGTTGTGCGTGGTTCGGTCGTGCTGCCCGCTGGTACCGGCAAGACGGTGCGTGTCGCTGTGTTCTGCCAAGGTGCCAAGGCTGAAGAAGCCAAGGCTGCTGGCGCTGACATCGTCGGTTTCGACGATCTCGCCGAGCAGGTCAAGGCTGGCAACATCGACTTCGACCTCTGCATCGCAACGCCGGACGCCATGCGTGTCGTTGGCGCACTCGGTCAGATTCTCGGCCCGCGCGGCCTGATGCCGAACCCGAAGGTGGGCACCGTGACGATGGATGTCACCACGGCTGTCAAGAACGCCAAGGCTGGCCAGGTTCAGTACCGTACCGACAAGGCTGGCATCGTGCATGCCACCATCGGTCGCGCCTCTTTCGGCGTCGAAGCGCTGCAACAGAACCTCGGTGCGCTGATCGAAGCTCTCGTCAAGGCCAAGCCGGCTGCAGCGAAGGGTGTGTACCTGCGCAAGATCGCTCTCACCTCGACGATGGGTGCTGGCGTTCGTGTTGAACCTGCAAGCGTTCAACAGCAGTAATTGATTTATCGGGCAGCCCTGCAAAGGGTTGCCCGCAGGACTTTGGGCCTGCGGTCCCACTTTCGGGTGGTTCTGCAGGGTTATCAAAGACCGTTGGGGCAGGGGCTGGAGGTTGAAGCTTTTGCTTAATCGGTGCGCAAGCACCACCCAGCGCAGATGGCGTTCCCCCGAAAACAGGTTTCCGGCTTTTCTCCGCAAGGAGTGGAGTCCCTGAATTTGAGGTCGCCGTTGTTGGGTTCGTGTCGATATCTGTCGATGTGGCCCGTAATTTAAGGAGCTGACCTTGAGTCTCAATCTCGAAGACAAGAAGGCTGTTGTAGCCGAGGTGTCTGCACAGGTTGCGAACGCTCAGACGATCGTTGTGGCTGAGTACGCAGGTATTGAAGTGGGTGACCTCACTTCGCTGCGTGCAAAGGCCCGCGAACAGGGCGTTTACCTGCGTGTGCTGAAGAACACCCTGGCACGGCGTGCAGTGGCTGACACTGCATTTGCCGGCCTTACCGACCACCTCGTCGGCCCGCTGATCTACTCGATCAGTGCTGACGCCGTGGCACCGGCAAAGGTTCTCAACGACTTCGCAAAAACCAACGACAAGCTGGTTCTGAAGGCAGGTTCGTACGGCGGCAAGGTGCTGGACAAGGCAAGTGTGCAAGCGCTCGCTTCGGTCCCGACCAAGGAAGTGCTGCTGGCGCAACTGCTGGGCCTCATGCAATCGCCGATCTCCGGTTTCGCGCGCGCTATCGCCGCCGTTTCCGCGCAGAAGGGCGAGCCTGCAGCGGCCCCGGCCGAAGCTTGATTCTTTCGTAACTCATTCAAATTCAGGAATATCAAAATGGCATTCGATAAAGACGCTTTCCTGTCCGCTCTGGACAGCATGACCGTGCTGGAACTCAATGACCTGGTCAAGGCTATTGAAGAAAAGTTCGGCGTTTCCGCTGCAGCTATGGCTGCTCCGGCTGCTGGTGGCGGTGCTGCCGCTGCTGCGGTTGAAGAAAAGACCGAGTTCACCGTTGTCCTGGCTGCTGCCGGTGACAAGAAGGTGGAAGTCATCAAGGTGGTGCGTGCTGCAACCGGCTTGGGCCTCAAGGAAGCCAAGGATGTGGTTGATGGCGCACCGAAGGCCGTCAAGGAAGGCATTTCCAAGGCTGATGCAGAAGCCCTCAAGAAGCAACTCGAAGAAGCTGGCGCCAAGGTCGAAGTCAAGTAATACGGCCTTGATTCATGCGGGGTTGGCGGCTACGGCTGCCAACCCTTTTGTGCTTTGTTGAAACAGTTTTGATTCGTCAGGACCGCGAGGCCAGACAACAGGCTTGTCACCCGGACAGCCCTGCTATTTGTCCTCTCCCGTCGGGCAATTGATACGGAGCATCTATGGCGTACTCCTACACCGAGAAAAAGCGCATTCGCAAGAGCTTTGCAAAGCGTGCAAGCGTTCTGAATGTCCCCTTCCTGCTGGCTACCCAGCTGGAGTCCTACACGAACTTCCTGCAGGCTGCAGTAGCGCCTCCGGCTCGCAAGAACGAAGGCCTGCAAGCCGCGTTCACATCGATCTTCCCGATCTCGTCACACTCGGGCAATGCGCGCCTGGAGTTCGTGCATTTCATTCTCGGTGAACCCGCCTTCGACGTGAAGGAATGTCAGCAACGTGGCCTGACCTTCGCGTCGCCGCTGCGTGCCCGTGTGCGCCTCGTCATCATGGACAAGGAAGCGCCGAAGGAAACCATCAAGGAAGTCAAGGAGCAGGAAGTTCTACATGGGCGAAATTCCGCTCATGACGACTACGGGCTCCTTCGTCGTCAACGGTACCGAGCGCGTCATCGTGTCGCAGCTGCACCGTTCGCCTGGCGTGTTCTTCGAGCACGACCGTGGCAAGACGCACAGCTCCGGCAAACTGCTGTTCTCGGCGCGCATCATTCCCTACCGTGGCTCCTGGCTGGACTTCGAATTCGATCCGAAGGACTTCCTGTTCTTCCGCGTCGACCGTCGTCGCAAGATGCCCGTGACCATCCTGCTCAAGGCCATCGGCATGACGCCGGAAATGATTCTGGCCATGTTCCACGACTTCGATGCTTTCGAATTCGCGGGCAGCGATGTGCGTTTCGAAATCGTGCCGGATCGTCTGCGTGGCGAGATCGCCCGTTTCGACATCCTGGACAGCAAGGGCAATGTGATTGTCGGTAAGGACAAGCGCATCAACGCCAAGCACATTCGTGACATCACGACGGCAGGTATCAGCTCCATCGTCGTGCCGGAAGATTTCGTGGCTGGTCGTGTGCTGGCACACGATGTCGTTGATCCCGAAACTGGCGAAGTGATCGCGCGTGCCAACGATGAGATCACCGAAGACCTGCTGGCCAAGATGGGTCACGCCGGCATCAAGGCTTTCAAGACGCTCTACATCAACGACCTTGATCGTGGTGGTTACATTTCGCAGACCCTGCGTTCCGACGAAACTGTTGACCAGTGGCAGGCACGCGTCGCCATCTACCGCATGATGCGTCCGGGCGAACCGCCTACGGAAGATGCCGTCGAGTCGCTGTTCAATGGCCTCTTCTATTCGGAAGAGCGCTACGACCTGTTGACGGTCGGCCGCATGAAATTCAACCGTCGTGCCTATCCGGAAAAGCTGGATGACAAGGCACCGGAGTGGCTCAAGCGCTTCTACGCCGCCATCGGCCATCGCGACGAGATCGGCCCCGGTGTGCTGTCGAACGAAGACATCCTGTCCGTCATCGCTGTGCTCATCGAACTGCGCAACGGCCGTGGCGAGATCGACGATATCGATCACCTTGGTAACCGTCGCGTGCGTTCGGTGGGTGAGCTGGCTGAAAACCAGTTCCGTGCCGGTCTGGTGCGTGTCGAGCGCGCCGTCAAGGAACGCCTCGGTCAGGCCGAGAGCGACAACCTGATGCCGCACGACCTGATCAATGCCAAGCCCATTTCGGCGGCGATCAAGGAGTTCTTCGGTTCTTCGCAGCTGTCGCAGTTCATGGACCAGACCAACCCGCTGTCGGAAATTACCCACAAGCGCCGCGTGTCGGCTCTTGGTCCGGGCGGTCTGACGCGTGAGCGTGCCGGCTTCGAAGTGCGTGACGTGCATCCGACGCACTACGGTCGCGTGTGCCCGATCGAAACGCCGGAAGGTCCGAACATCGGCCTGATCAACTCGCTGGCTGTGTATGGTCGCACCAACGAATACGGCTTCCTTGAGACGCCGTATCGCAAGGTGAATGACGGCAAGGTCACCGACCAGATCGATTTCCTGTCGGCCATCGAAGAAGGCCAGTACGTGATCGCCCAGGCGAACGCCGAAGTGGACAAGAAGGGGTTGCTGACGGGCGAGCTGGTGTCCGCGCGTCACAAGGGTGAATTCACCCTCGTCGAGCCGATGCAGATCCAGTATATGGACGTGTCGCCGTCGCAGATCGTGTCGGTCGCAGCCTCGCTGATCCCGTTCCTCGAGCACGATGACGCAAACCGCGCGCTGATGGGCGCCAACATGCAACGTCAGGCTGTGCCTTGCCTGCGTCCGGAAAAGCCGCTGGTCGGCACTGGTATCGAGCGTACCGTGGCCGTTGACTCGGGTACGACGGTGCAGGCACTGCGCGGCGGTGTGGTCGACTACATCGACGCTGGCCGTATCGTGATCCGTGTGAACGACGATGAAACGGTGCCGGGTGAAGTCGGCGTCGACATCTACAACCTCATCAAGTACACGCGTTCCAACCAGAACACCAACATCAACCAGCGTCCGGTCGTGAAGATCAGCGACATCATCGCCAAGGGCGACGTGATCGCTGACGGCGCATCGACCGACCTCGGCGAACTGGCCCTCGGTCAGAACATGCTGGTCGCGTTCATGCCCTGGAACGGCTACAACTTCGAAGACTCGATCCTGATCTCCGAACGCGTCGTCGCCGATGATCGCTTCACCTCGATCCACATCGAAGAACTGACGGTCGTCGCTCGCGACACCAAGCTCGGACCTGAAGACATCACGCGCGACATCGCCTCGCTGGGCGAAGTGCAACTGGGCCGTCTGGACGAAGCCGGTATCGTCTACATCGGCGCTGAAGTCGAAGCCGGTGACGTGCTGGTCGGCAAGGTCACGCCGAAGGGCGAAACCCAGCTGACGCCGGAAGAAAAGCTGCTGCGCGCGATCTTCGGCGAGAAGGCTTCCGACGTGAAAGACACCTCGCTGCGCGTGCCCTCGGGCATGAATGGCACCGTCATCGACGTGCAGGTGTTCACGCGTGAAGGCATCGAGCGCGACAAGCGCGCCCAGTCCATCATCGACGACATGCTCAAGAGCTATCGTCTCGATCTCGCTGACCAGATGCGTATCGTGGAGCGCGATGCTTTCGAGCGTATCGAGCGCCTGATCGGCGGGCAGGTCGCCAACGGTGGCCCGAAGAAGCTCGCCAAGGGCACGAAGATCGACAAGGCCTATCTGGAAACGGTCGAGCCTTACAACTGGTTCGACATTCGCCTGGCTGACGATGCCATCGCCCAACAGCTGGAGCAACTGCGCGAAGGTCTGGAGAAGACCCGCAAGGACTTCGATCTGGCTTTCGAAGCCAAGAAGAAGAAGCTCACGCAAGGCGACGAGCTGCCCCCGGGCGTGCAGAAGATGGTCAAGGTCTACCTGGCCGTGAAGCGTCGCCTGCAACCGGGTGACAAGATGGCCGGTCGTCACGGTAACAAGGGGGTGGTGTCGAAGATCGTTCCGGTCGAAGACATGCCGTACATGGAGAACGGTACGCCGGTCGACATCGTGCTGAACCCGCTGGGTGTGCCGTCGCGGATGAACATCGGTCAGATTCTTGAAACCCACTTGGGCTGGGCTGCCAAGGGCCTGGGTAACAAGATCGGCGCGATGCTCACCTCGCAGACCAATACCAAGGAAATCCGCAAGTTCCTCGAAGAGATCTATAACGGTAGCGGCAAGGCCGAAGATCTGTCGGGCCTGAAGGACGGCGAAGTGCTCGAGCTGGCCAGCAACCTGTCGAAGGGCGTGCCCTTCGCGACGCCGGTGTTCGACGGTGCGACCGAAGAAGAAATCATCGGCATGCTCAAGCTGGCTGGCATGGACACCGGTGGTCAGGTCACCCTGTTCGACGGCCGCAACGGTGAAGCTTTCGAGCGCCAGGTGACCGTGGGCTACAAGCACGTGCTGAAGCTGCACCACTTGGTCGACGACAAGATGCACGCGCGTTCGACGGGTCCGTACTCGCTGGTGACGCAACAGCCGCTGGGTGGTAAGGCCCAGTTCGGTGGTCAGCGCTTCGGTGAAATGGAAGTGTGGGCACTGGAAGCTTACGGTGCCGCGTACACGCTGCAGGAAATGCTGACCGTGAAGTCCGACGACGTGAATGGCCGTACCAAGGTCTACGAAAACATCGTCAAGGGCGAGCACAAGATCGATGCCGGCATGCCGGAGTCGTTCAACGTGCTGGTGAAGGAAATCCGTTCGCTCGCGATCGATATCGATCTCGAGCGTTACTGATCCGTGACTGGAATGGAGTACTGATACATGAAAAGCCTGCTCGCAGATCTGTTCAAACAAACCCTGCCGAACGAAGAAGAGTTCGATGCCATTACCATCGGCCTCGCTTCGCCGGACAAGATCCGTTCCTGGTCATACGGTGAGGTCAAGAAGCCGGAAACCATCAACTACCGTACGTTCAAGCCTGAGCGCGATGGTCTGTTCTGCGCCAAGATCTTTGGTCCGGTCAAAGACTACGAGTGCCTGTGCGGCAAGTACAAGCGCCTGAAGCATCGCGGCGTCATCTGCGAAAAGTGCGGCGTCGAAGTCACGCTGTCCAAGGTGCGTCGTGAGCGCATGGGCCACATCGAGCTCGCCTCGGTGGTTGCCCACATCTGGTTCCTGAAGTCGCTGCCGTCGCGTCTGGGCATGGTGCTCGACATGACCCTGCGCGACATCGAACGCGTGCTGTACTTCGAAGCATTCGTCGTGGTCGAGCCGGGCATGACCCCGTTGACCAAGGGCCAGCTGCTGACCGAAGACGACTACCTCGCCAAGACCGAAGAGTTCGGTGACGAATTCGTTGCGCTGATGGGCGCCGAAGGTATCCGCGGTCTGCTGCGCGGCATCGACATCGCCTCCGAAGTCGAGCGCCTGCGTTCGGAGCTGGAAACCACGGGTTCCGAAGCCAAGATCAAGAAGATCGTCAAGCGCCTCAAGGTGCTCGAGGCCTTCACGCAGTCCGGCATCAAGCCCGACTGGATGATCATGGAAGTGCTGCCGGTGCTGCCGCCGGACCTGCGTCCGCTGGTGCCGCTGGATGGTGGCCGCTTCGCGACCTCCGACCTGAACGACCTCTATCGTCGCGTCATCAACCGTAACAACCGTCTCAAGCGCCTGCTCGAACTCAAGGCTCCGGAAATCATCGTGCGCAACGAAAAGCGCATGCTGCAGGAAGCCGTCGACTCGCTGCTCGACAACGGTCGTCGTGGCAAGGCCATGACCGGCGCCAACAAGCGTCCGCTGAAGTCGCTGGCCGACATGATCAAGGGTAAGGGCGGTCGCTTCCGTCAGAACCTGCTCGGTAAGCGCGTGGACTACTCCGGTCGTTCCGTGATTACCGTGGGCCCGCAACTCAAGTTGCACCAGTGCGGCCTGCCCAAGCTGATGGCGCTCGAGCTGTTCAAGCCCTTCGTGTTCAACAAGCTCGAACTGATGGGCCTCGCGACCACGATCAAGCAAGCCAAGAAGGTCGTCGAATCGCAAGAACCGGTGGTGTGGGACATCCTCGAAGAGGTGATCCGCGAACATCCGGTCATGCTGAACCGCGCCCCGACGCTGCACCGTCTCGGTATCCAGGCTTTCGAACCGACGCTGATCGAAGGCAAGGCCATCCAGCTGCATCCGCTGGTGTGCGCGGCCTTCAACGCCGACTTCGACGGTGACCAGATGGCTGTTCACGTGCCGCTGTCGCTCGAAGCGCAGATGGAAGCCCGCACCCTTATGCTGGCCTCCAACAACGTGCTGTCGCCCGCCAACGGCGAGCCGATCATCGTCCCGTCGCAAGACGTGGTGCTGGGTCTCTACTACGCGACTCGTGCTGGCGTGAATGCGCGCGGCGAGGGTATGGCTTTTGTTGACACCAACGAAGTCAAGCGCGCATACGAATCCGGCCAGATCTCGCTGCATGCGAAGGTCGCTGTACGTATCCGCGAAGTCGAGATCAATGATGCAGGTGAGCGCCTCGAGAAGGTGACGCGCTACAACACGACGGCTGGCCGTGCGCTGCTGTCCGAGATCCTTCCTGCAGGCCTGCCGTTCAGCGTGATCGACAAGGCACTCAAGAAGAAAGAAATCTCGCGCCTCATCAATACCTCGTTCCGTCGCTGCGGCTTGCGTGAAACCGTCATCTTTGCTGACAAGCTGATGCAGTTCGGTTTCCGTCTGGCAACGCGTGCGGGTATCTCGATCGCCGTGAAGGACATGCTTGTGCCGAAGGCCAAGGAATCCATCATTGCGGCGTCCGAGCACGAAGTGAAGGAAATTGCCCAGCAATACGCTTCCGGTCTTGTGACCGATGGCGAGCGCTACAACAAGGTCGTGGATATCTGGGGCCGCACCGGTGACCAGGTGGCCAAGGCCATGATGGAGCACCTCGGCCAGGAAGACGTGATCGACCGCGAGGGCAAGGCAACGAAGCAGGAGTCGTTCAACTCGATCTACATGATGGCTGACTCGGGCGCTCGTGGTTCCGCGGCTCAGATCCGTCAGCTCGCCGGCATGCGCGGCCTGATGGCCAAGCCGGACGGCTCCATCATCGAGACGCCGATTACGACGAACTTCCGTGAAGGCTTGAACGTTCTGCAGTACTTCATCTCGACCCACGGCGCCCGTAAGGGTCTGGCCGATACGGCGTTGAAGACCGCGAACTCCGGTTACCTGACACGTCGTCTGGTTGATGTGACGCAGGATCTGGTTGTCATCGAAGACGACTGCGGCACCTCCAGCGGTTTCGTCATGAAGGCGTTGATCGAGGGCGGTGAAGTTGTCGAGGCGCTGCGTGAGCGCATCCTCGGTCGCGTGACGGCTGACGATATCGTCAATCCCGAAACGCAGGAATCCATCATTTACGCCGGTGATCTGGTTGATGAAGACGCCTGCGACCTGATCGATTCGCTGGGTATCGACGAAGTGCGTGTGCGCACCCCGCTGACCTGCGACACCCGCTATGGCCTGTGCGCCAAGTGCTACGGCCGTGACCTCGGTCGCGGTCAGCTGGTGAATGCCGGTGAGGCTGTCGGCGTGATCGCTGCACAGTCGATCGGTGAGCCCGGCACGCAGCTGACAATGCGTACCTTCCACGTCGGTGGTGCAGCGTCGCGTGCGGCGGTGGCCAGCTCGGTGGAAGCCAAGTCGGCTGGTACGGTGCGCTTCCAGACCGGCAACATGCGCTATGTCACCAACGCCAAGGGCGAGAAGATCGTTATTGCCCGTTCGGCCGAAGTCATCGTTGCAGACGATATGGGTCGCGAGCGCGAGCGTCACAAGCTGCCGTACGGTGCGACCCTGATCGTCGATGACGGTCAAAGCATCAAGGCAGGGACGCAGCTTGCCAACTGGGATCCGCATACCCGTCCTATCGTTGCCGAACACGATGGCTCCATCAAGTTCGAAAACGTGGAAGAGGGCGTCACCGTTGCCAAGCAGATCGACGATGTCACCGGTCTGTCCACGCTGGTGGTGATCGATGCCAAGCGTCGCGCAGGTTCGTCGCCGTCCAAGGGCGTGCGTCCGCAGGTCAAGCTGCTGAACGAACAAGGCGAAGAAGTGAAGATCCCGGGCACGGATCATCCGGTGACCATCACCTTCCAGGTCGGCTCGCTGATCACCGTCAAGGACGGTCAGCAGATCCACAAGGGCGACGTGCTGGCACGTATCCCGCAGGAATCGGCCAAGACCCGCGACATTACCGGCGGTCTGCCGCGTGTGGCCGAATTGTTCGAAGCCCGCGCTCCGAAGGATGCCGGCATGCTGGCTGAAGTCACTGGCACGCTGTCGTTCGGCAAGGAAACCAAGGGCAAGCAGCGTCTCGAGATTACCGAGCCGGATGGCACCAAGCATGAGTTCCTGATCCCGAAGGACAAGCATGTGATGGTGCACGACGGTCAGGTTGTCCAGCGTGGCGAACTCATCGTCGACGGTCCGGCCGACCCGCACGACATCCTGCGCCTGCAGGGCGTCGAGGCTCTGGCCCGTTACATCATCGACGAAGTGCAGGACGTTTATCGCCTGCAAGGCGTGAAGATCAACGACAAGCACATCGAAGTGATCGTTCGCCAGATGCTGCGTCGCGTGGTTGTCAGCGATCCGGGCGATACCAAGTTCATTCGTGAAGAGCAGGTCGAGCGTTCCGAGCTGCTGGACGAGAACGACAAGGTGGTGGGCAACGACAAGCAGCCTGCGACTTACGAGTACATGCTGCTTGGTATTACCAAGGCCTCGTTGTCGACCGACTCCTTCATCTCGGCCGCTTCCTTCCAGGAAACGACCCGCGTGCTTACCGAGGCTGCCATCATGGGCAAGCGCGACGAGCTGCGCGGCCTGAAGGAAAACGTCATCGTCGGTCGCCTGATCCCGGCAGGTACGGGTCTGGCTTATCACCGCACCCGTCGTGCGCAATCGGCCGGTATCGACCTGGGAAGCGACTTCCTGAGCGGACTGGGCGAGGCGCCGGCGGAGCAGACCACGGAGACGCCGGCCGAGGGCTGAAGTTCGACGTTGATGCGGGAGGCTTTTATACTCCCGCGTCTTTGAGTGAGCCGGCACTCGCGTGCCGGCTCAAGTTTTTGTAGTAACTGTTTGATTGCGGCCCGGGGTGGGGTGGTTCCCGTCCAGAAGTGGTGCGATCCAAGGAAAGTCATGCCAACCATTAACCAGCTTGTACGTCAGGGACGTCAGGCCATCGTCAGCAAGAGCAAGGTGCCGGCGCTGGAAGCTTGTCCCCAGAAGCGCGGCGTTTGTACCCGCGTCTACACCACGACTCCGAAGAAGCCGAACTCGGCGCTTCGTAAGGTCGCAAAGGTGCGTCTGACCAACGGTTTCGAGGTCATCTCCTACATCGGCGGCGAAGGCCACAACCTGCAGGAACACTCGGTTGTGCTGATCCGCGGTGGTCGTGTGAAGGACTTGCCGGGTGTGCGTTACCACATCGTGCGCGGTTCGCTTGACCTGCAAGGCGTCAAGGACCGTAAGCAATCCCGTTCCAAGTACGGCGCGAAGCGCCCGAAGAAGTCCTAATCATTGACGAAAGGAGACTGACATGCCCCGTCGTCGCGAAGTACCGAAACGTGAAATCCTGCCTGATCCGAAATTCGGTAGCCAGGATATTTCCAAGTTCATCAACGTCCTCATGATCGGCGGCAAGAAGGCCGTTGCCGAGCGCATCATTTATGGCGCGCTCGATACGATCGCCAGCAAGTCCGGCAAGGATCCGATCGAAGTCTTTCAGACCGCTCTCGGCAACGTGAAGCCGGTGGTCGAAGTGAAGAGCCGTCGTGTGGGTGGTGCAAACTACCAGGTGCCGGTTGAAGTGCGCCCCAGCCGCCGTATGGCGCTGTCGATGCGCTGGATTCGTGAAGCTGCCCGCAAGCGTTCCGAAAAATCGATGGCCCAGCGTCTGGCTGGCGAGCTGATCGAAGCTTCGGAAGGTCGTGGCGCGGCCATGAAGAAGCGTGACGAAGTGCACCGCATGGCCGACGCCAACAAGGCGTTTGCTCACTTCAGGTTCTGATCGCGAAAGTGACCAAAACCGCTCGGGCCCTGCAAAGGGCTCGAATGCTTTTTGCGGATACAAGCTTGTCATCCGCTTGAAATACAGAACTCAACCTACCTACGAAGGGCGAACATCGTGGCACGCAAGACCCCCATCGAGCGATATCGCAACATCGGCATCTCGGCGCACATCGACGCCGGCAAGACGACGACGACCGAGCGCATCCTGTTCTACACCGGTGTGAACCACAAGATCGGTGAAGTGCACGATGGCGCTGCGACCATGGACTGGATGGAGCAGGAGCAGGAGCGTGGCATCACGATTACCTCTGCTGCGACCACCTGTTTCTGGAAGGGCATGGCCGGTAACTTCCAGGATCACCGCATCAACATCATCGACACCCCTGGGCACGTTGACTTCACGATCGAAGTCGAGCGTTCCATGCGCGTGCTCGACGGCGCCTGCATGGTCTACTGTGCCGTGGGTGGCGTGCAGCCGCAGTCGGAAACCGTGTGGCGTCAGGCCAACAAGTACGGTGTGCCGCGTCTGGCCTTCGTGAACAAGATGGACCGTCAGGGTGCAGACTTCTTCAAAGTCTACAACCAGATGCGTACCCGTCTGTCCGCCAATCCGGTGCCCATTCAAGTGCCTATCGGCGCGGAAGACACCTTCAGTGGCGTGATCGACCTCGTCAAGATGAAGGCCATCCTGTGGGATGAGGCTTCGCAAGGCACCAAGTTCACCTACGAAGACATCCCGGCCAATCTGGTCGATACGGCCAACGAATGGCGCGAAAAGATGCTCGAAGCGGCGGCTGAGTCGTCGGAAGAGCTGATGAACAAGTACCTTGAAGAAGGCGACCTGTCGGAAGCTGACCTCAAGGCCGCGCTGCGTGACCGTACCATCAAGGGCGAAATCGTCCCGATGATGTGTGGCACCGCGTTCAAGAACAAGGGCGTGCAGGCCATGCTGGATGCCGTCATCGAATACATGCCTTCGCCGGTGGATATTCCCCCGGTTGACGGCACCGACGAAGATGACAAGCCTGTCACCCGTAGTGCTGATGACAGCGAAAAGTTCTCGGCCCTCGCGTTCAAGCTCATGACGGACAAGTACGTCGGTCAGCTCACCTTCATCCGCGTCTATTCGGGCGTGCTGAAGTCGGGCGACTCGGTCTACAACCCGATCAAGGGCAAGAAGGAACGTATCGGTCGTCTGGTGCAGATGCACGCCAACAACCGTGAAGAAATCGACGAAGTGCGCGCCGGCGACATCGCTGCGTGTATTGGCCTGTCGTCCGTGACGACCGGTGAAACCCTGTGTGATCCGGATGCGGAAGTGACTCTGGAGCGCATGGAGTTCCCCGAGCCCGTGATTCACGTGGCTGTCGAGCCGAAGACCAAGGGCGACCAGGAAAAGATGGGTATTGCACTGGGCCGCCTGGCACAGGAAGACCCGTCGTTCCGTGTGCGTACCGACGAAGAGTCCGGCCAGACCATCATCTCCGGTATGGGCGAGCTGCACCTTGAAATTCTGGTTGACCGCATGAAGCGCGAGTTCGGCGTTGAAGCCAACGTCGGCGCTCCGCAAGTGGCTTACCGCGAAACCATCCGCAAGGTTGTCAACGATGCCGAAGGCAAGTTCGTCAAGCAGTCCGGTGGTCGCGGTCAATACGGCCACGTCGTGCTCAAGATCGAACCGAACGAACCGGGCAAGGGCTACGAATTCGTCGACGCCATCAAGGGCGGTGTTGTGCCGCGCGAATTCATCCCCGCGGTCGACAAGGGTCTGCAGGAAAGCATCCCGAATGGCGTGCTCGCCGGCTTCCCGGTGGTGGATGTGAAGTGCACGTTGCACTTCGGTTCCTACCACGACGTGGACTCGAACGAAAACGCGTTCAAGATGGCCGCTTCGATGGCCTTCAAGGAAGGCTGCCGCCGTGCTGGCCCCGTGCTGCTCGAGCCGATGATGTCGGTTGAAGTCGAGACGCCGGAAGAGTTCATGGGCAACATCATGGGTGACCTGTCAGGCCGCCGTGGCATCGTGCTGGGCATGGACGACATTCCTGGCGGCATCAAGGCCATCAAGGCCGAAGTGCCGCTGGCAGAAATGTTCGGCTACTCGACCACGATGCGTTCGCTGTCGCAGGGCCGTGCTACGTACTCCATGGAGTTCAAGCACTACAGCGAAGCGCCGAAGAATGTCGCTGACGCCATCATCAACAAAAAGTAATCAGACTTTTAAACATTGAGGACCTAGAAAATGGCCAAGGAAAAATTTGAGCGGACGAAACCGCACGTGAACGTAGGCACGATTGGTCACGTTGACCACGGCAAGACGACGCTGACGGCGGCGATCACGACGGTGCTGGCATCGAAGTTCGGCGGTTCGGCCAAGGCCTACGACCAGATCGACGCGGCGCCGGAAGAAAAGGCACGCGGCATCACCATCAACACCGCCCACGTGGAATACGAAACGGCCAACCGCCACTACGCCCACGTTGACTGCCCGGGTCACGCCGACTACGTCAAGAACATGATTACCGGTGCCGCCCAGATGGACGGCGCCATCCTCGTCTGCTCCGCAGCCGACGGCCCCATGCCCCAAACCCGCGAGCACATCCTGCTGGCCCGTCAGGTTGGCGTGCCCTACATCATCGTCTTCCTGAACAAGTGCGACATGGTTGACGACGCCGAACTCCTCGAGCTCGTCGAAATGGAAGTCCGCGAACTGCTCAGCAAGTACGAATTCCCTGGCGACGACATCCCCATCGTCAAGGGCTCCGCACTCAAGGCCCTCGAGGGCGATAAGGGCGAACTCGGCGAAGGCGCCATCATGGCCCTGGCTGCCGCACTCGACAGCTACATCCCCACGCCTGAGCGCGCAGTGGACCTGCCGTTCCTGATGCCTATCGAAGACGTCTTCTCCATCTCCGGTCGCGGCACCGTCGTGACGGGTCGTATCGAACGCGGCATCGTCAAGGTCGGCGAAGAAATCGAAATCGTCGGCATCAAGGACACCCAGAAGACCATCTGCACGGGCGTCGAAATGTTCCGCAAGCTGCTCGACCAAGGTCAAGCTGGCGACAACGTCGGCGTGCTCCTGCGCGGCACCAAGCGTGAAGAAGTCGAACGCGGCCAGGTTCTCTGCAAGCCGGGCTCGATCAAGCCGCACACCCACTTCACGGGCGAGGTTCTACATCCTGTCGAAGGACGAAGGTGGTCGCCACACCCCGTTCTTCAACAACTACCGTCCGCAGTTCTACTTCCGTACGACGGACGTCACGGGCGCCATCAGCCTGCCGGAAGGCACCGAGATGGTCATGCCTGGCGACAACATCGCCATGACGGTCAAGCTGATTGCCCCGATCGCCATGGAAGAAGGTCTGCGCTTCGCCATCCGTGAAGGCGGTCGTACCGTCGGCGCCGGCGTCGTGGCAAAGATCATCGAGTAATTTGCATCAGGGCGGCGGGCATGTAGAATGCCCGCCGCTTTCCCGTTCTTTCGCTCTTTTGCTCTTTAGGAAAAATCATGGCAAACCAGAAGATCCGTATTCGCCTCAAGGCTTTCGACTATCGCCTGATCGACCAGTCGGCCCTCGAGATCGTTGATACCGCCAAGCGTACTGGCGCTGTTGTGCGCGGCCCCGTGCCCCTGCCGACCCGTATCGAGCGTTTCAACATCCTGCGTTCGCCGCACGTCAATAAGACTTCGCGCGACCAGTTCGAAATTCGTACCCACCAGCGTCTGATGGACATCATCGACCCGACCGACAAGACGGTCGACGCCCTGATGAAACTCGATCTGCCCGCTGGCGTGGATGTCGAAATCAAGCTGCAATAAATAGCGCTTGCATTCCAGGTTAAAAGCCGGCTAGAATCGCCGGCTTCGCGCATTCTTCTTTTTGGGTGCGTGCTCTGGTGTTGTTTTAATGGCGATCCGGTCAATCGAAACCGGGTCATAGGAGAAAAAAATGAGTCTAGGCCTTGTCGGTCGCAAGGTCGGCATGACTCGCATTTTTGCCGAGGACGGTGCGTCCGTTCCGGTGACTGTGCTTGACGTGTCGAACAACCGTGTGACCCAGATCAAGACGCCTGAAACGGATGGTTATTCCGCCGTTCAGGTTGCCTTCGGTGCGCGTCGTGCGTCCCGAGTGAACAAGGCGCTCGCCGGTCACCTTGCCAAAGCAGGTGTTGAAGCCGGTAGCGTCATGCGCGAATTCCCCGTTGCGGCTGAGCAGGTTGCCAGCTACAAGGCGGGTGATGTCATCAGCGTCGAAATCTTTGCTGTCGGTCAGAAGGTGGATGTCACCGGTACGTCGATCGGTAAGGGTTATGCCGGTGTTATCAAGCGCCACAACTTCTCGTCGAACCGTGCCTCGCACGGTAACTCGCGTAGCCACAACGTTCCGGGCTCCATTGGTATGGCGCAGGATCCGGGTCGCGTTTTCCCTGGCAAGCGCATGACGGGTCACCTCGGCGCGGTAAAGGCGACGGTGCAGAATCTGGAAGTGGTGCGCGTGGATACTGAGCGCGGCCTGCTTCTCGTCAAGGGCGCTGTGCCCGGTCATGACGGCGGCGACGTGGTTGTGCGCCCGGCCGTAAAGAGCTGATCGGAGACGCCATGGAACTGAAACTGATCAATGATCAAGGCGCTGCCGCTTCGACGCTGCAAGCATCGGATGCGCTGTTTGGTCGTGAATACAATGAAGCGCTGATTCACCAGCTCGTCGTGGCTTATCAGGCCAACGCGCGCTCGGGCAATCGTGCGCAGAAGGATCGTGGCGAGGTTTCGCACACGACCAAGAAGCCTTTCCGTCAGAAGGGTACGGGTAATGCGCGTGCTGGTATGAGCTCCTCGCCGCTATGGCGTGGCGGCGGCCGCATCTTCCCGAATCGTCCGGATGAAAACTTCAGCCAGAAGGTTAACCGCAAGATGTATCGCGCCGGTATGGCGTCGATCCTCTCGCAGCTGGTGCGTGAAGATCGTCTCGCGGTTGTCGAGAGCGTCTCGCTTGAGTCGCCGAAGACCAAACTGTTTGCCCAGAAGCTCAAGGGCTACGGTGTTGAGTCGGTGCTCGTGATCACTGACGAAGTTGACGAGAATCTGTATCTCTCGTCGCGCAACCTGCCCAACGTGCTGGTGCTCGCCGCTCACGAAGCTGATCCGGTCTCCTTGGTTCGCTTCCCGCGCGTGCTGATCACCCGTGCTGCGGTTGCAAAGATGGAAGAGGTGTGGCAATGAGCTTCAGCCAAGAGCGACTGATGCAGGTGCTGCTCGCACCGCAGATCTCGGAAAAGGCTACGACCGTGGCCGACAAGAATGAGCAAGTGGTCTTTCGCGTCGCGTCCGATGCGACCAAGCCGGAAATCAAGGCTGCCGTTGAGCTGCTGTTCAAGGTGCAGGTCGAGTCCGTGCAGACCCTGAACGTCAAGGGTAAGGTCAAGCGTTTCGGCAAGAGCATCGGCCAACGCAAGGGCTGGAAGAAGGCTTTCGTGTGCCTGAAGCCTGGCCAGGAACTGAATTTTGAAGGGGGGGCAGCATAATGCTGGTCAAGGTCAAACCGACATCCCCGGGCCGTCGCGGTCTCGTCAAGGTTGTTAGCCCGAATCTGTACAAGGGTCGCCCCGAGGCTTCGCTGGTTGAAAGCCAGTCGAAGACTGCTGGCCGTAACAACAACGGTCGCATCACGACCCGTCACAAGGGTGGTGGTCACAAGCAGCACTACCGCCTGGTTGACTTCAAGCGCAACAAGGATGGCATCCCCGGCAAGATCGAGCGCCTCGAATACGATCCGAACCGCACGGCGCACATCGCGCTGGTGCTGTACAAGGATGGCGAGCGCCGCTACATCATCGCCCCGAAGGGTGCTGTGGTTGGTCAGGACATCATGTCTGGCTCGGAAGCGCCGATCAAGTCGGGTAACGCACTGCCGATCCGCAACATTCCCGTGGGTACGACGATTCACTGCGTCGAAATCCTGCCGGGCAAGGGCGCGCAACTGGCGCGTTCGGCTGGCACTTCGGTGCAACTGCTGGCGCGTGAAGGTTCTTACGCTCAGCTGCGTTTGCGCTCCGGCGAAATCCGTCGTGTGCACGTCGAGTGCCGCGCAACGATCGGTGAGGTCGGTAACGAAGAAAACAACCTGCGCAAGATCGGCAAGGCCGGTGCTCAGCGCTGGCGCGGCATTCGCCCGACGGTGCGTGGTGTGGTCATGAACCCGGTCGATCACCCGCACGGTGGTGGTGAAGGCAAGACGGGTGAGGGCCGCGTGCCGGTCAGTCCGTGGGGTCTGCCGACCAAGGGTTACCGTACGCGTAGCAACAAGCGTACGGACACCATGATCGTTCAGCGTCGTCACAAGCGTTAAGGGGTAGTCAATGGCTCGTTCTATCAAAAAAGGCCCGTTTGTAAACGCCCACTTGCTGAAGAAAGTGGACGCTGCGGTGAGCTCCAATGACAAGCGTCCGATCAAGACTTGGTCGCGTCGTTCCACCGTTCTGCCGGAGTTCGTCGGTCTGACGATCGCAGTGCATAACGGCCGTCAACACATTCCCGTCTATGTTTCTGAAAACATGGTCGGTCACAAGCTCGGCGAATTCGCGCTGACGCGTACCTTCAAGGGTCACGCTGCCAGCAAGAAGGCCAAGAAGTAAGAGGTGATCATGGAAACCAATGCCATTCTGCGTGGTGTGCGACTGTCGGCTCAAAAGGGCCGCCTGGTTGCTGACCTCGTGCGCGGCAAGCCTGTGGATCAGGCCCTGAACATTCTGGCGTTCTCCCCCAAGAAGGGTGCAACGATCATCAAGAAGGTTCTGGAATCTGCGATCGCCAACGCCGAGCACAACGACGGCGCTGATATCGATGCGCTGAAGATCAAGACCATTCATGTGGAGAAGGCGACTTCGCTGAAGCGTTTCACTGCCCGTGCAAAGGGTCGTGGTAATCGCATCGAGAAGCAGACTTGCCACATTTTCGTGACTGTCGGGGAATAAGGGGAACTCATGGGACAGAAGATTCATCCGACCGGGTTCCGCCTTGCGGTCACGCGTGACTGGAGTTCGCGTTGGTACGCCAACAGCCAGAACTTTGGTCGCATGCTGCAAGAGGACATCAAGGTCCGCGAGCATCTCTCGAAGAAGCTGTCGCACGCTTCCGTCGGCCGTGTGCTGATCGAGCGTCCGGCAAAGAACGCCCGCATTACCGTTTTCAGCGCCCGTCCGGGTGTTGTGATCGGCAAGAAGGGCGAAGACATCGAGCAGCTCAAGAGCGATCTGCAAAAGATCATGGGCGTGCCGGTGCACGTCAATATCGAAGAGATCCGCAAGCCTGAAGTCGATGCTCAGCTGATTGCTGATTCGATCGCTCAGCAGCTCGAAAAGCGCATCATGTTCCGTCGCGCAATGAAGCGTGCGATGCAGAACGCCATGCGTCTCGGCGCCCTGGGTATCAAGATCATGAGCTCGGGTCGTCTGAACGGTGCAGAAATTGCGCGTACCGAATGGTATCGCGAAGGCCGTGTGCCGCTGCACACGCTGCGCGCCGACATCGACTACGGCACTTCCGAAGCCCGTACGACCTATGGCCTGATCGGTATCAAGGTGTGGGTCTACAAGGGTGAGCACGCCAAGGGCAATGAAGTGGCTGCTACGCCGGAAGCAAATGACAACGAGGCCCGTCGTGGCCGTCGTCCCGCTCGTAACGAGGGGGATGCCAAGCCCGCTGCACGTCGTACCGTGCGCAAGAGCCCGGGCGTGAAGACCGCAGGAGCAAGCGATGCTGCAGCCGAATAGAAGAAAGTACCGCAAGGAACAGAAGGGCCGTAACAAGGGTGTTGCTACCCGCGGCGCTTCCGTGAGCTTCGGTGAATATGGCCTCAAGGCTATTGGTCGTGGCCGCCTGACTGCCCGCCAGATCGAATCGGCACGTCGTGCCATGACGCGTCACATCAAGCGCGGTGGCCGCATCTGGATCCGCATCTTCCCGGACAAGCCGATTTCCAAGAAGCCTGCTGAAGTCCGTATGGGTAACGGTAAGGGTAATCCGGAGTACTGGGTCGCTGAGATCCAGCCGGGTAAGGTGCTCTACGAAATGGACGGCGTTGATGAAGCGCTGGCCCGTGAGGCATTCCGTCTGGCCGCTGCGAAGCTGCCGCTTGAAACCGCGTTCGTCACGCGGCACGTTGGAGTCTGATCATGAAGGCGAGTGATCTGCGCGCCAAGAGCGCCGAAGAGCTGCAGACCGAATTGCTCGGTCTGCTGAAAGAACAGTTTTCGCTGCGCATGCAGCACGCTACGCAGCAGCTGGCCAATAGCGCACAACTGGGTCGTGTCCGTCGTGACATCGCCCGCGTGCGCACCATCCAGCGCCAGCTGGCCAAGTAAAGGGCGTCGCAATGAGTGAACAGAATCAAGCCGTCGTGCGCCGCACCCTGGTGGGCCGCGTCGTCAGCGACAAGATGAACAAGACCGTCACGGTGCTTATCGAGCGTCGCGTGAAGCACCCGCTGTACGGCAAGGTCATCATCCGTTCCAACAAGTATCACGCACACGTTGAAGGCGGCATTGCCGCTGAAGGCGACCTGGTTGAGATCGAAGAGTGCCGTCCGATCTCCAAGACCAAGAGCTGGCGTGTCACCAAGGTTGTCGAAAAGGCCCAGGCCGCTTGATGATCTGAAAGGGGTTGCAAACAACCCCTTGCAAAAGTTTCAAAAGCCGGCCATAATCGCCGGCTCATTTCCTCGCGGTGTTCGCGGGGGCAATTTCCCGGACGGGATCCAAGACTGGGTGCTTCGTTGTGAAGTGCTTCAAGTTGGATGGAGTTTAAAAAATGATCCAAATGCAGTCGATACTCGACGTGGCCGATAACACCGGCGCGCGTTCGGTCATGTGCATCAAGGTGCTGGGTGGGTCCAAGCGTCGCTATGCGGGCGTGGGTGACATCATCAAGGTCAGCATCAAGGATGCCGCGCCTCGTGGGCGTGTCAAGAAGGGTGATGTGTACAGCGCCGTGGTTGTGCGTACCGCCAAGGGCGTGCGCCGTCCTGATGGTTCGCTGATCAAGTTCGACAAGAACGCCGCTGTGCTGCTCAACAACAAGCTGGAGCCGATTGGCACTCGTATCTTCGGGCCCGTTACGCGTGAGTTGCGTGGCGAGCGCTTCATGAAGATCGTGTCTCTGGCGCCGGAAGTTCTCTGAGGAGCTGGGGATGGACAAGATCCGCAAAGGGGACGAAGTCATCGTCCTGACGGGTAAAGACAAGGGCAAGCGCGGTGCGGTTGCTCGTCGCGTGTCGGCTGACTATGTGGTCGTCGATGGCGTCAATCGCGTCAAAAAGCATGTGAAGCCGAATCCCGTCAAGGGTCAGGTGGGTGGCATCGTTGAAAAAGAGATGCCGATTCATGTGTCGAACGTCGCGCTGTTCAATCCTGCGACGCAAAAAGCCGATCGCGTCGGTTTCAAGCTTGAAGGCGAAAAGAAGGTCCGCTTCTTCAAGTCCAACGGCGCCGTGGTCGGGGCGTAAGGAAAAGTCATGGCTCGTCTGCAAGACTATTACAAGGCAACGGTTGTGCCGGAGCTGCTCAAGCAGTTTGGTTACAAGTCCGTCATGGAAGTGCCGCGCATCGACAAGATCACCCTGAACATGGGTGTTGGCGAAGCGGTGGGCGACAAGAAGGTGCTGGAGCATGCGCTGGGTGATCTGACCAAGATCGCCGGCCAGAAGCCTGTCACCACCAAGGCCAAGAAGTCCATCGCTGGCTTCAAGATTCGCGAAGGCTATCCGATCGGCTGCATGGTGACCCTGCGTGGTCCGCGCATGTTCGAATTCCTGGATCGCCTGATTACCATCGCCATGCCGCGTATCCGCGATTTCCGCGGTATTCAGGGCAAGGGTTTTGATGGTCGCGGCAACTACAACCTCGGGGTGAAAGAGCAGATTATTTTCCCCGAGATCGAGTACGACAAGATCGATGCGCTGCGTGGCCTGAATATCAGTATCACCACCACCGCGAAGAACGATGCCGAAGCGCGTGCGCTGCTGGCTGCGTTCAAGTTCCCGTTCAAGAACTGAGGCTCACATGGCAAAACTGTCACTGATCAATCGTGAAGAGAAGCGCCGCAAGCTGGCTGACAAGTTTGCTGCCAAGCGCAAATCGCTCAACGATGTCATCAACGATGCCTCGCGTTCGGACGAAGAGCGTCACGCTGCGCGCCTGAAGCTGCAGCAGTTGCCCCGCAATGCGGCTCCGACTCGCCAGCGTAATCGCTGCGAGATCACCGGTCGCCCGCGTGGTGTGTTCCGCAAGTTCGGCCTGTGCCGTTTGAAGATTCGTGAAGCCGCATTCCGGGGTGAAATCCCTGGCATGACCAAGGCGAGCTGGTAAGGAGATCGAAGAATGAGTATGTCCGATCCGATCGCCGATATGCTGACGCGCATTCGCAACGCGCAGATGTCCGAGAAGGCTGCTGTTGTTATGCCTTCTTCGAAGCTGAAAGTTGCCATCGCCAAGGTGTTGAAGGACGAAGGTTATATCGAGGACTTCGCTATTCGTGGCGAAGCGGCCAAGAGCGAGCTGCATATCGCTCTCAAGTACTACGCAGGTCGTCCGGTTATCGAGCGCATTGAGCGCGTGAGCCGTCCTGGTCTGCGTGTGTACAAGGGTAGCGACGAGCTGCCGCGTGTGATGAACGGTCTGGGTGTGGCCATCGTGTCAACGCCCTCCGGTGTGATGACCGACCGTCGTGCTCGCGCCAGCAATGTCGGCGGCGAAGTTCTCTGCATCGTCGCGTAAGGAGATAAGCATGTCGCGTGTTGCAAAGAATCCGGTTGCACTGCCTGCGGGCGTGGATGCGACCATCGCTGCTGGCGAGATCGTTATCAAGGGCTCCCTTGGGACCCTGAAGCAACGTATTCATCCGGCTGTGACTGTCGAACGTGATGGTTCGAACTTGGTTGTCAAGGCTGTTGAAGGCGCCGACAACTCCAACGCTCTGTCGGGTACTACCCGTGCTGTCATCAACAACATGGTGACGGGCGTGAGCAAGGGTTTCGAGCGCAAGCTGAATCTGGTTGGCGTGGGCTATCGTGCCCAGGCTCAGGGTGACAAGCTGAATCTGACGCTGGGTTTTTCGCACCCGGTGGTTCACCAGATGCCGGCTGGTGTGAAGGTTGAAACGCCTTCGCAAACCGAGATCGTCATCAAGGGCGTCGACAAGCAGCAAGTGGGTCAAGTGGCCGCAGAAGTGCGTGCCTATCGTGCTCCCGAGCCGTACAAGGGCAAGGGTGTGCGGTATTCCGACGAAGTCGTGGTCATCAAAGAGACCAAGAAGAAGTAAGGGCGGATGGTATGAACAAGAAAGAAGCACGTTTGCGCAGGGCCCGCAAAACTCGCGCCCGTATCGCCGAGCTGAAGGTTGCCCGTTTGACGGTGTTCCGCTCGAATCTGCACATTTACGCACAAGTCATTTCCGACTGCGGTTCCAAGGTGCTGGCTTCGGCCTCCACCGTCGAGCCGACTGTGCGCGGCCAGGTGGCCAACGGCGGCAACGTCGCAGCAGCAACCGCGGTTGGCAAGCTGATTGCCGAACGCGCTGTTGCAGCGGGCGTCCAGACGGTCGCGTTCGACCGTGCCGGTTTCCAGTATCACGGTCGCGTCAAGGCTCTGGCCGAAGCGGCACGTGAAAGCGGCCTCAAGTTCTAAGCGAGAAGACTCATGGCTAAGCAAGAAAGAAAGAAACCGCAGGCACAAGAAGAGCGTGATGATGGCCTGCGCGAAAAGATGGTTTCCATCAATCGCGTCACCAAGGTGGTGAAGGGCGGCCGTATTCTCGGTTTTGCCGCACTGACCGTGGTGGGTGATGGTGATGGCGCTGTGGGCATGGGCAAGGGCAAGTCGCGTGAAGTGCCCGTCGCTGTGCAGAAGGCAATGGACGAAGCGCGCCGCAAGATGGGCAAGGTTTCGCTCAAGAACGGCACTGTTCAGCACTCCGTCATCGGCCGTCATGGCGCATCCGTGGTGCTCATCCAGCCGGCTCCGAGCGGTACCGGCATCATCGCTGGCGGTGCAATGCGCGCCGTCTTCGAAGTGATGGGCGTGACTGACGTGATCGCCAAGTGCCTGGGTTCGACCAATCCGTACAACGTCGTCCGCGCTACGCTGGACGGTGTGTTCAAGATCAACACCCCCGCCGAGATTGCCGCCAAGCGTGGCAAGACGGTGGAAGAGATTCTGGGGTAATCATGGCCGACAAGAAGATTCGTGTGACGCTCGTCAAGAGCATCATCGGCACCAAGGAATCGCATCGTGCAACGGTGCGTGGTCTGGGCCTGCGTCGTCTGAACCATACGGTTGAACTGGAAGATACGCCGGCAGTGCGCGGCATGATCACCAAGGTCGCCTACCTCGTGAAGTGGAGTGCGTGATGGATCTCAATAATCTGAAGCCTGCCGATGGCGCCAAGCGCGGTCGTCGTCGCGTCGGCCGCGGTATTGGCAGCGGTCTGGGCAAGACCTGCGGTCGTGGTCACAAAGGTCAGAAGTCGCGTGCAGGTGGTTTCCACAAGGTTGGCTTCGAAGGCGGCCAGATGCCCATGCAGCGTCGTCTGCCGAAGCGCGGCTTCGTGTCGCTGACGGCGGCACGCAACGCTGAAGTTCGCCTTTCCGAAATCAACGATCTGCCGATCGACGAAATCGATCTGCTGTCGCTCAAGCAAGCCGGCATCGTTCCTGGTGATGCGCTGTCCGCCAAGGTCATCCTGTCGGGCGCCATTGCCCGCAAGGTGACGCTGCGCGGTGTCACTGCAACCAAGGGCGCAAAGGCTGCGATCGAAGCAGCTGGCGGCTCGGTAGCCTGATAACGGACTCGGAAAAGCTACGTGGCTAACCAGACTGCAACGCTAGGCAAGAGCGGGAAGTTCGCGGACCTGAAAAAGCGTCTGCTGTTCCTGCTCGGCGCCCTGGTGGTGTATCGCATCGGCGCGCACATCCCGGTACCTGGCATCGATCCCGATGTGCTGGCCAAGATGTTCGAGTCGCAGAAGGGCGGCATCCTCGGGGTGCTAAACCTCTTCTCCGGCGGCGCATTGTCGCGCTTCACGATCTTCGCGTTGGGCATCATGCCGTACATCTCGGCATCGATCATCATGCAGCTGCTGACGATTGCGTCGCCAGCGCTTGAGGCCCTCAAGAAGGAAGGGGAGGCTGGTCGCCGCAAGATGACTCAGTACACCCGGTACGGGACGGTGGCTCTGGCGCTGTTCCAGGCGGTCAGCATCTCGGTAATGCTTGAGCAGCAGGCTGGTCTGGTGATGAACCCAGGTCTGATGTTCACGATCACGACGGTGACCACCTTGGTGACCGGCACGCTGTTCCTGATGTGGTTGGGTGAGCAGATTACCGAACGCGGTATTGGTAACGGTATCTCCATCATCATCTTCGGTGGTATTGCTGCGGGATTGCCGACTTCGTTGGGTGGTCTGTTTGATCTGGTTCATACCGGCGCCATGCATCCGTTGATTGCCATCATCGTGTGTCTGTTGGTGGCAGGTGTGACGGCAGGGGTTGTGTTTGTTGAGCGCGGTCAGCGCAAGATTCTGGTGAATTACGCCAAGCGCCAGGTCGGCAACAAGGTGTACGGTGGTCAGAGTTCGCATCTGCCGCTGAAGCTGAACATGTCGGGTGTGATTCCGCCGATCTTTGCTTCGTCGATCATCCTGTTCCCGGCAACGGCTGCGCAGTGGGTGGGTAGTTCCGACAACATGCGTTGGCTGAAGGATCTCGCTGCTGGTTTGTCGCCCGGTCAGCCGGTCTACATCCTGCTTTACTCGCTGGCGATCGTTTTCTTCTGTTTCTTTTACACCGCGCTGGTGTTCAATTCGAAGGAAACGGCCGACAACCTGAAGAAATCGGGAGCGTTCGTGCCTGGTATCCGTCCGGGTGAGCAGACTGCTCGCTACATCGACCGGATCCTGATGCGTCTGACGCTTGCTGGTGCGGTGTACATCACCGTCGTGTGTTTGATCCCGGAGTTCCTGATCCTGCGCTGGAATGTGCCGTTTTATTTCGGTGGCACCTCGTTGTTGATCATCGTGGTTGTGACCATGGATTTCATGGCGCAGGTGCAGGCATACATCATGTCGCACCAGTACGAGAGCCTGCTCAAGAAGGCAAATTTCAAGGGCGGTGCCGCCCTGCCGGTGAAGTGACCGTATGTCGAAGGAAGATGTGATCGAAATGCAGGGTGAGGTTACCGAAACCCTGCCGAACGCGACCTTCAGGGTCAAGCTGGAAAACGGGCACATGGTGTTGGGCCACATTTCCGGAAAGATGCGGATGCACTACATCCGGATTCTTCCTGGAGACAAAGTGACGGTCCAGCTCACGCCATATGACCTCACGAAGGGCCGGATTACGTTCCGGGCCAAGTGAGAAAGATTGTTGAGGAGTTGAAAAATGCGAGTACAAGCTTCGGTCAAGCAGATCTGCCGTAAGTGCAAGATCATCCGCCGCAAAGGTGTGGTTCGTGTGATCTGTGAAGATCCGCGCCACAAGCAGCGTCAGGGTTGATAGCAGCACTGCTGTTTGCTAAAATCGTTTGTTTCGCTTCTTGCGCCGTGTGGCGTTGAAGCGGCAGGTCTGGTGACAGCCTGCCAGGAACTGCAAAAAGTGGCCTCAAAGGCCCAGTGAAAGGTTAAAAGTCATGGCCCGGATTGCTGGTGTAAACATTCCGAACCACAAGCACGCTGAGATTGCACTGACCGCCATTTACGGCGTCGGTCGCACGCGTGCGCAAAAGGTTTGCGATGCTGCGGGAGTTTCGCGCAGCGCGAAAGTGAAGGATCTCACCGAAGAGCAGATGGAACGTCTGCGTGATGAAGTGGGTAAGTTCACGGTCGAAGGCGACCTGCGCCGGGAAGTGACCATGAACATCAAGCGCCTGATGGATCTGGGCTGCTACAGGGGTTTGCGTCATCGTCGCGGCTTGCCTTGCCGTGGCCAACGTACCCGCACGAATGCTCGTACCCGCAAGGGGCCGCGCAAGACGATCGCTGGCAAGAAGTAATCAGGAATAAGACATGGCAAAGACTGCTGCGAAGGTTCGCAAGAAGGTCAAGAAGAACGTTGCTGAAGGTATCGCGCACGTTCACGCTTCCTTCAACAATACGATCATCACGATCACCGATCGTCAGGGCAACGCGCTGTCCTGGGCCACCTCCGGTGGCGCAGGCTTCAAGGGCTCACGTAAGAGCACGCCGTTCGCTGCGCAGGTGGCTGCCGAAGCCGCCGGCAAAGCCGCACTGGAGTGCGGTGTGAAGAATCTGGAAGTGCGCATCAAGGGCCCCGGCCCCGGCCGTGAATCGGCTGTCCGTGCACTCAACGCGCTCGGGATGAAGATCACCTCGATCACCGATATCACCCCGATCCCGCACAACGGCTGCCGTCCGCCGAAGCGCCGCCGCATCTAAGAAGGAGTAACAAGTGGCTCGCAATCTCGACCCCAAGTGCCGTCAGTGCCGTCGCGAAGGTGAAAAGCTCTTCCTGAAGGGCGAAAAGTGCTTTACCGACAAGTGCGCCATCGAGCGTCGTGCGTACGCTCCTGGCCAACACGGTCAAAAGTCCGGTCAACGTCTGTCTGGCTATGGCCAGCAGCTGCGTGAAAAGCAGAAGATCCGCCGCATTTACGGCGTGCTCGAGCGTCAATTCCGCAAGACCTATTTCGAAGCTGACCGCAAGAAGGGTCAGACGGGTGAAAACCTGCTGCAACTGCTGGAAGGTCGTCTGGATGCCGTGGCATACCGCATGGGCTTCGGTGCTTCGCGCGCAGAAGCTCGCCAGGTGGTTCGCCACAACGGCGTGCTGGTCAACGGCAAGCGCGTGAATATTCCTTCCTACACGCTGCGTCCCGGTGACGTGGTTCAGCTGACCGAAGCTTCCAAGGGTCATCTGCGTGTGAAGGCTGCTCTGGAAGCTGCTGAAGGCCGCGGTTTCCCGGAATGGCTGGAAGTGGATGCCAAGGCTGGCAAGGGTGTGTTCAAGGCTTACCCGCAACGTGCGGAACTGCCCTCGACCATCAACGAGAGCCTCGTGGTCGAACTCTACTCGCGCTGATTGGCGCGAGTTTTTCGACCCGTTTCCTTGTCCTCAAGGTTTCCTTCAAGAAGGATAAGCAATGCAGAGTAACAGCCTGTTGAAGCCGCGCATCATTGACGTCCAGAACATTTCTCCGGTTCACGCCCAGGTGGTGATGGAGCCGTTCGAGCGTGGCTACGGCCACACGCTGGGCAATGCGCTGCGTCGCATCCTGCTGTCGTCGCTTCCTGGCCATGCGGCCACTGAAGTGTCGATTGATGGCGTGCTGCACGAGTACTCGACCATTGATGGTGTGCGCGAAGATGTCGTGGACATCCTGCTGAACCTCAAGGGTGTCGTGTTCAAGCTGCACAGCCGCAGCGATACCATCGTCCGCCTATCGAAGTCGGGCGAAGGCGTCGTCAAGGCTTCGGACATCGAAGTTTCGCATGACGTCGAGATCGTCAATCCGGACCACGTGATCGCTCACCTGGCCCCGGGTGGCAAGCTGGACATGCAGATCCGCGTCGAGCAAGGCCGTGGTTATGTGCCGGGCAACACTCGTCCGGTGTCGGCTGAAAGCAAGACGATTGGTCGCGTGATGCTGGACGCTTCGTTCAGCCCCGTGCGCCGCGTCAGCTACCAGGTTGAGAGCGCTCGCGTCGAGCAGCGTACCGATCTGGACCGTCTGGTCATCGATATCGAAACCAACGGTGCTGTCGAGCCCGAAGAAGCTATCCGTTACGCCGCTCGCGTGTTGATGGATCAGCTGTCGGTGTTTGCCGACCTGGAAGGTACTCCGGTTGCTGAAGTGAAGCCGGCTGCTCCAACCATCGATCCGATCCTGCTGCGTCCGGTGGACGATCTGGAACTGACGGTGCGTTCGGCGAACTGCCTGAAGGCCGAAAACATTTACTACATCGGTGATCTGATCCAGCGCACCGAGACCGAGCTGCTGAAGACCCCGAACCTGGGTCGCAAGTCGCTCAACGAGATCAAGGATGTGCTTGCTTCGCGTGGCCTCACGCTGGGCATGAAACTGGAAAACTGGCCGCCCGCAGGGCTGGAAAAGCTGAGCTGAGCCTCAGTCGGCCAAGCTGTCAGGGCATAAGGAAAATAGAAAATGCGTCACGGTAACGGACTCCGCAAGCTTAACCGCACCAGCAGCCATCGCTCGGCGATGCTGCGTAACATGACTAACTCGCTGCTTCGTCACGAGGTCATCAAGACCACGCTGCCGAAGGCGAAGGAACTGCGTCGTGTGGTCGAGCCCATCATCACTCTGGGCAAGAAGCCCTCGCTGGCCAATCGTCGTCTGGCTTTCGATCGCCTGCGTGACCGCGAGATGGTCGTGAAGGTCTTCAATGAGCTGGGCCCGCGTTTCTCGGCTCGCAACGGTGGCTATCTGCGCATCCTGAAGTGCGGCTTCCGTGTGGGCGACAACGCTCCCATGGCATACGTCGAGCTGCTGGATCGTCCGGAAGGTGGCGAAGCCGTGTCGGGTGACGTTGTCGCTGAATAAGCGATTTCGCTCTGATCGCAAAAGCCCGCATTCGTGCGGGCTTTTTGTTTTCTGGTGTGCGGGCGAATTGCAGGAATGAGAATGAAAAGGCCGCCCTTGGGCGGCCTTTGTTTTGCGGCTTTGGGCCAGTCAGTCAGGCAACTTGCGTCGCCTGCTAGCCTGGGGTCAGAGCTTGGTGACGTCGCTCTTGCTGATGTCGCAGTAGGCAGTGTTCCAGAACTCGCCCTTGTTGACCTGGGCTTCGCCGGGCTGCACGCCGATGGCTTGCACGCAGACCTTGGGATTGCCGACGCTGTAGTTCTTGATCTTCATGTTGCGCACGGTGGCTTTGTCGCCGTAGTTCTGGTTCAGGCGGAGCACATAGCCTGCAGCGCCATCGGGCTTGGTCACGGGGCCGTTGATCTTGACGCCGTTGGCGACGAGGTAACGCGGACCGCCGTTGCTGGAGCAGTTGCCACAGGAGGCCCACAGGCGCTGGATGCGGTCGTAGGTCTGGAAGTTGGACAGGTTGATGGTGCTGCCCTTGCCGTTGTGCTGGAAGACCTTGTCGTCGGCCTTGGTGGCGGAGCCGCCGATGACGTACATGGTCTTGCCCGAGCCGCCCTTCATGGTGGCGGCGTCTTCGCAGACTTGATCCCAGATCACGTTGTTGAGCGTGCAGGTGCCGAGGCAGTGAACGCCGTCAGCGCCGCCGCCCTTCTTGATGTGCACGTTCTTGAGCGTGGCGCCGTCGGTGAGGACGAACACGGGTTGTTGCGATTCGGACTGGCCGTCACAGGAGGTGCCGACCGTGGCACCGGCGTAGTCCTTGGTGCCTGAGATGGTGCTGGTGGCGGACGCGCTGGTCACCACCGCTGCCAGGCACAGGCCGAGCAGAAGCTTGCTTTGCATGATGTTTGTCTCCGTCGTTCTGGTTTGTTGTACGGCCGGTGTGGCCGGTCGCAACGGAGATTGTTTGCTGCGTGAACCAAAATCGCAAGTTGCAGCGCGTCAGACCGTGACGGGGTTCCTCAGCAGGCGCGAGAGATAGCGGCCGGTGTGGCTCTCGGCAACGCTGGCGATTTCTTCAGGCGTGCCGGTGGCGAGGATACGTCCGCCGCCGCCACCGCCTTCGGGCCCCAGGTCGATGATCCAGTCCGCTGTCTTGATGACGTCGAGATTGTGTTCGATGACGACGATGGTGTTGCCGTGGTCACGCAGGCGATGCAGCACTGTCAACAGCAGTTCGATGTCCTGGAAATGCAGGCCTGTCGTGGGCTCATCGAGGATGAACAGGGTGCGGCCGGTGTCGCGCTTGGAAAGCTCCAGCGCGAGCTTGACGCGTTGTGCTTCGCCGCCTGACAGCGTCGTGGCGCTCTGGCCAAGGCGTATGTAGCCGAGCCCGACCTCCATCAGCGTGTGCAGCTTGCGGGCGATGGTGGGCACGGCGTCGAAGAAATCGAAGGCCTCCTCGACCGTCATCTCCAGTACGTCCGCGATGTTGCGGGCCTTGTAGCGGACTTCCAGGGTTTCGCGGTTGTAGCGCTTGCCGTGGCAAACGTCGCAGGGCACGAAAACGTCAGGCAGGAAGTGCATCTCGACGCGCAGCATGCCGTCGCCCTGGCAGGCCTCGCAGCGGCCCCCCTTGACGTTAAACGAGAAGCGGCCGGGCTCGTAGCCACGCGTGCGTGCTTCGGCGGTGCCGGCGAACAGTTCGCGGATCGGCGTCAGCAGGCCTGTGTAGGTCGCCGGGTTGGAGCGCGGTGTGCGGCCGATGGGCGACTGGTTGACGCTGATGATCTTGTCGAAGTGATCGAGGCCTTCTACGGATTCGTAGGGTGCAGGCTCGATGCTTGAACCGTTGATCTCGCGCGCGGCGATGGCGTAGAGCGTGTCGTTGATGAGCGTGGACTTGCCCGAGCCCGAGACGCCGGTGATGCAGGTCATGAGGCCGACCGGCAGTTCCAGCGTGACGTTCTTGAGGTTGTTGCCGCGCGCGCCGATCAGCTGAAGCACGCGATCCGCGTCCTTCTTCGTGCGGCGCTCGGGCACGGCGATGCTGCGTCGACCCGAGAGGTAGTCGCCAGTGGCGGAGGCCGGGTTGGCAGCGACTTCGCCGGGCAGGCCTTCGGCGACGATCTGGCCGCCGTGCTCGCCGGCGCCGGGGCCCATGTCGATGACGAAATCGGCAGCGCGGATGGCGTCTTCGTCGTGCTCGACGACGATGACGGTGTTGCCGATGTCGCGCAGGCGCTGCAGCGTGCCGAGCAGGCGGTCATTGTCGCGCTGGTGCAAGCCGATCGAGGGCTCGTCGAGCACGTACATGACGCCCGTGAGGCCGGAGCCGATCTGCGAGGCCAGGCGGATGCGCTGCGCTTCGCCGCCGGACAGCGTGTCCGCGCTGCGGTTGAGGCTGAGGTAATCGAGGCCCACGTCGATGAGGAACTGCAGGCGCGCCACGATCTCCTTCATCACCTTGTCGGCGACCTGGGCCTTGTTGCCCTCCAGCCTGGTGTGCTGGAAGTAGTGGCGGCATTCACCGATGGGCAGGCTGCCGAGCTCGGGCAGGGTCTTCTGGCCGATGCGCACGAAGCGCGCCTCACGGCGCAGGCGGCTGCCGGCGCAGACGGGGCAGGCTTGCGTGCTGCGGTACTTGGCGAGCTCCTCACGCACGACGACGGAGTCGGTTTCCTTGTAGCGGCGTTCGAGGTTGGGCACGATGCCCTCGAAGCTGTGCTCCTTTGTGACCATGCGGCCGGATTCCGACATGTACTTGAAAGCCAGCTTGCGCGTACCCGAGCCGAACAGCACGACCTGGCGGGCCTCTTCGGTGAGCGACTCGAAAGGCGCATCGACGTCGAATGCGTAGGCCGTTGCCAGCCCCTGCAGCATCTGGAAGTAGAACTGGTTGCGTCTGTCCCAGCCACGGATCGCACCAGCCGCCAGCGAGAGCTCGGGGTGAGCGACGACGCGGCTCGGGTCGAAGAACTCAAGGGTGCCGAGACCGTCGCACTGCGGACAGGCGCCGACCGGGTTGTTGAACGAGAACAGGCGCGGTTCGAGCTCTTGCACGGCGAAGCCGCAGTGCGGGCAGGCGTATTTGGCCGAGAACAGGTGTTCCTTGCCGGACTCCATCTCCAGCGCAATGGCGCGGCCATCAGCGTGCGACAGCGCGGTTTCGAAGCTCTCGGCGAGACGCTGGCGCGAGTCGGGGCGCACACGCAGGCGATCCACGACCACATCGATGCTGTGCTTGCTGGTCTTGGCGAGCGCGGGCACGGCGTCGATCTCGACGATCTCGCCATTGATACGCAGGCGCACGAAGCCCTGCGCGCGCAGCTCGGTGATCAGCTCTTCGTGGCTGCCTTTGCGCTCGCTGACGACGGGCGCGAGGATCATCACGCCGGCGCCCTCGGGCAGGGCCAACACCTGGTCGACCATCTGCGAGACGGTCTGCGCCTCCAGCGGCAGCTGGTGGTCGGGGCAGTGCGGGGTGCCGGCGCGGGCGAACAGCAGGCGCAGGTAGTCGTGGATCTCGGTGACGGTGCCGACGGTGGAGCGCGGGTTGTGGCTGGTCGCCTTCTGCTCGATGGAAATCGCGGGCGACAGACCTTCGATGAGGTCTACGTCGGGCTTCTCCATGAGTTGCAGGAACTGCCGCGCGTAAGCCGAAAGCGACTCGACGTAGCGGCGCTGGCCCTCGGCGTAGAGCGTGTCGAACGCCAGGGAGCTCTTGCCCGAACCGGACAGACCCGTGATGACGGTGAGCTGGTTGCGCGGGATATCGACGTTGACGTTCTTGAGGTTGTGCGTCCGCGCCCCTCTGATCCTGATCCAGTCCATGAAACCGCTATCCGCCTGTGCCGCGTTGAGTAACCCGCAACTATAGCGGCGCGCGCGACTTCAAGCCATGTGTACCGGTGGGGCTCTGATAAAATCGCCGCCTTGCCCGGTCATCTGCCGGGCGTTCCGGAATGTCCCCGGCGGCTCCCGCCCTCCCGAATCCTTCATGACCCAGCAGGCCAGCACTCCCGCTCCAGATCGCATGTCCGCCAGTGAATGGCGCGCGGGCGGCATCCTCGCGACCATCTTCGGTCTGCGCATGCTGGGCTTGTTCCTCGTGCTGCCCGTGTTCTCGATCTACGCCGCGGGCTTGCCGGGCGGCGAGGACTTCCAGCGCGTCGCCTGGGCCTTCGGCATCTTCATGCTGGTGCAGGCCTGCCTCTACCTGCCGGTGGGGCTGGCGTCAGACCGCTTCGGTCGCAAGCCCGTGATCGTCGCTGGCCTGCTGCTGTTCGCTGCCGGCGCCGTGCTGGCGGCCTGGGCGCCGACCATCCACTGGCTCATTGCCGCACGCGCCATGCAGGGCGCAGGCGCGATTTCGGCGGCCGTGATGGCTTTGGCGGCAGACCTGACGCGTGAGCAGCACCGCACCAAGGTCATGGCCCTGATTGGCTCCAGCATCGGCCTGGTGTTCGCCGTGTCGCTGGTCAGCGCGCCGGCGCTGTATGGCTGGATCGGCATGCCCGGCATGTTCCTGCTGATCGCAGCACTGGCGCTGGGCGCCATCGGCCTCGTGCTGTGGGGCGTGCCGGATGTGCCGCGCCCGCAAGCTGTGCGCCAGCTGCCGTTGCGCAGCGTGCTGCGTGACGGCGGGCTGCTGCGGCTCAACTTCGGCATCTTCGTGCTGCACGCGGTGCAGACGGCGCTGTTCCTCGTGGTGCCACGCGAACTGCTGTCCCTGCACCAGATGCCAGCCAGTTCGCACTGGCAGATCTACCTGCCGGTCGTGCTGGGCAGCTTCGTGTTCGCCGTGCCGGCCATCATGCAGGCCGAGCGACATGGTCGTGCCCGCCCCATTTTCCTGGGCAGCATCCTGGTCTTGCTGGCCTCGCAGCTCGGGCTGTTTTTCGGCATGAAACACTTCGCTGTCGTGGTGCTCATGCTGCTGTTGTTTTTCGCAGCTTTCAATGTTCTGGAGGCCTCGCTGCCTGCCATGGCGTCGCGCATGGCGCCCACATCACTGCGTGGTGCCGCAATGGGGGTTTTCAACACCACGCAAGCGCTGGGTGTCGCATCCGGCAGTGCCGCCGGAGGCTGGATTGCGGTACATTCCGGAACCAATGGCGTCCATGTCATGACAGTTACACTGGCGCTCGTCTGGGCCTTGCTGGCGTGGGGCAGCCGGCTGCCGTCGCGGCGGCAGGGCGATGGCAACATGGACGAAGAACGTGAAAGAGATCGCGCGTCGGCTGTAGACGCTGTGTTGCGCGCGAATTGAGGAGAGCCGGATGGCATCGGTAAATAAAGTGATTCTGGTGGGCAATCTCGGGAAAGATCCCGAGACGCGTTATGCCCCGAGTGGTGATGCGTTCTGCACGATCACGGTGGCGACAACCGACACCTGGAAAGACAAGCAGAGCGGCGAAAAGAAGGAAGCCACCGAGTGGCATCGCGTCGTCTTCAATGGCCGCCTGGCCGAGATTGCCGGGCAGTACCTGAAGAAGGGCCGCTCGGTGTACATCGAAGGTCAACTGCGTACGCGCAAGTGGACCAACAAGGAAGGTCAGGAGCAGTACACCACCGAGATCCGTGCCGACCAGATGCAGATGCTGGGCAGCGCGCGTGATGGTGGTGGTGATGCACCGATGCGTCAGGACAACGAATATGGCGGCGGTGGTGGTAACAGCCGTGCGCCCGCTCGCGACAATCGTCCCGCGCCGGCACCGTCGTCGTCTGGCGGTGGTGGCAACTTCGGTGGCGATTTCGACGACGACATCCCATTTTGAATAATCAGAGCAAGAGGCAGCGAGCATGAACGACGTGTCGCAGGGTGGCAGCAAAGCAGCAGATCGCGAGTATTGCAGCACCAGTGAGGCCGCGCAGATGCTGAGCGTTTCGCTCGGGACCGTGCAGCAGATGGTCGAGAACGGCCTGCTGGATGCATGGAAGACGGCCGGCGGTCACCGCCGCATCCGTATCACCTCGGTCGAGGCATTCCTGCGCAAGCGGCAGAGTGGCGGTTCGCCGGCCACCAGCAACTTGCGCATCCTGGTTGCCGAAGATGACGTGGTCATGCAGACCCTGTACCAGCGCACGCTGGCTACGTGGGAGCTGCCGATCGACGTGAAGATCGTCGCCAGCGGCTTCGAAGGCCTGCTGGAAATTGGCCGTGAGATGCCCGACCTGCTGATCTCCGATCTGGTCATGCCCGGCCTCGATGGTTTCGCGATGATCCGCAAGCTGCGCAGCGAGCCCAAGCTGGCGCAGATGGACATCATCGCGGTGACCGGTCTCTCGCCGGAAGACATCGACAAGGAAGGTGGCCTGCCGGATGACGTGATCATCTACAACAAGCCGATTCCGTTCCGCGAGCTCAAGGGCTACATACAGGCCAAGCTCGTGCAGACGCAGCGACGCGGCGCGCGCATCTGATTCCAGCTTCAGATGAATGAAAACGGGCATGCACTGCATGCCCGTTTTTCTTTTGTTCAGCGGCTTTCGCGTGTCGCTGCTGCAGTCGCTATGCGACGCAGGGCTTCGTCGAGCAGGCTGCGACTGCAACCGAAGTTGAGGCGCAGGAAGCCCGGCGCACCGAAATCACGACCATCCGACATCAGCACTCCGTGTGAGGCGAAGTGGCGTGCCGGGTTGTCGAGCTGCAGCGCGCGGCAATCCAGCCAGGCGAGATAGGTCGCTTCGACGGGCGTCGTCGTCATGCCTGCGGTGTCGTTGATGGCGCCCAGCACGCGATCTGCATTGCCGCGCAGGTAATCCAGCAGCGCCATGCGCCAGGCGTGGCCATGGCGATAGGCCGCTTCCGTCGCGACCAGTCCCAGCACATTGGTGTGCGGCACGATGCCGTCCGCCGCACGTTTCAGCTGCGCACGCAGCTTTGGATCGCTGACCACGGCGAACGCACTCGACAGCCCCGCGATGTTCCAGGTCTTGCTCGGTGCCATCAGCGTGATGGTGCGGCGGGTGATGTCTTCGCCGAGTGAGGCGATGGGAATGTGCGGGCGCGATTCGTCGAGCACGAGGCCGCTGTGGATTTCATCCGCGCAGATCAGCAGGTCGTGTTGTTCGGCGTGCGCAGCAAGTGCGCTGAGCTCGTCGCGTGAAAAGCTGCGACCCAGAGGATTATGTGGTGAGCACAGCATCAGCATGCGCGTACGGCTTGTCGTGCGGCTGCGCAGATCGTCCATGTTGCAGACCCTACGCTCTCCGTCATGCACGAGGTCGCTGCGCACCAGGCGGCGCTGCGTGTTGCCGGGCGCGGTCAGCATGGGCGGATAGACCGGCGTCAGCGTCAGCACCTCGTCGTCGGTGTCACCCGCCAGCGCGCAGGCCAGGTTGAAGCCCGTCACCACTCCCGGCAGCAGCACGATCCAGTCAGGGTCGATGTGCCAGCCGTGATCGCGCGCCAGCCCCTCGACGATGGCCTGCAGCAGCCCTGGCCAGGGCAGGGCATAGCCCAGCACACCGTGGTCGATGTGCTCGCGCAACGCGGCGAGGACTTCGGGCGGTGCCGCGAAGTCCATGTCGGCGACCCACATCGGCAGGGCATTGGTGCCGGCCACGCGTCCCCACTTCATGCTGTGGTGGGCGCGACGGTCGGGTGGGGTATCGAAGTCGTAGGCAGACATGGGCAGGGGCAGGGGCAGGGCGTCGCAGAGGGCGCACACGACGCGGAATGCAGGCCGGCCGATTCTATCTGCTGCTCCGCGCACAGACGTTGCAAGTCCCTCTGTGCTGGCATGGAGCGTGCATGTATTCCAACTAGTATACAAGATGGCGGACGGCGGGCTTTTGCGTAACACATTGATATTATTGTGTTTTGCGGCGGGGCGCCAGAACTGCTGGGTCGGGCAAAGCGCATTGCCCGGCCGCGTTGGTGCAGAAACGGCTCGCTAATGGTGCCGGGGCTGCACGAACACAGCAGGTCCGTACCGCAGTCAACGTAGCGCCCCGGGCGCAGGCCCGGGTCTTTCAATTCACGACTGTTTGACTGGAGAGATTCATGAAGCCCCTCAATCCGCAGCCCCTTGCCACCGCCGCTGACGGTGTTTCCCAAACCACAGGCGGGCCTGTCTCGGACAAGCGCCGCAAACTGCTGGCCGCCGGTACCGCAGGCGCCGCCCTGGCCACCATCGGCGCGCCCGCCATCGTCAATGCGCAGGCCTCGCCGAAGATCCGCATCGGCTTCTGGCCGGTCGCGTCTGCGTTGCCGTTCTTCGTCGCGGTGGAGAAGGGCTACTTCAAGGAAGCCGGCCTCGATGTCGAGCCGCTGAAGTTCGCGAGCGCGCAGCAGGTCATGGAGGCCATGCTGTCGGGCCGTGCCGAAGGCAGCTCGAACGGCACCGCTTCGGCTGTGCTGGCCATCGGCGAGATCGCGCAGCCGGGCCTGTTCAAGATCATCTGCACCAACCCGACCAATGCCAAGTTCATCCTCGACGAGTTCGTCGTCGCCAAGGACAGCCCCATCAAGTCGCTGGCTGATCTCAAGGGCAAGAAGGTCGCCTCCGGCCCCGGCATCCAGAACGTGACGCTCGCCAAGGTGATGCTCGAGAAGGCCGGCGCGGGCGTGGTGCCTGTGACCGAGCTGCCCATCGGCCAGCACGTCGCGGCACTCGCAGCCGGGCAGATCGACGCGGTCTACACGCTGGAGCCGACGGGCACGGCGGGGCGCCTCAGCGGCCTTACGCGCACGCTGGAAGCGGGTGTCGTGGCCAAGTACATCCTCGGCGACCCGATGGCGCCCTGGCACGGCGGCGCGGCGAGCCTGACCACCGAGTTCATCAAGAAGTACCCGGACATCACGAAGAAGTACATCGCTGCCTACAAGCGCGGTGTCGATCTCGTGAAGACCAAGCCCGATGAAGCGCGTCCGCACCTCAAGGGCAACACCGCCATCGAAGGCGCGCTGACGGCTGAAGTGCCGATGTCGGACTACCTGTTCTCCACCGACTTCAAAGCCAGCGATATCGCCTACTTCCAGAAGTTCTATGACCTGTTCTCGGACAAGGGCATCTTCGAGAAACGCGTGCTCGTCGATACGCTGCTCTACAAGGGTTGATCATCATGGCTGACTCCGCAATCGAGACGCCGACGACCGAATCGCCGGCGACAAAACCCTGGGCAGCGCCTGTGGCCGTACCGGCCGTGGCGCTGCCGAAGAAATTCCCATGGCATCTCTTTCAGCCCATCATCGGCCCGCTGGTGCTGTTCATCATCTGGGATCTGGTGGTGCGCTTCGGCCTCATCAAGGCCGTACTGCTGCCATCGCCCTGGGCCACGCTCAACACGCTCGTCACCGGGCTGGCGGGCGGGCCCTTGTTGATGGACTTCCTCGTCACCGTCAAGCGCACGCTGCAGGCCTTCTTCATCGCCGGCATCGTCGGTGTGCCGCTGGGCGTCCTGCTCGGCAGCAACGAGCGCGCGTACCGCAGCGTCGAGTTCCTCATCGACTTCTTCCGCTCCACGCCTTCGTCCGCGCTGATCCCGCTGTTCCTGCTGATCTTCGGCGTGAGCGACGTGAACAAGATTGCCATCGCCGCTTTCGGCGCCTTGCTCATCGTGCTGTTCAACAGCGCCTATGGCGTGATGAACGCACGCAAGCAGCGCG
Organism: Rhodocyclaceae bacterium; assembly: GCA_047600765.1. Classification (GTDB taxonomy): domain Bacteria; phylum Pseudomonadota; class Gammaproteobacteria; order Burkholderiales; family Rhodocyclaceae; genus Viridibacterium. The sequence goes on from JASGKF010000002.1 coordinate 742,958, forward strand.
TCATGGCGGCCAAGGTGATGGGTGCGTCGCGCTGGCAGATATTCAAAGACGTACTGATCTGGGAAAGCCTGCAACCCACCTTCGTCGGCCTGCGTTCAGCGGTGTCGATGGCCCTCGTGATCGTCATCGTGGCAGAGATGTTCATCGGCTCCGACTCCGGCCTCGGCCACCGCATCATCGACTCGCAACAGGTGCTCAACGTCAAGAGCATGTACGCGTCGATCCTCGCGGCGGGTGCGCTGGGCTACGTTCTCAACATCCTCGCGCTCCTCGTCGAGCGACGCATCGTTCACTGGAGCGGGAGATAAGCATGCGCCCCATCGACAACATCGCCGAAATCGAAGCCCCAGCGCGTCCCTTCGAGCGCGGGCCGGCCGGCACGCACATCACCATCCGCGGCCTCACCAAGTACTTCGCCGGCTGGCCGCTGTACGAGAACTTCGACCTCAACATCCCCAAGCACAAGATCGTCTCCGTGTTCGGGCCCAACGGTTGCGGCAAGTCCACGCTCATCAACATGATCGCGGGCCTCATCCCCATCGACTCGGGCGAGATCCTGTTCGACGGCAAGTCGCTGAAAGACACCAAGATCGGCTATGTCTTCCAGAACTACCGCGAAGCCATGTTCCCCTGGCTGCGCACCATCGAGAACATCGCCTATCCGCTGAAGCTGGAGGGTAAATCCCCCGTCGAGATCAACCGCCGCATGGAAGAGCTCGTCGCTTCCTTCGACGTGAAGTTCGACCTCAACCGCTACCCCTACGAGCTCTCGGGCGGGCAGCAGCAGACGGCCTCGATCATGCGCGCGCTGGCACCGAATCCCGAGGTGCTGTTTCTCGACGAACCCTTCTCTGCGCTGGACTTCGAGATGACCCTGTTCATCCGCGAAAAGCTGCAGGAAGTGTTCATCCAGACCGGCACGACCATGATGCTGGTGTCGCACGATCTGGAAGAGGCCGTGTACCTCGCTGACGAGGTGCTGCTGCTCACCAAGCGGCCGACCAGGGTGGCGGAGATACTGCGCTACGACGACCCGCGTCCGCGCACGGTGGAGACGCTGTTGACGCAGAGTTTTGTGGACATGAAGAAGCTGAGCCTGGAGATATTCCAGCGTGAGGTGAGGCGTTGAAGTAACGCAGACAGAGTTGTGGCAGGGAAAAGGCAAGCAGCAAGGCAAACCACGGGTCGTGAGGCCCGTGGTTTGTTTGCTTATAAGGGGCGCGTAAGTGGGGCGAAGTGAGGCTCGTAGGGTGCAATATGCGAAAGCGCATTGCACCGGATGTTCGCCCCAGTTGACCCGCTAACACATCCTGCGCAATGCCCTGCGGTTATTGCGCCCTACTTGCTGAGCCTGGAGATATTTCAGCGCGAGGTGAGGCGACAGAGTTGGGTGAGCAAGACGTGTGGTGGGCGGTGACGCCCGCCATCTGTAACGTACTTTATGTTGCGTATCCCCAGTGCTTCAGTTTTCTAAAAATTACTCTATTTCGGGCGTCATCAAGCCATGAGAACTTCCTGCCTAGATCGTATTCGGATACCAACTCCTCCGCGAATTCAGACTTCTTGATGAAGTACAGCGATCTGAGGATGTTGTAGAGAGCATTGGGCTTGTTGAAGATATGGAAGAAATGCGCTTTCACAGAATCATCCGAACTCTCGAAAGCGATCTTTGCCTCACGAAGGTGCCGCTCAAAAATGAGGATATAGCGCTCTGAGAAGTCTAAATCTCGACCAAAGTAGAAGAGCGCAGAAAGACCGGCCAACATTTCTGCTGTGAGCTTTGGAGAAATCTCCTCCCAGACATTTCGACAAACCTGTTCACTACGAACCATCCCTTCAAGCATCTCTTCGAGGCCCAACTCACTCGATCCGATCACGGCAGAGGTGGCGGTGTCGTCTGGAAGGTCGTGCAGCTTGAACCAAAGCTTTACGAAAGTTGCCACGTCTCTCTCCGAGGCACCCAAGAGGGCTACGGAGCAGCCAATTACAGGAGCAAGTTCGAAGTGCTTCTCAATGATCTTGATGCTTTTCGATAGTTCGCTGTTAGTCAGATTGAATTGCCTTTTAATCGTTTCTCTTGTCTCCTCAAAGGGTTCTTCTGACCAGCACGAACGGTTGGGCAATTGGGAAGCCACATCAAAAATGTCCTTTCGAGACAAACTCCTCGTGAAGCTACCAAATGAGTATTCCACACGAAGATGGTTGTTCAGATTGTGAAGATCATCTAAAGCCTTTTCGAGTTCAGAAAAGCTACTTCTTAGTCTGACGAAGTTAATGATTTCGACATCCACGAGATGCTTTTGGCTGTCTGTGTCGAACGGATAGCGGAATGTCTGGCCCGTGGCATCAATCTCCGCGATATCGATAATTTTTGTGTTCAATCTTGTGTTAATGGACGCGTAGCGATTGTCGATTCGTGCCGAATTCTGAGAGAAGAATGCCCAGATGTTGCCGATGTCATGAGACCCGGCTAAATCAAAATCCAATCTTCGATTCCGGTACTGCTCGAGAGCTATAAGCTCAGAAATTGCCCCTTTGAGGCGAAGTTCGACTGAGTGCCTCATGTTGAAGCAGACCGGATATATCAGTTCGTCCACCGATAGCGACACGCCTCCATCTCTAAGAACTTGGTCGAGAAGAAGATTGGCAGCTTGAGAAAAGCCTTTTGCGTAATCCCAATAGTTAGGGGACCCGTTGTCGCCGACGCATGCATTTGCCCAGGTGGGCGCGCCTCTGCCAAATGTCGTGTTGTTTCGCGTCATGGGTTTGTCTAGCGACATAACTTGTAGGAGACGGACCGCTGGGACCGTCTACGGTCAATAGAGCGGACAGGGGCGTAGGGGGCAATAAGCGAAAGCGCATTGCACCGAATGTTTGCTCAAGCCGACCTGCCAACACATCCGGCGCCCTACTTGAATGCAGGCTTAGGCGTGCTGACCTTGAGCTTTCCAAAAGGAGGTGATCGTTTCTCGAATACAGCGTGCCTTGAACACCAGCCCGAGATCAATCATCTGCTCCACTTGTGGGACAGGTTCTTGAACCGTGGGCACGGAACGCCAGAGGATTTCGCCCTCAGCGGGTTGGGTATAGACAGCAGCCACGACACCAAGGAGCTTCATCGACGGCGTGCCGCCAGCGAGTGAGTCACCTACTGTGAAAACTGGGCTGCCACTTGAACCAGGGAATACCGATGCATCAATCAGGAACACGGGCTCACCGTTGAAATCAACATCGGGTGCCGTTGCAACGTACCCTCTGCGGAAGATAGGCAAGTAGTGCACCTCATCGAACATGCCATTCGGAAAACCGACAAAAAGAACAGGTGCGGTTACGTCGAGGTTCTTTAGTGTGCTTGGATCAGCAACTTCATCGAGCGCGATGGGCCTCAGAAATGCTTTTGCACCTCCCTTTGCGATCATATCCAGCTGCCACGATAGAGGCATCACCGCAACATCGACGTTTGGATCTGGATGTCCGTGCCACTGCATCCAAAACATGTCATTTCGAACGAAAAAAGGTTTGCCATTTACGGGCTGCCCGTCAGGGCCTTCAGCGGCAAAGTAGAGATACCCCTCTTGCGCTCCTGCAACAACATGTTTGTTCGATACAAGAAATAGTTGGTTTTCCGCTGGTGATGCGGCATCCCGAAAAACAAAACTTGTACCAGCACTGGTGCCACCATGGCGATCCTTTGCCTCAATTCTGACTGGTGTATAGAGCAACTGTCGGAATGGAGTGGGCATGGCTTACGAGCCTAGTGTGGCGTGAGGTGCCGCCGCAGCGGAAAAGCCGCTGAGGGTAATCACAAGCATAGCTTGTGAGCGGCCGCTCTCGACGGAATGGCTAGGCGTCAAAAGTGGCTCTCTCATAGCTTTTTAGAGAGGGCTACGAGACGTTTGCTTTGAGCTGCAACTTTGATGCGGGCCTTTCCTGTCTTTTTGTTTACTTCAATGGCGGTTGCGTACTGAATGATGGCGTTGAACGTGTGTTCATCCAGTGCTTCATACCAACCAGATTTCTTGACGAGACGCCCTTTGGCTATTAACCCATCGAGATCCGGATAGTTGTCAACTCGTTCTTTGATTAGCTTTCGTAGATCAGCTGTTTCTTTTTCTGTCAGTGGCATTGCATTCTCCTAAAACTGTGGTCCGGAACCTAGGCAGACGACATGGTTCGGCCGTCATTATGGAGGGCTGTATCCACATCCGTCCTTTTCAGACAGATGTGAATACTTAGCTTATAGCCATTTTGCATGGACAAGCTGTTCGCGAAAAGCACAAACTTGATGTTTCCGCAGATGTGTGCGGCAGCGCAGAGAATGCGGCAGGCGGGCGTTCTGCCTACGCCTTCTTCAAACTCGCCACATAAGCCCGCCAGCCACCAAACCCACTGATGTCCTGCGCGCCCTGCAGCGCCACGCTTTCGCAGAGAAAGCCCTTCACCACTTCCCCATCCTCCAGCACCACGCTGCCAATGCCCAGCGGTGCGGGGATGCGTGACACGAAGTCGCCGAACGCAGCCGCTGACAATTCCCACACCTGCAGCTTGAGCGCGACGCCGCCCTCACTCACGCGCTGCATGCCGGGCTTGGGGGGCACGGTGCCGGGCAGGGCGTAGAGACGGTATTGGGGGGAGCTGTCGCAGTCGCGCACGAAGCGTGCTGCGCGTTCGGTGAGTTCGTGGTTGAGCGGCATGCCATCGAGATGTGCGCCGACGACTGCGAGGCGGATGCTGCCGGCTTGGGTTGGCCATTCGAAGCGCGAGGTGGCTGGCGGCAGTGCGTGGGGTGTGCCGCCGCAGGGCAGGGCGCTTTCGCGGTGGTACTGGTCGCCGAGTTTTGCCAATGCGGCATCGCGCCAGGCGGGGGCGAAGAAAGTGATGCCGAAGGGCAGGCCGTCGGGGCGCATGCTGGATGGGACGGCGAGTGCGCAGAGGTCGAGCAGGTTGGCGAAGTTGGTGTAGGTGCCGAGGTGGCTGTTGAGGCGCACGGGGTCGGCGCGCACGGCGTCGATGCGGTAGTGCGTGGGGGCCGTGGGCAGGACGACGATGTCGCAGGCGGCCCAGGTGGCGGCGACGGTGTTGCGCAGTTCTTCGAGTCGCGTGCGGCCGCGGTGTGCGTCAACGGCGGCGTAGCGCAAGCCTTTCTCGATGATGCTGCGTACGGCGGGCTCGATGACGGACGGGTTGTCGCGCAGCAGCCTTTGCGTCGCATCCAGTCGTTCGGCCACCCAGGGGCCTTCGTAGAGCAGCGCAGCGGTCTCGCTGAACGGGGCGAAGTCGAACTCGACGAGTTCCCCGAGCTTGGCGAGTCGTTCCAGCGCTTCGGCATAGGCGACCTCGGCGGTGGTGTCGCCGAAGAACTCGCGCTGATCCATGCGTGGCACACCGATACGCAGGCGCGTGGGCAGACCGGCCGGCGCGGCGTTGCGCGACCAGGGGTCGGCGGCGTCGGCACCGGCGAGCAGGCTCATCACTTCCCAGCCGTCGCTGCAGTTGAGGGCGAAGACCGAGACGCAGTCCAGCGTGCGGCAGGCGGGCACCACGCCGGCGGCGGAGAGCATGCCGCGTGTGGGCTTGTAGCCGACGATATTGTTGAAGGCAGCGGGCACGCGGCCCGAGCCGGCGGTGTCGGTGCCCAGCGAGAAGCTGCACGCTGCGGCGGCCACGGCGACGGCGGAGCCCGAGCTGGAGCCGCCCGAGACGTGTTCGCGGCTGAACACGCTGCTGGGTGCGCCATAGGGGCTGCGCACGCCGACGAGGCCGGTGGCGAACTGGTCGAGGTTGGTCTTGCCGATCAGCACGGCGCCGGCGTCGAGCAGGCGCTGCACGACGGTTGCGCTGACCTTGGGGATGTAGCTGAACTCGGGGCAGGCGGCCGTGGTCGGAATACCGGCGATGTCGATGTTGTCCTTGACCGCGAAGGGGATGCCGAACAGCGGCAGCTGCGTGGCGTCGCTGGCGTCCAGCTCGCGTGCGCGTGCCATGACGTCGTCGCGCGACATGCGGTGGATCCAGGCGAGGGGATCGACGTGGGCGTCTATGTGGTCCAGCAAGGCCTGCATGCGCGCGCTGACGGTTTCGCCAGCGGTATAGGCTGCGCGCAGGGCGCTGAATGACAGATCGGGGCTCTCGGGCAGCGGGGGCTGGACGGATGACATGGGCGACACCTTTCTTGTATACAAGTGAGTATGCTGCAAGTCGCATGCCACCGTAAAGCTGGCCGGAATGGCTTTGCAAGTGGCTGATCTTGTGTAAATTCAGCTCGATCTGGCGCGGCATTCCGCGGGCGCATGCTTCGTGGTGAGGCGTCGCCGCAGCCCGATGCGCTGCGCTGGTGCATGGCCGTGCGGCAGGCTGCAGCCAGACCGCGTGGAGCGGAAATTGCATGTCCACCGGCATGTATTCAAGGAGGGAGCATGGAGTCGTTGCAGTCAGGCATGGAGTCCGGGAGCAGCTTGAAGAACGCCGTTGAAGGAGGCGTCAACTGGCGCCAGTACGCCATCGCCGTGTCGGCCGCGCAGGGGTATGCGCTCGATGCGGCGCAACTCGATCGCGTGGTGGCGCAGCTTGAACTGGTGTCTCGCGTTGCGGCCCCCTTGCTGGCGCTGGACCTGCCCGTGGAGCTCGAGCCCGCACCGGTGTTCAAGCCATGAGCGGCGCGGCGCGAGGAGAAGCCCTGCACGCCTGGCAGATGCAGGACCTGGTGGTGCGTGGCGAGATCACGGCCAGCGAGCTGGTGACCCAGACCCTCTCGCGTCTGGCGCAACGGGATGCGGGTCTCAAGTCCTATACCGACGTGACGGCACAGCGCGCGCTCGATGAAGCCATGCAGATCGATCTACGCCGCCAGCGTGGCGAAGCCCTGCCGCCGCTGGCTGGTGTGCCCTACGCAGTGAAGAACCTGTTCGACGTGAGCGGCCTGCCGACGCTGGCTGGCGGGCATCGCGAGCGTGCCGGCGGCCCGGCAGTGGCGGACGCGACCCTGGTGAATCGTGCCGTGGCGGCTGGCGCCTGCCTGATCGGTGCGCTCAACATGGACGCCTACGCCTACGGCTTCACTACAGAGAATTCGTTGCATGGCGTAACGCGCAATCCACATGACCCTTCGCGCGTCGCCGGCGGCTCGTCGGGTGGTTGCGGCGCGGCTGTGGCGGCTGATCTGTGTGCGTTCTCGTTGGGTTCGGACACCAATGGTTCGATCCGCGTGCCCTCGTCTTTCTGCGGTGTGTTCGGGCTCAAGCCGACCTTTGGTGGCCTGTCGCGCGGCGGCAGCCGGCCCTTCGTGCATGGCATCGACCACGTTGGCCCGTTCGCACGTTGCGCACGCGATCTGGCCCGTGTGTTCGACGTACTCAGCGGCCTCGATGCGCGCGACCACGCCTGCACGCGCGCAGCGGGCAGCGCCATCGAACCCGCTGTCGTGAAGGCCTTTGCCGAAGGCGTGCAGGGCTTGCGTGTAGCGCGCCTGGTCGGCTACTTCGACCAGTGGAGCGGGCCTGACGCACGCGCGGCCAGCGAGACCGTATCGCAGGCGCTTGGCGCACATGACGAACTGGAGTTGCAAGATGTGGCCGCCGCGCGTGCCGGCGCCTTCGTCATTACCGCCAGCGAATCCGGCCAGCTCTACCGCAGCGAACTGCAACAGCACTACGAACTGATGGAGCCGCTCAACCGCGACCGCATGCTGGCCGGCAGCCTGCTGCCCGCCAGTTGGTACGTGCAGGCGCAGCGCTTCCGCCTCGCCTTCCTGCAGCAGATGAAGACGCACTTCGAGCGCTACGATCTGCTCATCGCGCCCGCCACGCCCGTTGTTGCTACCCAGATCGGGCAGGAGTGGCTGGAGCTGCCTGCGGGCCGTGTGCCGACGCGGCCTTCCATCGGCCTCATGACGCAGCCAATATCTTTCGTCGGCCTGCCTGTTGTTGCGGTGCCGCTGCCCACGGCGGGCGGCCTGCCCATCGCCGTGCAGCTGATTGCTGCGCCGGGGCGCGAAGACGTCGTACTGGCCGCCGCTGCGGCGCTGGAAGCCGCCGGGCTGACATTCGACACCACGGGAGGTCATGCATGAGAGGTATGCACGGGCAGGGCGATGGCATCGACAACTCGGTTGCACGCGCCGGCCTGCTGGCCGCGTCAGACCGCTACGAGGCCGCCCTGCTGGCCAACGATACGGCGACGCTGGACGCGCTCTTCTGGCACGACGAGCGCGTCATGCGCATCGCGGCGAAAGACGAGTTGCGCGGCATCGAGAGCATCCGTGCATTCCGTGCCAACCGCTCGCTCAACGAACTGGCGCGCGAATACCTGTCGCGTAACATCGTCACCTTCGGTGAAGACGCGGGCGTGGTGAATATCGTGTTCCGCCGCCAGCTCGACGGCCAGCTTGGCCGCCAGAGCCAGACCTGGATGCGCCTGGCGGGCGAATGGCGTATCGTGTCGGCCCACATCAGCTTCAGGTCGCCATGAGTCACTGACGCGACGATAGAGCAACGAAGGAGACGCATGTCCAGATACAACAAGGCAGACGAGCAAGAGGCCGACGAAGCCGCAGGGCTGGGTCTGGCCGGGTCGCGCGTCAACTACGTCTATGGCCGCGTCAAGGAAGACATCTTCGACTTCCGCCTGCTGCCTGGCGACCGCTTCACCGAGAGCCAGATCGCCGAACGCCTCAAGGTCAGCCGCACGCCCGTGCGCGAAGCCCTCTACCGCCTGGAGCGCGAGGGCTACCTCTTCGTGCACTTCCGCAACGGCTGGAGCGTGCGCCCCTTCGACTTCGCCATGTTCGAGAACCTCTACGAACTGCGTATGGTTCTGGAGACCGCCGCCGTGCGCAAGATCTGCGACACCTCCGACCTTAGCCGCGTCGAGACCCTGCAGAACATCTGGCTGGTGCCCGCCGAAGAACGCGAGACCGATTCCCTGCGCGCATCAGAGCTCGACGAGTCCTTTCACACCACCATCGTCGACGCCGCCGACAACCCCGAAATCGCGCGCGTGCACAACGACGTCATCGAACGTATCCGCATCATCCGCCGCCTCGACTTCACGCAGGAATACCGCGTCGAACGTACCTACGAAGAACACGGCAAGATCCTGCAAGCCCTTTTGCGCCGCCGTGCTGATCAGGCCGTGATGCTGCTCAAGAGCCACATCGAAGAGAGCCGGGCGGAAGTGCGCAAGATCACCATTCACAGGTTGCAGGCGGCAAGGCAGAGCTGAGTGGCGCAATAAAAAACCGGGCAGATGCCCGGTTTTTTATTTCAAGCCTCAGCGAAAGTTGATTTGCACGGTGACTGGTTTGTAGAAGTCAGCGCCGGAGCCTGGGGGAAGGGTGCCGAGACTGAGGTGGATGCTTTTGCCCTTGTATTGTCGGACGGGAGTCTTGCTGGTGGCATCGACGGGGATGAGGCTGTCGATGGTCCAGGCGTATTCACCATTGCGATCAGGCTGGCTCTTGTTGTCAGGGCTGTTGGGGGTCGTGGGCGTGCCCCAGGCGACGCTGGTGACGGGGGCGTCATCGTCGCTTCCGGTAGTGTTGATTGTGCTGAGGCGCAGGCTGCGGGTGTGGGGAGCAAGGGCGTCGATATGACGTTCGCTGAGGGCGAGGCGACGCAGGGTGCCATTGCGCATGTGGATGGGATGCTGGGGGTCGCCGCTGGCAAAAAGGCGCAGCCCGGTGCCGGGTTGGATCTTGATGCGCAGGGTGAAGGGGGCAGAGTCGAGTTTGATCGGTTGGTCGTTGCGCAGGGGGTGGAGCTTGCCTCCCTGTTCGATGCTGGCACTCCATTCGTAGCGACCGGTCTTGGCGAGCGCAGCAGTGGTGACGCTGGATAACCAGTCGTAGAGGTAGGGGTTTTTGAGCGGGATATTGAAAGGGGTGGCGCGGATGTAACGGGTGTTGCCACCGACGAGGATGTCGAGGGTGGCAAGGGGGTCGGCACCGGCGTCGAGAAGCAGGGTTTCGGCGATGGCGCGGTTGTCTGCTTGAAGGGCAAGCATGAGTGGGGTGGTGCGGCCGGGCGGAGTGCTGTCGGCGCGAGCGCCAGCGTCGATAAGAGCGTGGGCGAAGATGGGGTCGGTCAGGGCAGTGGCGAGGTCGAGCGGGCAAGTCTGCGCGCCGCAGCGGTTGGGGTTGGCGCCTTGGGCGAGGAGGTGTAGGAGGAAGGAGATGTCTTTGGCGTACAGGGCAGACAGGATGAGGGTGCTGCCGTCGGAGAGTTGTCGGTCAAGGTCGCCGCGGGTGATGAGACCGCGGAAGAAGGCAATCTCGAGGGCAGCACGGCCGCCGATGGTGTTGAGCACGCTACGCTTGACGAGGTCGCTGTTGTTGCGTAGTTGCTGCGGGTTGGGCAGTGCGTTGTCGGCGTAGGCGTCGAGCCAGTCGTCGTTGATATCCGTGTCGAGGAAGGCTGTGCTGGCGGCCTTGGTGTCCTGCATGTAGATGATTAGCCAGTCGCGGCTGCCGGGGCGAGGGTCGCGGAAGGCGGGGGAGATATGGTCTTCTTCGGTGTCACCAGCTTGGGGGCGCAGATGGAGGGGGATTTCGCCGTACTCCGCCTGGTAGCTGAGGGTTCTGCCGTTGCGGCGGTTGGCGATGCATTCGCCGGTGCGGGCGCAGGCTTCGGCGCTGCGCTGGTCGGGGAGGTGAAGGACGTCGAAGGTGTAGACGAGGCCGTCGAAGCTGGCGAGGGCTTCGCGCTTGAGGAGGTCCAGGTCGCTGCGGCTGTACTGGTTGCGGATGCAGTCGCCGGGGGTCTTGCAGACAATGACGCTGGCAGCGCTGCTGGCGTGTAGCTGACGGTAGTGTTCTTCGAAGTCGCCGCCGGGGTTGTCGCGCAGGAAGCGTTGTCTATAGAGATGGGCGATGGCATCCTGTTCGGCGAGAATGACGCGGGCATTGCGTTCTTCTGGGACGTCGGCGGCGCGGCCTGGATTGCGACGTTCGATGGCGTCGGTCATGGCGGCGCGGGCTTCATCGCTGTCGAGAAGCATGCTTTGCTGCGCGGCTTGCCAGATCAGTTGGCGACGGATGAGTTCGGCGAGCAGGGCGTTGCGTAGATCATGGCTGTCGCGCGCACCGCTGAGGGTGGCGTCCTTGACGAGAACGTCTTGCATGGCCTGGGGGATGCGCACGCCGTTCACACGGGCGATAGGGGTGTTGTAGTAGACGCGCTTGATGTCAACGGCGTGCGTTGGGCCCGCAAGGAAAAGGCTGACGACGATGGATAGGAGGAGGGTCGAGAGGTGTCTGGTCATGGCTTGCGGTGCCGGTGTGGGAGCGTGGGGCGAAAGCCCATCCGCTTGATCGTATCTCAATGCCCTATCGCGTGGGCGCACCGTGCCCATCCTGAGAAACTGACTTGCATAAGGTTCTTCTGATGACAGACCAGGTTGGTGCGATCTTCGCTGCGCTGTATTACGCAATACCATTGGCAATCGTTGTTTTACTGTTCCTGAAGTTGTTTCAGGGCAAGCGCCTGGCTGTTGGCCAACTCACGCTGGCCCTTCTGGTTTGGGCCTTCGGATTGCTGATTGCTTTGTTTGCGTTGGGAGGCTGCATGACCGGTCATTGTGGTGATCGTCATGAAGAAGCTTTTTCTCTGGCCATCGTGGTGACAATCAATTGTCTGGCCGTGTGGATTGCGTACATGGCAGCAAGAAAAAAGTAGCCCGGCAGGGTGGGCACACCGTGCCCGCCCTGTAGGCTTGATCCGACAGAACAAAAGAAGATTTCAGGGAGAGTAGATCGTGAGCGACCGAATCCATGCAGTCCTGCTGCTGAATCGCGGCTACGAAAAAATCGACCTTGCGAGGGGGCATGATCGGGTAGCCGCTGATGCCTTTGTCCAGGCCGCCGGACTGGCCCGGCACGTTCATTCGCACGAATATGAGCGCCAACAAAAGTCCGGTCGCCACGCTCGCGGCAAGTATTCGGATCTGAAAGTTTTTGCCAATGACAGCGGTGCCATTGTCTGGGGGCTCGATTTCGCATTCGATATCGTGTTGGCAGGCAAGAAGGCAAAACATGTCGCCACGCTGGGAAGCAAACTGCTGGGAGTGGTCTACAACAACCAGGTCCTGGAGGACGCGTTCAGCTACTACGAGGACGGCATCCTGAAGCGTCGCGTCAGCCAGTTCGATGGCGATGATCGCGCGGACGTCGTCCTCGAAGGCGAGCTGCTGGCAGAAGAGATCGAAGCACTCCTGCGGTCGGAGCCCGATCCGGATTGCGATCCGGAGGATTTGAGCGAGTTTGTCGCCAATGGAAAGACCTGCATCGTCGAGGGATATGTTCCCTTGCACGGATGCGGTCTCGACGTTTCGAAGCGGATGCTGGATGCAGGGGGCGGGGAACTGCTCTTTCTGAATCCGGACAAGGCATCAATCTACACAGCCAAACCCTGGTGGAAGCGCTGGTAGCCCAGTCAGGCAGTGAGCTTGGGCGCTCACGTCCGCTTCCACACTGCTGCGTGGGCAACGCCCTGCAAATCTCATCCCGCTTTACTGGTGACCGCGGCAACGCCGAAGTACCGCTTTGCCTTGGCTGAAAAGCAGCATGCATGGGCCCACCAGGCAAGCAGCAGTGGAAGCAGGATGTAGCGCGAGAAGGCGCCGCCCTGTTGTTCGGCTTCGTTGTTGTAGTGCGTGGTGTCTGGACTGAAGATGCAGTAAGCAATCAATCCCACGATAGCCAGCAGGCTTGGCCAGCGCGCCCAGCGCTTGCGCCGGAATACGCCGAAGGCCAATGCAGCCGTTGCAGCAGCGGCCAGCACGATGCGCAAGAAAGCGGGTAACAACACGGGCAACGCAGCGCTGAACCCGGCAAAGTTGACCCAGGCCACCAAAGCAAAGCGGGACAAGCCAGTGAGAAGCAGTGCTTCAGCGATGAGCAGGACGACGAAAAGCAGCCATACGGCAAAGGGACGGGAAGCGACTCCGGCTCCGGGTAATGGATCGGACAAGGCGCTGCGCGGCGGGGAATAGGGATTGTCCTGCATGGCTTGAACGGTGAGGGTTGGGGGGAGATTCTAGTATGTCGCTCGCTTGGCCTGATGCGCTACGCTTATGCCGTGGTTTTAGGGCTTCGCCATCATGGCGGCCCGCCACCTTCAACCGCGGACGGCACAATGGTTCTCCGATCAATGAAGCAATCAGTGACAGTAACGCTGCTCGTGCTGGCTGTGGCGGCGCCTGCCGCCTATGCAAAGCAATCGAAATGCGCCGTGCTTTCAAAACGCCTGTCTGAAAGTGCACAGACCGATGTGCCGTGTTACTGCGGCAAGGCGTTGGCGAACCTGGAGGTGACGGTGCCGAGTGGCTTGCGCGTCGATGCGGTGTGTGGGCTGAGGACTGTTTCAGGACGCTGGATTGACTTGCGCAAAGAGAAGGCATCGCTGGACCGCTACGGCAAAGATGGCAGCCGGCCGGCCGGACGGCAGGATTTACCTTTCGGGGCAGATCGTCCTGCGGGGTACGGTCCTGATGGAACCCAGTAACAGTGGTGACTTATGGTTCGATACCGCATGCAACATTCCTGAAGCGCCTCTCTTTCCGAGGGAGTTCTGCCATCTGAAGCTGGATGGAGAGCGTGACGCCCGGAAGTTCGGCGCTGCACGATCAGGGTGCTGGACGCAGGAGGCGACGTTGAAAATCGTTGATGCGGAAGTCTTTCTATTCGACACCGATGAGGCGGGTACCTATCCGCGAGACGTTGTCGTACTCAGCAAGAAGAAGGTAGCGCCCAAGACGTGCTATGAGTGAGCCCTCCCTCCAGTCTGACCAAAGGATGTGTCGCAAGTGACCCTCGTCGCCATCATCACTGTGCTCAAGGATGCACGCGATCAGTTCCATGCCTTCGAAACGCACGCCTCTGCCATCATGAAAACGCATGGCGGATGCATTGAGAGAACGGTCGTTGTGGAAGACGATGGCAGGCCGGATGTGTTCAAGGAGATCCACGTACTAACCTTTCCGGATGCGCGGGCGTTCGCGGCTTATCGCAGTGATCCCTTGCTCGCCGGGGTGGCGCATCTGCGTGAAGCTTCGGTTGTGGGCATGGAAGTCTTCATTGGAGAAGACGGGCCGACGTATGGGGCGGCTTAGCGTCGCGGGGTGCGGACAGTGAGACCAGGAGAGGGGCGCATGCGGGGAGTCGTTGCGGCAAGAGTTTTTACGCCATTGATCACTGGCGTGCTGTGTTGTGTGGCGCTCAGTGCCTGTTCGCGCAAGCCGGAGTTCAAGGCTTTCAAGCCGAGCGAGTGCCCGTTGACCGTGCAGATGCCGGCCGGGCAGGAGCGACGTACGCGTGACTACCCTGAGCTACGCGGTGGGTCGATTACGGCGACGATCTACGAGAGTCGTTTCGACGACGTGCTCTACAGCGTGAGTTGTGTAGTACTGCCGGCCGAGGTGTCGGCGGCACTCAGGCGTACCTCGCAGCGTGAGCTGCATGAGCGCTCGGCACGACAGGCTGCTGCGCAGGTCGATGGCTGGCTGATCGATGAAAGCTCGCTGGTGGTCAAACGCAAAGTGGGCCATGACATGGCCGGCTACAAGGCGGTGATCGTGCATGCAGGCAACGCCAAACGCACCGTGGTGGGCTACTTCGTGAGCGGCAGCTACTACGTGCTGCTGGAGGCCAGCTATCCCCATCCACCCGCGTACAACCAAGAGCTGTACGCGCAGCGCTTCGTCGATTCGATGGCGATGGATTGAGTGTTGGAGAGCCCGGCCTGGGGAGGGATCAGGCGGCGCGGAAGCGTAGTGTGACGCGCAGGCCGCCCAGTTCAGGCGACTGATCCAGCGCAAGCTGTACCGCGTGCCGGCTGGCGATGGCCTGCACGATGGCGAGCCCCAGCCCGCTTCCTTCCACATCGTGCCCGCTGCCACGGTGAAAGCGCTCGAAGGCCTGGTTGCGCTCAGCTTCCGGAATGCCTGGTCCGCTGTCTTCGATGTTGAGCGCGCACTGTCCTGCGTCTTTCTGCAGGGTGATGTGGATGCGGCCACCGGTGGGCGTGTACTTGACTGCGTTCTCCAGCAGATTGCGCAGCATCCTGCGCATCACCTCGATGCCCGCCCGGATCATCAGCGCGTCGTCGGGCACGTCGTCCGACAGACTGGCTGTGATGTCCAGGTCACGCTCCTGCGCACGGGGCAGGACGTCGGACAGTGCGAGGCGCACTACCTGTGGCAGCGCGCAGGTTTCGCCATCGCTGGCCGACGCTTCTTCGCGTGCCAGCGTCAGCATCTGCTCGACGAGGCGGGACGTGCGGTCGATGCCGCTCAATAACCGGGCGCTGGCGAGTTTGTGCTGTTCGGCGTCGGTCGTGCGTTGCAGGGCCTGCACTTGCAAGCGCAGCGCGGTCAGGGGCGAGCGCAGTTCGTGCGCTGCGTCAGCCACGAAGTTCTGCTGGGCTGCGAAGGCATCGCTGACGCGTCTGAACAGCGCGTTGATCTCCTGCACGAAAGGCAGCAATTCGATCGGCACGGCATCTGTCGGCAAGGGGCGCAGGTCGCCGGCCTCGCGTTTGGCAATCTCGTGTCGGGCGTTGTGTACCGGACGCAAAGCGCGCGACACCGTCCACCACACCATGAGCATGAGAATCGGCCCCAGCAACAGGATGGGCAGGATCGTGCGGAATGCCAGCACGCGCGCATTGTGGCGACGGATCTCCATGTCATGGAAAGCTTCGATCAGCATGCTGCCGGTGGGCACGGAGAAGACCCGGAAGGTCTTGTTGCCGATCTGGCGCGTCGAGAAACCATTGGGGTGAGGCTCGACAGCCGTTGCAGTTGGCAAGGGCGAGATGACCAGGCTGAAGTCCGGGTCTTCGGCGGGAGCCCCCTCGCGCCTGGAGACAGACCTGAGTTCGTTGTGGCGCAGTGAATAGGCCGACTGCTGCATGTGGTAGTCGGAGATGGTATCGACCTCGTTCAGCGCGACGTGATACGCGACGATGGCCTGTACCGTGGTGGCGAGAAAAACCGCAGCGCCCAGTAACTGCAGCAGGCGCGTCCTGATCGAGAAGCGCGTGTCTTTCATGCGTCGCCCCGGCCTGCTTTGGGGACGAGGTAGCCGACACCGCGCACATTCTGGATCAGGCCGGCGCCGAGCTTCTTGCGCAGGCCGTGGATGTACACCTCGACGGCATTGCTGTTGATGTCGTCTTTCCAGCTGAAGAGTTTCTCTTCGATCTGCGCGCGCGACAGGATCATGCCGGGTCGGGCGAGCAGGGGCTCCAGCACGGCCCATTCGCGGGCAGAGAGGATCACGGGTTCACCGTCGATCAGCACTTCACGGGTGCCCGGATTGATGCTGACGTTCTGGTACGTGTAGACCGGTTCGGCGCGACCCGCGCTACGGCGGATCAGTGCGCGGATGCGCGCGAGCAGTTCGTCCACGTCGTAGGGTTTGACGAGATAGTCGTCCGCACCGGCATCCAGCCCTGCGATGCGCTGGGCGATGGCGTCACGCGCTGTGGTGATCACGACCGGGGTGCGTAGCTTGCGGTCGCGCACGGCGCGCAGTACGTCGAGCCCGTCCTTGCGGGGCAGGCCGAGATCGAGAATCACGAGGTCGTATGCCTGGCTATTCAAGGCCGTTTCGGCCATGGTTCCGTCGCGCACCCAGTCGACGGCGTACGTCTCTGCGCGCAGCAGATCAATCACGCTGGCACCGATCATCACGTCGTCTTCAACCAGCAGCAGTCTCATGTCTCACTTTGTCCCGGTAAGCCGTTGCGCGACTTGCAGGTCGCTTGCCCGTCCCCCAGTCTGAACCCGGATGCGGGGCTGTGGGAATGGTCAGCGCAACGTCACTCGTCAAGAATTTCGATGGATTGCATCTTCCCGCTACGGTCGATGCCGATGTAGGCCGTCTGGCGTCCGATCTCGGGCACCTGGACTTCATACACCAGCGCGCTGGTGCCGTTGATCCAGCTGTTGACCCGCTTGGGCTCGCCAAGTGCCTGCAGGATCGCATTGCGTGAGTCGCCGGTGTGCAGGCGGCTGAGCTGGCTTTCCGTGACTGGCACGGGCGTGGCAGCAAAAACGGGTGAGGTGGCGAGCGCAATGATCGTTGAGGCGCTGAGGGTGAATTGTTTCATGGTGTTCTCCTTGCACTGGCATGCGGGGACGTTGGCCTGCGCATGCTGTCGGGGTCAGAAACACGGGGCGAGGGGTGCAGACAGGTCATCCTGCTGCTGTCACGCACTCGCCCTGAGCCGCGCAGGCTTACTCGTCGTCGATGGAGAACGACATCATCTTCCCGGCGTTGTTCAGATCGACGTACACGCTCTGCGGACCGCTGACGGTGGTCTGGATTTCATACACCAGCGACGTGGTGCCATCCGGCCACTTGCTGACGCGCATGGGGCTGCCCAGCGCGTGGATCACCTCGCTGCGCGACTCGCCCTGGTGCAGAGCGTCGAGCTGTGACTGCGTCACGTCGTAGTGAGGAGTCGAGATGGCTGAGGCATGGCCGGCGAACGCCACGCTGGCGGTGGAAACGATGGCGAGAAGAAGCGAGCGGTTTTTCATGATGAACTCCTGGGTTGAACGGGAAGACGGGGCGTCTTTCCATGGTTCGAATTCTGGAGTTCTTCACTTAGCGGAAACTTAAGACAGCTCCGCGCCGCATCGGCAGGTCGGGGCGCTAGCCCAGTTGCGCACGCCGCCAGGTCGCCGGTGGCTGGCCCACCAGTCGTTTGAAGGCGCGGGCGAAGGCAGCTTCGGATTCGTAGCCGACTTCCTGCGCGACATCCACAACCTTCGCCTTGCCCTTGCGCAGCAGGTTGGCGCCGAGCTGTATGCGCCAGTTGGCGAGGTACTGCATGGGCGACTGGCCGGTGAGTTCGAGAAAGCGCTCGTGCAATGCGGAGCGCGACAGGCCGACTTCGCGGCCGAGGTCGTCGACGCTCCAGTCCTGCGCGGGCTTTTCGTGCATGAGGGCGATGGCTTGCCCGACATGACGGTCGCGTAGTGCGCCGAGCCAGCCGTCCGAGCCTTCGGGTAGGGAGTCGAGGAAGCGGCGTGCGGCGTCCACGAACACGAACTCGCTGACACGTTCGAGCACGGCGGCGCTGCCGGCGCGGCGTTCGCGGGATTCGGCGACGGCCTGGTCGAGCAGGTTCAGCGTCCAGGGGCCGAGGTCTTCGGCGCGCAGGTGCAGCATCTGCGGCATGGCATTGATCAGCGGGTTGAAGGGTTTGGTGTCGCAGGCGACGAAGCCGCAGACGATGACCGAGCGTGCGCCTTCTGAGGGGCCGGCTTCACCGGGGCGCAGTACGCCGCGGTGGTAGGACACGTCGATGGGTTTGGGGGCGTCACGGGTGGTGAAGCGCCAGTCGCTGTCATCCGGTTTGACTTCGAGGCCGGGGGCGCTGGAGATGGTGTGGGCGCCACCGCGCGGGAACATGATGATGTCGCCCTTCGACAGACGCACCGGTGGCAGGCCGTCGATGGCGGCCCAGCCTTCGCCGTGCGCCATCAGGTGATAGGCGATGACGTGATCAGCACCGGGCATCAGCGCATGGGCCAGCATGGGCGAGGCGGGTGTCTCGGCGGCCCATTCGCCGTCGAAGCTGACGTAGTAGAAGATCGCGCCGCGCAAGCGCACGCTGCGCAGCACGTCGGACAGGGGGTCGTGGCTCATGGCGTTGTGAGGGTGAGTGGAGTCCTGGGCAAAGCGCGCGGAGTTTCGGCAAAGCCCGCGCCCGATTGCGCCCTGACCGTGGACGCTTGAGCAAGTTTTACCGACGCGGGGTCAAGCGTCAATGACGCCGGTTTTCCAGAATCCATCCGTCGCCGCGATTGCGCCGGCCTGATCACTCTCAACAAAAGGAAAACCCATGAATACCGTGCTCGAAAAACAATCCATTCCGGACTACACCGCCATCAAGCAACGCCAGCAGGCTACCTGGGCCAGCGGTGACTACGCCACCATCGGCACCACGCTGCAGATCGTCGGCGAGACCCTGGCCGAGGCGGCCGATGTGTGTGCCGGCCATGCCGTGCTGGACGTGGCTGCCGGTAACGGTAATGCGTCGCTGGCGGCTGCGCGTCGCTATGCGAACGTGACATCCACTGACTATGTGCAGGCCTTGCTGGACAAGGGCCGTGCGCGGGCCGAGGCAGAGGGGCTGGCGCTGCGCTTCCAGCTGGCCGATGCCGAGGCGCTGCCGTTCCCCAGCGGCAGCTTCGACATCGTACTGTCCAGCTTCGGTGTGATGTTCACGCCCAACCACAAGGTCGCTGCCAGCGAGATGCTGCGCGTGTTGCGCCCGGGTGGCCGCATCGCGCTGGCCAACTGGACGCCCACCAGCTTCATCGGTCGCCTGTTCAAGCTGATCGGTGCACATGTGCCGCCGCCTGCAGGGGTGCAGTCGCCCGCGCTGTGGGGCACCGAGCCGCATATCGTGGAGCTGTTCGGCGCACAGGCCGTGAAGCTGCAGTGCGAGCGTCGCACCTTCAACTTCCGTTATCGCTCGGCCACGCACTGGCTGCAGGTGTTCCGTGATCTGTATGGCCCGGTGCACAAAGCCTTTGCGGCGCTGGACGAGGCGGGCGCTGCGTCGCTCGAAAAGGCCATCCTGGCCCTGATCGACGAGTTCAACGTGGGTGGCGCAAACGCGATGGTGGTGCCGGGTGAGTACCTGGAAATCGTGGTGACCAAGCAATGAGCGCCATGACGACCCTTCTTGCCCAGAGCCGCTTTCTCTCTGCGCGTCGCAGTGCCAGTGCAGCGGCATGCGCCGTCTTGCTGACGGGCCTGAGCGGCTGCGTCGTGACTTTCAGCGACAAGGCGGAGACGCCCGTGCCCGCCGCGCTGGATGCTGGCCCGAACACGCGTCTTCTCGGCACCTTGTCCGCCAGCGGTGTGCAGATCTATGAGTGCCGCCAGGACGTCAGCGCGGTTGCGCCGGCCTGGGTATTCGTCGCGCCGGAAGCAGAACTGTTCGACCAGCACGGCCGCCCGGCCGGTACGCACGGAGCGGGGCCGTTCTGGCTCAGCGTCAACGGCAGCCGTGTTGTGGGCACCGTGCGCGCTCGCGCCGATGCTCCGCAGCCAGATGCCATTCCTTGGCTGTTGCTGGCGACGCAAAGCACCGGCGGTCAGGGCGTTCTGAGTGCGGTTACCTACATCCAGCGTGTGCGCACTGAAGGTGGTGTGGTCCCTGTCGGTGGTTGTGCGGCGGCCAATCTGGGCCAGCGCGTGCGTATGCCTTACCGCGCGGATTACCGGCTGTTCACCAGCATCTGACAAGTCTTCAGCAGCGGCCCGTCATCCCGGCGCAGGTCGGGATGGCGGCTTCTTTCCGGATTCGTTTCATCCCTATTCAACAAAGGAACTCCCATGTTTCACACAAAATTTCAGACGTGGCGCAAGGCGGGCTTCGCGGCCCTGTGCGCCACCATGCTGGCTGGGCAGTCGTTGCCGGTCAGTGCCGATGTCATCACCGACTGGAACCAGCGCAGCGCGCAGTTCGTTACCGATTCGCGTCTGGGTACGCCGCCTGCAGTGCGCCTGATGGCGCTGGTGCAGACGGCGGCTTACGCGGCCGTGCGCGATGCTGCGGCCACGACGCCCACAGCACCGCATGCAACGGACGTGGCCGTGGCTGCGGCGCACCGACTGGTGTTGACGCAGCTGTTACCGGCGCAGAAAGCGGCTGTTGAGAGTGCGTACCAGACGGCGTTGGCTGGTGTGGCAGACGACGCTGCCCGTGCCCGCTTCGTCGTGCTCGGTGAGCGCGCTGCGCAGCGTGTGCTGGACCGACGTGCTGACGAGATGCCGCGTGGCCCTGACACCTATCGTCCGCACACGACACCGGGCAGTTACGTGCCCACGGCACTGCCAGCTGCAACGCAGTGGGGCGCGCGCAAGCCCTGGCTGCTGGCGCGCGGCGACCAGTTCCGTCCGGCACCGCCGCCTGCACTGGGCAGTGCGTTGTGGGTGCGTGACTACAACGAGATCCGGCAGATCGGAACGCGTGACAGCAAGCAACGCAACGCGGACCAGACGGATATCGGTCGCTTCTGGGACTACTCGCTGCCGGCCATCTACCACGGTGTCGTGCGCTCGGTGGCGCTGCAGCCGGGGCGTGATGTGCTGGCCAACGCGCGCCTGTTCGCTCTCGTGTCGCAGGCCATGGACGACGCCCTGATCGCGGTGATGGACGCCAAGTACACCTACAATTTCTGGCGTCCCGTTACGGCGATCCGCAATGGCGACACCGATGGCAACGACGCGACCGAACGCGATGCGGCCTGGCTGCCGATGATCGATACGCCCATGCACCCGGAGTACCCCTGTGCGCACTGCATCCTGGCAGGCACGGTGGCGACTGTTGTGAAGGCTGAAGGCCGTACCCGCCCGTTGCCCGCGCTCAGCACGGCCAGCCCCACGGCGCAGGGTGCCGTGCGCAGCTGGAGCAGCCCGGAAGACTTCATGCGCGAAGTGGCTGCTGCGCGCATCTACGGCGGCGTGCACTACCGCAACTCCACCGAGGTGGGCCTGGCCATGGGGCAACGCATCGGCGACTGGGCTCTGAGTCGTGCCGCGCTCGGGGAGGACTAGAGCGGCTTGTGATGGTACGCACGGCGTCGCTGGCCGCTCGGTCAGCGACGCCATGCGCCATGAAGGAGCTGGTGCCTCGCAGGGGGTCACGGCACCAATGACGTGCTGCAGCACGCTGTCTGTATCTCCGGGGTCTTTCGCAAGTCATTGATTTTCTGTCTGTCACGCGGCCGGCTGGCCGTGGCATGTGCTTTGCTTTTCTTGCATACAAGATGGTGCACAAATACTCTGGGCACCCTTACACGCTCACGGACAGGGGAAAACACAATGGCTCGTCAAGGTTTTGATCGTCGCAATTTCCTGAAAATCGCAGCAGCCTCGGGTGCCTTCGCGGCGCTGTCGGGCGTAGCGAAGGCGCAGGGCAAGCCCGTGGTGGTGGGCTTCATCTACGTCGGCGCACGCGACGACTTCGGCTACAACCAGGCGCATGCGCAGGCGGCGGCGGTCATCAAGAAGCTGCCGGGCGTGAAGGTGCTGGAGCAGGAGAAGGTGGCCGAGACGGCCGATGTGCAGAAGGTGATGGAGTCGATGATCGAGCAGGACGGCGCCTCGCTGATCTTCGCGACTTCGTTCGGCTACTTCGATCCGCACGTGCTGAAGGTGGCGGCCAAGTATCCCAAGGTGTTCTTCGCGCACTGTGGTGGCATGTGGACCGAGGGCAAGCACCCGAAGAACGTGGGCAGCTTCTTCGGCTACATCGACGAGTGCCAGTATCTCAATGGCGTGGTGGCAGCGTCGGTGTCGAAGAGCAAGAAGCTGGGCTTCGTGGCGGCCAAGCCGATTCCGCAGGTGCTGCGCAATATCAACGCCTTCACGCTGGGGGCGCAGTCGGTTGATCCGGCTTTCACGACGCGCGTGATCTTCACGGGTGACTGGAGCCAGCCGGTGAAGGAAGCCGAGGCCACCAACAGCCTGATCGACCAGGGCTGCGATGTGCTGACTTGCCACGTTGACGGCCCCAAGGTGGTGGTGGAGACGGCCGAGAAGCGCGGTGCATTCACCTGCGGCTACCACGCGAGCCAGGCCGCGCTGGCGCCCAAGGGTTACATCACCGGTGCCGAGTGGGACTGGACGACGCCGTACAAGACGCTGGTGGAATCGGTGAAGGCGGGCAAGGCGCCGTCGAACTTTCTGCGCGGTGGTTTGAAGGAAGGCTTCGTGAAGACCTCGGCCTACGGCGCACCGGTGCCGGCCAAGGCGAAGACAGGGGCCGATGGGATCAAGGCGAAGATGGTCAAGGGCGAGTTCGTGATCTTCAAGGGGCCGATGAAGGACAACAAGGGGGCTGTGGTGATCGAGGCGGGCAAGTCGCACGGGCAGCAGGATCCCGTTCTCGAAGGCATGAACTATCTGGTCGCAGGGGTAATTGGAAGCATCTGACGATTCGCCCTCTCCCGATTGTGGGAGAGGGCGAATCGTCCCGTCTCGTCGTTCCCGCGAAGGCGGGAACCCAGTGACTTTCTGAACGTCGCTGGATTCCCGCCTTCGCGGGAATGACGGGTGCGAAAGCCTGGTTGTCTTTCTTAACGCATCCCATGCACGCATCCATCGAACGCCTCATCGTCCCCATCGCCGCCATCGCCCTGTCGATGGTGGTCTTCGCCATCTTCGTCGCCATCGCGGGCTACCCACCGCTGGAGGTTTTCCAGCTCATCTACAAGGGTGGCTTTGGTAGCGGCTTCTCGTGGAACAACACGCTGACGCGTGCTGCGCCGCTGATCCTTACCGGGCTCGCTGTTGCACTGCCGGCGCGGGCAGGGCTGGTGATCATCGGCGGCGAAGGGGCGATGGTGCTGGGCGGGTTGGCGGCGGCCATCTGCGGTACCTGGGTGTTACAGACCCCAACGCTGCTGTCGCAAGCCATCATGCTGCTCGCTGGCGCCATCATCGGTGGTGCGTGGATCGGGCTGTGTGGCTGGATGCGCCATGCGCGTGGCATTAACGAGACGATCAGCAGCTTGCTGATGGCCTACATCGGCATCGCTTTGATGAACCACTTCGTCGAAGGACCGCTGAAAGATCCGGCGAGTCTCAACAAGCCTTCGACGCCACCGATTCCCGAAGCGAGCATGTTGGGCCTGACGCCGGGCTTTGATGTGCACATCGGTTTGCTGATCGGCGTGATCGTGGCCTTGATCGCCTGGGCAGTGTTGCGCTTCACGACGCTGGGTTTTGCGCTGAAGGTGGTGGGCGGCAATCCGCGTGCGGCGCAGCTGGCGGGTTTGCGCGTGGGGCTGTGGATGATCGCGGCTTGCGCGGCGGGTGGTGCGTGTGCAGGGCTCGCTGGTGCCATCGAAGTGGCGGCCGTGCATGGCGCAGCGAATGCGTCGCTGATTTCCGGTTACGGCCACGCTGGCATCCTCATCGCCTTCATGGCGCGGCAGAACCCGATGGCCGTGGTGCCGGTGGCCATGCTCATCGGCGGCATTGGCGCAGCGGGCGGCATGCTGCAGCGTCGGCTGGACATGCCGGATGCGACGGTGATGGTGCTGCAGGGGATGGCTTTTGTGGCGATCCTCGCGAGTGAGTCGCTGATGGGGAGCCCGTGGCGGAAGATCGGGCAGAGGTTGTTTGGCATCGAGCCGCTGGAGAGCAAGCGATGAACGAAGCCGCGCAATCCCTCGGTTGGTGGGGCGTGCCGCTGGCTGTCTTCGCAGGGGCGATCCGCGTGTCGACGCCGTTCATGCTGGTGAGCCTGGGCGAGTGCATCACGGAGAAATCCGGCCGCATCAACCTGGGCCTCGAAGGCACGCTGGTGATGGGCGCGATGGCGGCGTATGGCACGTCGCTGGCGACGGGCTCGCCGTGGATTGGCTTGTGGGCGGCGGCTTTTGTGGGTGCGATCTTCGGCTTGCTACACGCGTTGCTGTGCAGCCTCAAGCGCGTCAATGACATTGCCATCGGCATCGCGCTGATGCTGTTCGGCACGGGGCTGGCGTTCTTCCTTGGCAAGCCCTACATCCAGCCCAAGGCGCCGAACCTGCCGTCGATTCCGCTGGGTTTCTGGAGTGATTCGCCGCAGGTGCGTGCGGCGCTCGACATCAATCCGCTGTTCCCCGCCGCCATCGTGCTTGCCTTCGTGCTGCACTGGGCGTTCAAGAACACGGGTTGGGGTTTGAGATTGCGCATCGTCGGCGACTCGGCCGATGCGGCGCGTGCGCTGGGTTATCGCATCCTGCCGGTGCGCATCGCAGCGACCATGCTCGGTGGCGTATTGGCGGGGCTTGGTGGTGCGTTCCTGTCGTTGTACTACCCCGGCAGCTGGAACGAATCGCTGTCGAGCGGGCAGGGCATCATCGCCGTCGCGCTGGTGATCTTCGCGCGCTGGCAGCCGCTGCGTTGCGTGTGGGCGGCGCTGCTGTTCGGTGGTGCGGGCGCGTTGGGCCCGGCGCTGCAGGCGGCAGGTGTGTCGTCCGGCTACCACCTCTTCAATGCAGCGCCGTATGTGCTGACGCTGCTGATCCTCATTGCAAGCTGTTCGCCGAAGCGCGCGCTGCAGGGCGCACCGGGCGAGCTGTCTCTCACACGGAGCTGACCTCATGCAATCCACGCCTTACTCTTGGCCCTTCGACGGTGATCTGCGTCCGCAGAACACCGCGCTCGTCATCATCGACATGCAGACGGATTTCTGCGGCGTCGGTGGTTATGTTGACCGCATGGGCTACGACATCTCGCTGACGCGTGCGCCGATCGGGCCGATCAGTCGTTTGCTCGCGGCGATGCGTGCGAAGGGTTACACCATCATCCACACACGCGAAGGGCACAAGCCGGATCTCAGCGACCTGCCCGCCAACAAGCTGTGGCGCTCGCGCCAGATTGGCGAGGGTGGTGTGGGTATCGGTGATCCCGGCCCCTGCGGCCGCATCCTCGTGCGTGGCGAACCGGGTTGGGAAATCATTCCCGAACTCGCGCCGCTGCCGGGCGAGATCATCATCGACAAGCCGGGCAAGGGCAGCTTCTGTGCAACTGACCTTGAACTGACGCTGCACGTGCAGGGCATCCGCAACATCATCCTCACCGGCATCACGACCGACGTCTGTGTGCACACCACGATGCGCGAGGCGAATGATCGCGGCTTCGAATGCCTGCTCGTGGAAGACGGCTGTGCGGCGACCGATGCGGGCAACCATGCGGCGGCGATCAAGATGGTGCACATGCAGGGCGGTGTGTTCGGCGCGACGGCGAAGAGTGATGCCGTGCTGGAAGCCTTGCAGGGCTGAGGGGAGGGGGCATGATTCCGGTCGAGGCAGTGACACCGCAAACCGGCGCCATGGCGCTGGAAGTCATGGGTATGGGCAAGCGCTTCGGCGCGCTGGCTGCGCTCGATGATGTGTCGCTGAACATTCCCGCCGGCAGCTTCCACGCGCTGCTGGGCGAGAACGGCGCGGGCAAGAGCACGCTTGTGAAGTGCCTCGTCGGCTTCTACCGGCAGGATGCCGGCAGCATCATCGTCGATGGCCGCGAGACTGACATTCCCAGCCCGGTGACGGCCTCGCAACTGGGCATTGGCATGGTGTACCAGCACTTCACCCTGGTGCCATCGATGACGGTGGCCGAGAACCTCGTCGCGGCGCGTGGGCGTCTACCGCTCGCCATCGACTGGAAGCGCGAGATTGCGCAGCTCGAAGCCTTCATGGCCAGTGTGCCGTTCCGCATTCCGCTCGACAAGCCGGCGAGTGCGCTGGCGGCGGGAGAGAAGCAGAAGGTGGAGATCATCAAGCAGCTCTACCTCAAGCGGCGCTTCCTGATTCTCGACGAACCGACTTCGGTGCTGACGCCGGATGAGGCCGATGAGGTGCTGGGGCTGGTCAAGAATCTGACGCGCGAGAAGCAGCTGACCGCACTGATCATCACGCATAAGTTCCGCGAAGTGACGGCGTATGCCGATGCGGTGACGGTGCTGCGGCGTGGTCGGCTCATCGGCGGTGGCAGCGTGGCCGAGCTCAGCATCGAGCAGATGGCCGAGATGATGGTGGGCAACAAGGTGGAGACGTCGCGCAAGCGGGCCGAGCGCGAGCCTACGCCGGATGCGCCACCGCGCCTGCGCATTGAAGGCTTGCTGGCGCTGGGCGACAACGGCCTGCCGGCGGTGAAACAGCTGAGCCTGGCGATACGTCCCGGCGAGATCCTCGGCATCGCGGGTGTGTCGGGCAACGGTCAACGCGAGCTGGCCGAGGTGCTCAACGGACAGCGCGATAGCGAGGCCGGGCGCATCCTCGTTGGCGACAAGCCGTTCCTGGGCTCACGCGCCGAGCGAGCAGCCTGCAAGCTCTACAGCCTGCCGGAAGAGCCGCTGAAGAACGCCTGTGTGGCGCCGCTGTCGGTGGCCGAGAACATGGCGCTGCGCAACTACGATCAGGCGCCGATCTCGCGTGGTGGCTGGCTCAATGGTCGCGCCTTGCGTGAGCAGGCACAGCGCTTCGTCGATACGTTCCGCGTCAAGACGCAGGGCATCGACGCCCCCATTTCTTCGTTGTCGGGTGGCAACGTGCAGCGCGCTGTGCTGGCGCGCGAGCTGTCGTATCCGGTGGAAGTGCTGATCGTTGCCAACCCGGTGTTCGGGCTGGACTTCGGTGCGGTCGCGGAGACGCATGCGCGCATCATGGCAGCACGGGCCAGCGGGGCGGCGATCCTGCTGATCTCGGAAGACCTCGACGAGCTGCTGGAGCTGGCTGATCGCATCGCCGTGATCAGCGAGGGGCAGCTGGTCTATGAAGTCGACGCCGACCTGGCCGACGTACGTACGCTGGGTCAGTACATGGGTGGCGGGCATCACGCCGAAGCGGCCTGAGATGCCAAGCCTGGAGCCATAGCGTTAACGGCTTTTACAGCGACCAAGCTCCGCTTGATTTCCGAATCTGCCAAACTGGCGCCGGGAAACGATTTTGTGACTTTTGGCACATTCTCTGCTCTGGAGTCACAATCTGCGCCCCGCGCAGTACAACAACGTTTGGCAGCACAGGAGATAGTCATGCAGTTCAAGCCCCGGCAGGTCATTGCCGCCCTCGGTCTCGCTTTTTCCCTCGGTTTTGCTTCGGTGCCTGCCAGTGCCGAGTACGTCGTGAATACGGGCACGCCGACTTTGCCTGGGAACTGGATGTTCTCGGCCAGCCAGTACTTTGCGGGGGAGTTCGACCTGGGCAGCGCTGCGGTGCTCAACAGCATCGAGGGCTTTTTCAGCACGCTGCCAGGCAGTGTGGTGATCAGTATTCATGCCGACGGGGGTTACGTGCCCGGCAGCGTGCTCTACACGGCTGACCTGGCGACGGGTACGGGTAATGAAGCCTGGCGCGGCCTATCGGGGCTCGATTGGTCGTTGGATGCGGGTGAGTACTGGGTTTCGTTCAAGCCGACGTTCACATCGTCTTACACCAGCTTTGCAGGGGGTGCAGCCTCACCGATGCTGCAATACGCTCAAGGCAAGGGGGACTACCAGTGGGCCGACGAGGGCGAGCATTCCTTCGACTTTCTTGGCGCCAGCGTGCGTATTGATGCAACCGTGTCAGCCGTGCCCGAAGCTTCGACGGCGCTGATGTACGGTGTCGGTCTGCTGGTTCTGGGCGGCCTTGCGCGCCGCCGCGCAAAGCAGGCCTGACAGGCCCATGACCGGTCGCCTGCGAGGGCGACCTTGCGGTGTGTTACCGGTTGTCACCGCCCCGACGCCCACCTGGACAGGTGGGCGTTTGTTTTTCTGCTGCATGCATTCGAGATATTCCGCCAGACGGCATTGTGTTAGCTTGGCGACGCAGGTCGTTTCACGGCCTGACGAGCAGCAAAAAACAAACAAACCGGAGACAGAAAATGCAAAGAAAAATCTGGCTGGCATCGCTTCTCGCGATGCTGGCAAGCGGGGGTGCGCACGCCGCACTGCCATCTGACGGCTATGTCTATTGCGCCAAGCTTGGCGAGACCTGTGTCATGACGGGGACGCATGACGTGGAGCTTGTGGGTGACGGGGACAGCAGCATCTTGCGTACCGTGACGGGCAACTTCCCTTGCACCAACGCATACTTTGACAACGCGGCAGAGCCCTATGCCAACGCGACTTGCTGGGTAGGCCCCGTGCCTTCCACCACGCCGCCGCCCACGACACCGGGCGAGCAGTTCCCAACCCAGCCGGTGCCCGCCGACCAGATCGGTTACGCCAACATCGCGATCACCAGCCTGATCACCGGCAACTTCAGTGGTTCTACTGTGGTGGTGAAGACTTTCAACGAATTGAAGGCCGCGGCGGCCAACACGGCGAGCGGTGCACCGGTCTTCATCCATGTGTCCGGCACCATCCGTGGCACGGGTGTCATCAACGTGGCGCGCTTCAAGCACATCCGTGGCTTGCCGGGTTCGGCGCTGGATGGCTTCGGCCTTGCGGTGCATGGCACCAGCCTGGCGTACAACGACACGGCTGCGTGTGACGACGTCGCGTACAACTACAACAACACGCGCAACGTGGTGCTGCAGAACCTGACGATCAAGAACGCGTCGGGTGTAGCGATCAGCGTGACCTGCGGCGGCCACCATGTGTGGATCGACCACAACACCATCATCAAGCCCAGGCTCGCAGCCATCGCCATCACGCGCGGCGCGGACTATGTGACGGCGTCGTGGAACCGTATTGTCGACGCCGAGAAGGCACTGCTCGTCGGCCACGAGAATTCGGCACGCCAGACCACGCAGTCGAAAGGTCGCATGCACCTGTCGTATCACCACAACTGGCATGACGGCGTGACGCTGACGCATTCGCTGACCTATTACGGCACCGTGCATGCGTACAACAACTACCTGCAGGGTACGGCGACGAGCTACTTCCTCGGCGTGGCGAACGACGCGAACATCCATGCCGAGGCCAACAGCGGTGTGTCGGTGGGCGCGGCTTGCAAGGCCTTTGAAGGCGCCTCGCGTTCGCACGTGACTTACAAGAGCGACAACATCGTGCGCGACAAGAACGGCAAGCTGCTCGAATGCAAGGTCACCAACGATGGCCTGGCGACGAAGCCGCCATACAGCGGTTACCCCATCAGCCTGCCGGAGAACGTGCCGGCAGTCGTGAAGCAGGGCGCCGGTGCAGGCAAGGTCGTGTTCTGAACGCCGCCGCAGCAGAAAGAAAAAACCCGGCCGAGGCCGGGTTTTTTCATGCGCGGAAGTGCAGCGATCAGAACGCAGTCACGTCGGACTGGCTGATGTCGCAGACGGCGCCATTCCAGGTCTGACCCAGGCTGGTCGAGGAACCGTTGTGGTTGGTCACACCGTTGTACTCGACGCAGATCTTCGGCGAGCTCTGGTTCGGGTTGCTGCTGGTGGGCTTCGGTGCAACGTAGCCCTGAACCTTGAGGTTGCGGATGGTGATCTTGTCGCCGTAGTTGCGGTTGCCGCCTGCGACGGTGTCGCCGACCTTGCCGTAGATGGTAACGTTGTTGATCGACACGCTACGCGGACCGCCGTTGTTGGTGCAGTCACCGCAGGAGCGCCACAGCTTGCCCATGTTGGTCACGCTGAAGTTCTCGATGACGGTCAGGCTGTTCTTCGAGTTGTGCTGGAAGACCTTGTCCTTGGCTTCGTATGCAGCGCCGCCGCTGACGGTCATGGTGCCGCCTTCGGAGAGGTTGGACGCGGCGTCTTCGCAGACGTCTTCCCACACCACGTTTTCCAGACGGCAGTTGCCGCCCACGCAGTGGATGCCGTCACCGGCCTTGCCAGCGGCGAGGCGCACGTTCTTGATGGTGGCGTTGTTCAGCGTGAACACGGGAGCCTGGCCTTCGCCGTCGCCCGAGCAGGCGGTGCCGATGGTCTTGCCGCCGCAATCGACGGTGACGTTGGTCAGCGTAGCGCCACCGACGCACTGGTTGCTGGTGGTCGTCGAGGACGAGGAGCTGGCGACCGACGAAGAGGCTACCGACGAAGCCACTGACGACGAAGCGACGCTGCTGGCCACGGACGAGGAGGACTTGCTGCTCGACGAGCTGCTGGCGACCGAAGAGGCCACGCTGCTGGAGCTGCTGGTCGTGGTGTTGCTGTACGAACACCATGCCGAAGCGGGGTAGGTGTTGGTGGGGTAGTTGGCGCTGGAGCAGACGAAGCTGCCGGTCTTGACGGCGTAGACGAAGACGTCGTTCTTGCCGAGAGCCGTGGAACGGGTGCCGGTCATGGTGCAGGTGGCGCCGGTGTTCTGGACGCACTTGGTGTAACCGGAGGGATAGTCGGCGGCGTTGGCCGAGAAACCGAGGCCGAGCAGGGCGGCGGCGCCCAGCAGGTGCTTGAAGTTCATCTTGCTGTCTCCTGTGTGTGAAGCTTGTTTTGTTGCTTCCCGGCAGCGTGGGGTCGGGAAGTGCGCGCATTTTGCTGATTTGACAAAAGTGAGCAAGTCGCAGCGCACAATTGTAAGAGAGGCGAATTTATTGATTTATTCCGCTGTGCTGGAGGGGGATCGGTCACACGCGGGGTTTGCGCGCCGGGGGATGGCTTGCTGCAGGGCAGCAGGAAAAGTGCGGCGACCTTGAGCCGCCGTGGGGGCCAATGTCGCCTTGGAGCACATTGCGGAGGACGAGGGCGGGCTGGCTGCCCGCCCGCGCGCGGCCTTAGCTGGCGAGGTGTTCGAACAGCGCCGTCGACAGATAGCGCTCGCCGAACGAGGGGATGACCACCACGGTGGTCTTGCCGGCGTTCTCGGGGCGGCGTGCGACTTCCAGTGCGGCCCAGATGGCAGCACCCGACGAGATGCCGACCAGCAGGCCTTCTTCAGTCGCGGCACGACGGGCGAGGTCGAAGGCATTGGCGTTGGTGACGCGCACGACTTCGTCGTAGATCTCCGTGTTGAGGATGGCGGGCACGAAGCCCGCGCCGATGCCCTGGATGGGGTGTGGGCCGCGCTGGCCGCCGGAGAGCACGGGGCTGGCATCAGGTTCCACGGCAATCACCTTCACGCCGGGTTTGCGCGCCTTGAGCACTTCGCCCACGCCGGTGATGGTGCCGCCCGTGCCGATACCGGAGACGAAGAGGTCGACGGTGCCATCGGTATCACGCCAGATTTCCTCGGCCGTGGTGTTGCGGTGGATGGCCGGGTTGGCGGGATTGTCGAACTGTTGCGGGATGAAGTAGCGGCTGTCGCTGGCGGCGAGCTCCTGCGCCTTCTTGATGGCACCCGGCATGCCTTCAGGGCCCGGCGTGAGGTACAGCTCGGCACCGTAGGCACGCAGCAGCAGGCGGCGTTCCTTGCTCATGGTTTCGGGCATCACGAAGGCGCATTTATAGCCGCGCGCGGCGCAGACCATGGCGAGGCCGATGCCGGTGTTGCCCGAGGTGGGTTCGAGAATGATGGAGTCCGCCTTGAGCAGGCCTGCCTTTTCGGCCGCGTCGATCATTGCGTTGGCGATGCGGTCCTTGACGCTGTGCGCCGGGTTGAAGAACTCCAGTTTTGCCAGCACGGTGCCATCGATGCCGGCGGTGAGCCGGTTGAGGCGCACGAGGGGCGTGTTGCCGATCAGTTCGGTGACGTTGGCGGCGATCTTCATGGGCAGGTTCCTGCAAGATGGAGCGGTCATTCTATGCCCCGGGTGCGTGGCCGCGGTATGACACAAGGCAATGAAAAAGGGGCCCGCAGGCCCCTTTCTTTTTCATGCTGACAGCGCTTACTTGGCAGCCGTACCCGGGCCCGAGTTACGGAACTCGTAGAGGCGGTTGGCCGGGAAGGTTGCGTTTTCATTGCCGAACTTGACGGTCTGTTCCTTCTCCGAATCGAAGGGGCGGCTGGTCGTCGCGGCCTTGTTCCAGGGCGATTCGGCATCGATGTGGCTACCGATCCAGGAGTTGCGGATCACGACCATGCCGTTGGGCATGATCTTGCCGCCGTCCTTGGCGGTGAACACGCCGCCACCGTCATCCCAGGCGCGACCGAGGCTGATCTTCTTGCCATCCTTGTTGGCGTCCGAGGTGAACTTGGAATTGGTCACGAGGAAGCCGAAGGGATAGTTCTGCGGATGGCTGGGGGCGAACACGAAGCCGCCTTCCGAACCTTCGCGGTCGGTCAGCGACTTGAACTCCACCTTGTCGAACACCGTCACGGCACGGCTGAACACGAAGTCCACGTCACCTTCGATGTAGCTGTTGGTGACGTAGGCGCGGGCGATGGCGCCGACGCTGATCGACTTCATCATCAGCGTGTCCTGGTTACCCAGCAGGCGCACGTTCTCGAGGATGACCTTGTCGCCACGCGTGTTCAGCGCAACGGCTTGCGTACCGCTCTTCGGGCTGATGCGTTCGTCATAGTCGTTGGAGATCGTCAGGTTCTTGGCCTGGAAGCCATCGGCGTAGGCGAGGAAAGTCGTGCTGCCCGAGGTGCCGTAGGTGTCAGCGCCCTTGCGGCCTTCGCAGGCGTTGGCGGTGACTTCCTTGTCCTTCTTGGTGCCGGCGGCGATGTTGTTGACGATCAGCACCTTGGTGGCGTCGGAGGACTCACCGTAGATCGTCACCGGTGCGGTGTCCTTCATGCAGATTTGTTCGCGATAGACGCCGGGCTTCACCAGGATGTAGACGCGTTCGCCGCCGGCCTTGCCGACTGCGTCGACTGCCGCCTGCACGGTCTTGTGCGTGCCGCTGCCGTCAGCCGCGACGGTGAAGGTGGGCTTGATCTTGGACACATCACCGATGCCGTTCTTGACGGGATCCCAGGGGTCGTTGGTCGGTGCGTCGATCATGCCGCCCTTGGCGAAGTAGGTCGCCATGGTGTGCTGGGCAGCCTTGTCCACCGACACCTGCGGGCGCTTGGCCGTGCTCGCTGCAACAGGGCCTTCCAGCGAGGTGGCGCACGCACCCAGCACGAGCGCCGAGAGGGCGACCAGACCCAGCTTCACATTCGTATTCTTCACGCGTCTTCTCCTTTGGCTTGCAGGTTCACCCTGCTGGATGTAACCGGGAACACGAATCTACGCCGCAGTCGTGCGAAAGCCAAGCCCGGATAGCGAGCATGTTGTGTCCGGACAACGTTGCTGCGCGCTTGTCGCAGCGCGGCGAAGCACGCCTGTCCGCATGAAACGGATGCGATTGCGAAATTGCGTCGGGTGGTCTTGCGAAATCCGCGCGATGAACAGCTAGCGCGCGGTGGCAGTGATGTCTGAGGATTCAGTCTCTGCCCGGACGCGGATCACGAGATGTGAACCACCGGCAGGCAGCTGGACGATCCGCTTCTGCCCGGAGGCTTCAGGGAAGGCGAGCGTTCTTGAACGACCAAGATCCATGCTCAACTCCACCGTGATGGATGAGCGCAGGATGGCAAGCGTCTGTGAGTCGCGAATGGCGTATCCGGTTCCGACTGCAAGCGGTTTGACGGTGCCTGCCGGTTCCGAAGACAAGGATACGAAGGTCTCAGTCAGCAGGGCGCGGCGTCCCTGGTACTGCGTCCAGCCACGAGCGCTCTCCTTGAGGTTGAGCTTCACAGGCATCAAGCCTGTCGGGACACTGAAGCTGGACTGGAAAACCGGACTCCCCGAAACAACCGGATT
Organism: Rhodocyclaceae bacterium; assembly: GCA_047600765.1. GTDB lineage: Bacteria > Pseudomonadota > Gammaproteobacteria > Burkholderiales > Rhodocyclaceae > Viridibacterium. The sequence goes on from JASGKF010000002.1 coordinate 777,026, forward strand.
GGAGATTTTCAGTTCCGCGGCGGCATTTTCCAGGGCCTCCTGTGTCGCCACCTCACGCCTGGTACTCACTGCTGCGTTCGCGGTCGGCACGGATGCCACACGGCCGTCCGGGAAAATATTGATGCGCGTTTCCGGCGATCCGTTGCAGCGGACGCTCAGTGCCAGGATCGGGTCTGCTGTTTTGGTCAGGCGGCGCTCACAGACAATTTCGTTGAGCGACGGTGTGAACTTCTCCTGGGCTTCAGGAATCTCCGCCGTGATCTCGAAGCGGGTCACTTCCCGTGAAGCAAAGGGGGCATACGCCAGGATCTGTGGCTGCGAGATGGTTTCGACGCTGCCGGAGTATTTGCCGGGAACGGATGCGCAACCCGCGAGACCCAACAACGCAATGATCGCCCATTGTCTTGTTGCTCGATGTGTTGCCATAGGTCTTGCCATATCGCCCCCGGCTATTGTTGTTTGCCGCAACATGCGACGGCAGGCGTCGCGCAGGGCAGCGCCCCAGCCGGATCTTACAGGGTGCGGATTTTTTCCAGCAGCGCCGTCGTCGAGGTCTGATGCTCGAAGGGGATGGAGTGCACGCTGCCGCCCCAGCCCAGCACCTCGGTGTAGCCGACGATCTTCTCGACGGGCCAGTCGCCGCCTTTGACGAGGATGTCGGGGCGCGCCTGCAGGATGCGTTCGATGGGGGTGTCTTCGTCGAACCAGGTGACCATGTCGACGCAGCCCAGTGCGGCCATCACGGCTGCGCGGTTGGGCAGGGCGTTGACCGGGCGGTCGTCACCCTTGCCGAGGCGCTTCACCGAAGCATCGGTGTTGAGCGCGACGATCATCGACGCGCCCAGCGCACGCGCCTGGGCGAGGTAGGTGACGTGGCCGCGATGCAGGATGTCGAAGCAGCCGTTGGTGAACACCAGCGGCCGCGGCAGGGCAGCAATGCGCGCCGCAAGGTCGTCGGGTGTGACGACCTTTTCTTCAAACGCGGGGCGGGCGTACATCAGGCAGCTGCCGTCGGCGCGCTGAAGCTCTTGCGGTAGCGATTGAGCTCGGTGATGGTCTCGAAGGTCTGGCCGAAGAGGCTGGAGAGGTTGCGCAGGATGCCGCCGACGACGCGTGCTTCGTGCTCCTTGCCGAACTGGATCTGGTTGTCGAGCCAGTGCTCGAGCCAGTCAGGGTTGGGCATGCGCGACTGCACCGTGTCGTTGGGGAACAGGGCCTTGTTCACGTGCAGGTTGGTGGGGTGCAGCGGCTTGCTGGAACGCGAGCTCGATGCCATCAGCACACCGACCTTGGCGAAGGCCGTGCGGGCAACGTCGCCCTGACGTTCGATGGCCTGCTTCATGTACTTGAGGTAGGCGCCGCCGTGGCGGGCTTCGTCGCGCGAGAGGTGGTCGTAGATCTTCTTGATGACCGGCTCGGTATGCCATTCGGATGCGCGGCGGTACCACTGGGTGAGGCGCACTTCGCCGCAGAAGTGCAGCATCAGCGTTTCGAGTGCCGGTGCCGGTTCGAATTCGAAGCGCACGGCGTGCAGTTCTTCTTCGGTGGGGGCGAGGTCGGGACGGAAACGCTTGAGGTATTCGATGAGGGAAAGCGAGTGCTTCTGTTCTTCGTAGAACCACACCGACATGAAGGCCGAGAAGTCGGAGTCATGGCTGTTGTCGCGCAGGAACATCTCGGTGGCGGGCAGGGCCGACCACTCGGTGATGGCGTTCATCTTGATGGTGAGCGCCTGTTCATCACTGAGCAGCTCGGGCTGGAACGTATCCCAGGGCACGTCGTCGGCGAGGCTCCAGCGTGCGGATTCGAGGGATTTGAAGAGTTCCGGATAGAGCATTTAGCGTGGTCTCTGTGTTGGCTGCGCGGTGCCAGCGGGCTTGCGGGGCACGGCTTGGGGCGATGATTCTAGGTGCAGGCGACGACGCGCATGTGACAGCGCAGTGAAATCTCTCGTCGCGAACTGTTTAGCCCGCCATTGTAATAGGCACTGGTCTGCGCGCGAAGTTCAACGCGATCAGTTTGTGCGCGCGGCCCGCCATTGCTGCAGTGCGTCAGTGACGCTGGCGATGGGCCCGAGGATCTGCACCCGCTCGATGGCGGGCATGCGTTGCGCCACGCCCGCGCCGCCGGCCCAGATCTCGCAGTGCGCGGGCAGGCCGGCCGACAGGGCCTGCAGGCCGGCAACGGCCTGGCGCTGCGGGTAGCTGGCCGAGAAAGACAGGGCGAGGATGTCGAAGCGGCCCGATCGTACGGCATTGGCGGCGTCGGCCAGCGGCGTGCGGGTGCCCAGCGAGACGCACTGCGCCCCCTCGGCCACCAGCAGGGCTTCGGCCATCAGCAAGCCCAGGGAATGGCTTTCGTCGGGCAGGGTGGTGAGCAGGATGCGCGGCGGCTGGCGCGTTTCGCCGCGCTGGCCGATGGCCCCGCGCAGCAGGTTCTGCACCTGCTCGGTGTAGAGGTGTTCCTCGGTGACGTCGATGACGCCGCGCATCCAGGCATCGCCGACGGCCACGTTGAGCGGCGCCACCGTGTCCACGACAAACCGTTGCAGGCCTTGCCGGAGCAGCAGGTGCTGCAGGGCGGCCCGCAGCTCTTCGTTGCGATGCAGGCGTACCAGTTCGACGAGGCCCGGATCGAGCCCGACGGCCGCCGGCGCCTGCGGGGCGGGCTGCTGCGCGAGCCAGCTTTCCCACTCTGCGTCGGGTGTCGCGAAGATCTTGCCGGGGCGCCATCCCAGGTCCATCAGGCGCTTGATGCGGCGCAGGCGCTCGACCTGCTCGGGCGGGTAGAGGCGCTCGCCATGCGCATCGCGCAGCGGCACAGGGAAGCCGTAGCGCCGTTCCCAGACCCGCAGCGTGTCCTTGCCCAGCCCGGTGTCGCGCTCGACGGCGGCAATCGGCAGGCCGTTGGCAGCAGGCATCAGTGGATTCGACGACGGTTCCATTTTGTCCAGGACAAACTCGTTGACCTTGGGGTTTGCAGTTGCTAGTGTAAGACAACAAGCTATTTTGTCCAGGACAAACAATATTGTTGTCTAGCCAGAGCTGGATCGAAGGCCGGTCATCCCGCAGTCGCGGGGTTCGGCAATCCGCCAGGCGCGGGCGCAATCGTACAACGGCCATGCCGCAGGCCGCCCTGACCGGGCGCTGGTGGATGGCGACGGAGGCGGCATGAAACTCGAAGAACTACCGGATGCAGGTCGTGCGCAAGGGCCTCGGGGGCTGCGGATCGCCGTGGTGGGTGGAGGCATTGCGGGCCTGGGCGCTGCCTGGCTGCTGGGCAAGCGCCACGCAGTGACCCTGTTCGAGGCGGGGCATTACGCCGGCGGTCACGCCAACACGGTGGATGTGACGGTGGATGGCATCACGCACCCGGTCGACACGGGCTTCCTGGTCTTCAATCGTCGCACCTATCCCAATCTCTGCGGCTTGTTCGCGGCGCTCGATGTGCCGGTGGCGAACAGCGAGATGAGTTTTTCGGTGAGTCTCGCCGAGCCCGAAATCGAATGGGCGGGCACCGATCTGCATGCGCTGTTCGCGCAGTACGCCAATCTTGCGCGTCCGGCCTTCTGGGGCATGCTGGCCGATATCCGCCGCTTCAATGCCGAGACGACGCGGCTGGCGCGCGAACACGCCGCGCCCGATGTGTCGCTGGGTGATTACCTCGACCGCCACGCTTACGGCGAGGCCTTCCGCCATTGGTACCTGCTGCCGATGGCCGCTGCCATCTGGTCCTGCCCTACGCAGCAGATGCTGGCCTACCCGCTGGCGACCTTCCTGCGCTTCTGCCACAACCACGGCCTGCTGCAGATCAGCGACCGGCCGCAGTGGCAGACCGTGGCGGGCGGCTCGCGCGAATACGTGCGGCGCATCACCGCGCAACTGCCAGACCTGCGCCTGTTGACGCCGGTCATCGCCGTGGAGCGCGAGGCGGCGGGTGTAAGCATCGTCACCGCGCAGGGCTGCGAGCGTTTCGACGCGCTGGTGCTGGCCTGCCACAGCGATCAGGCACTGAAGATCCTCGGGCCACAGGCCTCGCTGCCGGAGCGTGCGGTGCTCGGCGCGGTGCGCTACCAGTACAACCGCGCACTGCTGCACACCGACACCGCCTTGCTGCCACGCCGCCAACGTACCTGGTCGGCCTGGAACTACCGCGCCGGGGCGGGGCGGGCTGACGAGCGTCCGGTCAGCGTCTCCTACCTGCTCAACCAGTTGCAGCCGCTACCGTTCCGCACGCCCGTCATCGTGTCGCTCAACCCCTTCGACGAACCCGCGCCGGACAAGCTGATCCGCGCGTTCGACTACGAGCATCCGGTCTTCGACCAGGCTGCCATCGATGCGCAGGCGCATCTGCCCATGCTGCAGGGGCGCAACCGCACCTGGTTCTGCGGTGCCTGGACGGGGTACGGTTTTCACGAAGATGGTCTGCGCTCCGCGGTCGATGTGGCTGCGCAGCTGGGCGTCGTGGCGCCCTGGCGCGCGCGCTGCCTGCCCTTGCTGGAAGGAGTGCCGGCATGACACGCGCCGAGATCGCCGTGGGCAGCGTGATGCACGAACGCCATGCACCGGCCTCGCATCGCTTTGCCTACGCGCACTTCACCTTGCGCCTGCCACTGTCGCAATTGCCGGCCTTGCGCGTGCCCTTGCTGGGCATCAACCGGGCGGGCCTGATGTCGTTCCACGAGCGCGACCATGGCCCGCGCGATGGTTCGGCCTTGCTGCCCTGGATACGCGAGGTGCTGGTGCGTCACGGTCTTGCTGGCGTGGCGGACGGCGAGGTGGTGCTGGAGACCATGCCGCGTCTGTTCGGCTACGTCTTCAATCCTGTGAGTTTCTGGTACTGCCACGACCGCGCAGGGGGTCTGCGTGCGGTGCTGGTCGAGGTGAACAACACCTTTGGTGGGCAGCACGATTACGTCATCGCGCACCCCGACGGCCGCGTCATCGGCCCCGACGATCTGTTCGAGACACGCAAGGCTTTTCACGTGTCGCCCTTTCTCGACGTGCGCGGCAGCTACCGCTTCCGGTTCCGCCAGCGCGGTGGGCACGGTTTCGTTGCCATCGACCACTTTGACGATGTCGGCCAGCGCCTGCTGACGACCCGCCTCGCCGGCAGGCGCCAGCCACTCGATGGCCGCAGCCTGCTGCGCGCCTGGCTGCGCTGCCCGCTGCTGACGCTGGCGGTCATTGCCCGCATCCACTGGCAGGCCCTGCGCCTGCTCATCAAGCGTGTGCCCTTCGTGGGCGCACGGCCCGCTGCACTCAACCACTTCGCGGAGAGCCCGAAATGACGACCACCTTGCAACAGTCAGCCGCGCTGCAGACGAAGTGGCCACGCAGCGCCGAGCTGGTTCTCAACATGCTGGGCAGCTTGCGCGGCGGCTCGGTCAATCTGCAATTGCCCGATGGCAGCAGCCAGCTGGTGGGGGACGCACACCTCGTGGCGAACCTGCGCGTGCATGACTGGGCCATGTTCGACGCCGTGCTGACGCGCGGCTCCATCGGGTTCGGCGAATCCTTCATGGCTGGCGAGTGGGAGACCGACCACCTTGCCGAGCTGCTGACCTTGCTGGCGCGCAATCGCGCATCGCTGGCACGGGCCATCCATGGCGACGCGCTGCGCCTCGTGTTCCATCGCCTGTGGCATGCGCTGCGTGCCAACACGAAGAAGGGCTCACGCCGCAACATCGAAGCGCACTACGACCTGGGCAACGACTTTTACCGCCTGTGGCTCGACGAGACCATGAGCTATTCGAGCGCGTGCTATGCGACGTCGGGCACGCCGCTCGCCGAGGCCCAGCGCGAGAAGTACCGCCGCATCCTGCGCGAGCTCGACGCACAACCCGGCCAGCGCATCCTTGAGGTGGGCTGCGGCTGGGGCGGTTTTGCCGAGGTGGCCTGCACGGAATTCGGCTGCCATGTGCATGGCATCACCCTGTCGCCTTCGCAGCTGGCCTGGGCGCAGCAGCGTGCGGAGCAGGGCGGTTTTGCGTCGCAGGTAACGCTGGAGCTGCGCGATTACCGTGATGTCGAAGGCCAGTTCGATCACGTGGTCTCCATCGAGATGATCGAAGCGGTAGGCGAGAAGTTCTGGCCGACCTATTTCCGCAAATTGCATGACTGTGTGGCGCCCGGTGGCAAGGTCGTCATCCAGGGCATCAGCATCGCCAACGACCTGTTCGCGCACTACCGCCGCGACGTGGACTTCATCCAGCGCTACATCTTCCCCGGTGGCATGCTGTTTTCGCCCGCCGTCCTGCAGCGCGAGGCCTGCAAGGCCGGGCTGCGTGTCTCGAACGAGCATGCTTTCGGACTCGACTACGCGCGCACGTTGGCCGAGTGGATGCAGCGCTTCAACGCTGTGCGTGACGAGGTGCTGGCGCAAGGTTTCGATGAGCGCTTCATCCGCATGTGGCAGTTCTATCTCGCCTACTGCGAGGCAGGCTTCCGTGCGGGCTCGACCGACGTGCATCACTTCGCGCTGGTGAGGGTGGTGTGAAAACGCCTGCCAGTGTGGTCGGACGGGTAGGGTGGATAAGCGCAGCGCATCCGCCATTGACGCGTGTTGCGGTGGATGCGCTTTGCTTATCCACCCTAAGGCTCATCGTTGTCGCGTTCGCATTGTTTTTCAGCGCTGCGGTGCCGGCCATCCCCGACGCTGCCCGCGTGCATGCCGACAGCTGGCGCGAGAGTGGTCGCGGTGAGATGCGCTGGTTCGGGCTCAAGCTCTACGATGCTGAACTGTGGGTAAGCGGGCCCGCTTACCAGTCGGACAAGCCCTTCGCATTGCAGCTCACCTACTCGCGTGATTTCGCCGGGCAGCGGCTGGCTGCACGCAGCATCGACGAGATGCAGCGCCTTGGGCGCTTCGATGAGACGCAGGCCTCGCGCTGGCAGAAGCAGCTGGAGCGCGCCTTTCCGGATGTGAAGAGTGGCGAGCAGATCACTGGCGTGTATCTGCCGGGGCGTGGCGCGGTCTTCTATCACCAGGGCCGTCTGACGGCCGAGCTCAACGACGCTGAGCTCGCGCGACGCTTCTTCAGCATCTGGCTGGACCCGGCGACGCGCGAGCCCGTGCTGCGCGAGCGCCTGTTGGGCGTGCGCCAATGAGCGAGCCCTTGCCGCGTGGCGCGGTGTTCGCCTACGGCCTGTTCGGCTTGCCCCTGGCCTTCGTGGCCTTGCCGATCTACGTGCATGTGCCGCATCTCTATAGCAGCGTGTTCGGCTTGTCGCTGGCACTGGTGGGTGGCGTGCTGCTGGTGGCGCGTCTGGGTGATGCGTTCATCGACCCCTTGATTGGCGCGCTCAGCGACCGCTGGCCGCGGCGCAAGCTCGCACTGGCTTTTGCCTTGCCGGCTCTGGGCCTGGGGTTGTGGGGACTGCTGCGTCCGCTGGGCGATGCGCCCGGCGCGCTCTGGCTGGCGGCGATGTTGTGCCTCGTGTACTTCGGCTTCTCGCTGGCCAGTGTCAATCACAACGCTTGGGGCGCCGAGCTGTCGAGCGATGTGCATGAACGTACGCGCATCACCGCAACGCGCGAAGGCTGTGGCTTGCTGGGCGTGGTGCTGGCGTCGGTGTTGCCGGGCTTGCTGGCCGCCGATACGCGGACAGGCATGGCGTATCTTGCGCTGGTATTCGTGCTGCTGCTGATGGCGTGCGCAGCTGTCACACTGGGCTTGGCGCCTGTGTCCGCTGCAGGGCGTCGTGACGCAGGCGCAGCGGCCTTGTGGCCGACCTTGCGTAACCGCCGCTTCGCACGCCTGTTGGGTGTCTTCGCCTGCTGCGGCATCGCGGCGGCGATACCCGCTTCGCTGGTGCTGTTCTTCATTGCCGACGTGCTGCACGCCGAGGCGCAGTCCGGCACTTTCCTCGCGCTCTACTTCGTTGCCGCTGCCGCAGGGCTGCCCGGCTGGGTGTGGTTGGCGCGCCGTATCGGCAAGCTGCAGGCCTGGTTGTGCGGCATGGTGCTGGCGCTGCTGGTGTTCGTGTGGGCCGGCTTTCTTGGCGCGGGCGAGGTCTGGGCTTACGGCGCGATCTGCGTGTTGTCCGGCCTCGCGTTGGGGGCCGATCTGGCATTGCCGCCGTCGTTACTCGCCGATGTAGTGGCGCGCGAAAGACTGGGTGCAGGTGCGGCCTTCGGTTGGTGGAACTTCGTTACCAAACTCAACCTTGCTGTCGCCGCCGGCCTCGCCTTGCCCCTGTTGCAGTGGCTGGGCTATGTGCCGGGGCAGGGACAAGGTTTGTTGGCGCTGGCGGTCGTCTACGCGGGCCTGCCGGCCTTGCTCAAACTCATTGCTGCCGCCTTGCTGTGGCGCCAGCGTGCTGTAATCGGAGAGGTCTGAGATGAGAAAGCTTCTGGCTGCGTTGTGCGCCGCGCTGCTGACGAGTTGCGCCAATGTCGAGGTGACGGACTACCGGCAGGAGAAACCCACGCTCGATCTGCGCACCTACTTCAACGGCACGGTGGATGCCTGGGGCATCTTTCGCGACCGCTCGGGCAAGGTCGTCAAGCGCTTCACGGTGGTGATCGACTGCAAGTGGCAAGGCGAGGGTGACAACAGCGTCGGCGTACTCGACGAGCGCTTCACCTACAGCGACGGCACGACGCAGCAACGCGTGTGGACCTTGGAGCGCCAGAACGATGGCAGCTACATCGGCACTGCGGCCGACGTGGTGGGCGAGGCGCGCGGCGAAGTGGCCGGCAACGCGCTGCGCTGGCGTTACGTGATGGCGCTCGATGTTGACGGCAAGACGTACAACGTGGACTTCGACGACTGGATGTTCCTGATGGACGACAAGGTCATGCTCAACGTGTCGGCGATGAGCAAGTTCGGCGTGGACCTCGGTGAGGTCACCCTGTCGTTCAGGAAGCGCTGAACATGGCACTCAATCCGCGCATCCGTGACTGGCAGGGTCGGCGTGTCTGGATCGTCGGCGCGTCGACCGGCATCGGGCTGGCCCTCGCACACAAGCTGGCCGGGCAGGGCGCACGCGTCGTGATGTCGGCGCGCAACGCGACGCGCTTGCAAGCCGCTGCTGACACGGTGCCACAGGCCGTGGCGGTACCGCTCGATGTCAGCATCGCGGCGCAATGGCCGCAGGCTGCGCAGCAGGCCAGCGTGGCGCTGGGCGCGCTAGATGTGGTTTTCTTCAACGCTGGCACCTATGCGCCGCTGCGTGCCTGGGAGCTGCAATCCGAAAGCGCGCGCGAAAGCTTCGAGACCAATGTGCTGGGCATCTACAACGGCCTGGCGGCCTGCCTGCCGTCCATGCTGGCGCGCGGTGCCGGGCATGTCGTGCTGGTGGCAAGCGTGGCAGGCTATGGCGGCTTGCCCAAGGCGCTGGCCTATGGCCCGGGCAAGGCGGCGCTCATCAACCTTGCCGAAAGTCTCTACATGGATCTCGCGCCCCGCGGCATTGGGGTCACCCTCGTCAATCCCGGCTTCGTCGCCACGCCGCTGACGGCACAGAACGATTTCCGCATGCCGGCGCTGATCACGGCGGAGCAGGCGGCTGACGACATCCTGCGCGGCTTGCGCGCCGGGTGCTTCGAAATCCACTTCCCGAAGCGCTTTTCGCTGTTCCTCAAATTGCTGGGCTGTTTGCCGCGCGCCTGGTACTTCCGGCTGGTGGGGCGTCTGGCATGAGTAACGTGAATGCCCGGCTGGAGGCCCTGGTGCGCTGGTACGAGACGCTGACGCCAGCCAGCGTGGCGCAGGTGGCGACGCACTACGCGGCAGATGCGCATTTCGTCGATCCCTTCAACGATGTGCGCGGTGTCGAAGCCATTGCGGCGATCTTCGAGCACATGTTCCGGCAGGTCGAGCTGCCTCGTTTCGTGGTGGAACGGGCGTTTGTCCACGACAGGGAGGCCATGCTGCGCTGGAGTTTCGAGTTCGTCTCGCAGGGCCGGGCGCATGTCGTGCCGGGCGCGACGGCACTTTCCTTCGACGCCGACGGCAAGGTCTGCCAGCACCGGGATTACTGGGATCCGGCGCGCGAAATCTACGCTGGGCTGCCCCTCATCGGGCCCCTCATCCGCTGGCTGACGCGCCGGCTGACTGCCCCCATGGCCCGCCTTTAGCAAAAACCTCGCAGATTGGGTTACCCTTCGCGAACTGCAGGGTAACGTTGTACTCCGTTAGCGGTTTTTCGCAGCGGTTTGTGACAGCAATATCCGGCTCGACAGGAATCGTCGGGTCGCGCGGAAAGGAGTTCGGACGACCGGCGAATTTTTGCCGTGACGGGCCGGAGTCGCAGCGGTCGATGCAGGACTGGTTGCGGGCGCGACGTTGATGTGGGTACGACGTGAGAAAGCCAAGATGAACCCGTTTGTTCGCAACATCCTGCTCGTGGACGACCACGCGCTCCTGCAACACGCTCTGTCGGCCATGCTTGAGCCGCTTCTCTCCGGGGGGCACATCACCTGTGCATCCACCGCGCAGGAAGCCGTGGCAGCGCTGCGCAGCGGTACCAAATTCCATCTCGTCCTGCTGGACCTGAAGCTGCCCGACAGCGACGGCCTGCGCCTGCTGAGCACCTTGCGCCGCGAAGCGCCGGGCGTGCCGGTGGCCGTGTTTTCCGGTCAGGACGCACCGATTTATCGTCAGCTTGCACGTGAAGCCGATGTCGATGGCTTCCTCAGCAAGTCGATGGCGCCCAACGCCCTCGTCGAAGGCGTACGCGTGCTGCTCTCCGGCCGCCGCTTCTTCGACGAGCCGGTGCGCGCGCTGGGCGAGAGCCGCCCGCGCCCCAAGCTGAGCCCCAAGCAGGAACGCGTGCTCTGCTGTTTGATGGAAGGCCTGTCGAACAAGGAGATCGCGATCAAGCTCGATCTCTCCGAGCGTACGGTCAAGATGCACCTGACCTCGGTCTACCAGGTGCTGGGCGTGAATACGCGCTCGCAGGCCATCCTCGTTGGTCAATCCCTCAACCTGGCGATGCCTTCCGACGATGCGTGAGGCGAGCGCCGCACGCGGACTGCTGATTGCCCTTGTCGCGGCACTGATGGCGTCAGCTGGCCTGATGCTGAGCCTGTCGTTGGTCTCGCCGCTCAATATCGTCTGGTTCCTGGTGCTGCTGGGCAGCCTGCTGTGGGCGCTGTGGCGCGTCTACCAGTGCATGGCACGTCCGCGCGAAGAGGTGGCAGCGGCACCCGAGGTCAAGCAGGACACGGGTTCGCAGGACGCACTGTCTTTCCTGTCGGTCGTTGGTCACGATCTGCGCCAGCCGCTGCAGGCCCTGTCGTTGTACTCGGCAACGCTGGCTACGCATGAGCTGCAACCCAACTCGCGTCAGCTCGTGGCGGGCATGGAGACGGCGGCCGAAACGCTGTCGCTGCAGTTCGAAGACGTGATGGCCATCGCCAAGCTGGATTCCGGCCGCATCGCGTTCGATCTCAAGCCGGTCTCGCTCGGTGCGCTGATGACCAGCACGGTCGCGGCCTGGCTGGGCGAGGCGCATACGCGCTCGATCCATCTGCGTTATGTGCCCACCAGCATCAAGGTGTGGGCCGACGAAGCGCAGCTGGCACGCGTGCTCGATAAGCTCGTCTCGCATGCCCTGCGCATGACCGAAGAAGGTGGTGTGCTGATCGGCTGTCGCCGCCGTGGCAGCCAGGTGTGGCTGGAGGTGCGCGACACCAGTGGTGGCGTGGCACCCGAGCTGCAGGACTTGGTGTTCAAGCCCTTCTCGACTTATGGCCAGCGCCTGCCTGACCGCGCATTGGGTCTCGTGCTGGCACAGCGCATCGTGAAGCGTCTGGGCGGCAACCTCGTGCATCGCTCGCGCGACGGGCGCGGCAGCGTCTACACCATGTCTTTCGAGCGCTATACCGCGAAGTAGGTCCTGCTCGTTCAGAGCATGTCGGCCGAGACGACAGCGCGCAGCACCACCTGCTCCTGATCATCGCGTTCGCGCAGCTTGAACCACCACAGCGCGCCTTTGCGGAAGCTCAGTTCCTCGTCAACACCTGACAGCAGCAGCGAAGCCGCACGCCCCAGCGAAGGCTGGTGACCGACCACCATCACCGATCCCCCTGCACTGGGCCAGCCCGTGGCCGCCAGCAGGGTCGGTGCGTCGGATCGTGTGCTGACGTCTTCGCAGGTCTCGAAGCGCTTTGTCCAGGCGAGAACGGTTTGTTGTGTGCGCAGCGCCGGGCTGGCCAGGATGCGGATGTCGGCCGGGGCGTGCTCGTCGAGCCAGGAGGCAATGCGTTGTGCCTGCTTGAGGCCCTTGGCGGTCAGGGGGCGGGTTTCGTCGGGGCTGCCGTCGGCAGCTTCGGCGTGGCGCCAGAGCAGGAGATCCATAGACTTCTTGTGATGGTCGACGGTTGCAAAAGGGTGACTATTTTGCGCCCTTTGCGTTACGCGATTTTTGCCATGGCGGCGTTTCGTCGAGCAGGCTGGCGACGCGCTTGAGCGCGCGGCTGCCGCGCTTCTCGGCATGGGCTGCATGCCAGCCGCCGATCCAGACGATGGCCGCTGCGGTTTCCGGGTGTTGGACCTGCCAGCCGCCCAGGCGTTCCAGTCCGACAGCCACGTCGTTGATTTCGCCCAGGCTGTCGAGCGCATCGCCGAGCGTGCGCTGGTAGCGCCGCATGGTCTTGTCATCGAACAGGCTGGCGAAGAAGTCGCTGGCATAGCGCAGGCGTTTGCAGGCAATGCGCAGGCTGTGCAGGTCCTTGGCTGCGGCACTGCTGGCGGCCAGGGTCAGGCGGGCTGCGACGCGTTTGCGCAGTCGGCGCAGGCTGTCGGCAGCGAAGTTGACGAGTCGTGCCGGCTCGGCGTCGTCGATGCTTTCCGTGGCGTGATCGAGCAGTGCTTGCAGGGCCTTGAGGAACTGCAGCAGGAGCAGGCGGCTGGGGGCGGCAGCCAGCACCTGCAGGGCCTGGGTGCGGGCCCTGGCTGCCGTGACGGCAACGTGTGCATCCAGTGCCGCGAAGTCAGGCGCAGCGCTGGCGCTGGCGGGCGCTGACAGCACGCTTTCGCGCATGACGTCCATGTCGCGCGCACCGCCCAGCGAGGCGGCGAGGTGGCCAAGTTCAAGCTGCCAGTGCCCGGCAAAGCCCAGAGGCAGGTGCGCTTCGAAGACGCGCAGCAGGGTGCGCAGGCGGCGCAGCGCGACGCGCAGCTGATGGATGAATTCGGGGTCGTCGTGCTGCAGGGCGCCGAGCATGTTGCCTTGCCAGCAGCGCAGCGTGTCGCTGGCGAGCTGATGGAAGGCCTCGGTCAGCGTCATGTCCGCCGTCAGGCGATTGCGTGGTGCGCGCAGGGCGGTTGGTGGCGTGTCGAGAAACAGCTGGTAGCCGCGCTCGGCCTTGCTGGTGTCTTCGGGTGTGAGGGGCAGGTCGATCGCCAGTTGCATGGCCAGATCGATGAGGTCGCTGCCGCGGCCTTCGACCAGCTCAAGCTCCAGTTCGGCGATAGGGCGTTCCTTGTTGCCGGCATGCACGCTGCCGGTGTCGAGCATCACCAGGATGCATACGCCCGCGCGCGGTCTGTACTCACGGGTCTCCCGCCGGAAGACTGTAGAGAACAGCGGGGTGATTTCGTCGGCATGCGTTTCGAGCAGCGCGCGTGTGGCCTCATCGTTGACGTGCGAGAAATCAAAGGCATCACGGAACGGGTGTTCCCACTCCGGGCGTGCAGACAGTCCACCGGCCGAAGCGCGTGCGCACTTGATCGTCTGCAGCGTGCGGTTGCCGATGCGGCGCGTGCGCAGGGCGATGCGTGCATCGCCCAGCAGCAGGCCGGGCGTGTCGAAGTAGACGTTCTCCAGCGTGTTGGCACGCCCGACCTTGGTGGCGCCAGCGATGAGCGGGTGAGCGGCGATCTGCGCCTGGGCGCCGGGCGGGAAGGCCAGCTTGAGTTCGATTTCCAGAGCCATGGGTGGGGAGGCGGCGGGGGCGGCTGTAATGGGGCCGCAATATACCGGGCCCGGGCCATTGCGATCTACCGCGCGAATGTGACAACGCGGGACACCCGCAGCAAGCCTGATGCGACGCCAGGGGCCGACAGCTCCTGCGGCAGGTGCTCAGCTGTCTGTCGCAGAGTCGGTGGCGCGCCAGTGGCCTGATTTGCCGCCGGACTTTTCGAGCAGGCGGACCGATTCGATGATCATGCCGCGATCCATGGCCTTGAGCATGTCATACAGCGTGAGCAGCGCGACGCTGACGGCGGTCATGGCTTCCATCTCGACGCCGGTGCGGCCGACTGTTTCGGTGGTGGCCGTGCAGCGCACGCTGCTGGCGGCTTCGTCGATGTCGAACTGCACGTTGACATGGGTCAGTGGCAAGGGGTGGCACAGCGGGATCAGCTCGCCCGTGCGCTTGGACGCCATGATGGCGGCGACGCGTGCAACGCCGATCACGTCGCCCTTGCCGGCGGTGCCGGTCAGCACGCGTTGCAAGGTGGCAGGCTGCATGCGGATGCTGCCGGCCGCAATGGCGCGGCGTGCGGTTTCGGCCTTGTTGCCCACGTTGACCATGTGGGCATCGCCGGCGGCGTTAAAGTGGGTAAGTTTGTCGGTCATGGTTGTGAATGCTTACAACTTCGCTCCGGCGGTTGCGGAGGCAGCGCTATCATAACGCCATGCCACTTCCCCATGATTCCCTCCGCGGGTTCGCCCGGCGGGCACTGTGTGTCGCGCTGGCCGCCAGTCTTGCCATCCACCCGGTGGCGGCGCAATTGCCGGAGCTGGGCGACGCATCGCAATCCGTGTTGTCGGCGGCGAAGGAGCGCAGCATCGGCGAGACGGCGATGCGCGAGATCCGGCAGTACGAGCCGAGCTACATCGACGATGCCGAGGTCGAGTACTACCTGAACCGCGTCGGTTGACGCCTCGTGCAGGTGACGGACGCCAAGCCAGAGGACTTCCACTTCTTCGCCCTGCGTGACCCCACCATCAACGCGTTCGCAATGCCCGGTGGTTTCATAGGCGTGCACTCCGGCCTGGTGCTGGCCAGCCAGAGCGAGTCGGAATTGGCGGGCGTGCTGGCGCACGAAATCGGTCACGTCCAGCAGCACCACATCGCGCGCATGCTGGACAAACAGAGCACGGCCAGTGCCACCATGCTGGCGGCATTCCTGCTGGCGATTCTCGCCGCCGGGCGCGGGCCGAGTGGCTCGGCGATGGCGCAGGCGACGCTGGCCGGCACGCAGGCGGCGCTGATCCAGAACCAGCTCAGCTATTCGCAGGATTTCGAGCGTGAGGCGGACCGCATCGGTTTCCAGACCCTGTCGGCGTCCGGTTTCGACGTGCGCGGCATGGCAAACTTTTTCGAGCGTCTCGGCAAAGCGATGCGCACTTCCGAGCGCTCGGAAACGGCCTATCTGCGCACCCACCCGCTGAGTGTTGAACGCATGGCTGACATGCAGGGGCGCGCGCAGGGTGCTGTGCCAGGTGTAGTGGCTGACAGCAACGATTACGTGCTGATCCGCGCCAGGATGGATGCGGAAGCGGGTCTTCCCAAGGACGCCTTGGTGCGCATTCAGGCAAGACAGGCACCGCGGCGTCAGGACCAGGCCGCCAAGCTGTATGCACTGGCACGCGTCTATACGCGTGACAACCGTGCAGCCGAGGCACAGAAGGCCTTGGCCGACTTGCGTGCCATGCGTTTCGAATCGCCGCTGGTGGATTCCATGGTCGCCGACATGTTGCTGCGTCAGGGCAAAGCGGCCGAGGCCGAGCAGGTCTGCAGTCAGGCGTTTGCGCGCTATTCCGATGCGCGCTTCCTGTTGCTCTGCCAGGTGCAGGCGCTGACTGAAAGCGGCAAGCCTGAGCGCGCGGCGCAGATGGCCCGTGATGCCCTGGTCGATACGCCCAGTGATGAGCGCTTGTGGATCCTGCAGGCCAAGGCCTATGCGGCACAGGGCAAGGTGGTCGAGCAACAGCGCGCGATGGCCGAGTTGTACGTCGTGCGCGGCAATCTGATCGCGGCGGTCGAGCAGCTACAGCTTGCCCAGCGCGGTGGTGGGGGCGACTTCTACACGCAGTCCGCCGTCGATTCGCGCCTGCGCGAACTGCGTAACCGCTTGCGCGAGGAGCGCCGGGAGGGGCGGCCGAACGGGCTACAATAAGCCCCTCTGCCACTTCCCACCGGGGCCTCCATGCACACCCACGATCAGGAACTCGACGTGCGCGGCCTGCAGTGCCCGCTGCCCATCCTGCGCACCAAGAAAGCCCTCGCCGACATGACGACCGGGCAGGTCTTGCGCGTCGTGGCGACCGATCCGGGCACGGTCAAGGATTTCGCGGCCTTCGCGCGCCAGACCGGGCATGAACTGCTGGCACCCGGCGACGGCCCGGGGCCGGAGTTCGTTTTCCTTATCCGCAGGAAGTAAGCCTTGGCTCTTCGTTCCGTTGTTTACAAGGTCGATCTGGGCATCTCTGATCTCGACCGTCAGTACTACGCCACTCACAACCTGACCCTGGCGCGTCATCCCTCCGAAACAGACGAGCGCCTGATGGTGCGCCTGCTGGCTTTCATCCTGCACGCCAGCGAGTCGCTGGAGTTCGGCAAAGGCTTGTCGAGCGATGACGAGCCTGCACTGTGGGACCGCGACCTGACTGGCGCCGTGACGCGCTGGATCGAGGTCGGCCAGCCCGACGAGCGACTGCTGCGCAGAGCCTGCGGCAAGGCGGACGAAGTGGTGCTGTATGCCTACGGCCGCGCCGTGGACGTGTGGTGGCGGCAGAACGCGTCGGCGCTGCGCAAGCTCGACAAGCTGCGCGTCTGGAAACTCGACGAGTCGATCTGTGCAGACCTGCTGCGCTTTGCCGAACGCAACATGCAGCTGCAGGCGACCTTGCAGGACGGTGAGCTGATGCTGTCGGGCGAGGGCGATACGGTACAGATCCGCCCTGTGCTGATGGGCGATGCCTGAACGGGGAGAGCGGCCATGAAGAAAGAGGAAAGACAGATCCGCCATCTGGCCGAGCATCTGTTGCATTCCGGCGTGGGTGATCTGAGCCCGCACGAGCGACGCGCCCTCAACCGCATTGCGCGCCGCATGCAAGCCTCGCTGACGGACCCTGATGCAGATCCGAATGCCAATCCACTCAATGAGGACGGCATTACCTTCGGCGAACGTCTGGCCGACCGCGTGGCCGAGTTCGGCGGTTCATGGAAGTTCATTTCGATCTTTGCCGTCCTCCTGATTGGCTGGGCCATCCTCAACACGGAGTTGCTGCGGGCAAAAGCCTTCGATCCTTATCCCTACGTGTTCCTCAACCTCGTGCTGTCCATGCTGGCGGCCCTGCAAGCGCCCATCATCATGATGTCGCAGAACCGGCAGGCCGCACGCGATCGTCTGACGATGCTGCGCGACCTCGACATCAATCTCAAGGCGGAGGCATCGATCATGGCCCTGCACAAGCGCCTCGATCACCTGAGCTGGCAGCTGCTTGGCGACTTGGATCACCTGAAGCGTGCACAGCGTGAAAGTCCGCACAAGGATGCCGCGGCAGGGGGCGAAGCATGACGGTGCTGCTTGCCGGTCTGCTGACCATCCTGGCGGTTCTCGTGGTTTGGCTCGCCATGCGTGTGCAGGCCTTGTCGCGCGAATCAGCAGCGGCATCGACGACGCTGGTGCAGAGCCTCGACGCCCAGCTGGCCACCGCGCATCGCGCCATGCTCAACGATCTGCACGCCGGGCTGGATCGCCTTGGCGACCGTCTGCAAGGCGTGCAGACCGACAACGCCGAGCGCCTGCGCACCCTGGTGGGTGAAGAGCTCAAGGCGACGCGCGAGGCCATGCATGCCCTGACACTCAAGCAGGAGCAGATGAAGAGCGAGATGCTCACGCAGACGCTCGAAAAGCTCGGTGAATCGGCGCGCGCCGACCGCGAGCTGCTGCAGGACGGCCTGCGCAAGGCAGCGCTGCAGCAGGCGGCGACGACCGAGACGCTGACGCGCACGATGAATGAACGCCTCGATGCGATCACGGGTGTGGTCAATCAACGTCTCGACGAAGGCTTCAAGAAGACCAACGAGACTTTCGCCAATGTGATGGCGCGCCTGGCGACCATCGACGAAGCGCAGAAGAAGATCGGCGACCTCACCGTCAACGTCGTGAGCTTGCAGGAGCTGCTGGGCGACAAGAAGACGCGTGGCGCCTTCGGCGAAGTGCAGCTCGAAGCGCTGGTACGTAACGCCTTGCCGCCCGACGCTTACCAGTTCCAGCATCAGCTCGCTTCGGGCGTGCGCGCCGATTGCGTGCTGACTCTGCCCGAGCCGACCGGGCGTGTGGCGGTGGATTCCAAGTTCCCGCTCGAGAACTACCATCGCATGTTCGAGCCCGGTCTGGCAGAGGTGGAGCGCAATGCGGCGCAGAGCCTGTTCAAGCAGGACATCAAGCGCCACGTCGATGCCATCGCGAACAAGTACATCGTGGCGGGCGAGACGTCAGACGGCGCGGTGATGTTCGTGCCGGCCGAGGCGGTGTTTGCCGAGATCCACGCCTACCACCCGGACCTCGTCGACTACGCGCAGAAGAAGCGCGTGTGGATCGTCTCGCCGACCACGCTGATGGCCGTGCTCAACACGGCGCGTGCGGTGCTCAAGGACGTCGAGACACGCAAGCAGATTCACGTCATCAAGGATGCGCTGAGCAAGCTGGCCAAGGATTTTGGTCGCTTCGACGAACGCATGAAGCGCCTCGCCGACCAGATCCGCCGCGCGCACGAAGAGACGCAGGAGGTGCATATCTCCAGCCGCAAGATTAGCAGCCACTTCGAGAAGATCGAATCGGTGCAGCTCGAAGATATGCCGAAGGTGCTCGAAAGCAGCGACGACGAGTGAGCGCTATTGCTGCGCTTGCTGCAGCGCTTGCCAGTCGTTGAGATTGCACAGTGCGCCGGGCATGTCATCGAACGAGACCTGCTGCAGGCCCACCTGATCGGTCCAGCGTCTCACCTTGCCGTTACCGCCGTCGAGCGATGCGCTCAGCGAGGCCAGCGCACCGCGCGGCACCAGCATGAAGACCGGCTGCAGGTGACCGCCTGCAAAAGCGACCGAAGGTGCGGCTTGCAGCATGCGCTGCGCGTAGTCGGCAGGCAGGTTCAGCGTGTTGACGGGGCAGGTCAGCAGCCAGTCGGTTTCGCAGACCGACAGCCCTGTTTCGATACCGGCGAGCGGGCCGGCGTGGTCGGGGCGCAGGTCGGTGACGACCGGAAAACCCAGTGCGGCGTAGCGTTCCAGGTTGCGGTTGGCGCTGATGATCAGCTTGTCGACCTGGGGCTGCAGCTGCGCGATCAGACGCTCGATGAGGCTGCGGCCTTCGAATTCCACCCAGCCTTTGTCCGCACCACCCATGCGCGTGCCGAGACCGCCGGCGAGGATGAGTCCGGTGATGCTCATTCGTTTGTCATCCGCCGATGTACGACATCTCGATCTTGCCGCCCGTAGCCTGTCCGGCGTGACGCAGCTCGGAGTAGCGGTCTTCGCGTGCGGCCCAGACGCCGCCGATCCACGCTGCAAGCGCAGCGTCGTCTTCGTTGAGGCTGCGCATGCGTGTCGTGAGATCGTGCCCCTGCGTCGCGAACAGACAGGTGAAGAGCTTGCCTTCAGGCGACAGGCGTAGCCGTGTGCAGTCGTGACAGAACGCCTGTGTCACCGAGGCGATGACACCGATCTCGGCACTGCCATCGACGAGGCGCCAGCGCTTGGCGACCTCGCCGGTGTAGTTGGCTTCGACGGGCTCGATGGGATGTTCGGCGGCGATGCGCGCGAGGATCTCGCGGGCGCTGAGCACGTCCTTCATCTGCCAGTGATTCGTTTCGCCCACGTCCATGAACTCGATGAAGCGCAGGATGTGGCCGCTGCCGCGGAAGTGACGCAGCATGTCGAGGATGGCGTGGTCATTCACGCCGCGTTGCACGACCATGTTGATTTTCAGCTTGAAACCGGCGGTTTCAGCGGCGGCGATGCCCTTGAGCACGTCGGCAAGCGGCAGGCTGCTGTCGCTCATGCGGGCATGTGTGGCTTCGTCCAGCGCGTCGAGGCTCACCGTCAGGCGTTGCAGGCCGGCGTCCTTCAAGGCTTGGGCGTGGCGGGCGAGCAGGGCGCCATTTGTGGTCAGCGTGAGTTCGATGCCGGGAATCTGCGCCAGCATCGCGACGAGCTTGTGCAGGTCCTTGCGCATCAGTGGTTCGCCACCGGTCAGGCGGATCTTGCTGACGCCCAGTGAGGCGAAGATGTGTGCGACGCGGCTGATCTCTTCGAAACTGAGCAGGGACTGGCGCGGCAGGAAGGGATGGTCCGCACCGAACTGCTCGCGCGGCATACAGTAGGTGCAGCGGAAGTTGCAGCGGTCGGTGACCGAAATGCGCAGGTCGCGCAGGGGGCGCTGCAGGGTGTCGGCAAGCGGCAGGGCTGGAGCAGCGGACTGGCGGCGCAACGACGAGAGTGGAACGACGTGTGTGTGCGGCGCGGCTTTCATGTCTGCATTATCGACAGGAACAGGAAGCGGTACAAACGGAAAGAGCCCGTTCAGGTTTCCCCGAACGGGCTCTTCGATTCTGGCTCCTCGACCTGGGCTCGAACCAGGGACCTACGGATTAACAGTCCGGCGCTCTACCGACTGAGCTATCGAGGAACAAATGAGGCGCGAAGTATAGACACGTCTTCCGGCAATGTAAAGCGCTTGGTGCAAGCAAGGAACCGCAAGGCGGCTGCGAGCGGCGTTTGGGCCTTGATTGCGCTAGAGTTCGCAGCATTCTCGCCTTGTGGCGCAAAGACTTACTTCCGGGAGCTTCGATGACCCTCATGACGCGTTTACTTGCCGTTTTTGCGCTGGCGGTGCTGCTGACCGTTCTGATCCCGACGAAGGCGGCCAGCCCGGAATCGTGGCTGGGCCTGCCGGTGACTTTCGTTGAAGACGGTTACGGCTTCAATCCTTGGCCAGCCAAGGTCATCAAGGACATCAAGGTCCATACGCCTGATCCGGTGACGATGAACAAGGGCTGGGTGACGCCTGACTGGGCTGCCTGGATCACGGGCGGCAAGACCAACCGCATCCAGCTGGAGGTCGATGAGATTGTCGCCAAGCCTTCGTCTCTGCTCCGTTTCGGTACGGTAGATGGCAAGACCACGCGCAAGGTGACTTCGCTCAAGTTTGCGAAACTCAAGCTCTTGTTGGGCAATACGTCCATTTCGTTGCCCGCCGGTCGCATGGAGTTTGCCGAAGACGGCACGCTGAAGCGCGCCACCATCGATATCGAACAGCTCGTCACGCTGGAGGCTGCGCCGGTTGATGGCAAGCTGGTGACATTCTTCAAAACCGGCAACTGGAAGTGGGGTGTGCTGGCGGGGCTGCGTTTCGATCAGGTCGTTGCCCAGGGGAGCATCTCGGATGACACGATCCTGTTCGACAAGATCGGTGCGACCGGTCTGGGGGGCTCCGTCGAAGGCGTTGTCAGCATTGCCGTGACGGATGGGTTCGCTGTTGCAGGCGATCTCCAGCTCGACAAAATGTCGGCGCACGACTTGTTGAGCGGATTCTTTGCCGGGCATACGGTGCAGGGCACGGTGACGGCCAAGGCGAAATTCTCGGCTGCCGCAAAAACACTGGAAGAGCTGGAGAAGGCCGTCGTGACGGCCAGTGGCAGCTATTCGGCGAAGTCGGGCAGCATTGACCGCTTCGGTTTGCTGGAGGGGATCAAGCGCCCCAATTCGGGCTCGGCTGGCGGTGGCTTGACCCGTTTCCAGACGCTTGAAGGGACTTTCTCCGGCGTGACGGGCAAGTCCGCTGCGGTGTCGATCAGGCGACTGGATGGCAACAATCTGCAGGGTTCGTCGAGCTTCCAGGTTTCGCCTGAAGGCAAGCTGCAGGGTACGGTGTCAGGTTCCCTGCGTCTGCCGAATGGTGAGGTCAAGGCCCGTTCGATGTTGCTCGGTGGTACCGTCAAGGCTCCGGATGTCGTTGTGCCTTGATTTGCCCGAGCAGGAATGAACCCGTCGTCACTGTTTGTCGCCTGCCTCTGCGCAGAGTGGTGTGGAAGCTGTCGTGAATACCGCCCGGCGTTCGAAGCCCTTGCGGCACGGATGCAGGAGGTCGAGTTTGCCTGGGTCGATATCGAGGATGAGCCGGAGATTGCCGGCGACATCAATGTCGAGAACTTCCCGACCATCGTGATCCAGAGCGATGAGGCCGTGTTGTTCTGTGGCCCCATGCTGCCGCACATCACACAGCTTGATCGCCTGATCCAGACTTTTCTCACCCCTGCCAGCACATCGCCGGCGCAGCAGGATTGGCAACGTGTTGCCAATGTGCGGGAGCGCCTACGGCAGTCAAGGCCGTGACGTCTGCGCCGGAAAAACAAAAAGGCCCTTGCGGGCCTTTTTGTTTGCGGGTGATGGAGCCGCTTACTTCAGCACGGCAGCAATCGCATCGGCTACGTAGTCGATGTTCTTGCTGTTGAGCGCAGCGATGCAGACGCGGCCGGTTCAACACGGCGTAGACGCCGAACTCGGTCTTCATGCGCTCGACCTGATCAGCCGTCAGACCGGTGTAGGAGAACATGCCGCGTTGCTTCAGCACGAAGCTGAAGTCCTGCTTCACGCCACGGGCATTCAGCTTCTCGACGAGGGCGCTACGCATTTCGCGGATGCGCACGCGCATGCCGGCGAGTTCGTCTTCCCATTGCTGACGCAGTTCGGGCGAGGAGAGCACGGCTGCTACGACAGCGCCGCCGTGGGTCGGCGGGTTGGAGTAGTTGGTACGCACGACGCGCTTGACTTGCGACAGCACGCGGCCGGCTTCGTCCTTGCTGGCGGCGACGATGGTCAGCGCGCCGACGCGCTCGCCGTACAGCGAGAAGGACTTCGAGAACGAGCTCGACACGAGGAACTGCAGGCCCGAAGCAGCGAACAGATCGAGCGCCACGGCGTCTTCCTTGATGCCATCGGCGAAGCCTTGATAGGCCATGTCGAGGAAGGCGATCAGGTTGCGTTCCTTGATGGCGGCCACGACTTGCTTCCACTGGTCTGCGGAGATGTCGGCGCCAGTCGGGTTGTGGCAGCAGGCGTGCAGCACGACGATGCTTTGTGCGGGCATCTGGCGCAGATCGGCGAGCATGCCTTCGAAGTTCACGCCGCGCGTGCTGGCGTCGTAATAGGCGTAATTGCTGACCGGGAAGCCGGCGGACTCGAACAGCGCGCGGTGGTTTTCCCAGCTCGGATCGGAGATGTAGACCGTGGCGTTGGGCAGCAGGCGCTTGAGGTAGTCGGCACCAACCTTGAGGGCGCCTGTTCCGCCCAGCGCTTCGATGGTCAGCGTCTGGCCGTTGGTGATCAGCGCGGAATCCTTGCCAAAGAGCAGGGAGGCAACAGCGTTGTTGTAGGCAGCCAGACCTTCGATGGGCTGGTAGCCGCGAGCCGGGGCGGCTTCGAGGCGAGCTTTTTCGGCGGCCTTGACAGCGCCCAGCAGGGGAATCTTGCCTTCGTCGGTGAAATACACGCCCACGCCAAGGTTGACCTTGGTGCTGCGGGTGTCAGCGTTGAACGCTTCGTTGAGACCCAGGATCGGGTCGCGCGGTGCCATCTCGACGGCGGCAAAAATCGACGAACTCATGAATGCTCCAGCGGTGGAATAAGCCCGGTGCGCCTCGCATCGGGACGGTAAATGCGGAATAATCAACGGCCCTGCCCGCAAAACGTTGACGACAGGCAGAAAACCGAGACAACTCAACATTTTAGCATGTCAGACGCAGCCGCTCGACCAACGATTGTTACGTTTGAAGGCAGCCCCTTCCGCCTGCACCAGCCGTTCCCGCCTGCAGGTGACCAGCCGACGGCCATTGCGCAGCTGGTGGAGGGGATTGGCGACGGTCTGATGTTCCAGACTCTGCTGGGCGTGACGGGCTCGGGCAAGACCTACACGATGGCCAATGTCATCGCCCGTACGGGTCGTCCGGCGCTGGTGCTGGCACCCAACAAGACGCTGGCTGCGCAGCTCTATGCCGAATTCCGCGAGTTCTTCCCCGAGAACGCGGTCGAGTATTTCGTCTCGTACTACGACTACTACCAGCCTGAGGCCTATGTGCCGTCGCGTGACTTGTTCATCGAGAAGGACAGCGCGATCAACGAGCACATCGAACAGATGCGGCTGTCGGCCACCAAAAGCCTGCTGGAGCGGCGCGACGTGGTGATCGTGGCGACCGTGTCGTGCATCTACGGTATCGGTGACCCCGCCGACTACCACAGCATGATCCTGCACCTGCGTGAAGGCGAGAAGATGGGGCAACGCGATCTGTTGCAGCGCCTCGTCGGCATGCAGTACGACCGCAATGACGTCGATTTCTCGCGCGGCAGCTTCCGCGTGCGTGGCGACATCATCGACATCTTCCCGGCCGAGAACGCCGAGCTGGCCGTGCGCGTCGAGATGTTCGACGACGAGATCGAGCACATCACGCTGTTCGACCCGCTCACCGGCCATCTCAAGCAGAAGCTGGGGCGCTTCACCGTGTTCCCGTCCAGCCACTACGTGACGCCACGCGCGACGGTGATGAAAGCGGTCGAGAAGATCAAGGAAGAGCTGCGTGATCGCATCGAGTTCTACCAGAAGGGTGGCAAGCTGGTCGAAGCGCAGCGCATCGAGCAGCGCACGCGCTTCGACCTGGAGATGCTAACCGAGCTGGGTTTCTGCAAGGGCATCGAGAACTACTCGCGGCACCTGTCAGGACGCGGCCCCGGTGATCCGCCGCCGACTCTGATTGATTACCTGCCGCGCAATTCGCTGATGTTTGTCGACGAGTCGCACGTGGCGATTCCGCAGGTCGGTGCGATGTTCAAGGGCGACCAGGCGCGCAAGCTCAACCTCGTCGAATATGGTTTCCGCTTGCCATCGGCGGCAGACAACCGGCCGCTGAAGTTCGACGAGTTCGAACGCCTGTTGCCGCAAAGCGTGTTCGTGTCGGCGACGCCGTCGACCTATGAGGCCGAGCATCAGGGACAGGTCGTCGAGCAGCTTGTGCGGCCGACCGGGCTGGTGGATCCGGTCGTCAACGTGCGCCCCGCGACGACGCAGGTCGATGACGTGCTGATGGAAATCCGCAAGCGTGTCGCGGTTAACGAGCGCGTACTGATCACCGTGCTGACCAAGCGCATGGCCGAGGACCTGACGGATTACCTGACAGAGAACGGCATTCGCGTGCGCTACCTGCACAGCGATATCGACACCGTGGAGCGGGTGGAGATACTGCGCGATCTGCGTCTTGGTGAGTTCGATGTATTGGTCGGCATCAACCTGCTGCGCGAAGGCATCGACCTGCCCGAAGTGTCGCTGGTGGCGATTCTTGATGCGGACAAGGAGGGCTTCCTGCGTTCCATCCGCTCGTTGATCCAGACCATTGGCCGCGCTGCGCGCCACCTCAATGGCACGGCCATTCTCTACGCGGACCGCATGACCGACTCGATGCGAGCCGCCATCGGCGAAACCGAACGCCGTCGCGCGCGCCAGATTGCTTTCAACGAAGAGCATGGCATCACGCCGAAGTCGGTCAACAAGCGCATCAAGGACATCATCGACGGCGTCTACCAGTCTGACGAAGAGAAGATCACCTCGGGCGTGGCCGAGCCGCGCGCCGACTATGCGGCGATGGATGAGAAGGCGCTTGCCCGTGAGATCAAGCGTCTGGAAAAAGAGATGACCGAGGCAGCCAAGAACCTCGAGTTCGAGAAGGCTGCCGCAGCGCGTGACGAGTTGTTCCGTCTGCGCCAGCGCGCATTTGGCGCCGATCACCACTGACGCAAGCATGAAACGTATTCTTTTTGTCTGTACCGGGAACATCTGCCGCTCGCCGACTGCTGACGGCATTGCCCGTCACTGGGCTGCGCGCTTGGGTCTTGAGCGGGAGCTGGAGTTCGACTCTGCCGGCACGCATGCCTACCATGATGGCGAAGCGCCTGATCCGCGAGCGCAGAAGTCGGCGCGCAAGCGTGGCTACGATCTGTCGCGCCTCCGCGCACGGCCCGTCGTGCCGCAGGATTTCGAGCGTTTCGATCTCATTCTCGCGATGGACCGTGGTCACTACGTGTGGCTGAAGCGGGAGTGTCCGCCCGAGCTTCATCACAAGATCGCCATGTTCCTCAGCTTTGCGTCGCCAGCGAGCGAGAAAGACGTGCCAGATCCCTACTACGGTGGGCCGGACGGCTTCGAGCATGTGCTCGACCTGTGTGAAGACGCGGTGCAGGGCGTGCTGGACCGTTTTCGCTGAGCGCGGATTGCGATCAAGGCCGGGCCGGGGGGGGAGCGCAGAATCCTGCGCTTTGGAGTGCTCCGTGAGCGTCGAACAGATCATTCGTTTCGTACCGATCAGCGACTTGCTGAGCACGTCCGGTCAGCCCAGCGAAGCACAGATTGCCGAGCTGGCCGCAGCGGGCTACGAGCACGTCATCAACCTTGCTCTGCATGACGATCCGCGTTACTCCCTGCCGGATGAACCTGGTGCTGTCCGCGCAGCGGGCATGACTTACTGCCATATCCCGGTACCGTTTGCGGCACCCTCTGCGACAGATTTCGAACGCTTTTGTGCAGAGATGCGAGCATGCGCGCATCGCAAGACACTTCTGCATTGCGCCCACAACAAACGGGTGTCTGTTTTTCTCGCGCTGTTCCGCATCCTCGATCTGGGCTGGGTGCGTGCCGACGCTGTTACGGCGATGCAGGCGGTATGGCAACCGGATGTTACCTGGCAGAGTTTTCTTGACCGCACGCTGGTCAAGGCTGGCGCGTCAGAAGAGCACGACCGAACCGCTTGAGACGTCGGTCTGGCTGACCGATTTGTGGGAGATGGCGTCAAATGAGTGTTTGAGCCGCTCCACGTCAATGGGCTCGCCCACCGACCAGGCGCGACCGATCTCGTCCGTGGCGTTCCGCAGCAGGAGCGCACGGCGGCGTACATGTTCCAGCAGTTGCTGGGCCATGTCTTCGAACTGCAGGGAGACAACCCCGGTTTTGACGTGTGCATCGATGCGTTCGGAGATGCCGGATATGGCGCCGGAGCGGGTGACGACCTGATCGTTGAGCAAGCCCATGGTGTCCCACATGTCGCTGACGGCATGCTGGGAGAGGTTCGCACTGCTCATGTCGGTCGATGCGACGGTGTGCACGTCGCCGCCGAGTTCGTTGACGACCCTTTCGATAGCAATCACTTGCTCGCGGATCTGTTCGCTGAAGTGGGCAGTGCGCTGTGACAGCTTGCGTACTTCATCCGCGACCACGGCAAAGCCGCGTCCGGCTTCTCCTGCACGGGCAGCTTCGATCGCGGCGTTGAGGGCTAGCAGATTGGTCTGCGAAGTGATTTCGCTGACGTCGTTGAGCATGCGTACGACCTGGCCGACACGCGTTTTCACGACATCGAAGTTGCCTGACATGCCTGCACTGACCGAGCGGATGTTCTCGATGATGGCAACGAAGTCGCTGACGATGTGCTTGCTTTCTTCGGCAAAGCGCTGGATGCCTGCGGTCTGGTCATTGTGTTCGGTTGTGCGCGTATGCGAAACCAGTTCGTCGATCATGCCGCGCAGGATTTCCTGCTGCCCGTGCGACGCGTCTTCGAGCCCGGTAAAGCTGCCGGAGAGGCTGGCGGCGGCATGCCGGATGATGTCGCCGAGCTGCTTGAGATCGTTTTCGGTGGCGTGCAGGTGCTCAGTGAACAGCTGGTTCAGGGCGCCGGCAATGTTGCCCCGGCTCTTGCTTTGTTCATGGAGCGATTGCCGCGCCTCTTCTACGGTCAGTTCGGCATGACGTGTTGCGCGCACTTGTCGCGCCATGGCCAGCCACCAGCAGGCGGCGGCTGCGGCGGCGCTCAAGCCGGCTCCCCAGGGCATTGTGGCAAAAGCCAGCAGGACCGAGAGCAGGGACAAGATGGCTGCGCAGGTGACGAGGTTTGTGGCTCGCATTGTCGTGACGAAATCCGGGTGTCATCAGCCGGGTATTACGACACGAGGAGCGACAAACTTGAATGGCGCCCTTGGGGCAATGCAGGCTCAGCGCTGTGGTGCTTTGCTCGCGGCCGCGAGGAGCAGGAAGATGCTCGGGCGGCGATCCAGGTCCGGGCGTGGCATGCGACGCCAGTCTTCGATGCTGCGGCACTGGATCTGCTCGTCGGCTGTGCTGATCGAACTGGCGACGCACAACAGTGTGGCAGGCGCGCATTGGCTGAGCAGGGCGTCGAACATCGCGGCGTTGCGGTAAGGCGTTTCGATGAACAGCTGGGTGCGTTGCCACTGGCGCGATTCAGCCTCCAGTGCCTTGATGCGCTGGGCGCGCTCCGGCGCATTGATCGGCAGGTAGCCGTGGAAGGCAAAGCTTTGCCCGTCCAACCCTGATGCCATCAGGGCCAACAGCAGTGAGGAGGGGCCGACGAGGGGTACCACCTGGAAGCCGCGTTCATGGGCGCGGCGAACGACGAGGGCGCCGGGGTCGGCCACGGCCGGGCAACCTGCTTCGGACATCAGGCCGACGTTACGCCCGGTTGCGAGCACATCCAGCCGGCTGTCGATCCAGCCGGGTTCCGGCGGCTCAGGTAATTCGTGGATTTCCAGGCTTTGCAGGGGGGCAGGGTGGCCCAGGCGTTTGATTTCCGCTCGGGCTGTCTTGGCGCGCTCGACTATGAAGCTGTCGATGCCACCCAGGATGCGCAGGACTTCGGGGGGATGGGTGGCGGTGTGGTCGCCGGGACCCAGTCCGACCGGGATCAGGAAGAGCTTGCCGGCGCTCATGGCACCGTAACGCCCGCGTTCCGCAGCATGCGACAAAGCGCGATCAATGGCAGGCCGATCAGTGCGTTGGGGTCGTCGCCGCGCATGTATTCCAGCAGGCTGATACCCAGTCCTTCGGATTTGGCGCTGCCAGCGCAATCGAGGGGCATCTCGCGTTCGACATAGCGCCGGATTTCTGCGTCGTCGAGGTGGCGGAAACGCACTTCGGTGCTGACAGCCTCCAGCTGGTGGCTGCCGTCACGGCTATCCAGCAGGCACAGCCCGGTGTGGAAGAATATGGACTGCCCGCGCATGGCCTGTAGCTGGCCTATGGCGCGTTCGACCGTACCGGGCTTGCCGAAACGCTCTTCGCCTGATTCTGTCAGTCGATACGCGACCTGGTCGCTGCCGATGATCAGGGCGTCAGGGTGGCGCTCAGCTACGGCTTGTGCCTTGGCGAGTGACAAGCGTTCTGCCGTGGCAGTCGGCGCCTCGCCCGGCAGGGGGCTCTCATCCACGTCCGGGCGGTCTGTTTCAAACGCCAGGCCCAGCCTTTCAAGAAGCTGCCGACGATAAAGGGAGGTGGAGGCGAGGACGAGCCGGGGCATGGGACTAGGCTGGCTTTGACAGCGAGGGGCCGAAATAATATCATCGACTGTTTATGCCGCACCAAAAGCCGGAGTCTTCCTTGCGTTTGTCCGACCCGTTCGAGTTCGCTCGGCGTGGCCAGGTGCTGGAAGGCGAGTTGTCCGTAAGGCAGCTTGAGCGTGTGCTCGAGATGATCAGACCGGACGGCCTTGAGGCTGCTGTCAGCTATCGCTGGGAAGGTTCCCGGCAGGGCGATGACGCGTTTCTGGTGCTGCGGATTTCCGGTGATCTGGTGCTGGCTTGCCAGCGATGCCTGACGGATGTGGTGTGTTCCGTCAGTGCGGAGCGGCGTTTCCTGCTGGTGCCTGA
The DNA here is from genome assembly GCA_047600765.1 of Rhodocyclaceae bacterium. Classification (GTDB taxonomy): domain Bacteria; phylum Pseudomonadota; class Gammaproteobacteria; order Burkholderiales; family Rhodocyclaceae; genus Viridibacterium. Next base: position 806,687 of record JASGKF010000002.1, read on the forward strand.
AGGAGAAGATCTGCCCGATGATGATCTGGCAGACGATCTCGCGGAAGACGATTTCGACCCGATTCATGCGGGGCGCAATCTGGATGCCTTGAGTTTGCTGGAAGACGAGGTTCTGCTCTCGTTGCCGGCTTTTCCCATGCATCAGGATTGTTCCGCACCGAATGGCAGGGGCGGGCCGGTCGAGCAGGTTCAGGACGCAGTGTCACCGTTTGCGGCGCTGGGTAAATTGAAGCGCGGGAATTGATTTTCGCGTGAGTTTTCAGGAGTAGAAAATGGCTGTTCAACAGAACAAGAAGTCCCCGTCGAAGCGCGGCATGCACCGTGCACACGATTTCCTCACCGCCCCGGCGCTGGCTGTCGAGCCGACCACGGGCGAAGCGCATCTGCGCCACCACGTGTCGCCGTCGGGCTACTACAAGGGCAAGAAGGTCCTCAAGGCCAAGGGCGAGTGATTCGCCTGCTGAACGGGGTCACCCGTTCCCCGGTTGTTCCGACTGATTCAGTGTCACGTCACCGCGCTTAATGGACGTCACAATCGCAATCGACTGCATGGGCGGCGATCATGGCCCCTCGGTCACGCTGCCTGCTGCTTGTGAGTTCCTGCGATCCGACCCTGAAGCGCGGGTGGTGCTCGTCGGGCTGCCCGAGGCTTTCACGGGCGTTCATGCCGACGAACTGAGGGCCTTCGGTGATCGGGTCCGCATCCAGCACGCCAGTGAAGTTGTGGCGATGGATGAGGCGCCGGCCTTGGCCATGCGCGCAAAGAAGGATTCTTCGATGCGCGTGGCAATCGACCTCGTCAAGAATGGCGAAGCGCATGCGGTCATCTCCGCCGGCAACACCGGCGCGTTGATGGCCATTTCGCGTTTCGTCCTCAAGACGCTGCCTGGTATTGATCGACCGGCCATCGTGCAGGTTCTGCCCACCACGCGTGGTCAGACCTACATGCTCGACCTCGGCGCCAATGTCGATTGCACGGCAGACCACCTGCTGCAGTTCGGCATCATGGGGGCCATGCTGGTCGAGGCGGTGGAGCACATCGAACGTCCGGAAGTGGGGCTGCTCAATATCGGCACCGAAGAAATCAAGGGCAACGAGGTCGTCAAGCAGGCGGGTGAATTGCTGCGCGGCAGCGGCCTGAATTTCGTCGGCAACGTCGAAGGCGATGACATCTACACCGGCGTGTGCCAGGTCATCGTCTGTGATGGTTTTGTCGGCAATGTGGCCTTGAAGGCTTCCGAGGGGCTCGGGTTGATGCTATCGACCTTCATCAAGGAAGAGTTCCGCCGCAGCTGGTTTACACGCCTCTGTGCGTTGCCGGCGCTGCCCATCCTCAAGCGTTTCCGTCGCCGCGCGGATCATCGTCGCTATAATGGCGCCGTTCTGCTGGGCTTGCGCGGCGTTGTCGTCAAAAGCCATGGCTCGGCGGACGTCTTCGCTTTCGGTCAGGCGCTCCTGCGCTCCGCCGGGGCGGTTCGCAACCAGCTCATCGAGCGCATCGAGCGGCGCATGATCGACTACATCAATACGCACTCGCCAGCGCTGGATGCCGGTCTGCCCATGACGGGCGAGACGCAGGCAGCAAATCAGGTCGTTCGCACAGCATGATTTTCTCGCGTATTGCGGGGACGGGCGGTTTCCTGCCCGGCGCCCCCGTCACGAACAATGATCTCGTTTCGCGCGGGATCGATACCTCTGACGACTGGATTGCCGAGCGTACCGGTATCCGTGCCCGTCATCTTTCCGAGCAAGGCCTGAAGACCAGCGATCTGGCAGCCGGCGCTGCGCGCAATGCGCTGGACATGGCCGGGCTGACGCCAGCGGACATCGATCTCTTGATCGTTGCCACGACGACGCCGGACATGATTTTCCCCAGCACGGCCTGCATCGTGCAGCAGACGCTGGGCATCCCCGCCGGCGCGGCGGCTTTTGATGTGCAGGCTGTCTGCAGCGGCTTTGCCTACGCGCTGGCAACGGCCGATAAATTCATCCGCTGTGGCGATCACAAGCGTGTGCTGGTGATTGGCGCAGAAACCCTGTCGCGCATCGTCGACTGGAATGATCGCTCCACCTGCGTGCTGTTCGGCGATGGTGCAGGCGCTGTGGTGCTGGTGGCTGACGAGAAGCCGGGCATCCTCGCCTCTGCCCTGCATGCCGACGGCGGTCAGCAAGGCATCCTCAACGCGACGGGAGCTTTCACGCGCGGTGAGATCACGGGGTCGCCGTTCCTCAAGATGGATGGTCAGTCCGTCTTCAAGCTGGCCGTACGTGTGCTGGGAGATGTGGCGACCGAGGTGCTGGCCAAGGCTTCGATGACCGTGTCCGATCTGGACTGGCTCATCCCGCACCAGGCCAACATCCGCATCATGTCGGCCACATCCAAGCGGCTTGGTGTGCCGGACGACAAGGTGGTGGTCACCGTGGATCGTCATGGCAATACTTCCGCAGCTTCCGTGCCGCTGGCGCTGGACACCGCGGTGCGCGATGGACGCATCCAGCGTGGCCACAGCGTGGTGCTGCAAGGTGTGGGCGGCGGCTTTACGTGGGGCGCAGTGCTGCTGCGTTTCTGATGGCGCGAAGCGCGCTGTCGATCTGAATTTCCGGAGTCAATCGTGACGAAATTTGCAGGCGTTTTCCCCGGTCAGGGTTCGCAGTCGGTTGGCATGATGGCCGCCTACGGCGATCTGCCCGAGATCCGTTCGACTTTTGCCGAAGCGAGCGAGGCTATTGGCCAGGATCTGTGGCAGATGCTGGCCGATGGTCCCGCAGAACTGATCAATCAGACCGTGAATACCCAGCCGATCATGCTGACGGCCGGTGTGGCCGTGTGGCGCGCCTGGCTGGGGCTGGGTGGCGCACGTCCTGCCGTTGTGGCAGGTCATAGCTTGGGCGAGTATTCGGCGCTGGTTGCTGCAGGCTCTCTGCAGTTCGCGGACGCTGTGCGTCTGGTGCGCTACCGCGCGCAAGTCATGCAGGAATCTGTTGCCCTGGGCGAAGGCGCCATGGCTGCCGTGCTGGGCCTGGAGCCGGACGTGATCGACGCAGCCTGTGCCGAAGCAGCGCAGGGGCAGGTGGTTTCTTCCGCCAACTACAATTCGACCGGGCAGATCGTGATCGCCGGCCACACAGCGGCTGTCGAGCGCGCCATGGAGGCTTGCAAGGCGCGTGGCGCCAAGCGCGCCGTGTTGTTGCCGGTTTCGGCGCCGTTCCACTGCGCGCTCATGAAGCCGGCAGCCGAAAAGCTGGCCGCGCGTCTGGCTGAAGTGTCGGTCCAAGCGCCGCAGATCCCGGTGCTGAACAACGTTGATGTGGCTGCCCTGAGCGATCCGGCCGCGATCCGTGATGCGCTTGTGCGCCAGGCATACAGCCCCGTGCGCTGGATCGAGACGATCCGCAGCATGCATGCGGACGGCGTGCAGGCTGTCTATGAATTCGGCCCCGGCAAGGTGCTGGCAGGTCTGGTGAAGCGTATCGAAGGTTCCTTGACCATCGAGGCGCTGGTGGATGCAGCAGGCGTGCAGCAACTGGCTGCAGCCTGATTCAATTCTTCGGGAGATATCTCCATGTTCAATCTGGAAGGACAAGTTGCACTGGTGACGGGCGCAAGCCGTGGCATCGGTGCTGCGATTGCGCAGCAGCTGGGCAAGGCAGGTGCGACGGTCATCGGAACGGCAACCTCCGAGTCGGGCGCTGAATCGATTTCGGCTGCTTTGCGCGAAGCCGGCATCAAGGGCCGTGGCCTCGCGCTGGACGTGACTGATGCGGCTGCCGCCGAGGCCGCCGTGGCGCAGATCGAGACCGAGTTCGGTGCTGTGGCGGTGCTGGTGAACAACGCCGGCATCACGCGCGACAACATCGCGCTGCGCATGAAGGACGAAGAGTGGGATGCGGTGATCAATACCAACCTCAAGGCGGTGTTCCGCATGTCGCGCCTTGTCATGCGCGGCATGATGAAGGCCCGCACGGGCCGCATCATCAGCATCACGTCGGTGGTGGGTAGCTCCGGCAATCCGGGCCAGGCCAACTACGCAGCCGCCAAGGCTGGCGTGGCCGGCATGACCCGCGCCCTGGCGCGTGAGCTGGGTAGCCGCAACATCACGGTTAACTGTGTGGCGCCCGGTTTCATCGATACCGACATGACGCGTGAGCTGCCGGACGCACAGCGTGACGCCCTGCAGACCCAGATCGCGGTCGGCCGCCTTGGTCGCCCGGAAGAGATTGCCGCCGCCGTCGTGTTCCTGGCGTCGCCCGAGGCGAGCTACGTCTCTGGCGTCACGTTGCACGTCAATGGCGGCATGTACATGGGCTGAAGCCCCAAGATTTCAAGCCGGCGAAGATGGCGGAAGTTGCCGCTTCTTTCTGCTAAAATGGCTGAGTTTGTCTGAACTGAACACACGCATTTACTCGCAAGGAGCAATTCATGGAGAACATCGAACAGCGCGTTCGCAAGATTGTTGCTGAACAACTGGGCGTTAACGAAGCTGATATCAAGAACGAATCTTCATTCGTTGATGATCTGGGTGCGGACTCGCTGGACACCGTTGAACTGGTGATGGCGCTTGAAGAAGAATTCGAGTGCGAAATTCCGGACGAAGAGGCCGAGAAGATCACCAACGTTCAACAAGCCATCGACTACGTCAGCGCCAACCTCAAGGGCTGATTGGTTTGTGAACATGGCGGCGGCTGCGCTTGCAAGGGCGCCCGCCGCCAAATGCTTTTTTGAGCCCCGGCTGCTGCATGTCCGAGCTGCGGGGATGAAATGAAGGAGTCGCTCTTGTCGCGCCGCCGAGTCGTCGTTACCGGGTTGGGGATCATCTCCCCCGTCGGAAATTCTCTCGCTGAAGCCTGGGACAACATCACGCATGCCCGCTCAGGCATCACACAGGTCACACGTTTCGATGCGTCGGGTCTTCCCACGCGCATCGCAGGTGAGGTCAAGAATTTTGATGTGGCGAACTACTTGTCGCCCAAGGAAGCACGTCGTTTCGATACGTTCATCCATTACGGCCTTGCGGCTGCAATCGATGCGTTGAAGGACGCAGGCATTGAAGCCAATCCGCCCTACGCAGAGCAGGTCGGTGTGTGTATCGGTTCGGGTATCGGCGGTCTGCCGCTGATCGAAGAGACGCACGAGGCTTCGCGCGAGGCGGGTGTCAAGAAGGTATCCCCCTTCTTCGTGCCGGGTTCGATCATCAACATGATCTCCGGCATCCTGTCGATCAACTACGGTTTCAAGGGTCCGAACTTCGCTACGGTGAGCGCCTGTGCAACGGGCAATCACTCGATCGGCGAAGCGCAGCGCCTGATCGAATACGGCGATGCCGACATCATGATTGCCGGTGGTGCCGAGTCGACGGTGTCGCCGCTGGGTCTGGGGGGCTTCTGTGCCGCCAAGGCTTTGTTGACGCGCAATGATGATCCGGCGACGGCAAGCCGTCCCTGGGATTCGGGTCGCGATGGTTTTGTGCTGGGCGAAGGCGCCGGCGTGCTGGTGCTCGAAGAACTGGAGCACGCGAAGAAGCGCGGCGCCAAGATCTATTGCGAGATCGCTGGTTACGGCATGAGCTCTGACGCGTACCACATCACGGCACCCAGCGAGGGTGGCGAGGGTGCTGCGCGTTCGGTGCGCAATGCGCTGCGGAACGGCCGCACCAATCTGGAAGAAGTGAATTACGTCAATGCGCACGGCACCTCGACGGGCTTGGGCGATATTGCTGAAACGCTGGCACTGAAGCTGGCCTTTGGTGACTACGCGCGCAAGCTGGCGATCAGCTCGACCAAGTCCATGACGGGTCACCTGCTGGGTGGCGCGGCCGGGATCGAAGCGGTCTTCACGGCGCTGGCCATCCACAATCAGGTTGCGCCGCCGACGGCCAACCTGCATGACCCGGATCCGGCTTGCGATCTGGACTATGTGCCGCTGGAAGCGCGTCCGATGAAGATCGACGTGGCTATTTCCAATTCGTTCGGCTTCGGCGGAACGAACAGCACGCTGGTCTTCCGCAAGGTCTGAGCGGAGCGGGCGCCTTGACTGGTGCGCCGCGCAGCATTGCACTCAAATGGTCGCCGACCTTGTGGTTGGCGGCCATTTTCTTTTGTGTGGCGCCATCGCTGGCTTGCGCGCCACTCGAGGTGCCACGCCTTGTGGCGTTCGGCGTCTGGGCTGCGACTCCCCTGATTCTCTGGCTGACGTGTCGTCGTGCCTGGCGTTTGCGCGGTGCGCACCTCAAGCCGGACGACGATGGCGTTGCGCTGGAAGTGGGCGGGCAGATCAGGCGGGGACGGGTGCTGGCGGATAGCCTGGCACTGGGCTACTGCGTGGTGCTGGCCTGGGTGCCGGAGGCAGGTGGCCGTGTCGAGCGCTTCTGCCTGCTGCACGATGGCTTTGATGCCGAGTCGTGGCGTCAGCTCAATGCCTGGGTGCGCTGGGCGTTGCGGGATATCTGAGGCTCAGCTGTTCCAGCGCTTGAGGCGGAGCGGGAAGCGGCGGTTGCTGAGCACCGTGGATTTGGCGCGCTTTGCCGTCTCGGGGTAATCGCGCGAGAAGTGCAGGCCACGTGTCTCCTTGCGGCGCAGGGCGCTGCGCACGATGAGATCGGCGGTGGTGACGAGGTTGCGCAGTTCGATAAGGTCGTTGCTGACGCGGAAGTTGGCGTAGTACTCGTCGATTTCGCGTTCGAGCAGGCGGATGCGGTGCTGGGCGCGTTGCAGGCGCTTGGTGGTACGCACGATACCGACGTAGTCCCACATGAAGCGGCGCAGCTCGTCCCAGTTGTGCGAGATGACGACCTCTTCATCCGCATCGGTCACCCGGCTTTCATCCCATCCCGGCAGTTCGGTGACCAGCTTGCGCTGGCCGCCGAGGATGTCGCGGGCGGCTGCTTCGGCAAAGACCACGCATTCGAGCAGCGAATTGCTGGCCAGGCGGTTGGCGCCGTGCAGGCCGGAGCAGGCTGTTTCCCCGATGGCATAGAGCCCAGGCAGGTCGGTGCGGGCGCGCAGGTCGATCATGACGCCGCCACAGGTGTAGTGGGCCGCTGGCACGACAGGAATGGGCTGGCGGGTGATGTCGATGCCGAGTTCGGCGCAGCGGGCGAGGATGTTGGGGAAGTGCTCCTGCAGGAAATCGGCAGGCTTGTGGCTGATGTCGAGGAAGACGCTGTCGAGGCCGCGCTTCTTCATCTCGAAGTCGATGGCGCGGGCCACGATGTCACGCGGCGCCAGCTCGGCACGTTGATCGTGCGCGGGCATGAAGCGTTTGCCGTCGGGCAGCTTGAGCAGGCCGCCTTCGCCCCGCACCGCTTCCGAGATCAGGAAGGACTTGGCTTGCGGGTGATACAGGCAGGTCGGATGGAACTGGATGAATTCCATATTGGCGACGCGGCAGCCGGCGCGCCAGGCCATGGCAATGCCGTCACCGGTCGCGGTGTCTGGATTGGTGGTGTAGAGGTAGACCTTGCCGGCACCACCGGTGGCGAGCACGGTGTAGCGTGCCGCACAGGGTTCGATGTGGCCGCTGCGGATGTCCATGAGATAGGCGCCGAGGCAGCCGGCCGTCGCTTTGCCGATCTTGTGGCCGACGATGAGGTCGACGGCGATCGTGTGTTCGAGGATGTGGATGTTCGGATGGCGCTTGACGCGGTCGATCAGGGTTTCCTGAACGGCGGCACCCGTGGCGTCGGCGACATGGACGATGCGGCGATGGCTATGACCGCCTTCGCGGGTCAGGTGCATGCCCCAGGTGGTTTCTTCGTCCGGTGTGAAAGGGACGCCCTGCCGGCGCAGCCATTCGATGGCGCTGCGCCCGTTTTCGACGACGAAGCGCGTGGCATCGGGATCGTTGAGGTGGGCGCCGGCAACCAGGGTGTCCTGGTAGTGGGCGTCGATGGAGTCCGAGGGGTCGACCACGGCAGCGATGCCGCCCTGGGCCCAGGCGCTGGCGCCGGCTGAAAGCTCCCCTTTGGTGACGAGGGCGACGCGCAGGGTGTCGGCGAGGCGCAGGGCCAGCGATTGGCCAGCCAGACCGGTGCCGAGAATCAGGACATCAAACTGCTTCAAGCGGGAATCCTTGTGGAGTGCGTCACGGGGCGCGCAACGCGGCGACTATATCAGCCATGAACTTGCCGCGGGATGCGTTGTCTGACCGCTCAATTGGGACTGCAGGAGGGAATGTCTGGCCGTCGCGAGTGCACGCAGGTGGTAACAGGGTGGGGGCGGTAAGGGTAGGCGGAAGGTGCTGTGGGCGCATCCGTTATACTCGCCAGCCAGCATGGCGTGCCGGGGGCGCAGCGGGTTTGATGAGCGACAGGGAAATTGATCAGCAACTGGTTGAGCGTGTACAGCGCGGCGACAAGCAGGCCTTTGGCTTGCTTGTGTCGAAGTACCAGCGCAAGCTCGCCCGGCTGTTGTCGCGCATGATTCGCGATCCGGCCGAGGTGGAGGATGTGACGCAGGAGGCGTTCATCAAGGCCTACAGGGCTTTGCCGGCGTTTCGCGGCGAGAGTGCGTTTTACACGTGGCTGTACCGTATCGGTATCAACACGGCCAAGAATTACCTGGTGTCGCAAGGGCGCAGGGCGCCGACCACGACACCGACCGATTCGGAAGATGCCGAATCGATGGAGGACGGAGATGCGTTGCGTGACATCGACACGCCGGAGCGTCTGATGATGACGCGCCAGATCGGCGAGACGGTGAATGCAGCGATGGATGCTTTACCCGAGGAATTGCGCACGGCCATTGTGTTGCGCGAGATCGAGGGATTGAGTTACGAAGAGATCGCCAGTGTCATGGATTGCCCCATCGGCACGGTGAGATCGCGGATTTTCAGGGCGCGTGAGGCTATTTCCGAGAGGATCAGGCCCATGCTGGACATCGCGCCTGATAAGCGCTGGTGAGGTGTGTGATGACGAACGAACGGATTTCAGCCTGGCTGGATGGTGAATTGCAGGGGGGCACGGTGGCTGCGGATGCAGCGACCCGCGAAGCCTGCGCGGCGTGGTGGCTGATCGGCGATGTGATGCGACGCGAGAAGCTGCTGTCGCCCGACTTCTCGCTGCGCGTGATGCAGGCGCTGGAGAGCGAGCCGACCGTTCTGGCGCCGCGTGCCGCGCCGGTCGTGGCGGCAGACCGCCCTGCAGCCAATATGCCGCGCTGGATGCCGGTCGCAGCAGCCGTTTCGGGCGTGGTGGTGGTGGCCTGGGCGATGCTGGGTACGCGTCCGGAGCAACGCCCCGCCGCCGAAGTGGCCGTGGTGGCCAAGGTTGCACCGGTAGAGCGCACGGAACTGGCTCTGGTGCGTGCCCCGGCAGCGCAGCAGGAAGACGAGACCCGTGCTTATCTGCTGGCGCATCAGGCAAATGGCCGCGGTGTGCAGATGGCTGGCGTGTCCGGCTACGTGCGCCCGGTTTCCTTTGATCAGGGGTTGGTAGCTTCGCGTTGAGAGGGCCGGGCGTGCGCAGCTTGTGTTTCGTCGCGTTGATGAGTGTGGTCGGCATGTCGCCGGCCTTGGCGGGGGATGCGCTGTCCTGGTTGCATCGCATGAACCAGGCTTCCCGCAGTACCAATTTCGCCGGGATCTACGTGTACGAGAGCGGCGGCCGCAGCGAAAGCGCCCGCATCACGCACGTGACCGATGGTTCGGGGCAACAGGAGCGGCTGGAGTCGCTGGACGGTGCGCCGCGCGAAGTCATCCGCTTCAACGACGAAGTGAAGACTTTCCTGCCCAACGAGCGTTTGGTGGTGATTGACCGCGCTGCTACGGGGAGCTTCCCGGGGCGTCTGGTTGCGGCGATGGGCGGGCTCAGCGATTTCTACGTAATCCGCATGGGCGAGACCGGCAAGGTGGCTACGCGCGATGCGCAGGCTATCCGGCTGGAGCCGCGTGATGACATGCGTTACGGCCACGAATTGTGGGCGGACGTAGGCAGTGGCCTGCTGTTGAAGGCGCGCATGCTCAAGTCTTCCGCTGAAGTGATCGAGCAGTTTGCCTACAGCGAAATCCAGATCGGGCCGCAGGTGGATCGCGAGAAGGTGAAGGCCCGCTATTCGCGTGGCTCGGACTGGAAGGTTGTCAATGCGCGTGGCGTCGATCTGCGGCCGGAGGAGGCGGGTTGGGCCTTCAACGGTTTGCCGCCGGGATTTCGCCAGATTTCCCTGTCACGCCGCCCCATCCGCAAGGATGCCCCCGAAGCCTTGCACGCCGTGTTTTCTGACGGTCTGGCCAGTGTGTCGGTATTCATCGAGCCGGGTGGCGGCCGCAGCGTTCCGCCTACGCAGAACTTGCTGGGCCCTGTTTCGATGTACCGCAGTACGCGCGCCGATGCCGTCGTCACGGCCGTGGGCGAGGTGCCGCCGGCAGCGCTCAAGCGCATTGCTGAAGGCGTGACGCCAGCCAATCCGCCACCGGCCGGCAAGAACTGAGTTTCGTGTGAGGCTGCAAGCCCGCGTTACCCGTGTCGTCGATCTGCGGACTTTCGTTCGCGTCGAAGCGCAGGATGGCGGCTGCGGGCGCTGCCATGAAGCCGGTGGTTGCCGCAGCGACATGCTGGGTGATGTGTTCGGTCCGCGTTGTCGGGAATACGAAGTCGAGAACGCCACCGGTGCCGTGCCGGGCAGTCGCGTGACGGTCGAAGTGCCGGATGGCATACCCTGGCGAGCGGCCATGCTGGCCTATGGTTTGCCCCTCTTCGCTCTGCTGGCGGGTGCGCTGGTGGCCGTCTGGAGTGGTGCCTCAGAACCGTTTGTGATTGTGAGCAGCCTTGGCGCTCTGGTATGTTCGACCCTTTTGCTGAGGGCGCCGCGCATTCGTGCCTGGCTGCGCAGTGTGCGTCCCCGGCTGGTCGAGATACTGGAATCCTGATGACGCGTTTCATCCCGGGCTGCTTCGCTGCCCGCTTTGCAGCCATTCCGGGCGCTGCGCTGGTACTGCTTGTGGTTTTGATGCTGGCGCAGCCGGTTGTGGCGCGCGAGCTGCCGGAATTTGCCCAGCTGGTGGCGAAGAATGCGCCGGTGGTGGTCAATATCACCGCCACTCAATCTTCGCGCCGTGCTGAAAACCCCTTGCGCAGTCTTGGCGAAGACACGCCTTTGCCCGACTGGCTGCGCCGTTTTTCGCCACGCAAGGAAGCCCCGGTGCCGGGCGAAGAGGAGCAGGCAACGGGCTCCGGCTTCATCATCGGCGCGGATGGCTACATCCTGACCAATGCCCACGTGGTGGAAGGGGCCGACGAAATCCTCGTGCGCCTGTCGGATCGTCGCGAGATGGCGGCCCGCGTCGTGGGGCGTGATCAGCGCAGTGATATCGCCTTGCTGAAAGTGGACGCCAGTGGTTTGCCGGTAGCGCGCCTCGGCAAGCCCGAGACGCTCAATGTGGGTGACTGGGTGCTGGCCATCGGCTCGCCTTTTGGCTTTGAAAGCACGGTGACGGCTGGCATCGTGAGCGCCAAGGGCCGGGCTCTGCCAGACGAGACCCTGGTGCCCTTCATCCAGACCGATGTGGCCATCAATCCGGGGAATTCGGGCGGCCCTCTGTTCAACCTCAAGGGCGAGGTGGTCGGCATCAACTCCCAGATCTATTCCCGCTCGGGCGGGTTCATGGGCATTTCTTTCGCGATTCCGATCGACGTGGCCCTGGACGTGCAGGCCCAGTTGCGCCAGTACGGTTACGTGCGGCGCGGGCGTATCGGGGTGATCATCCAGGACGTGACACGCGAGATTGCCGACAGCTTCGGCATCAGCGAAGCCCGGGGTGCGCTGGTCAGCGGTGTGGATCCGGACGGCACAGCCATCCGGGCCGGCGTCGAGCAGGGCGACATCGTGCTGGCTTTTGGCGGCAAGCCGGTTGCCGATTCCATCGAGATGCCTCGCATCGTGGGTGTCGTGCGGCCCGGTAGCAAGGTGCCGATGCAGATTTTCCGGGCCGGCAGCGTGCGCGAGCTGATGGTTGAAGTCGGCGAGTTTGCCCGCCTTGAAGCCGACACCCCACCAGCGCCCGTCAAGGAGCCCGCGCTGCGTGGCGCCAATGGTCTGGGACTGGTGACGCAAGATCTGACACCCGCCCAGAAGCGCGAGATGGGGCTCAATGGTGGCGCGGCGATCCGGCAGTCCGCCAGCGTGGCGGCGCGGGCTGAGTTGCGTGCGGGTGACGTCGTGACGGCGGTGGTGAGTCGCGGCAAGCTCGTCGAGGTGCGTTCGGCCGAGCATTTCAACCAGCTGACGAATGCGCTGACGCCCGGCGCGGCGGTGACCTTGCGCGTGCAGCGTGGCGATGCCCAGAATTTTGTCGGTCTGCGTGTGCCGGCCAAGGCGGCAGCCCGGCCGGCACGATGAAAGCGGCTGCCGATCACTGCCCTCGGCTATAATCGCCGGTCGCGCAAATTCAGGGTTCCAAAGGGCGTCTAGCGCGCCCTTTTTCATGTCGAATGCAGCACATACGCAACTTTTCCATCATCGCCCACATCGATCACGGCAAGTCCACGCTGGCTGATCGCATCATCCAGCGCTGCGGCGGACTCTCCGACCGTGAGATGGAGGCGCAGGTGCTCGACTCCATGGATCTGGAGCGTGAGCGCGGCATCACCATCAAGGCACAGACGGCAGCGCTGACCTATGTGGCGCGGGATGGGCAGAAGTACAACTTCAACCTTATCGATACGCCGGGACACGTTAACTTCTCGTATGAAGTGAGCCGCTCGCTGGCCGCCTGTGAAGGCGCGCTGCTGGTCGTTGATGCTTCGCAGGGTGTCGAAGCGCAGACCGTGGCCAACTGCTACACGGCGCTGGAGCAGGGCGTGGAAGTGGTGCCCGTGCTCAACAAGATGGATCTGCCGTCGGCCGACCCTGACAATGCGCGGCAGGAAGTCGAAGACGTCATTGGCATCGATGCGACCGATGCGATTCCCTGTAGCGCCAAGACCGGCATGGGCATCGATGACATTCTCGAAGCCGTCATCGAGCGCATGCCGCCGCCCAAGGGTGATCCGGAGGCGCCGCTGAAGGCCCTGATCATCGACTCGTGGTTCGACAACTATGTCGGCGTCGTGATGCTGGTACGCGTCGTCGACGGCACCATGCGTCCCAAGGACAAGCTGCTGTTCATGAGCACCGGCGCGCAGCAGCTGTGCGAACAGGTAGGTGTGTTCTCGCCGAAGTCTGTCCAGCGCGAATCGCTGTCGGCCGGGCAGGTGGGCTTCGTCATCGCCGGCATCAAGGAACTCAAGGCTGCGAAGGTGGGTGACACCATCACCATCGCCAACAAGGCCGCTCCCGAACCGCTCGATGGTTTCAAGGAAATCAAACCGCAGGTGTTCGCCGGCCTCTACCCGGTGGAGTCCAGCGAGTATGACCAGCTGCGCGATTCACTCGAGAAGCTGCAGCTCAATGATGCTTCGCTGCAGTACGAGCCCGAAGTGTCGCAGGCATTGGGCTTCGGCTTCCGCTGCGGCTTCCTTGGCCTGCTGCACATGGAGATCGTGCAGGAGCGCCTGGAGCGCGAGTTCAACATGGACCTCATCACGACGGCACCGACCGTGGTGTATGAAGTCGTGATGAACAATGGTGACGTGATCAAGATCGAGAATCCGTCCAAGCTGCCGGAGATCTCGAAGATTGCCGAGATCCGTGAGCCCATCATCACGGCAACGATCTTCCTGCCGCAGGACTACGTGGGTACGGTCATCACGCTGTGCAACCAGAAGCGCGGCAACCAGGTCGACATGCACTACCACGGCCGCCAGGTGAAGCTCGTGTACGAGATGCCCATGGCCGAAGTGGTGATGGACTTCTTCGACAAGCTCAAGTCCGTGTCGCGTGGCTATGCCTCGCTGGACTACGAGTTCAAGGAGTACCGTGCGGCCGACGTGGTCAAGCTCGACATGTTGGTGAGCAGCGAAAAGGTCGATGCGCTGTCTGTCATCGTGCACCGCGAAAATGCCGTGTACCGTGGTCGCGAACTGGCTGCCAAGCTGCGCGAACTGATTCCGCGCCAGATGTTTGATGTGGCCATCCAGGCCGCCATCGGCGCCAACATCATCTCGCGCGAGACCATCAAGGCCTTGCGTAAGAACGTGCTGGCCAAGTGTTACGGCGGTGACATCTCGCGCAAGAAGAAGCTGCTGGAGAAGCAGAAGGAAGGCAAGAAGCGCATGAAGCAGGTCGGCAACGTGGAGATTCCGCAGGAAGCCTTCCTTGCTGTTCTGCGTGTCAGCGACGGCAAGTAAGGCGCGGTCGCCCTAAACAATCATTTCGAGGTGCTTGTGGATTTCGCCCTGATCCTGTTCCTGCTGTCCGTTGTGACCGGTGCGCTGTGGTTCTTCGATGTGTTCAAGGCCCGCAAGCTGCGCAGCAAGGGCTCGCCCGACCCCTGGTGGGTTGAGTACGGCGCCAGCTTTTTCCCGGTCATTCTGCCGATCTTCCTGTTGCGTTCGTTCTGGGTTGAGCCGTTCCGCATCCCCTCCGGTTCGATGGTGCCGACCTTGATGGTGGGTGACTTCATCCTGGTGAACAAGTACACCTACGGTGTCCGTCTGCCAGTGCTCAACAAGAAAATCCTAGAGGTGAACCTGCCGCAGCGCGGTGACGTGATGGTCTTTCGCTATCCGCAGGACAAGACGCAGGACTACATCAAGCGCGTCGTGGGCCTGCCCGGCGACAAGATCGAGTACATCAACAAGCGCCTGTCGGTGAACGGCGTGGCAGTGCCGGTCAAGGATGCCGGTGACTTCGTGGAAGGTACGGTGACCAATCAGCGTTTTCTGGAAACGCTGGGCGACGTCGAGCACGCCATGCTCAACAATCCGGCCGACAACCGCAATGCGATGAGCATTCCGCATCCTTACAACGAGAACTGTGTGCGTTCCGCGCAGAACGTTATCTGTACCGTGCCGCCCGGCCACTATTTCATGATGGGCGACAACCGGGACAACAGCGCCGACTCCCGTGTTTGGGGCTTCGTGCCGGAAGAGAATATAGTTGGCAAGGCATTCTTCGTCTGGTTCCACATCGACAGCATCCTGCCCTTCCCGAAGGGCGTCGATTTCGGCCGTATCGGTAGTTTCAAGTAAGCATTCTTGAGAGGGAGGGCAGGCTCATGCAAGGTTTCAAGCGCAAGCAAAGCGGTCTCACACTCGTTTCCACCTTGATCGTCGGTCTGTTTCTCGTTGCCGGCTTGATGCTTGGGCTCAAGCTCGTGCCGGTGTTTACCGAGTACTCCGCGGTGAAAGGGGCTTTCAAGTCCATCATTGCTTCGACGGATGTGCAGCAGTCTGCGACGGTGTTCCGCAATGCCTTTGCGAAGTACGCACAGGTCAATGACATCAATTCCGTAGATCCGCAAACGATTGTCGTTACCAAGGAAGACGGACGTGCCTATATGGCCGTTGACTATCGTCGCGAAGTTCCTCTGTTCGGCAATTGCGGCTTGTATTTCGATTTCTCTGTCGCCTCCGAAGGCGCCAAGGGCAAATGAGGTCAGCGAGTTCGTGAGCCTGGATGCCCTGCAACGCGGCATCGCGTATCACTTCAAGAGCCCGCGCCTGCTGCAGCAGGCGCTGACTCACCGCAGCTTCAGCGCGGATCATTACGAGCGTCTCGAATTCCTCGGCGACTCCATTCTCAACATGGTTGTCGCGACGCAGCTTTACGCACGATTCGCGCAGTTGCGTGAAGGCGAATTGTCGCGTCTGCGCGCACAACTGGTGCGCCAGGACACTTTGCACGGCATTGCTTCGGACCTTGGTCTGGGCAGCCTGTTGCGGCTCGGTGAAGGCGAAATGCGCAGTGGCGGGGATCGTCGCCCCTCCATCCTGGCTGATGCGACCGAAGCCTTGATCGGGGCTGTGTTCCTCGACGGAGGCTTCGACGCGGCACAGAAGCTGGTCGCGCAGCTCTATACCCCTTTGCTGGATGGCCTCGATCCACAGCGCAGTCTCAAGGATCCCAAGACGGCTCTGCAGGAGCTTCTGCAGGCACGTCGCTTGCCTTTGCCCAGCTACGAGCTGGTCGAAACGCGTGGCATGGCTCATCAGCAAGAGTTCGAGATTGCCTGCGTGGTGGCAAGTCTCAATATTCACACCCGCGGCAGCGGCAGCAGCCGGCGCATTGCAGAACAGGTGGCAGCCCAGCTGGCACTGGAACAGATTGGAACAGCATGACTGATACTCCCGCACCTGTGGCCCCGCAGGATTTTCACACCGGTTATATCGCCATCGTGGGGCGGCCCAACGTCGGCAAGTCCACGCTGCTCAACCGCTTTGTGGGGCAGAAGGTCAGCATCGTTTCGCGCAAGGCGCAGACGACGCGGCACCGCGTGACGGGCGTGCTGACCGAGGGTAATCACCAGTTCATCTTCGTTGATACGCCCGGCTTCCAGACGCGCCACAAGAACGCCTTGAACCGCACCATGAACCGCACGGTTACGCAGGTGCTGCCCGAGGTCGACGTGATCGCCATGGTCATCGAAGCGGGGCATTTCGGTCCTGCAGATCGACAGGTGCTGGCGTTGCTGCCGCCTGAAGCGAAGGTGGTGCTGGTCATCAACAAGATCGACATGCTTGCTGACAAGGGCGAGGTACTGCCTTTCCTCGAGCAGATGGCGGCCGAGTACCCGTTTGCCGACATGGTTCCGGTCAGCGCCCAGCGCGGCAACAACGCGCCAGAGCTGCTGCGTACGCTGGCCAAGTTCCTGCCGGTGGGCGAGCCCGTGTTCGGTGAGGACGACATCACCGACCGCTCCGAGCGCTTTCTTGCTGCTGAATTCATCCGCGAGAAACTCTTCCGCCTGCTCGGCGAAGAGTTGCCTTACGGCATGGCCGTCGAGATCGAGAAGTTCGAAGTGCAGGGCGCGCTGCGTCGCATCTTCGCGGCCATCATTGTTGACAAGGCCGCACACAAGTCCATGGTCATTGGCAAAGGGGGGCAGCACCTCAAGCGCATCTCGACCGAGGCGCGCGTCGACATGGAAAAACTGTTCGACGGCAAGGTCTATCTCGAAGTCTGGGTCAAGGTGAAGAGCGGCTGGGCTGACGACGAGCGCGCACTCAAGTCGCTCGGGTACGACTGACCGGCCGCGATGGTCTCGACCCGTCTGCGCATCGATGAAGCCAGCGCTTTCGTGCTGCACACCTATGCCTGGCGCGAGACCAGCCTGATCGTTGAAACGTTCTCTCGCGACCACGGCCGCCTGCCGCTGGTTGCCAAAGGTGCGCGGCGCCCGGCCTCGCAGCTGCGTGGAGTGCTGATGGCCTTCCAGCCCTTGGCGGTCAGCTGGACCGGCAAGGCGGATCTCAAAACGCTCACAGCAGCTTCCTGGCTGGGCGGCCAGGCAATGCTGGCGGGGCGAGGGTTGTTGTGTGGCTACTACCTCAACGAATTGTTGATCCGTTTGCTGCCGCGTGAAGACGCGCATCCGGTGCTGTTCGACCACTATGCACAGACCATTGCGGCGCTTGCGGCCAATGCACCTACCGAGCCTTTGCTGCGCAGCTTCGAACTGGCCCTGCTGCGTGAGTTGGGCTACGGGCTGACACTCGACGCTGAGGCGGATACCGGCGAAAGCGTGCGGCCGGACGGTCGCTACGTGTTCATCCATGAACGCGGTGTGGTTGAAGCCGACGGCGACATGGGCGATATTCCCTTGCTCGACGGCCACGTATTGCTGGCCATGGCGCGCGATGATTTCTCGGCGCCTGCCACCTTGTCACAGGCTCGCAGCCTGATGCGGCGCTTGTTGCATCACCATCTTGGCGGGCAAGCGCTGGAATCGCGGCGCATTCTCATGGAGTTGCAGGAACTATGATCGAACTGGGCGTCAACATCGACCACGTCGCCACGCTGCGCCAGGCGCGTCGCACTTACGAACCCGATCCAGTGTGGGCGGCTGTCGAGGCGCACCTGGGCGGTGCCGATGGCATCACCGTGCATCTGCGCGAAGACCGTCGCCACATCCAGGATCAGGACGTGCGTCGTCTGCGCGAGCTCACCCACATCAAACTCAATCTTGAAATGGCCGCGACGGCCGAGATGGTCGGCATCGCCTGCGATATCAAACCCGAGATGGCCATGCTGGTCCCGGAAGGGCGTCAGGAAGTGACGACCGAGGGCGGGCTCAACATCGTAGGCAACGAGGCTGAGCTGCGTGACGTCATCAGCCGCCTGCGTGACGCCGGCATCATGACCAGCGTGTTCATCGATGCGGATCTGGCCCAGGTCGAAGCGGCGGCACGCATCGGAGCCCGCGTGTGTGAGATCCACACCGGTCCTTACGCCTATGCCTTCCACGCGCGCGGTCGCGATGCGCGCAGCCCTGCTGTGCTCGAAGAGCTCAACCGCATCCGCGTCGCCGGACATGCCATCGTCGATCTGGGCATGCGCTTCAATGCCGGCCATGCGCTCAACTACTTCAACGTGCAGCCCGTCGCAGCATTGCCCGAGGTGCGTGAGCTGCACATCGGTCATGCCATTGTCAGTCGTGCCGTGTTCATGGGCCTGCGGGGAGCCGTGGCCGAGATGAAGCGTCTGATGCGCGAAGCGGCCTTGCGTGCGCCGGGGCAGCCCGCCGCATGATCTACGGTATCGGCACCGACATCGTGTCGGTCGCTCGCATTCGCGAAGGGCTGGCAAAGCACGGCGAGCGTTATGCCGACACCATGCTGGCTGCGTCGGAGCATGCCGATCTGGCGCGCGCGGCCGACCCGGCCCGTTTCCTGGCCAAACGTTTTGCTGCCAAAGAGGCTTTTTCAAAAGCGTTCGGCACGGGTCTGCGCTCACCGGTGACGCTGCACGCGGTGGCCGTGACGCACGACGAACTGGGCAAGCCGGCATTCGATTTCAACGAGACGCTGGGTGAGCTGATGCGCGAGCGCGGCCTTGTGGCACAGCTGTCGATCAGTGACGAGAAAGAATATGTGGTGGCCTTCGCCATCATCGAGCAACTGGACAAGACCTGACATGAGCTTGCAGCTACCCCTTGGCCCCGTGATGTGTGATGTGGTGGGCCACAGCCTGACGGATGCCGAGCGCGAGACCCTGCAGCACCCACTCGTGGGCGGCGTCATCCTCTTCACGCGCAACTACGACAACCCTGACCAGCTTGCCGCCCTGTGCGCCGAGATCCACGCGCTGCGCAGTCCGGCACTGATCATCGCCGTCGACCACGAAGGTGGGCGCGTACAACGCTTCCGCAGCGGTTTCACACGCTTGCCCGCCATGCGTCGCATCGGCGAAGCCTGGGCTATCGATCCGCAGCAGGCACGCTACCTCGCGCAGGATGCGGGCTATGTGCTTGCTGCCGAACTGCTGGCGCAGGGCGTCGACCTGTCCTTCACGCCCGTGCTGGACCTGGACTACGGCCATAGCAGCGTGATTGGTGATCGTTCGTTTCACCGCGATCCGCAGGTTGCGGCCGAGCTGGCCTATGCGCTGTCGCTGGGCCTGCGCGAAGCCGGCATGGGCTCGGTGGGCAAGCATTTCCCCGGCCACGGTTTTGCCGAGGCGGATTCGCATGTGGCGATGCCGACCGATGCGCGCGAGTTCGACGAAATCTGGCGTGAGGACGTCGTGCCTTATCGCCACGAGCTGAAGATGGTGCTCAGCGGCGTGATGCCGGCGCACGTGGTGTACGAGAACGTCGATCCCAATCCGGCAGGCTTCTCGCGCTTCTGGCTGCAGGATGTGCTGAGAAGCCGTATCGGCTTCAACGGCGTCATTTTCAGCGACGACCTGACCATGGAAGGCGCTACCGTTGTCGGCGACATCGTCGCGCGTGCCACGGCGGCCCATGCGGCAGGCTGCGACATGGTGCTGGTGTGCAACCGGCCTGATCTCACCAATGACCTGCTCGCACGCTGGCAGCCGCAAGTGTCGGCGGAGTCCGCCGCCCGCATCGACCGCCTGCGCCCCACGGCGCGCCTGCATCCCGAAACCCTGCCGGTCGAGCCGCGTTACCAGCAGGCCTGGCACAGCCTGCAGCAACTGGCTGCGGGATAACTACTGCAACGTGAAGGTGTAGCTGAAGTTGCGCGAGCTGCCATTGACGATGACGTTGCTGATCGTCACCGTGTAGGTCACACCCGTCGTCAGGCCGCTCGCCTTCCACTGCAGGTTGTTGGCCAGACCGTAGCCCGAATAGTCCGCACTCTGTTCGCTGATGGTGAGCGTCGAGCTGTCCGGACGCGCCACCGTGATGCTGGCACCCGCAAAACTCACCTGGCCGCTGCCATTGGCGTTTGCATTGGTCTTGCTCGCCACAACCGAGAACGACAGGAACCAGCTGGTCGAGAATTCGCTGGACGGGTAGCTGCCATAGGGATAGGCCACGAAGTCGTTGCTCATGCTGACGCTGCTGGCCGCACCGCCGATCACCTTCAGTACCGATGACATGTACTTGTTGCTGGTGCCGCTCGGCTGGCCGTCCACGCGGCCATAAGTCGTGCTGGCGAGGAAGGGGTACAGCACCCAGCGGCGATGCCCCAGCGAGCTGACGTTGTCGTCGATGAGGTAGCCGACCACGGCATCGCTGCTGGCAATGTTCTGCGTCGTGCTGCCACTGGTCCAGGAAATGTGCAGGTTGCTGCTGCCGGCCAGCGTGCTCGCGCCGCTGGTGTAGCAGAGTCCGCCGCTGCTCGGCGTGTGGGTCAGGCCCTTGTTGGCGACCATGTACATGGCGGCTTCGGCGGCGGCGCTGTCGAAGCTGCTGTCGTAGCTCACGGCAGCCAGCCCGTGCCGGGCACGCACGGCGTTGAGCTTGTTCAGCACGGCTGTGCGTTCGCTGTCCTTGAGCTGCCCCGGGCTGCAAGTCGCCACGTCAGGCTGCGTCAGGTAGATGCCGGAGGAAACACTGCTGCTCGTCGAGCTAGCCGAAGAGCTGGTCGATGAACTCGTCGACGAGGCGACGCTGGAGCTGGAGGCTTTGCTGGACGAGGCACTGCTGGCGACGCTGGCCGCACTCGACTGACTGCTGGCCTTGCTGCTGCTCAGGCTGGAGGAGGCGTTCGCTGAGCCCGTGCTACCTCCGCCACCGCCCCCACCTCCGCCACAGGCGCACAGGCCACACAGCAGCAGGGCAGGCAGGTAACGGATAAGGCCGGGTGGGAGGCGTTCCAGAGAAAGTGACATGGCAGAAAGCAAGCGGGGAGGGCGGCAGGAGGTTGCGGCATTCTGGGTCAGACCTTGCTTCAGGCAACGGGATTTCCGCCGGTCTGCGATGGAAGCGCGGGAGCGCCAGCGGTAGTACGCCGTGACGGACGCCCGGCGGTACACTGCGCGGCATGAATGACAGTTCAAGCGATCAGCGCGGCAAGTCGGCCGAGGAAGCGCCTGCAGCGCAGGTAGAGGCGCCGCCCGTCTTCGATGCGAAGAGCTTCCTGCGCGGCCTGCCCGAAGCGCCGGGCGTCTATCGCATGATCGGTGCCGACGAGGAGGTGCTTTACGTCGGCAAGGCCAAGCTGCTCAAGCGGCGCGTGTCGAGCTATTTCCAGAAGAATCATCCCAGCCCGCGCATTGCGATGATGGTGTCGAAGATCGCGCGCGTGGACATCACGGTGGTGCGTTCCGAGGCCGAGGCGCTGATCCTCGAAAACAACCTCATCAAGACGCTCAAGCCGCGTTACAACATCCTTTTTCGCGACGACAAGAGCTATCCCTATATCGCCATCTCGGGTGACGAATCGCCGCGGCTGTTCTACTACCGTGGCGCCTTCGAGAAGGGCGTGCGCTACTTCGGGCCTTATCCCTCTGGCTGGGCGGCGCGCGAGAGCGTGCAGCTCCTGCAACGCTTGTTCCTGCTGCGCACCTGTGAAGACCCGGTCTTCAACAACCGCTCGCGCCCTTGCCTGCTGCATCAGATCAAGCGCTGCTCGGCGCCCTGCGTCGGAGTGATCGACAAGGAAAGCTACACGCGTGATGTGAAAGTGGCGACGCTGTTCCTCGAAGGCAAACATTCTGATGTGATCGACAACCTCACGACGCGCATGCAATCGGCATCAGAGCGTTTTGCGTTCGAAGAAGCGGCAGTCTTCCGCGACCAGATCCGCGCGCTGCAGACGGTGCTGCACAAGCAATTCGTCGATTCCGGCAAGGATGAAGACGTGGACGTGCTGGTGGCGCTGGAGGCTGCCGGCATGGTGTGCGTGAACCTCGCCATGGTGCGTGGTGGGCGTCATCTGGGCGACCGGCCGCAGTTCCCCAATGGCAGCGAAGGCTTGTCGGCGACGGATGCCTTGCTGGCCTTCCTCGAACAGCACTATCGCGACCACCCTGCGCCCGCCAAGATCGTGCTCGAAGGGCTGTCGCCCGAGTTGGCTCGCACCGTGCTCGACGAAGTGCTGGAACGCACGCCCATCATCACTGCAGCGCGCTACCAGGGCGAAAAGGCCTGGGTAGAGATGGCGCTGCTCAACGCCAAACTGGCTATCGAGACGCGTCAGCGCGAAAGCGGCCGTGCCCAGCATCAGCTGGAAGCCTTGCGTGTGGCGCTCGACATCGCCGAGGCGCCGCGTCGCATCGAATGCTTCGACATCAGCCACACGCAGGGTGAGGCCACCGTTGCGTCCTGCGTGGTGTGGGAAGGCGAGGGCATGAAGAAGTCGGAGTACCGGCGCTTCAACATCACGGGTATCACGGGTGGCGACGACTACGCCGCGATGCGCCAGGCCCTCACGCGGCGTTACGAGAAGATCGCGGCAGGTGAGGGTGTGCGGCCAGACCTGATCCTCATCGACGGTGGCAAGGGGCAGATCGGCGTGGCCTGGGAGGTGCTGACCGAGCTGGGGCTGGAGAGCATCGCCATGGTCGGTGTCGCCAAGGGCGAAGAGCGCAAGGCTGGGCTGGAACAGCTCATCTACCCGGACGGCCGTCCGCCGCTGGCACTGGGTGGCGAGCACCCGGCGCTGCACCTGATCCAGACCGTGCGTGACGAGGCGCACCGCTTTGCGATCACTGGCATGCGGGCACGGCGCAGCAAGACGCGCCTGACCTCGAAACTGGAAGACATCCCCGGTGTGGGACCGACGCGGCGCAAGAAACTGATCGAGGCTTTCGGCGGACTGGCGGGCGTGAAGGAGGCGACTGTCGAAGATTTGTGCCGCGTCGAGGGGATCAATCGTAAAATCGCCGAACAGATCTACAACGCACTGCGCGGCTAGCGCGGCCTGACATGTTCAGCAACGTCCCCCTCCTGCTCACCTGGGCGCGCATCCTGCTCATCCCCGTCGTCATCGGCGTGTTTTATCTGCCGGAGGATGTGCTCAGTCGCGAGCACCAGAACATAGTGGCCTGTGTCGTCTTCGTCGTGGCGGCGCTGACGGACTGGCTGGACGGCTACCTTGCACGCAGCTGGAAGCAGACCTCGGCTTTCGGGGCTTTCCTGGATCCGGTGGCCGACAAGCTGATGGTGTCCGCTGCGCTCATCGCGTTGTTGCGGCTTGATCGCTGTGACGAGTTCCTGGCCTTCATCATCATCGGTCGCGAAATCACCATCTCCGCATTGCGCGAGTGGATGGCCAAGGTGGGCGAGGACAAGAGCGTGGCCGTGAGTTTCGTGGGCAAGCTCAAGACAGCCGCGCAGATGACGGCCATTCCCATGCTGCTGTTCCACAACGACCTGCTCGGCCTGCCCATCCACGGCATGGGCACCGTGCTGATCATCGTTGCGGCCATCCTCACCGTCTGGTCCATGGTGTACTACCTGCGCCGTGCGGCGCCGGCCTTGCGCAAGCGAATCTGAGGGCGCTCTGCGCATGACGGGCTTGACAAATGCCGATGCTGCATTAAAATGCGCGACTCTCATGCGGGAGTAGCTCAGTTGGTAGAGCGCAACCTTGCCAAGGTTGAGGTCGCGAGTTCGAGACTCGTCTCCCGCTCCAGGTTTCCAAAGGGAAAGCGCAGCTTTCCCTTTTTAGTTAAGTAGTGCCAAGGTTTTCGGCGCGGTAGCAAAGCGGTTATGCACCGGATTGCAAATCCGTGTAGGTCGGTTCGACTCCGGCCCGCGCCTCCAGGTTTGTGGCAGTAAAAGTTTTGCGGGAGTAGCTCAGTTGGTAGAGCGCAACCTTGCCAAGGTTGAGGTCGCGAGTTCGAGACTCGTCTCCCGCTCCAGATGAAAGGGTGAATCGCGAGATTCACCCTTTTTGTTTTTCAGGCCCGTGGCGCTACGCCGCAACGCAGCTTGAATCCCCGGAGTGCTCCGGCTATGGTGCCGGGGGCCGTCAGTCGTGACGGCATGAGCGGTATGCAGCATGTTGAGTCGAGCACATCTCACTGAAGCCGGCGATCTGACCGGTTTGCCCGGAGACTGGTACGAGGGCGGCGTAGTCTGGCCAGACTACACCGGCGGCGGCCTGTTCAATCTGGCAGTCTCCCTGGCGCGCAGCTGTGGCGTGCCTTTGCCCGATGCTTACCTCGATCTGCGTTTGCCGGATGGCACGCGTGCCTCGTCGGTCTGGCAGGCGCACGACACCCTGGTGTTCTTCCTGATCGATGGTCTCGGCGACGATTTCCTGTCCCGTAACCGTGGCATCGCGCCCAATCTGTGGCGTGACCGTGTTGCGTCCCTGAGCTCGGTCTTTCCCTCGACCACGGCAACAGCCATCACCACGCTGATGACGGCGCAACCGGCCGCGGTGCATGGTCTGCTGGGCTGGTTCGTGCGCGACGAGCAGAGCCAGAGCATCGTGGCACCGCTGCCGATGCGCCACCGTGGTGGTGCCCTGGTGTCGGACGAGGCCTTGCTGGCGCGCATCCTCAGCACGCCGCCGATGCTGGAGAAGGCAACGCGTGCTACGCGTTTCGTGACCTTGCCTGATCTCGCAGGCGGGCCTTACAGCCTGCACCACCGGCAGGATGCCACCGTACATGCCTACGAGACCCTGGATAGCCTGGCCTGGAGCGTTTTCCGTGCGGCGCGCGAGCTCGACGCAGCCGGGGCCGGGCGGGGGCGTTTCGTCTATGCCTACACGCCCTTGCTGGATGCCTGTGGTCACGACTTCGGCATGGAATCCGAGCAGTCGCGCCATACGCTGGCGATGATCGATCAGGTCTACGGGCAAATGCGTCAGCTGCTGCCTGATGCGCACTTCGTCGTATCGGCCGATCACGGTTTCATCGACAACCCGACGGATCGCCAGATCGTCTTGTCCGATCACCCGGATATCTATCGCATGCTGCGTGGCCCGCTGACGGGCGAGCAGCGCGTGGCCTATTGCCATGTGAAGCCGGAGTTCCAGGCGAGTTTCGGCCTGCGCGTGGCGGATCGTTTTGGCGACTACCTGTTTGCGATGCCTGCGGCGCAAGCGTTCGATGCCGGGTTGTTCGGGCCGGGCTCCGGCGCACAAGCCTTGCTGCGCGGAGGGGACTGGCTGCTGATCCCGCGCGACGACTGGACCGTCGCCGACCGCCTGCCGGGCGAAGGCGGCTATCGCATGATCGGTGTGCACGGCGGCATGTCTGCCGGCGAAATGCGGGTGCCGCTGATTTTGAGTTGATCCCGTGACGGGTGTCACGGCTCCCGTCTTGTCACGCAGCTGCAACAGGATTGTCAGCGTGACGTCATCCGGCTTGCCTATGCTTCGGCGATCAATAAGCAGGGGGTCGAGATGAAATTCAAACCCGCGTTGCCTGGAGTCCTGAATCCCGCAGGCTGGAAGTGGCGCCAACGCCGCGCCCAGAAGCGCGCACGTCGCGCAGCCGCCATCCGTCTGGATGGCTTGTTTCCGCTGAGTTTCGTACCCGAATCGTCGGGTAATCGCCGCTCGATCTGAGCGGCAGAGACGGGCCTGCATTGCGCAGACCCGTTGCTGTCTTAGTGCAGATCTTCCTTGGCAACGGGGAGGGGTAGCACTCCGATGCCTTCTTCCAGCAGGCTGTCGATGTCCTGATGGCTCATGGTGCCGCGCAAGGGGCGATCTTCGGCATCGCCGTGATGGATGCGCAGCACTTCGACGGTGAGCTCACCCCCCACGTCTTCGGCGTCAGCCGCCTGATCTTCCAGCTTCTGAACCAGCGTACGCAGCAGGGCCTTGGCGTTGCTGAGTTCCTGTGCCGTGGTGTCGGGCACGCGGTCCGTGCTGCGACGGCCTACGAACGGCGCCGAGGCCACACGCTCGATCTGGCTTGCATCACACACCGGGCAGCGCACCTGGCCTGCAGCCTGCTGGCTTTCCAGCGATTCGTTGGAGGCGAACCAGCCTTCGAAGCGGTGCTTGTATTCGCAAATGAGGTCGACGACGATCACGGTAAATCCCGATTGCCAGCAAGCTGGCTTCCCAAACAAAGGAGCGGAAGATAGCATGGCGCGCCTATGCTGTCCCCGTCGAGACTGTCTGCCCCGCTTTTGCTGCTGGCGCCCATGGAAGGGCTGCTTGACGAGATCCTGCGCGACGTTCTGACGCGCAACACGTTTTTCGCTGCGACGGGCTCATCCGCTTACGACTGGGCGGTGACCGAATTCATCCGGGTGTCGGGCAGCCTGCTGCCGGCGCGCTGTTTCACGCGGATTGCGCCAGAGCTGCACAACGCATCGCGCACCAGTTCAGGCGTCAAAGTACGCGTCCAGCTGCTCGGCTCGGACCCGACCTGCATGGCGGACAACGCGCATCGCCTTGCTGCGCTTGGGCCTGCGGGCATCGACCTCAATTTCGGGTGCCCCGCACCGACCGTGAACCGCCACCGCGGCGGTGCCGTGCTGCTGGACGAACCGGAACTGCTATACCGGATTGCCCGTGAAGTCAGCACGGCTGTCGGTGGGCGCATGCCTTTTACTGCCAAGATGCGCCTCGGAGTGGAAGACAAGTCGCGCGCCGTCGAAGCCGCTCAGGCGCTGGTTGAAGGCGGAGCCGAGATGCTGGTCGTGCATGCCCGCACCAAGGCCGAGGGTTACAAGCCGCCTGCACACTGGCCCTGGATCGCCCGTGTGGCCGAGGCGGTACCTGTCTCGGTGGTGGCCAATGGTGAAGTCTGGAACCTCGAGGACTATCGCCGTTGCCAGGCGGAGAGCGGCATGCAGGACGTGATGGTGGGGCGCGGCGCTGTCGCGGACCCCTTCCTCGCCGCACATATCCGCAATGCAGCGGCGGGCAACGAAAGCCGCGATCTGGACGGTGAATGGCAGGCCTTGCTGCCCGTGCTGGCGGATTTCTGGCAGGCCGTGCAGCGCAAGGTGGAGCCGCGCCACGCACCGGGGCGTCTCAAGCAGTGGCTCAACCTGCTGCAGCGGACCTATCCGCAGGCCGGGCAGATGTTCCAGCAGGTGCGTCCGCTGCGCACGATTGCCGAGGTCGATCCGTTGCTCATGGCTGCGGCCTGAGCAGCGTCGAACCATGTACGCCAATTCCCGCGAAATCAGTACGGCGCAGACCGGGCCGCATGAGCGCCTGGTCGAGCTGGTGCAACGCCACCGTGATGCGGAATTCCGCAAACCTGTGACCGCTGCCAGCCAGCAGGCTTTTGACGCTGCTTTGGCGCAGTGGGACGGCAAGGCGCCCATCCTGCTCGACGCCGGTTGCGGGGTGGGTTGGAGCAGCTTGCGCCTGGCGCGCGAGAACCCTGCGCATTTCGTGCTGGGCGTCGATCAATCAGCGGATCGTCTGGCGCGTGGCAAGCCGGGTGACATGCCCGAAAACCTGGTGTTTGCACGCGCCGATCTCGTCGATTTCTGGCGTTTGCTGCACACGGCGGGCATCCGTCTCGACCAGCACTGGCTGCTCTATCCGAACCCCTGGCCGAAGATCGGGCAGCTGCACAAGCGCTGGCACGGCAGCCCGGTCTTCCCGACCCTGCTGGCGCTGGGAGGCACTCTGGAATGCCGCAGCAACTGGCGTATCTACATCGAGGAGCTGGCGCAGGCGATGGGAGTGCTGGGTTTGCAGGTGCCTGCGCTGGAAGCGTTCGAAGCGCCGGACCCGCTGACGCCATTCGAGCGCAAGTATCGCGATTCAGGGCAGGCGCTTTATCGCCTGCGTGCGCAGCTGGGCTGAGTCCGCAATCAGGCGCCGACGATGGCGGTCTGGATCTGCGTGATGACCGGATCGATCTCGCCGATCTGCACGGCGATGGCGCTGAAGTTGTCGCTGTTGGTCGCCATGTTGAGCTCGATGCGACGCGCCATGGTATTGAGCCACTCGGCAACCGAAGACGAGTCTTCGAGCATGGCTTCCATGACGCGTTCTTCGAGCAGCTCCCACCAGCCATCGCTGCAGATCAGCAGCACGTCACCATCGATCAGTTGTACCTGCGGGCCGGAGACGCTGATGGTCAACTCGTCGGCATTGCCGATGGCTGCCGTCAGCAGGCTGCGATGCGGATGTGCGCGGATGATGCTGGTGTCGCCGTAACCGGCGTCGATGAACTGCTGCACGACGCTGTGGTCGCGCGTCTGGAACACCACGCGGCGTTCGCGGAACAGGTAGACCCGCGTATCGCCGACGTGGCCCCAGGCGGCCATCAAGGTCTGCGAATCGATCAGCAGCACCGTCGCCGTGGCGTGCATGTTGTCGCCTTCGGGATTGGCGGCCTTGTGTGACATGACGGCGTTCTGCGCAGCTTCCAGCAGGGCGGCGGCTGTCTCGCTGGTGGCTGGCAACTGGGCCACGAAATGGTCGAGGATGGTACGCACCACCATCTGCGAAGCGACGTCGCCGCTGCCATGGCCTCCCGCGCCATCCGAGACGATCCAGCAGCAGCTCTGCTCGCTGGTCTGGTAGCCGCACGAATCTTCGTTGCGGGCACGACGGCCGGGGTGGCTCAGTTGGGCGGTCTGGATGGTGGCGGACATGAGGCTCAGGGGGCTTCGGATGGGGGCGGCGCAGTGCGGGCTGCGTACAGTCTGGCGCATTCATCCTGCAAAGTCCGCAGGAAGAGCGTCTGGAAAACGACGGAATTGACGGTTTCCATTGCACCGTGTTCTGTCAGTCGGTCAATGCACTTCTGCAGCGTGAATGAGAGCAGGCGGCCGATACCTTGCATGCAATCGGGATCCAGCGCGCGTGGCAGGGTTTCGAAACTGCCCAGCGCGAGACCCTTGCACAGCGCAGCGGCGAGCTGAGGTGCGGTGGGCATCGCCGGCGCAGCAGGTGGGACAGGTGCGGGCTCGGGTTCGGGTTCGGGCGCTTCGACAGGTTCCAGGTCCAGTGCTGTCACGATGGTCGAGACGGCATCGAACTCGAAATCACCGTCCAGTTCGATGTGCAGGCTGGCATCGCTGTCGGCGTGATGATCGTTGGCGACCACCTCGACGGGCGCAGCGGGTGGTGCAGGAGTGACATGGCCTTCGGCGCCGCCGATGACTTTGGCGCGCATCTTGTAGTCACCCATCTCGATGATGTCGCCGTCATAGATGGGGCGGCGGTTGCCGCGGCCGACACGCAGGCCGTTGACCAGCGAGGGGTTGCCGCCGTTGTCGTCGAGCACGAAGTGATCGTGGTCGAAGGCGATGCGCGCCTGCACACGCGACAGGACGCGTGACTCGTCGCGCAGCACGAGCTGGTTTTCGTCTTCACGGCCGATGCTGCCGCCGTTCTCGTCAAAGATGTAAGCCTGATTGACGACCGGGGCACCGCCACAGAACTGGATCACCGAGATACGAATCAGCATGGCTGTGCCCTGCGTCAGCTGCTGGCGCTTACTGGCCGAGCAGCTTGTCCAGATCCTGGTTGAGCCGCTTCATGTACTCGCGCTCGGCATCGCTGCGGCTGCGATCCTGCTTGCTGGGTTGCTGCTCGGTCTTGCCTTTCTGTGTCGGAGCAGGTGCGGGCGCCGGCGCGGGCGCAGCAGCTGGCCGGGTTGGTGCCGGTGTGGGGGCTGGCGTCGGAGCCGGTGTCGGGCTTGGTGCGGGGGCAGGTGTGGGTGCCGGGGCCGCAGCCACTTCGCTGATCGTGGTCTGGAAGGCCTCGAAGCGATCTGCGCAGTCGGCCTTGCCGCTGCAGTCCACATCGCCAATCAGGCTGCCCAGCCCGCTGGAGGCAAGGGCTTGCTCGAGATCCTTGCGCGAAGCGGTGCTGAACTCGCCGCTTGTGGCGAAGGGGGCTTTGCCGCCATCGCGCTTCTTTTCAGAGATCAGCGCGAGAAGCTTCCAGTTGCCGACCGGGGGCGTAGCCGTAAAGCTCCAGGGCTTGGCCAGCTTGCTGCGCGGCACTTCGAATTTCTGGCCTGCGGCAAGGGCGTTGTCGCCATCCGCGCTGTTGGGGAAGAGTCGATAGACCTTGTCTTCAGCTTCGTCGAACAGGTAGAGGTAGAGGAAGCCAGCCCGTTTGGTCTGCAGGCTGAGGCTCAGCTGGCCACCGGGCAGGTTGACGGTGGCAGGGGCGTCGACGCTGAGACCGAAGCTGAGGTCAGAGGCCTTGATCGCGCCGTCCAGGGCCGCGGTCAGGCTGTTGAAGCGCAGCGGCGCTGGCGCTGCAGCAGCCGAGGTGCTGGCATTGGCGGTGACAGCCGTGGTGTCGGCCGGAGCCGCCATCTTTGTCTTGTAATACCAGGCGCCCCCGAAGGCAGCGACGGTGACCACGGCGCCCAGCGCAATCAGCGGCATGGCGCTCTTCTTGCGCGGTGCTTCGTCATCACGTTGCGAGGCGGCCGGGGCAACGGCTTTCGGCGGCGCTTTCTTGGGGGGTGCCTTGGCCGGCGCGGGTGGTGCCACCGGGGCCGACGCAGAGCCGTCGAAGCCGACGGCTTCGCGCATCGCGGCGATGGACTGTGGGCGGTCTTCGAGCTTGACGTTGAGGCAGCGGTCGATGCCTTGCAGGAAGCGGTCGCTGTACTTGCCGGCAGCGGCGCTCAGTGCCAGCGGCTCATAGGCGTCCTGCATCATGCGGCCGACCGAAGGCGGCGGCTTCTGGCCAAGGATGGTGAAGTAGACCGAGGCGCCGAGGGCGTAGATGTCGGTCCACGGGCCCTGTTTCATGCCGGGCATTTCGGCGTACTGCTCGATGGGCGCGTAGCCCGGCTTGAGGATCACCGTGAGGGCCTGCGTCATGTCGCTGATGACGCGGCGGGCGGCGCCGAAGTCGAGCAGGATGGGGCGGTCGCCGGCCAGCAGCATGATGTTGTCGGGCGCGATGTCGCGGTGGAAGATCTGGTCGTTGTGGATGGCTTCCAGCGCGTCCATCACCGGCGACAGCACCTTGCGGATCCAGGCTTCGTCGGGCGGCGTCTTGCGTTCGGCGAGTGCGTCCTTGAGCGTCTTGCCTTCGAGGAAGGGCATGGCCATGTAGGCGGTGCCGTTGGCTTCCCAGAAGCGGTAGACCTTGATCAGGGCAGGGTGGTCGTACTGGGCGAGGATGCGTGCTTCATTGACGAAGCTGCGCAGGCCGATGCCGAAGGTTTCGCGTTGCTTCTCGGAGCGCACGCTGACCTGGGCGTTCTCGGAACGCGAAGCCAGCGCGGACGGCATGTATTCCTTGAGGGCGACCTTGCGATGCAGGGAGTGATCCTGAGCGAGGTAGACGATGCCGAAGCCGCCTTCACCGATGAGGTCAAGGATCTCGAATTCACCCAGCTGGGTGCCGATAGGCAGGGAGTTCTGCGAACCCTGGTGACCGCGCGGGGCGGCTGCGCTGCTCAGAATGACGGTGTTGTTGTCTTGTGGGTTGGCCACCAGGCGTCCTCGCTGCTGTGCGTCCTGATTCGTTGTTGATCCGGATTTCCGTCGGATTGCGTGCGTCCAGTACGTCAGACGGCCCATAAGGGCCATCAATCCCGTTTGAACCCGGACTTTATCCGGTCAGGCACTACCGCAGCAAGCGCGGCCGCACCTTGGGGCGCACGTCCCGGCGGGCTTTCAGGAGCGTTCGCAGGCCGAGACGAACCACTTGCGGATGTCGGTGGCAGGGATCACGCGACCCACGTACTTGTCCACGTTGGGGTCCAGCGTGCAGGACTTCAGCTCGGCGCCGCTGCAGTTGTAGATCAGCTGGATGGTCAGCGCCTGCCCGCGGCAGTCGTACTTGATGCCGATCTTGCGGGCGTTGCTGGTGTCGCCGGTGCGCAGCCAGGAGAAGACATTGCCTTCGGCCAGCTCGGAGTTGGCATCGACCTCGAAGTTGACCTCGCGACCCTTGGCGTCCTTGTCGGACGACATCAGCTGCCAGCGATGGCGGAACAGGCGGTCTTCGAGGATTTCGCCCGTTACGCGGTTAGCGCAGTCACTGAGGTTCTGGCGCTGGCATTCACGCACTTCCTTGTTCACCATGGGGATGATCAGCAGCTTGGCGCGGTCCAGCTGGGCTGTCGCGGGCTGTGCCGTCGCGGCGGCAGGCTTGGCGGGGTCTGGTGCGGCCGCAGTGTTCGCCACAGCATTGGTCTGGCGGGCCAGCTGTTCAACGGCTGCGCCCGAGGCGTTGAGCGTAGGGGTGAAGTAAAGCTTGCCGTTCTCGCTCTGGCGGTCGTTCTCGAATTCGCCTTCCCAATAATCACCGTTGGCCCAGGTGTAGCGCCCGGTGCCGACTTTCTTGCCGCCTTGCCACTGGCCCTTGTACTGGTCGCCGCTCTTCCAGGCGTAAGTACCCTGGCCGTGGGCCTGACCGTACTCGAACTGGCCTTCGTAACGGTCACCCGAAGCGGCAAAGGCACGCGCTCCCTGACCGTGGGGCTGGCCGTTGCTGACCTCACCCTCGTAACGATCGCCGTTGGCCGAGATGAAAACACCGCGGCCTTGCGGAATGCCTTGCTGCCACTGGCCGTCGTAGCTCAGGCCGTTGGCCCAGTCGAACTTGCCCTTGCCGTGGCGCAGGCCGGCCTTCCACTGGCCGACGTAGCGGTCGCCATTGGCGTCGCGCGAGCTGCCCTCGATGTCGGGCACGCCGGCGCTGAAGCGGCCTTCGTAGCGATCGCCATTCTTCGCGATGCGTACGCCCTTGCCGTTCGGCAGGCCATTGGTGACCTCGCCTTCGTAGCGATCGCCATTGGGGAAGAGGATGTTGGCGAGTCCCTCCTGGCGGTCATCGCGCCAGTCGCCGTCATAGACCTGACCGCTTTTCCAGCTGAACTTGCCGCGGCCGTTGCGCTTGCCATCGACCAGGTTGCCGATGAAGCGGTCACCGTTGTCCCACTGGATATCCACCGGGCCCGTGATGGCACCGGTCGTGGGGTGCAGCATGAAGCTGCCTGAAATGGTCGAATCGCCAACGCGGATGGACTTGCTGACGCCCGGCGTGGCTGCGACCGGGGCTGCGCTGTTGGTGACGCCCATGACCTGCTGGCCCGGAACGGGGTCTGCGGCCAGTGCGTTGCCGTACCAGGCGACGGCCATGGCTGTGGTGGCAACAAGGCGACCAATGGCGCGTTGGGGAAAGCGTTGTTTCATGAGGGCAGAAGGACGATCAGAGCGTACGACGTGTGAGCCTTGCAGGAAAGCAAAGACCTGCATGAGATTGCCGGCAGCGCGGAAAATTCCGTGAAGGGGCGCAGGCCAGTTCTGGCGAAGTCCGTCGCGAGATCGCATTGGGTTTGACACCTGTTATTCATCGTCAGCAAACCCGGTGTGCTTGAGGCCACGTGTCCTGTCGGTTTGCCATGGATCCGCACGCTCCCACGTGCATGACCATTCTAGCCCGGAAGCCGCATCCCTGATTCCATAGGGCGGCATGCTGGCTGCAGATGGTGCATCAGTGAAGTGTCGATGGGGTGCCTGATGGCCGACGTGCACAAAGTCACGAATGCAGTGTGTCAACTACCCCGAGGGGCACATGGGGCATACATGCCCTTCAGGCAGAATTGCCGCTCCAATAAAACCGGTCGTCATGGAGCAGAGTCATGAAAATGAAATATCTTGTCGCCGCAGTACTGGCTTTTTCGGCTGGTCTGGCACAAGCCACCGCAGTCCAGTTCACTTTTGGTTACACCGACGTAGCTGGCTACGGTTTCAATGATGCGACCTATGGCGCCCAGCGTCGTGCTGCGATCGAGATGGCTGGGACCTACTGGGGCTCTCTGCTGCAGGCGAGCTATGCCGGTGAGACGATCAGCATCAACGTCTCTTTCGATTCGGCCAGCACCGCCAATTCGCCGTTGAGCTCCACTGGTGTGACCAACCTCTATTCCAACAGTCAGATGGACAACAAGGGTTT
Organism: Rhodocyclaceae bacterium; assembly: GCA_047600765.1. Taxonomy (GTDB): domain Bacteria; phylum Pseudomonadota; class Gammaproteobacteria; order Burkholderiales; family Rhodocyclaceae; genus Viridibacterium. The sequence goes on from JASGKF010000002.1 coordinate 840,733, forward strand.
GCACAACGTCACGTATTCGGCGCCGCTCGCCGAGCACTTGGCTGGGCGTAACCTGAATGGCACGTCCTTCGACTCGAGTCTGAAGTTCAACGCCAACGTGCCGACCTACCTGGGGCTGGATGGTCACCCCGGCAGCACCGAATACGACTTCTTCAGTTACGCACTGCGCGGCGTAGGCCGTACGCTTGGCATCAACACGCGTGTTGACAATGGGGCGAGCGCTAGCGGGCTGTCGACGATGGGTCTCTTCTACACCCAGTTCGATGCAGATACCAACGCCACCATCCGCATGCCCGGCATTTACGACACCTTCCTGGTCGACGGTAACGGCAAAAGCTGGTTGTCGATGACCCAGGCCGAGCGCGTGGCTGCTCAGACCAATGGTCCGTTGTTCTGGACCGGAGAGAACGGCAACGCCCAGCACGGCGGGGTGCCGTTGCAGGTGAATGCCATGCCTTTGCGTGCCAATGGCACGCTGGACGGCGCCGGCATTGTTTATCTGGCACCTTCCAACTCGACGCTGATGACCCACAATGGCATCGTGGCTGGACAAGCCATGGGTATCGATGCGCAAACCGCAGGCATGTTGGTGGATATGGGCTGGAAGCTTTCCGTGCCGCTGCCGGTGCCCGAAGCTTCGACCTACGCCATGTTGCTCGCTGGTCTGGGCATGATCGGTGTCATGGCGCGTCGTCGCAGCGCCTGATCTGGAGTTGCTTCATCCAGGAAACCCGGCCTCGCGCCGGGTTTTTCGTTTTGGGCCGGGGAGACCTGCGATAATCCGCCGCAGTCTGCCCACCGCTGTGAGTCTTCATGCTGCCCAACGAGCACGAACCTGATCTGTTTGGCGACGAGCCTGTCGCCGTCGTTCCCCCGCCTGCCCCTCCTGCTGAACCACCCGCACCACCGGCCGCGCCCACCTTGGCCGAGCTGCCGGACGACCACCTGCCCATTGCGGCCTTCGCCGAGCGCGCCTATCTGGCCTACGCCATGAGTGTGGTGCGCGGCCGGGCGCTGCCGCAGGTCGAAGACGGCATGAAGCCGGTGCAGCGACGCATCCTCTACGCCATGAGCGAGATGCGCCTGGCGCCCGGTGCCAAGCCGGTGAAGTCGGCGCGCGTGGTCGGTGACGTGATCGGTAAATTGCACCCGCACGGCGACCAGTCGGTGTACGACGCTGCCGTGCGTCTGGCGCAGGACTTTTCGCTGCGTTATCCGCTGATCGACGGGCAGGGTAACTTTGGCTCGCGCGACGGCGACGGCGCGGCGGCGATGCGTTACACCGAAATGCGCCTGACGCCCATCGCTGACCTGCTGCTCGGCGAGATCAACATGGGCACGGTCGATTTCGTGCCTAACTACGATGGCGCCTTCGAGGAGCCGCGTCTCTTCCCGGCACGCCTGCCGGTACTGCTGCTCAACGGCGCATCGGGTATCGCCGTCGGCATGGCGACCGAGTGCCAGCCGCACAACCTGCGCGAAGTGGCAGCCGCTGCGCAACTGATCATCAAGAAGCCGCACGCTTCACTCGACGAGATCCGCGCTGTGTTGCCGGGGCCGGATTTCCCTGGTGGTGGCCAGATCATCTCGCCGGACAGCGCGCTGCGCGATGCCTACGAATCGGGTCGTGGCTCGATCCGCATGCGCGCACGCTGGCGCATTGAGCAGCTGGCGCGTGGTGCCTGGCGGGTGATCGTCGATGAATTGCCGCATGGCGTGTCGGCGGCCAAGGTGCTGTCCGAGATCGAAGCGGTCACCAACCCGCAGCCCAAGGCCGGCAAGAAAGAAGTCTCGCAGGACGAGAAGAACAACAAGGCGTTGGTGTTGGGCCTGCTCGACACGGCACGCGACGAGTCGTCCGACAAGGCGCCCGTGCGCATCGTCTTCGAACCCAAGACGCGCACTCAGGAGCCGGATGAGTTCATGCGTGTGCTGCTCGCACACACCAGTCTCGAAGCCTCGGTGCCGCTCAACTTCACGGTCATCGGTCTGAATGGACGACCGGCGCAGAAGGGTATCCGTGACCTGCTGTGCGAGTGGATCGGCCACCGCTTCGTCACCGTCGAGCGCCGCACGCAGCATCGCCTCGATCACGTCGAGCGCCGTATCCACATTCTCGAAGGTCGCCAGATCGCCTGGCTGCACATCGACGAGATCATCAAGCTGATCCGCGAGTCCGACGAGCCCAAGGCCGAGCTGATCGCGCGTTTCGGTCTGTCGGAGACGCAGGCCGAAGACATCCTCGAAATCCGCCTGCGTCAGTTGGCGCGTCTCGAATACATCCAGATCGAGAAGGATCTGGCCGCGTTGCGTGACGAGCGCGCTGGCCTCGTTGAGCTGCTCGAATCGCGTCCGGCGATGACCAAGCTGATCCTCAAGGAAATCAGCGAAGACGCGAAGAAGTACGGCGACGACCGCCGCACCCTGATCGAGACCGCCGTGCCCGTGGCGGCTGTCGAGACCCCGGTGCTCGACGAGCCGGTGACCGTCATCCTGTCGAAGAACGGCTGGGTGCGCACGCGTCAGGGCCACGGCATCGATGCGCAGACGCTCAGCTACAAGCAGGGCGATGCGGCCTTCGCCGTCATTGAATCGCGCACGGCCTGGCCGCTGGTCGTGCTCGATACGCAGGGGCGTGCCTACTCGGTGCGTGTGTCTGATCTGCCCGGCGGGCGTGGCGATGGCGTGCCCATCACCACACTGATCGAGCTGCAGAGCGGTGCGCGTGTCGCGCAAGTGCTCTCCGACAACCCCGATACTTTCTGGTTGTTCGCGAACTCCGGCAGTTATGGCTTCATCGCCCAGCTGTCCGAACTCGTCACGCGCCAACGCGCTGGCAAGACCTTCATGACACTGGAGGACAAGGAGACCGTGCTGGCCCCCGCGCGTTGCGAAGGCGAGTGGATCGCCGCCGCGTCGGCCAACGGCCGCCTGCTGTACTTCCCGCGTGCCGAGCTCAAGGTCATGCCGCGTGGCCGCGGCATGATCATCATGGGCCTCGACGACAAGGAAACCTTGGCGGCTGTGTGCTGCCCGCCGACCGATGCTGTGTTGGTGCGCGGCGCTGGACGTGGCGGCAAGGAGACCGAATTTGCCGTCAAGGGCGTGGCGCTGGAGGCTTGTCGTGGAAAACGCGCGCGCAAGGGCGAGACGCTGGCACCGAAGGTCAAGCCGACCGGTCTGTCAGGCGTCTGATGAGGTCTGTCATCGCGATGCGCCCACCTGCGTTAAACGGTGGAGCATCGCGAGAGGCCACATGACGCAACCGACCCGACATATTCGCAAAGCCTGCTTGGCCATCTTGCTAGGCAGCCTCGTTGCGAGCGCCGTCGCTGACGACAACTCCTGCGACGACTTCAACACCTCGACCCCGCCTTTCCGCCCCGGCCAGGTGTGGGAGCTCGGTTTCGTCTACGCAGATCGCGAACCCCCGCTGCCACGCGCCGAAGCTGTGCCGCTGCTGCAGCCCGGTTATCGCTGGGCGGCGGGTTACTGGACCCTGCGCCAATGCCGCTTCGTCTGGATCAGCGGCCGCCTGCTCGCCGACCGTCCCGGCCACGCCTGGCAGGACCCGCAGTGGGAGCCCTGGGAGTCGGGCTGGCGCATGCGACCGGGACAGTGGGTGAGATGGGTCTCGATACCTGTACCTGTCGCGCCGGGGCCGCGCCTGCTGCGTTGAGTGAGCTCCGTGCCGTGTAGCCCATTGCCGCCCGGCAATTGATCACGGAAAAACGTTTGATCTGCTATCGAACTTTGCCTAGGATTCCGTCCTGCAGTTCGCGGGCGCCGTCATAGTGCGTACATTGCGGCGCAGCATAAATACAAGCAGTTCAATGCAAACCAGGAGACATTCGCATGCGTATTTCACACCTCGCGGTGGGCTTTGCTGCCCTCGCTCTCATCGGCTCGGCTTCGGCTGCCAATCGCCCCAAGGGCTGGACCACCATCTGCGCCGAAGGCAAGACCTGCTCGGTGCCGGCCAACACCAATGTGGCGTTCGGTCGTGCTGACCAGTTCCTGTACAAGATCCTGAGCGGCAGCTTCGTCTGTAACGAAGCCACCTTCGGCGGTCGCATCGGTGGCGGCGTCAATGAGTGCTCGACGCTCAGCGGTGCTTCGTCGAGCACCAGCTCTTCCAGCTCCAGCAGCAAGCCCAGCTCGTCGTCTTCGTCTTCCTCCTCGTCGAGCAAGCCGAGCAGCTCTTCCAGCAGCTCGTCGAGCGTGACCTCGTCGTCGAGCAGCAGCAACGGCACCACGCCCGTTCCCGGTTGGACCGGCCCGGTCAACGTCTGCGAACCCGGCGCACTGATCCACAACACCACGCTGGATTGCGGCGGCAAGTCGATCGGTCTGTCCTGCGCTGGCAGCAGCGAGACGCAGCCGGCCGTGCTGACCCTGATCAACGCCACGGTCAAGAACGTCGTGATCCCGTCGGGCGGCGGTTCGGATGGTATCCACTGTGGCTGGGGTAGCCTCGGCAGCGGCCTTGGCACCAACGTTCAAGGCGGCACCTGCACGCTGGAAAACGTGAAGTGGGTTGAAGTCTGCGAAGACGCAGCCTCGATCGGCAACGGTCAGGTCGGCACCGTCATGAACATCAAGGGCGGTACGGCAGCCAACGCCGACGACAAGGTGTTCCAGAACAACGGGATCAACGCCACGCTCAATGTGAATGACTTCACCACCACGGGTTCGATCGGCAAGCTGTCGCGTTCCTGCGGTGATTGCACCGGCAACGGCGGCCCGCGCTTCTTCAACATCAACAACGTGACGATGGAGAAGGTCTCTACGGTGATCGGTGTGAACGGCAACTACGGCGACAAGGCCACGCTGCGCAACATCAAGATCAAGGGCTACAAGTCGGGCAGCCCGAAGGTTTGCGTCGAGTACAAGGGCGTGCAGAAGGGCAGCGGCTCTTCCTCGACGGTTGGCGAAAAGTGGAACACCGCCAACTGCGACGTGAGCCCGTCGGACGTGACGGCTTACTGATTCACGGTGGTATCCGGGCAGGCCGTAACCTGCCCGGCGGAATAAAAAAGCCCCTGCGCAAATCGCAGGGGCTTTTTTTATTGTGCGGTCTCAAGAGGGGGCTGCCGCATAAGGCGTTGCATGTGAAGAGCCCCTGAGACGCTTCTGAACCCAAACCGTGGTTGATGGCCACGGCTTCAAGGGCTTCAGGGTTTTTTGGGCTTGCTGTCGTGTGTGGCTTTGAGTTTTTGCAGAATCTCGGCCTTCTGCTCTTCGGTGTAGGTCAGGCGGCTCGAAATCGTGACTTCGCCATTCGAGGTGGTGCGAATCGTCGCGCTACAGGTCGTGAAGACGTAGGAGGGCGCGTACAACCAGGGCGTGTTCTTGTTAGATACAGGCGTTACCGGTCCTTCGGTATAGAAACCACCGTTCTTGCGCTGCATCTCGCTCATCTTGACGGTGAAGGCGGAGCCCGGCATCTGGTTGCAGGAGAACTTGATCGATTCGACGCCATCCGGATCGATATTCAGTGTCAGGCCGAACTGCCAGCGCAGCGACAGCTCAGGAGTTTCGACGCCAACGGGTGCAGACAAAACGAATTTTCCGTACTGGTTCTGTGCCTGTGCGAAGGTGCTGGCGCATGCCAGGGCGCAGGCAATTATTGCGGGAGCGACTTTTCTCATGTGAGTCCTTGGGCGAGGTTTACTGATCTGCATTCTGGCGTAAGCAATGCAAGCCCCGACGATATCTCACGTTGAGTGGATTGGAGTGAAAAAAGTCATTCTTTGAAGAAGACAGATTCCCGCCGGTGCGGGAGTCAATGCGGACGCCAAGTTGCTTCAGAGTACCGTTACAACGCACTACTCGTGCAAACGACTTTTATCACCGCTGGCTCACGCTTCTTCAACATGAAGGTGGAGAGAGTGGAGACTGTGGTCGATGTGAACGGTAACCACGGCAGCAAGGCCGCGTTACGAATCATCCCGTTCAAGCTTTGTTCCTGGTGTCTTGTCGCGTACAAAGGCCAAAGATGCGTAGAAGGGCTGCAATTCTTTTTTTGACGATTGGCGAGAGCGGCGCGTCGCCACTTGCAAAGCAAGCTCACCGAAGGTGAATCTTCTGCTTCAAGGCTGAGCTTGATTACTCGTCGACTATCACGGTTGAATCTTTGACGTCTGATGCCAATCTAAAAACGCATTCTTCCAAATAAGGGCGAACTTCAGCCCAAGTTTGTCGATTATGTTGAACGCGCCACCAATTCTCGCAATACGTTGATCAACTCAGGTTTTTGTCTCGCGTACTCGATCTTGTCGTGTTCTTTATGGGCTGATTTGTCTTGCCCTGCATATGTGTGAAATTCAACAATCATCGGAACGCCGCAGCCGTCATCAATAGACTTCTCTCTTTTTACATGCCCACCAGCAAAGCTATCCTCCACTACGTGTAATAGGCTCCCGAAAGCTACATCTTCAATCTGCAGCTTTAGCCACGGTCGTCCGACAGCAAAAAGTTCTTCTATCGTTCGTCCTTCGCTTTTAGGGAAATGCTCCAGAAATCCGCTAATGGGTACTTCTCCGGTTTTTGTTGTGGAAGGAATGTAGTCTTCCTTCTTTGACTGTATTCGCCATGTGAACTCGGCCCACATTAGTAGCTTTGCCTTGGTGTCCCTTGGAGATACGCCTGCTTTCGGGGCCATCGCATGCAGAAATTGCAGATCTCCAAAGTGGGAGCGTGCGAGCAAGGTACCGTTACCGTCTAAGTAGGCATTGCGTTTTTTTTCGGCAATTGCGGAGACGTCTTTGAAATGGGCATACCAACAGCGGGTGCTTAAAGCAAAGCTGATCGTATCTGGCGGTTCTTTTTGAGAAGGACATTCGCGGTAACGCCCTTGCCCGGCACCAAACTGAAAGGGTGGGTCATCATTCCAACGCACACCTGCGATGAGTCCGGTGTTAGCGAAGTCAAGATTGATGTCGCTGCAGTCGTCAATGGTGTCGCTGCATAGATGCCCAAGTTGTGTTAGTGCCTCATGTACCGGAGTAGAAAAGGCGTGAAGTCCAAACTCAACAATTGGATATGTTGTGCGAAAAACAATCCCATACTTTCTTTTTGCTATAAAAGCCTCCGCTTTTGTAGGCAGTGGGGTCAGTTCGAAAGATTGCGATGAGCCGTATGTTGTAAACAAAATAATAGCTACTAATAATTTATTTCTTTTCATGCTTGTTGTGGTTTTCATTGAGAGAAGTCGAAGCCTATGCTAAGGGCTACCCATGGTTTTCTGTTGTATTGATAGCTTGAGCTTTTGTTGACCCTGTCGTACCCAAGTACAATTCCCCACTGAAATTCATTCTTTATTTCACCAAGCACTCCTACTCCATAACTTATGGCAGCTAGAGTCTGGGTTTGACTTTGTCCGTTAATGTTTTGCTCAACGGAAACTGTTGAGCCGCCTGCAAATCCAATCAATTTGACGCTTGCACCCCAGGTGTTTTTGTCAATTCTGTAGCCAAGATAAGGGGCTACCGTACTCCCTCCGGTGAAGTCGCGGTCGCCTGATAGGTGTAGTTTGAATGGAACGACCAGTCCTCCATAGGTGAGGCCAGACCTACTCATGTAGGGGCTGTACTTGACCCAGTCGGGCCCAGAAATGGTTAGTGCCATTCCTGTTGGTATCTTGGCAGCAGAGTTGGCATTGGTAGGAGCAGCGGCAGGAGCAGAAGCAGCGGCAGGAGCAGAAGCAGCGGCGGGAGCCGCCGCTCCCTTAAATACCGTATCTTGTGTGCATGACTCTGCGTCATCGTTTTTGAGCTGGATCTGCAGTCCGGAGGTTGCGTCGGCTTTCCCAACACCTCTAAGAGTTGTCTTAGCTTTGATGCAGTATATTTTTCCATCGTCTCCAGTTGCTTTAATATTTACGGAAAAACTAATCCTGTCTCCATCAAGATTTATATTGTCGTTTGGTGTTGCTGAATAAGAATAAAAAGAAATAAAAAAAATAATAATTGAAAAGTATTTCATGTTTATTCCTGTCTATTGTTTGGTGAGTTTTCGTGAGTAAGCAAGGGTCTGGCTGGCCTCGACGACGCTTGGGCCGCTGCTCAGCTAGGCTGCGCAAGCCGTCGTCGAAGTCCTGCGTGGTGAGTTCGATGGCGCTCTTGATTACGATGACAATGCTCGGGGACTCCCTGAGGTTCTTTCAGGGAAGGTTTTCTAGGTAGAAGGGTCGCCAGTGCGCTCCCGAGCTGGGTGTGATGGCCTGGGTTGGATCGCCTGGTGAGCACCAGGTTGGCTGTTAGTTCTCGTTTTTCCTGCCGTTCGGCGCAGGTCAAAGGGGGCAAACCGAAGTTCAGGGCGCGGATGGCTTTGGGCTTCGATGAGCGAGTGCAAAGAGGCCACAGGGTGTGGGGCGAGGGTGGCGCTAAAAACGCACGTTGGTTATGCGTTGGCACGAACGAGCGCCAGCGTATGCTGAAGGTATGCATTCTGCTCTCCCTGCGGGTGCTCACCGGTAACGGGGTGTTACGGATGGCGGGGTTTGATAACCCTCTGTCATTAACGCTAGAACGCCTTTGCTGCATTGCAAGTCAACGTCACCCGGCATGCCCTTGTGGGCATATGCCAATTGCGTTTGTGCTGTAAATCGCTGATTTGGCGAATTCGGCGCCGTGCTAGGTCACCGCGTGTTTGAACGGGCGTAGCCATCGCGTCAGGTTAACTGGCGCTTTGCTGATAACTGTATAAAAATACAGTTATCTGACGTTCTTCCTTTCCGCTCCCCGGACCGGCCTTTGCCTTGTGCAGAGGCCGGCGGGTTGTTGCCGCCATGTCTGCCGTCTTGCGCTCACTGGATTCCCTGCTGCAACGCCCTGATGTCTGGCGTGGCGACCGGCTGGCTGCGACTGATGTTGCGGCTTCGGGGTTTGCGGTGCTCGATGCGGAATTGCCGGGTGGGGGGTGGCCGCTGGGGGCGTTGACGGAATTGCTCGCGGATGCGGTGGGCATCGGTGAGTTGTCTTTGTTGCTGCCTGCCCTGCAGGTGGTGGCGCGGGAGGCGCCGGTCGCTGTGGTGGGGCTACCCGGTTGCGCACAGGCACCGGCTTGGGCGGCGCGCTTTGCGTTGACGCAACTGTTGTTCGTCGAGGCGCGGAGTGAAGACGTTGCCTGGAGCGTGGAGCAGCTGCTCGCCTGTGGCGGGCTGGGGGCGGTGCTGGCCTGGCTGCCTGCGAAGGTGGATGGCAAGGCATTGCGTCGTCTGCAGCTCGCGGCAGAGGGACGGCGCAGTCTGGCCTTCCTGTTCAGGCCCACGGCGAGTGCGCGCACGGCTTCGCCAGCCCCCTTGCGGGTGAGGCTTGCCGGGAGCCGCGAGGGATTGCGGCTGGACATTCTCAAGCGACGCGGTCCGCCCTGTGGCCGATCCTTGCTGCTGCCGGTTGAACGGCCGCTCGATCCCACGCGTGCGGCGTTGCGGCTGGGGATGGATGGCGATGCGTCGGCAGGAGGTGAGGAGCGCGATATGCGCAAATCGGGGCTGCACGTCATCAGCGGGATGCCGCGATGAGTGCCGCTGCTGCGCCCCCCGTTCATGCGTTGTGGCTGTGCCTGCACTGCCATCGCCTGCCGCTCGAAGTGTTTGCACAGGCTGGCGGGCCTGCCGTGTGCGTGGCACAGCAGCGGGTGCTGAGCGCCAATCTGCAGGCAGAGGAGGGTGGCATTAGGCAGGGGGTGCGCCTGGCTGCTGCGCTGTCGCTGTTGCCGGGATTGGTGGTATTCGAGCGCGATGTGGTGCGCGAATACGAGACCCTGCACGGGCTTGCTTGTTGGGCCGGCGGGTTTTCGCCGCATGTGCATGTGGCGGGTGCTGACGAACTGCTCATGGAGATAGGCGGCTGTCTGCGCTTGTTCGGTGGTTTGCGTCCTCTATGCCAGCGCGTGCAGCAGGAAATCACCGGGCTGGGTTTCGACGTGCGCATGGCGCTGGCACCGACGCCACGTGCGGCGCAATGGCTGGCGCGGGCAGGGCAGTCAGGCGTATGCCTGGATGCGGGGCGGTTGCAGGAGGCGCTCTCGCCCTTGCCGGTGGGCGTACTCGGTTTGTCGCAGGCCGGGTGCGACACGCTCGCTGCGCTTGGCGTCAGTCATCTGGGCGGGCTGTTCGCTTTGCCGCGCGCAGGCCTTGCACGACGTTTCGGGCTGGAGCTGCCGGCCTGGCTAGCCCGGGCACTCGGCGAGGTGCCCGATCTGCGCGAGCCTTTCGTGTTTCCGGAGGCCTTCACGCAGAAGCTCGAACTGCCGGCAAAAGTGTCGCTTGCGTCCATGCTGATGTTCGCGGCACGCCGGCTGCTGGCCAGTCTGTCGGGCTGGCTGGCAGCGCGTGCCTCGGGTGTGAGCGAGTGCAGCCTGCTGCTGTTGCATGAAGACGGCATTCCGCCGACACGGCTGGTGCTCGCTTTTGCGGAACCGACGCGTGAGCTCGCCCGCATGGAGCGTGTGCTGCGCGAACGATTGGACCGCTGTGCGCTGGTGGCCGATGCCGTCTGGCTGGTACTGGAGGCGAAGACACCCGTGCTCATGCCCGGCAGTACGGCAGGTTTGTTCGCACAGAGTGCCGCGCAGGCGTTGGGTCCCGTCGTCGAGCGTTTGCGTGCGCGGCTTGGCAAGGCTGCCGTGCATGGGCTGGCTGTGCGCGAAGATCACCGGCCGGAGCACGCCAGCGCCGTGGTTGCACAGGGAGCGCAGGCTGATCTGCAGATGGGACCGCCGCGCCCATTCTGGCTGCTGTCCGAGCCGCGTGCGATTGCCGAGCGCAAGGAGGGGCTGCATTACAAGGGCAGGCTGCATCGTGTGGCAGGGCCGGAGCGCATCGAGAGCGGCTGGTGGTGCGAGCCCGCGCAGGGGGCCGGTGAAGATGTGCGCCGCGATTACTACGTCGCGGTGTCGGAAGCCGGCGAGTGGTTGTGGATCTTTCGCGACAAGGCGGGCTGGTGGCTGCATGGGGTCTTTGCATGAGCAGCCTGCCTGACTATGCCGAGCTGCATTGCCTCAGCAATTTCAGTTTCCTGCGCGGGGCTTCGCATCCGGTCGAGCTGATGGCGCAGGCACGCCAACGCGGCTATCACTCGCTCGCCGTCACCGATGAGTGTTCGGTGGCGGGAGTGGTGCAGGCCTGGCAGGCACTCAAGGATCTGGACGAGGAAGACCGGGCAGAGGTGCAGCGTGCAAAGGATGCGGGCGAGGCCGCGCCGCTCATCCTGCCCCTGCCCCGGCTGATCGTCGGTAGCGAGTTCACATTCGACTGCGGCCTCAAGCTGGTGCTGCTGGCGCAGAATCGGGAGGGCTACGGCAATCTGTCCGCACTGATCTCACTGGCGCGGCGTCGCTCGGAGAAGGGCGAGTACAGCCTGCAGCGTGGCGACTTCGTGGCGATTGCGCCGCGCGGTGCGGTGACCGATTGTCTGGCGCTGTGGGTGCCGGGCGACGTGCCGGACATCGAGGAGGTGCGTTGGCTGCGCGAGCGTTTTCCGGATGCGCCGGATGACGAGCCCGGACCTGCGCTGCCACGCCTGTGGATCGCCGTGGAATTGCTGTGCGGGCCAGACGATGCGGCAAGGCTGGATGCGTTGCGGGTGATCGGAGAGGAAACCGGCATCCCGCTGGTGGCAGCAGGCGACGTGCACATGCATGCGCGCGACCGTCGGCCTTTGCAGGACACGCTGACGGCGATCCGTCTGCGCAAGACCGTGTTCGAGGCCGGCCGTGCGTTGTTCCCGAATGCCGAGCGGCATCTGCGTGCGCGGATGCGTCTGGCGCGGCTGTACCCGCGCGAACTGCTGGAGGAGAGCGTGCGGATTGCCGGACGCTGCCGTTTTGATCTGCGCACGCTGGGCTACGAGTATCCGCAAGAGATCGTGCCGCAGGGCCATACGCCAACCTCCTACCTGCGGCAGGAGACCGAGCAGGGACTGCGTATCCGGTATGCGGAGGGCGTCCCGGCGCAGATCCGCGCCGAGGTCGAGAAGGAGCTCGCACTCATCACGGAGAAGCAGTACGAAGCCTTCTTCCTCACCGTCTACGACATCGTGCAGTTCGCGCGGCGCGAGGGCATCCTGTGCCAGGGGCGCGGCTCGGCAGCGAACTCCACGGTCTGCTACGCACTGGGTATTACGGCCGTGGACCCCACGCGTGCGCACCTGTTGTTCGAACGCTTCCTGTCGCGCGAGCGTGACGAGCCGCCGGACATTGACGTGGACTTCGAGCACGAGCGACGGGAAGAGGTCATCCAGTACATCTACAACAAGTACGGTCGTGATCGCGCCGCACTCGCCGCGACGGTGATCCGTTATCGCCGCAAGAGCGCGCTGCGCGATGCGGGCTTCGCGATGGGTTTCGGCGAAGCCGAGATCGCCGCCCTGTCGCGTTCGCTGGCCTGGTGGGACCGGCGTGATCAATTACCGGAGCGGCTCGCCGGCATCGGCCTGAGTTTGCAGAGCCCGCGCGTCGTGAAGTGGCTGGCGCTGGCAGACATGTTGCGAGATTTTCCTCGTCACCTGTCGCAGCATGTCGGCGGTTTCGTGATCTCGTCCGGCCCGCTGGCGCGCCTGGTGCCGATCGAGAACGCTGCCATGGTGGACCGCTCGGTGATCCAGTGGGACAAGGATGATCTGGAGTCGCTGGGCCTGCTCAAGGTCAACGTGCTCGCACTGGGCATGCTGACCGTGATCCGTCGTGCCCTGAACTGGGTGTCGGTGCGGCGTGGCGAGCATTGGCGCATGGAGAAGATTCCGGCCAAGGATGCCGCCACCTTCGACATGATCTGCCGAGCCGATACCGTGGGCGTGTTCCAGATCGAATCGCGCGCGCAGATGTCCATGCTGCCGCGCCTGCGGCCACGCAACTACTACGACCTCGTCGTGCAGGTCGCCATTGTGCGGCCCGGGCCGATACAGGGCGGCATGGTGCATCCGTATCTGAAAGGGCATGCCGAGAAGAGGTCGGTGCAGTCCATCAACCCGGAAATCGATGCCGTGCTGGATCGTACTTTCGGCGTGCCGATCTTCCAGGAACAGGTCATGCAGCTTGCCGTGGTGGCCGCCGGCTTCACGCCGGGCGAAGCTGACCAGTTGCGCCGCGCAATGGCCTCATGGAAGCAGAAAGGGCATCTCGAAAAATTCAAGGACAAGCTGCGCAAGGGCATGTCCGCCAAGGGGCTGGATGCTTTCGCGGAAGCGCTGTGCCGCCAGATTGAAGGCTTCGGTGAATACGGCTTCCCCGAATCGCACGCGGCAAGCTTCGCGCTGCTGGCCTACGTGTCGTCGTGGATCAAATGCCACGAACCCGCCGCCTTTCTCTGTGCGCTGCTCAACAGCCAGCCCATGGGTTTTTACCAGCCAGCGCAGCTCGTGCAGGATGCGCGCAAGCATGGCGTGTGTGTCGAGCCTGCCGATGTGTGCCACAGCGGCTGGGGCAGTCATCTCGAGAATCCCGGCGCGCCGCGTCCGGTCGTGCGGCTGGGTCTGCACGAGATCCGTGGGTTTTCACAGGCGGCGGCCGAGCGCATCGTGGTGGCGCGCGGGCAGGTGGCCTTTCGCGGCGTGGAGGATCTGGCTGTGCGCGCACAACTTTCGTCGGGCGAGATGCGGCGCCTGGCTGCGGCCGATGCCCTGCGCTCGCTGGGCGGTCATCGCCGGCAGGCCGCCTGGCAGGTCAGTGGCCTGCAGTTACAGGGCGATCTCTTCGACATGGCACCGGCCCCTGAGGCGCCGGTGGCGCTCGCCGCGCCCAGCGAAGGGCAGGGCATCGTCGCTGACTACCGTACGTTGGGTTTGACGCTTGGGCGTCACCCCGTTGCTTTGCTGCGTCACAAGCTTGAAGCGAGACGTTTCCGGCCGAATGCCGAGGTGTTGCTGGCACAGGACAGGGCGGCCGGGCGTGCGGCGGGCATCGTGACCTGCCGCCAGAAGCCGGGTTCGGCGAAGAGCGTGTTCATCACGATCGAAGACGAAACGGGCGTCGTCAACGTCATCGTCCATCCCTGGCTTGCCGACCGTCAGCGTCGTGAAGTGCTCAATGCGGGGCTGTTGGGCGTATTTGGACAGATGCAGGTTTCGGACCCGCCGCATGAGGCGGAGGCGGGGGGCGACCGGGCCCGCGTCGTGTTGCTGGTGGCGAAACATTTGGTGGATCTCAGCGCCTGGCTCGGCGAGCTCGCGACTGTCAGCCGCGATTTTCACTGACGCGATCAGCGCAATGCGCTCAAACGGTCGTTTCAGGTCTTGGGTGGGGGCAACAGGTGAAAAACAGGCGCTGGCAAGCCGCGCTGGATCAAGGAAAGCCGTTATTCCCTTGATCCGCCCTTTATGTTCAGCGAAAATGCCGGGCTCGCTGGAGGATGCGCCCTTACCTTCGGTCGATCCCCCTCACATTCAATAGCTCGGAGAAATTCCATGGCAGCAAAAGACCGTATGGCCGTCCTGGCCGCGATGATGGACCAGTCGATCATCCCCGTGTTCTACGATCCGGACGTCGAAGTCTGCAAGAACGTGATCCAGGCCTGTGCCAACGGCGGTGCCAAGTGCATCGAGTTCACCAACCGCGGTGACTTTGCTTCCCACGTGTTCTACGAAGTGACCCGTTACTTCGCCAAGGCTGACCCGTCCGTGATCATGGGCGTGGGCTCGATCTGTGAAGCCCCGACCGCCGGCATCTACATCGCCAACGGCGCCAAGTTCATCGTCGGCCCGCTGCTCAACGCCGAAGTTGCCAAGGTCTGTAACCGTCGCGGCATCCCCTACAGCCCCGGCTGCGGTTCCGCCACCGAAATCGGCGACGCACAAGAGCTGGGCTGCGAAATCGTCAAGGTCTTCCCGGGTTCGTCCGTGGGCGGCCCCGACTTCGTCAAGGCTGTCATGGGCCCCATGCCCTGGACGCGCATCATGCCCACCGGCGGTGTCGAGCCGGACGAAGCTTCGCTGCGCAAGTGGTTCGGCGCCGGCATCGTCGCTTGCGGCGTCGGCAGCAACCTGATCACCAAGGAACTGCTGAAGGCCAAGGACTACGCTGGTATCGAGAAGCGCGTCGCTGAAACCATCGCCTTGGTCAAGTCGATCAAGGCCGAACTGGCTGCCAAGTAATTCCCCTGAAACCCTGACGGGCTGACGTACGACGCTGGCCTGCAGGGCAAGTCCACACCAAATTCCACTCAAGCAAAAAGGAATCAGAAAATGTCCGAACTGATCATCAAATCCGCTGCCGAGACCAAGTGGGACTGCGTCTCCTTCGGCGAAGTCATGCTGCGTTTCGACCCGGGCTTTGGCCGCGTGCGTAACGCCCGTCAATTCCAGGTCTGGGAAGGCGGCGGCGAGTACAACGTTGCTCGCGCCATGCGCAAGTGCTGGGGCAAGCGCGCTGCTGTCGTCACCGCTCTGCCGAAGAACGACCTCGGCTGGCTGGTCGAAGACTTCATCATGCAAGGCGGCGTCAACATGTCGCACGTCATCTGGCGTGACTTCGACGGTCTGGGCAAGAACACCCGCGTCGGCCTGAACTTCACGGAAAAGGGCTTCGGCATTCGTCCGGCTCTGGGTTGCTCCGACCGCGGCCACTCGGCTGCTTCGCAAATCCGCCCGGGTGAAGTGAACTGGGAAAAGCTGTTCGGTGAAGAAGGCGTGCGTTGGTTCCAGACCGGTGGCATCTTCGCCGCACTGGCCTCGAACACCGCTGAAGCCGTGATCGAAGCCGTTGAAGTGGCCAAGAAGTACGGCACCGTCGTGGCCTACGACCTGAACTTCCGCGCATCGCTGTGGAAGAGCCAGGGCGGCAAGGAAGGCGCACAACGCGTCAACCGCAACATCGCCAAGTACTGCGACGTCATGATCGGTAACGAAGAAGACTTCACGGCTTGTCTGGGCTTCGAAGTGGAAGGCGCCGACGAGCACCTGACCAACATCGAAACCGACAGCTTCAAGAAGATGATTCAAGCCGCCGTCGCTGAATTCCCGAACTTCAAGGTCGCTGCAACGACCCTGCGCAAGGCTTCGACCGCCACGTTCAACGACTGGTCCGCTCTGCTGTACTACCAGGGCGAGCTGTACCAATCGATGAAGCGCGACAACCTCGAAATCTACGACCGGGTTGGCGGTGGTGACGGTTTCGCATCGGGTCTGGCTTACGGCTTCCTCGAAGGCAAGGGCCCGCAAGCTGCCGTCGAGTACGGCGCAGCACACGGCGCACTGGCCATGTCGACCCCGGGCGATACCTCCATGGTTCGCGTGGAAGAAGTCGAAGCAGCGATGAAGGGCAAGGGTGCTCGCGTAATCCGCTAAGGCCCTGATTTACGCATCAGGCTACTGCGCGGGCGGATCTCGAAACTCCGGTGCTCAACGTACTCACGTACGTATCCGCTCCTCGTTTCGACCTCCACCCGCTCGCTACGCCTGCTGCGCAAATCTGACGGTTCAGTAGTACAAAGCAAAAAGCCCGGGGGCGTGAGCCTTCGGGCTTTTTGTTTGGGTTGGCGAGAGCCTCACTACTGAGCGGGAGGGCGACAGACCGCTCCAACCTCGTCATTCCAGCGAAGGCGGGAATCCAGTGGCGTTCAAACCTGGAGGATGCTTACTTCACTTCCAGCTCGCAGGTGGCATTACCTTCTTTGCCTTCGGCCTTGGCATGTACGTTGATTTTGTACTTGGCGGGCGAGCCCGGGGCCTTGATGTCGATGCTGGAGGTGTTGTCGTCCTGAGTCTGGGCGCCGAAGGTGACGGCGTTGCCGTCGGAGTCCCAGGTCCACACGACGTCGGCGTTCTTGATGCCGACGATGGTGGCCCAGGCCTTGACCTTGGCGTCGGTGCCGGGGGGGATGGTGGCGCCGAAATTGCTGGTCGGGCATTCCATCTTGCTGATGCTGATCGACTTGGCGAAAGCCAGGTCTTCCAGACCGCCGCCACAGGACACGAGCAGCGGACTGGCGATGAGCAGGGGGGTGAAGGCGCGGACAAGTGAGTGCATGACAATCTCCGGGTGCGACGAATAGGGTTATGCGCCAGTTTAGCGCGTCCCCTCCGTCAGAAAAATAGCCGTTCGGGCAGATGACAACGTGCTGTCATCTGTCCGTCACACCCTCGGTGGCAGTGCCCAGGTTCGGCCGGCAGAACCGGCTCAGGCTGCTTCGTAATGTACCGGCATGGTCGCGCCGTTCGGGCGCGAGGTAAAGATGCTCAGCAGGGTCTGCGCTTGCTCGGCTGCTGCACGGCCCAGTGGCGTGAGGTAACCGCCGTCGGCCTGCGTGATCAGGCCCTCGGCATGCAGACGCCGGGTGGCTGCGATGACGGACTGGTCTGCCGTGGCGTGGATCTTGATGCCCTGCAGGTTGGTCGCGAGGTCGAAACGCAGCAGGGTATTCAGTTCCTCGATCATGTCGGGCGTGAAGCGCATTCCGTGTCTCCTCTTGTCTGTTTGGTGTGTCTGCAGCATCAAGGATTGTGCGCCGGGCCTTGCGACGTGCTGATCCGTGTGAACCCTCAGCTGCAGTGCACCGCTTTTCAGACGGGGCGTTTGCGCTGGAACACCACTTTGGCTGTGCGCGCCCGCAACTGGCCGCAGCCGCCATCGACGTCTTGCCCCGCAGAATTGCGCAGCTTGGTGAGGATGCCGCGCCGGTGCAGCTGGCGGGCGATGTCGGCGGCGCGCTCGGGATCGGGACGGCGGTAGGGCAGGCCTTCGTTGGTGTTGTACGGAATCATGTTCATGATCGCGTACTTGCCATGCAGCAGCCGCACGATGCCGTCGAGTTCTTCCTCGCTGTCGTTGATGCCGTCGAGCAGGGTCCATTGGTACTGGATGGGGTAGCCCGTGCTGCGCGCGTAGTCTTCGCCGCGTTCGACGAGCTCTTCGGGGCTCATGCGCGGCGCGCGCGGCAGCAGTTCGGCCCGCAGATCGGCGCGCGTGGTGTGCAGCGACAGGGCCAGCGCGGGCTTGACCTCGCCTTGTGGCAGGCGCTCGAAGACGCGTGGATCGCCGACGGTCGAGAAGACCAGGTTCTTGTGGCCGATGTCGCCGTAGCGACCCAGCAGGTCGATGGTTTCGAGCACGTTGTCGAGGTTGTGGGCCGGTTCGCCCATGCCCATGAAAACGACTTTCTTGACGGAGCGCCGCGCGCGGGCGAGGACGACCTGGGCGAGGATTTCGGCACTGCTGAGCTGGCGTTGCAGGCCGTCGCGACCGGTCATGCAGAAGGTGCAGCCGACAGCGCAGCCAACCTGGGTGGAAACGCACAGGCCGTCGCGCAGCAGCAATACGCTCTCCACGGTTTGTTTGTCGGCCAGCTCGACCAGCAGGCGCGCCGAGCCGTCTTCGCCCGGGTGTTCGGACTGCACGCGCGCCACGCCATCCAGCACAGCCTGCAGGCCGGGCAAGGCGTTGCGCAGGGGCAATGGCAGGGTGTTCTCGGCGCTCTGGTTGCGCGGCCCGCTATCCAGCGGGGCAGCCTTCAGCCAGGCGCGCAGGATGCGCTGTTCGTGGCCGGGCTTGGCGCTGTGACTGCGCAGGGTTTGCAGGAAGTCGTCGAGTTGCATGGAACGGCTGGGCCGGGTGGGCTGTGTGGTTTCCCCGCATTCGGGGCGGGGCATGAGCCCGGTATCATCCGGCGTTCATTTTTCCGGCGAGATGCTTATGTTACGCAGCAAGTCGTACCTTGTCTGGCGCTTTCTTGTACTGGCGTTGCCTTTGCCCGCACTGTTGTCCTGTGCCAGCAGCGGGCCGGATGCCGCCGATTTCGCCAAGCTGCCGGCAAGCGACGTCGCTCGCCAGACCCTGCCGGCCGAAGACGGCTGGGGCGGGGGTACGACCGGCGGCGCGGCGGCGCGCGCTGACGACATTTACACCGTAACGACGCGCAAGCAGTTCATCGATGCGCTGCGCCGTTCAGGCAGCAGCCCGAAGATCATCCGCGTGCAAGGCACCATCAATCTCAGCACCGACGATTCGGGCCGCGAGCTGGTGGAGAAGGATTACGCGGACCCCGCCTACGATTTCGAGGCCTACAAGAAGGCTTACGACCCGAACAAGTGGAATCGCCAGAACACCGTGGGTGGCCGCCCGCCCAAGGTGTCCGGTCCGTTGGAGGACGCGCGTCGCCGTTCCTATGACCGGCAGAAGCATGTGGTGCAGGTGCTTATCCCGTCCAACACGACCATCATCGGCGTGGGCAGCGACGCGAAGATCATCAAGGGCAATCTGTATCTCAACTTCGACGTCGAGAACATCATCATCCGCAACATCGCGTTCGAGGATGCTTTCGATTACTTCCCGATGTGGAACCCGGAAGACACCTTCGGCTTCGCGCCTGTGACGGGCTTCGCCTTGAGCGGTTGCCAGGCGGATTTTGTCGATGACGCGCGCGGGCCGCACCGCTGCAATGGCGGCCGCTGGAACGGTGAATACGATCTCATTTCGGTGAAGGGTGCCACGCGGGTGTGGATCGATCACTGCAGCTTCAGCGACGGTGCGCGGCCGGACAAGCTGTATCCCTCGCCCTTCGCGTTCCCCTACAACCAGCCGGAGCAGAAGTTCCAGCACCACGATGGCGCGCTGGACATCACCAACGGCTCGAACTACGTCACGGTGTCGCACAACCACTTCTCGAATCACGACAAGCTCATGCTGGTTGGCGGCAGCGATAACTACCCCAGTGACGAAGGCAAGCTCAAGGTCACGATCCGTCACAACTTCTTCGACGGCATCCGCCAGCGCCAGCCGCTGACGCGCTATGGCCAGGTGCACGTCTACAACAACCTGTTCCGTGGCAAGCGCGATGGCACGGGCAGCGGTTTCTCTTACGCCTTCGGGTTGGGGCGTCAGGCCAAGCTGTATTCGCAGAACAACGCGTTCGAGGTCGAGGGAGCAAGCGTGCCCGATCTCGTCTATCACGTGACGCCGGACTCGGCGCTGTTCGACCAGGGCTCGTTGTTCAATGGCCAGCCGGCCGACATCGTCAATGCCTTCAACGCCCGCAACAGCGGGGCAAAGCTGTCAGGCGATCCGGGCTGGAAGCCGGCCGGCGCCTACAAGCTGCTGCCGGCGGGCGAGGTGGCCGGTTTCGTGCTCGCCAATCAGGGGCCCGGCAAGCTCTGATTGTGAAGTGCGGTGTGAGCTCAGGCAGGCTTGCGTAGCAGGCCTTCCAGCGCTGAAAAGCCTTGTTGCAGCACGTCGTCCGCGCCTTGCGTGCTGCCGCCCGGCGTGGCCTTGTCGATGAGTTGAGGCAGCAGATCGGCCAGACCTCCGGATACCTGCGTGCCGGACAAACCGAACTTGCCGGCCAGTGCTTCCAGCACGTCATTGCCGAGCACCGAGCTTAGCTGGCTCGCATCGATGGCCTTGTTCGGGCCGGTGCCGACCCACGATGCCGCCTGTTCGCCAAGCCCCGCGGCCTGGAACTGCGTCAGCAGCCCGTCCAGTCCGCCATGTTGCTGCAGCAGGCTGGTCGCAATCTGCAGCAGCGGGTTGCTGCCTTGTGTGTTCCCGCCCAATACATTGCCGAGCACCTGGCCGGCCAGATCTCCGAAAAGACTCATCATTCCTCTCCATGGCTGATTTGCGCCTGCCCGGCCGCAGGGAGCGGCGTGCGGACAAGGACGATCCACTACAATTCCAGCTTGGCACAGTCGGGTGGAAAGTTCATGAATCAGGATGATTTGAAACGTAGTGTTGCAATGTCTGCGCTGGCCTATGTGCCGGAAGGCAAGGTCATCGGTGTCGGCACCGGCTCAACGGCCAATTTCTTCATCGATGGCCTGGCCTCGATGAAGGACCGCATCACGGGCGCAGTGGCCAGCTCGGAAGCCAGCGCGGCGAGGCTGCGTTCGCACGGCATCCCGTTGTTCGACCTCAACGAGATCACCGAGCTGCCGGTCTACGTCGATGGCGCAGACGAAATCGACGGGCAGATGTGCATGATCAAGGGTGGCGGTGCAGCGCTGACGCGCGAGAAGATCGTGGCGGCTGTGGCCCAGCGTTTCGTCTGCATCTGTGACGCGAGCAAGCTGGTTGGTTATCTGGGACGCTTCCCCTTGCCGGTCGAGGTCATTCCCATGGCGTCGGCACAGGTGACGCGTGCGCTGGCTGCGCTGGGCGGTCAGCCGAAGCTGCGGGCAGGTGTCGTGACTGACAACGGCAACTGCATCATCGACGTTGCGGGCCTGGAAATTCGCGATCCCGTGGCGCTGGAAACCGAGATCAACCACATCGTCGGCGTGGTGACCAACGGCCTGTTCGCGCGGCGCAGGGCAGATGTGCTTTTGCTCGGTGAGGCCGGTGGGGTGCGTACCATCACCGGCGGGTGAAACATTACTGTCATGAATCTGACGCAAACTTCCGGCTTTGCGCGCAGATGAGCGGATTGTTCCGGTGACGGGGCAAGCGTTTGCGCGGGATGGAAAGTGTTGTGGATCCGGTCGGGTTGCCGGACATATCTAGGAGCAGTGCGAATGGCCGATCACACCGTGCATCAGTATGACGTTGAACTTGAGGGTATCCGCACACGCGTCCTCCAGATGGGGGGCTACGTCGAGCTACAGGTCGTCAAGGCGCTGGAAGGTTTTCTCTACGGCGACATGACGGTCATCGAGCGCGTCATCGAGAACGACAAGCGCGTGAACGAACTCGAGCTCGAACTGGATGAAGCCTGTACGCAGATCATCGCCAAGCGGCAGCCTGCTGCGAGCGATTTGCGTTCGGTGCTGGCAGTGTCAAAGGTCGTGACCGACCTGGAACGTGTTGGCGACGAAGCCAAGAAGATTGCCAAGGTGGCCCGCACGATCCAGACGCCCGACGCCGTGGCCACGACGCCCCGCGTGCAGCTCCAGCATCTGGGCAACCTGGCGGTCGAGCTGCTGCGCAAGGCGCTGGATTCGATGGCGCGCCTGGATATTTCTGCCGCCGCCGAAGTGGTGAGCCAGGACAAGGACGTGGATGCCGAGTTCAAGTCCGTCATGCGCCAGCTGATCACCTACATGATGGAAGATCCGCGCACCATTTCGCGCAGCATCGACATCCTGTTCGCTGCCAAGTCGCTCGAACGCATTGGCGATCACGCCAAGAATGTGTCGCAACACGTGGTGTACCTGGTGGAAGGTCGCGATGTTCGCCACATGGCCGGCGAACAGATCCAGAAGATGGTTGAGAGCTGAGCGGACCTCATCCGCTCTCTCAGCGCTCCCGGCTGGTCTGGAGCCTGAAGTCAGGCTGCGGCCACTTCGCGTTCCAGAATCTCGCGCAATTCGCCGAGCAAGCGCATCAGCGTGGTGTGTAGCTCGGCGAAGCGTGCGTTCTCTCCGTTCTTGCCGGCGGTTTCCAGCGCCAGCGCCGCTTCGAATGCAATGCCGGTACCGAAGTTGCCGATGGCGCCCTTGATGGCGTGCGCGGCTTCGCGCACGGCGGCTGCGTCGTTCCGGGCTACGGCGGACCCCAGGCGCTGGCTGGCATCCGTGAAGTCACCGAGGAAGATGCCGATGACTTCGCGCATCAAGGATTCGTCGCCGCCGATTTGCTGAAGCATCCAGGCGCGATCGAACAATTTTGTGACTTGGCCGCCTTCGGGAGATTGCTCGGTCATGTCTTCAGCCCCCAGCACTTGCAATTGCAGGACACGGATCAATTCTGCCGACAGCGAATTGAGCGTGACAGGTTTGGAAACATAGCCATCCATGCCGACAGCGAGGCAGCGCTCCTTGTCGCTCTGCATGGCGTGGGCGGTCAGGGCGATGATGGGCATGCGCGGCAGGCTGAACGTACGCTCGTCGTCGCGGATACGGTCGCAGGCTTCCAGCCCGCCCATCACGGGCATCTGCAGATCCATCAGCACGACGTCGAAGGCGCGGTCTTCGGCAAGACGTTGCAGGCATTGCGAGCCATCGCAGGCCAGTACCACGCGGTGACCGAGTCGCTCCAGCAGGCCCGTGGCGAGCGCCTGGTTGACGGTGTTGTCTTCGGTGAACAGGACGCGCAGTGGTCGGGTGCGTAGCATGCGCGTGGCGGCGGGTTCGGAAACGTCGCCTGCCGCCAGATCCAGCCGCACGGTAAAGAAGAAGTTGCTGCCGACGCCTGGCTCACTATCCACCCAGATGTTGCCGCCCATGGCATTGGCCAGTCGCTTGCAGATGGCCAGCCCCAGACCGGTGCCGCCGAACTGGCGGGTGGTCGAGGTGTCGGCTTGCGAGAAGCTGTCGAAGATCAACCCCAGCTTGTCGGCTGGAATGCCGATGCCGGTGTCTGCCACGAGGAAGCACAGCGAGACATCGTTTTCGCTGTGTGCGTCAACCGTGATCTCGACCCGGATGTCGCCGGCGCTGGTGAACTTCACAGCGTTTGCGACAAGATTGAGCAGGATCTGCCGCAGCCTGTGTGGATCGCCACGCAAGGATTCCGGTACGTCATCGGCGATCTGGCACTGGAGCGTCAGGCCACTTGATTCGGCGCGCTCGCGCAGGCTGTCAACGGCATTGCCGACGCAGCGGCGCAGGCTGAAGTCGATGTGCTCCAGCACGAGATGGCCGGCTTCGATCTTCGAAAAGTCCAGTACGTCGTCGATGATGGACATCAGTGCATCGGCGGACTGCTTGGCCGTCTCCATGTACTGTCGTTGCTGCGGCGTCAGGTGTGTGCCCATCAGCAGTTCGGTCATGCCGATGACGGCATTCATCGGCGTGCGGATTTCGTGGCTCATGTTGGCGAGGAAGTCGCTCTTGGCCTGGTTCGCATGTTCCGCCGCGATGCGCGCTGCAAGCATGGCGTCTTCGGTGGCTTTGCGCGCCGAGATGTCCACGATGGAGCCGCTATAGCCGATGAAGACATTGTCATGGTCGCGACGGGCGCGCGCGAAGACCTCCAGGTAGCGGGTGCCACCGTCCTTGGCGATGTAACGGAAGCGATCGAGCAGGAAGCTGATCTCGCCCTTGTAGAGCGGCTTGAAGGCTTCTGCGATGCGGGGCTTTTCGTCGTCAGGGGTGAAATCCAGTACGAGGCGGCCCAGGCCTTCTTCGACGGTGTAGAGCGTGATGTCCTGCCAGGCGCGGTTGAGGTAGGTCCAGTGCAGGTCGGCGTCCGTCTCGAACACCAGTTCGGAGAGTCCTTCCACGACACTCTGGAAGTGCGCCTCGGTACGCTGCAGTTCGCGTTGTTGCTGGTGCAGGCGCAAGGACACCTTGTTGAGCGCCGCGACCAGATCATCGATATCTGCGACGGCGGCATCTGCCTGCATGGTCTCGCCACTGAGGTTGTCCAGCCGCGCAGCGAAGTCCGTGGCACCTTGCAGCTTGCGTATGGGGTGGCGCAGGAAAAGCACGAACGTGAAGGTCGCCAGCAGGCTGGCGGCAAGACCCAGCCAGAGGCTGTTGATATACATGTGCGAGCGCGTGGTCTCGGCGACTTTCAGCGAGAAGCGTGTATGGATCCAGCCGAGTTCCGACTCGTCACCGACCGGAGTCCAGACCTGCACGCTGGCGCCGGTTTGCCCGCGTGCCGGGGTCTCGATGATGGTCTCTTCACGCTTGACGGGGACGTTGAGGGCGATGGTGAGCGGTGGGGCGAGGTCGGCTGCGTGAACGCTGGAGAGGACAACGCCTTGTGCGTCGGTGAGATCGATCTGCTCCAGGCCGGGGAAGCGGCTGGCCTGACCGAGAATGGTCTTGAGCTGCCAGACTTCGCCCGTGGCCAGCGCCTGTTCCGAAGACACCGCCAGGCCGCGGGTCAATGAGACCGCTTGTTCCTGCAGTGTCTGTCGCAGCGTGGCGTACTGTTCGCCGGCGGTGAGCGTCGTATAGGCAAGGATGAAGACCGCGAACAGCAGACTGAACAGCGCGGCCAGCTGGTACTGCAATTTCTGTGGGAACAGTGTGCGCAGTGACTTGGGCATGGGCGCTCAGTCCTGGTACAGCGTCTGTATGTCCAGGACTTCGTCCCAGGCACCGAGGAATTCATCTACGCAGCGAGGGTCGAAGTGCTGGCCGCGCCCCTTGGTCAGGAAAGCCTGGGCCTGCTCGTTGGACCAGGCTGGCTTATATGGGCGTTGTGAGGTCAGGGCATCGAAGACGTCGGCTACGGCGACAATGCGCCCAACGAGCGGAATGGCTTCTCCCTTGAGGCCGCGAGGGTAGCCACTGCCGTCGAATTTTTCGTGATGCGAGACGGCGATCTCGGCCGCCATGCGTAACACCGGCGAGGCCGAGTCCTTGAGGATCTCGTAGCCGATGGACGCATGCTTGCGCATGATGATCAGCTCATCAGGAGTCAGCTTGCCCTGTTTCAACAGAATGAAATCCGGCGTGCCCAGTTTCCCCACGTCGTGCATCGGGGCTGCGTGCAGCAGCATCTCCTGTTCGGCGGCCGGCAGGCCGAGCTTGTTGGCCAGCAGGGCCGAGTAACGCGCCATCCTGATGATGTGGGAGCCCGTTTCCGGATCGCGGAACTCGGCGGCACGCGCCAGTCGCATCACGGTTTCGTGCTCGCGCGCCAGCAATTCGGCGGTCGCCTGGCGTACGGCCTGGTCCAGTTCCTCTGCCCGACGGCTGGTTGCCACCATGCTGGCCCGCAACTTGAGCATGTTGCGGATGCGTGGGTTGAACTCATTCTTGTCTATGGGCTTGGTCAGGAAGTCTGTCGCGCCAGCTTCCAGGGCTGCGTAGCGGACTTCTTTTTCAGCGGCGGCCGTGACCATGAGCACGGGCTGATCGCTGAGCACGGTTTCGAGCCGGCAGCGTCGTATGAAATCGATACCATGCATGCCCGGCATCATGTAGTCCACGATGATCAGGTCCGGTGGGTTGTCCAGGCACCAGCTGAGCCCCAGCAAGGGGTCTTCGAAGGTCATGCATTCGTGCGGCCCCAAACGCTGGACGAGGCTCTTCATC
This sequence comes from Rhodocyclaceae bacterium, assembly GCA_047600765.1. Lineage (GTDB taxonomy): Bacteria > Pseudomonadota > Gammaproteobacteria > Burkholderiales > Rhodocyclaceae > Viridibacterium. The sequence goes on from JASGKF010000002.1 coordinate 866,595, forward strand.
AACACGAGGTTGACGGCTGTATCGTCAATGATGGCGATGTTCATCGGGGCGCCGGCGCATCCAGGTAAGGCTGAAGCAAGCAGGTCATCGCCACGCCGGTAAGGGGCGCGCCGCGACAGAGGCTGGGCCTCCATGCCAGACAACGGCAAGGCAGCAGAGTGACTTTAAGCCAGCAGGGCTGGCGGGGGAAGATTGCGATTGTGCACTGCACATCGCAAATTTTCTGGAATTAGGGAAAACTCGTATGAAATTTGCCAAGGCTTGATGCTCGGCAAATGACGTTGGGAGGGTGAGTTCTACATTCCGACAATCCCAGACAAAGAGGGCGTTTTATCAAGCCCCGGTTGCGATTTCGTAGCTTGTCTGACTTTTTTGCCGGCTTGTATGATCCGGCCCGCGACTGTAGTAGCATGCCCGGGGCTACAAACCAGAGCTGCGTTTATTGGTTCAAAAGCAATTTCAATAGCGCTTCGAGCGAGCCTGTTTTTCAACTTTAGGAGGAAATGATGAGTTTCAGTTCATCTCGACAGCTGGCACTCGTCGCCGCAGTGGCAGCCGCCGCCGCGACGCCGATGGCTGCAAGCGCCCAGGCGGCGCCCAAGCTGAATTATTCTGAGGCGCCCGCGCTGGCCGAGCTGGTGAAAGCCGGCAAGCTGCCTGCGGTTGCCAAGCGTCTGCCCGAAGCGCCCGAAGTGCTGAAGATTGATCCGAAGCTCGGCAGTTTCAAGGTGGGCAACTACGGGAATGGCGCTGGTGGTCCCGGCATGCTGCGCAACGCACTGCGCGGTAACGGTGACTACAACGCGATTCTCCGTCTGGTCGGTAACCAGGGTCTCGTGCGCTGGGCGCCGGACTTCAACAGCGTTGCTCCCAACCTGGCTGAAAGCTACACCATCAGCCCCGATGGTTCCGAGTACACCTTCAAGCTGCGCAAGGGCACCAAGTGGTCTGACGGCACCCCCTTCACGGCTGACGACGTGCTGTTCAACATGAACGATCTCGTTCTGAACAAGCAGTTCTTCTCGTCGGTTCCGTCGATGTTCGAAATCAAGGGCAAGGGCCCTGAAGTGACGAAGGTCGATGACTACACCGTCAAGTTCAAGTTTGCCGGCCCCTACATCTCGTTCCCGGAGCAGCTGTCGACCCCCGTGGCCCAGCACCCGACGATGTGGCAGAAGAAGTACTGCGGTCAGTTCCACGCCAAGTACAACCCCAACATCAACGATCTGCTCGCCAAGGAAAAGTCCAAGGACTGGCCCACCCTGTTCCGTCTGAAGTGTGGTGACATCGAGTCGTCGGCACGCTGGAACAACCCCGAGCGTCCCACGCTGGATCCGTGGCTGATCAAGGAAGGCTACGGCGGTAGCGCCACCAAGGTCGTGCTGGAGCGCAACCCGTACTTCTGGCAAGTCGACGCTGCTGGCAAGCAACTGCCGTACATCGATCGTCTGCAACTGCAAGTGATCTCGGAGCCGGAAACCATCGTTCTCGCCATCATCAACGGCCAGATCGACTTCCAGCTGCGTCACACGGCGAGCATCCAGAACCGTCCGGTGCTGGCTGAGAACCAGACCAAGGGCAAGTACAAGATCTTCAGCTCGTCGAACATGAACGCGAACGCTGCAGGTCTGTGGATCAACCACTCGACCAAGAATGCGAAGCTGCGCACTCTGATCCGCAATCACGACTTCCGCGAAGCCCTGTCGGTCGCAATGGACCGCAAGGAAATCAACGACATCGTTTACCTGGGTCAAGCCACGCCGTGGCAATCGGGTCCGCTGCCGCAATCGAAGTGGTACAACGAGAAGCTCGGCAAGCAGTACCTGAACCACGATCCGAAGCGCGCCAACGAACTGCTGGACAAGCTGGGTCTGACCAAGCGTGACGCTGAAGGCTTCCGTACCTACACGGACGGCGGTCGTGTCTCGATCGGCGCCATCGCCCAGATCGCCCAGACGACCATGGTTGACACGCTGGATCTCGTCCGCAAGCAATGGGCCAAGGTTGGTATCGAGCTGCAGATTCAAACGTCGGAACGTACCCTGTTCTACGATCGCGCTGCTCAGAACAACTACGACATCAGCATCGACGTGTTCCCCGGCGGCCTGGACGCAACCTTCAACCCGCGCGCTTTCGTGGCGGTGCACCCGCAAGAGTCCCGCATGAGCCTCGAGTGGACGAAGTACGCTCTGTCGGATGGCAAGCAAGGTGAAAAGCCTTCGCCCAGCATGGAAAAGCGTCTGAAGCTGTACGAGCAATGGCAAACGGCGAAGACCGCAGCCGAAGCTGACGCCCTGTTCAAGCAGATCCTGCAAGAGTGTGCTGACGAGTTCGAAATCATCGGTACCGTCCGTCCCGCTGGCGATACGGCTGTTCGTAGCGCACGTCTGAACAACGTGTACGAAAACATGCCGTCTGGCTGGACCTACCCGACCCCGGGTCCGTCCCTGCTGCAGCAATGGTTCTACAGCGCCAAGTAAGGCGCTGACCTGGTAGTGCCCCCGGGCGCGTTCAGCGTCCGGGGTTTCCTTCCCCCTAGCGGTCTTTCAAGCGAGATTCACCGTGCTTTCCTATATCTTCCGACGTCTCCTGTCGGCGATCCCATTCATGTTTCTGGTATCGCTGACGGTCTTTATCCTGATCCAGTTGCCACCCGGCGACTTCGTTGACAGCCTGGTTGCACAGAAAGCCGCTTCCGGTGAAGTTATGGAGTTGGCCGAACAGATCGACATGCGCCAGCGCTACGGTCTGGACCAGCCCATCATCGTCCAGTACTTTCACTGGATCACGAACATCCTGACCAAGTGGGACTTCGGCTATTCGTTCGAATGGAACAGCCCGGTGTCCGAACTTATCGGCGAGCGGATGAACCTGACCCTGATCCTGTCGATCGGGACGCTCATCCTGACTTGGGCCATGGCTCTGCCGATCGGTATTTACTCTGCAGTGCGTCGCTACTCGATTGGCGATTACATCTTCACGATGGTGGGCTTCATCGGTCTGGCCGTGCCCCCCTTCCTGATCGCACTGATCCTCATGTATCTGTCCGTCAAGTACTGGAGCCTTGACGTAACGGGCCTGTTCTCGGCGGAGTATCAAAATGCGCCGTGGTCTTGGGGCCGCGCAAAGGATCTGCTTGATCACCTTTGGATCCCGATGATCATCCTCGGTACGTCTTCGACGGCCAGCCTGATCCGTATCATGCGCGCCAACCTGATCGACCAGCTTTACATGCCTTACGTCGTGACGGCCCGCTCGAAGGGTCTGACCGAAGTGCGCCTGCTGGTGAAGTACCCGGTGCGCATTGCGCTGAACCCGTTCGTTTCCACGATCGGCATGATCCTGCCCCACCTCGTGTCGGGCGCCGTGATCACCTCCATCGTGCTGAACCTGCCCACAGCGGGTCCGCTGCTGTACACGGCACTGCTCTCGCAGGACATCTACCTTTCCGGCGCGTTCCTGCTGCTGCTGTGCATGATGACGGTTGTGGGAACCCTGATTTCCGACATCCTCCTGGTTATTCTCGATCCGCGTATTAGGTTGGAACAATGAGCGACACTACTTCTTCGACGGCCTCCTCCTCCGTGCAGGTCAATATGGCCAACCTGCGGGGCGGCATTGAGCACGCTTCGCAGTGGACCCTGATGTGGCTGCGCTTCAAGAAGCACAAGCTGGCCCTCATCAGCATGTACATCGTGGTCGGCCTGTACGTCATGGCTTTGTTCTCCGAGTTCCTCGCGCCTTTCGATCCGGAAGAGGCACTGAAGGGCAAGGGAGAGGTCAAGGCCAAGGCCTACCACCCGCCGCAAGCGATTCATCTGTTCGATGGCAGCGGTTTCAACCCGCATGTGCAGATCCTGAAGGAAACGGTTGACCCCGTCTCGCTGCGCAAGACCTACGTGCCGGATGGCGACAACAAGATTGAAGTGTCGTTCTTCGTGCGTGGTTTCGAGTACAACTTCCTGGGCCTGTTCAAGAGCGACGTGCACTTTTTCGGCCCCAAGGAAAAGGGCAGGGTGTTCTACCTGTTCGGCTCCGACCGTCAGGGTCGTGACATGTTCAGCCGTGTGATTTACGGCGGGCGATTCACCCTGTCGCTGGGTCTGATCGGTGTGTTCCTGTCCGTTGTGCTCGGTCTGATCCTGGGTGGTATCTCGGGTTACTACGGCGGCAAGATCGACTGGTTCATCCAGCGCTTGGTGGAGTTCATCATCTCCCTGCCGACGATTCCGATCTGGCTGGCCATGGCTGCCGTGCTGCCGAAGGACTGGCCGCCGCACTACCAGTACATGGCGGTGACGGTCATCATCTCGCTGATCGGCTGGACGCAACTTGCACGCGTGGTGCGTGGCCGTCTGCTGGCCATGCGTGGTGAAGTGTTCGTCATTGCTGCACAGCTGGATGGCTGTAGCGAAGCACGTGTGATCTTCCGTCACATGCTGCCCTCGCTGGCTTCGCACATCATCGCGGCCGTGACGCTGGCCATCCCGATGATGATTCTGGCGGAAACCTCGCTGTCCTTCCTCGGCCTCGGCCTGCAGCCGCCCGCCATCAGCTGGGGTGTGTTGTTGAAGGAAGCACAGAACATCCGTTCCATTGCTGCGGCACCCTGGCTGTTCATTCCCGGCGCCATGGTTGTGATAGCCGTGTTGGCTCTGAACTTCATGGGCGATGGTCTGCGCGATGCTGCCGACCCCTACACGCACTGAGCGACAAGCAATCAGCAGATAGGTAGATAACGTGAATACCAATTCCAGTGACATCATTCTCGACGTCCGCAACCTGCGTACCCACTTCGGTACGGGCGAAAAGGCCGTGCGTGCCGTCGATGACATCAGCTTCCAGATCCAGCGCGGCAAGACGCTCTGCATCGTGGGCGAATCCGGTTCCGGCAAGACCGTGGCGGCTCGCTCCGTGATGCAGATCGTGGATCACCCTGGTCGTATCGAAGGTGGTCAGATCATGTATTACGGCGGTGAGAGCGGCCAGGGCGTTGACCTTGCCCAGCTGCACCCGCGTGGCAAGGAGATCCGTGGCATCCGTGGTAAGGAAATCGCCATGATCTTCCAGGAGCCGATGACCTCGCTGTCGCCGATCCACACGATCGGTAACCAGATCTGTGAATCCATCCTCCTGCACCAGAAGGTCGACAAGGACGAGGCTCGCGCCCGTGCCATCGAACTGCTGCGTCGGGTCGAGATTCCCAACCCGGCCGTGGCTATCGACAAATTCACCTTCGAGTATTCGGGTGGTATGCGTCAGCGCGCCATGATCGCCATGGCTCTGGCCTGCAACCCGAAGATCCTGATCGCCGACGAACCGACGACCGCTCTGGACGTGACGACGCAAGCTGAAATCCTCGCGCTCATCAAGGAACTGCAGAACTCCTACGGCATGGCCGTGCTGTTCATCACCCATGACATGGGTGTTGTGGCAGAAATCGCCGACGAAATCGGCGTCATGCTCAACGGCAAGATGCTTGAGTTCGGACCGTCCGAGCAGATCTTCTACTCGGCACAGCATGAGTACACCGGCAAGCTGATCGACTCCGTGCGCAAGCTCGAAACCTCGGCACGCCGTGCCCGCAACATGAAGGTTTCGGAACGCAAGCTGCTCGAAGTGCGTGGCGTCTCGAAGATCTACCCGGGTCGCAAGACCTTCTTGGGTGGCAACAAGGCCAGCGCTCCGTTCAAGGCTCTCGACAAGGTCTCCATCGACCTTTACGAAGGCGAGAACCTCGGTATCGTGGGTGAGTCGGGCTCCGGCAAGACCACGCTGGGCAACTGCCTGATCCGCGTGCTGAACCTGACCGAAGGTGAAGTGCTGTACCGCATGGGCAGCGGCTCCATCGTCGATCTGGCCAAGTCGAAGAAGTCCGAGCTGCGCAATGTCCACCGTGAAGTGCGGATGGTGTTCCAGGATCCGTTCGCTTCGCTGAACCCGCGTATGACCATCGGTCAGATCGTCGGCGAGCCGCTGCTGGTGAACAAGGTCTGTGAAGGTGCAGCCCTGCGTGAACGCGTGGCAGAAGTGCTCGGCATGGTCGGTATGCCTGCGCAAGCCATGGAACGCTATCCGCATGCGTTCTCCGGTGGTCAGCGTCAGCGTATCGGTATTGCCCGCGCACTGGCACTGAACCCGCGCCTGATCATCGCTGACGAAGCGACTTCGGCGCTGGACGTGACCCTGCGTTCGCAGATCCTCGACCTGCTGCTGGATCTGCAGGAACGACTGAACCTCAGTTTCATCCTGATCTCGCACGATATCGGCGTGATCCGTTACTTCTGCGACCGCGTGGCCGTGATGTACAAGGGCCAGGTGGTGGAAACCGGTCTCGCCGACAAGATCTGTGGCGAACCTGAGCATCCCTATACCAAGGCGCTCATTTCCGCCGTGCCGGGTACCCACCCGCGCGACAAGCGCATTGTCAATCGCCACCGTTACACCGGCGATCAGGGCAAGGCTGCCTGAGGCAGGAAACAGCAGTAAGGGAAAGGCCGCAGCTTGCTGCGGCCTTTTTCATTGTTGTGCCGGCTTTCCTCCGGAACCAATGCGGCATCGGTGCGTCAGACAAGCCGCCGGACGCCGGAAGATGGCGTTCTGAATTCATAGCTGTCTTCGTGCTAAGCGACGACGCATTTGTGCTGAAATGTGCCGGCAACAGCTGGAATAATCTGGTCTGATTTCTTCCCGGAGTACCCATCCATGAGTCCTACCCTGTTCAAACTGCTGGCGGCGGTCAGCCTTGCTATCGGGCTGCAGGCCGCCCAGGCGCAAGCCACTGACATCCTGAATGTGTCCTACGACGTCGCGCGTGACGTGTTCAAGGACTACAACCCCAAGTTCATCGCGGCCTACAAGGCGAAGACGGGCGAGACCATCGAGGTGAAGCAGTCGCATGCCGGTTCGACGGGGCAGGTGCGCAAGGTGGCGGATGGTCTGGAAGCCGATGTGGTGACCATGAACCAGGCGACCGACATCAACTTCCTCGCCGCGCAAGGCCTGGTGGCGAAAGACTGGGCGAGCAAATTCCCGAACAATGCGGCACCCTACACCTCGACGATGATCTTCATCGTGCGCAAGGGCAACCCGAAGGCCATCAAGGACTGGCCGGATCTGGCCAAGGCCGGTACGTCGTTGATCATTCCGCATCCCAAGAACACGGGTAACGGTCGTTACACCTACCTCGCGGCCTGGGGCTACGCGCTGCGTCAGCCCGGCGGCAATGACAAGACCGCGGCTGCCTTCGTGGGCTCGGTGCTGAAGAACGCACCGCTGTTCGCACCGGGTGGCCGCGATGCGACGACGACCTTCATCCAGCGTGGTCAGGGTGATGTACTGGTGACCTTCGAGAGCGAGGCCGAGCTGATTGCCAAGGAATTCGGTCGTGGCGGTTTCGAGGTGGTCTATCCCAGCCAGTCCATCCTGACCGAGCTGCCGGTGGCCATCGTCAACAAGGTCGTCGACAAGCGCGGCACGCGCAAGGTGGCGCAGGCATATCTGGAATACCTGTGGAGCAAGGAAGCGCAGGAGAACGCCGCGCAGAACTACATCCGCCCGCGTGATGCCGAAGTGCTGAAGAAGTACGCCGCGCAGTTCCCGGCTATCAAGACCTTCACCGTCGACGAGACCTTTGGCGGCTGGGAAAAGGCGACTGCAGCCCACTTCAAGGATGGCGCCAGCTTCGACCAGATTTACCAGTTGAAGTAAGCTAGCCAGGCTTTTGCAGTACAGGAAGCGGCCCAACCGGGCCGCTTCGTCCTTTCTGATCCAGCTCGACATGTTCTCTCGACCACAACGCCTGCACGTGCTGCCCGGCTTCAAGCTCTCGCTGGGCTATGCGCTGCTCTATCTTTCGCTGCTGATCCTGATTCCGCTCGCGGCCCTGATCATCAAGAGCGCCACACTCGACGCGGCTGGCTTCTGGGCGGTGGCGACCAGCGAGCGTGCGCTGGCGTCGTACCGCGTGACTTTCGGTTGTTCGTTGCTGGCGGCTGTCATCAACAGCTTCTTCGGCCTCATCGTGGCCTGGGTGCTGGTGCGTTATGACTTCCCCGGCAAGCGCGTGCTCGACGCTTTCGTCGACCTGCCTTTCGCATTGCCCACCGCAGTGGCCGGCATCACGCTGACTACGCTGTACGCCAACACGGGCTGGATCGGCATGTGGACCGAGGGCGAATTGGGCTGGAGGATCGCCTTCACGCCGGCCGGCATTGTCGTGGCGCTGATCTTCATCGGCATTCCCTTCGTGGTGCGCACGGTGCAGCCGGTCATCGAGGACATCGAGCCCGAGATCGAAGAGGCTGCCGCGACGCTGGGCGCCACGCGCTGGCAGACCTTCCGCCGCGTGTTGTTGCCGGCGATTTTTCCGGCGCTGCTGACGGGCTTCACGCTCGCTTTCTCACGCGCCATCGGCGAATTCGGTTCGGTGGTGTTCATCGCCGGCAACATGCCTCTGGTGTCCGAGATCACGCCCTTGCTGATCATCGCCAAGCTGGAGCAGTACGACGTGGTGGGTGCTGCGGTGCTGGGCGTGATGATGCTGGTTGTGTCCTTCGTGCTGCTGCTGGGCATCAATGCGCTGCAGTGGTGGGCGGCGAACCGGCATCGTGGTGAAGTGCGTGAGCTCGCACCGCCGGGGGTGAAGGCATGAAGAGGGTAAATTCAGAATCGCGCGCCGTGCGCTGGAGCCTGATCGCGACTGCTGTCGCCTTCATGTTCCTGTTCCTCGGCTTGCCGCTGGCGACCGTGTTTGTCGAAGCCTTTCGCCATGGTGTGGGTGCCTACTTCGAAGCGCTCAAGGATCCGGGCACCCTGCATGCGATGTGGCTGACGGTGGGCATTGCACTGTTCGTACTGCCGCTCAACATTGCGTTCGGTATCGCGGCGTCGTGGGCCATCGCGCGTTTTGACTTCCGTGGCAAGAGCTTGCTGGTAACGCTGATCGATCTGCCTTTCGCGGTGAGTCCCGTTGTCGCAGGCTTGTTGTTCATCCTCATCTTCGGTTCGCGCGGCTGGTTCGGCCCCTGGCTGCAGGCACATGACATCAAGATCATCTTCGCCATCCCCGGCATGATCATCGCGACCATGTTCATCACCTTTCCCTACATCGCGCGCGAGCTGATTCCGCTGATGCAGGCACAGGGCAAGGACGAGGAAGAGGCGGCCGTATCGCTGGGGGCGACTGGCTGGCAGATGTTCCGCCGCGTCACGCTGCCCAACATCAAGTGGGGCCTGCTGTATGGCGTGATCCTTGCCAACGCGCGCGCCATGGGCGAGTTCGGCGCGGTCAGCGTGGTCAGTGGGCACATCCGTGGCGAGACCAATACGCTGCCGCTACACGTTGAAATCCTCTACAACGAATACAACTCGGTCGGCGCTTTCGCTGCAGCCTCGGTGCTGGCCCTGCTGGCCTTGCTGACCCTGGTGGCGAAGATCTTCGTCGAATGGCGCATGGCGCGCGAGACTGTCACGCTGGCAACCGATTTTTCTGGTGAGAAAACCTCATGAGTATCGAGATCCGCAACATCACGAAACGCTTCGGCAACTTCGTTGCGCTCGACAATGTGTCGCTGGATATTCCTTCCGGCGAGCTCGTCGCGCTGCTGGGCCCGTCGGGTTGTGGCAAGACGACCCTGCTGCGCATCATCGCCGGCATGGAGTCGGCCGATGCGGGACAGGTGATGTTTGCCGGCGATGACGCAACTCATGTGCACACGCGCGAGCGCAAGGTCGGTTTCGTGTTCCAGCACTACGCGCTGTTCCGCCACATGAGCGTGTTCGAGAACGTGGCTTTCGGCCTGCGCGTCAAGCCGCGCAACGAGCGCCCGTCCGAAGCGGAAATCCGTGATCGTGTGATGAAGCTTCTGGGTCTCGTGCAGCTCGACTGGCTGGCCGAGCGCTATCCCTCGCAACTCTCAGGTGGTCAGCGTCAGCGTATCGCGCTTGCACGCGCGCTGGCTGTCGAACCCAAGGTGCTGCTGCTCGACGAGCCTTTCGGTGCGCTGGACACGCAGGTGCGCAAGGAGCTGCGTCGCTGGCTGCGTCGCCTGCATGACGAAATGCATATCGCATCGGTGTTCGTGACGCACGATCAGGAAGAGGCACTGGAAGTGGCCGACCGTGTGGTCGTGATGAACAAGGGTCACATCGAACAGATGGGCACGCCCGACGAGGTCTACACCGCACCTGCGACGCCCTTCGTTTACAGCTTCCTCGGCAACGTGAACGTCTTCCACAACCGCCTCAACGGCCCCTGGGCCGAGGTGCAACGTGCCGAAGGGGATAACTCGACGGCTTTCGTGCGGCCGCATGAGATCGATATCCTGCGCGAGTCACGCGAACACGCCATCTCCGCCAAAGTGCTGCACGTGCAGGCCATCGGCCCGCTGGTGCGCGTCGAGCTGCAACACGAGAGTGAAGTGATCGAGGTGTCGCTGACGCGCGAGCGTCACTTGCAGCTGGATCTGCAGAGCGGTGAGTCTGTGTGGTTGCTGCCGCGTCAGGTGACGGTGTTCAAGGCACCGGATGCCGAGCCGCAGCGCTGGGTGCCGGACTGGGTGATCTGACGGCGCCAGGCCTCAGATGCGTGTGCAGGCCCAGTCTTTCAGGAAGGTGCGCTCGCAGCGGATGAAGCCCGCGATCATGTTGTAGTCGAAGCTGACCACGTACGAAGAGCCGCCTTGCTCGGGTTGGTAGTACAGATCGTTGCGCGACTCGCCGATGTCGGTCAGTGCAACGGGGAACATGCCGTGCTTGTTCTTGTACGCCAGCAGCTTGTCGATGACCGGCTGCGCTTTCTTGATGCCCTCTGCGGAGTCCGGTCTGGCCTTGTAGTCGATTGCACAGGCGGCCATCAGCAAGCAGATCAGGCCGGGCACGATGCAGCGGGTCAGCGGGGTCATGTGGCTTCCTTGTTAGTGGCGCGCAGCTTCAGGGCAGGGGTGCCAGCTGCATTGTGCCTGCGTCAGCGTATCTCTGTGCGGGCCGACATATCGGCGACCAGCAGCACGTTGGCGAAACCCGTGCCTTCACTCATGGGGATCTGGCGTACCGAAAAGCCGATCCGTTGCAGCAATCTGATCCATTCGGTCAGGGGGCGCCCCCACAGTGGCAGCCATTTGCCACAGCGCATGAAGACCACGAGACGGTCAACCCATTGGCTCCAGCGAAACCTGAAGCCCTGATCGGCATCGCCTACACGCAACAGCAAGCGTCCATTGCTCTGCTGCAAGGCATCCCGTGCCCGGCGCAGCACGTCTTCCTGCGCGGCGTGTGGAATGTAGTGCAGCACGTCGAGGATCAGCACCAGGTCGGTTTCGGGAAAGGCTGTCTGGCAGATATCGCCGGCGACGATGGTGCCGGCCTTGCCGACAGCCTGTCGTGCGCTGGCTACGTCGCTGGCGTCGAGTTCCAGCCCGTTGAAGTGCAGGTAACGCGGCAGGCGCGGCACATCGTTGGGCAGGCCGTCAGGGTCGGCCCAGGCGGCGCAGAGCAGGGCTTCGAAGAGGGCCTTGCCGCAGCCCAGGTCGAGCACGCGTGCGCCATCCGGAATCAGCCCATGGCGCAGGATGCCGAAGAACACCGGGTCGCCGGCCAGCTTGCCGCGCGCCATGCCTTGCGCCCAGCCGCCGCCAGCCTTGCCCGGGGGGCGGTAGCGTGCTGCAGCACGGATGATCAGCGGATTGTTGTAGTGATTGGGCATGACATCGGAAGGCTGCTGCAGACAGAACAAAGGGCCGGAGTGTCGGCCCTTTGGGTTACAGAACGTGCTTGCCGATGTAGAAGGCAATGGCGGCAATCATCGCACTCGCCGGGATGGTCAGTACCCAGGCCCACACGATGCTGCCCGCCAGGCCCCAGCGCACCGACGAGAAGCGGTGTGCCGAACCCACGCCGACGATGGCGCCGGTGATGGTGTGCGTCGTGGAGACCGGGATGCCCAGCGCGGAAGCGAGGAACAGCGTGATCGCACCACCGGTTTCGGCACAGAAGCCACCGACCGGCTTGAGCTTGGTGATGCCCTGACCCATGGTCTTGACGATGCGCCAGCCACCGAACAGAGTGCCCAGTGCAATGGCGACGTAGCAGCTGATGATGACCCAGTCGGGAACCGGATCACCCTTTGCCGTGACGCCGGAAGCGATCAGCAGCAGCCAGATGATGCCGATGGTTTTCTGCGCGTCGTTGCCGCCGTGACCGAGGCTGTAGAGGCCTGCAGAAACGAGCTGCAAGCGACGGAACCAGCGGTCCACCTTCATCGGGGTCTTGCGTCGCAGTACCCAGGCCGTGATCAGCATGATCAGCGAGCCCAGCAACATGCCTAGTACCGGTGACACAACAATGAACAGCACCGTCTTGCCAATGCCCGCACCGACCAGTGGGCCGGGGCCTGTGCTGGCCAGCGTGGCACCGACGATGCCGCCGATGAGGGCGTGCGACGACGACGAAGGAATGCCGTAGAACCAGGTGATGAGGTTCCAGGCGATGGCGCCAATCAGTGCACCGAAGACGACGTAATGGTTGACAGCGGAGGGATCCACGATGCCCTTGCCCACGGTGGCCGCCACCTTGAGGTGGAAGATGCCCAGCGCGACGAAGTTGAAGAAGGCAGCGAAGGCCACGGCGTGCTGTGGCTTGAGCACCCCGGTCGAGACGACCGTGGCAATCGAGTTGGCGGCGTCGTGGAAGCCGTTGAGGAAATCGAAGATCAGCGCCAGAATCACCAGGCCGATGACGATTTCGAGACCGATGGACAGCTCCATTGCTTACGCGCTTTCCAGCACGATGGCTTCGATGTGTTTGGAGACGTCCTTGCAGCAATCGGTGATTTTTTCGAGCACCTGGTAGATGGCGGTCAGCTTGATGACCTTGAGCGCATCGGTCTCCTTGCGGAAGAGTTCGGAGATGGCGCCGCGCATCAGGCGGTTGACTTCGCCTTCGATCTGGTCGATCTCGCGGCAGGTGCGCATGATGTCGGCAGCCGACTTCATGTCATCGAGCAGGGACACCACGTGCTTGACGCGCTCGCAACAGGACAGCGACAGGGTCGCCATCTGGCGGGCTTCCGGCGTGTAGCGATCAACGTTGTAGAGCGTCACGGACTCGGCCACGTCCTGGATGGCGTTCAACGACGTCATCCAGTGACGAGATCAGAGCGTGGATCTCGTCGCGGTCGAACGGGGTGATGAAGGTACGGTGCAGCAGGGCGATGACTTCGTGGTTGATACCGTCGGCGCGCACTTCGCGCGAATCGATCGCCTCGATGTGATTGCGGGCGTCGCCATCGTCCGACATCAGGGCTTCGAGTTCCTTCGCGGCCAGCACCATCTGCTCGGCGTGAGCGTTGAAGAGTTCAAAAAAACGGCCCTCGCGGGGCATCAGACGTCCGAACATTTTGATCGCCAGTTGAAAGAAATGCGGCGATTGTAATGTTTATGCAACGAGATCGGAAAAAGCCAGCAGCAGCGCGGCTTTGCGGCCGGTCAAAGACGCTGCAGGAGCAGCGGGCCGGCGATCAGCGCCCAGCAGACCAGCATCTGCACGACGGTCAGCAGCACGGCGGCGCTGCCCAGATCCTTGGCGCGGCCGGCCAGCGGATGGCGTTCGGTCGAGATGCGGTCCACCGTGGCTTCCACGGCCGAATTGAGCAGTTCGACGATCAGGACGAGCAGGGAGCTGGCAAACAGGATGGCCTGTTCTGCGCGTGAGACCGGCAGGAACCATAGCCCGACCAATGCGGGCAGCACCAGCAGCAGCTCCTGGCGGAACGCAGCCTCATGGCGCAGTGCGTGGCCCAGCCCCTGCAGCGAGTAGCGGCACGCGTTGAGGATGCGGGCCGGGCCGCCATGGCTCTTCATGCTGGAGGTCTGCGGATCGCCTGGGTTCATTCTTTGGTCTTCTTGAAAGGATTGCGTTCCGGCGCATCGGCATGCTCGATGCCGAGCAGCACATGTTTGAGCAGCTTGTTCAGCACTGGCTGGCGATGGCGTACCAGTACGCCGAAATCTTCGGGCTGGGCGCCCAGCGAGGCTTTGGGCTCCAGCGCCGTGCGGCCGTAGGAGATGCGTTTGCAGCCGAGGGCGATGGCATCCGCGATGCCGGCGTGCAGCAGGCGCAGGTAGATGGGCAGTTCGGCAGCGGCTTCGCGGTCGAAACCGATGTGGTAAGCAATCGACGTGTCGCCGTCGGCGAGCGAGACGAGAAAGCCCAACAGCTTGTCGCCACGCCACAGTCCGCTGCAACGCATGCGCGATCCGGCCATGCGCTGCAGGGCTGCAAAGTATTCCGGGCGCAGCTCGAAGGGGCGCAGACCGGCGTTGGCCTGAACGGATTTGTAGAGTTCGAAGACGCGTGCTTCGTGCGCGGCCAGATCCGTCATCGCTTCGATACGGCAGCCACCCTCGTCGATGGGCTTGAGGATGGCGTTGCGCGCGTTCGAGCGGTACTTGGAGGCGAGGCTGGCGAGGTAGTCGTCGTAGCTGCGCCAGGCCGGGTCGAGCTGCAGGACCATGTTCGGTTCTGTCTCGACGTAGCGATAGCTCAGCGTGGAGAGACGCTTCGCCTGATCAATCCAGTGCGAATGCAGATCCTTGACGATGACGAAATGCGTCTTGCCGCGCAGGCGGTCTGCCTGTCGTACGCGGTACAGCACTTCGGCCACGCCGTGCCAGGCCAGTGCAGGGTCGATGTCCTGCGCAAATGCGACGCCGTGCTGGCCGTAGCTGAGCAGGTTGCCGCAGACCAGCAGGCGCTGGGTCGCAGCAGCTTCGAGCTTGCGCAGGGGCTTCTTCCAGCCCGCAGCGTCGGACTCGCCACTGCGTGACTGCTTGAGCCCCACGTCGGCGAGCTGCATGTAGAGAGCGGCGACCGGTACGAGCTGGCCATCCTCTTCGGCATGGATGAGCGCATAGCGAGCGCTCATGGTGTGGGGTAGCACGCGTTCGAGCATCGCCAGATACTCGATCGACATGAAGATGCCCGCGTTCGCCGTCAGCGCGCGCCAGGCGTCGGCATTGAGCATGCTCACCGAGTCGGCAATCGCGTAGTGCAGATCGGCCGGGCCGCGCAGGCGTTTGCGTTCGCTGCGTCGCTGGCGCAGGGCTGCGCCTAGTTCGCGGGCCTTGGCGGGCAGCTTCAGCGCCTTCATTGCGCTGGTTTCGCCTTGCGGATCTTCACGAGCTCGGCACCCAGCCACGCGGCGCTCTCCAGCTCGGGCGCATCCTTGCACTTCACGTGGTAGGGCTTGCCGCTGGAACTGCTCTCGCTGCCAGCGAGCTTGATGAAGGACTCGCTATCCGTGAGCTTGCCCTTGTCGAGCAGGTAGCGGTACTTGCTATTCAGGTGATCCTTCGCCTGCGCAGAGGAGTACCAGCTACCGTTGCGGTTGAACTGGCAGCCGGAGCTGCCGAGGCGATCCAGCAGCTGCGCGATCTCCTGTGTCGTCACGGCGCTGGGGCCGGCCGCCAGCGCCCCGCTGCAGGCCAGCGCCGCGACACACGACAGTACAAGCTTCCGGGGCGGGCTCAACGCGCGCTCAGTGGTGATGGCCGTGTTCGCCATGCACGTGTTCGTGGGCGATTTCTTCCGCCGTGGCGGCACGCACATCGGTCACCTTGACGGCAAAGCGCAGTGCCTGGCCGGCGAGCGGGTGGTTGCCATCGAGCAGCACGACCGGGCCCTTGATCTTGGTGACGAAGTAGTAGCGCGGCGTGCCATCCGGGCCCGGACGCTGCACCTGGCCGCCGACCTTGATGCCGGCCGGGAACTCGGTTTTCGGCATGGTGGTTACGAGTGCCTCGTCACGCTCGCCGAAGGCTTCTTCGACCGACAGATCGACGGTCGTCGCAAAACCGGTTTCTTGCCCCTCGAGTGCGGTTTCAACTTTGGGGAAGAGATTGTCATAGCCACCGTGCAGGTACGATGTGCTGCCTTCTTCCATGAGCTGGCCTGCGGGCGAGCTCAGTTTGAAGCGCAGGGTGACGGCGGTGTCTTTCTGGATTTTCATTGTCTGGAAGCGGGTGCAGAGAAGAAGGGCGTCATTCTCTCCCAATTTCACGAGGATGCGGCGAGGCGCTTGAGTTCCGGCAGGCAGGACCCGCAATTGGTACCGCACTTCAGGCGGGCCTGTACCTGTTCCAGCGATTCACCCGCGGCGAGGCCTGCACGGATGTCGTTTTCGGCGACGTCGAAGCAGCTGCAGATGATCTTGCCGCGCGCGACCTCACCGCCCGGGGCGTCGGCCAGCGGGGCAAGCAACCATTTGCGCGCGTCATCCGCCGGTGTACCGGCTTCCATCATGTTCTGCAGCCAGCCTGCGGCACGTGTTTCGCCGGTCAGGCGTACGGCGACGAGCTGGTTGCCTGCAATGCGTGCGCGCTTGGTCACGTCCTGACGGGTGTCGCGGTATGACAGACAGGACTGGTCGTCGGCGAGGGACAGCTGGGCGTCGAGTGCGGCCTGTGCGGCGGGGCTCAGCGGATCGGTCTGCGCCTTGAGTACCACCACGGGTGTGTCGCGGCCGGTGAGCGTGAGGCTGGCCTGCTTCATGTCCTGGAGCTGTCCGCGCATGGCTTCGAGCACGTCGAGGGCGTTCTCGCCGGGGCTGATGCGGCGCATGGCGACCAGCGGCTTGGCTTCGCTGAACTTCTCGATCTGTACCGAGCTGTGTTTGAGTTCGGGCTGCTTGGAATACGGGTCGAAGTTCTTCAACGTCAGCGCGTTGACGCCCAGTCCGCTCATAGCGTTGCTGCCCCAGTGCATGGGCAGGAAGGCCTGGCCGGCACGTACGCTCTGGCTTTCCAGCGCGCGTACGATGACTTCGCCACGGCGGCTCTTCACGCGCACCGTGTCGCCATTCTTGATGCCGCGCCGCTGCATGTCGGCACGATTGAGGTGCACCATCGGCTCGCCTTCGTGCGCGTAGAGACGGGCGACCGTGCCGGTGCGGCTCATGCCGTGCCACTGGTCGCGCAGGCGGCCCGTGGTGAGGTGGATGGGGTAGCGCGCGTCGGTTTTCTCGGCGGTCTCGGCATGCTCGGTTGCCACGAAGCGGGCCTTGCCGTTTTCGGTTGCGAAGTGACCATCCTCGTACAGACGCAGCCGGCCGTGCGGTGCGCCTTCGATGAAAGGCCATTGCTGCGGACCGTCTTCCTCGAGCATCCAGTATGACAAACCGGTTATGTCGAGATCGCGGCCACGCGTGCTCTCGCGGTGTTCGTTCCAGACCTCTTCCGCCCTCTGGTAAGGGAACAATGCGTCGGTGTGCGGGTTGCCGAGCCGCTGTCCCAGGCGGCGCGCGAAGTCGCTGGCGATGTACCAGTCCGGGCGTGCTTCACCCGGCGCCGGCACGGCGGGCATTACGCGGCTGATGCGGCGTTCGGAATTGGTGACCGTGCCGTCCTTCTCGCCCCAGCCGGCGGCGGGCAGCAGCAGGTCGGCATAGCGCGCCGTTTCGGTGTTGGCATAGGCTTCCTGCACGACGACGAATTCGCAGGTCTCCAGCGCCTTGCGCACCAGGGTCTGGTCCGGCATTGACTGCGCGGGGTTGGTGCAGGCAATCCACACCGCCTTGACCTTGCCTGCGGCCATCGCGTCGAACAGCTCGACGGCCGACAGCCCGGGTTGTTCCGGCACGGACGGGATGCCCCACAGGCGTGCGACTTCGGCACGGTGTTCTGCGTTGGCAAGATCACGATGGGCCGACAGCAGGTTGGCCATGCCGCCGACTTCGCGGCCACCCATGGCATTCGGTTGCCCGGTCAGCGAGAAGGGGCCGGCACCGGGCTTGCCGATCTGTGCCGTGGCGAGGTGCAGGTTGATGAGGGCGGCGTTGTTGTGTGTGCCGTGCGTCAACTGGTTGAGGCCCATGCAGTACATCGACAGGGTGGCCTTGCTGGCGTCGCCCGCGTGGGCAAACCATTCGGCTGCGCGCTCGATGTCTTTGGCATCGAGTCCGCAGATGCCCGCAGCCATCGCTGGCGTGTATTCACGAACGAGCTTCTTGAGCTTGTCGAAGCCTTCGGTGTGCGCGGCGATGTAGTCGGGCTTGATCCAGTCTTCCCACAGCATCACGTGCAGCATCGCGTTGTAGAGCGCGATGTCGGTGCCCGGCAGCAGGGCCAGATGCAGGTCGGCCTGCTCGGCGGTGTCGGTGCGGCGTGGGTCGACGACGATCATCTTCATCGCCGGGTTGGCACGGCGGGCGTCTTCGATGCGACGGAACAGGATGGGATGCGCGAAGGCGGCATTGCTGCCGGCGAGGAACAGGCAGTCGGTGAAGCGCAGATCGTCGTAACAGGCGGGTGGCGAGTCGGCGCCGAGCGAAAGCTTGTAACCCGCGGCAGCGCTGCTCATGCACAGGCGCGAATTGGTATCCATGTTGTTGGTGCCGATCAAGCCCTTGGCGAGCTTGTTGAAGACGTAGTAGTCCTCGGTGAGCAACTGGCCGGAGGCGTAGATGGCGACGGCGTCGGGGCCGTGTTCGCGGATGATCGCGGCGAACTTGTCGGCGGCGGTGTCGAGCGCGGTGTTCCAGTCGGTGCGCTGGCGTGTAGAGCTGCGATCTGTGCGCAGCTCCGGGTAGAGCGCGCGTACGGCCAGCGATTCGGGCGTGGCCGTGAGGTGCAGGGTGCTGCCCTTGGTGCACAGCCGGCCGTAGTTGGCGGGGTGATCGGGGTCGCCGCGCACGCCGGTGATTTGCTGGCCGTCGTGTTCGATGATGACGCCGCAACCGACGCCGCAGTAACAACAGGTGGAACGGGTTTCGTGGGGGTGCGACGAATCGGCGGGATGGATGGGAATCATGGACCTTGCAACAGAAGCTGCAGGATTGCCGTCACGGCAAGCGCCTGCTGATTGTTGCAGTGTAGCAATTGCACGCGTTGGCCGCGTGCGGCGAACCTGGCTCAGTCCGCCATCAAGCTACCGGTGCCGGGTCAATGCGTCGCGCCCACCTCGGGCGACATGGTGTTCGGCACCCAGTCCCACCACTCGTGCTGGCCTTCGGCCGTGTCTTCGCGCGTGCGGTAGATGTTCCAGGTGACGAGGTAGGTGGGGTTCATGATGTCCACACCACTGGCAGCGTGGCGGTAGTGGCCGGCAGGGGCCTTGAACCAGGCGTCGAGATTGGGCGGCAGGATGAACTCGGCCGCCTTGGCGTCCGGGTCGCTGTGGCGCAGGCTGACCGTGATGCCCATCTCGGCATCGACCTTGACCACTTCACCCGCGAACTGCGATTGCTTGAGCAACTCGCCGCTGCGGTCGTAGTAGGACAGGCCGATGAGGCAGGTCTTGCGGATGAGATCGGTCAGTTGCATGGTGAAATTCCTGATGACGGCGACGCAAAGAAAGCCGGGCGAAGCGGGGATAGGTGCCCCGCCCGGTGCCGAAGTTCTGGCCCTCTGTGTGGCCTTTTTGCTATGCGTCTCCGCTCCTCTGCGGCGTTTCTTTTTTCAATCAGTACAAATCAGTGCGTCAGCGGCACCACACCCACCTGCGGCATGTGGGCGAGGCCGATGTCGCGGGCGTGTTCTTCGAAGCCCTTGTTCTTCCAGAAGAAGGCGCCGGGCATCGTGGTCGGGATAACGAGCACGTAGAACAGTGCGCGGCCGATGACGGCGGTGGTGATCAGTGTGAGGCCAACGAGCACCCAGCCGAGCAGCACTGCGAGGCCGAACTTGCCGGCACCGAGCATGGCGATCAGCAGGCCGCCAGCCAGCAGCACATTGGCGCCCAGCAGAGCGTTGCGCAGCATGAAGGTCTTGCCGAAGGTGGTCGTCTGCACGTAGTACGAGGCGCCGCCTTCGTGCTCGGCCTTGCCCATGTCCTTGGCGTGGAACCAGTGGCCGATGCCTTCGATGACCAGGCCTGCGGTGAGCAGCACGCCGAGCACCTTGAGCGTGGCGATGTAGCCAGCGCCCGTGGCGATCAGGGTCGGGATCATGACTGCGCCGGCAACCAGCGAACCCAGCGAGAGCGCGCTGCCGCCGAAGGCGGTGCCGACCTGCCAGTGGTTCCAGAACGGGCGTGCCTTGATGCGGTAGCAGCGGTTCATGTAGTACAGGCCCACGAGGCTCGCCGGGATCGCCAGCCAGGCGAAGACGCGCGCTGCGGCACCTGCGACGTCGAGGCTGATGAGGCTGGTGATCTCGATGCCGGTGACGTTGGCGAACAGCCCCGCGAACACGCTGTTGGCAGGCAGGCTTGCTGCGACGTGCATGCTCATCATGGCCATGAAGATCGCGACGCCGAGACCTTCACGACACACGGGCGAGTGACGCAGGTTGTTGAAGCCGCGATAGAAGCGCATGGGCTTGCCCAAGTGCATCGTTGACATGAACAGGCCGAAAGCCACCATCACGAAAGCGAGGATGCCCAGCGGTGCGTAGAGCGCCGACTGCGCGAAGCTCACGAATTCGCTGATGCCCAGTTGCGCACCGATGAAGGGAATCGCGAATGCGCCGATGGAAGCCTGGGCGGACAGCGTGAACAGCACCAGCGGGTTCTCGCGCGATGACAGACGCTTTACGTTCCAGTGCGCCGTCTTGCCGCGCTTCTGGTCGATGGTCGGGCGATAACGGCCATCTTCGTGCTTGTGATACTTGAGCGGCATCGAGTCAGTGCGCTTCATCTCGTCCGGCAATTGGCGGATCTGCTGGAAGCGGATGTTGGGGTGCGTGATTTCCGGGGCCGGGAAGCCGGGGATTTCGACGCGTGCCTGTTCGCGGTTGCCGGGGATGTTTTCAATCACGCCGAAGTCGAGCGCATTGCCGACGCAAGCCGACACGCAGGCGGGCTTGAGGCCGACTTCGAGACGGTTGACGCACATGTTGCACTTCGAGACCTGACCCTTGATCGGGTCGAGCTGCGGGGCGTTGTAGGGGCACACCCAGGTGCAGTAGCCGCAGCCGAAACAGGTCTCGGGGTCTTGCAACACGGCGCCGTATTCGACGTGCTTGGTGTAGGCGCGCGTCGGGCAGCCCTTCAGGCACACCGGATCGTCGCAGTGATTACAAGCCATGGAGATGTTCATGCGCTTGTAGTCGGGGAAGCTGCCGCCTTCGACGTAGCCGACCGAGCGGAAGGCGAGGTGCGGCGGGTTGTTGTTCTTCTCGCTGCACGCGGCTTCACAGGCATGGCAACCGATGCAGTTGTCGGCGGTGAAGAAGAAGCCGTGCTGCTTGTTGCGGTTCGGATTCGTACCGACGGCCGGGTTCTCGTTGATGAACATCGAGCGGCCGACGGGCAGCACGCCTTCGGTGTGCTGGATGAGGTCGATCTTCTGGCCGTAGCGATTGGTGTCGGCGTGGGTCTTGTCCTGCAGGAAGGCGTAGGGACGCTCTTCGGTTCGGATCTCCCAGATCTTGCGCTCGGCAGTGTTCTTCTTCGAGCCGCAACCACCGCTGCCGCATTCGGGCTTGCCGCAGCCGCCGCCAGCGTGGTCGGTCTTCTTCTGTTCTGTTTGGGTGTTCAGCATTTTGTTTTCCTCTGGCTCAGAACGTGCGGCGTTCGAGGTTGAGACGCGCGGCTTCCTTCTGGTCGATCTTCTCGATGCGTGCGGCGTTCTGCTTGAACGCGGGCTGGCGCGAGTAGGGATCGAGCAGGCCCAGCGTCAAACGATTGACGCAGTCATGGAAGTGGAAGGGGATGAACAACATGTCGCGGCCCACACGGTGCGTGAGCTGCACCATGACCACGGCATCACCACGACGGCTCACCACGCGCACATAGCTCTGGTGCTCGATGCCCAGCGCTTCGGCGGCGTCCGGGTTCATTTCCATGTACGGCGTCGGGCTGAACTTGTTGCAGTTGCCGATCTTGCCGGTACGGGTACGCGTGTGGAAGTGCTCGACCACGCGGCCGGAGTTGAGCCAGAACGGGTATTCGGCATCCGGGCATTCGTTGTTGTTCACGAAGCGCACAGGGATCAGCAGTGCGCGGCCATCGGGCCACTGGAACTTGCCGTCGGTGTAGAGGCGCGGATTGCCGATGAAGTCCTGGCGCTGTTGGTCGACCGCGAAGGGTTTGGCTTCGCCGACCTTCTCTTCGTCGGCCTTGGCTTGCGCTTCCGAGTACGGCCACTGGATGCCACGCGCGGCTTCGATGCGGTTGTAGGTCATGCCCGAGATGTCCAGCGTGCGGCCTTCGCCGACGGACAGTTCGCGCATTTCGTTGAAGGCGTCTTCCGGCGTTTCGGCGAAGCGGATCGGGTTGCGATCCTGGAAGCGCTTCGACATTTCCTTGATGATCCAGAAGTCAGGCTTCGAATCGGCGTAGGGCTTGAGCGCGTTGCGCGTGAGGTTCACGCGACGTTCGGTATTGGTGTGGCAGCCTTCCTTCTCGGCCCACACGGAGGCGGGGAAGTACACGTGCGAGTACTTGTTGGTCTCGACGTCTTCATACACGTCCTGCACGACGAGGAACTCGAGGTTCTCCATCGCCTTGCGGATGCGCGGCTGGTTGGGCATCGAGGTCATCGGGTTCGTCGCGATCAGCCACAGGCCCTTGATCTCGCCAGTCTCGATGGCCGGGAAGATGTCGGTCTGCGTGAGGCCGCGTTTGGCGGGGAAGAAGCTTTCGTCGATACCCCAGTAGTCGGCGATCTTCTTGCGGTCCTTTTCCTTCTCCAGCAGGCGGTAGCCGGGCAGGCCCGAGCACGACGACCATTCGCGCGTGCCCATGGCATTGCACTGACCCGTGATGGACAGGCTGGTGCCGCCGGGTTTGCCGATGTTGCCGGTGATGAGGTTGAGGTTGTTGATGTTCACCACGCCGTCCGAGCCGTGCGTGGATTGGTTGATGCCCATGGTCCAGATGCTCATCGCGGCCGGCGCTTTGGCGTACAGGCGCGCGACGGTGCGGATCATGTCTTCGCTGATGCCGCAGACGTGTTGCGCGGTCTTCGGATCGTAGTCGGCAACCAGGGCGCGCAGCTCGTCGATGCCATTGGTGTGCGCCGCGATGTAGTCCTTGTCCTCGAGGCCTTCCTTGAGGATCACGTGCATCATCGAGTTTATGAGAACGGTGTCGGTGCCAGGAGTGAGGGGCAGATGGATGTCGGCGAATTGCGCGAGCATGGTCACGCGCGGGTCGACGACGATCAGCGGGAACTTGCGCTTCTCCAGCGCTTCCTTCAGGCGCCAGTAGATGATGGGGTGTTGCTCCGGCAGGTTGGAGCCGAAGGCCATCAGGCAGTGCGTGTGCTCGAAGTCCTCGTAGCATCCCGGCGGGCCGTCGGAGCCGAACGAGCGCTTGTAGCCCGACACGGCCGAGGCCATGCACAGCGTGGTGTTGCCGTCGTAATTGTTGGTGCCGATCTGGCCGCGCACGAGCTTGCCGAGCGAGTAGAACTCTTCAGTCAGCAGCTGGCCGGTGGAGACGACGGCGAAGGAATCGCGGCCGTACTTGTCCTGGATTTCCTTGATCTTGGCGGCCGTCTTGTCCATCGCCATTTCCCAGCTCGTGGGAGCGAAGGGCATGTGCGCCTTCTCGCGCATCAGCGGCACCTTGCCACGGCCGGGCGATTCGAAGAGTTCGTGCTCAAGCAGGCCTTTGATGCACAGCTTGCCGCGGTTCACGTCGGCGCCGGCGTGGCCGCGACTGGTGATCAGGCGGCCGCCTTCGTCGAGACCGATCTCGATGGCACAGCCCGTCGAGCAATAGTTACAGGTGGTGTACTTCCACTCGGCAACCGTCTTGACGGGGATGGAAATGGGTTTGCGATTCTTGCGGCCGAATAACATGGGTCTTGTCCTGGCGAGGTTGAGGGCTAGGAAATACGCAAAGAGCGGGCGGGGCGCGAGCGGGCGATTACGCTCGGCTGCCAGCGCAGCGGGACATTCGGTGGGGAGTGGTGGCCTTTTCCATGTCTATCCTCGGGGTTTGCCGTTGCGGCAACCGGGACAGCGGGCGCGAACGGCGTTAAGTACCAAGATGCGTTCAGGGCGCGAGTCTTGCCCCGTAGCGGACGCCGTTGCCGCGCTACAGGTGGTCTGTTTGAAGCAGGTTCTGTGCCGAACTTGCAAGCCGTTGTTGTGTAAGGATTTGTGGCCGTTTTTCAGGCCGCCCGGAATGGGGCTGGCGAACCGCATTGGTGCGCGGCCCGGGGAGCCGCCCCCAGATTGATGCATCGCTCTGGCGCAAGGAGATGGCGTTTTCCTATTGTCATCATTGATCTGGCACGCGCAGTGGCGACACAGAATTCATGCAGACTTCAGCTTCAACCCGTGGAATGGAGCATCAGCAATGGAAATCGACATCGGCATCAAGAAAACCGACCGCGCGAAGATCGCAGACGGCCTGTCGCGCCTGCTCGCCGACACCTACACGCTCTACCTCAAGACGCACTACTTCCACTGGAACGTGACAGGGCCGATGTTCAACACCCTGCACCTGATGTTCGAGACGCAGTACACCGAGCTCTCGCTGGCGGTGGACCTGATCGCCGAACGCATCCGCGCGCTGGGCCACTTCGCGCCCGGCAGCTACTCGCAGTACGCCAAGCTGTCGTCGATCAAGGAAGCGGACGGCGTGCCCAAGGCCGAGGAGATGATCAAGCAGCTCGTCGAGGGCCAGGAAGCCGTGGTGCGTACGGCGCGCTCCATCTTCGCAGCTGCCGAGAAGGCTTCGGACGAAGCGACGGCTGACTTGCTCACGCAGCGCATTCAGTTGCATGAGAAGACGGCTTGGATGCTGCGTTCGATGCTGGAGTGAATGCGGCGGCGAGGCTGGTTGACCATCAGGCGCTAGTCATTCAAACCCCTCCCCATCCCGCCCACTGTTGGCTTTGCACAGCCAACCGGCTGCAGAGGCGACGAGCAGTGCTCGTCGAATTCCCTCTTTCGCCCCCTGTCAGGGGAGGGCGATCGAGTGGGCCCGCCATGGTTTGCACCTCCCCTGACAAGGGGAGGCCGGGAGGGGTTATGCGCTGGCGCACCTCTCTGCCAAGCCTCAATGTGCGTGTGTCGTCGTCGCGCCGGTCGATGCCTGTATCGCCGCCAGCACCGCCGCATCCGGCTCGATGCTCAGCTTGTCGCTGCTGGCGACCACACGCCCTTGATGATCCAGCACCACGAAGCGCGTGCTGTGGTTGATCTCCTTGCCGACGCGGCGGTACTTGATGCCCAGAGCGGCGGCGAGTTCGCGCGTGTGGCTTTCGTTGTCACTCACCGCGAAGCGATAGGTGCTCGCCGGTAGCTGATGCAGGCTGGCGAGCTTCGCGAGTTTTGCGGGCGTGTTGACACCGGGATTGAGGCTGATCAGCAGGGCGCGCAGTTGCGGGCGTTGCGCTGCGGGCGTGGCCTCGACCGTGCGCTTCACGTTTTCGACGACGATGGGGCAGGCGATCTGGCAGTCTCCGTAGAACATGGTGACCAGCGTGGCGGGGCCGTGCTCGTCGGCGAGCGTGAAGCGCTTGCCTTGCTGGTCGAGGAGCGGGGCGCGCAGGTTGTGCAGTGAGTCGCTGCTGGGCGCTGCGCGGGCGGCTTCGGCCTGCATCTTCAGCATCTCGGCATGGTCGTGAGCGAAGGCGCTGGCGCTGGCAAGGCACAGCAGGCTGAGCAGCAGCAAGTTCAGTTTCATGATCCTTCCTTTCAATGTGAGCGTGCGCAGCGAAAGCCCACGCTGGCGATGTTGTCCTTGCCGTCGAGCGCGGCGAGCATCGCGACGCGCATCAGCACGGCGTAGTTCTCGCGGTCGCCCAGCGACAGGGCCGCAGCACCGCAGGTTTCGAGCAGCTTGCTTTCGCCCTGGTTGCGGCTGTCCACATTCACGAACAGGCCGTTGTAGTCCTCGACCCATTCCCACACCAGCTTGTGCAGGTTGTGGATGCCATACGCATTGGCTTTGCCTTGCGTGACTGGCGGCAAGCTCATGGCGGCGGGCTTCTCGTACCAGCCGAGAATCTCTTCGCGCCAGACGGGGTCGCTACGCGCATCACGGCGTGTGGCATCGGCGGCTGCGGCGAACTCCCATTCGTACCAGGTCGGCAGGCGCGCGCCTTCGCTCTGGCAGTAGGCAGTGGCCGCAAACCAGCTGACTTCGGTGACGGGCGCATCGGCATCCAGCGGCGCGAAGTCAGCGGGCGCTTGCCAGGCCGACAGGTAGCGCGCATCGGCGAACACCGTAGCGACCTTGTCGCGCTGCCATTGCGGGTGCTTGCGCACGAAGGCGGCGAACTCGCGGTTGGTGACGGGCTGTGTGCGTAGCCTGAAGGGGGCGACGCGAACGGTGGCGGCATCGGCCGGCAAGGCCGTGCGGAAGACGCCGCCGGGCAAGGCGCGGTAATGCGGTGCCGCTGCCTCGCTCGCCACGGCTGGCTGCGCGCAGAGGGCGCACAGCAGCAGGGTGGCGAGGCAGCGCGGTGTCATTTTGCGCTCCGCAGTTTCTTCACCTGATCGGCCGTCAGCTGCGCCTTGTTGCCGTTGAGGTTGTTGTTCAGGTAGTTGATGACGCTGGCCATGTCGGCGTCCGACAGGTCCTGCGGCGGCATTGCCGAGTTGTAGCTCTGGCCGTTCACCTTCACGGGGCCGGTGAGGCCGTTGGCGAGCAGTTTGACGAGCTGCGCCGGCGTCGCCTTCTTCACGTAGTCCGATTGCTTCACCGGCGGAAAGGCGCCGGGCAGGCCTTCGCCCGTGGGCAGGTGGCAGGCGGCGCAGACGCGTTCGAAGACGGCCTTGCCGTCGTCTGCGGCGTGGGCGGGCAGGGCTGCGAGCAGAGCGCTGACGAGCAGGGTGATGTGGAGGGGTTTCATGGTGGTCTCCGGTGAAGCCGGGCGGGCGTAGCCGCCCGGCTGTTGGGTCACTGCAGCTTGCTCTTGACGCCCGTGCTGTAGATCTCGGGACGTTCTGCGCCCGTCACACTCATGATGCCGACCGCGCCCTTGTTGAAGGCACGAGACAGCGAGTGGTTGACCAGGGTCAGGTTGCCCGGCACCTTGGGCTGGAACTCGAAGATGGCCGAACCACCTGCCGGCACGAGGGTGGTCTGCACCTGTTCCTGGAAGCGCAGGCCGCCTTCGAAATACACTTTGTCGAAGATCGCGCCGATGACGTGGAAGCTCGACGTGAGATTCGGGCCGCCGACGCCGAAGTACATGCGCACCTTGTCGCCGGTGTTGGCGGTCAGTGCGTTCTTGCCGGTGAGTGCACCGTCAGCGCCGTTGAAGAGCACGTAGCTGGGGCGCTCGTCGATGGACTTCTGCATGTCGAAGGACTGCAGGCCGGGCGCGCGGTAGGCGCCGGGCGTGTAGAAGTCGCCCTGCATCACGTAGTACTCACGGTCGACCGGGGAGAGGCCTTCTTCGGGCTCGACGAGGATCATGCCGTACATGCCATTGGCCACATGCATGGCCACCGGCGCCGTCGCACAGTGATAGACGTAGAGGCCGGGGTTAAGCGCCTTGAACGTGAACACCGCCTTGTTGCCCGGTGCGATCAGGGTCTGCGCGGCACCGCCGCCAGGGCCGGTCACCGAGTGCAGGTCGATGTTGTGCGGCAGCTTGTTCTTCGGCAGGTTCTTGAGGTTGATCTCGACCGTGTCACCGGCACGCACGCGGATCATCTGGCCCGGTACGGTGCCGCTGAAGGTCCAGAACGTATAACGCGCACCGGGGGCGATCTCGCGCTCGACTTCTTCGACCGTCATGTTGACGACGACCTTCGCAGGCGTCTTGCGCGTGATGGCGGGCGGTACCAGCGGCGGGGCGAGTACGGGGGCTTTCTCGACGGGCAGGGTTTCCTGCGCGAGGGTGGCGGAGGTGCCGCAGAGGGCAAGCAGGCTGGCTGCGAGCAGGGCCAGCGTGCGGGGACGACGGGTAGTGCGCATGATGGGTCTCCTTGTTTGAATGTCCGTACATAAAAGATGAATTAACAATGCATCTTTTGTGTTGACGAGGGTCAAGGAGGGTGTCTGGGTGGGAGACGACCCTAGCGCACTACCTGTATCTGCAAAATGTTTTGCAGCGGCTTCGGCTTCTCGATGAGGTCAGCGAGGGTGTATTCGTCCAGCGCTGCGTAGAGGCCCGCGAACGAACGCGCCAGCACGCCGGCGAGCTTGCAGTTGGGCGTGATGCGGCAGGTGTCGTGGTCGGAGAAACATTCCACGATGGGCGTATCGCCCTCGGCTTCGCGGATCACGCGTCCCAGGCGGATGTCTTCAGGCGGCACGGCGAGGCGGATGCCGCCGCCCTTGCCGCGCAGCGATTCGACGAGGCCGCTCTTGGCGAGGTGGTGCACCACCTTCATGAGATGGTTCTCGGAAATCTCGTAGGCCTCGGCGATTGCCTGGATGGTGGCGAGGCGGTCCGGATCGAGCGCCAGGTACATCAGCACGCGCAGGCTGTAGTCGGTGAAAGTGGTGAGTTTCATAAGATGTGCAAAAAATATTGCTTTTGTCGAAGAGGGGGCTTAGAGTGAAATTAAGATGTATCTGAAATGTAGCTTATAGCCATGAATACGCAAAGTAGCGAAACCGATTTCCTGATTGCCAGCTGTCGCGAGTCCCTGCGCCAGGTCATCGACCCCGAGGTCGGCATGAACATCGTCGATCTGGGCCTGGTGTATCGCCTTGAGCTCGCCGCCGGCACGCTGCAGGCCGATATCACCATGACCTCGCCCGCCTGCCCGATGGGCGAGCAGATCATGGCTGAAGCCGAAGAGGCCCTGCTGGCCGCGCTACCGCCTTCCGTGCCCGTGCAACTGGAGCTGGTCTGGAACCCGCCCTGGTCGCAGGAGCGCATGAGCGATATCGCCAAGCTGCATTTCGGTTGGTAGGCAACGATGCGCACCTATCCATCGTCATTCCCGCGAACGCGGGAATCCACAGGCTCGCCGCAGGCGAGATCGCCAGTCCTCCTCAAGGGGGTATTGCAAAACCGCCTTTGCATGCGCAAAGGCCTTGTGGATTCCCGCGTTCGCGGGAATGACGGCCAAATCGTTTTTCCCGGATTTCCAACTGAAGGAGCCACGCAATGAGCCATACAGCAGTCACCCTCGACGTCCGCGCCATCGAACCGCGCTTCCGCCACCCGCTGATCTTCGGCATCTTCGACGCGTTGCCGCCGGGGCAAGGCCTGTTGCTCACCAATGACCACGACCCCAAGCCGCTGTACTACCAGTTCCAGGCCGAGTCGCAGGGTGCCTTCAGCTGGGACTACATCGAGCAGGGGCCGGCGCAGTGGAAAGTGCGAATCGGTAAAGAAGCGGGCAAGACCGGCGCAGCGGTGGGCGCCGATAGCTGCTGCGGTGGTGGTTGTAGTGGTGGCTGATTGAGCATGCGCGCCACCCACCTGCGCCTCTTGCTGGTTCTGCCTGCTGTTGCCGCGCTCGTCGCCGGCGTGCTGTCGGGTCTCGCACGCCTCGGCGTGGCGGTGCCGGGCTTTGCCGTGCAGCTTGCGGGCCAGCACGGCGCGCTGATGGTGGGTGGCTTCTTCGGCACCCTCATCGGGCTGGAGCGTGCCGTTGCGCTGGGGCGGGCATGGCCCTACGCCGCGCCAGCCATGTCGGGCCTGGCGACGCTGTGCCTGCTGGCCGGCTTGCCGGGGCCCGCGCCCTTGCTGATGTGCCTTGCCGCGCTGTGCATGTTCGCCGCCTGCGCCAGCGTGTGGCTGCGGCAACGCGTCGCACATCACCTTGCGCTGATGCTCGCCGCACTCGCCTGGCTGCTCGGCAACCTTGTGTGGGCGCTGCAGGGCCATGTGCTGGCGGCCGTGGCGCTGTGGGCGGCCTTCCTGATCCTCACCATCGCGGGCGAGCGGCTGGAGCTGTCGCGCTTCGTGCCGACACCGCTGTGGGCTCGCCGCGTGTTCGGCGGCATCGTTGCCGTGTTGCTGCTGGGCGCCGCCGACAGCGTGTTCGCTGCATGGGGCTTGCAGCTATTTGCTGCCGCCTTGCTGGCGCTTGCGCTGTGGTTACTGAGGTACGACATCGCTCGCCGCACGGTGCGTGTGGCCGGGCTCACGCGTTACATGGCGCTGTGCCTGCTGTCTGGCTATGTGTGGTTGGGTATCGCTGCCGTGCTGGGTCTGCTCGGTGCCATGGCGCCCGGCCATGCGCTGCGCGATGCGGCCCTGCACGCCTTGCTGCTGGGCTTCGTGCTCGCCATGGTCTTCGGCCACGCACCGGTCATCCTGCCCGCGCTCACGCGCATGGGCTTCCGCTGGCATCGCGGCTTCTACGTGCCGTTGCTGGCCCTGCATGCCACGCTGGGGGCACGAGTGCTTGCTGGCCTCATCGCAGATTTCTCGCTGCGCCAGCATGCCGCACTGGGCAATGCGCTGGTGATTGCGCTGTTCTTCGCGCTGGTGTTACTGGCGGTTGTGACGGGGAGCCGTAGGGCGGGCTCGGTGAGCCCACGCGTCGAGTCGCGGAATGGCCCGCGTGGGCACACCGTGCCCACCCTACGCGAGGAGCACTCCTGTGAAGCGATGTGAGAGCCTGCTGCAACTCTCGCGCGAGCATCACGGTGCGCTGGTGCTGGCCAAGCGCATCGAACGTTGCCCGCCTGATCACGCCGCCCGACTCGCGCTGTGCTCCGAAGTCAGCGCACGCTTCGTGGCCGAACTCGCGCCGCACTTCGACGAAGAAGAGCAACGGGTGCTGCCCTTAATGCGCGAAGCTTTCCCCGAGGCTGTGCAACGCACGCTCGACGATCACCGCATCCTGCGCACCCTCATCGTGCGCATCGCCGAGCAGGACGACAGCGCGCTCGCCGAGTTCGCCCAGCGCCTCGCGCAGCACGTGCGCTTCGAGGAGCGCGAACTGTTTCCGCTCTACGAATCCCTTCTGCCTGCGCCAGACGGCGGCGCAGCAGCCCTTTCCATGCGCATCATTTCCTGAGGATCAAACATGAGCTCCTGTGCCCACCACCACGTTACCCCCGACGCCATTTACGGTTTCGACGCGCGCGGCGTCGCCAAACGCTTCCGCCACGCCGCGATCTTCGGCGCGATTGATTCGCTCACGCCGGGCGAGACCATGCGCTTCGTCAACGACCACGACCCCTTGCCCCTGCTGCAGCAACTGCAGGCACGCTACGGCGAGGCGCTGGCGATGGCTTATGTGCAGCGTGAGCCGGGCGCGATCGTGATTGATTTCGTGCGACTCCACTGAGTCGTGGAGCGCCCATGCCAGAGCGCATGAAGGCATTTCAATGCATAGGCTGCGGCAAGCTCGACGGGCCACAGAACTGTGTCGGCGTTTGCCAGGATCGTCGTGTCGAACTGGTCTATGCGGCGGAGTACGACGCGCTGCAGAAGCAGCTCGATGAGGCGAATGCCGTGATCGAAAAGCTTGCCGCGCAGATGCGCGAGATCGTCAGCACCACGCCGCGCAATGCGGCGTGGGAGCGGAACTATCGCGCTTTGCAGGAGAGAGCGCGGGTGGCGTTGGCGGTGAGCGGCGTGAGGGTGGGGAAGTCTGACGCTTGAGTTGGGGGGGCTGTTGCGCTGTTTGGTCGGCCACTCGGCCAAAACGGACGGTCAGGACGCAACTTGTGTGTGGTCGCTTCCGGCCAGGAGCAGCCGCCCGCAATGGTCAGGCAAGCGTCGGCTGTTGGCGCGAGCAGACTTCGATGCTGCGATCGCTCGGCAACTAGGTTTAACGAGCACTGTTGACCCGAACCGAGCCGATCATGCTGGGCACTGGGCAGACCTTCGCAACCGTCGTCTTGCCGTTGTGCCTAGGCCCGCTTTCGCTTCCTTTGTCACGGCTCAAGCGAGCGCTTGGACTTCCTGAAAGAGCTTGCGCAAGTGCTGGTCGGACATGTCGAGGATCGGCTCGTACATGAACGAATTCAAGTGAATGTTCTCTGGCGTCATGAGCGCGACGCGCTGCAGTACCCCTATCGACGCGGTGTCGCCTGAGAACTGCGCCTGAAAGCGCTTCAACAGTATGGCCGTCTGGTTCGCTTTGATGCCAGCAACGAAGGCGGAGTCGGCAATTTTGCCCACCATGAACCGCTCTGCCGCCAGGCGCGTCGCTATGGCGAGAACGACCTTGTTGGCGAAGTTGATGCCTTCCGGCGCCTTTAGACACTTCGCCGCTTCGTCGGCAATCAAGTTAACCACAGGCTTGTTGCCATCTGGGGAACTGTCTTTCGCGCCGAAGAGACCGTTGTAGATTGCGTCTAGGCTCGCGACCGTGATGCTCTGTGAGTCGCCCTTCCAATGCAGCAGTGAGGTCAGCTTCACGAATTCTGAGTCGGTCTCGCCGCGCGTGTACTCGATCAGGTTTCGGATGAACGAGATCGACGCGATCTTCTTCATGGGGTCCTTGAAGAATGCGCCCTTCCAGTCCTTCGTGAAAACGTTCTTGATGCCAGCCGCCGGCTCCAGCGCCACACCTGCGCTGGTCTTCGAGGTCATCAGGCAGTTGCTGTAGCCAACGAAGCGGCTTTCGACCGTGCGGTAGAAGTCAAAGTTGTGCGTCAGTAAAATCTGCTGGAAATGTGGACTCTCCGAAATGTCCATCAGGTACTGAATGATTGCGTACTTGTTCTTGTAGTCAAACGAGTCTGCGATGTCGTCCACGATGATCAGCGTGTCCTGAGCGGCCTTTTTTCGTGCCTCGATCTCGAACAGGATGTTCAGTACATAGAGGGCCTTCTTCTCTCCTGTGCTGAGGGCCTGCAGCAGCGAGGCGCGGTCAACCGGGGCTTGCTCGATGCCGTCGTTGAAGATGAAGTCGAGGCTCAGCATCTCCTGCTGGCCCAGGATCACGTCCACACGATTTGATGCTTCCAGCTTAAATGGCACGAAGAAGCGCGCGTTGAAGATGTCGATCACATCTTCCCACTGGGTCCGCTCCTTCTTCGCCTGCTCTTCGATTTCCTTGCGCCGCTTCTCAGCGGCTTGGTATTGGTCCAGCAAGGATACGTAGAGATCGAAGCGAGCATCGATGTAGGCCTTCCACACTTCTTGTCGGAAGTCAGCCATGTTGGCAAACTTGGCCAGCAGCTCCTCATGGTTCAGAAGGTAGGCCTCAAAGTCGCGCACGGTAACGTTCTTCTGGATTAACTTCTCGATTTCGGCGAACTTCTTGCGCAGATCCTTATCGTTCGAGATCGCCTCCTTCTCTTTGGCGATCAGGTCCTCCAGCTCCTTCTGCGTTGTGATCTCGGTCTTCTCTCCCGCGTTGAGGTTGACAGAGTGCTTTGCGGCAAAGAACCCGTTGTCGGCAAGCTGCTTGGCAATCTGGGCGGCGTTGTAGTAATTGAAGACGCCTTTCTTGAAGTAGGTCGAGGCGGCTAGCAGCTCGTTGTACTTCTTGATGAAGCCGTCGATAGCGGTCTTGAAGTCCTTGGTTTCAAGGAAGCTTTGTACCTTCTCATCGAAGATCACGTCGTAGGGTACGTCCTTCAACGGAGCGTCAGGCCGATTCGCCACCTCATCCTTGATGCGGTTGAGGGCGATGTAGAACTTGTTGTCATTGGCCGTAAAGGCTAGGGAAAACTCCTTCTCGATATCGCGTTTGGAGCCGGACTGCTCCCGCAGGGCTTTCAGCAACGCAGCCTTTGCCGCGTCAATCGTGGCATGCAGTTCCTCGTACTCCTTGCGAAGAGCGGGGTTCACCAGCAACGTCGACGTCTTTGCCGTGTGCCCCATCGCCTCTTCGTAGGGACGGACTACGAGCACGCTGTCTTTTGATAGCTCAGCGCCGGTCTCGTCCTTGACGTTACGTGTGCAGACGCGCGTTGGAAAGATGCGGTCCTTGGAAGGCGCGCCGCCGGCGATGTCCTGGAACGTCTGCGCCAGCGAGGTCTTCATCGAGCCATTCGGTGCGTAGATGGCGATGGCGCGGGTATTGGAGAAGTCAAGCGTCGCTGTCAGCCTGCGGATGCCGTAGCAGTGTTCGAGATCAATAGTTAGGGTTTTCAAGGTGCGTTGCTCCTGCTTGGTCCGGGGCGATCTTCATATGATCGCGCATCCTTCAGCCGATGAATCGCGGCGCCTACATGCCGCCTGTTGTTTTGCCCGTGCGAGCGCCGCCTGCCTAGCCTCGATCAGTCCTTCTCGCCAGCGTTCCAAGTGTCCGCTTTCGCTGCTGAGCGGTCATTCGCAAAACGCAGTTACGTCGTCTGCTTCGGCCGAACTGAAGTCCTCAATCAGTTTGCAGGATTAATAGTCAAAGGTTTTCTGTGCTTCGCTTCAAGGTGACATCCCCCAACTCGCCGACTTGGTAAGCGCCACCCCCACGATATAAGCCACGCTCAGCAGCGCCGCCGCAAAGGCGGGCGCGCGGCGTGATTCGGGCGTGTTCTTGCCCAGCGCGATCTTTCCGAAAGCAATGTAGGCCAGCAGGGCGATGAACTTGGCGGTGAGCCAGTTTGCGGTGAAGGGGTATTGCTGGATCTGCACGGTCATCCAGATGGCGGAGCCGAGCAGTACGGTGTCGATGAGGTGCGGGGCGATGCGCAGGGCTTTCCATTGGCGCCAGTCGATGTGGCGCAGGGTGAGGGTGCCACGCAGGAGGAACAGGCTGATGCTGAGGACGACGCAGCTGATGTGCAGGTGTTTGAGGGCGAGGTAGCTCACGGCGACTCCGGGTGTGGGGTGGCGTGACGATAGCAGGGTGGCGTGCTTGCCCGTACGAGTGTGGGCTGTACTTCGAAGCGTCATTCCCGCGAAGGCGGGAATCCAGTGACTTTTGCTGCGGGTGGTAACGTCGCTGGATTCCCGCCTTCGCGGGAATGACGGGGTGGGAGGCTTAGCTGTTTGCGGTGACAGGTTTGGTGACGCTCACAGTAGCTGCCTTGGGCTTGCACAACAGCTTGTATGCAAACGCACCGAGGAACAGCACGCCCACCGAGAACACGATGTCACCCGGCACGCGCAGCCACACGAGGGTGGTGACGACGCTGGAGTGGATGATGTCGGGCGAGCGGGCGAACCACAGGCCCTGGCTGACGCTGGCCCAGGCCTGGTAGATGCCGGCGGGCAGGAGCGACATGAAGACCATCATGGCGAGGCCGATGTTGAGCGACCAGAAGGCGCCGGACAGCAGCTTGTCGTTCCACGCCGCACGCGGGGCGAGGCCGCGCAGGCAGAACAGCATGAGGCCGATGCCGAGCATGCCGTACACACCGAACAGTGCGGCGTGGCCGTGGGCGGCGGTCATGTTGAGGCCTTGCACGTAGTACAGCGAGATCGGCGGGTTGATGGCGAAGCCGAGCAGGCCGGCGCCGACGGTGTTCCAGAAGCCGACGGCGACGAAGCACAGGATCGGCCACTTGTAGGCGGCGACCCAGGGCGCGGCCTGGCTGCGCTTGTAGTTGCGATACGCCTCGATGCCGATGAGGCTGAGCGGCACCACTTCGAGTGCGGAGAAGACTGCGCCGACGGCGATGACCGAGGTGGGTGTGCCGGTGAAGTAGAGGTGGTGCAGGGTGCCGAGGATGCCGCCGAAGAGGAACACGATGGTCTCGAGCACGATGGCCGAGTTGGCCGCTGCGGCGCCGATGAGGCCCAGGCGTGTGAAGAGCAGGGCGATGACGGCGGTGGCGAACACTTCGAAGAAGCCTTCGACCCACAGATGCACGAGCCACCATCTCCAGTACTCGATCATGGCGTAGTGGCTCTTCTGGCCCCACATCAGCGAGCTGGCGTAGAAGCCGCCGATGCAGACGGCCGACAGGAAGACCATCATGATCAGGCCACGGCTTTCGCCGGGACGCTTGAGTGCGGGCCACAGGGCGCGGCCCATGAGGCCCAGCCAGATGAGCAGGCCGGCGAACAGACCAAATTGCCAGATGCGGCCCATGCTGGTGTATTCCAGCCCCTGGTTGCCGAGCCAGAATGCAAAATGGGTACCGAGGCGTTGCTGTGCGCCGATCCAGCCACAGGCAATGGAGCCGACGACGATCAGTAGTAGTGCATAGAACAGCACGTTGACGCCAAGCTTCTGGAACTTCGGTTCATGGCCGGAGAGCGCGGGCGAGATGTAGAGGCCGGTGGCGAGCCAGGCGGTGGCGATCCACAGCACGCCGAGCTGGGTGTGGATGGTGCGGCTGACGGTGTAGGGCAGGATCTCGGCGAGCGGGATGCCGAAGAACTGCTGGCCTTCGACCGAGTAGTGCGCGGTGATGGCGCCCATCAGCACTTGCGTGAGCAAGAGGCCGATGACGACGTAGAAGTACTTGTGCGTGGCGCGCATCGAGGGCGTGGGCTTGAGGTCGATCAGCGGGTCGCTGCCGGGCGCTGCGGGATCGGCTTCTTCTTCATGCGCGTTGTGATACCAGACCATGGCGGCGATGCCGGCGATCAGCAGGATCACGCTGGCGATGGACCACAGGCCGTTGCCGGTGGTGGGCGTGTTGCCGACCAGGGGTTCGTGCGGCCAGTTGCTGGTGTAGGAGAGATTGGTTTCGCCGGGCCGGTCGGTGGTGGCGGACCAGGCGGACCAGAAGAAGAAGGTGGGCAGGGCGGCGAGGTCGCCTTCATCCTTGAGCGTGGCCTTGACCATGGCGTATTGCTCGCGCAGGGCTTCGAGCGAGGTGTCGGCGCCGAAGAGGCCGCTGTAGTGCTGAGAGAGCTGGCGAATGACGGCGGCGCGCTCGCTGCTGACGGCCAGCGTCTTCGTGTCGGCGTCGTAGCGGTTGGCGCGCATCTCCTGCTTCACGCGTTCGGCGATCAGGGCTTGTTCGTCACGGGCGAGCTGGTCGAAGTTGCGTTGATATTGCTTTTGAGCGAGTGCATCGCGCAGGGCGACGGCCTCGCGGTGCAGCCAGTCAGCCGACCAGTCGGGGGCGACGTAGCTGCCGTGGCCCCACACCGAGCCGAGTTGCTGACCGCCAGCCGACAGCCAGGCCTGCTGGCCGCGCTGGATCTGTTCGCCGCTGAACAGCACGCGGCCGTCCTGTGCGACGACCTGTTGCGGAATGGGCGGGGCGGACAGGTAGATCTCCCTGCCCATCCAGCCGAGCGCGGCGAATGAGAGCAGGAAGACCACGGCCAGCCCACGCCAGAGAGTGCGCGATTTGCTCATGTTGTTCTCCTGGAAGTCGGTGGTGTGCTCAGGCCGGTGGGTTGGCCATTAAGATGCAAGATATATGCATCTTTAAAAAGATGCAATAAAAATGCACCTTATAGAGCGAGCCACAAGGAGCAGCTTTTGACGCGGATCAGTTCAGCGTTGCTGGAGGTCGATGCGGGCGCCGCCGGGCACTTCGACGATGTGGCGGGCGCTGCCGTTGGTGCGCACGAAGTCGGCGCGCAGCCAGACGCTGCGGGCAGAGGGGTTGTAGACGCGGCTGCTGTCGGCGGTGAACTGCAGGCGGTCGAGCGCGTCGAGGTAGTCGATTACGTCGATGTTGGTGGCGTACCAGATGTCGGCATGGCGGCCGGCCATGCGGGCAAAGGTTTCGATGACCTGCCAGTTGTCTTCGTTCTCGAAGTCGATGCTGTGACCCCAGATGTAGAGCAGGTCGAGGTGCTGCGGTTTGTCGCGATGAAGAAAGCTCTCGCCGAGCGCCAGCAGATCTTCGCGATGGTGCAGGGTGGGGTGCCAGGCGAAGCGCGCGTCGGGCAGGGTGAACTGCCGCGTCAACACGGTGCTGCGTGCGTAGGCGATGCCCAGGTTGGGCAGCAGGCTGCTGAGGCGTTCGTTCTGCTGGCCGTTGGGGTAGGCGAAGCCGCGCACGGGGTAGCCGACGAGGTCCTCGAGCCGTTTGCGGTCGTCGATGATCTGCTGCACCAGCATCTCTTGCGGGCAGCGTGTCAGCGTGGGGTGGGTGAGGCTGTGCGCAGCGACTTCGTGGCCGGCGTAGAGCTCGGCGACTTCATTCGCGTTGATGCGGCTGTCACGGCCGAACTTGCCGCCGTTGAGATTGAAAGTGGCCTTCAGCCCGTGCGTGTTGAGGATGTCGACGAGACGGCGGTCCCAGACCTTGCCGTCGTCATAGCTCAGCGTGATGGCGCGGTGGCGCCCGCCGGGGAAGCAGTAAGTGACGTGTTCAAGCATGGGCGGATTCTGGCACAGCGTGGCGGACGCGACATTGACCGGGCTTGCTGTTGTTGCCGGCCGCTTCAGCTCTGCCGCAGGCCCTTGATGTAGGAGCGCACGAGCAGTTCTGCGTGGGGCATCAGCGGGTAGCGTGCCGGGTCCATGAGCCAGTGGAAGCAGGCGCCGTCGAAGATGGCGAACAGCCCCAGTGCGGCGGTGCGCGCGGGCGTGTCGGCAGGGATCTGGCCCTTCTCGATGGCTGCGCGGAACTTGCCTTCGACCTCGTCGAGGCATTGCTCGCGCATGTCAACGAAGTGCTGGCGCACAGCGTCGTTCTCTTCGACGTACTCGCACTTGGTGAGGACGATGCTGGTGATCTCCTGCGCCTGCTGGTTTTCCGAGATCAGGCGCAGCACGGCCAGCATCTTGTTCTCGATGCCGCCCAAGGGGTCTTCGGCGTACTTCTGTTCCAGCTCCTCGACGAGGGCATCGATGGGCAGGGAGGCGCGCTCCCAGAGGGCGGCGAGCAGGGCTGCCTTGTTCTCGAAGTGCCAGTAAACGGCGCCACGCGTGAGGCCGGCCTCGGTGGCGATTTCATGCAGCGAGGTGTGCGACACGCCGCGCTCGCAGAACACGCGCTGGGCGGCGTCGAGCAGCTGGCAGCGCGTGGCCTGGGCTTCTTCCTTGGTCTTGCGAACCATGATTGATGGGGTCTCCGGAGCGGCCGGCTTGAGCCTGGCCGCGAAAATCTTTACTGCTGCATATCCCTGCGAATGATGTGGATTATAGAGAGGTATTGACATACATGCAAGGATGTATGTTTAATGGCGTCGAGTCGAATCGATTGCAATGCGCTGCAACATCGGCAATTCCGCTCAGTCGTTCGTTTGCCATACGAATGTCCTACAGTGTGACTTGTTGCGGCGCCGCAAGATTGCGCCCCGGATTCCAGCCTTACCCGCTTTTGTCGCCCCGATTTCTGACGCTTTTTGAATTCCCTCCACGGAGAACCCGCAATGAACCGCAATGTTTTCAAACCCGCATTGGCAGCCTTGAGCCTGTCGGTGCTTCTCGCTGCTTGCTCCAAGGGCCCTGAAGGCCAGGGTGGTGGTCATGGCGGTATGGGTGGCCCCATGCCGGCGATGCCGGTGACGGCCGTGACCGTGCAGGCCAAAGAGCTGCCCGTCGTCTTCGACTACACCGGCCAGACGGTGGGCTCGAAGGAGGTGGAAGTGCGCGCCCGCGTGGGCGGCATCCTCGAAAAGCGTCACTACACCGAAGGCCTCGCCGTGGGTGCGGGCCAGGTGCTGTTCGAACTCGACGACAAGCCGCTGAAGGCGCAGGCCGCTGCGGCTGAAGCCGATGTGGCGACTGCCCAGGCACGTGCTGCACAGGCCAGCCGCGAGTCGGCCCGCTTGAAGCCGCTGCTGGCCGACAAGGCCGTGAGCCAGCAGGAGTACGACAACGCGGTGTCGAACGAACAGATCACCGCCGCCGGTTTGCTGGCCGCCAAGGCCCGCCTGCAGGAGATCAACCTCAACCTCGGTTACACGCGTGTCGTGGCGCCGGTGTCGGGTGTGGTCGGTCGTGCGCTGAAGTCGGAAGGCAGCCTCGTGTCGCAAGCCGACAGCCTGCTTGCCACCCTGGTGCAGCTGAACCCGATGTACGTGGGCTTCGGTCCTTCGGAAAACGAGCAGAGCGCGATTGATCGTGACGTTGTGGCGGGCTCGTTGAAGCTGCCCAAGGGCGGTGCATGGAGCGTCGAGGTGCGTGACGTCGAAGGTCGCCTGCTGGCCAAGGGCGGTCGCCTCAACTTCACCGATTCGCGTGTGAGCAACCAGACCGGCACGGTCGAGATGCGCGCTGAAGTGCCGAATGCGGATGGTCACCTGAAGGCTGGTCAGTTCGTGCGTGTGTCGCTGGCTGGCGCTGTGCGCCCCGAAGCGATCACCGTGCCGCAGGCGGCCGTGCTCGAAGGGCCGCAAGGCAAGATGGTGCTCGTCGCTGGCAAGGACAAGGATGGCAAGACGATTGCCATGCCACGTCCGGTCGAGGTGGGTGAGTGGGCGCGTGGCGAAGACGGCGCGCGCGTGTGGGTGATCAAGAAGGGCCTCGCCTCGGGCGACCAGGTGATTCTCGACAACCTCACCAAGCTCATGATGCGCCCCGGTGCCGAGATCGCGCCGGCCGCACCTTCCGCGCAATCGGCCCCCGCCGCAGCTCCCGCTGGCAAATAAGGCATACATGACATACGCGGCGCGCTGATCTGATGGTCAGCGCCTCTCACCCGAACGCGAGGCTCACATGTTTTCACGCTTCTTCATAGACAGGCCGATTTTTGCGGCTGTCATATCCATCTTCATCGCGCTGGCAGGGCTGGCGGCGATCCGTGTGCTGCCGATTGCGCAGTACCCGGAAATCGCCCCGCCCACCGTGCAGATCCAGGCCATCTACCCCGGCGCTTCGGCCGAGGTGCTGGAGCAGACCGTTGCGGCGCCCATCGAAAGCCAGGTCAACGGCGTCGAGCACATGATGTACCTGAATTCGACGTCGGCATCGAATGGTGTGGTGACCATCACCGTGACCTTCGATATCGGTACCGACATCGATCAGGCTGCGCTCAACGTCAACAACCGCGTCAAGCAGGTCGAGTCGCGCCTGCCGCAGGAAGTGCGGCGCCAGGGCGTGACCGTGCAGAAGGGCTCGTCGAGCTTCCTGCAGGTTATTGCTTTCTATTCGCCTGACAGCCGTTACGACAACCTGTACATCAGCAACTACGTGACGCTGAACGTGCTGGATCGCATCAAGCGCGTGCCGGGCACGACCAATGTGCAGATCTTCGGTGCCAAGGACTATGCAATGCGCATCTGGCTGAAGCCGGACCGCATGGCGCAGCTGGGCGTGACCGTCGGCGAAATTGCTGCCGCGGTGAATGCGCAGAACGCGCAGTTTGCGCCGGGCAAGATCGGCCAGATGCCGGCGGCTACCGGGCAGGAGCTGGTCTACACCATCACCACGCAAGGCCGCCTGCCGGACGCCAAGGCGTTTGAAGAAATCATCGTCCGTTCGAATGGTTTCGGCGGCAAGCTGCGCCTGAAGGATGTGGCGCGCGTCGAGCTGGGCGCCAAGGACAACGACTTCGTCGGCCGCATCAACGGCAAGCCGGCAACGCTGCTCGGTATCTTCCTGCAGCCGGGTGCCAACGCGTTGGGCGTGGCCGATGAAGTGAACGCCACGATGGCCGAGCTGTCGCAGAAATTCCCCGAGGGCCTGACGCACAAGGTGGCTTACGACACGACGCGTTTCGTGAAGGTGTCGATCCACGAAGTGGTGAAGACACTGGGCGAGGCGATGCTGCTGGTCTTCCTCGTTGTCTTCCTGTTCCTGCAGAACTGGCGTGCAACGCTGATCCCCATCGTCGCGGTGCCGGTGTCGCTGTTGGGTACCTTCGCCGGCATGATCATGCTGGGCTACTCGATCAACACGCTCACGCTGTTCGGCATGGTGCTGGCCATCGGTATCGTGGTTGACGATGCGATCGTGGTGCTCGAGAACGTCGAACGCATCATGCACGAGCAGCACATGAGTGCGCGCAAGGCGGCCATCCAGGCCATGCACGAGGTGACGGGCCCCGTCATCGCCATCGTGCTGGTGCTGGTGTCGGTGTTCGTGCCTATCGCCTTCCTCGGTGGCCTGACGGGTGAGCTGTTCCGCCAGTTCGCGGTGACCATCGCGATTGCGGTGAGTATTTCGGGTCTCGTTGCGCTGACGCTGACGCCGGCACTGTGCGTGCTGATCCTCAAGAGCGAGCACAAGGCGGACAACTTCTTCTTCCGCGCCTTCAACCGCTTGTTCGGTGCGCTGACGCGTCGCTACACCTGGCTGGTGGGTGGTCTCGCACGCCGTGCGCTGCTGGGCATCGTGTTGTTCGGCGGCATGATCGCGCTGACCGGCAAGCTGTGGGTCGGCACGCCGGGCTCGCTGGTGCCGGACGAAGACCAGGGCTGGTTCATCTCGGCCGTGTTCCTGCCGGATGGTGCCTCGCTGCAACGCACGGACAAGATCGTTCAGCAGGTCACGGACATCATCAAGTCCAACCCTGCGAACGAGGACGTGATCGCTTTCACCGGCTTCGACTTCCTCGGTGGTAGCTACAAGAACTCGGCCGCCACGATCTTCGTGACGCAGAAGCCCTGGGACCAGCGCAAGCTGCCTACGCAGGCCCTGGTCGGCGAGGTGTATGGCAAGACGGCGGGCATTCGCGAAGCACTGATCCTGGCCTTCAACCCGCCCGCGATCTTCGGTCTCGGTCAGGCTGGTGGTTTCGAGTTCTACATCCAGAACCGTGGTGATGGTGGTCCCAAGCGTACGGCCGAAGTGGTCTACGGCTTCATGGGCAAGGCCATGCAGAACAAGAAGCTCGCCTACGTGCAGACCTTGTGGCGTGCCTCGTCACCGCAGCTCTACGTCGATGTCGACCGCGAGCGCGCGGCGGCACTGGGCGTGTCGCTCGACGATGCGTTCAACACGCTGTCGGCAACGCTGGGCACTTACTACGTCAATGATTTCAACAAGTACGGCCGCACCTGGCAGGTGTTGATGGCAGCGGATACGCAGTACCGCATGAAGCCTGAGGACATCGGCAAGATCTACGTCAAGGCCAGCGGTGGTCGCATGCTGCCGATGTCGTCCTTCACCACGGTGAAGTACAGCTCGGGCCCGGATACGCTGGATCGCTTCAACAACCTGCCGGCTGTGAAGATGCTGGGCTCCGGTGCGCCGGGCGTCAGCTCGGGGCAGGCGATTGCCGAGATCGAGAAGCTCGCGGCCGAAGTGTTGCCGCCGGATTTCTCGCTCGACTGGAGCGGTGCGTCGTACCAGGAGAAGCGTGCCTCGGGTGCATCAGGTCTCGCGCTGGGCATGGCTGTGGTGATGGTGTTCCTGATCCTCGCTGCGCAATACGAGAAGTGGTCGCTGCCGCTGTCGGTGCTGCTCGCTGTGCCCTTCGGCATCTTCGGTGCACTGGGCGGTGTGTGGCTGCACAACATCGTGTTCGGCTGGTTGTCGGGAGGCATGGCGCCGCCACTGACCAACGATGTGTACTTCCAGATCGGTCTGGTGACACTGATCGGTCTGGCGGCGAAGAACGCGATCCTGATCGTCGAGTTCGCGGTGCAGAAGCGTCATGAAGGCATGTCGACGCTGGATGCGGCCATCGAAGCGGCACGCCTGCGCTTCCGCCCCATCATCATGACCTCGATGGCCTTCA
This sequence comes from Rhodocyclaceae bacterium, assembly GCA_047600765.1. Taxonomy (GTDB): domain Bacteria; phylum Pseudomonadota; class Gammaproteobacteria; order Burkholderiales; family Rhodocyclaceae; genus Viridibacterium. Next base: position 909,798 of record JASGKF010000002.1, read on the forward strand.
TCCTCGGCGTGGTGCCGCTGGCCTTCTCGTCGGGCGCCGGTGCCGGTGCTCGCCAGTCGGTCGGTACGGGCGTCATGACCGGCATGCTGGCTGCGACCTTCCTCGCCATTTTCTTCGTGCCGCTGTTCTTCCGTCTGATCAACGATCTGACGGGTGACAAGCCGGCGCCCAAATCGGATGCGGGGGATGACACGCCTGCCGCGCTGGAGAAGCAAGATGCCTGATCTGATCAAGCAACCCATGAAGACCCCGTTGTACATCGGCATGCTGGCCGCAGTCGCTCTGCTGAGCGCCTGCGCCTCGACGCCGGAAGCCGACAAGCCCAAGCTGGAACTGCCGGTGGCTGAAGCGCCGGCCGAGAACCTGAGCAAGTGGTGGTCGCGTTACAACGATCCGTCGCTCGATGCGCTCGTCGAGCGTGCGCTCGCCAACAATGCCGATCTGCGCATTGCCGCAGCGCGTGTCGATGAGTCGGCCGCCGCGCTGCGCGTGGCACGCAGCAGCTACGCGCCGTCGGTGGATCTCACTGCCGGTGCGAGCCGCAGCAAGGCCACCGAGATGGGCGCCATGGCGCGCCCGGCGGGCACCTACTTGTCCAACGACTTCAAGGTCGGCATCGACGTGGCCTACGAAGTGGACCTGTGGGGCCGTGTGCGCAGCGCCAACCGTGCGGCACTGGGAGACTTTGCAGCGACGCGTGAAGCACTGGCAACGGCGCAGTCGTCGATTGCGGCGCAGGTGGCGCGCAGCTACTTCAGCCTGCTGGCCATCGACCACAAGCTGAACTTCCTGCAGGAGACGCTGACGACGCGCAACGAGGCTTTGCAACTGGCGCAGCGCAAGCTGAACGGTGGCACGGCCAGCAGCTTGCAGGTGCAGCAGGCGCAGAGCGAGCGTGATGCGATTGCGGCGGCGCTGCCCACGCTGAAGGCCGCGCAGGCGCAAGCAGAGCGTGCCATTGCCGTGCTCGTTGGCGCTTCGCCGCGCGAGATCATCGAAGGCAAGGTGTCGCGCAGCACGGCGGCCACGCTGCCGGATGCGCCCACGGTGCCGGAAGGCCTGCCGTCCAGCCTGCTGATGCGTCGTCCCGATGTGCGTCAGGCCGAGGCCAGTCTCGCTGCCAGCCAGGCGCGTGTCAGCGAAGCACGTGCGCAGTACTTCCCGCAGATCATCCTGACGGGTGGGGCAGGCTACGAGAGCGCACAACTCTCAGACCTGTTCTCGCCGCAGGCTTTCATCTGGCGTCTGGCCGCTGGCCTGACCCAGCCGATCTTCGGCATCAACCGCATCGACGCGCAGGTGAATGCCGCCAAGGCGCGCAGCACGCAGGCCGAGGTGGGTTACGTGCGCACCGTGCAGACGGCGTTCAAGGAAGCCTACGACGCGCTGGGCAACCTGCGCGCCGCACGCGAGACGCAGCTTGCCCAGACGCAGCGCGCGACGGCTCTGGCCGAATCGCTGCGCATTGCGCAGAAGCGCTATGACGTGGGTGCCTCGCCGTGGCTGGAAGTGCTGGATGCGCAGCGCAACCTCTACAGCGTGGAGTCGGACCGCATCGACGCGCAGGCGAATGCGCTGACGGCGAGTGTCGACATCTTCCGTGCGCTGGGTGGTGGCTGGTAAGCAGCCGGACTGCCGCAACAGAAAGGGTCAGACCTTAACGGGTCTGGCCCTTTTTCTTTGCGACAGCCGCTGTGGGGCAGAGGCCCGTGGCGGGGCTGAAGGGATCGAACCACAGCTCCTTGCGCTGTATCGGGTTGTCGGCCGACAGCAGGGGATTGGGCAGGTGGATCACGCGGCGCTGGCATAGCCGCGCGCGTTGCAGCATCTCGGCGTGGTTGCGCACAACCATCTTCAACAGGGTGCCGTCCTTGACCATGCTCTCCATGCCTTCGTGGATGCGCCGCGCCAGTGCCGGTGCAGCGGGCGACACGAAGATGTAGGTGGGCAGGGGGAATTCCAGCAGCAGGTCGCTTTCAACGGCCAGTTCAGGCGGGCGATCGGGCATCGCGTCGTATTCGCTGAAGATCTCGTTCACACCACGCGGAAAGTAGTCCACGCGCTCGGCGACCAGCATCTTGGTCAGTGCATCCTGATCGCGCGCCGTTTCCATCTGCAGCTGGCTGGCTTCCATGATCTTGCGCGACGACCAGCCGAGGCCAACGCCCACGGAAATCTTGCGCAGGTCATCCAGCGTTTTCACGTTATTCAGGCGGGCCTGACCGTCCTTGCGCACGAAACCGATGCGATAGCTCGACAGACCGAGGTCGACCGGGACCCAGATGGGCAGGGTGCTGGCTTCCCAGCTGGGCTGGGTGGCGACGATGGTGACGTTGACCGTCTCGCCCTTGATCATCTCGATCAGCAGGCGTTCACGCGGCAGGTTGCCGCCGGTGTGGGCGACGTGTGCCCGGCCGTACTTTTTCTCTGTGCGGTGCAGGGCTTCCAGCAGCACCAGCTCGGAGTGCTGGGGTTTGCTGGGAGTCTCGTCACGCCGGTAGAGGCGTACCTCGGTGTCAGCCGCGGCGGGCGCGGTGCCAAAACCCAGGCAAGCCGTCAGCAGTGCGCACAGCGCAAGCGTGGCGCTGTGGCGGCGTGTTCGGTTCGGGTTGCCTGACGGGTGCGGGAAGAGGCCGGCCATCCCCTGACAACGACCTGGACGGCCGTCGTCTTGAGGGAGGACTTCACGCCGGCGGTCAGTTGGTGCTCGCCTTGCGCGGTGCAACCTCGCGCTGGATCTTCCAGGAGCTGTCGGCTTCGCGACGGATGACGAGGGTCTTGTTGACGTCGTCGTTGTAGTCGCTGGAGCGGTATTGCTGGTTGAAGCTGACTTCGCAGCTGCTGGCGCTGATCTGCTTGACCTTGATGTCGGCCAGCTTGACCGCGATGTAGGGCTTGTTGAGGCGCTCCGCACGCAGCTGTTTCCAGGCCTTCTGGTCGGCGCGCGTCATCGGTTCGAAGCCAGGCGAGTAGTAGCCCAGGTACTTGTCGAGGTCCTTGGCCGACCAGGCGGCAGCCCAGTCCTGGGCCGCGAACTGGCAATGCTCGGGCACGGGTGCATCGGCAGCCGGCTTGCGCGGCGGTGTGGCAGCAAGCAGGTCCGGCTGCAGGGTGAAGGTGCGCGGCGGGCGGCCAGCCATCGCGGCAGCCGTGTCCAGAGTCTGCGGCGGGGTCATGCTGGTGTCGCAATTGGCAGCACCATCGAGTTCGCTCTCGTCACCCTGTTCTTCCAGTGGCGAAATGTTGCTGCCCGGCGCCAGGCCCAGGGTCGGCATGATGGTGTGGGTGGCTGCCAGCACGCGGAATTCGGCGAGCTTGAGGTCGTAGCGGGCACGTTCCAGCGCACGGCGGGCTTCGAACAGTTCGTTTTCGGTGTCGAGCACGTCGAGCAGGCTGCGCTGGCCGATATCGAACTGCTGGCGGTATGCGTCACGCGCCTTCTCGGTCGACAGGGCGTGTTGCTCGAGGTACTGGATCTGCTCGCGCAGCTTGCGCAGGTCGTTGGTGGCGATCACGGCAATCTGGCGCAGGTCGCGGCAGGTCTTGTCGCGGATGGCGATGGCCGTGTTGAACTGCTCCTCGGCCGAGCGGATGCGGGCCTGATCGGAGCCGCCGCGGAACAGGTTGTAGTTCATGACCACCTGGGCCACGGTGTCGGAGTAGTGGCCGGGCGTGCCGCCGTGGTTGCGCTCCAGGCTGTGGCTGCCGCGCGCTTCGAAAGTCGGCGAGTTGGCGGCGCGGCGCACGGCGGTCTGCGAGCGGGCAGAGCGCACGCCGGACACGGCGGACAGGAAGGTCGGGTTTTGCTTGACGGCGGTCGGCAGCACGTCCTTTTCGGCCGGCAGCTTGGGCGCTACCGAGGGCGATTCGGCCAGTACCGGGGGCAGCTCACCGACGATGCGCTGGAAGCGGGCGGTGACGTCGTGCAGGTTGCTGCTTTCGGTCAGCCAGTTCGATTGCGCCAGGGCCAGACGGCCGGCGGCTTGTTCAAGGTCGACGCGGCGTCCCACGCCGGCCTTCACTCTTTGCTCGATCTGGTCGTAAGTCTCCTTGTGCACTGCCCAGTTGTCCTGGGCCAGCTGGGAGAGCTGTCGGTAACGCTGGACGTCGAAGTAGGAGCGGACGGCTTCGAGGGAGATTTCGTCCGAGGTCGCCAGCAAGTCGTAGTAGCGGGCGGCCTTGTTGTGGCCCAGGCGGCGGATTTCGTTGCGGGTCGCGAAGCCGTCCCAAAGAAGCTGGCGCAGTTGCAGGTTGACGCCGGGGTGGTTGAAGCGCTGGACGTTGCCGACATTGGTGTCCAGGCGTTCGCGGCCGTAATAGGATTCCAGATCGACGCGGGGCAGGCGGGCGCCCTTGGCGGCGTCCTGGTCTTCACTGGAGGAGAGGAACTCATGCAGGCGTGCCCTGACTTCCGGGCTGTTGGCCAAGGCGCGTTCGGCGACTTCGCCGAGCGTGGCGCCATAACCATATTGCGCGGTCAGTGCGAGGCAGATTGCTGCGGACAACTTCTTGTACATCCCGTTCTCCATTGCTTCCCGCTGCACAATCTACTGCTGGGCGGCCCTCAACGCTTTGCAGAAGATCCGGGGAAAGTGCGTGCTTTTCGTGTTGCCTCTGCCAACTTTGCTGAATTGCACAAATTGAGGCAAGTTATTGATTTATGCGCGAAGTTTAGCGGGCAATGACCTCAAAGCGTAACGCGCACTGTAACTTTTTGTGCAGTTCACCTGTTTTTGGTGAGGTTTTGCACATCTTCCGACCGCGGCTGCGCGTTTTCGTTCACTGGCTCGTGCGCGGCGTGCTGGCGTTGACCCTGATGTGCGGGGTGTGGGCCAGCAACCTCGAACGCATGCAGCAATACGTCAATGGACGCTTCGGCGCCGGCGGTGTGCGCAACCTGCTGGACTGGCGCGATGCCCTCGCACGCATGACCACGCTGCCCGAACCCGAGCGCCTGAAGCGGGTCAACGAGTTCTTCAATCGACGCATCCAGTTCGAGGACGATGTCGTCGTGTGGAGCAACGTCGACTACTGGGCCTCGCCGCTGGAAACCCTTGGCCGCGGCGCCGGGGACTGCGAGGACTTTGCGATTGCCAAGTACTTCAGCCTCATCGAGCTGGGCGTGCCCGCCTCGAAAATGCGCCTGACTTATGTGCGTGCCAGAATCGGCGCCGCCGGCAGTTCGGTGACCCAGGCGCACATGGTCCTCAGCTACTACGCCCAGCCCGATGCCGAACCGCTGGTGCTGGACAACCTCATCACCGAAATCCTGCCCGCCGGGCGCCGTCCGGACCTGACCCCGGTCTTCAGCTTCAACGGCGAGGGGGTGTGGATGGCCGGGGCAGACAGGCCGGCCTCGCCGGTGGATCGATTGACGCGCTGGACCGACGTGCTGATCAGGATGAAGGCGGCTGGATATGAACCCTGAGAACCTTGAACACAGGAAAGACCCGCACACCAGTGCGGGCGAGGAGGACAGGCAATGACGCTATTGACCCGATTGTGGCTCTGCGCGCTGGCGGCGATGCTGCTGGCGCTGGCGGGCAGCTTCGTGGTGAGCATGCGCATGGCGCGTGACTACCAGGCTCAGCAGCTGTATGCGCAGGCCAGTGACAGTGCGGCCTCGCTGGCGCTGTCGATGTCGCAGCAGAGCAAGGATGCGGCGATGCTGGAACTGCAGGTGCAGGCGCTGTTTGATTCCGGCCACTTCGAAAGCATCGTGCTGCGCGGTGTCGACGGCAAGGTGCTGGTCGAGCGGCACAACACGGTGGAGCTGACTGATGCGCCGGGCTGGTTCATGGCGCTGTGGCCGCTGCAGGCCGAAGCCGGCCGCGCGCAGGTGTCGGATGGCTGGAAGCAGGCCGGCAGCCTGGAACTGCGCGCCAGCACGCGTTACGCCTACGGAGCGCTGTGGCAGGGCAGCATCAAGCTGGCGGTCACCTTGCTGCTGATCGGCCTCTCGCTGGGTCTGGTCATCAATCGCCTGATGCGCTGGTTGCGCACGCCGCTTGAGGAGCTGGTGACGCAAGCGCAGGCGATTGGCGAACGGCGTTTCGTGGCGGTGCCCGAGTCGCGCGTGCCGGAGCTGCGCGTGGTGTCGCAGGCCATGAACGCGATGGTGGTGCGTTTGCAGGCCATGTTCGCCGAACAGGCCCAACGTATCGAGAACCTGCGCACCGAGGCGCGCCAGGACAGCCTGAGCGGTTTGCCGAATCGTGATCACTTCATGGGCAATCTGCGCGAGCAGCTCGATGCCGACAAGGCCAGCTCGGATGGTGTGTTGCTGCTGGTGCGCCTCAACGACCTCGCCGGCTTCAACCATCGTCTCGGTCGTGAGCGTGGTGATGCGCTGGTGAAGGCCTGTTCGCGCATCGTGCAGTCGGCCGATCTGCCGGAGTGCGAAGTGATCCGCGGGCGTCTTGGCGGTGCGGAGTTTGCGTTGCTGCTGCCTGATACGGTGATGCTGCGCGCTGCGGAGCTGGCCCACATCATCTCGGCGCAGCTCGACACCCTGGTGGGTGACGGTATTGCCGAAGTGCATCCGGTGGCCACGATTGGCTGGACGGCGTACGAGCCCGGCGAATCCGTGGCAACGGTCATGACACGCATCGACGCAGCCCTGTTGCAGGCGGGGACGGCGTCGCCACCGCTGGCCGGGCTGGCCATCGAACACAGTGCAGGCGTCATGTCCGGCGAGGACTGGCGTGCGACGGTCGAGCGGGCGCTCGCCAATCGTAGTTTCGAGCTGGTGGCGTATCCCGTGGTGCGTACGGATAGTGCCTTGCTGCATGCCGAAGTCATGATGCGGCTTGTTGCCGACGACGGCACGCGCGTCGTTGCCGGGCAGTTCGTGCCCGCGGTACAGCGTCAGGGACGGCTTGCCGAGCTGGACTTGCTGGCACTGGATCTGGCCCTGGCGAGACTGGCGACCCAGGCTGGGGACGTGGCCGTCAATATCTCGCCGTCCAGTCTGCTGAGCGATGGCTTCATTGCCGCCTGCGATGCGCACCTGGCCAGCATCGGAGCCGAGGCATCGCGAGTCTGGCTCGAGGTTTCGGAGCGCATTCTCGTCGACGAGGCCGGGCTGAAGGCCCTGGCACAGCTGAGCGAGGTGACGCATCGTCGCGGCAGCAAGCTGGGCATCGAACACTTCGGTCGCTACTTTGCCGCCTTGCCGCGCCTGCATGAAGTGCGTATCGACTACGTCAAGCTGGACGGTGCTTTCGTCAGCGGGGTCGATGGGCACGAAGGCAATCGCCGCTTCGTCAGCGCGGTGATGGGCATCGCACGCAGCCTGGAGATCGCCGTGATTGCCGAACGCGTCGAGACCGAGGCGGAGTGGCAGGCGCTGACGGCGCTGGAGGTCTCCGGGCTGACCGGCCCGGCGGTGACGCGGCGTCTGGCGGGGTGAGCGAGTGGCCGCGCGCTTCGCACTGACGGAGTGTCGGCCGCATCAAACGGACTGCGCGCTCCCGAGCGCCTTCGGTCCATGCCCGGGTATTGCTGCAGGCTGGCGGCGGCCATGAAACCGGATGTGCCCCAACGGCCGATAGACATGGCCTGTCGGGGTTCGTAAGCTGGCATGCACATGCTGGCTGTGCCCGCATGCCCCACGCTCAAGGCTGCAGCAGTGCGGCGCATTGAGCGTAGCCCGCGCCCCACCTTATTCGAGAGGACTGTTCGTCAGCCACCAAGCGGCTGACGAGCTGCCGCTCCCTTCAAACGCCAGCGTTCAATTTCCGTACGGAGGCACTGCCATGCTGTTCATTACGAATAGATTTCCGAAGGGCTCCATCCAGACCAGAGCAGGCAGGAAATTCGAGTTTGATCTGAAGAACAATGCGCCGAGCAATTCGGTGTTTTTTTGCAGACGGGATGCGGACGGAAGCCTCACGGAAGTGGGAGGAATGAACTTCCTGTCTGAGCTGAAAAACTCTAACTACCGACAGATCATTCTCTACATTCACGGCTTTTCGAATCTGCCTGACAGCGTCTTTGAGTCCGCCCTGGAGTTCCAGGCGCTGTGCGATCAGAAAGACCAGGGCGAAGTTCTGGTCGTTCCCATCATCTGGCCGTGTGACAACGATCTGGGCATCGTCCAGGACTACTGGGACGATCAGAAGTCTGCCGATGGCAGTGCCTACTCGCTGTCGCGGGCATTGAGTCGCTTCCTCGAATGGCGGGAGTCCAACCTCAACGCGCCGGATACCGATCCTTGCCTGAAGCGCATCAACGTCCTTGCCCACTCGATGGGCAACAGGGTGCTCAGGGAAACGCTATGCGCATGGGATCGATACGATCTCTCCGATGGCGTGCCGCTCATTTTCCGCAACACCTTCCTCGTCGCAGCTGACATCGAGAACGAATCGATTCACCGGACGGAGAGAGCCAAGCTGATCTGTGATGCATCGAGGAATGTGGTCGTTTACTACGCTTCAGACGACCTCGCTCTGCGCGCCAGCAAGGCGGCAAACCTGAAGAACAAGATTGCGTCGCGTCGCCTCGGCCATACCGGGCCGGAAAACATGGATATGACGCCCAAGAATGTCTACGTGGTGGACTGCGACGACATCAACAATTCCTACGATGTTCCGAAGGGGCATTCGTACTTCCGCAGCGGGAAGGTGAAGGGCAAGCCCGGCCTGGTTTTCGAGCACATCTATGGTTGCCTGAAAACCGGCAGAGTCTTCCCCGAAGATGAGCTGCGCCGCTCGACGATTCTTCGTGAGGCTTAGAGATCGGTAGCGCTTCTGTACGCTGAATGAAAAAGGCCGATACGCTCGCGTGTCGGCCTTTTTCATGGGCTCAAACAATCAGTCCGTTTGCAGTTTGCCCTGCGTGAGCAGGTTCTGGATGATGGTCTGGTCGTTGAGCGTGCCGCCCGAGGTCAGATCCACGCCTTGCAGCACGATGCTCTGGTCGACCGCCGCCACGTTGTAGCCCGAGGTGAAACCACCGCTGCTCGAAATCTGGATGGTGGTGTTGCCACCGCTCGATTCGAAGTGCAGGTAGTTGCCCAGCGTACCGGTGTTGGTGCCGATGTGGCTCTCGCCCTGCAGCAGATCGCGCAGGTCGAGTACGTCGCCACCCGCTGCGGCGGTTGCGTTGTCGAAGCTCTGGATCGTATCGACTGCCGGTGTGCCGACAGCACCACGATCGGCGAGCGACCAGACGAAGGTGTCGGCGCCAGCACCACCGGTCATGATGTCGTTGCCGCCACCCCCGGTCAGGCGATCATTGCCGTTGCCACCGTCCAGCGTGTCGTTGCCGGTGCCGCCGAACAGCTTGTCATCGCCATCGCCACCGCTCAGCGAATCGTTGCCCGCACCACCCGACAGCAGGTCGTGGCCGGCGCCACCGCTGATGGTGTCGTTGCCGCCCAGGCCATACAGCTGGTCGTTGATGCCGCTGCCAGTCAGCGTGTTGGCGTTGTCGTCACCGGCCACTGCGTTGTTGTACGAGGTCAGCGTCAGCGTCGAGCTGCTGCTGGAGCCGTCGCTGTCGGTCAGCGTGTAGCCAATGGTGACCGGTGCAACCACCGTGGTGCTGGTGTCGGCCAGCACCGATTGGTAGCTGATGCCGGAGATGCGTGCTTCGGCATCGCTGGAGGTCTGCACTTCGACCGAACCGACGTTGCTGAACGTGGAGGGCAGGGTGACCGTGCCTTCCGAGTCGCTGACGAAGCTGCCCAGCAGGTGACCGTCGATGTGATAGACGAGGTAGGTCAGCGAGCTGCTGCCGCCTGCGCCAGCCGTGCTGCCGAGGTTGCTGTTGTTGGCGTTGATCGTGAAGCTGATGTTCTCGACGCCGCGCGGGTGCGTGGAAGTGTTGAACGTGAAGAGCAGGGTTTCGAGGTTGTCGACCTGCGAGTCGTCAGCGATGCCATCTTCGTTGGGGCTGGTGAGGCCACTGCCCGTGACGCCCACGCCGCCGTTGCCGCCAGTGGTGTAGGTGACGCCAACGTTGACGCGAGTCTCGTTGAGGCCGGTCAGCGTCAGACCTGCGGCTGCTGCCGGAGCTGCCGTCAGTGTGACGTTGGTGGCAGCAGCAAGCGGCGGGTTGGGCAGGTCGGCCGTGGCCGGCGTGTAGCTGTAGTAGCCATCGCGGTTGAAGGTCAGCGTGCTGCCGTTGCTGGCGTGCGTCCAGGTCAGTACACCGGCTGCGGTGACGGTGTAGGTGCCACCCGCCAGGGCGGTGCTGCCCACGGCCGAGGTCAGGTTGATCGTCGTGCCCTGGAACGTGATGCTGCTGAGGCGCGCGCTGTCGACCACCGTGTCCGCACCCGCACCGTAGTTGGTGAAGTCGGTCAACAGCGTGCCTTCCGGCAGGCCGTCGTCGGTGCCCAGACCCGTAATCACGTTACCAGTGAAGCTGGTGCCGTTCGGTGTCAGCGTGTCGAAGTCGGCACGGGCTACCGGCACACCGTCGACCACGGTGAAGTTGAGGTTGGCCGTCGGCGTGACGTCACCATCGCTGTCGCGGGCGATGAAGCCCATCGAGAAGGTCGTGCCTGTCGTGGCGGAGCCGCCCGTGTAGTACGTGTAGGTGCCGCTCGAGAAATTGAAGTTGAGCGTGCCGTAGGCGAAGCCGCGCGCAGCATTCAGCGCAATGGTGTCGCCGGTGATCGGTGAGCCGCTCGGGAAACCGCCGGTCCAGCTGATCTGGTTGGTGGCCTGGTTGTAGGTGAAGGTGACGTTGGTGTCCGGCGAGCCGTTGGCATTGGTATCCAGTTGCAGGGTGATGCTCTGGATCCAGCCATCGTCGGCGCCCAGCGCGCTGCCGAGGCTGCTGCCGGTGGAGCCCATGACGCTGCCGCCGTAGGCCGTCGGCACCGAGTTGTTGAGCACGTCGGCCAGGTCGTTGAGGTCGGGCACGATGATCGCGCCGTCGCGCGTGCCGCTGTTGTCGGAGTCGACGTTGTGGATGGTGTTGAGGCCGGCTGCCGCGTCGATGCCGCCGCCGACGCCGATGGCGTAGGAGCGGATCGCATTGTTGGCGGCGAAGGTGTTCCAGGCCGTCGTGCTCGTCGAGGTGTTGCCCTGCGTCGGGTTGCCGTCCGAGATGAAGTACGAGACGTCCTGCACCGTGGCGCTCGGCGTGCCGAAGGCCGTCGTCGCAGCCGTCAGAGCGGCTTCGTAGTTGGTACCGCCGGTAGGCGAAACGGTGATCGCATCGATGGCGGCCAGCAGGGTGGCTTTGTCGGTGTAAGCCACGTTGCCATTGAGGATGGTGGCCGACGGGCCGAAGGTGACAACCTTCACCGACACGGCAGAGGCCTGGTCGAAGTAGGTGCTGACCAGTTCTTTCATGGCCTCCTTGGCCAGCGTCAGGCGATCAGAGTTGGTGACGGTGCCGTTGTCGGCCACAGCCTGCAACTGGCCACCCGCTTCGGTCAGTGTCATCGAACGCGAGATGTCGAGCACCAGCACGATGTTGTACGACGGCATCACGGCTTCGGCTACTTCCACACTGCGGTTGTAGGCAATGGGCTTGTCGTCGTTGATCGTGATCTGCAGGTTCGCCGAAGCCAGGTTGGAGACGTAGGCAATCGACGAGGTGATGCTGTTGTTGTTGGCCGCAGCGCTGTTGTCGGCGTTGTCGGTCAGGGTATAGGTGTAGTCGCCGACGCCTGTGCCGGCGATGTCAACCACGACGTTGCCAACCGTTTTGCCACCCACGACGTGATTGACACCGATGTAGCCGGTACGCGCATCGGTATCGTTGGCGCTGCCGTCGGTGACGCCGCCGACCGAGCTGATCGAAGTGCCGCCACCGTCGTTGGTGAGCAGGTTGCCGGTCACGGTTGTGACGCCACCACCCGTGCCGCCAGACAGCGCGCTTTCATGCACGGTGATGAGGTCGTTGTTGGCGGCGAAGGTCGTGATGCTGACGGTTGCCGTGCTGGTCTGGCCGTCGTCATCGGTCAGCGTGTAGGAGAAGCTGCCATTGCCGACGCCACTCGGCGTGAAGGTCCAGGTGCCGTTGCCATTGTTGACCAGCGAGCCACCCGACACCGAGCCCGTTCCGGTGATGGCTGCATGGTCGAACAGGGTGTCGTTGGCGAGCAGTTGCGCCGTGGTGAGCGTGATCGGTGTGCCCAGCTGCGTGGTGAAGTTGTCGGCCACGGCGACCGGCGTGCCGTCATTGACCGGCGTGACGTTGATCGTAGCGGTGGCTGGCGTGGCGTCGGTGGCGCCGCTGTTGTCGCGTGCGGCGTACTGGAAGTTCGTGCTGCCGTTCCAGTCCGTGCTCGGGCGGAAGTACACCGGGCCGGTGACCAGCGTGCCAGCCGTGATGACCGTGGTGCCAGCGGCGTTGCTGTACAGCGTGCCGTTGGCAGGCAGGGTGTTGATGACGTAGCCGGTGACCGTGCCGTCGACGTCGGAGCCCGACAGCGTGACGGTGATCAGCGTGTCTTCGTTGCCGGTCGCGGTGACGTTGTTGGTTTCCGGGGCGTCATTGACGGGGATGACGTTGACCGTGGTCGTCGCCAGATTGCTGGTGTGGCCCTGATCGTCCGTGACTTGCACGGTGACGATGCGCGGCGTGCTGCCCGGATCATCACTGGTGCTGGTGAAGGTGATGTTCTGGATACGCTGGATGTACTGCGCCAGCGTGGCCGAACCCGACAGCGTGATCGTGACCGTACCGGTGGTGCTGACCGTTCCGACCGTAATGCCGGTGACATCGGTACCGAGGTTCAGCGCGTCGCCAGTCTGACGGTTGGTCAGGATGATGGTGGCGCCGTTCAGCACCGTGCTATCGGCATCGGTGATCGTCATGTCGGCATCGGCAATCGACACGCCGGCGCCTGCGGTGTTTTCCGTGAAGCTGGTGATGTAGTTCGCGCCGGTGGCCGTGCTGGAGTTGTTGGCATCGAGGTCGAGCACCGGTGCGGCGTCGTTGTCGAGGATCGAGGTCGTGACCGACGAGGTGCCCAGCGTGGCATTGCCGGGGCTCGACAGCGTGATCGAGAAGTTCTCGGTCGACTCCACCGCCGTGTCGTTGGTGATCGGCACGGTGATGGTCAGCGAGGTCGTGCCGGCCGGGAAGGTCAGCGTGCCGGAGGTTGATGTGTAGTCACTGCCTGCCGTGGCGGTGCCATTGCTGGTGGCGTAGTTGACCGTGACGGTCTGGCCAGAGGCAGCGGACAGCGTGACGGTGTAGGTCGCCGTGCCGGCCGACTCGTTGATGCTGGCCGGGCCCGAGATCGACAGCGACGGGGTCGGGTCGTCGTCGGTGATCGTGCCGGTGCCGGAGGCAGCGCCCACGGTCAGTGTGTAGGTCTCGTTGGCTTCGTCGAGCACATCGGCCGTGGTTGGCACGCTGACAGTGAAGCTGGTGACGCCGGCCGGTACGGTGATCGTGCCACCGGAGATCGTCACGCCATTGCTGAAGGCTGCATTGGTCAGTGTCGAGGTGTAGTCGACACCGCCGCCGGTAGCCGTTCCGCCGCCCAGGCTCAGTGAGTAGGTCGTCGCGACAGAAGAAGCATTCGTCAGCGTCACGGTGTGGACGATGTTCGAAGCTTCCGTTGCGGAGTTCGACGTGACCGAGGAAACGGTAGGTGCCGCGTCATCATCGAGGATGGTGCCCGTACCCGTGACACCGCCGACGGTGATCGGCACGGTCTCATCCGGCTCGTCGGTCGTGTCGCTGACAGTCGGTACGGTAATCGTGAAGCTCGTGACACCCGCCGGGATGGTCAGTACGCCAGCAGCGAGCGTGACGCCGTTGCTGAAGGTCGGCGAAGCCGTGTAGTCGGTGCCGGAGGTTGCTGTGCCTGCACCGAAGCTGAACGGGAAGGTGATGCTCGAAGACGAGGCGTTGGTGAGCGCCACCGTGTAGACCAGGTTCGAACCCTCGGTCGCGCTGGGCGACGAAACGCTCTGGATCGTCGGTGCGGCATCGTCGTCGTTGATCGTGCCGGTGCCGGAAGCAGCACCCACGGTCAGCGTGTAGGTCTCGTTCGGTTCGTCGATGGTGTCGGCTGTCGTGGCGACCGTCACGGTGAAGCTGGTGACACCTGCGGGCACGGTAATCGTGCCGCCGGAGATCGTCACGCCATTCGAGAACGAAGCGTTGGTCAGTGCGGACGTGTAGTCGACACCGCCAGCCGTAGCGGTACCGCCGCCCAGGCTCAGCGAGTAGGTCGTTGCAACCGAAGAGGCATTCGACAGTGTCACGGTGTGGACGATGTTCGAAGCTTCGGTTGCGCTGTTGCTCGAGACCGTAGCCACCGTCGGAGCTGCATCGTCGTCGAGGATGGTGCCCGTACCTGTGACACCGCCGACAGTGATCGGCACGGTTTCGTCCGGCTCGTCCGTCGTATCCGAAACCGTCGGCACGGTGATCGTGAAGCTCGTGACACCGGCCGGGATGGTCAGCACGCCCGCTGCAAGCGTGACGCCGTTCGAGAAGGTCGGCGAAGCCGTGTAGTCGGTACCGGACGTTGCAGTGCCGGCGCCGAAGCTGAAGGGGAAAGTGATGTTCGACGACGAGGCATTGGTGAGCGCCACCGTGTAGACCAGGTTCGAGCCTTCGGTCGCGCTCGGCGACGAAACGCTCTGGATCGTCGGTGCGGCATCGTCGTCGTTGATCGTGCCGGTGCCGGCAGTGCCGCCAACGGTCAGCGTGTAGGTTTCGTTGGGTTCATCGATGGTGTCGGCAGAAGTGGCAACCGTGACAGTGAAGCTGGTGACGCCAGCAGGCACAGTGATCGTGCCACCCGAGATGGTGACGCCATTCGAGAACGAGGCATTGGTGAGCGCCGAAGTGTAGTCAGTGCCACCGCCAGTTGCCGTGACGTCAGCCAGGGACAAGGTATAGGTCGTAGCTACCGACGAAGCGTTCGACAGCGTCACGGTATGGACGATGCTTGACGCCTCGGTCGCTGAATTGCTGCTGACGCTGGAAATCGTCGGCGCGTTGTCATCGTCGTTGATCGTACCGGTGCCAGATGCTGCGCCAACGGTCAGTGTGTAAGTCTCGTTCGGCTCATCGATGGTGTCAGCCGTCGTCGGTACCGTGACCGTGAAGCTGGTGACGCCAGCCGGCACGGTGATCGTGCCGCCGGAGATCGTGACGCCGTTCGAGAACGAAGCGTTGGTGAGTGCGGACGTGTAGTCGACACCGCCGGCCGTGGCGGTGCCGCCACCGAGGCTCAGCGAGTAGGTCGTTGCCACGCTCGATGCATTCGACAGTGTCACGGTGTGGACGATGTTCGAAGCTTCGGTTGCGCTGTTGCTCGAGACCGTAGCAACCGTCGGAGCTGCATCGTCGTCGAGGATGGTGCCTGTACCCGTGACACCGCCGACAGTGATCGGCACGGTCTCGTCCGGTTCGTCCGTCGTATCGCTGACAGTCGG
Source organism: Rhodocyclaceae bacterium (assembly GCA_047600765.1). GTDB lineage: Bacteria > Pseudomonadota > Gammaproteobacteria > Burkholderiales > Rhodocyclaceae > Viridibacterium. Next base: position 925,166 of record JASGKF010000002.1, read on the forward strand.
CACAGTGATCGTGAAGCTCGTGACACCGGCCGGGATCGTCAGCACGCCGCCTGCGAGCGTGACGCCATTGCTGAAGGTCGGCGAAGCCGTGTAGTCGGTGCCCGATGTCGCCGTACCCGCGCCGAAGCTGAACGGGAAGGTGATGTTCGAAGACGAGGCGTTGGTGAGTGCCACCGTGTAGACGAGGTTGTTGCCTTCGGTCGTGCTCGGCGACGAGACGCTTTGCACGGTCGGAGCAGCATCATCGTCGTTGATCGTGCCGGTACCTGCGGAGCCACCCACGGTCAGCGTGTAGGTTTCATTCGGCTCATCGATGGTGTCTGCCGACGTGGCGACCGTAACCGTGAAGCTGGTGACACCTGCGGGCACGGTGATCGTGCCGCCAGAGATGGTCACGCCATTCGAGAACGAAGCGTTGGTCAGTGCCGAGGTGTAGTCGGCACCACCGCCCGTTGCCGTGACATCGGCAAGCGATAGCGTGTAGGTCGTGGCGCTGCTCGAAGCATTCGACAGCGTGACGGTATGGACGATATTCGAAGCTTCGGTCGCCGAGTTTGACGTGACCGAGGCAATCGTCGGTGCAGCATCGTCGTCGAGAATGGTGCCCGTACCCGTGACACCGCCGACAGTGATCGGCACAGTCTCATCCGGCTCGTCGGTCGTGTCGCTGACAGTCGGTACGGTAATCGTGAAGCTCGTGACACCGGCCGGGATGGTCAGTACGCCAGCTGCAAGCGTGACGCCGTTGCTGAAGGTCGGCGATGCCGTGTAGTCGGTACCGGAGGTTGCGGTGCCAGCACCGAAGCTGAAGGGGAAGGTGATGTTCGAAGACGAGGCGTTGGTCAGCGCGACCGTGTAAACCAGGTTCGAACCTTCGGTCGCACTCGGCGACGAAACACTCTGGATCGTCGGTGCGGCATCGTCGTCGTTGATCGTGCCGGTGCCGGAAGCAGCACCCACGGTCAGCGTGTAGGTCTCGTTCGGTTCGTCGATGGTGTCGGCTGTCGTGGCGACCGTCACGGTGAAGCTGGTGACACCTGCGGGCACGGTAATCGTGCCGCCGGAGATCGTCACGCCATTCGAGAACGAAGCGTTGGTCAGTGCGGACGTGTAGTCAACACCGCCAGCCGTAGCGGTACCGCCGCCCAGGCTCAGCGAGTAGGTCGTTGCAACCGAAGAGGCATTCGACAGTGTCACGGTGTGGACGATGTTCGAAGCTTCGGTTGCGCTGTTGCTCGAGACCGTAGCCACCGTCGGAGCTGCATCGTCGTCGAGGATGGTGCCCGTACCTGTGACACCGCCGACAGTGATCGGCACGGTTTCGTCCGGCTCGTCCGTCGTATCCGAAACCGTCGGCACGGTGATCGTGAAGCTCGTGACACCGGCCGGGATGGTCAGCACGCCCGCTGCAAGCGTGACGCCGTTCGAGAAGGTCGGCGAAGCCGTGTAGTCGGTACCGGACGTTGCAGTGCCGGCGCCGAAGCTGAAGGGGAAAGTGATGTTCGACGACGAGGCATTGGTGAGCGCCACCGTGTAGACCAGGTTCGAGCCTTCGGTCGCGCTCGGCGACGAAACGCTCTGGATCGTCGGTGCGGCATCGTCGTCGTTGATCGTGCCGGTGCCGGCAGTGCCGCCAACGGTCAGCGTGTAGGTTTCGTTGGGTTCATCGATGGTGTCTGCCGTGGTAGCCACGGTGACGGTGAAAGAGGTGACACCAGCCGGCACGGTGATCGTGCCGCCGGAGATCGTGACGCCATTCGAGAACGAGGCGTTGGTGAGTGCCGACGTGTAGTCGGTGCCACCGCCGGTAGCAGTGACATCGGCCAGAGACAAGGCGTAGGTCGTTGCGACAGAGGAGGCGTTCGACAGCGTCACGGTGTGGACGATGTTCGAGGCTTCGGCCGCGCTGTTGCTCGACACGGACGCGATGGTCGGTGCGTTGTCGTCGTCGTTGATCGTACCGGTGCCGGACGCGCCGCCCACGGTCAGGGTGTAGGTCTCGTTCGGTTCGTCGATGGTGTCCGCCGTGGTGGCCACCGTGACGGTGAAGCTGGTAACGCCAGCAGGAACCGTGATCGTACCGCCGGAGATCGTGACGCCGTTCGAGAACGAAGCGTTGGTCAGTGCGGACGTGTAGTCGGTACCGCCACCAGTAGCGGTGACATCGGCGAGCGACAGGGTGTAGGTCGTGGCGACCGACGAAGCGTTCGACAACGTGACGGTATGGACAATGTTCGATGCTTCCGTTGCGCTGTTGCTCGTAACGGACGAGATCGTCGGCGCGTTGTCGTCATCGTTGATCGTACCGGTACCGGAAGCCGCGCCCACCGTCAGGGTATAGGTCTCGTTCGGCTCGTCGATGGTGTCAGCCGTCGTCGGTACCGTGACCGTGAAGCTGGTGACGCCAGCCGGCACGGTGATCGTGCCGCCCGAGATCGTTACGCCATTCGAGAACGACGCATTGGTGAGTGCCGAGGTGTAGTCGACACCGCCGCTTGTGGCAGTGCCGCCGCCCAGGCTCAGCGAGTACGTGGTTGCGACCGAAGACGCATTCGACAGCGTCACGGTGTGGACGATGTTCGATGCTTCTGTCGCGCTGTTGCTCGACACTGTTGCGACGGTGGGTGCAGCATCGTCGTCGAGGATGGTGCCTGTGCCCGTGACGCCACCGACAGTGATCGGCACGGTTTCGTCCGGCTCATCGGTCGTGTCGCTGACTGTCGGCACGGTGATCGTGAAGCTCGTGACACCGGCGGGAATGGTCAGCACGCCAGCGGCGAGCGTGACGCCGTTCGAGAAGGTCGGCGAGGCCGTGTAGTCGGTGCCGGAGGTTGCGGTGCCGGCGCCGAAGTTGAACGGGAAGGTGGTGGTCGAAGACGAGGCGTTGGTCAGCGCCACCGTATAGACCAGGTTGTTACCTTCGGTCGTGCTCGGCGACGAGACGCTCTGCACGGTGGGTGCTGCATCGTCGTCGTTGATCGTGCCGGTGCCAGCCGTACCGCCCACGGTCAGTGTGTAGGTTTCGTTCGGCTCATCAATGGTGTCAGCTGAAGTGGCGACCGTCACGGTGAAGCTGGTAACGCCTGCTGGCACGGTGATGACACCGCCAGCGATCGTCACGCCGTTCGAGAACGAAGCATTCGTGAGTGCGGAGGTGTAGTCGGTACCGCCGCCGGTGGCAGTGACGTCGGCCAGCGACAGGTTGTAAGTCGTGGCAACACTCGATGCATTCGACAGCGTCACGGTATGGACGATGTTCGAAGCTTCGGTCGCGGAGTTCGACGAGACCGAGGCGATGGTCGGTGCAGCGTCATCGTCGGTGATCGTGCCCGTACCCGAGGCGGCACCGACGGTGAGGGTGTAGGTCTCGTTCGGTTCGTCGATGGTGTCCGACGTGGTGGGCACATTGACCGTGAAACTGGTGACGCCGGCCGGCACGGTGATGACGCCGCCCGAGATCGTGACGCCGTTGCTGAAGGCTGCGTTGGTCAGCGCCGAGGTGTAGTCGACACCACCGCCGGTGGCGGTGCCGCCACCCAGGCTTAGCGTGTAAGTCGTGGCAACACTGGAGGCGTTCGACAGCGTCACGGTGTGGACGATATCTGCGGCTTCCGTTGCTGAGTTCGAGGTGACCGAGGCAATGGTCGGGGTTGCGTCGTCGTCGTTGATCGTGCCGGTACCGGACGTGCCACCCACGGTCAGGGTGTAGGTTTCGTTCGGTTCGTCGATGGTGTCGGCCGAGGTGGCCACGGTCACGGTGAAGCTGGTGACACCGGCCGGCACGGTGATGACACCGGCGGAGATCGTCACGCCGTTGGAGAACGATGCGTTGGTCAGCGCCGAGGTGTAGTCGGTGCCGCCACCGGTGGCAGTGACATCGGCCAGCGACAGGGTGTAGGTCGTCGAAGTCGAGGAGGCGTTCGACAGCGTGACGGTGTGGACGATGTTCGAAGCTTCCGTCGCGGAGTTCGACGTCACCGAGGCAATCGTCGGTGCGGCATCGTCGTCATTGATCGTGCCGGTGCCGGAAGCGCCGCCGACGGTCAGCGTGTAGGTCTCATTCGGTTCGTCGATGGTGTCGGCCGTCGTCGGCACGGACACCGTGAAGCTCGTGACACCGGCCGGGACGGTGATGACACCACCGGAGATGGTCACGCCATTGCTGAAGGCAGCATTGGTGAGTGCGGATGTGTAGTCGGTGCCGCCGCCGGTGGCGGTGACATCGGCCAGCGACAGCGTGTAGGTCGTGGCGACCGACGAGGCGTTCGACAGCGTGACGGTGTGAAGGATGTTGCTGGCTTCCGTTGCAGCGTTCGATGTCACCGATGCGATGGTCGGTGCCGCATCGTCGTCGTTGATCGTGCCGGTGCCGGACGTGCCGCCCACGGTCAGGGTGTAGGTCTCGTTCGGCTCATCGATGGTGTCGGCCGAAGTGGCCACCGTCACGGTGAAGCTGGTGACGCCGGCGGGCACGGTGATCGTGCCGCCAGAGATCGTGACGCCGTTCGAGAACGAAGCGTTGGTAAGTGCCGAGGTGTAGTCGGTGCCACCGCCGGTGGCGGTGACATCGGCGAGCGACAGGGTGTAGGTCGTGGCGACCGACGATGCGTTCGACAGCGTCACGGTGTGAACGATGTTCGAAGCTTCGGTTGCCGAGTTCGAGGTCACCGCAGCAATGGTCGGCGCATTGTCGTCGTCATTGATCGTACCGGTACCGGAAGCTGCGCCCACGGTCAGCGTGTAGGTCTCGTTCGGTTCATCGATGGTGTCAGCCGTCGTCGGCACGGTGACCGTGAAGCTGGTAACACCAGCGGGCACGGTGATGACGCCGCCGGAGATGGTGACGCCGTTGCTGAAGGCGGCATTGGTCAGCGCGGATGTGTAGTCAACACCGCCGCCGGTGGCGGTACCGCCACCCAGGTTCAGGGAGTAAGTCGTTGCCACGCTCGATGCGTTCGACAGCGTCACGGTATGGACGATGTTGGAAGCTTCCGTCGCGCTGTTGCTCGACACCGTTGCGACGGTCGGTGCGGCATCGTCGTCGAGGATGGTGCCAGTGCCCGTAACGCCACCGACGGTGATCGGCACGGTTTCATCGGGTTCGTCGGTCGTATCCGAAACGGTCGGCACGGTGACAGTGAAGCTCGTGACGCCAGCCGGGATGGTCAGCACGCCGCCAGCCAGGGTGACGCCATTGCTGAAGGTCGGCGAAGCCGTGTAGTCGGTGCCGGAGGTTGCCGTGCCTGCACCGAAGCTGAACGGGAAGGTGATGCTCGAAGAAGAGGCGTTGGTGAGCGCCACCGTGTAGACCAGGTTGTTGCCTTCGGTGGTGCTCGGCGACGAGACGCTCTGCACTGTCGGTGCGGCATCGTCATCGGTGATCGTGCCCGTGCCAGATGCGGCACCTACGGTCAGCGTGTAGGTCTCGTTGACTTCGTCGATGGTGTCGGAGGTCGTCGGCACGCTGACGGTGAAGCTGGTGACGCCTGCCGGCACCGTGATGACGCCGCCAGAGATGGTGACGCCGTTGCTGAACGCTGCGTTGGTCAGTGCTGAGGTGTAGTCAACACCACCGCCCGTTGCAGTGACATCGGCCAGCGACAGAGAGTACGTCGTCGCAATGCTGGAGGCATTCGACAGCGTGACGGTATGGAGGATGTTCGAAGCTTCGGTTGCGGAGTTTGATGTGACGGAGGCAATCGTCGGCGCAGCATCGTCGTCGAGGATGGTGCCGGTACCGGTGACGCCACCGACAGTCAGCGGCACGGTTTCATCAGGCTCGTCGGTCGTGTCGGACACCGTCGGAACCGTGACCGTAAAGCTCGTGACGCCAGCCGGGATCGTCAGTACGCCGCCCGCGAGGGTGACGCCATTGCTGAAAGTCGGCGCGCCGAAGTCGCCGGCTGCTGCTGTGCCGCCGCCCAAAGTGAAGGGGAAGGTGATGCTCGACGACGAAGCGTTGCTGAGTGCGACGTTGTAGAACGAGGTTGTTGCCTTCATTGACGCTCGGTGACGAAACGCTCTGGATCGTCGGAGCGGCATCATCGTCATTGATCGTGCCGGTGCCGGCGGTGCCGCCCACGGTCAGGGTGTAGGTTTCGTTGGCTTCATCGATGGTGTCGGCCGAGGTCGCGACCGTCACGGTGAAACTGGTGACGCCTGCGGGCACGGTGATTGTGCCGCCGGAGATTGTCACGCCGTTGGAGAACGATGCGTTGGTGAGCGCCGAGGTGTAGTCGGTGCCGCCACCAGTGGCGGTGACATCGGCGAGCGACAGGGTGTAGGTCGTCGCACTGCTCGAAGCATTGCTGAGCGTAACGGTGTGAACGATGTTCGAGGCTTCGGTCGCGCTGTTGCTGGTGACGGAAGCAATCGTCGGCGCAGCATCGTCATCGAGGATGGTGCCGGTGCCGGTGACACCGCCGACAGTAATCGGCACGGTTTCGTCCGGTTCGTCGGTCGTATCCGAAACGGTCGGCACGGTGACCGTGAAGCTGGTGACGCCTGCAGGAATCGTCAGCACACCACCGGCGAGGGTGACGCCATTGCTGAAGGTTGGCGAAGCCGTGTAGTCGGAGCCCGACGTTGCAGTGCCGGCGCCGAAGCTGAACGGGAAGGTGATGTTCGACGAGGAAGCGTTGGTGAGCGCCACCGTGTAAACAAGATCATTGCCTTCCGTCGTGCTCGGCGACGAAACACTCTGGATCGTCGGTGCGGCATCGTCGTCGTTGATCGTGCCAGTGCCGGATGCGGCACCCACGGTCAAGGTATAGGTCTCGTTCGGTTCGTCGATGGTGTCGGCCGTCGTCGGCACGGACACCGTGAAGCTGGTAACACCAGCCGGCACGGTGATGACGCCGCCGGAGATGGTGACGCCGTTGCTGAAGGCGGCATTGGTCAGCGCGGATGTGTAGTCAACACCGCCGCCGGTGGCGGTACCGCCACCCAGGTTCAGGGAGTAAGTCGTTGCCACGCTCGAGGCATTCGACAGCGTCACGGTGTGGACAATGTTCGACGCTTCGGTCGCGGAGTTCGACGTGACCGAAGCAACCGTTGGAGCTGCATCGTCGTCGAGGATGGTGCCGGTTCCGGTGACACCACCGACAGTCAGCGGCACGGTCTCATCCGGCTCATCGGTCGTATCCGACACCGTCGGCACGGTGACGGTGAAGCTGGTGACGCCAGCCGGGATCGTCAGTACGCCGCCGGCGAGTGTGACGCCGTTGCTGAAGCTGGGGCTGCCGAAGTCGCCGGCCACGGCCGTGCCACCGCCCAGAGTGAACGGGAAGGTGATGTTCGACGACGAGGCGTTGGTCAGTGCCACCGTGTAGACGAGGTTGTTGCCTTCGTTGGTGCTCGGCGAAGAGACGCTCTGGATCGTCGGTGCGGCATCGTCGTCAGTGATCGTACCGGTGCCGGAGACGGCACCCACGGTCAGGGTGTAGGTTTCGTTGGCCTCATCAATGGTGTCGGCCGTGGTCGGCACGGACACCGTGAAGCTGGTGACGCCTGCCGGGACGGTGATGACACCGCCGGAGATGGTCACGCCGTTGCTGAAGGCGGCATTGGTCAGTGCGGACGTGTAGTCGGTGCCACCGCCGGTGGCGGTGCCATCGGTGAGTGCCAGCGTGTAGGTCATCGGCACGGAAGAGGCGTGTGACAGGCTCACCGTATGCACGATGTTGCTGGCTTCCGTTGCACTGTTGCTGGTGACGGAAGCAATGATCGATGCGCCGTCATCATCCAGGATGGTGCCGGTTCCCGCAGCGCTGCCAACGGTCAGCGTGTAGGTTTCATCCGATTCGCCGAGGGTGTCGGCTGTGGTCGGCACCGTCACGGTGAAGCTGGTGACGCCTGCCGGGACGGTGATGACACCGCCTGCGATGGTGACGCCATTCGAGAACGCAGCGTTGGTGAGTACCGAGGTGTAGTCAACACCGCCAGCCGTGGCCGTGCCGCCACCCAGGCTCAGCGAGTAAGTCGTCGCCACAGACGAAGCATTCGACAGCGTGACGGTATGAATGATGTCGGCCGCCTCGATGGCCGCGGCATTGGAGACGGAAGCGATGCTTGGTGCGGCATCGTCATCAGTGATCGTGCCGGTACCGGACGCGGCGCCCACGGTGAGCGTGTAGGTCTCGTTCGGCTCGTCGATGGTGTCGGAAGTCGTCGGGACGGAGACCGTGAAGCTGGTGACGCCAGCCGGCACGGTGATGATGCCGCCGGAGATGGTCACGCCATTGCTGAAGGCTGCGTTGGTCAGTGCTGACGTGTAGTCGACGCCGCCGCCAGTGGCGGTGCCGCCGCCCAGGTTCAGCGAGTATGTCGTGGCGACAGAGGAGGCGTTCGACAGCGTGACGGTGTGGACGATGTCGGCCGCTTCGGTCGCGGAGTTCGAGGTCACCGACGCGATGGTCGGCGCTGCATCGTCGTCGTTGATCGTACCGGTACCCGAAGTGCCACCCACGGTCAGCGTGTAGGTTTCATTCGGTTCGTCGATGGTGTCGGCCGTGGTCGGCACGGACACCGTGAAGCTGGTGACGCCTGCGGGGACGGTGATGACGCCGCCGGCGATGGTGACGCCATTCGAGAATGCTGCGTTGGTCAGTGCGGACGTGTAGTCGGTGCCGCCACCAGTGGCAGTGACATCGGCCAGCGACAGGGTGTAGGTCGTCGCACTGCTCGAAGCATTGCTGAGCGTGACGGTGTGGACGATGTTCGAAGCTTCGGCCGCACTGTTGCTGGTGACGGAGGCAATCGTCGGCGCGGCATCGTCATCGGTGATCGTGCCGGTGCCGGAGGCGGCACCGACGGTCAGCGTGTAGGTTTCGTTGGCTTCGTCGATGGTGTCGGACGTGGTCGGGACACTGACGGTGAAGCTGGTGACACCGGCCGGGACAGTGATGACGCCGCCGGCGATCGTGACGCCGTTCGAGAATGCCGCGTTGGTGAGTGCAGACGTGTAGTCGGTGCCACCGCCGGTGGCGGTGACATCGGCCAGCGACAGGGTGTAGGTCGTCGCACTGCTCGAAGCATTGCTCAGCGTGACGGTGTGGATGATGTTGCTGGCTTCCGTCGCGCTGTTGCTGGTGACGGAGGCAATCGTCGGTGCGGCATCGTCATCGGTGATCGTGCCGGTTCCGGAGGCGGCACCGACGGTCAGCGTGTAGGTTTCGTTGGCTTCATCGATGGTATCGGCCGTGGTCGGCACCGAAACCGTGAAGCTGGTGACGCCTGCGGGGACGGTGATGATGCCGCCGGCGATGGTGACGCCATTCGAGAATGCAGCGTTGGTGAGTGCCGAGGTGTAGTCCGTGCCACCGCCCGTGGCGGTGACATCGGCCAGCGACAGGGTGTAGGTCGTAGCGGACGACGAGGCATTCGACAGCGTGACGGTGTGGACGATGTTGCTGGCTTCCGTCGCGCTGTTGCTGGTGACGGAGGCAATCGTCGGTGCGGCATCGTCATCGAGGATGGTGCCGGTGCCGGTGACGCCACCGACAGTCAGCGGTACGGTTTCATCCGGCTCATCGGTCGTATCCGAAACGGTCGGCACGGTGACGGTGAAGCTGGTGACGCCAGCCGGGATCGTCAGCACGCCACCGGCGAGAGTGACGCCGTTGCTGAAGCTGGGGCTGCCGAAGTCGCCGGCCACAGCGGTGCCACCACCCAGGGTGAAGGGGAAGGTGGTCGCGCTGCTAGATGCGTTGCTGAGCGCCACGTTGTAGACGAGGTTGTTGCCTTCGTTGGTGCTTGGCGAAGAGACGCTCTGGATCGTCGGTGCGGCATCGTCGTCATTGATGGTGCCGGTACCCGAAGCGCCGCCCACTGTGAGCGTGTAGGTTTCGTTGGCTTCGTCGATGGTGTCGGCCGAGGTAGGCACGGTCACGGTGAAACTGGTGACACCTGCCGGCACGGTGATGGTGCTGCCGGAGATCGTGACGCCATTCGAGAACGATGCGTTGGTCAGTGCCGAGGTGTAGTCGGTGCCGCCGCCCGTGGCGGTGACATCGGCCAGGCTGAGGGTGAAGCTCGTTGCGCTGCTCGAAGCATTGCTCAGCGTGACGGTGTGGATGATGTCCGAAGCTTCCGTCGCGCTGTTGCTCGTGACAGACGCAATCGTCGGCGCCGCATCATCGTCATTGATCGTGCCGGTGCCGGCGGTGCCGCCCACGGTCAGGGTGTAGGTTTCGTTGGCTTCATCGATGGTGTCGGCCGAGGTCGCGACCGTCACGGTGAAACTGGTGACGCCTGCGGGCACGGTGATTGTGCCGCCGGAGATTGTCACGCCGTTGGAGAACGATGCGTTGGTGAGCGCCGAGGTGTAGTCGGTGCCGCCACCAGTGGCGGTGACATCGGCGAGCGACAGGGTGTAGGTCGTCGCACTGCTCGAAGCATTGCTGAGCGTAACGGTGTGAACGATGTTCGAGGCTTCGGTCGCGCTGTTGCTGGTGACGGAAGCAATCGTCGGCGCAGCATCGTCATCGAGGATGGTGCCGGTGCCGGTGACACCGCCGACAGTAATCGGCACGGTTTCGTCCGGTTCGTCGGTCGTATCCGAAACGGTCGGCACGGTGACCGTGAAGCTGGTGACGCCTGCAGGAATCGTCAGCACACCACCGGCGAGGGTGACGCCATTGCTGAAGGTTGGCGAAGCCGTGTAGTCGGAGCCCGACGTTGCAGTGCCGGCGCCGAAGCTGAACGGGAAGGTGATGTTCGACGAGGAAGCGTTGGTGAGCGCCACCGTGTAGACAAGATCATTGCCTTCCGTCGTGCTCGGCGACGAAACACTCTGGATCGTCGGTGCGGCATCGTCGTCGTTGATCGTGCCAGTGCCGGATGCGGCACCCACGGTCAAGGTATAGGTCTCGTTCGGTTCGTCGATGGTGTCGGCCGTCGTCGGCACGGACACCGTGAAGCTGGTAACACCAGCCGGCACGGTGATGACGCCGCCGGAGATGGTGACGCCGTTGCTGAAGGCGGCATTGGTCAGCGCGGATGTGTAGTCGACACCGCCGCCGGTGGCGGTACCGCCACCCAGGTTCAGGGAGTAAGTCGTTGCCACGCTCGAGGCATTCGACAGCGTCACGGTGTGGACAATGTTCGACGCTTCGGTCGCGGAGTTCGACGTGACCGAAGCAACCGTTGGAGCTGCATCGTCGTCGAGGATGGTGCCGGTTCCGGTGACACCACCGACAGTCAGCGGCACGGTCTCATCCGGCTCATCGGTCGTATCCGACACCGTCGGCACGGTGACGGTGAAGCTGGTGACGCCAGCCGGGATCGTCAGTACGCCGCCGGCGAGTGTGACGCCGTTGCTGAAGCTGGGGCTGCCGAAGTCGCCGGCCACGGCCGTGCCACCGCCCAGAGTGAACGGGAAGGTGATGTTCGACGACGAGGCGTTGGTCAGTGCCACCGTGTAGACGAGGTTGTTGCCTTCGTTGGTGCTCGGCGAAGAGACGCTCTGGATCGTCGGTGCGGCATCGTCGTCAGTGATCGTACCGGTGCCGGAGACGGCACCCACGGTCAGGGTGTAGGTTTCGTTGGCCTCATCAATGGTGTCGGCCGTGGTCGGCACGGACACCGTGAAGCTGGTGACGCCTGCCGGGACGGTGATGACACCGCCGGAGATGGTCACGCCGTTGCTGAAGGCGGCATTGGTCAGTGCGGACGTGTAGTCGGTGCCACCGCCGGTGGCGGTGCCATCGGTGAGTGCCAGCGTGTAGGTCATCGGCACGGAAGAGGCGTGTGACAGGCTCACCGTATGCACGATGTTGCTGGCTTCCGTTGCACTGTTGCTGGTGACGGAAGCAATGATCGATGCGCCGTCATCATCCAGGATGGTGCCGGTTCCCGCAGCGCTGCCAACGGTCAGCGTGTAGGTTTCATCCGATTCGCCGAGGGTGTCGGCTGTGGTCGGCACCGTCACGGTGAAGCTGGTGACGCCTGCCGGGACGGTGATGACACCGCCTGCGATGGTGACGCCATTCGAGAACGCAGCGTTGGTGAGTACCGAGGTGTAGTCGACACCGCCAGCCGTGGCCGTGCCGCCACCCAGGCTCAGCGAGTAAGTCGTCGCCACAGACGAAGCATTCGACAGCGTGACGGTATGAATGATGTCGGCCGCCTCGATGGCCGCGGCATTGGAGACGGAAGCGATGCTTGGTGCGGCATCGTCATCAGTGATCGTGCCGGTACCGGACGCGGCGCCCACGGTGAGCGTGTAGGTCTCGTTCGGCTCGTCGATGGTGTCGGAAGTCGTCGGGACGGAGACCGTGAAGCTGGTGACGCCAGCCGGCACGGTGATGATGCCGCCGGAGATGGTCACGCCATTGCTGAAGGCTGCGTTGGTCAGTGCTGACGTGTAGTTGACGCCGCCGCCAGTGGCGGTGCCGCCGCCCAGGTTCAGCGAGTATGTCGTGGCGACAGAGGAGGCGTTCGACAGCGTGACGGTGTGGACGATGTCGGCCGCTTCGGTCGCGGAGTTCGAGGTCACCGACGCGATGGTCGGCGCTGCATCGTCGTCGTTGATCGTACCGGTACCCGAAGTGCCACCCACGGTCAGCGTGTAGGTTTCATTCGGTTCGTCGATGGTGTCGGCCGTGGTCGGCACGGACACCGTGAAGCTGGTGACGCCTGCGGGGACGGTGATGACGCCGCCGGCGATGGTGACGCCATTCGAGAATGCTGCGTTGGTCAGTGCGGACGTGTAGTCGGTGCCGCCACCAGTGGCAGTGACATCGGCCAGCGACAGGGTGTAGGTCGTCGCACTGCTCGAAGCATTGCTGAGCGTGACGGTGTGGACGATGTTCGAAGCTTCGGCCGCACTGTTGCTGGTGACGGAGGCAATCGTCGGCGCGGCATCGTCATCGGTGATCGTGCCGGTGCCGGAGGCGGCACCGACGGTCAGCGTGTAGGTTTCGTTGGCTTCGTCGATGGTGTCGGACGTGGTCGGGACACTGACGGTGAAGCTGGTGACACCGGCCGGGACAGTGATGACGCCGCCGGCGATCGTGACGCCGTTCGAGAATGCCGCGTTGGTGAGTGCAGACGTGTAGTCGGTGCCACCGCCGGTGGCGGTGACATCGGCCAGCGACAGGGTGTAGGTCGTCGCACTGCTCGAAGCATTGCTCAGCGTGACGGTGTGGATGATGTTGCTGGCTTCCGTCGCGCTGTTGCTGGTGACGGAGGCAATCGTCGGTGCGGCATCGTCATCGGTGATCGTGCCGGTTCCGGAGGCGGCACCGACGGTCAGCGTGTAGGTTTCGTTGGCTTCATCGATGGTATCGGCCGTGGTCGGCACCGAAACCGTGAAGCTGGTGACGCCTGCGGGGACGGTGATGATGCCGCCGGCGATGGTGACGCCATTCGAGAATGCAGCGTTGGTGAGTGCCGAGGTGTAGTCCGTGCCACCGCCCGTGGCGGTGACATCGGCCAGCGACAGGGTGTAGGTCGTAGCGGACGACGAGGCATTCGACAGCGTGACGGTGTGGACGATGTTGCTGGCTTCCGTCGCGCTGTTGCTGGTGACGGAGGCAATCGTCGGTGCGGCATCGTCATCGAGGATGGTGCCGGTGCCGGTGACGCCACCGACAGTCAGCGGTACGGTTTCATCCGGCTCATCGGTCGTATCCGAAACGGTCGGCACGGTGACGGTGAAGCTGGTGACGCCAGCCGGGATCGTCAGCACGCCACCGGCGAGAGTGACGCCGTTGCTGAAGCTGGGGCTGCCGAAGTCGCCGGCCACAGCGGTGCCACCACCCAGGGTGAAGGGGAAGGTGGTCGCGCTGCTAGATGCGTTGCTGAGCGCCACGTTGTAGACGAGGTTGTTGCCTTCGTTGGTGCTTGGCGAAGAGACGCTCTGGATCGTCGGTGCGGCATCGTCGTCATTGATGGTGCCGGTACCCGAAGCGCCGCCCACTGTGAGCGTGTAGGTTTCGTTGGCTTCGTCGATGGTGTCGGCCGAGGTAGGCACGGTCACGGTGAAACTGGTGACACCTGCCGGCACGGTGATGGTGCTGCCGGAGATCGTGACGCCATTCGAGAACGATGCGTTGGTCAGTGCCGAGGTGTAGTCGGTGCCGCCGCCCGTGGCGGTGACATCGGCCAGGCTGAGGGTGAAGCTCGTTGCGCTGCTCGAAGCATTGCTCAGCGTGACGGTGTGGATGATGTCCGAAGCTTCCGTCGCGCTGTTGCTCGTGACAGACGCAATCGTCGGCGCCGCATCGTCGTCGAGGATGGTTGCCGTGCCAGTTGCGCTGGTATTGGTTGTCGTTCCAGCCGTGCGCGTAGCCGTCAGCGTAAAGGTTTCATCCGGCTCGTCGAGGGTGTCACTGGTGACGGGTACGCGCACCAGGACAGGACCGGTCGAGCCGGCAGCCAGAACCCCGCTGCTGCCTGGCGTCCAGGTCGAACCACCATCCGTGGAGACCTCCATCGAGTTGGTGTAATCGCTGCCGCTGATGGCAGTGCCGTTGGCGAGTGCAAGGTTGAAGCCTGTGGCGGTTGCACTGGCGTTCGACAGTGTGACCTGAAAGACGGCGAAGCCACCATTCTCGGCCACGGTTGGGCTGGAGACACTCAGGGTAGGCGTATTGTCGTTGTCGACGAGTGTCGTGGTGACCGAGTTACCGGCACCACCGGTGATCTGCAGATCTTCGAAATTGCCACCGCTGGCAGAAACGAGCGTGATCGTGAAGCTCTCGGTGCCTTCGGCCAGCGCATCGTCAATGGTGTTGATGGAGAAATTGGCAAGGCTGCTGCCAGCCGGGATGGTGACCGTGGCCGTGCCGTTGAAGTCAGTGCCGTTGGTAGCGGTGCCGCTGTAGCTGAGGGTGACGGTGACTGGGGTCTGAGCCGGGCTGGTAAGTGAAACGGTGTACGAACCGGAAGCGCCTTCTGTGATGCTGGTGGCGCCCGTGAGGGATACGGTGGTGGTGTTGACCGTGTCGGTGATGGTGGTCGTAGCTGCTGCGCTGCTGTAAGACAGATTCTCGAAGTTACCGCCGGTTGTGCTGCTGATGGTGACGGTGCTCGTGCCTGCGTCGAGGTAGACGTCGTCTCCAGGCGCAGCGACTGTCACGTTACCCGTACTGCTGCCAGCTGGAATGGTGATGCTCGCGCCATTCGACAGGTTCAGCGTGACAGCGGTGCCGGCGGGGTTCGACAGCACGGCTGTGTAGACGATGCTGCCGCCTTCGGCCACGGATGGCGTGGCGC
This sequence comes from Rhodocyclaceae bacterium, assembly GCA_047600765.1. Classification (GTDB taxonomy): domain Bacteria; phylum Pseudomonadota; class Gammaproteobacteria; order Burkholderiales; family Rhodocyclaceae; genus Viridibacterium. The sequence continues at coordinate 940,385 of JASGKF010000002.1, forward strand.
TGAGGGTGGCGGTGGTGACGTCGGCGTCATCAACGACATTGACGCTGATGGGGCCGGGCAGCACGTAGGTAGTGAAGTTGCCGCCCGTTGCGCTGGTGACGCTGGTAGTGACGACATCGGTGCCTTGCTGATAGGCCTCGTCGGGGCGCACGGCTTGCGGTGCGCTGGTGGCCGAGGTGGCGCCGACGGGGATGGTGACCGTCATGCCGTTGCTGAGCGTGATGACCAGCGGCGAGCCCGTGGGGGCGCTGCCGGAGGTGACCGTGTAGACGATGCTGCCGCCTTCGGTGACCGTGGCGGCCGACACGGAGATGGCGACTTCGTTGGGATCGAGGGGCTTGGCAGGTTGCTCTTCGCGCGCGGCCGGCTCGTTGGCCGCACCGGGAGGCAATTCGTCGGTTTGCGGCAGACCACCGTTGGCGCGTTCGAAGCCGAGCGGGGTGATGTCTTCGACGATGCGCAGCAGGCGCACGAAACCGTGACCGCCGTCGGCGCCAGCGCCAGCCAGACCGGCGGCGGGTGCTTCGAGGTCGGCGAGCGGATCCTGGCCGGCATTGAGGGCGGCGATGATGCGGTCGGCTTCGGTGCTTTGCGGGGCAATCGCGGCTTCGCTGCGGTCGGTGGGTGTCTGGGTGACGACGCTGTCGTCGATGCTGACCGTGCGGTCGCCGCCGATATCGACGAGGCCACCGTCACCGCGTTTGAGGCTGACGTGCGCACCGGGCGCCGTCACGATGACCTGACCACTGCTGACGTGATCGCCCGCGCGCAGTGCGACAAGGCGTCCATCCGACATGCGCAGCCATGCCTGGCCGTCGATGCGCTGGATCGTGCCTTGTTGGGCGGGGTTGTTGGTTTCAGCCATTGCGGACTCCGGTCAAAGGTCGGGAGAGAAGTCGGGAAAAGACGGAACTTCTCTTTTAACGGTCAATGGACCAGAGACTAGAGCGATGCAAGGCGGGGCGCATCGTACCCGGGTACTAGGGGTTAACCGCTGCAGCGTGAAATTGTGTGACTTACTTCACGCCATGCACGCGCAGCGCCAGTTGCAGGCGGTCGCTGAGCTGCAGTTTCTCGAACACGGTGGTGAGGTGGGATTTGACCGTGCGTTCGGTGATGCCGAGTTTTTCGGCGATGAACAGGTTCGATTCCCCGTTGGCGGCCAGCTGGGCGACCTCGGCTTCACGCTCGGTCAGCGAGCGGCGCCAGCTTTGGTCGGGGCGGCGCGGCAGGCTCTCGTTGACGCCACGTAACAAGCGCGTGAGCAGGCTGCGGCCGACCCATAGTTCACCAGCCGCAACGACCTCGAGCACTTGCAGCAGGGTCGCTTCGTTGGCGTAGGTGTGGCAGTAGCCGGCGGCGCCGGCCTCCATGGCGAGGATGCCTTCGGCGTCGTGTGGCTCGCTGCTGGCCACGATGATCGAGAGGTGACCACACCAGCCGCGCCAGCGTGCGTCATCCCAGGCCGGCAGGTTGGCGCAGGCCGTGTTGACGAAGACGAGACTGCCTGTCGGCAGACTGCCCAGCTTGCCGGGGCTGTCCAGGCGGTGGGCCTGCCAGCGTTCACCGAGCTTGTGCATGCGCCGCGCGACGGTGTCGTCGCTGGTCAGCAGGTAGAGGGTCGGGAGGTCCAGGCGGCGCATGCGGGCGGGGCTCTCAGCGCTCCGTCATGGCGCGTTCGTGCGCACGCAGGACGGGCTTGAGCAGGTAGCTGAGGATGGACTTCTTGCCGGTCAGGATGTCCACTTCGGCCACCATGCCGGGGATGATGGGCAGCTTCTCGTCGCCCAGCGTTGCCGAAGCGGTGCGCACGCGCACGGTGTAGTAGGTGTTGCCTTTCTCGTCGGTGATGCTGTCGGCGCCGATGTGTTCCAGCGTGGCTTCGAGACCGCCATAGATCGAGAAATCGTAAGCGGTGAACTTCACCAGCGCAGCCTGGCCAGGGCGCAGAAAGGCGATGTCGCGCGGCGAGACGCGGGCTTCGAGTACCAGCGCGTCGTCGCTGGGCACGACCTCGATGATGTCCTTGCCGGGCTGTACGACGCCGCCCACCGTATTGACGAAGAGCTGTTTGACCGTGCCGTTGACGGGCGAGCGGATGTCCGATTGCTTGACGCGGTCGGCGAGGCCGACGCTGCCTTCGGACAGGCGCGACAGCTTGGCCATGGTGTCGGAAAGCTCGGTGCGCGCGAGGTTGCGGAAATTGATTTCGACTTCCTGAATCTTGCGTTGCGCCTCGCTGATGGCAGCCTGGATGCGCGGGATCTGCGCGTTGGCGGAATCGCGTTCGCCACGGTAACGCGTGACGTCGCGCTCCAAGCGCAGCAGCTCGACCTCAGAGACGGCGCCGGTGCGGATCAGTGGGCGTGTCTTGTCGAGCTCGGTCTGGGTCAGCTCCAGGCTTTGCGCCGAGGTGTCGCGACGGCCGCGCATTTCGATCAGCTCCTGCTGGCGTTGTTCGAGCTGCTGGCGTGCGATGCCGATGTTGGCTTCCAGCTCGCTGCGTTTGGCGTTGTAGAGGCTGCGCTCTTCTTCGACCGAAGCGGCGGCTTCGGATTGCACCTCGGGCGGGACTTCGAAGGGCTTGTTGTCAGCCAGCGCGCGCAACCGTGCGGCCTTGGTCTGCAAGGACAGGTAATCGGCGCGGTTCTCGTTGAGCGTGGAGATGAAGCGTGTCGGGTCGATCTTCAGCAAGAGCTGCCCGGTTTTCACCGACTGACCTTCCTGCACGAGGATCTGCGAGACCATGCCACCATCGAGACTCTGGATGATCTGCAACTGACGCGAGGGGATGACCTTGCCATCACCACGCGTGACTTCGTCCAGCTTGGCGAAGGCTGCCCACAGGATGACGACGCCGATGAAAGCGAGTGCGAACCACACCACGATGCGCGCACCGCGCGGCGTCTGGTTGCCCAGCGTCCACTCCGCGTCGGCGTCGAAATCGTCCTCGGCGTGGCGCGCCAGTGGTTCGTGGCGGTCGAGGGCTTCCTTGAGATGCAGCGTGAACCAGGCGAGAAGACCAGATTTCATGCTGCCCTCCCGATGCGGCCGTGTTGCAGGGCTTCGACGACCTGGGCCTTGGGCCCGTCGGCCACGATGGCGCCGTTGTCGATGACGATGATGCGGTCGACGAGATCGAGCAGGGACGTGCGGTGCGTGATCAGCAGCACGGTTTTGCGCGTGGCGTAGGCACGCAGTCGTTGCTTGAGTTGCTCTTCACTCTGGTGGTCCATGCTGGCGCTGGGTTCGTCGAGCAACAGGATGGAAGGGTCGTTGAGCAGGGCGCGGGCGATCGCGACAGCCTGCTTCTGGCCGCCCGAAAGTGATTCACCACGTTCGCCGATGAGCAGGTCGAAGCCTTGCGGATGAGCATTGACGAACTCGGACAGGCCGGCGAGTTCGGCCGCGGTGATGATGGCGCTGTCGTCGGCGAAGGGCGCGCCCATGGCGATGTTCTCGCGCAGGGTGCCGTAGAACAGGGTCGAGTCCTGCGCGACGAAGCCGATGGCGCGGCGCAGCTCGGCCGGGTCGATCTGGCGTGTGTCGATGCCGTCGATGAGCACCGAGCCTTCGGTGGGCGGGTAGAGGCCCAGGATCAGTTTTTCGAGCGTGGTCTTGCCCGAGCCGACGCGGCCGATGACGCCGACCTTTTCGCCCGCCTTGATCTTGAAGCTGATCTTGCGCAGTGCTTTCTGTTCGCGGCCCGGGTAAGCGAAGCCGACGTCCTTGAACTCGATGTCGCCGTTGAAGTGCGCGCGGTGCACGAAGGGAGCGCCTTCAGGGCGCTCGATGGGCAGCTGCATCTGGTTTTCGAGCGAGGTCAGGCCCGTACGTGCGCCCTGGAATTGCATCATCAGGCCGGCAACTTGGCCGAAGGGCGAGATGGCGCGGCCCGACAGCATGCTGGCGGCGATGATCGCGCCCATCGAGATCTTGCCCTCGGAGAGCAGGTAGACGCCCAGCATGATGGTGGTGATGTTGACCAGTTGCTGCACGGTGGAGGAGAAGTTGACCGTGCCCGACGACAGCAATCGGGTCTGCGTGCTGACCTGGGCGATGAATTGCGTGGCGCGTTCCCAGCGACGCTGGAATTCGCCTTCGGCACCAAGGGTCTTGATGGTTTCGAGGCCGACCAGGCTTTCGATGAGGGTGGCGTTGCGTTGCGCACTGGCGCGGTAGGTGGTCTCGGTCAGGGCGTGCATGCGCGCCTGGGTGATCCACGCTGTACCGATGATGAGGACCATGCCGATGACGGTGGGGATCAGCATCCAGGGCGACAGCCACAGCAGCACGAACAGGAAGACCAGCACGAAGGGCAGGTCGATGAGGGCCGTGACGGTGGCCGAGGCGACGAAGTCGCGCACGCCTTCGAAGGACTTGAGGTTGGCCGAGAATGAGCCGACCGAGGCCGGGCGTGACGACATGCGCATGCCCAGCACGCGTTCCATGATGAGGGCGGAGAGGCTGACGTCGACGCGCTTGCTGGCGGTGTCGATGATCCAGGCGCGCACGGTACGCAGGGCCAGGTCGAAACCCAGCATCACGAGCGCGCCGATGGACAGCACCCACAGCGTGTCGAAGGCGTGGTTGGGCACCACGCGGTCATACACGTTCATGGAGTAGAGCGGGATGATGGTGGCGAAGATGTTGACCAGCAGGGCGGCCAGCAGGGCGTCGCGGTAGAGGCGCCAGTTGGCGAAGATGGCACTCCAGAACCAGTGTTTGCCGGCCGATGGGCGCACTTCGGGTGTGCGGTTGTCGAAGCGGAAGCGCGGGCGAACGACGGCCATGGTGCCGTTGTAGCGCTGCAGCAGTTCGCTGATCGGCAGTTCGACCAGTTCGTCGGGATTCTCGGGTTCGCGGATGACGCACAGGCCATTGCCGCGGCGCTCGACCAGCAGGCAGGCACCGCGGTCCTTGAGCAGCAGCACGACGGGCAATTGGCGTGCTTCGACGCGCAGCAGCTCGCGGCGCACCATGCGCGAGTTCAGGCCGGCGCGGTTGGCGGCGCGCGCGAACTGCGAGGGCGGCAGCAGGTGGTCGACGCGCGGCAGGCCGGCGGCGAGCGCTTCAGCCGTCCAGGGCTGGCCGAATTCGCGGGTCAGCATCACCAGGCATTCGATCAGCGGGTCGACGTGGGTCGCATGCGGATTGACCTGCCAGCCGGGGGCGCGGGAGCGGGTGGGATCGAACTTGCGAGCGGTTTCGGTCATGGCTGGCGGATGGAGTCCTGGTCAGATGACGTCGCGGTCGCCCAGCAGGTCCAGCGCGCCGTTGAGGCGGCGGCGCATGTCCTTGCGGGCCAGCAGTTTGCGTTGGGCTTCGGGGGGCAGGTCGGTCAGGCGCAGCACGCCTTTTTCGATTAGCACGTCGATGAGGTCTTCCATGACGCGGATGAAGCTGGCGTCGAGGTCACTGAATTCGTCGGCCTGCGCAAAGAACTCCCGCAATTCGGGGTGGGTTCCGGGCAGGAATTCGTCGTTGCCCAGCTCGGGCGCTTCCAGCAGGGCGACGATACGCCCCCCGGCATTTCTGCGTACATACGGCATGGCTGCTCGCTTTGCAAGGGACAGCGGAATTTAGCACTCGTGGAGGTGACTGGCGCCGGGCAGTTTGTCAGGCTCTGTTTCTGCTTCGACAGCCGTGAAGGGTGTCACGGTTCCCCGGAATGCAGGGCGACTGGGAGCTTAACGGCAGCCGCCCCGCCGGGCTTGAGGCCGGGCGGGGCGGGAGCAGGGCTTGCGGGGGTGAAAACGCGATCGATCAGCCGGCTTTATTGGCAATCGACAATGTGGCTGAAGACATTGCGTCGTTCGCACTGGCTCTTGGTGAGGGGCTGGTGATTGGTCAGCGGCAGGAAGAACAGGTTGGTGCCGATGATGCACAGTGCCAGCACGATCGCCGAGCCCACGCGGATGCGGGTCGTGGCCTTGTGCAGGTTGCAGAGGTACTGCCAGCACAGCACGACCAGGATGTAGGTGATCAGCAGGCCGATGAAGTAGTGGTAGAGGTACATCACGCGCTGGGTGCCGAGGTAGAGGTGGAGCACCATGAAGACGCCGTAGAGGCCCGTGAACAGCTCGATGAGGGTATACGTTTTCTGATCGCTGACCGGCAGCTTGTTGAGCCGGTGGTTCATGATCAGCATCAGCGAGTAGATGACGGCGGCGAGGCCCAGGAACCAGCTGAACTGGTTGCCGGCGAGCTGGACGTAGCGCGTGAAACCGTCGGCCGAATCCCAGCGGTAGTTGATGGTCTTGTCGTGCACCAGCCAGTGCAGGGGGTGCGAGCCGTTCTCGCCGGGCTTGCAGACGTCCAGCTTGGGCACGCCAAGGTGGTCCTTGTCCATGAACTTGAAGTAGTCACGACCGATGCTGGCGACCAGGCCCGGGGTGACGGCGCCGCCTTGCGTGACGTACTCCTTGTAGGTTGGCGACATGTTCTCCAGGTCTTGCTTGCCGGCGGAGCTGGCCGGGTCGGGCATCTTGGTGCCGATGGCCGTGTGCAGGCTGAAGACGACGCCGAAGACGACCAGGATGGCGAGGATGGTGCTGCCGGTCTTGGTGAGGAAGTCCAGCGGGCGCTCGGAGAACGGGGTGTCCTGCGTGAAGGCGTCCTTGAAGTACAGCACGGGGAACATGATCAGCAGCAGCGCCGCGTTGATCTTGACCATGATGGCGAGGCCGCAGAGCGCGCCGAGGCCGGCGTAGTCGGTCCAGCGCAAGGGGGCTTCACGCTTCCACAGGCGCACGAACTGCCATAGCGCGGCGATGCAGAAGAACATCTGGATGCTGTCGAGGTGCACGGCGCGGAAGTGCACGATGTACGCGTTCTCGAAGAGATAGAGCGTCGAGAACAGCAAGGCCAGCAGGCGGTTGCCGGTCAGCGTGAGCATCAGGCCGAAGAACAGCAGGCTGGCGGCGGCAGCGAACAGGCTGGGCATCAGGCGCATGCCGAAGTAGCTGAAGCCGGCCGGCACCTTGTCGCCGTTGATGTACTTGTCGACCAGCAGCTGCTGCTTGTCGATGTTGGCATTCGCGCCGCTCAGTTTTTCGCCCACGGCGATCAGCATCAGGCCCAGCGGCGGATGCGGCTCGAAGTGCGCGACGCCGTCGATGTAGCGCTGTGCCGACGTCATATGGTAGTTCTCGTCCCAGAACGGGTAGGGCGGCTGGTCTTCGCCGGCGACGAAGTTGAAGTAACCGAGGATGGCGACGAGGATGACGCACAGCAGGGTGCGCACAAAGGCGGGCAGGGCGGCGATGGTGTCCAGTGCGGGCTGCACGGGTTTCAGCCAGCTGGAGGTCCCGGAGGAAGAAGTGTCGGGTGCGGCGGCGGCCGGTGCGGTTGCAGGAGTGGTGCTGGCCGGAGGCGCTTTCCGGGGTTTTGCCATGATTTCCTCGGGGTCTGGAGCAGGGAACTTGGTGAATCGGGATTCAAACGGTGCGCGAGTGTGCAAGCCGTGAGCGGGCGGTGTCAATGTGCGCTGGCGTCGGTGCTGATCCGACAGGCAATCAGGCAGGCTCCGACGGTGGTCTGACAGATTTCTGGCTGCACTGCAGCACGATCTAATATCTCTGTCATGCGGCCGTTAATACGGTTGTCGCGCGTCCGCAGCAGACGGTCGCCGGTCTCTCAGCCCACAGGAAGTACAGCAATGCCCCATTCGCCCAGCCCCAGCGGAAGTCCAGGCCTGGAGGCTCGTTTTTCGTTTGCCGACCTGCCGCGCGCGCTCTGGTACTTCCTTGCCGAAGAGCGCTGGACCTACGTCGGCTTCCTCTCCGTGCTGCTGGTCAGCCTGGCGTTTCCCCTGCTGCCGCCATTCATCATCGGGCTGATCGCCAACTTCCTCATCGATGCGGTCAAGGCGCCGATGGGCAGCGTCGAGATCACGCCTCTGTTGTGGATGGCCTGCGGGCTGGGTGTTGCCCATGCCGCCGTGGCGATGGTGCGCCTGTCGGCCAAGCGCATTCTTGGCCGCATCAGTCTCAATGCGCGCTACCGCGCCAAGGTCTGGGGTTTCGAGCGCCTGCTCGACTCGTCGCTGGCCTGGCACCAACAGGAGAACACGGGCAACAAGGCGCAGCGCATCTTGACCGGCGCGGAAGCCGTTCGCGAGTGGACTGGCGATGTGCTCAACAACTTCTTCCCGGCCGTGGTCACCTTCATCGGCTCACTGATCGCCTGCCTGTTCCTGCACCCGGCCTTCATCCTGTTCTTCGCCTACTACCTGGGCGTACTGGCGGCGACCGAGTACTACTTCGACAACCGCATTGCGCGCCTGTCGGACCGCATCAACAAGTCGATGGAGAACGCCAGCGGCAGCTTCGTCGAGAGCGCTTCAAACATCCTCGCCGTCAAGGCCATGGGCGCGGCGGATGGCATGACGGGCAACATCGCGCGGCGTGAAGAGCTGGCACGCGAGCTGTCCTACGAGCGTCTGCGTTTGGGGAACTCCAAGTGGATGTGTTTCCAGATCCACAACGCGATCTGCTGGACCTTCTACCTGGTCGTCATCGGCTGGATGGTGATGCAGGGCAATCTGGCTGCCGGCTTCTTCCTGACCTATTCGGTGTACTTCGACAAGCTGCGTGATTCGTCGGTGGAGTTCACCGATCGCTTCCAGCTGCTCATCGAGCGCAAGTCCAACCTCGCGCGCATGATGCCGATCTTCTGGCAGGACAACGCGCTGCAGAAGGGCGACAAGCCTTTCCCGGCCGACTGGCGCAGCATCGAGGTGAAGGAGGCGGTATTCCGCTACGGCGACCGGCCTGCCGTGGGCCCGCTCACCTTGTCAGTGGCGCGCGGCGAGATCATCGGCATCGCGGGTCACTCCGGTTCCGGCAAGTCGACGCTGATCAAGCTGCTGCTGGGGCTTTATCACATCGAGCAGGGTGGCCTGCGTGTGGGCGAAGTGCCGGTCAGCGAGATCCGCCACGATGCGCTGACGGCCAACGTGGCCGTGGTGTTGCAGGAGACCGAGATGTTCAACTTCTCGCTCAAGGACAACATCACGATGACGCGGGACATCTCGCCGGAACTGCTGCAGCGTGCCTGCGAGATTGCCTGTCTCGGTGACCTCATCGCGCGCCTGCCCGATGGCCTCGACACCATCGTCGGCGAACGGGGCTACTCGCTGTCTGGCGGCGAGCGTCAGCGTGTCGGTATCGCGCGTGCCGTGTGCCGCAATGCGCCGGTCTTGCTGCTCGACGAGGCCACCTCGGCCCTCGATTCTTCAACCGAGCAGAAGGTCATGGAAGGCCTGATGGCCGAGTACGGCAACGGCCGCACCATGGTCATCGTCGCGCATCGCATCAGTACCTTGCGCGAAGCCGACCGCATCTTCGTCTTCGAGAAAGGCCTGCTCGTCGAGCAGGGCGCCTTCCGCGAACTGGCGGACGATCCGAAGACCCATTTCGGCGCGATGTACGCCATCCAGCAAGCTTGAAAGCAGCCTGAAACGCGCATTTGACGATTTTGTCGTTGTCTGCTGCGTTGCGTAGTGACGAATGTTTGTTACCGGTCTACTGTGCCGCGGGTGGTCAATGTGACCGCCAACATAAGCGAAGAAGTCAGCAGAGCTTCGCCGCATACAGATATCAGACAGGAGACAAGCAATGTTCCGCATCAGCCTTGCAGGCGCTTTGGCGTTTGCCATGGTCGGTGGCGCTTTTGCCGCCACCGACTACCCGTCCGGTTACACCAAGTGCGTCCAGAACACCGGCGCGACCTGCAGCATGAGCGGTACGCGCTCGACGGCTCTCGGCAAGTCCGGCGAGTTTGTCTACGCCACCAAGACCGGCAGCTTCGTGTGCTCCAGCAGCAACTTCCCGAGCAACAGCTTCACCACCAGCGCCTGGTGTTCCTATGCCGGCACCACGACCAGCTCCAGCAGCAGCGTGGCCTCGTCCGTGGCCAGCAGTAGTGTTGCTTCGTCGAGCTCGTCCAAGGCTTCGTCGTCGTCGAGCAGCGTGGTGGTGTCGAGCTCTTCGTCGTCCAAGGCTTCCAGCTCGTCTTCGGTGACCACCAGCGCACCGGCTTCGACCTCCACGCGCCCGCAGCTGAGCGCTTCGGTTGCCGCCAACTACACGGTTGCCAAGTTCCTCGGCAGCTGGACGCCGGCTGCCATCAGCACGCCTTCGTCGCCGAACTACACCGTGGGCTCCAGCGCGACCTACAAGACCGTGCAGTCGGCCATCAACGCGGCGATCAATGCTGGCGGCTCAACCCGCAAGTACATCCTCGTCAATGCCGGTACCTACAACGAGATGATCTTCGTGCCGTCCGGTACGCCGATCACCCTGTACGGTACGGGTGCAGCCAGCGCCGTGAAGATCCAGATCGCCACCAGCGCCCTGCAGAGCGGTAGCGCCTACAAGTCCATGGTGGGGACCAACTTCACCAGCGACGGCCAGTCCTGGGTCAGCAGCTGCGCCAGCAAGAGCGCCATCGGCACGACCTGCTCGGCAGCCTTCGTCATCAAGAACACGGGCTTCGAAGCGAAGAACCTGACCATCACCAACAGCCGTGTCGAAAGCGGTTCGGGCACTGACCAGGCTGTCGCGGTCTACACCACGGCTGACCAGGTGCACTTCGACAACGTGCGCATGTACGGCAACCAGGACACGCTGTGGATCGACGGTGCAGGCAAGCGCTTCTACTCCGAGAACTGCTACGTTGAAGGCGACGTGGACTTCATCTTCGGTGCCGGCACGGGCGTGCTCGACAACTGCCAGGTCAATTACACCGCCGCTCGCGGCAAGAACGGCAGCACCATCGGTGCACCGAGCACGCAGTCGGGCAACTACGGCATCCTGATCAATGGCGGCTCGATCACCGGCTCCAACGGTGCCAGCGGTGTGGCGTTCGCCCGCCAGTGGCCGCAAAGCAGCCTGTCCAGCCCGATCGGCAAGATGATCATCCGTGGCGCCAACATCACGGTGAGCCTCGATACCTCGCGCCCCTGGCGTGACTGGAGCAGTTCGGAGCCGGTCAACTACGGTTCGAGCAGCTCGCCCAACCTGGGTGAATACCTGAACAGCGGATCGGGTGCTGCGAAGTAACAAGCGCAGATCTGAAGCTTCGCAAAGGGAAGGCCGGCGTTTGACGCCGGCCTTTTTCGTTAACCTGTCGAACTTTTTATTTTGCGGCGCACAAGGCGGCTTGTACGGGCTTGCCGCAATCACCCCCACGTGCGTATTGAGGCTCGCGCGAGGCGGGCAAACGCGGCGCCAGTCGACTCTGATAATTCTGATATTTCGTGCTGCATAGCGGAACGATGAGGCCGTTTTCCGAGCTTGATTAGTCATCCGGAAATGCCTAATTTGACGCCGCATAGCACACCCGGCGATGGCCATCTGTGACCGGTTGCACGATTGTGCAGAGAAAAATCAATCATCAGGAGACAGTCGTGAAATCCAAGCTCGCCCTGAGCGCGGTGCTGCTCTGCGCCGCATTCCAGTCCCACGCCGCCAATCGCCCCGCCGGTTACGTCACCATCTGCACCGAGGGCAAGACCTGCTCGGTCGCGACTTCGACCAACGTGGCTTTCGGCCGCGCCGACAAATTCTTCTACAAGGTCCTGACCGGCAGCTTCGTGTGTAACGAGGCGACCTTTGGCGGCAAGGTCAGCGGCGGCGTCAACGAGTGCTCCGCGCCTTCCGGTTCGTCATCGTCGAGCGCGCCGAGCTCGTCCAGTTCATCGAGCAAGTCTTCAAGCTCCTCCAGCTCGTCTTCCTCGTCGAGTTCGAGCAAATCGTCGTCTTCCTCTTCGTCGTCATCGTCGTCCGTACCGAGCTCCAGCAGCTCGTCGAGCAGCGTGGCCTCGTCTTCGGGCAGCAGCGGCTGGCCGGCCAGCACGGCGACGCGTCCGCAACTGTCCGACTCGGTGGCCGCCAACTACGACGTGGCGCAATTCCTCGCCAAGGCCGGCACACTCGGCTCGCTGGTGACCGACAACTGGAACCCGCGCGCAACGACGATCCAGACGCCTGCCAGCCCGACCTACACGGTGGCCAAGAGCGGCGGTACGCACACCACCATCCAGGCTGCTGTCGAGGCAGCGACCAAGTCTGGCGTGACGACGCGCCAGTACATCAAGGTCATGCCCGGCACCTACAACGAGCTCGTGATCGTGCCGCTGGGCCCGACCATCACGCTGTATGGCGGCGGCACGGATCCCTCGCAGGTCGTGATTGCATTGCCGACGGCCGCCAAGCTCACCGGCTCGCAATACGCTGCGCTGGGCAACCCCGGTGGTACGGCTTTCACCAGCAGCACGCCGACCTCCATCAAGTCGACCTACGACGCTTGCGCGACCAAGACCAGCAGCATCGGCACGACTTGCTCGTCGCTGTTCGTCGTGACCGCGAATGACTTCGAGATGACCAACGTGACGGTGCAGAACACCTACGACGAATCGGGTGGCGAGAGCCAGGCCGTTGCGCTGATGGTCGTCGGTGACCGCAACCTGTTCAGCAAGGTGCGTCTGCTGGGCAACCAGGACACGCTGTACATCAAGACGACCGCGCTGACCGTGGTGGCCCGAAGCTACTTCGCCAACAGCTACATCGAGGGTGACACCGACTTCATCTTCGGTCGTGGCACGGCGGTGTTCGACAACAGCCAGATCCACTTCACGCGTGTGCGCAAGAACAGCAGCACGATTGCTGCGCCGAGCACGGCGACGAGCAACCCGTACGGCTTCCTGTTCACCAAGTGCCTGTTCACGGTGGATGCCGGCGCAGCAACGGTTTCGTTCGCGCGTCAGTGGCCGGAGTCCTCGTCGAACGGCGGCACCATCGGCAAGGTGATCATCCGCGAATCGAACATCAGCGCCTCGATCAAGAACCCGCCCTGGGCTGACTGGAGCAGCAGCAATCCGGTGCAGTACGGCACGGCCAGTGCGCCTTACCTTGCCGAATATCACAACACGGGTGACGGTGCGGCGAAGTAGGGAGTGCCCCGCAGCGATCAACCGGATCAACAAGCAGCAACACAATCAGGAGACACAACATGAAATTCAAGCTTTTGCTGGGCACGCTGGTGCTCGCGGCGGTTTCTGCGAGTGCTTCAGCGGCTAACCGCCCGAGTGGTTACGTCACCATCTGTACCGAGGGCAAGACCTGTTCCGTCGCAGCCAACACCAATGTGGCTTTCGGCCGTGCCGACAAGTTCTTCTACAAGGTGCTGAGCGGCTCCTTCGTCTGTAACGAAGCCACCTTTGGCGGCAAGGTCAGCGGTGGCGTCAACGAATGCTCGGTGCCGTCCGGTACGTCGTCGTCGAGCGTTGCCAGCTCCTCGTCCTCGTCGAAGCCGTCCAGCAGTTCGTCGTCCTCGTCTTCATCGTCGTCTTCCACGCCGTCGAGCAGCTCCAGCAGCGCGACCTCGTCGACGGGCAACCTGGGTTACTACCCCGGCTGCCAGATGCCGACCCCGACTGAAACGGTGCAGCTGTCGGCCACCTATGTCGTTCCGGCAGGCACGACCTTCGATGGCGGCAACAAGCGCTACAACCTGTCGGGTGGTTCGCAGGCCGAAGGCCAGCCCGCCGTGTTCGACGTGCAGGAAGGCGGCTCGATCAAGAACGTCGTGATCGGTACGCTGGCGGCTGACGGCATCCACTGCCTGGGCAACTGCACGCTGCAGAACGTCTGGTGGGAAGACATCGGTGAGGACGCAGCCACCGCGCTGGGTCCTGTCGGTACGGTGATGAACATCACCTGCGGTGCGGCCTACAAGGGCTCGGACAAGACCTTCCAGCACAACGGCCGTGGCGAACTGCGCCTCAGCAACTTCTTCGCTGCTGATGCCGGCAAGCTCTACCGTTCCTGCGGCGACTGCACGGGCAACGGTGGTCCGCGCAAGGTGACGATCAACAACGTCATCACGCGTGACCTGCCGACCATCGTCGGCATCAACAGCAACTTCGGCGACGTGGCGACCATCCGTGGCTTGACCCTCAACAACAGCGGCACCACCAAGACCAAGATCTGCCAGGTCTACAAGGGCGTCGTGAAGGGCTCGGGCAGCACTTCGGCCCTGGGTGTCGAGTTCAACACACCCAACTGCAACGTCAGCCAGTCCGACGTGACGCTGCTGCCGCCCAGCATCATGAACACCAGTGCGTGTGCAGGCTCCTGCCCGTACTGATTCTGTAGCACCCGACCGGGCGGCGTGAGTCGCCCGGTTTTTTGTGTAGTTCTGCCACAAACCAGAGTGCCGCAAAGACGGCATCCATCGGGGCCTGGGCCCTGCCATGTAGCATCAGGAGACAATCGCATGAAGTTGCATCAGCTTTTGCTGGGCGCCGTTGCGCTGCTTGCCGCCAACGCCGCTTCGGCTGCCAATCGCCCCGCCGGGTACGTCACCCTCTGCACCGAGAACAAGACCTGTTCCGTCGCCACCAGCACCAATGTGGCGTTTGGTCGTGCAGACGTGTTTTTCTACAAGACACTGACCGGCAGCTTTGTCTGTAACGAAGCGACTTTCGGTGGTCGCACCGCAGGCGGTGTCAATGAGTGCTCGGTGCCTACCGGCACAAGCTCCTCGTCAGCCTCGTCGTCTTCAAAATCGTCGGTGAGCTCGTCGAGCAGCTCAAAGTCTTCTTCCAGTGTCAGCTCGGTCTCGTCGTCCAGCGTCTCGTCGTCGGTTTCCAGCAGCTCCAGCTCGTACTCGACCTCGACCTCCGGCGGCTACGTGCTGACCAACATCGCGGCGTCGGGCACGGCCACCGCCATCAGCGCGGCGGCATCCAGCCAGTCCGCCACGGCGGCCGTCGACGGCAATTTCTCGACCAAGTGGGTAGCCGCCAGCAACGTGGCCGGCAACTGGCTGCAGATCACCTTTCCCTCGGCCGTGCAGCTCGGTCGTGTCGTGCTCAGCGAAGCCGGTGAGGGTGTGACCAGCCACGAGATCCAGGTACTCGTGGGCGGCAACTGGACGACCGTGTCGTCGGGCACGACCATCCGCGCCAACAAGGGCCATGACTTCAACGTGGTCAGCACATCCGCAGTGCGCGTGCTGTTTGCGGCCGTGCAGGCGGGCAAGCCCAACATCCTCGAGTTCCAGGCCTACGCCGTGGCCAGCAACGCGCAAGCCTGCGCACCGGGCAACGTGCTGGTCGACACCGTGGTCGATTGTGGTGGCGTGACGGTGGGCACGGCATGTGCCGGTGGCAGCGAGACGCAGCAACCCGTGTTCACGCTGCGCAATGCGACGATCCGCAACCTGCGCATCAACAAGAACGCCGCTGACGGCATCCACTGCACGGCCGGTCATTGCCGCATCGAGAACACGGTGTGGGAAGACGTCTGCGAAGACGCCGCCACGCTGAAGGACCAAGGCCTGTCGCTGACCATCTCGGGCGGTGCCGCGTACAACGCCGATGACAAGGTGTTCCAGCACAACTCGGTGATCGCCGGTGGCAGCACGATTTTCATCGAGAACTTCCAGACCTATGGTCGCGTCGGCAAACTCTACCGTTCTTGCGGTGACTGCACGGGCAACGGTGGGCCGCGCTACGTGAAGATCAACAACGTCACCATGAACGGTTCCAGCGGCATGGTTGCCGGGGTCAATCGCAACTACGGCGACAAGGCCACCATCCGCAACATGCGCATCTACGGCTGGACGCCGCCGGACAACGGCACCGAGATCTGCATGGAATACAACGGCGTGCAGAAGGGCAGCGGCAGTGCCAGTGAGATCGGACTGTTCTTCAACACGGCAAGCTGTGACGTCAGCACGTCCGACATCACCGGCTTCAAGTAAATCCCCCTCAGCCCACCAGCACTGCTGCGTACCCGGCGTAAGCCCGGTACGCAGCAGTGCTGTGGGCGTCATGCAGTACGACCATTCAAGGAGACAGACATGATCTTCAGGCATCTGTTACTGGGCGTCGCAGCACTGGTGCTGGCGGGCACGGCCTCGGCCGCCAATCGCCCGGCGGGTTACGTCACGATCTGCAGCGAAGGCAAGACCTGCTCGGTGAGCAGCTCGACCAACGTGGCTTTCGGCCGCGCCGACAAATTTTTCTACAAGGTGCTGAATGGCAGCTTCGTGTGTAACGAAGCGACATTCGGTGGCCGCGTTGCGGGTGGCACGAACGAGTGCTCGGTGCCCGCCGTGTCGTCCAGCAGCAGCTCGTCGAAGAGCAGCCTGTCGAGCAGTTCGGGCCAGGCGTGCTGGGCGGATTACTACGACCCCGTCACGGGCACCTGGACCTTCACGACCTGCAGCTCTTCGAGCAGTAAACCCAGCAGCAGCTCATCAAGCAGCAGTTCGTCGAGCAGCAGCTCCAGCAGCAAGTCCTCCAGCTCGTCGAGTGTGCCGCCGTGCCCCACCGACACCCCGGGGTGCAGCGTCTGCCGCGCTGGCAGCAGCTTCACCAACGCGACCGTGGACTGTGGTGGCGTGACTGTTGGTACATCCTGTACGGGTGGCGCAGAAGTGCAGGTGCCGATCTTCACCCTCAACAACGCAACGATCCGCAACGTGCGCATCAAGGCCGGTGCGGCTGCGGACGGCATTCATTGCGTGGGTGGCAACTGCCGGCTTGAGAACGTCGTGTGGGAAGGCGTTTGTGAAGATGCCGCGACGCTCAGGTCCGATGGCGGCACGCTGACGATTGCAGGCGGTTCGGCTACGGCAACCTCTGCCACAACCGAGGTGTTCCAGCACAACTCGAAGAACAGCACCCTGGTCATCGAGGGGCTCCAGGCCTCGGGCAGCATCGGCAAGCTGTACCGCTCCTGTGGGGCATGCACCAACAACGGTGGCCCGCGCTACCTGAAGATCAACAACGTGACCATCAACGGGACGGTGAGCGGCACGGTCGCGGTCGTGAATCGCAATTTCGGTGACAAGGCCACGATTCGTAACCTGAAGGTCAAGGGGCTGACGCGTCCGACGCCGACGACAACCTCGCCGCGCATCTGCGAAGAGTGGCAGGGCGTGCAGAAGGGGGCTGTGGCATCGAAGCTGGGCGTGTACTTCAACACGCAGTACTGCGACGTGAGCCCCAGCGACGTCACCTCGTTCTGATGTTTACGGGGCCCCGCATGGCGCGTTGCGGGGCCTCTTCATACAACACGCGCCGAACACAACAATCCACAACAATCACTGGAGACGAGTCATGAAAATGAAGAAAGTCCTTTTCGCACTGCTGGGCCTGGCCCTGAGTGCAAGCGCCTCGGCGGCCAACCGGCCGGCCGGTTACGTCACCATCTGCAGCGAGGGCAAGACCTGTTCGGTGGCGGCCAATACCCGCGTGGCATTCGGTCGTTCCGACCAGTTCTTCTACAAGGTCCTGTCGGGCAGCTTCGTGTGTAACGAAGCCACCTTCGGCGGCCGCATTGCTGGCGGCACCAACGAATGCTCGGTGTCCAGCAGCGCTTCCAGCGCCAGCTCGGTGCCCAGCTCTTCGTCGAGCTCGTCATCGTCGAAGCCCAGCTCCAGCAGCTCCTCCACGCCGAGCAGCTCTTCGTCCAGCAAGTCTTCGTCGTCGTCCAGCAGCAAGTCCTCGTCCTCGTCGAGCACTTCGAGCGGCCCGTCCAACGTCTGCGTCGCTGGCGCCACGATCACCAACGCCACGGTCGATTGCGGTGGCGCAACGGTCGGCACCTCGTGCAACGGCGGCAGCGAGAACCAGCAACCGGTCTTCACGCTGAACAACGGCACGATCAAGAACGTGCGCCTCGCAGCCGGTCAGGCCGCTGACGGCATCCACTGCGTGGCAGGTAACTGCCGCCTGGAAAACGTCGTGTGGGAAGCCGTCTGCGAAGACGCTGCGACCAACAAGTCGGAAGGCGGCACGATGACCATCTCCGGCGGTTCGGCGACCGAAGCGGCTGACAAGACCTTCCAGCACAACTCGAAGAACAGCACCACGGTGATCGAGAACTTCCAGACCTTCGGCAAGATCGGCAAGCTGTGGCGCTCCTGCGGTGACTGCAGCAACAACGGCGGTCCGCGCTACGTGTCCATCAACAACGTCACCATCAACGGCACGGTCAGCAGCACGGTCGTGGGCGTGAACCGCAACTACGGCGACAAGGCGACGATCCGCAACCTCAAGGTCAAGGGCTTGACGCGTCCGACCGCGACGACCACCAAGCCGCGCATCTGCGAAGAGTGGAAGGGCATCAGCAAGGGTGAAGGCTCGACCGAGAAGTACGGTGAGTTCTTCAACACGCAGTATTGCGATGTGAGCCCGAGCGACGTAACGAGTTTCTAATCAGCAAGAAGGGCGGCACGGCAGGCCCGCGGGCCGTGCCGCCCGGGTTTGACTTCAGGGAGTCGCGGGCATCTTGAATCTGGCTGTCACTCAATAACAACGCGGAGATTGCGATGCAGAACCCCCTTCGTTTCCTGTCAGGCATGTTGTGTGCACTGGTACTGAGCGTATTGACCGTGAGTCCGGCTCTTGCCGCCTCTTCCAGTAGCAGCAGTAGTAGCAGCGTCAATCCTTTCAAAACACCTTCTGGCTACGCCGACTGTGCGGTGAGTGGCGGGACCTGCAGCTTTGCCGGCACACGCACGGTGTGGTTCCGCGCCTGTTTCGAAACACTCTGCACCAACGCAACCAAGGTTGCGACCAGCTCGATCGCTTGCACCCCCGAAGCGTTCGGCATTACGAACAGCTACTGGGCGCATTGCTACTACTCGTTGTCGCAGTCGACTTACATCACCGGTCTGGTAGCGACGGCCTCAACGCAGTCTGGCAGCAGCCGTTCAGCCAGCAAGGCTGTTGATGACAGGACTGACACGCGTTGGGAAGCCAGCAACTCTACGACAGGGACCTGGTTGAAAGTCGCAACGGCTTCGACGGAATTCGCCCTGCAGCGGATCGAGATCGCGGAGTACGGTAACCGCATCCGTGGCTACCGCCTGGAGTACCTGAACGGTGCGACCTGGACACCGTTGCAGGAAGGGACGGTGATCGGCTCCCAGTTCGTCTGGCGTACGGATTCACCGATCACGACCGCGGCGGTTCGCATCGTTACGACAACTGCATCGAGCGGACAGCCCTCGATTACCGAATTCCGCGTGATCGGCAGCCAGCCCTGATCCGGGCTACGCTGACCGGCACGACATCACATCCTTGCTTCAGGAGAATCAACCCATGATTTCCGTTGTCCGATTTTTGCGCTTGCTTTGCATTGGTGGCTTGACGGCCGCCAGTGTGTGGGTCGGCAGTGCCCATGCACAGAGCGCTTCTTCTTCCGCGGCTTCGACCTCATCGGTCGGCTCGTCGGCGTCGACTTCGTCGGCGCGTCCGCGTCCTGATCCCACCATTCCGCCGGCGGGTTATCGCCGCTGCGAAGCCGGGACTTGTGGCTTTCCCGGCATGAGCGAGGTGCTGATCCGCTATTGCAGTTCGAACCCTTACGAGCCGTACTGCAGTGCTGCAACCAAGATCGAGACGCAGGACTTCTCTTGCATGCCTGCGGTGTTCGGCATGCCCAAGGCCTCGGAGAGCTGGTCCGACATGACTGCTTGCTTCATCCGCAGCGAACAGTTCATCAGCGCCGTGGCGACAGCGAGCACTCAATCAGGCAGCACGCGTGCGCCGTCGTTTGCCGTGGACGGTAGCTACGATACGCGTTGGGAAGCCAGCAACTCCTCGCCGGGTACGTGGTTCCAGCTGACCTTCCCGAGTGCAGTCAAGGTGGGTTTGCTGAATGTGACGGAATATGGCGAACGCATTCTTGGCTATCGCCTCGAATACCGCCAGGGAACGCAGTGGACTACGCACTGGTACGGTACCGGGATCGGCAACACGGGCTTCCAGATGGATGTGGTGGCGGATGCCGTGCGCCTGGTGCTGTTCGACCAGTCGAAGGGGCAGCCCTCGATCAGTGAGGCCTATGCGCGGACTTCCACAGTACCGGAGGTGACGACCGTCAGCAGCACCATCGTCGTGGCGGCCGGCCAGACCTTCGATGGTGGCGGCAAGTCCTTCGTGCCTGGCGGCACCCTGACTGGCCCGATGTTCGATCTGGGCAAGGGCGCAACGCTGAAGAACCTCAACCTTGATGTGCTGAAAGCGCTGGATGCCGTGGTGGTGACCCGTGGTGATGCAACGCTGGAGGGCGTGCAATGGCGCACCGTGCGCGGTGGTCACGCGTTGTCGATGCTGGCGGCGGGCAAGCTCACCGTCCGTAACAGCGTGGTTGGCGATGTGCGTGCGCCGCTGTTCCGCGTCATGGGAGCCTCCACGGTGCTGCTCGACGGCGTGCGTAGCTATGGCTCGCCGGGCGTCGTGACGCAGGCAAGTGGTGACACCAAGGCGGTGAAGCTGCAACTCAACAGCTCGACGTTTGCCAATGCGGCCTATGTGTTCCGCACTGACAGCGCGAGCAGCAGCGTGGCTGCGACTTACGGCAACATCTGCAGCGTCCCGAGCCGGTATGTCGGCCTGACGGCAGCGCAGATCTCGGAGAGCAACGTGGGTATGCACTGCGCCAACACTTACTGAGCAAGCTGCTTCAAAGAAAATGGCCCGCGCAAGCGGGCCTTTTTCTTTGGGCCGGATTCCCGTGCCCCGGCGTGACGGTTTGCGCAGCCCCTGCCGTGCTGCAGCAAGACAAGTGCGCGTTTGCGTGCTTGAATGAGACCGGTAACAAACGATGAAATCCTCAGTATCAGGGTTTCGTTGTGCGTACTGCAGGGCCCACAAAAACACAGGAGACCACATGAACATCCATCACACCACGCGTCGCATGACGCTGCTGCTCGCCATGCTGGCGACTGCCGGCGCGCAGGCGGCTACCTCGACCGCGACACGCCCGTTGCTGTCCAGCTCGGAAGCCGCGAGCTACACCAAGTCCGGCTTCCTCGGCAGCTGGGCGCCGGGCAGCGTGGGCACCACCACCGGCAACTACGTGGTGTGTTCCAGCTGTACCTACACCACGGTGCAGGCGGCTGTGAATGCGGCGATCAAGGCGGGGGGCTCGACGCGCAAGTACATCCAGATCAAGGCTGGCACCTACACCGGGCTGGTGGTTGTACCGTCCGGCGTGCCGCTGACCATCTACGGTGACAGCCAGACCGGCGTGGTGTTGCAGCTCGGCGCTTTCTACGCGCAGACCGGCTCGGCCTACAAGTCGATGGTCGGCAACAGCAGCAACTACGGTTCTGCCGCGGCCAGCGCGGTGCAGAGCTACTACAACGATTGCACGACGCGCAGCACGGTGCAGACCAACTGCACGGCAACGGTGGTGACTTACGCCAGCAGCCTGCAGATCAAGAACCTGACGATCAAGAACACCTACGGCGAGACCGCCAGCGGCAGCCAGCATCAGGCCGTAGCGCTGCTGAAGAACGGTGGTGACCAGCTGGTGCTCGACACGGTGCGCCTCATCGGCAACCAGGACACGCTTTGGCTGCATGGTTCGGGCACGCGCGCCTATATCCGCAACAGCTACATCGAAGGCGATGTCGATTTCATCTTCGGTGATGCTACGGCGGTCTTCGAGGGCTGCGAGATCCGCTACACGACGGCACGCACCAGCGCTGGTTACATCACGGCGCCGAGCACCGAAGCGGGCAAAAAGGGCTTCCTGTTCGTCGGTGGCTCATTCACCACCACGGGTGGCAGCAACACGGTCTACCTCGGTCGCCAGTGGCCGCAGCATGGCTCCACCAGCGGTCAGGCCGTCATCCGTGACGCCACGCTGGGCGGCCACATCCGTTCCACGGCGCCCTGGGCGGACTGGAGCAGCTCGCAGAAGGCCACCTATGGCAGCTCGGGTGATCGTCGTCTGGCGGAGTACAACAACTCCGGTACGGGCGCAGCCAAGTAACTCTCACGGCTCCGGCATCGACAAGGCCCGCTTCGGCGGGCCTTGTCGTTTTCCGCGACGGTCTTGTGCGGCGCAGCACCGGCCAGCCGTTCTGCCATCTACCCACCTGGCATCCGGAATTGCAGAAACGCACAGAATGTTTGCAGCTTCGACATGCGCAGCGTTCCATTCCATCCCGGGCTGCGATTAAGATGTAGTGGTAAACACCTATCCAAGGCGAAGTGTGCCGGACCGGGCAGCAGACCCTGCCGGCGATGCCCTGGATGACTGTGGCGCAGCAAAAACCCAGAGGAGACAGCCATGGACGTCGGCATCGAAGCCATCGACGAGCGCAGCACGTTTGACGAACTGCTGACCAGGGGAAAGGACTTCCACCGCTGGACTCCCCTGCAATTCGCCAGCCGGGCCGGCAATCAACTGGTGTCGGCTGTGCCTGACGCGCCGCGCTACGTGTTGTGCCATATCCGCGCGGGCTCGGCCGTCTTCGTGATCGACGGCATGGCCATGCCGGTCGTCACGCCCGCCGTGGTCCTGCTCGATGAAAGCCGGCGTCCGGAGATCCTGCATGCGCGTGATCTGCAGATGACGACGTTGTACTTCCACCCGTCCCTGATCGACTACGCCTTTGCGCCCGATTTGATCCAGTCCGAGCAGGGGTGGTGCAGTCTCAAGCGGCACCAGGACTTGTTCCTGCTCGAACGTTTTGTAGCAAAGCAGGCCACCGAACGGGTGACCCAGTTGCCGGTGCATGTGCATGAACGGGTGAAGCAGTCCATCGACAACGCCACCTCCGAAGCGCAGGTGCAGCCCGACAAGTACTGGACCTGCCGCGTCCGCTCATTCGTCATCGAGGCCTTGTTCCAGCTGCGCATGCTTGAACCCGTGCCGCACAGCAGCGTCTCGACCACGGCAGCCTCGCCGGCCGATGACGCGCGCAGCACCCGCGTCATGCGCGCCATCAGCTTCCTGCAGGAGCGCTATCACAGTGACTTCACGCTCAGCGAAGTCGCGTGCATCTGCTTCACCAATCGCACCACGCTGAATGCCGAATTCCGCAACGCAACCGGCATGACCGTCCGCGCCTACACCATTGCCCTGCGCATGAAGATGGCGGCCGACATGCTGCGCAACACCGATCTGCCGGTGGCCGAAATCATGGGCCGTGTGGGCTACGAGAATCCCAGTCATTTCACGCGTGCCTTCCGCGCGACCTTGGGCAAGTCCCCGCGCGACTATCGCAACGCGCAGGGCTGAAGCCGGCCGGGTGGTCACCGTGGCGCTCATTGTTCCAGCCTGATGCGCGGGTCGAGCACCACCAGCAGGATGTCGGAGATCAGCGTTCCCACCACCGTCATCATGCACAGCAAGAGCAGGAAGGCTCCCGACAGGTAGATGTCCTGCGACAGCAATGCCGTGTAGAGCAAGGGGCCTGCGGTGGGCAGGTTCAGCACGATGGAAGTGATCACGGCGCCCGACACGAGGTTGGGCAGGATCATGCCGATGGTGCTGACGAAAGGATTCAGCGCAATGCGCACCGGGTACTTCAGCAGCAGGCGGATTTCGTTCATGCCCTTGGCTCGCGCCGTCACCACGTAGGGCATGTATAGCTGGTCGATCAGGTTGGCGCGCATGATGCGGATCAGGCTGGCCGTCGACGAGGTGCCGAGGATGATCATCGGAATCCACAGGTGGTCGATCAGGTCCATGACGCGATCCCAGGACCACGGCGCATTCTGGTACTCCGCCGAGAACAGGCCGGTGACATCCAGGCTCCAGTATTTGACCGACAGGTACATGAGGATCAGCGCGATCAGGAACGGCGGCACGGCCAGACCGATGAAACCCAGCGTCGTGAAGACGTAGTCGCCAACCGAGTAGCGACGCACAGCCGAGTAGATGCCGATAGGCAGGGCCATGGCCCAGGTGAGGAAGAGCGTCCCGACCGACAGGATCAGGGTCAGGTTCATGCGCTCGCCGATCAGGTCGGCCACCGGGCTGTTCCACTCGAACGAGTAGCCGAAGTCCCATTTCGTGAGGATGTTCGTGATCCAGTGGAAGTACTGCACGATGATGGGCTGATCGAGACCATAACGCTGGCGCATCTCGATCTGTTCAGCCAACTCCATCACTTCGCCGGCTGAAGCCTTTTCCGCCACCATACTGTCGACGAAATCACCGGGCGGCAACTGGATCAGGATGAAGACTGTCAGCGACACCAGGAACATGAACGGTATCGCTGACAGGAGGCGTCGCAGGATGTAGGAGAGCATGGTGTAGTCCGCTGTTGGATCAGCCCGGATAAGCCGATATGCAGACAGCGTACGCAGTGCTCTGTGCCCGAGGCATGCCGAAGATGCAAAGCTTTTGTGCGATTCGGCAATGAATCGGGAAGGCGCTAAGGCTTGGGGACTTTGCTGTTACAGGATCTGTGGTGACGCGTTCCGGCTATGTAGGCGCGCCTGATTGAACTATCCTGCGGCGATGACTGGTAACCGCAACAATCCGGAGACAAACATGCGTCGTGGATTTCATGCCTTGCTGTGCTTGTGGTTGGCGATATTTGCTCATGCGGCGACGGCAGACCAATCGTTCGATCCGGGGAAACGCATCAAGACGGCTACGGATTTGCAATCCGCAACTTGTGTTGCGCTACAGGCGGATGGCGCCGTTGTCGTCCTGTCACGGCGTGAACTCGACGAATTCGCCCGTCGAATCCCCGCTGAGTGGAAGACGGAAGAGGAGCGCATGGCATTGATACATGGCACCCGAGCGCAACTGCTGTTGAACGAGCTTTCAGGCAGCAAGGGGGCGAACGGCTGCCATGATCTGAGCCGAGGATTGAAAGAAGACGCGCTCTATCTCGTCGCCAGGCTTCTGGAAGAAGGCCGCGCAGGAGTACTGTCCCCGACTGGCAAAGCCCTGAATGAAATCACCATGCGTCAGGTAAGCAAGGCCTGTGGGCCGCAGTGCGTGTCATGGTGGGTCGAGTTTTACGTTCCCTACGCAACTGTGCCGTTTCTGTCCCTGATGACAGCAATTACCTGAGCGTACTTCCGGTTGGGGAGACTACTCGCGCGCTTCCTGTAGTTCCTTGGGCAGCGGGAAGGTCACGTTCTCGGTGACGCCTTCCAGCGTGCGCACGGTCTTCGCACCGAGTTCGCGGATACGCGCGATCACGTCATTGACCAGCACTTCGGGTGCCGATGCGCCGGCCGTCACACCGATACGCTTCTTGCCCTCCAGCCAGGCGGGGTCGATGCCGGCCGCGTTGTCGACCAGCCAGGCAGGGATGTTGCGTGCCGAGGCGACTTCGCGCAGGCGGTTGCTGTTCGAGCTGTTCTTCGAGCCGACGACGATCACGGCGTCGACCTGTGGCGCCATGAACTTCACGGCGTCCTGACGGTTCTGCGTCGCGTAGCAGATGTCGTCCTTCTTCGGGCCGACGATGCTGGGGAACTTTGCCTTCAGCGCGTTGACGACGACCTGCGCGTCATCGACCGACAGCGTAGTCTGCGTGACGTAGGCGAGCAGATTGGCGTCGGTGACCTGCAGTGCGGTAACGTCTTCGACGGTCTCGACAAGGTACATGCCGCCCTCAGACTGGCCCATCGTGCCTTCGGCTTCCGGGTGACCCTTGTGGCCGATCATGATGATCTCGCGGCCCTGGGCGCGCATCTTGGCGACTTCGACGTGCACCTTGGTCACCAGCGGGCAGGTCGCGTCGAACACGCGCAGGCCCAGTGCTTCGGCTTCGCGGCGCACGGCTTGCGGTACACCGTGGGCCGAGAAGATCAGGGTGCTGCCGGCGGGCACGTCGGCGAGGTCTTCGATGAACACGGCGCCCTTGTTGCGCAGGTCTTCGACGACGAACTTGTTGTGCACCACTTCGTGACGCACGTAGATCGGTGCGCCGTGGATGGCCAGCGCGCGTTCGACGATGCCGATGGCGCGTTCGACGCCGGCGCAGAAGCCGCGGGGATTGGCGAGGAGGATTTCGGTGTTCATTGCATTCACACAGTGAGGAGTGATGAGTAAGGAGTGAGGAGCAGGTGGTGGGGCGCGGGTTTACTCCTCACTCCTGACTCCTCTCTCTTCACCGTAGTTCATATGACGCCGATGATTTCGACATCCACATCGACGGCCTTGCCAGCCATCGGGTGGTTGAAATCGATGAGGGCGTATTGATCGGTCAGTTCGCGCACCAGGCCGGGGTAGGTGCTGCCGTCGGGTGCAGGGAAAGAATAGACCGTGTCCACTTCAAGATACAGCGTCGGCGGAATGTGCTGACGCGCAACCTTCTCGACGAGCTGTTCGCTGTAGCTGCCGAAGGCTTCACCGGGGCCGAAGTGGAAGGTCTCGCGCGTGCCAGGGCCAAGGCCGATGAGGCGGGCTTCCAGCGCCGGGCTCAGTTCGCCGGCACCCAGTTGCATGGTGGCGGGCGTGGCCTCGAAGGTCGAGATCAGGGTCATGCCCGTTGCCGGATGCGTGACGCGGAAGTTGAGGGTGACGAGGCTGTTGGCGTGGATGCTCATGATGCGTTGTGCGGGTTGTTGCGCGACTCGATGAACTGGGCGATGAGCATGAGCGCAACGCCCACGCAGATCGCCGAGTCGGCGATGTTGAAGGCCGGCCAGTGGTGGCCGGCGACGTGGAAGTCGAGGAAGTCGACGACCTTGCCGTAGGCGATGCGGTCGATGACGTTGCCGATGGCGCCGCCGACGACCAGCGAGAAGGCCAGCGGTTGCAGGCGCTCGCTCTGGTGGCGATGGATCATCGTCAGCAGCCAGGCACTCACACCGAAGGCCAGCGCGGTGAAGAACCAGCGTTGCCAGCCCGAGTGATCGGCGAGGAAGCTGAACGCCGCACCGGGGTTGTAGCGCAGCACAAGGTTGAAGAAGCTGGTGACGGGGAAGCCGTCACCCTCGAACGCAAAGGCCTGCAGCGCCCACAGCTTGGTGAGCTGGTCGAGCGCGATCGTCAGGACGATCACGCCCAGCCACAAGGCAAAGCGGCGACTCATGCGCGACTCCGTGCTTCGCCTGCACCGTGCAGGTTGTCATCGCAGCGGCCACACAGCTCGGGGTGTGCCGCATTGCGGCCCACATCCTTGCGGTAATGCCAGCAGCGCGCGCACTTGGTGTAAGTGCTCGGCGTGACGCTGATGCCTTCGTCGGCGGCTTCCGTCACCGTTGCCTTCGATGTGATGAAGACGAAGCGCAGATCGTCGCCGAGCGAAGTCAGCGCGCGGTACTTCTCGCCGTTGGCACGCACTTCGACTTCGGCCTGCAGCGAGGAGCCGACCTTGCCTTCTGTACGCACGGCTTCGATCTGCTTCGCGACTTCGGCACGCGTGGCGCGGATGGCGTCCCAGCGCGCAGCTTCTGCGGCGTAGTCACTGATCGAGGTGCCCGCGAGTACGGCTGTCGCAGCAGCCTTGGGCTCTAGCCAGGAGGCGAGCATCACGCTGTCACCTTCGGGATGCATCACCTGCCAGGCTTCCTCGGCCGTGAAGGACAGGATCGGCGCCATCAGTTTCACCAGCGTGTCGGTGATGTAGTACAGCACCGTCTGCGCCGAGCGACGTGCGACCGACTTCGTCGCACTCGTGTAGAGGCGATCCTTGAGGATGTCGAGGTAGAAGGCGCCGAGATCTTCGGAGCAGAAGACCTGCAGGCGTTGCACGATCTTGTGGAACTCGTAGGTCTCGTAGTCCTTCTGGCAGGCTTCGTTGAGTTGCGTCGTCAGCCACAGCGCGTAGCGGTCGATGTCGAAGCACTCTTCAGGCGCGACCTTGTCGGCGTCGAAATCGAAGTCGGCCGTGTTGGCGAGCAGGAAGCGCAGCGTGTTGCGGATGCGGCGATAGCCTTCGACGACGCGGTCGAGGATTTCCTTGCTGATCGACACTTCGCCCGAGTAGTCCGTCGAGGCAGCCCACAGGCGCAGGATTTCGGAGCCCAGCTTGTCCGACACTTCCTGCGGCACGACGGTGTTGCCGAGTGACTTGCTCATCTTGCGACCCTGGCCGTCGACGACGAAGCCGTGCGTCAGCAGCGCCTTGTAGGGCGCGCGGCCGTCGATGGTGCAGCCGGTGAGCAAGGACGAGTGGAACCAGCCGCGGTGCTGGTCCGAGCCTTCGAGGTAGAGGTCGGCGGGGAAAGCGTGATCCGCAGCGTGTGAGCCGCGCATGACGTGGTCGTGCGTGGTGCCGGAGTCGAACCACACGTCCAGCGTGTCGCTGATCTTGTCGTACTGCGCAGCTTCCGCGCCCAGCACTTCGGCCGCATCGAGCGAGAACCAGGCTTCGATGCCGGCCTTCTCGACGCGTTGTGCGACGAGTTCCATCAGTTCCACGGTGCGCGGATGCAGCTCGCCCGTCTCCTTGTGCAGGAAGAAGGGGATAGGCACGCCCCAGTTGCGCTGACGCGAGATGCACCAGTCGGGGCGGTTGGCGAGCATGGCGTGCAGGCGCGGCTTGCCCCAGGCGGGGAAGAAGGCCGTGTCTTCGACGGCCTGCAGCGCACGCTCACGCAGTGAGGTCGTGTTGTCGGGGCGCGTGTCCATGCCGACGAACCACTGCGCGGTGGCGCGGTAGATCAGCGGCGTTTTGTGGCGCCAGCAATGCATGTAGCTGTGCGAGATGCTCTCGTGTTTCAACAGTGCGCCGACTTCGCCAAGCTTTGCGACGATGTTCGGGTTGGCCTTCCAGATGAACTGGCCGCCGAAGAATTCGAGGCTAGGCACGTAGAACGCCCGAGCCCTGCACGGGGTTGAGGATCTCGTCGAAGCCGCGACCGTTCGCACGCCAGATGTTGAAGTCGTCCACGCCGTAGGCCGGTGCGCAGTGCACGATGCCCGTACCGGCATCGACGCCGACGTAATCGGCGAGATAGACAGGCGAGCGACGGTCGTAGAAGGGATGCTTGAACTCGATGCTGGCGAGGCGCGCGCCTTCGGCCTTGCCGATGACTTCGCCCTGCAGGCCGTAGCGCTTGAGGCAAGCTTCAACGAGGTCAGCCGCCAGTACCAGCAGCTTGTCGCCGACATCGACGAGCGCGTACTGCAACTCCGGATGGATGTTCAGCGCCTGGTTGGCGGGGATGGTCCAGGGGGTCGTTGTCCAGATCACTGCATACGCAGGCTTGGGCAGCGTGTCGAGGTGGAAGGCGACGGCCAGTTGTTCGGTTTGCGCGCAGGCAAACGCGACGTCGATGGCGTCCGACTTCTTGTCCTCGTACTCGACCTCGGCTTCGGCAAGCGCGGAGCCGCAGTCGAAGCACCAGTTCACGGGCTTGAGGCCCTTGAACACCCAGCCGTTCTTGACCATCTTGGCAAGCGAGCGGATCTCGCCGGCTTCGTTGCCGAAGTCCATGGTGCGATACGGACGCTGCCAGTCACCGAGCACGCCGAGGCGGATGAAGTCCTTGCGCTGACCGTCGATCTGTTCGGCGGCGTAGGCACGGCACCGCTCGCGGACCTTGTCGCCGGGCAGGTTCTTGCCGTGCGTGACTTCGACCTTGTGCTCGATCGGCAGACCGTGGCAGTCCCAGCCCGGCACGTAGGGCGCGTCGAAACCGGCCAGCGTCTTCGAGCGGACGATGATGTCCTTGAGGATCTTGTTCAGCGCATGGCCGATGTGGATGTTGCCGTTGGCATACGGCGGGCCGTCGTGCAGGATGAACTGCGGGCGGCCTTTGGATGCCTTGCGGATCTTTTCGTAAAGCTTCTTCTGTTGCCACTGCTGAACCCAGCCGGGTTCGCGCTTGGGCAGGTCACCGCGCATCGGGAACGCGGTATCGGGCATGTTCAGGGTCTGTTTGTAGTCAGCCATGGTGTTCTCGGGTCAATCTTTCAGAATGTCTGTTCGCTGGCGAAGTATCTGCGGACCTGATTACAGTCATCGTTGATGGCTGCTTTCAGAGCGTCCAGCGAGTCGTACTTCGCTTCGTCGCGGATCTTGCGCCAGAAGCGCACGGAGAGCCGCTGGTGATAGAGGTCGCCGTCGAAGTCGAGCACGAAGACTTCGAGTCGCAGCGCCAGCCTGTCACCGATCGTGGGCCTGACCCCAATACTGCATGCGCCAGGGGCATGGCGCAGGGGTCCTCCATCGACAGTGACCGCGAAGATGCCGGAAAGTGGCATCGTGGTCTGGCGTAGCTGGATGTTGGCGGTCGGGAAGCCGATCGTGCGGCCGATCTTGTCGCCGTGCATGACGCGGCCGACCACTTCGAACGGCGCGCCGAGCAGCATGTTGGCGTGGACCATGTCGCCGGTCAGCATGGCTTCGCGCACGGCGGAGCTGGAGACGCGTTCGCCGGCGAAATCCACGGTGTCGAGCGATTCGACCTCGAAGCCGAACTCGCGGCCCGCCTGTTGCAACATGGCGAAGTCGCCCTCGCGCCCCTTGCCGAAGCGGAAGTCATCACCAATCATCAGGTGGCGTACGCGCAGGCCCTGGACGAGGATCTTCTCGATGAACTCGCGTGCGGTCAGCGCGGCGAAGCGTGCATTGAAGGCCTGGACATGAACACGGTCAACGTCCTGCTTGGCCAGCAGGTCGAGCTTGCGGCGCAGGCTGGTAAGGCGGGGTGGGGCGTCGTTGGGCGCGAAGAATTCGCGCGGCAGCGGTTCGAAGGTCATGACCGTCGCGGGCAGGCCGAGCATGGCCGCGCGCAGGCGCAGCCTTGCGAGCAAAGCCTGGTGGCCGAGGTGCACGCCATCGAAGTTGCCGATGGTCAGCACACAGGGCTGGTCGCTGAAGCGGGGGATGCCCCTGAAAACCTGCATAACTGCCTGAGAAAAAAGGGCGAATTATAGCAGGACAGGCCCGCTGGCCGGCCACGAGCGGGGCGGGCGGTCAGGGCGGCTGGGGGCTGCGGGGATGGCTGTTCTGCGTGGTGCGGGCTTCGATGAGGGCGCTTTGCGCTTCGATCAGATGCTGCTCTGCCTGCTGCAACAGGTCGTTGCGGCCGCTGCGCAAGCCTTCCGCCAGCAACTGCAGGCCCTGCAGGCGCAGGCTGGTGTAGCGCAGCAGGGCGCGGTGGCGTTCGCGATCCACGTCATTCACCTCTTCGCTGCCGAGGCGTTCGATCTGTTGCTGCCAGGCCGGGATTACACGCGTCTCCAGCAGCTCGGCGGCGTCGCCGGGCATCAGCTGGCGTTGCCTGAGGCCTTGCAGCACGGCCTGCAGCTGCTGGTTCAGCACCGCGTCGTGCAGGGCGAGGCCCTGGGTGATTTCGGCGAATTCGATCTTGCGTTGCCAGGTGATGGCCGTCTTCGGCGCGCGCACCCAGAGGAAGGCCGCGCAGCACAGCAGGGCCAGCGTGCCGAGCCAGAAGCGCTTCTGCCGCCAGGGCGAGCGAGCGGTGCCGACGATGGGGCGTTGCACGCTGAAAGCCATCAGCACGCCGGCGAGCAGGCCGCCGACGTGTGCGGCATTGTCGATGCCTTCTACCGTGAAGCCCGCGAACAGCGAATAGCCCATGAAGAGGATCAGGGTGCTGCGCATCGGGTTGAAGAGACTGCGCGGCATGCCCTGGCGGTTCTGCAGCAGCCACACGAGCAGGGCGCCGTAGAGGCCGAAGATGGCGCCCGATGCGCCCACGCTGAGGGTTTGCGCTTTCCACCAGATGCTGGCCAGGCTGCCCAGCAGCCCGCAGCCCAGGTAGAGCAGCAGCATGCCGCGGCGGCCGTAGATGCGTTCGATGAACAGACCGGCCTGCCACAGCGACAGCATGTTGAGGCCGATGTGCAGCAGGTTGCCGTGCGCGAAGATGGCGGTCAGCAAGCGCCAGGTTTCGCCTGCCTGCACCTTGAGACCCGAGACAGCGCCGAACTGCACCAGTACCTGCGAAGGCAGGTTCCAGACCCAGCCGGCTTTCCATTGCTCCAGCACGAAGACCAGCACACAGCACCCAACGAGGAACTGTGTGAGGCGGATGTGGGGAACGCGCTTGCGCAGCGCGTCGAAGAACTCGTCTTCGGTCAAGGCGGCAGAGGCCGATGGCCTCAGTGTTTGCGTGCGTCGAGCACGGCTTGCGATTTGACCTTCTGGCGCTCGGTGTCGGCTGCGCGGATGGCGGTTTTCTGCTCGTCGCTGAGGGGCTTGCCGGTCGTCAGCTCAAGGCTGGCGATCACGCGTTCAGCCGGGTCGGTGATGCGGCGCGGGGCAGGGCGGGCGTTGTCAACGACGGAGCGTCTGACGTCAACGATGTCGGCAACCGTCTTGACGAAGGCTTCGTCAGCCTTGCGCATCTGCGTGTTGAGCCAGGCCGTCTGGGCGGGCGTCAGCTGGACGGGCTGCTGCGCATAGAGCGGGGGCAGGGCAGATAGGGTAATCAGGATGGCAGCGATTAGCGCGCGCATCGGGGACTCCGTGGAGATCTCGGGGGACTTCAGGCTTTGACGATCATACAGGCAGCGTGTTGAGGCTAATCGATTCGCCACTTGAACTGCAACACGACCGCGCCATCGACATAAGGTTTCACGGTGGGCACCACATAGGCCTGCACGCCGAAGCGCTGGATGCGCCATTCCGCGAAGGGCATCACCAGCGGCACGACGGCGGCGTGGTGATAACCGGTTGACAGGCCAGCCGTGACGCCGATGCGCACGCCGTCAGCCGGTTTCCACAGAGCGTAGTTCGCCGTGCCGAAGAAGGCTGCGCGGCGCAGGCTGTTCTTGAACACGCCGACGCTCCACGACAGGTTTTCGTCGTAGTCACGTTCGTAACCGATACCCGGGTTCACTTCGTTGTGACCGAGGTCGCGCTCGAAGTGGTACGAGAAGCCGCCGAAAGTCAGCTGCTGCGCAGCTTGCAGCGGAGTGAGGACGAGCGCCAGACAGCAGGCCAGCAGGAGACGGATCGCTTGAGGATTCGACATGGTGCGCGGAGGTGTTCCGAGAGCGGGACGAGGCCCGGAGCGCGCATTGTACTGGTTGCCCCAGCCACCACGGACGCCGCGCGGCTAGGGGTTTCCGGCGGTATTTCCGGCTTTAGCGCATCCAGCGGGTGCGGCGCAGGCACATGAACAGCAGCAGTCCG
This sequence comes from Rhodocyclaceae bacterium, assembly GCA_047600765.1. Taxonomy (GTDB): domain Bacteria; phylum Pseudomonadota; class Gammaproteobacteria; order Burkholderiales; family Rhodocyclaceae; genus Viridibacterium. Next base: position 973,235 of record JASGKF010000002.1, read on the forward strand.
CCGGCGGCCAGCAAGGGCGACGCGGGTTCGGGCACGGGGCTGACGTCGGCCCAGGTCGTGCCGATGCGCAGGCGGTCGATCAGCACCGTGTCGCCGGCATCGAGGTTGGCGCTGCGAAAACCCAGCCACTGCAGTGACGAGAGCCCGGAGTTGCCGCTGAAGCTGGCATCGGCCGTGCCGGGAGCGGCGGCGTCCGGGTTGAACCAGAGGTCGAAGCGGTCGTAGTTGCCGCTGCCAGACTTGCTCAGGCGACCCACCAGCGTAAAGGTCTGGCCCACCGTCACATTGCTGTCGGCTACGAAGCTGCCTGCCGAGCCACGTGTGCGCACGAATACATCGTTGCTGCCGCTGCCATCGGCCTTGATGCCCAGCTGCGGCGTGTTGGTGTGCGCGCCGGTCGTCACGTTGTCGAACCACAGCGAGACGAAATCGTTGTTGCTCAGCGCGCCGCTGGCCAGCTGCATCTCGAAGGAGACAAAGACTTCGCTGCCTGCGTACGCCGTCGCCAACGAGCGATAGGCCGCACTGTTGTTGTTGCCGCTGATGGCCAGTGCGCGATTGCCGGACAGATCGACCAGCGGATCGACGACCGAGGCGTTGGCCGCGGCCACCCAGCTGCCGGCCCAGCCGCTACCGCCGTTCTGGCCCGACAGCGCGCCCGTGGCGTAGTTGAATTCTTCCTGCGCCAGCAAGGCGGCCATGGCCGGTTGCAGGCTGGCTGCCAGAACGACGCCAAGGCCAAGCAGGGCGCGGTAGCTGGTGCGACTGAAATTCCCGAGTGCAAACATGGTGATAGCTCCTGATCGAGCATGTCGATGTGCGCACTGTAGGGGCCGACAATTTGCGCGGCGTGGAACTATTTAACGAACTCGATAAAAGTAACAAAAATAACAATTTCACAAGAGCAGGCAGGTCGCGGGATGCAATGCAACACGCGCCATGGCGCGCCAGACGCGGAGGTGTCGTGATTTTTGGCACAATGCAGCAAAGCCACGAACGGGAGTCATGCCATGAAGCGCGTCGTGTTCAACCAGAAGGGGGGCGTCGGCAAATCGACCATCGCCTGTAACCTTGCGGCGATAGCCGCTTCACAGGGCAAGCGCACACTGCTTGTCGATCTCGACCCACAGGGCAACTCCACCCATTACCTGCTGGGCCATGCCGCGCCCGAGGGCAGCAACACGGTGGCTGAACTGCTCGAGCAGACGCTCTCGGTGCGTTTCGAACATCAACCTGCGCGTGACTACGTGCTGGCCACGCCCTGGAGCGGGCTCTCGCTGATGGCCTCGTCACCGCGGCTCGAAGAGCTCATGGGCAAGCTCGAATCGCGCTACAAGATCTTCAAGTTGCGCGAAGCGCTCGAAGAACTGAGCGAGGATTTCGACTACGTCTACGTCGATACGCCGCCCGCGCTCAACTTCTACACGCGCTCGGCCCTCATCGCCGCCGATAGCTGCCTGATCCCCTTCGACTGCGACGACTTCTCGCGCCGCGCACTCTACGCGTTGCTGGAAAACGTCGAAGAGATCCGCGCCGACCATAACGACAACCTGCATGTCGAAGGCATCGTCGTGAACCAGTTCCAGCCGCGCGCCAGCCTGCCGCAGCGCATCGTGCAGGAACTCAAGGACGAAGGCCTGCCCATCCTCGACAGCTACCTCTCCGCATCCGTGCGCATCCGCGAATCGCACCAGCAATCGCGGCCCATGATCCACCTCGATGCCAAGCACAAGCTGACGCAGGAGTACGTGGCACTGCATGCGTCGCTGAACGGCTGAAGTGCCCTCCTTGTCATCGGGAATGCGGGATGAATCTGGCAGAATGCCTGCACTACAAGATGACAGATGGAGAAAAAATGACTGTGCGGAAACTGTTATGCACCCTGCTGATGGCGCTATCGATGACGACAGCGTTTGCACAGGAGAAGCTGTCCTACACCTTTGAAGAGGCTCTCGAACTGCCGGGCGTGAAGCGTTTGCGTTTGCAGGAGCCCGGCATAAAGCTCTATTTCGGCACGGTGCTTCCATCTGAAGTGGCCGAGATTACGCGGCCAGACAATTTTTCGGATCGTTCCATACGGTTGTATGAAGGTTGCGAACTGGTGATCGTCGATATTTTCTCGCGCCTCTACAAAGAAGCGCGACAGCAAGGTTTCGATGCCATTGCGAAAATCCGTCCGCTGCGCAATGACAAGCCGGATGATGCAGCGACAGTAATCGTCTGTGACAGGGGGCGTGCAGCGACTACGCTGACCTTGAGTGCGACATTCGCGATGACGCCTGAAGCCTCACGTACAAATGCCGTGCGTCAGAGTCAGCCGCAACGGCGAACCGAGATGTCAAACGCCATGCGCCTGCCCATGGCTGAGGTCGTTGCTCAGCCGGAGATCCAGCAACTGATCGCCAGACACGGTGTCGTGCTGCATGTGGGCTTGAGCAAGACTCCAACCTATTTCGAGCGTATGGGACCGGAAAACTTTGAGGAGTCAGTCAGGGTTGATGCAGATGGCCCTGAAGTGGCCTGTCGCAAAGCTGCAACCATTGCTTTGCGTGACATGATCAATGAGGCCGTGGGGGAGAAGTTCTTCCAACTGGTTCGTCTCGGCAGCTATCTGAAAGATCAGCCTGCGCCGTCTGATTCGGAATACGAGTGCGCGATTGAACGTGGGCGCATCAGCACGTCAGCTGCGGTTGTGCTGCGGTCCCTGTTCACCAATCCTCCCAGACCTTGATAGGGGGTGACGGGCAGCGCGATTCATGCGATTGCGAGATTGAACACCAGACGGTTTCATCCCAAGAGTACAAGTAATGCCACGACTCGCAGACTTTCGCATCACAGGGAACAAACGTCTCGCGCTGTCGGACTTCGATCCTGCGAGCAAGCCTTTCAGTCGCGGCGACAAGGCCACCGACAAAGCGCGCATCGCCGAACTGTCGGAGCAGATCAGCGCTGTGCAGGAGCTGCTCTACGCCACGCACCAGCGCAGCCTGCTCATCGTGCTGCAAGGCATGGACACCAGCGGCAAGGACGGTACCGTGCGCAGCGTCTTCTCGCAGATCAATCCGCAAGGCGTGCGCGTCGTCAGCTTCAAGGCGCCGACGCAGGAAGAGCGCGATCACGACTTCCTGTGGCGTGTGCATCGCCACACCCCTGCAGCCGGCGAGATCGTCATCTTCAACCGCAGTCACTATGAGGATGTGCTGATCACGCGCGTCAAAGGCTGGATCGATGATGACGAGGCCGAACGGCGATTGGCCCACATCCGTCACTTCGAGCAACTGCTCGCAGATCGTGGCACGGCCATCCTCAAGTGCTTCCTGCACATCTCGAAGGACGAACAGAAAGAACGTCTCGAAGAGCGCCTCGCGGATCCGGCCAAACACTGGAAATTTGACCCCGCTGACCTCGTCGAGCGCAAGGCCTGGGACGACTATCAGCGCGTTTACGCCGAAGCGCTATCGGTGACGAGCGAGGTGTATGCGCCCTGGTACGTGATTCCCGCCAACTCGAAGACGCATCGCAATCTCATGATTGCAGAGCTGGTGCTTGAAGCCTTGCACGGCATGCGGCTGGAGCCACCGCAGGCCAATCCGGCGCTGGCAGGGCTCAGGGTGGAGTAGGTCTGGTTTGACGTTGAAGTATTCGGGACTCGCATCAGATGGAAAAATGCCCTCGCGAGGAGGGCATTCCGTGTTGCGATCTGTCGTCTGACAGCATGGGCTCAGGGTTTAGGCACCGGCTGCTTCCGCGGGTAGGCCGTACCCTCGATCGAGGTGCGATACACCGTGCCGACGAAGGCATAGTTCCAAGCCTCATAGACCTTGATGTCGGTGACGTAGGCATCACCCGCGGCTTCCATCATCTGGTTGTAGGCGCGAGCGTGACGGTCATTGAGGGAGATGGGAATCAGGTACAGAAGCTGGAACCCGCCCGCATCACCCGAGACCCTGCGGCCCTTGGTCATGTCGAACTGGGAGAGATCCACCTCGCGGCTCAGTTGCACGGGCGTGCCGAAGCAACCGGCGAGCGATGTAATCAGGGCAAGGCCCAGCAGGCATTTTGCGATGGCGTACTTCATTCCTTCACCTCCTTGATGGCGTCACCACTGATGTAGGTGCAGCGCACCGTGCCGATGACCCACCAGAACCAGTTCTCGCGGATTTCGACATTGACCAGGCCTGTTGCGCCAGGAACCTTTTGAAGCGCGTCCTGGTAGGCACCGTCGACCCGTTCGTTGAGTCCCATCGGGACGAAGTAGTAAGCGGTGCCAAGAAGGCCCAGAGAGCCGCAACCGCGACCTTCCGTCTTGCCGATTACCTGATACTTGACTGGCTGTTGCGGTGAGACGAGTACCAGCCCGGATGAACAGGCTGACAGTCCGGCGGCAAGCAGCACTGGTGCCAGCCACAGCGCAAGGCGCTGTCGGATTGCATGTAGATGCATTGGATCCCCTTCGAGTTATGTGTGCGCAATACGGGGCTGTCGCCCGTTGCGGGCGTCTTTATCGCATGTCATGTTTGCTGCCAAAGCTGCCCGAATGGGCAGGTGTTGTATTTGGCGCAAGGGTTTGTGCGGTGCGTCTGATGTGGATCAGGCCGAGAGGACGGGCGGCATCAGCCCAGCCGTGGTGTGACAGCTGAAAGTCGATGCCGGGCTTCGCTGCGGTCAGTCTTCAATAACTGTTCACGCCCCAGATCGCCACCATCTGGCCTGCCGCATTACCGCCTATGCGTGGTGCCGGGTAGGTCATGTAGCCGTCAGTACCTGTGCTGCCAAGCAGCTGTGGCGTGCCCCAGCTGCCGTTGAGGAAGCGGTTGCTGCGCACGTCGATGCTGGCGCCCGGCGTGCTGATGTTCCACTGATACCACACGGCGGTCGCGTTGCCATTGCCGTTGACGGCGATGCGCGGGTCGTAGACGTCGCCCAGCGACTCATCGACGAACTGGCCCGATGTGCCCCAGCCCACGCCGGCCACGTAACGGTTGTAGCCGCCATACGCGCCGACACCGGTCTGTTGCTGCCACACAGCGATGGCGTTGCCACTGGCGTCGAAGCCGAAACGCGGGCCGTAGTTGTTGTCGAGCACGTTGTGGGTGATCACCGCCGAAGCGCCCCAACTGCCGCTTGCTGCATAACGTGCAGCCTGGATCACATAGGGCGAGGCGCCCGCGCGCTGCACCCACAGGGCCATGCCGTTGCCATTGGCATCCATGGCGACGGCGACCTGACCGTAGACGTCGTCGATGTTGCCCGCGACCGCGTTGATTTTCACGCTGCTGCCCAGCGCGCCAGTGGCGCTGTGGATGCTGCGCGCCCAGATGTCGCGTGGACCATTGGAGACCGTGGTGCCGTCGCCTTGCTCCTGTTCCCAGACCAGCATGCCTTGGCCGTTGCTGTTCACTGCAACGCGCGCGTCGAAAGCGCTGTTGACGCCGTCGCTCACCAAGGCGGGTGCAGACCAGATGCCGGTGCCGCTATTGAGACGGGCGTACCAGGCGTCAAAGTGGTTGTTGCGGCCATCGCCCTGATACCAGCTGGCCACTGCATTGCCGTTGGCATCGACAGCAACGTCAGGCACCGAGGCATCCGCCACGGCATTGGCGGCCGACAGGCGCTGCGGTGTGCTCCAGCTTGCGCTGCCTGCGGTGAAGCGGCTGGACCAGATCTCGTTGCGTGCGTTGGCGTACTGCGCCCACACGACGATGGCGTTGCCTGCGCTGTCCAGACCCACGCGCGGCAGGTTGGAGTCACCTGTGCTGCTGACCGTCACGGCGGCACTGCTACCGTCGAGCAGGCGGGCACGGATGAAGTACTGGTTGCTGATCTTCTCGGACCACACGACCAGGCCGACGCCTTGTGCATTGACCGCGATATCCGGATCGCTGGTGACATTGGCATCCTGTGTCGTCCACGACGGCACAACCGTTGCTGCGGCCAGGTTGTTGCTGGGCGCCTGGAAAATCGTGGCGCCAGTCGATTGGCTGGCAATGGTGACGTTGCCGGCGACATAGCTCACGGTGATTGCATCGAGCAGCGCATCCAGGCCCGTGTGGTCTGGCTGGAAGGGCGTGCTGATGGGGTTCGCACCACTGACCGAGTGCGTCGCCATCAAGGGTGCCAGCGACTGCTGCAGCTGCGTAATGCAGTTGGGCAGGGCCGTCGCAAGGTTGTTGAATGCATTGACGCTGGGGCTGGCGTACAGCGTCGCCAGCGGCGTACCGTTTGCCGCAGCCGTCACCACCAGGTCGGAGAGCGGCGTGATGTTCGCCGTGCCATTGCCGCTGCTGAAGGAATACAGCGTGTGCGGTGTGCCGCTGACGCTCCAGTCCACCTTGAGCATGTAGGGCGGCGTGAGGCCGGCAGTGGAGAAGCTGAACGAGCCATCGGTGGTGTCTACGAACTGCTGGTTACCTGCGGCGTCTTTCAGATACACCCGCCCGGCAATGCCCGCACCGGTTGCCGCCACGCCGGAGATGCCGCTACCGCCAGCAGGGCTGCCGCCCCCACCACCGCCACCGCCCCCACAGGCAGTCAGCAGCAAAAAACAGAACAACGTAAACAGGCGGCCCATGATCATTTCTCCCGAGAGCATGAGCGGGCTACGGCTGCGAATTTGTCGTCTTGATGGTTTGCGATGTTTGCGCAGACGGAGCTGCAATCAAGCGGGATGAGTGGCGTTCTGAAATTCACACAAAACCGTTTGTCGGTATCGCCTTATGCAGATGGCGTGTTTTCAGAACGCGGAGATCCGCATGCCATGCGTGTTACGGCATGTTCGTGATGCGACAGCTTGCAAGGATGCAGGCGGTTTGCGCTTGACCGGGGCAGGTGTGTGCTCTAGCCGCTGTGAGCCGGCCAGTCGCGCGGAGCACCCTCGTCGCACTTGCGACAACGCAGCGTTTTGCCCAGCGCAGCGGCGCGGCTTGCTTCGGTGATCACCCAGGGGCGATTCGTCCAGGGCGGGTTGTGGCGCACGTGCTGGTTGTGGCCGCAGGCGAGCTCGGCAACGCAGTGCTGTTCTTCGTCGAGGTGGAAGCCGACGATGGGCTGGTCCATGGTGTCAGAAGCGGAGACATTAAGCGCAGGGCATGGCACTGCACATGTGTGTGGAGCATCCGGCGCAATGCCCTTCGGTTGTTGCGCCCTACAGTCCTATGCTGTGCGCTATGTTTTTTGTTTGCTCAGAACGGCGAACCCAAAAATCAAGATTTGTGCCAGAAGCGAAACGGCGATATGCCATTTAAATGTTAGCGACATTAGATACGACGCTAGCAATGCGGAGTACAAGGGGATGCAACTCAATGCCAGTGCGCCGATTAGCAAGTTGTATGGATCGGAGTCATTTTTTTCTTTGTTAGCTAGGATAGAAATGCAAAGCAGATTTATGGCAACTATTGGAAGGGTGATCGATGACGAAAGGAGTAGTAGTTTTAAGGTGTCCAAGGAAGACACAAGGTTAGGCTTAAACAGGTAAAACGTTAGCAATCCGGGGCCAAGAATCGCTATGAACGCAATGACTACGCCCACAAAATCTTTAGCTTCCAGTTTGCGCGCATCTTCAAGCATTGACACTAAGCATCCTTTTCGATTTGTTGGCTTTGCGATAAAGGGGCTGCTTTTTACCGTCCAGCCCAGCAATTAATGATCCCCAACACCAGCAACGCAATCCCCGTCCACCAGATGATGCCGCCGGGTTGGCGCATGTATTGGTGTGCTTCGCTGAAGGGGGCGAAGGTGAGGAACTTGTGTTCCTTGTGGCGGAAGAAAGTCCAGGCGGCGAGACAGGCGACGAGGCCGGCGATGATGAGGGCGATGCCAAGCTGGTAATTACTCAACTGCGCACCTCGCCGTTGCCGAAGACGATCCATTTCTGCGAGGTGAGGCCTTCGAGGCCGACGGGGCCGCGGGCGTGGATCTTGTCGGTCGAGATGCCGATCTCGGCACCGAGGCCGTATTCGAAGCCGTCGGCGAAGCGCGTCGAGGCGTTGATCATCACCGAGGCAGAGTCCACTTCGCGCAGGAAGCGCATGGACTTGGTGTAGTTCTCGCTGATGATGGCTTCGGTGTGCTGCGAGCTGTACTGGTTGATGTGCGCGATGGCTTCGTCGAGGCCGTCGACGACCTTGATGGCGAGGATGGGGGCGAGGTATTCCTCGTACCAGTCCTGCTCGGTGGCGGCGACGAGCTTGGCACCGGGGATGTCGGCTGCCTGCAGGATGGCCAGCGACTCGGCGCAGGCGCGCATCTCGTTTTCCTTGGACGCGAGCATGCGGCCGATCTCGGGCAGGAAGCGTTTGGCTACGCTGCGTGCGATGAGCAGGCTTTCGGCAGTGTTGCAGGTGCCGTAGCGCTGGGTCTTGGCGTTCTCGACGATGGGCAGGACCTTGGCGGCGTCGGCTTCGTCGTCGATGTAGACGTGGCAGTTGCCGTCGAGGTGCTTGATGACGGGCACGCGGGCGTCGCGGCTGATGCGTTCGATGAGGCCCTTGCCGCCACGCGGGACGATGACGTCGACGTATTGGGGCATGGTGATGAGTTCGCCGACGGCGGCGCGGTCGGTGGTCTCGATGACCTGCACGCCGGTGGCAGGCAGGCCGGCAGCGGCGAGGCCGTCGCGCACGCAGGCGGCGATAGCCTGGTTGCAGTGCAGGGCTTCCTTGCCGCCACGCAGGATGGTGGCGTTGCCGCTCTTGATGCACAGGCCGGCGGCGTCGGCGGTCACGTTGGGGCGGGCTTCGTAGATGATGCCGATGACGCCCAGCGGCACGCGCATGTGGCCGACCTGGATGCCGCTGGGGCGGCGCTTCACGTTGGTGATCTCACCGATGGGATCGGGCAGGGCTGCGATCTGTTCGAGGCCTTGCGCCATGCTTTCGACGCCCTTGGCGCTGAGGGTGAGGCGGTCGATCATCGCGGGCTCGAGGCCATCGGTGCGGGCCTGTTCGAGGTCGCGCGCGTTGGCGGCGAGCAGCTCGGCGCTGCGTTCGCGGACGAGGCGGGCGATGGTGTTGAGGGCCGTGTTCTTGGCGGCGGTGGAGGCGGCGGCCATGGCGCGCGAGGCGCTGCGGGCATTCTGGCCGACGGTCTGCATGTATTGCTGGATGTCCATGATCTTGCGGGTGAAGCGGATGGGAATCCGGAATTAGAGCATTGATGCGGTGCAGGGCCAAGTCGAGGGACAAGCCGGTGGCAAGCGTAGCGCCGTCATTCCCGCGGACGCGGGAATCCAGAGGCGAGCCGCAGGCGAGTGCTTTTGCTGCCGGGGTTGGGTGAAAACCGTCTTTGCTGGCGCAAAGACCCTATGGATTCCCGCGTTCGCGGGAATGACGTTCAAAAAGCCATGCCGTGAGGCTTGTCGGCGTGCTTGACCGGCTTCTGCGGGGTGGCCAGACTGTGCGCCCGTTTTTGCCCTGTGCTGCCCGTGTCCGGTCTGTCCTTTCTCTCCCGCCTGTTGCCCGCTTCCGTGCCCGCCGATTCGCTGTGGCGCGACCGTGACTTCATGCGTCTGTTCCTCGCCACCTTCCTGACCGTGCTGGGCACGGCCGTGTCGCAGATGGCCTTGCCGCTGACGGCTGTGCAGAATCTGCACGCCAGTGCGACCGAGATGGGCATTCTTGCGGCCTGCCAGCTGCTGCCCTTCGTGACCGTGGGTTTGCCGGCCGGGGTGTGGATCGACCGCAGCCGCAAGCGTCGCCTGGCGGTGATGTTCGACCTGTTCTCGGCGGCCGGGCTGGCCCTGGTGCCGCTAGGGGCCTGGTTCGGCTTCCTGTCCATGCCCTTGCTGTGCGTGGTGGGCTTCGTGGTGTCGACGACCGAAGCCATCGGTGGCTCGGCGCTGCAGGTGTTCGTGACGCAGCTGGTGGGGCGTGAGCGGCTTGTTATGGCCAACAGCCGGCTGGCTATGGCGTCGTCGGTGGCCTTCGTGATCGGGCCGGCATTGGCGGCGGTATTGGTCGCCACGCTGGGGGCGCCGATGGCGGTGAGCCTGGATGCGCTGAGCTTCGTCTGTTCAGCGGTGCTGGTGGGCAGCATCGTGCATCGCGAAGTGCTGGCGCCGGCTTCGGGCGCCTCACTGCTGGCACAGATGCGCGAAGGTCTGGTGCTGGTGTGGCACAACCGCGTGCTGCGCGCGCTGGTGGGGGTGGTGGCGGTGTGGATCATTCTCAACGATGCGTTCAAGGCGCTCTACGTGCTGCACGTGACGCGCAACCTCGGTCTCGGCGCGGGGGATGTGGCGCTGATCAACACGCTGGGCGCGCTCGGCGGCCTGGCGGGGGCGCCGCTGGCGCACTGGCTGGAGCAGCGACGCGGCATCCGCGATGCGCTGGTGCTGGGGGTGCTGGTGGCTGCTGCGGGCTACCTTTCGTTTGCGATGCCGCAAGCTGACTGGCGCTGGAGCAACTGGGCGGCGGGTGCGGCGCTGTTCATCGTCGATTGCGGCGCGGCGATCTACGTCATCAACTACCTGAGCCTGCGTCAGGCCGTGACGCCGGATGCCTTGCTGGGGCGCATGGTGACGAGCATGCGTTTCGTGACCATCCTGCCCGGGCCGCTGGGCACGATTGCGCTGGGCATGACGGCTGACGCGCAGGGCGTGAGAGCCACCCTGTTGATGCTGGGTGCGGGCTGCATGGCGATGGGGCTGGCGGCCTGGTGGGGCTTGCCGCGCGGAATGGGGAGTCCAGCCTCGGCCAAAGCGGCCAATCAGGGCGTGGCAGCAGGCGGAGACTGAGTCGGCGCGGCGGCCGGAGCGGATTGCGGGCGCGGCACGGCGCGCGCGCCGGCCATGAAGCGCTCCCACTGACGGGCGCGGTTGAGGGGGGCTTCGACGGGCTCCAGCCAGATCAGCTTGTCGCGATCTGAACGGGGACCAGATTGCGTTTCGCGCAAGGTGTTGGAGAGCCCTTGCGTCTCGGTGAGGTGCTGCGCCACGTTGCTGCTGAGCATGTGGTTGAGCCAGGCGTGGGCGAGGGCCTTGTCGCTGGTGTGGCTGAGCACGGCCCAGCAGTCCAGCCACGCCAGCGCGCCTTCGTTGGGCAGCACGTAGCCGACATCGAAGCCGGCCTTGCGCAGCAGGCGCACCTGCTGGTCGCCGTAGTTGGCAAAGGCCAGCGCGATGTCGTGCTCGCGGAACAGGGCGACGAGGTCTTCGGGCGTGGCGTAGAAGCGCGGCTCGTTGCTGCGCAGTGACAGCAGGCGGTTGAAGGTGTTGCGGAACTGCTCGCCTTCGAGATTGAACGGTGTGCGCACACCCAGGCTCAGCGCCGTGAAGCTGAAGTGATGGCTGCCGCTGTTGTGCAGGGCGATGCGCTGCTGGTAGCGCGGGTCCCACAGCGCGCTCATCGACTGCGGTGCGTCCTTGACGAACCTGCGGTTGTAGATGAGACCCATCGATGAATAGGTGAAGGGCAGGGCCCAGACCTTGCCATCGGCCATGACGCCGGGAATGTTGCCGGAGCGGAAGCGGCGCAGCTGGTGATGCACGTTGGGCAGGCTGGCGGTGTCGAGCGCCTGCACCAGGTTTTTCTGGATGTAGCGCTGCAGCTCGGCCGTGTTGACGGCGAGTACGTCGAAGCGGCGCTCGTCAATCAGATTGGCGCGCTCCCACAGCTCTTCGTCGGAAGTGACTTCGATCAGCTCGACGCTGACCTTGTGGCGCAGCTCGAAGGCGCGGATGGCTTCAGGAGAAACGTAGCCGGGCCAGCTGAGCACCCGCAGCGTCTCTGCTGCGGCTGTGGCCGGCAGGAGGCCCGTCAGCGCGCAGGCCAGTGCGACCGCGAACATTCGCAGGTGTTGCAAGCGCTGGAAAGCGTGCTTGAACGGGAAAGCCTTGTGCAGCATGGTCTGGGCTGAGCGGGCAGTGGGTGGCGGACGGACAGGGAGCAAAAGGTCCGCGTTCAGGCCTTGTCTGCTGGCAGGTGCGGATGCCCGGCGAGCATAACAGAAAGCATCAGGGCTTATGCCAATGGTCTGACTGGTTCCGATAGGCGAAAGGGGTCAGGCGGCGCGCAGGCGCAGCGCCAGTTGCAGGAATTCGTCCCACACGTCGCCGTCGGTGAGGCCCTTGGCCATGCGGTCGATGCGCGCGGCATGCATCAGTGCCGCGCGCAGCGTTGCGCCACGCAGGCGTTGTGCAGCGCGTTTGAATGGCTGCTGGCGCGGCCCGAAAACACGTTCGTTCTTGAGCGCGGAATCAACGGGCTGGCCGGCATCGATGGCCGAGCGGATGTTGGCCAGGGTGCGGATCTCGTTGGCCAGTGCCCACAGCACCAGCGGGGCGGCCGCGCCTTCGCCCTGCAGGCCGTCGAGCAGGCGCGCACAGCGGGCGGCGTCGCCTTCGACGAGCGCGACGCGCAGCTTCTCGGTGTCGTAACGTGCGACGTGCAGCACGGCGTCTTCGACCTGGGCGGTGTCGAGCTTGCCGGCGGGGTAGAGCAGGCCCAGCTTCTGGATTTCCTGGTGGGCGGCGAGCAGGTTGCCCTCGACGTGTTCGGCAATGAAGACCAAGGCTTCACGTTCGGCGCTCTGTTGCTGACGGTTGAGGCGGCCGGCAATCCATTGCGGCAGGCCGGCGAGGTCGGGCGCGTTGCATTCCACCGTGACGCCGGCTTCGGTCAGTGCGACAAACCAGCTGGCCTTGCGCGCAGCCCAGTCCATCAGCGGCAGGGTGATCAGGGTGATGACGCCGCCGTAGGGATCCAGTTCGCTGGCGAAGCGCGAGAGGAACTCACCGCCGTTGCGACCGGGCTTGCCGGTGGGCATGCGCAGGTCGACGAGTTTGAGGTCGCCAAACAAGGACATGTTGCCGCCGGCGAGGCCGAATTCTTCCCACTTGAAGTGCTGCGTGACCATCAGCACTTCGCGCTCGGTGACGCCCTTGGCGCGCGCCGCGGTGCGGATCGCGTCGCCGGCTTCGATGGTCAGTAAGGGCTCGTCGCCATGCACGACGTAGAGCGGCGCGAGCTGGCCTTCGAGGTGCGACGCGAGCTGCTCGGGGCGCAGGTTCATGGCGGCTCAGCGCGTTGCGGGGCTTGCTGCAGGCGCAGAGGCGGCCGGTGCCGGCGCGTTCGGATCGATGCGGATCGCAGCGAGGCGACGAATGATCTGCTGCACGAGGTCGGCCTGCATGTCGCGCTGGAGGATGATTTCTTCCTGCTCCTTGGCCAGCGCGATGTTGTCGTTGTAGGTGATGTCACGCGTGACGGCGATCTCGGCCAGCGACATCACTTCGCGACCGGCCTTGTCGAGCACGCGGAAGCGGAATTGCCGCTTGAGCTGGAATTCGCGCACCGTACCGCCCGAGCTCAGCGAGAGGATGTTCTTCTCGCGGTTGTCGGCAACCACGATCATCTTCACCTCGGCCTCTGACACCGTGTTGACGGCTTCGGTGGTGCCCGTGGTGCGCAGCTGTCGGCGCAGGTCGTTGGCGAGGTCGGAATACTCGCTCATGCCCAGGTGGATGGTCTTGAAAGCCATGGCTTGCGGGCCACGCAGGTGGAAGCCGCAGGCAGCCAGCGACAGGCTGGACACGAGGAGCAGGGCAATCAGGCGGAAGGAATGCAGCATGGGGCCGGGGAGCGATGGAAGGGCGGAGGCCGCCATTGTACCGCCCTCCCCGGATCGGGATCAGACGATGGGGATGTGGATATCCACCTCGGACTGCGGGTGCTGCGGGCCCTTGAAACGCTCGTCGTGCAGCTCGAACTGCGGGCCCAGCTTGTGGCGCAGCTGCCAGACGGGTTCCAGCGACTCCCAGATCTGGCGGTAGGTCTCGACCACCGCCATGGCCGGGCCGACATGGGTGAAGCGGGCATAGCGCTGTGCCGGGATCACAAGGCGCTCCATGCCCTCGGGCAGCGGCGTGCCGGGCTCGGAGCCCCAGCTGGCGTAGTAGCGGAAGCGTTCGGAGCTCTCCGGCACGCCGACGCCGTAGGCGCGCTGCGGGCTGGCCTTGGGCGAAATCTCGTGGCTGCGCGCGATGAAGCTTTGCCACAGGGCGGGGATGGGCGTCGGGTCTTCGCAGAGTACGGACATGCCGATGACTTCGAAGGCCGGCAGTTCGACGATGACGGGTTGCAGGGCAGGGCGTTGCATGGGGCTTCCTTTCTCGACGCTGGCAATCAGATGGTTGAGGTCGTCGAGCAAGCGGAGGCGGCTCGCGAGATCGGCCTGCATGGCTTCACGGTGCTGGCGCAGGATGCAAGCGAATGCGTCGGCATCATCCAGTTTGCCGGCGGCCATGTGGGCCTTGATGCTGTCCAGCGGTACTTCGAAGCGCCGCAGCTGGATGATGCGTTCCAGCTGGGCAATCTGCTCCGGGCGGTAATAGCGGTAGCCATTGTCCGGATGGATCTGCGCCGGCGGGAACAGGCCGATCTGGTCGTAATGACGCAGGGTGCGGCTGGTCACGCCAAGAAGCCTTGCCAGTTCGCCGATCAGGATCATGCCGAGGTCTCTCCCGGGACCGTTTCCGTTTGCTCACCACCAGTCTCGGGCTTGACGCTGCGTCAAGGTCAAGCGCTTTGTGGGTGATGAGGGGTGGTGAGGGTTCGTCCGGTTAAAGGGCGTCCGGCGCCGGGTCGATATTAGCGGAATGAACGCGCCACTCCGTCCGCAACCATCCTGTCCCGCCGCGCCGAATGCCCGGCTGGTGTGGGCATTGTTCGGCGTGTGGCTGCTCGCCAGCCTGCTGGGGTTGGCGGCATTCGAATATGGCGCCGTACTGCGCGGCGTGCTGTGCCTGGGCTGAGTGTCGGCCACGGGAGAAGGGGAGGAGAACACCATGAATGACGCTCTGGTCACTTTCCGCGCGCGGGCCGACCGCGTACTCGTTGCCGTGCTGGGTGCGCACCTGCTGGTGTGTCTGGTCGTGGCAGCGGTGACGGGCACCTGGCTGCCGGCCCTGCTGGTCGGCGTGCCGGCCTTCGCCGTGCCGTTCATGCTGACGCGCATGGCGCCGGGGCAGCTGGTCAGCAGTCTCGCCGTGAGCAGTGCCTTCATGATTTTCTCGGCCCTGCTGATTCACCAGTCATCCGGCATGCTGGAGACGCACTTCGGTATCTTCGCCCTGCTGGCCTTCCTGTTGCTGTATTGCGACTGGCGTCCGCTGGTGGCGGCAGCCGGCGTGATCGCCGTGCATCACCTTGGTTTTGCCGTGTTGCAGTCGCAGGGTGCTGGCGTTTTCGTGTTTCCCAAGGCCGAGGGTCTTGGCATCGTGTTGCTGCATGCGACCTACGTGGTGGTCGAGACCGGCATCCTCTGCTTTATCGCGCACAGCCTGCGCCTGCGGGTGGAAAGCGGCGTCGACATCTCACGCTTTGCCGAGCATGTGGCCAGTGGCCGCCTCGACTTCCGTTTCGATGAAGAACGCTTGCGCCAGAGCAGCGAACTGCGCGCCATTGCCAGTTTGCAGAACTGGCTGGGCACGCTGATCCGCGACACGCAACGCGATGCCAATGCCCTGCGCGAGCTGGCCTCGCATCTGTCGAATGCCTCGGCGGCGATTGCCAAGGGCGCTTCGTTGCAGAACGAAGCGACTGGCGGCATGGCGGCCACGGTGCAGGAGGTAGGCAGCACGATCCAGCACATCTCGGGCAGCGCCACGTCGGCACAGGATCTCGCGCGGCAATCCAGCGACGCGGCCAATACCGGGGCGACTATCGTACGGGCTGCGGTGGAACAGATGGCGGGCTTCGCCGAAGTCGTGGACCGCGCTGTCGAGCGCGTTGAAGAGCTGGGCAGCAAGGCCGAGAAGGCGGCGGCCGTGGTCAGCATCATCAAGGACATTGCCGATCAGACCAACTTGCTGGCGCTCAATGCCGCCATCGAAGCGGCCCGTGCGGGTGAGCAGGGACGTGGCTTTGCCGTCGTCGCCGACGAGGTGCGCAAGCTCGCCGAGCGTACGACCAGCGCCACCAACGAGATCGCCGGCATGATGGGCGACATGCGCGCAGCCAAGGATTCCGTGCTCGATTCGATCCAGCTGGCCGTGAGCCGTGCCCACGAGGGGGCCGAGCAGGCCAGCGGTGCCGGCGAGCGCATTGGCGTCATCACCGGCAAGGCGCTCGAAGTGGGCAACATCGTCAGCCACATCTCCGACGCGCTGGCCGAACAGACGGTGGCGACGCAGGACATCAGTCGCCATGTCGAGCGCATCGCACGCATGGCCGACGAGGCCGATGCCAGTACGCGCGAGATTGCTGACGACGCGCGCAAGCTCGACCAGATATCGAGCACGCTGCAGGCCTCGCTGGCGAACTACCGCATGCATTGAGCGCATCCGCCACAGCATTGAAAAAGGCGCCACGCGGGCGCCTTTTTCATGCGGCGTGCAGCGCACTCAGCAGACGATGTTCACCAGTCGGCCTGGCACCACGATGACCTTCTTCGCGGGCTTGCCTTCCATGAACTTCTGCGCGGCTTCCGACGCAATCGCCAGCGCTTCGATGGCCTTGTTGTCGGCGCCGGCCGGCACCTTCACCGAGCCACGCGTCTTGCCCAACACTTGCAGCACGAGTTCGATCTCGTCCTGTGCCAGTGCGGCTTCGAGCGGCTCGGGCCAGGCGGCGGAGAGGATGTCTTCGCCATAGCCAAGGTCGGCCCACAAGGTGTGGGTGATGTGCGGGGTGATGGGTGAGAGCACGCGCAGCAGGATGCTGAAACACTCTTCGACCACTTCGGCGGCAATCGCAGAGTCACGCGGCGCTTTTTCGAGCGCGTTGAGCATCTTCATGCACGACGAAGCCACGGTGTTGAACTGCTGCTTGCCGAGGTCGTGGTTGGCCTGCTTGAGATTCAGGTGGATCTCGCGACGCAGGGTGGCGAGCTTGTCGTCGAGCTTGGTCGAGGCGAGCATGCGGGTGGCTGGCAGCTTGCTGCGCAGTTCATTTGCGAAGATGTTTCCGAAGGCCCACACGCGCTTGAGGAAGCGGTACGAACCTTCGATGCCGGCGTCCGACCACTCCAGCGTCTGCTCGGGCGGCGCAGTGAACATCATGAAGAAGCGCGAAGTGTCGGCACCGTACTGCGCCATCATGGCGTTCGGATCGACACCGTTGCTCTTCGACTTCGACATGGTCGTGAGCTCGTGAGTCAGTACCGTGCCGTCGCTCTTCAGTGTGGCTTTGAGAATTCGGTTCTGCTCGTCACGCTCAACGTTGACCTCGTGTTCCCAGAAGTACTTCTTCCCACCTTCAGGCGGCTTGTGGAAGAACGCGTCGTTCAGAACCATGCCTTGCGTGAGCAGGCGCGAGAAAGGCTCGCGGTAGCTGACGAGGCCCACGTCGCGCATGACCTTGGTCCAGAAGCGCGAGTAGAGAAGGTGCAGGATGGCGTGTTCGATGCCGCCGATGTACTGGTCGACGGTCATCCAGTAGTCGGCGCGTTCGTCGACCATGGCCTTGTCGTTGCCGGGCGTGGCGAAGCGGGCGTAGTACCAGCTTGAATCCACGAAGGTGTCCATGGTGTCCGTCTCGCGGCGCGCGGGCTTGCCGCACTTGGGGCAGGCGCAGTTGAGGAAGTCCGGGCGCTTGTGCAGCGGATTGCCTGAGCCATCGGGCACGCAGTCTTCGGGCAGCACGACGGGCAGTTGCTCGTCGGGCACGGGCACCGAGCCGCAGTCATCGCAGTGGATGATGGGGATGGGGCAGCCCCAGTAACGCTGGCGCGAGATGCCCCAGTCGCGCAGGCGCCACTGGGTTTTCTTCTCGCCTGCACCCTTGGCGACGAGGTCGTCGGCGATGGCATTCACGGCGGCTTCATAACCGAGACCGTCGTACTTGCCGGAAGCCACGCACTGGCCTTCCTTGCTGCCGTACCACTCCTGCCAGGCGTCGGTCGAGAAGCTCTTGTCGCCAACGTTGATAACCTGCTTGATAGGCAGGCTGTACTTCTTCGCGAAGCCGAAGTCGCGTTCGTCATGCGCTGGAACGGCCATCACGGCGCCATCGCCGTAACTCATGAGCACGTAGTTGCCGACCCACACTTCGACTTGTTCGCCGGTGAGCGGATGCGTGACGAAGAGGCCAGTCGGCAGGCCTTCCTTCTCCATGGTTGCCATGTCGGCTTCCATCACCGAACCGCTCTTGCACTTGGCGATGAAGGCGGCGAGCTCTGGGTTGTTCTGCGCTGCGTGCGTGGCGAGCGGGTGCTCGGCGGCGACGGCGCAGAAGGTGACGCCCATGATGGTGTCGGCGCGCGTGGTGAAGACCCACAGCTTGCCGTCGCCGATCAGCGCACCGGATTCATCCTTGATCTCGTGCGGGAAGGCGAAGCGCACGCCGGTGCTCTTGCCGATCCAGTTGGCCTGCATGAGGCGCACACGTTCGGGCCAGTTGTCCAGCGTGTCGAGGTCGCCGAGCAGCTCTTCGGCGTATTGCGTGATTGCGAGGTAGTAGCCGGGGATTTCGCGCTTCTCGACGACAGCGCCGGTGCGCCAGCCGCGGCCGTCAATCACTTGCTCGTTGGCGAGCACGGTCTGGTCGACCGGGTCCCAGTTCACGGTCTGTGTCTTCTTGTACGCGATGCCCTTTTCGAGCATGCGCAGGAACAGCCACTGATTCCACTTGTAGTAGTCGGGCTTGCAGGTGGCGAGCTCGCGGCTCCAGTCGATGGCGAAGCCCAGCGACTTGAGCTGGCCCTTCATGTACTCGATGTTCGAATACGTCCATTGCGCCGGCGGCACCTTGTTGGCGATGGCCGCGTTTTCGGCAGGCAGACCAAACGCGTCCCAGCCCATGGGCTGCATGACGTTGTAGCCCTGCATCTTGTGGAAGCGGGTCAGCACATCACCGATGGTGTAGTTGCGCACATGGCCCATGTGCAGCTTGCCCGAGGGGTAGGGGAACATGGACAGGCAGTAGTACTTCTTTTTGCTGCTGTCTTCGACGGCCTTGAAAGCGTCGGTCTTGTCCCAGTACTGCTGGGCGGTCTTTTCGGTGGCGGTGTGATCGTACTTCTCGGACAACGACATGGCGGATTCGGGTCGGAAATCGGGAATCCGCCATTTTAGCAGGCCGCGAAGGCTTGCCCCGCAGGCTTAGTCGGGCCGTTTTGTGGAAGCGGCGGGGGTTTCGCTGTCGATGCGCTCGATGATGCGGCCGATGACGGCGTGCAGATCGCGCTCCGATACGGGCTTGGTGAGGTATTCGTCCATGCCGGCGGCGAGGGTTTTCTGCTTGTCCTCTTCGCTGGCATTGGCGGTCAGGGCCACGATGGGGATGCGCGGGTTGCGCACGCGGATGTCGTCGAGCCCGCCGGCGCGGATGGCACGCACGGCTTCCGGGCCGTCCATGCGGGGCATGCGGCCGTCCATGAGCACGAGGTCGTAGTCGTCGGCAGCGAGGGCTTCGATGGCCGCCAGGCCGTCTTCGACGATATCGACCGGGTGGCCCATGTGGGCGAGCTGGGTGCGCACGATGAGCTGATTGACCGGCACGTCTTCGGCACACAGGATGCGGATCTTGCGCGGATGGGCCACCAGGGGCGCGTCGGCCACTATTTTCTTCTGGCCGGGCTCCAGCCAGAGTTCGACGCGGAAGGTCGTGCCGACGCCTTCCTTGCTTTCGACATGGATGCGGCCGCCCATGGCTTCGACGAGCTGCTTGCAGATTGCCAGACCGAGGCCCGTGCCACCGAAACGGCGGGTGGTCGAGACGTCGGCCTGCTGGAACTTCTGGAACAGGCGTTCGAGGGCTTCCGGCGGGATGCCGATGCCGGTATCGCGGACTTCGCAGACGATGTGATGACGCCCGTTGCTGAGGCCGAGGGATTGCAGCAGCACGCCGACCGAGCCGGTCTCGGTGAATTTGACGGCGTTGCCGACGAGGTTGCTGATCACCTGGCGGACACGGGTGGGGTCGCCGCGCAGCATCTCGGGGGTGCCGGGGGCGAAGTCGAGGCGGAAGGCGAGGCTGCGGCTGGCGGCGTGCGCCTGGAAGATCTGCACGCAGTCGCGCACATGGGTGAAGAGGTTGAAGTCGATGTGTTCGAGCTTGAGCTGGCCGGCCTCGATCTTCGAGAAATCGAGGATGTCGCTGATGATGGTGAGCAGCGATTCGGCGTTCGAGAGGCTGGTTTCGAGGTAGTTGCGGGTCTCGGGGATGAGCTGGTCATCCATCAGCGACAGGCGCAGGGTGCCGATCACGCCCGACAGCGGCGTGCGGATCTCGTGGCTCATGCTGGCGAGGAATTGCGACTTGGCGGCGCTGGCCTGTTCGGCCGCCTGTTCGGCGGTGCGCCAGGCGGTGATGTCGAAGTTGGCGCCGACGATGACGGGGCGACCTTCGGCGTCAAGACAGGTGCCCTTGGAGATGAAGCGGTAGCGCATCTCGTTGGTGACGGGGTGCGGGCGGTGCTCTTCCTTGGAGATGACGAGGCCGGTCAGGGCCTGCGCGTCTTCGGCCAGCACGGAGACGTGGTTTTCCTGGCTGGAGCCCAGTTCGCGTGGCAGCTTGCCGACGAAGTGTTCGCGCGAGGCGCCGCGGTCTTTGGCGAAGGCGTCGTTCACCATGATGTAGCGGCTCTCGGAGTCCTTGACGTACACCGGCTGCGGAATCACGTCGATGAGGCGCTGCATGTAGCGCTGCACGCGCAGGCGCAGTGCAACCTCACGCTCCAGCGCGTTCTGCAGCGTGCGTTCGGCGCGGCGCAGATCGGTGATGTCGAAGTGGGCGCCGACGATGATGGGGTTGCCTTCGGCATCAAGGCAGAAGCGCTTGTGCACGAGGCGGTAGCGTTCCTCGCCGGTGTCGGGGGTGTGGGCGAGGTATTCCTTGAAGATGCTCTTGCCGGTGGCGAGGATCTCGGCATCTTCCTCGGCCACCATGTGCGCCGTCTCGGGGTTGGGGGCGAGGTCGAACGAGGTCAGCCCCAGCAGTTCTGTCGAGCTGCGGCGGCGTTCGCGCGCAAAGGCTTCGTTGACCATCAGGAAACGGGCGTTCGAATCCTTGATGTAGATGGGCTCGGGCATCACGTCGATGAGACGCTGCATGAAGGCCTGGGTGCGCTCGCGATGACTGCGTTCGCGGGCGAGGGTTTCGTTGAGGGCGCGTTCGGTCTGGCGCCAGCGCGTCACGTCGAGGTTGATGCCGATGATGACCGGGATGCCGCGGTTGTCGTTCGACAGGGTCTTGGTGACCAGCTGGTAGCGCTCGACGCCCGTGATGGGGTTCGGCGAGTGCTCTTCCTTGGCGACCTGCAGGCCTTCGAGGACGCGACGGTCTTCCTGCCTGACCATGTCGGCGTAGACGGGGTCGACGAACACCTGCTCGGGGGTCAGGCCGATGACGTCTTCCGGGGTCAGGCCGTGGCGCGCCGCGAAGGCGCGGTTGACGACGATGTAGTGGCTATCCGAATCCTTGATGTAGAAGGGCTCAGGCAGGGCGTCAACGATGCGCTGGATGAAGGCGCGCTGGGCGGTGTCACGCTGCGACTGGCGACACAGGCCCCACACGGCGGGCGCAATGGCGGCCAGCGCGGTCAACAACAGGGCGGCTGGCCCGGACATGGCCAGGGCTTGCGACAGCAGCGCGGCCAGCAGGGCCAGGATTGCAGCCGCTAGGAGCTCCTGGACACGGTCTTTCATGTGGTCGATGTCGTGCGAGACTGATCGCGCCTCGTGGGACGCGATTCGGAATGGACGCACATTGTCGCGACATTCCCCGTTATTTGCCAGGGTTTGTTCTGTCGCTCTGCAGCACGACCGGACACCATCAGCCCCCGGAAATGAGGGCTTCGAGTGCCGCACGCAGGGTTGGCCACTCGCGCTGCACGATGTCGCGGTCGTTGGCCATCACCGCGGCTTCCAGTGCTGCAGAGCGGGGGGCGAGGGTTTCGTCGCCACCAAAGCTCACGTTGCCCTTGAGCCCGTGGAACAGATGCATCAGCCCCGTCATGTCGTCGCTGGCCAGCGCTTCGTCGATGGCGACGATGCGTCCCGGCAGGCTGCGGATCAGCATGCTGCGCAGCCTCTGCGCCATGTCGGGTTTGGGGGCGGGCGGGGTGTTGTCAGGCGTGGCAGGCGTCGCCGCTTCTTCGCCCGC
Organism: Rhodocyclaceae bacterium; assembly: GCA_047600765.1. GTDB lineage: Bacteria > Pseudomonadota > Gammaproteobacteria > Burkholderiales > Rhodocyclaceae > Viridibacterium. The sequence continues at coordinate 995,275 of JASGKF010000002.1, forward strand.
CGACAGTCTGGCCATCAGCTCGGTCAGTTGCCGGTCGTCGACGGGCTTGGCGAGGAAGTGGTTGGCGCCAGCGGCGCGGAAGGCCGCCATGTCCTCGTCGCTGACGTTGGCCGTGAGGGCGATGACGGGGATGCGCGGATTGCGGATGCGCAGTTCGCTGTAAGTGCCGGCGCGAATCGCGCGAGTGGCGTCCAGCCCGTCGAGTTCGGGCATGCGGCCATCCATCATCACGGCATCAAAATCGTGTTCGGCCAGCATCTGCAAGGCCTGCAGGCCATTGTCGGCAAAGTGCACGCGATGACCGAGCTCTTCGAGCAGGCTGCGGATAATGATCTGGTTGGTGGCGTTGTCCTCGGCGCACAGCAGGTTGAGGCTGCGCATCTGGATCGGCAGGGATTCCGTCTTGCCGGTGGCGTTGCAGGCTTCGCCAGCCGGCAGGGGCAGGACGAAGCGGAAGGTCGTGCCGATGCCGACGCTGCTGTGCACGCTGATCGTGCCGTCCATGGCCTCGACGAGCTGTTTGCAGATGGCCAGCCCCAGCCCGGTGCCGCCGTACTTGCGCGTCGTCGAGCTGTCGGCCTGCTGGAAGCGCTGGAACATGCGTGGCAAGGCGTCGGCCGGGATGCCTATGCCTGTGTCGATCACTTCGCAGACGAAGCCCGGTTGCGCGGGCTCCATGCGCACGGTGACCGTGCCCTGTCTGGTGAATTTGAGGGCGTTGCCGACGAGGTTGACGAGGATCTGGCGCAGACGCGTGGGGTCGCCGCGGAAGAAGTGGCCCAGCGAATCGGGAATGTCGAGTGCCAGCGCAATGCCGCGTTCGCGGGCGTTGAGCGCAAAGCTGTGCATGACGTCCTGTGCGGTCTCGACCAGGTCGAAATCTATGGTTTCGAGCCGCAGCTCGCCGGCTTCGATCTTGGAGAAGTCGAGCACGTCGTTGAGGATCACCAGCAGCGCTTCGGCGTTGCGCAGGCCGATGTTGAGCTGCTCGCGCACGGCGTCTTCGATGGGGCGGCGCAGGGCAAGACGCAGCATGCCGATGACGCCGCCGAGCGGCGTGCGGATCTCGTGACTCATGGTGGCGAGGAACACGGACTTGGCCTCGCTGGCCGCCGCCGCCGCGCGCTCGGCCTGGCGCAGCGGCGTGATGTCGAAGTTGGTGCCGACGATGACGGCGCGACCTTCGGGGTCGATGCAGCTGCGCTTGGAGATGATGCGGAACACTTCCTGCCCCGAGTAGGGGTGGCTCATGTGTTCTTCCTTGTAGATGACCTCGCCATCCGCAATGCGCTGGTCTTCCTTCATCACAAGCGACGCGTAGTCGACGTTGGCGCCCAGGTCGACCGGGTTCTTGCCCAGCAGGTCATCGGGCTGGCGATGCATGTCGTCGAGCAAGGCCCGGTTGACAAGCATGTAGCGGCTGTCGGCGTGCTTGACGTACACCGGTTGCGGAATCACGTCGATGAGGCGTTGGGTGAAGGCTGCGACGCGTTCGCGCAGCGCAATCTCGCGCTCCAGCGCTGCGGCCGTGGCCTGTTCGGCGCGGCGCCATTCGGTCAGGTCCACCGTGGCGCCGACGATGACGGGCTGGCCGGTGTGGTCCATGCAGCGGCGTTTGCCGACCCAGCGGTACATCTCTTCGCGGGTCACCGGGTGCGGGCCTTGTTCTTCCTTGCTGATGACGGTGTCGTTGTCGAGCACGTCACGGTCTTCGGCGATGACGAAGGCCGCTTTGGCCGAGTCCTTGGTCAGGTCGGGGGGCGATTTGCCGATCAGTTGTTCGGCAGACAGCATGCGCATCTTGCAGAAGGCTTCATTGACGATGACATAGCGGCTCTGCGCATCCTTGACATAGACCGGCTGCGGAATCGCATTGATGAGCCGCTGCGTGTAGTCGGTGAAGCCAGCGTGCATGGACTTCTCGCGCTTGAGGGTTTCCTCGATGCCACGCCGTGCGAGATTCAGTTCTGTGGTGTCGAATTGCGCCGACACGATGAGGGGTTCGCCATAGAGTCCCGTGCTGCGGCCCTTGACGATGACCTGGAAGAGTTCCTTGCCGGTGGCCGCGTGGTCGGCGACGTGCTCTTCCTTCCAGATGGGCAGACCGGCGAGCACCATGCCGTCTTCCTGCAGGCGTAACTGGCGTATTTCGGCGTCTTCGTTGTCGAGGTGGCCTTCGGTGCCCAGCAGCGCTTCGCGCGACATGCGCTTGTATTCGAGCATGGCGTCATTGACGACGAGCAGGCGGCTGTCCGCGCCCTTGATCGAGACAGGGTAGGGAATCACGTCGAGGATGCGCTGGCAGAACTCCTGTGCCATGTCGCGGCCGATGGCCAGCATGGCCGGGTGCATCACCAGCACGGCAAGCAGGGCGCTCGCGGCGGCGGCCCAGGGCGCAGGCAGGGCCAGCAAGGTGACCAGGATGGCCGACAGTGCCGGCAGGGCCAGGCAGGCGATGAGCACGAGGATGCGCGACTTGTTCATGAAACTCCCTTTTGGGGCCGCCGGCACCAGCCAGGCGAGGCCCCGCCGGTTCGACCGGCAACGGAAATATCGACAGCGCAACGACCCGGCTTTAACCGGACGCACCCGGGGCCGGCAACGTAGAATGGCGGCCTGCCAATCGTCCTGATGCTTCGCCGCAATGTCCCGCCTGCTCGACAACCTGAATTCCGAACAACTTGCTGCGGTGACGCTGCCTTCCCAGTCTGCCCTCATCCTGGCTGGCGCCGGCTCTGGCAAGACGCGCGTGCTGACCACGCGTATCGCCTGGCTGCTGCAGACCGGGCAGGTCAGCCAGTCCGGCATCCTGGGGGTGACTTTCACCAACAAGGCCGCCAAGGAGATGCTGACACGTCTTGGGGCCATGCTGCCAATCAATACGCGTGGCATGTGGATCGGCACCTTCCATGGCCTGTGCAATCGCTTCCTGCGGGCGCATTACCGCGAGGCAGCGCTGCCACAGACCTTCCAGATCCTCGATACCTCGGACCAGCTGGCGGCCATCAAGCGCCTGCTCAAGGCCCTCAACGTCGATGACGAGAAGTTTCCGCCGCGCGAGCTGCAGCATTTCATCAATGCGCAGAAGGAGGCGGGCTACCGCGCCAACGCAGTCGAAGCCTGGGATGACTACACGCGCCGACGCGTCGAGCTGTATGCCGAATACGATGCCCAGTGCCAGCGCGAGGGTGTGGTCGACTTTCCCGAGCTGTTGCTGCGCGCCTACGAGTTGCTGGACCGCAACGAGCCGATCCGCCGCCATTACCAGCTGCGCTTCCGCCACATCCTCGTCGACGAGTTCCAGGACACCAACCGCCTGCAATACCTGTGGCTCAAGCTGATTGCCGGTTTTGCTGCCGAGACGCCTGCCGCGGTGTTTGCCGTGGGTGATGATGACCAGAGCATTTACGGATTTCGCGGTGCCGAGGTCGGCAACATGCGCGACTTCGAACGCGAGTTCCGCGTGGCGAATGTCATCCGCCTCGAACAGAACTACCGCTCGCACGGCAACATCCTCGATGCGGCCAACGCCATCATCGCCAACAACAGCCAGCGTCTCGGCAAGAACCTGTGGACCGACCAGGGGGCTGGCGAGCCGATCCGCGTCTATGAAGCCGTGGCGGACATGGACGAAGCGCGCTGGGTGGTCGAAGAAATCCAGCAGCTGGTGCGTGAAGGGGCGGCGCGTGGCGATATCGCGCTGCTCTACCGCAGCAATGCACAGTCGCGCGTGCTCGAACACCAGCTGTTCTCGGTCGGCATTCCGTATCGCGTATATGGTGGCCTGCGCTTCTTCGAACGGCAGGAGATCAAGCACGCGCTTGCCTACCTGCGCCTGCTGGCCAACCCGGACGACGACACGGCGTTTGCGCGCGTGGTCAATTTCCCGACCCGAGGCATTGGCGCACGCTCGCTGGAGCAACTGCAGGATTCGGCGCGCATGTTCAACACCAGCCTCTATGCCACGGTGCCGCATCTCACTGGCAAGCCGGCGCAGAGCATCGGCGCCTTCGTGAAGCTGATCGAGGACATGCGTCGTGCGACCGATGGCTTGCCGTTGCCCGAGGTGGTCGATCATGTGCTGGATGCGTCGGGCCTGCGTGCGCACTACAAGGCCGAACGCGAGGGCGAAGAGCGGCTGGAGAACCTCGACGAACTGATCAGTGCCGCGACCGGTTTCCTGCATGAGGACAGCGAACCTGTCGAGGGTGAGGAGGCGCTGCCGGGAGATCCGCTGTCACGCTTCCTTGCGCATGCTTCGCTGGAAGCGGGCGATCACCAGGCGGATGCGGGACAGGACGCTGTGCAACTGATGAGCGTGCACGCGGCCAAGGGCCTGGAGTTCGACATGGTGTTCATCACCGGCCTCGAAGACGGCTTGTTTCCGCACGAGAACAGCATCAAGGAGCAGGAGGGCCTGGAGGAAGAGCGCCGCCTGATGTACGTGGCGGTGACCCGCGCGAGGAAGCGGCTCTACCTGTCGCTGGCACAGAGCCGCATGCTGCATGGCCAGACGCGTTACGCGATCAAGTCACGCTTCTTCGACGAGATTCCGGAAGAGCTACTGAAGTGGCTCACGCCGCGCGTGCAGCAGGGCTTTGGCCAGCACTACACGCCGTCGCGCGGTGATTCGGTGTTTTCGCAGCCGGCCGCACCGCGTCAGCCGTCGCGTGACCTGATCGGCTTTCGTATCGGTCAGCAGGTGCGTCATGCCAAGTTCGGTGCAGGCGTGATCGTGTCGGCCGAAGGCAGCGGACAGGATGCGCGCGTGCAGGTGAATTTCGGTTCGGGCGGCGGCATGAAGTGGCTGGCCCTGTCGGTGGCCAAGCTCGAAGCAGCCTGATTGCCGCTCAGGCCGCGTGCGTCTGCACGTCGGCTTCGGCGCTGAAGATGGCGTTGCGCCCGCCTGTCTTGGCACGGTAGAGCGCGGCGTCGGCGCGTGCGATCAGCTCGTCAAGTGACTCGCCGGCGTGCCATTGCGCGACGCCACCGCTGAGGGTCACCGGTACAGCGCCCGCACTGGTGGCAACCGGGTTGGCGGCGAGCAGGATACGCAGGCGTTCGCTGACCTGCAGGGCATCGCGGATGCCGGTCTGTGGCAGCAACACGACGAACTCTTCGCCGCCCCAGCGGCCGGGCACATCACTCTGGCGCAGCGTTTCGCGACAGCGACGCACGGTTTCGACGAGTACTTCGTCACCGGCCTGGTGGCCATAGTGGTCGTTGACGTGCTTGAAGTGGTCGAGGTCGAAGATCAGCAGCGACAGCGGCTGGGCGTGACGTGCTGCGAGTGACAGGGCGCGTTCGGTTTCCTGACGGAAGTGGCGACGGTTGGCGATGCCGGTCAGCACGTCTTCTGCCGCAAGGCGCTGCAGTTCGCGCTCGGCCTGGCGCCAGCGCGTGATGTGGTGATCGATGCCAACGACTACCGATTCGCCATCGACATAGACGCTGCGTCGTTTGGTGACGATGCGGAAGACTTCTTCGCCGGTGGCGCGACGTATCGTGTGCTCTTCCTTGTAGACCTCTTTGCCGGCGAGCACTTCGTCGTCTTCCTGACGCGAGAGGATGTTGGTGGCGGAGCGAGGGTTTGACAGTGGGCCAGCCGCCAGCACGATCTGGTGTTTGTCGCGCGCATGGTAGTCAGCGAAGGCCTGGTTGACCATCACGTAGCTGCCGGCTCCCTTCTTGATGTACATCGGGTCGGGAATGACGTCGATGAGGCGCTGCACGAATTCCTGGGTGCGTTCGCGCAGCTGCACTTCGCGTTCCAGCGAGGATTTGAGTTCTGCTTCGGCCTTGCGCAGTTCGGTCAGGTCGATGTGGGCGCCGACGATGACCTGGTTGCCTTCGGGGTCGAGGCAGCAGTCCTTGGAGAGGACGTGCCAGTACTCGCGGCCAGTGTAGTCGTGGATGCCGTTCTCTTCGCGCAACACATGTTGGCCGGCCAGCACCGCACCGTCTTCTTCGAACAAGCGGTAGAGCGCTTCGGCGCCGCTTTCTTCAGGCATGCCGGTGCGCCCCAGCAGTTGCTCGCGCGGGATGGCGCGGTTGCGCACCATGGCTTCGTTGACCATCTGGTAGCGGCTCTGCGCGTCCTTGACGTAGAGCGGGAAGGGCACGAGGTCCATGATCCGCTGCACGAATTCCTGCGTGCGGCGGTGCTGGGTTTTTTCTTGTTCCAGCTTGGCCTCGAGCGCTTGCTCGAAGAGGCGGCGCTGGGTGATGTCGAAGTTCGCACCGATGATGACCTTCTGCCCCTCGGCGTTCATGCAGCTGCCCTTGGTGACGATGCGGTAGCGCGGCTCGCCCGTGATGGGGTGCGGCGAGACGTCTTCCTTGTACACGCTGGCGCCGGCCAGCACGCTGAGGTCTTCGTCGCTGACCGAGCGTGCGACACGGTTGTCGGGAGCGAGATCCTTGGCGGTGCGCCACAGGATGTCGTCAGGGTTCTGGCTGCGTTGGCGGGCGAAGGCTTCGTTGATCATCACGTAGCGGCCGCGCTCGTCCTTGACGTAGACGGGTTCAGGGATCACGTCGATGAGGCGCTGCACGAAGTGGTTGGTGTGTTGCAGCAGTTCCAGTTGCTGGGCCAGCACGGATTGCAGGCGCGCCCGCGCCTGGCGTTCGGCGGTCAGGTCAGTGACGGTGACCAGCACCAGCGGTTCGTCATCGACATGGATGCATTGTTTGCGAACGAGGTAGTAGCGGCCTTCCATCGTGGAAGCACCAGCACAGAACAGTTCCGATTCGACCAGCTGACCGTGCAGGGCGCTGGCGTCTTCGATCTGGTTGCGTCGCGTGGCGGCCTCGCTATGGATTTCGTCGCGGTTCTCGCTGACCCAGGCAGCGTGCAGGGCGTTGGCAAAGCGTTCGTGGCCCGAGGCGTCGCGCATGGCGACCGGGAAGGGGAAGGCTTCCAGCATGGGGCGGATTTCGGTCAGGCCCGGTGCAGGGCGTGGCCGCAGGCGTTCAATGGTGCCGCTGTTGAGCAGGGCGGCGACGCCCGCAGAGAGCACGACGGCCAGAACCGGAGAAGCGATGTCGCTGGTGCAACAGCAACAGACCTGCCAGCAGCCCGGCAAGGGGGCCGATGAGGTAAGAGGGGCGTCTCAGCAGGAAAGGGCGCTTGGTTGGAGGGCGCATCCCCCTTTAACGGCCGCCCGTGCCCTGAACTGGAGCATCGGTGCGTCCGGCCATCGCGGGGCGTAGTTTCAGCCGGGCAGACCGGCCATGCAGAGGTACTTCAGCGATACGTATTCTTCGATGCCGTAACGGGAGCCTTCACGGCCGAAGCCGGATTGTTTGATGCCCCCGAAAGGCACTGTTTCGTAGGAGATAGCAGCAGTATTGATGCCGATCATGCCGTATTCGAGCTTTTCGGCGACTTGCCAGACCTGGCCGAGGTCGCGGCTGTAGAAGTAGGCCGCCAGGCCGGATTCGCTGGCGTTGGCCAGCGCGATGGCTTCCTCGACGGTCTCGAACTTCATGACCGCGGCGACGGGCCCGAAGGTTTCCTCGCGCGCAATCAGCATGTCGGGCGTGACGCCTGACAGTACGGTGGGCTGCACGAAACCGCCGCCAGTGGCTTTGCCGCCAGCTTCGACACGCGCACCCCGTTGGCGGGCGTCGTCGATGTGGCGCATCACCTTGCTGACGGCCGCATCGTCGATCAGTGGCCCGACCTGTACGCCGGGCGTGCGGCCGTCGCCGCTGACAAGGCGTGCTGTGCGTTCGGCCAGACCGCTTACGAAAGCGTCGTGCAGGCCCGCCTGAATCAGGAAGCGGTTGGCGCAGACACAGGTCTGCCCGGCGTTGCGGTACTTGGCGAGCATGGCGCCGTCCAGCGCGGCGTCGAGATCGGCATCGTCGAAGACGATGAAGGGGGCGTGACCGCCCAGCTCCATGGCGAGACGCTTCACGGTGGGCGCGCATTGGGCCATCAGCAGGCGGCCAACTTCGGTCGAGCCCGTGAAGGAGAGGTGGCGCACTGCCGGGCTGGCGCAGAGCAGTTGTCCGATTTCCACCGAGCGGGCGCTATCCGCGGGCAGCACGTTGAAGACGCCAGCGGGAATGCCGGCCTCCTGCGCGAGCTTGGCCAGCGCAAGGGCACATAGTGGCGTCTGCTCGGCGGGCTTGAGCACGATGCTGCAACCGGCGGCCAGGGCCGGCGCAATCTTGCGCGTAACCATGGCGACGGGGAAGTTCCAGGGCGTGATCGCGGCGCAGACGCCCACCGCCTGGCGCAGGACCAGGGTGCGACGGTCGCGGCCTGCCGCGGGAATGATGTCACCTTCAATGCGCCGTGCTTCCTCGGCAAACCATTCGACGAAAGCGGCGCCGTAGCGCACTTCGCCGCGTGCCTCGGCAAGGGGTTTGCCTTGCTCGCTGGTCAGCAGCTGGGCCAGCGCCTCCTGGTGGGTAATGATCAGGTCGAACCAGCGGCGTAGCAGGGATGCGCGCTCTTGAGCAGGACGATCACGCCAGTCGGGCAGTGCGCGTTCGGCGGCATCGATGGCGGCCTGTGCCTGCACGAGGCTGGTTTGCGCGACGCTGGCCAGTCGTTCGCGGCTGGCAGGGTCAAGGACGTCGAAGGATGCGCTGCTTGATAACCAGTTGCCGTCGATGAAGGGCTGGGTGCACAGCAGCCCTGCGTCGGACTCAGTGTTCATCGCCATCTTCTTCGCCAACGGCCGCTTCATCTGCCGCGCTGGCGGCGTCGAACAGGGCGGCTGCGCGGTGGGCGCTGTTGCTCAGGTGCAGTTGCATGGCCGAGCGCGCGGCGTCTGGATCCTGGCGAGCGATGGCCTGCACGATCTGCAGGTGTTCGGCACGAATGATCTGGACGCGCTTCTTGCGGGCCTGCACGCTGTCGGAGCGGCGCAGTGGGCGGTCTGCGCGGAGTTGCAGCAGGGCAGCGAATACGTCTTCGAAATAGGTGTTGTGCGTGGCACGCGCAATCGCGAGGTGGAAATCCACGTCCTTGCGGCGCAGGTTGCCGCCCCCATCCAGCGCGATCGACAAGGATTCCTGTGCCTGCTCGATGGCATTCATTTCCTTGTCGGTGCGACGCCGTGCGGCGATGGCCGCGGCTTCGGCCTCGACCGCATTGCGGACTTCGAGCAGGTGCAGGTGGGTCTGGCGGGAGGTGGCCTGCTCCGTGTTCAGGGGCAGTTTGCGCACCATCAGGCCCGTCGTGGCCAGCACAAAGGCGCCGCGCCCTTGCTGGGTCGCGACCCGGCCGGAGGAGCGCAGGCTGGAGATGGCTTCGCGCACCACGGTGCGGCTGACACCGTAACGCGCCATCAGCTCCCGTTCGCTGGGCAGGCGGGAGCCGGGGGTGAGTTCGTTGCTTTCGATGCGGCGTAGCAGGTCGGTAGAGACCAGCGTTGCCAGACTGTCATTCGGGCTTCTTTTCGCCTGGAGGCTTTCCTTCGGATTACTCACGGATGCCCCTTTGAATCAGGTTATGCAGAAAGGAACGCAGCAGAAACAAAAAAGCCGGCCAAGCGGCCGGCTTTTTCCTGGAACCAGATATTACTTGGCTGCAGATTGGTCGGCGGGTGCCGAAGCGTCAGCCGGAGCCGAAGCGTCAGCGGGTGCCGAAGCGTCAGCGGGGGCGGAAGCCTCAACAACGGGAGCCGAAGCCTCGACGGGAGCAGCGGGAGCTTCTTCCTTCTTGGAGCAGGCGGAAGCAGCCAGAGCGATCAGAGCGGCAACGAGGAGAGACTGTTTCATCGTGAGATTCCCTTACGAAATATCGTGAGTTCAGTGAAGTGCACAAGCCAGAAATTTTGAATCGGCTTCGCGAGCCGATTTCACATCATAACATCCAATTTTGAAGAACGGAAGTCGCTTCAGGCTTTGCGCCCACTGCCTTGCAAGTGGAGAAAACCCTCGTCATACCATTCCCACAGCAGTGACCAGCCGTTCACGGAGAGGTCTTCGAGCTCGGTCGCGGTTCGTTCGTTGGCGAGTCGGCGGAACAGTTTTGCGTCGTTCTGTGGCACGACGAAGACCTCGCCGTTGAGGTAGAAGCGCCCGGGGCGATAGAGCATCTGGCTGCGCAGATCGAGGCGTATGCCCTGCTTGATCGCCGCACGCCGGAATGCCGTGGGCGACAGCTCTTCGCGTGGCGGATCGAAGAACACATGCTGCTTGGGTTCTGACAGGTAGGTGCCGAGGAAGTCGCCAACGTCGCGTTGCGCCCACTTGATGCGCGCCAGCATTGCCGCGACACGTTCGCTCATCTGCTCTGGCAGTTTGGCCGGCGTGGCCGTCGCCCGCAGATCCGGGTCGGCATACATGCCTTCCTGCGACAGTTTCTCTTCAAGGTAGCCAAGAAAGGCGGAGGTCAGTTCGCGCGCAGATGGAGCCCGGAAGCCGATCGAGTAGGTCATGCATTCGCCAATGGCGACACCGTCATGCGCATACTTTGGCGGCAGGTAGAGCATGTCGCCCGGCTCGAGCACCCATTCACGCGTGGCCTTGAAGTGCTGGAGGATGCGCAATGGCGCATCTTCGACGAGCGTCAGATCGGATTGAGCGCTGACGCGCCAGCGCCGTTTGCCCATGCCTTGCAGCAGGAATACGTCGTAAGAGTCGAAGTGCGGACCGACACCGCCACCGTCCGTGGCGTAGGACACCATCAGGTCATCGAGCCGGGCGTACGGGATGAAGCTGAACTGGCGCAGCAGCTCGTCCGCTTCGGGCAGGATCAGGTTGAGTCCTTGCAGCAGGACCGTCCAAGGGCCGGACTTCGGGAAGTCGCGCTTGCGCAGGGGCGCGTGCAACATGCTCCATTGGCCTTGCTCCTGTCGCACCAGTCGCGCTTCCTGGTCTTCCTGGCAGGCGAAACTGCGAGTGTCGGCCGGACTGATCAGGCCCTGGAAGCCGGGGATGGCCTGACGTACCAGCAGCGGTTGTTTCTGCCAGTATTCATCGAGAAATTGTTGGGGCGACATGCCGCCCAGCAGTTGTGCATTCATGGCCCGATTGTAGCCTGCACGGTAAAATCCGCGCCCTTTCATCCTGTTTGTCACGGAAGCGCCCATGTCCATCGCCACCGTCGAATCCCTTGAGCACGAAGGTCGCGGCGTAGCACGCGTGGAGGGCAAGGCCATCTTCATCGAAGGCGCCTTGCCGCGCGAGACTGTTGAATATTCCAGCTATCGCAAGCGTGAACGCTTCGAGCAGGCCAGCACCGTGCGTGTGATCAAGGCCAGCTCGCAGCGCGCGGAACCGAGCTGCAAATACTATGGTGTGTGCGGCGGCTGCAGCATGCAACACGCCGAACTGGGGCTGCAGGTTGCTACCAAGCAGCGTGTGCTGGAGGACGCTTTGCGGCACATCGCCAAGGTGCCGGCGGAGAGTATTTACCCGGCGATCTATGGACCGGCCTGGGGTTACCGTTATCGCGCGCGTATCGGTGTGCGCGTCGTGCCGAACAAGGGCGGCGTGCTGATCGGCTTCCACGAAAAGAAGAGTAGTTACATCGCGGATATCGATAGTTGCGAAGTGCTGCCGCGGCACGTGTCCGATTTGCTGCCGCATCTGCACGAGCTGATTGCGGGCATGTCCGTGCCTGATCGCATTCCGCAGATCGAGCTGGCGGTTGGCGATGACCGTACGGTCATCGTGTTGCGCAACCTGACGCCGCTGACCGCAGCAGATATCCGATTGCTGCAGGCATTTGGTGACAAGCACCACGTCAGCATGTGGCAGCAGCCGGGCAACCCGGAAACGGCGCGGCCTGTGCGCAGCGATGAGCCGACTTTCCTTGAATACAGCTTGCCGGAGTTTGATGTGCGCTTGAAGTTCCGCCCGACGGACTTCACGCAGGTCAATGTGCATACCAATCGATTATTGATACGGCGTGCAATGCAATTGCTGGATCCTCAGCCGGGTGAACGCATTGCGGACCTGTTCTGCGGTCTGGGCAACTTCACCCTGCCGATTGCACGCAGCGGAGCAAAAGTTATCGGCGTGGAGGGTAGTGCGGCACTGGTGCAGCGTGCGCGTGACAACGCTGCTGACAACGGCCTTGCGGCGCTGTGCGACTTCAAGGTCGCCAATCTGTTTGAAGCCAGCACGGCCAGTCTCAACAAGCTGGGGCGGCTGGACAAGATGCTCATCGATCCGCCGCGTGATGGCGCCATGGCTGTCATCAAGGCGCTGGACGAGCATGCGCCGCGGCGCATCGTCTATGTCTCGTGCAACCCCTCGACGCTGGCGCGTGATGCCGCCATCCTGTTTCACGACAAGGGCTACGCCATGAAAGGCGCGGGCGTGGCCAACATGTTTCCGCATACCTCGCACGTCGAATCCATCGCCTTGTTCGAACGTGTATGACAGTGGCTCAAATGAAAAAGCCCGCTTGCGCGGGCTTTTTCATTAGCGGGAAAGATCAGTCGCGTTCGCCACCGAAGATGCCCAGCAGCGACAGCAGGCTCTGGAAGATGTTGTAGACATCCAGATAGATCGCCAGTGTTGCGGAGACATAATTCGTTTCGCCGCCCGTCACGACACGATTGATGTCATAGACCAGCCAGGCGCAGGAGAGGCCGAGCAAAATGACCAGAATCGTCAGGGTCAGCGCCGGAACGTTCAGGAAGATGTTCGCGACGATGGCCGCAAGCAGCAGCAGAGAGCCAATGGTCAGGAACTTGCCCATACCCGACAGGTTGCGCTTCGTCGAGCTGGCTACTGCAGCCAGACCGAAGAAGGAGATCGCGGTGCCGCCTGCAGCCAGGCCGATCAGCGAGGCGCCATTGGAGTAGCCGAGGACCGCGCCGATGAGCCGCGACAACATCAAGCCCATGAAGAACGTGAAGCCCAGCAACAGCCCGACACCGATGCTGCTGTTCTTGAAGCGCTCAATCGCAAACATGAAGCCGAAAGCGACAGCCATGAAGATCACGAAGCCCATGATCCCGGAGAGCTTGAAGCCCATCTGGACGCCGACGAAGGCGCCGAGGATCGTAGGCAACATGCTCAGCGCGAGCAGGGCGTAGGTGTTGCGCAGAACCTTGTTCTGTACAACGGCCGCGTTGCCGCCGAAAGTGTCTGTGCTGTAGATCCTGTTGTCCATTTCAGAGTCCTTGAAGAAGAAGCGCCATGGCGCCAGTAGGGGTTATGACTGACAATCGTGCCGGGGGTTCCCCTCGCTGGCAAGTGCTTGCGCCCAAAACGGCCGGCACGTACACTCCGCGACCTGCCTTGCAAGCCATGTTCTGACCGGGTTTGTGGGTTTTGGGAGGTGTGGCCGAGTGGTTTAAGGCACCGGTCTTGAAAACCGGCGATGCAGCGATGTATCCGTGAGTTCGAATCTCACCGCCTCCGCCAGAATCAGGAAACGGCTCCATCAGGGGCCGTTTTTGTTTCTGCTGATTGCCATGCGAAGCATGGCGCAAAGAGATGAGAGCTTTGAGTTCGCTCGGCGGGCTGGCCCGCCGGACGCCGCTTGCGGCGGTCCCGAGCGGTGGCGAGGGATGACGGATCGCCCTGAGGCGAGCGGGCACAATCTCACCGCCTCCGCCAGAAACAGAAAATGGCTCCTTCAGGAGCCATTTTTGTTTTTCGTCAGGGGTGTTGCGTTATTGATTCAGCCAGGCGCCTTGCGTCTTTCCGTGCTCTGTTTGCTGATCGTAAGTCAGATTCCGGCTGCTGAAGCGGACAAGCAGATCTGTCGCGTGTTGGTCGATTGTCTGTTCCAGCAACTTGCAGGTGCGCATTTCAGGCTGTGCAAGGATGTCCTGTTCTATTGCTCGCGCAGCATCCAGGCCGATCTGGTGGTGTCCCAGCTCGTGCTTGCGCAAGGCTTCCAGGTAGCGGTCGAAAAGCTGCTGGCGCAGTGGCGTATCGGCACGCAGGAGTGGCAGGCGTATCACGCTTTTGAGCACCACCGTTGCGCTCGTGACGCGGCAGCGGCCATCGGCCTCGGCCCACCACTGGAAGTGCCAGGACACGTTCCAGCGTGTGTGACCATGGAACACCTTGCCGTTCTCACGGATGGGCGAAGCTGAGTCGACTGCGGCGTAGAGTGGTTGGCCTGCGGTCGCGACGGCTGTGTAGTAGTTATATGCGAGCTCTTCGAGGACTTCGGCACGAGCGGCTGTCGATGCGAGGGAGATGAGGGCAACGGCAAACAGCCGCGGGGTCATGCTCAGGCAGATGCCAGTGGCGATGCCCCGTTTCATCTTGCTGCCGTCAGGATCCTGCGCAGGCTGCCCGCGTTGCATCGGCCCAGCAGTTGGGCGTTTCAAAGATGCGCACGTTTTCCAGGGTCAGCGTCTTGTCGCAGAGCCCGGCAATACCGGGGGCCAGCATGCGGAACGCTTCGGCAGCGAGGTTTTCGGCCGTGGGGACGACGTCCAGAACCACGGTCCGGTGATCCGGCATGCTGTCGAGGAACTGGCGAACCGTCAGGTCACCGCTGTAAACAAGGAAGGAGTGATCCCAGACGTTGACAATCGTGCTGCGGACGAGCGCCTTGATTTCCGAGAAGTCGAGCACCATGCCATTGCGCGGATTGCCGTCCTGGCGCGTGATGTCGCCGGACACCGTGATCTCGATGGCATAGCGGTGCCCATGCAGATGTCGGCACAGGCTGCGATGATCCGGAATGCGGTGGCCCGCATCGAATTCGAGTCGTCTGGTGATAAGCACGGGGTGGGGGTGGTGAGGCTGTTCGGGCGCTTATTGTAGCGGGGCAGCCTGAGATATGCCGGTTGACCGGCGCGTGCGACCGGGCTGCGGCCCGATCGCACGGAGAGGAAATTACTTTTCCTTCTTCTTGGCCTTGGCTTCTTTCTTGAGGTTCTTGTACAGCTCGGACTTGTGCGCGCGCAGGTATTCGATGACTTCGAAATCATCCTTGCGGATCTTGTTCAGATCGATTTGTTCAATATGAACGATGCGCAGCAGGGCCTGCACGGGGCGCGGCACGTTGCGGCCGCTTTCGTAGCGGGAGCCGCCGCTCTGGGTAACGCCGATCTTCGACCAGAACTGGGACTGGTTCAGGCCAAGCTTGCGGCGGATTTCGCGGACGTCCACGTTTTCAAGTGTTTTCATGTCTCATTTACCTATGAATAGCAACAGAACCTTCAAAAGATCTTGACCTCGGCTCCCGCATGCAGGCCTGAGCATGTCCTGAAATCCTGATCTGTCGTCCAGCGCAGGAAGTTTGCCCCCGGCAGGAACCGGCTTTTGGCTGGTGTCCCTCCCGGTTGTCTGGCGGGGTTTATAGAATTTTATCCCTATAACTTTAGTTATAGGCGCTTAAAGTATAGATCAATATTTCGGCAACATACAACGTTGCGGAACGGGGCTTGTGAAGTGGTTAACACATGTTTGCAGGCCTTGGTTCTCTGCAGCGACATGTTGGCTTCCAGAGGGCTTCGGGCGAAAGTGGACACTGCAGCCGGAGCGCTGATTCAGCTAAAATAGTCGGCTTTCCAACCCTAGGCAGGTTCCAGCAAGATGGCCCTGATTGTTCAGAAATACGGTGGCACCTCGGTCGGCAACCCCGAGCGCATCAAGAACGTTGCCCGGCGTGTCGCGGCGGCGCAGGCAGCGGGCGACCAGATCGTCGTCGTCGTGTCGGCCATGAGTGGCGAAACCAATCGCCTGATCTCGCTGGCCAAGGAAGTGCAGACCAATCCTGATCCGCGCGAGCTCGACGTGATCGTGTTGACCGGCGAGCAGGTCACCATCGGCCTGCTGTGCATGGCGCTGCTGGAGATGGGTGTCAAGGCACGCAGCTACACCGGTGGCCAGGTGCGCATCCTGACGGACAACTCCTTCACCAAGGCGCGCATCCTCAAGATTGACGAGGACCGCATGCGCCAGGATCTGGAGAGCGGCAACGTTGTCGTGGTCGCTGGCTTCCAGGGTGTGGATGACGCCGGCAACATCACGACGCTGGGTCGAGGCGGCTCCGATACCACCGGCGTTGCGCTCGCTGCAGCGTTGCGTGCCGACGAGTGCCAGATCTACACGGACGTCGATGGTGTGTACACGACGGACCCGCGCATCGTGCCGGAGGCGCGCAAGCTCGATCGCATCACCTTCGAGGAAATGCTGGAAATGGCCAGCCTCGGCTCCAAGGTGCTGCAGATCCGCTCGGTCGAGTTCGCCGGCAAATACAAGGTCAGATTGCGGGTGCTGTCCAGCTTCCAGGAAGGCGGCGAGGGCACCCTGATTACTTTCGAGGATGACATCAAGATGGAACAACCGATCATTTCCGGCATCGCCTTCAACCGCGACGAAGCCAAGCTGACCGTGCTGGGCGTGCCCGACCGCCCCGGCATTGCATACCAGATCCTCGGCCCGGTGGCTGAAGCGAACATCGACGTCGACATGATCATCCAGAACGTCAGCCACGACGGCACGACGGACTTCTCGTTCACCGTGAACCGCAACGAGTTCGACCGCGCCAGCAAGATCCTCGAAGACGTCAAGGCCCACGTCGGCGCACGCGAAATCCGTGGCGATCGTTCGATGGCCAAGGTGTCGGTGGTGGGCGTGGGCATGCGTTCGCACGTCGGCATCGCCAGCAAGATGTTCCGTACGCTGGCCGAAGAGGGCATCAACATCCAGATGATCTCGACCTCCGAGATCAAGATTTCGGTCGCCATCGACGAGAAGTACCTGGAGTTGGCCGTGCGCGTTCTGCACAAGGCATTCGAGCTGGATCAGGTTGGCGCCTGAACGCATTGGCCGGTTTGACGCAGGGGCGCGCTGTGTATAGAATGCGCGCTCTTCGCGGAGAGTTGGCCGAGTGGTCGAAGGCACTCCCCTGCTAAGGGAGCAGACGGGCAAAACCTGTCTCGAGGGTTCGAATCCCTTGCTCTCCGCCATAGAAAACAGTTGCAGCATTGTTTGGTTGTGATTACAATGCCGCTCCTTTAGCGCCCGTAGCTCATCTGGATAGAGTACTTGGCTACGAACCAAGGGGTAGGAGGTTCGAATCCTTCCGGGCGCGCCAGATGCAAGAAAAGGCCAGTCGAAAGACTGGCCTTTTTCTTTTCTGCGTCGGCGGCAGTGCGCTAGATCCGTGATTTGACTCACGTTTTGCGCAATCAACGCTCAAGATTTGCCGTGCAAGTGACGTACACCCGCCATCGCTGCGGATTTTCCGCGCGGAAATATGGGGTTACGTCATGTATCGCAACAAGGGCTTTACGCTGATCGAGCTGGTCGTTGTCATCGTCATTCTCGGCATCTTGGCGGCCATCGCATTGCCGCGCATGGTCAATCTGCAGCGCGACGCGCGCATCTCCAAGCTGAATGCGGCACGTGGTGCCGTGGCCGCAGCGTCAGGCATGGTGATGGCCGCTGCGCAGACCCGTACGGGGATCACGCAACCGGCTTGCCCGGCGACCGGTACGGTTCCCGCTGTGGCGGCAACGGGTGCCGGGACGCTGTGCACGCTGTCCGGGCTCCTCAACATCGTTAACTGGAACGCAACGGCCAACCTGCCTGGTGCGAGTCCCGGTGGCATCGTCGATGCGGCAGGGCTGACCAGTACTTTCCCGGCTACGGCGGCGCAGCTGTCCAATGATGGCTACGCGGTTACGGGCGGTGGCGCCGTGATCGGCAGCACGCTGACCATCCAGGTTACGGGTGGCACCAACCCGGCTACATGCTCTTTCACCTACACGCCCTCGACAGGTGGTGGTGCGGGAACTGCGGCAACCATCAGCGCGGTGAACACAGCGGGTTGCTGATGCCGATTTGCCCTTGAGGCACGACACATGAAAAAGGCCGACGATCTGTCGGCCTTTTTCATTCAGAACTTCTCGTGATCGCCGAGATAGCGCCACTGTCCCGGCGGTAGCTTGGCGAGATTGATGGAGCCGATGCGGATGCGCTTGAGGGCGGTGACACGCAGACCAACGAGCTCGCACATGCGGCGGATCTGGCGCTTGCGGCCTTCGCGCAGCACGAATCGCAACTGGTGTTCGTTCTGCCAGCTGACCTTGGCGGGCTGCAGTTCGACGCCGTCGAGCATGAGGCCGTGGTTGAGCAGAGCGAGGTCGTCGTAGGACAACGGGCCTTCGACGCGCACGAGATATTCCTTCTCGATGTCGCTGTCTTCGCCGATGAGGTGCTTGGCGATGCGGCCGTCCTGCGTCAGCACCAGCATGCCGGTGGAGTCGATGTCGAGACGGCCGGCGGGTGCGAGCTTGCGCATCAGGCGAGGATCGAAGGGGCGCTTGATCGGGTCTTCGCTCCAGTGGTTTTCGTTGGTGATCAGCACGGCAGCGGGCTCGTAGTCGTCTTCGGCCTGGCCGGAGACGTAGCCGATGGGCTTGTTGAGGATCACGGTGACGCGCTTCTGCTGCGTGTCTTCGGCCTGGCGATTCAGCTCGATCTTCTGGTTCGGCAGGATCTTGCTGCCCAGCTCGTCGACGACCTTGCCGTCGACCTTGACCCAGCCGCGTTCGATGTATTCGTCGGCTTCGCGGCGCGAGCACAGGCCCAGTTCGGTCATGCGCTTGGAAAGGCGCACGGCACCGTCGGCGTCGCGCGGTTCGCTCTTCTGCATGCGTGGCTTGAAGGCCGGGCGTTCGCTGCCGCGTGCGGGGCCACGGTTGACGCCATCGGCACCGCGCGAGCGGCGTTCGTATGGTGCATCGCTGGCGGTGTCCTCACGTCGGGTGTCATCACGTCGTGCGTAGTCGGCGCGCGGCGCGCGTTGCGGGCGCTCGCTGTTGCCACGGTCGGATTCGAAGCGCGGGGCGGGTCTGCGCGGTGCATCGCCGTCATCACGTCGCGGCGGGCGATCTTCGTCGCTGCGAGCAGGGCGACCTTCCGTGCTGCGGCGTGCAGGTTTCGGTGCATCGCCTTCTGGCGTAGCGGGGCGTGCCTTGATACGTGGCGTGGCCGTGCTGGTGCTGCGCACCGGTGGGCGCTTGGGTTCGCGTACCGGTTTGTCGCCGGTGGTAGCAGGCAGGCCAAGTTTCTTTTTTGGTTCGGTCATTTGCTCTGCTCCGCAGCGTTGTAGCCCAGCAGGGCGAGGTGTTTGGGGCGCAGGAAGCACCAGTCAGCGCTTTCCAGCTCGGGCAGGCTGCCATCAAGCAGCGACAGTGCGCCGACAGCCGTGCGATGCAGCTGGCTGACGTGGTTGCCGGCGGCGACGATGATGCGTTTGACGAGGTGGTACTTGCCCTGGTTTACGACCAGTTCGATGAGACGATCATCGAGCTTGCGGGCTTGCAGCGCGCTGACGGGCTCGCGCTCATCGACGAGCATCACGCCGGCCAGCAGTTTCTCGATCTGTTCATCGGTCACGTCTTCAGCCGTTGTAGCGCGATAGGTCTTGGTGACCTGACGCTTGGCGGACGAGATGGCGTGGATGAACATGCCGTCGTCCGAAAACAGTAGCAGCCCCGTCGTGTTGACGTCGAGGCGACCGACGCTCTGCGCGCCGCGTGCTACAACCGGTTCGGGCAGCAGGTGATAGACGCTCTCGTTGTGCTTGGGCTTGTGCGAGCACTCGTAATTGGCGGGCTTGTGCAGGGCGATGTACACCTTGTCACTGTATTCCCACTCCCAGTCGTCGATTTCGAAAGTGAAGCCATTCGGTTCGTATTCGGCAAAGGGGTCGTCGACCACGGCACCGGCGACCTTCACGAGGCCGTCGCGCACCATCGCGCGGCATTCCTTGCGTGAGCCGAAGCCTTGGGACTGGAGGATTCTGTCGAGTTGCATGAGATCAGTCAGAAGACAAGCTGCGTTGCCCAGTACGTCGCGATGACGCCCAGCGCAGCGGGAAAGTTGACGCCGCCGGCGCGGCGCAGCACGCGTTGCAGCGCGGCTTCGTCGACATGGTTGTCGCGTGAGCGTTCGATGCCGGCGATTGCGGCCTTGTGCAGGGCCATGTCAGCGACGCTGGCGACTGCCAGGCGTACCAACAACAAGAAGCCCAGCAGGCGTTGCGGGGTCAGCGCGGTTTCTTCGTCCAGCGTCAGGGCGCGATCCGCCAATCCCAGCAGGACGATTTCGAGCAGCAGTAGTGCGGCACCTGCCTTGTACAGCTTGCGGAAAAAGAACCAGATCGGGCCGAACAGGAGAGGCGAGAGCATCAGGTCTGGCCAACGTGGTGTGCGTTCGAGCCAGCGCCTGGCAATCTGTGCGTCGCCAGTCCAGGCTGTGAGGCGCTGTTCTTCGAGGCTTGTCGGGGCTTCCTCGTCGCCATCGGTCAGCGTGAGCCTTCCCCTGGCGAATTCTTCGAGGATTTCGCGTGCCGCCTCAGCCTGACTTTGCGGAACACGCACCCGCACGCCTTTGATGACGATTGCCAGCTGGCCGAAAGCGTTGGCTGTGTTGAAGTCGTCCACCAGCGCAGGGATGTCTTCAGACTCCAGCAGGGAATGCAGGACCTTGGCTTCGGTGGGCTCCAGGTTGTCTTCCAGGATTACCCAGTCCTCCGCCTCTTGCGACGGCCCGTCTTCCGCGCGTGCGGGTTCAACGGGCAGCGCAACGTTGCGTGCCCGCAATTCCTCTCGTGCCAGTTCCGCAGCCTGATCCGTGAAGTGCGCGCCGTCGAGTCGGACGGTGATCTCGTCCGATTCCATGTCGCGCAGTTTCTGTCGCAATGCGTCCAGATCTGTCGTCACTCATTGCCCCCGCATGAACAGTTTGTCGAGATCATTCATCGTCAGCTGGATCCAGGTCGGGCGGCCGTGATTGCACTGATCTGCGCGCTCGGTGGCTTCCATGTCGCGCAACAGGGCATTCATCTCCGGCACGGTCAGCTGGCGGTTGGCGCGCACGGCACCGTGGCAGGCCATGGTGCCCAGCAGTTCGTTGCGGCGCGCGGCGATGACTTCGCTGGCAGGGAAGTCGCGCAACTCGGCGAGCAGGGCACGCAGCAGGTCGGTGATGTTGGCGCGGGCGAGCAAGGCCGGCACGCTGCGCGCAGCGAGTTCGCTGGGGCCGGCAGGTGCAACATCGAAACCCATGCGCAGCAGTACGTCGGCCTGCTCTTCGGCCGTTGCCATTTCCATCTTGCTGGCATTGAACACGGCCGGGATCAGCAGGCGCTGCACGCCCGGCGTGCCATCGAGCACGGCCTTGAGCTGTTCGTAGAGGATGCGTTCGTGCGCGGCGTGCATGTCGACCAGGACGAGGCCGGCTTCGTTCTGGGCCAGCACGTAGACACCGTGCAACTGGGCGATGGCATAGCCCAAGGGCGCGCCTTGCGTTGTGCTGGGCAGCGCTTGCGGCAGGTTGTTGAAGCGCGAACCAAGCGCAGCCAGCCCGTCCAGGCTGGGGGGGCGTGGCGCTGCAGTGAAGGTACCTGGAGCAAAGCCCTTGATGGGCTGGGTCTGGATGTAGCCGTCGTCCGGGCTCGTTGCGTAAAGCGGGCTGCGCGGCTCTTCGACCGCCAGCGAGCTCTGCTCGGTCGGGCCGAAATAGCGCAGGGCGGTTTCGACCGGTGCTGTCACGGCGGCCTGCACGGGCGACGCGAGGGTGCGCGTTACAGCGTGGAAGACGAACTGATGAATCGCACGTCCTTCACGGAAGCGCACCTCGGTCTTGGCCGGGTGCACGTTCACGTCAACGCCGGCGGGATCCATATCGAGGAACAACGCGAAGGCTGGGTGACGACTGCCGTGAAGGATGTCGGCGTAAGCCTCGCGCAGCGCGTGCTGGATCAGCTTGTCGCGCACGAAGCGACCATTGACGTAGAAGTACTGCGCGTCACGATTGCTGCGCGCGTAGGCAGGCAGCGAGACGTAGCCGGAGAGGCGTAGCGGGCCGGCTTCGGCGAGCAAGGGGCGGGCTTGCGCCATGAAGTCATCGCCCAGGATCTCGCGCGTGCGGCGCTCGGCATCGCCGGCAGCAAGTCGCATGTTCACGCGGCCGTTATGGCTGATCT
Source organism: Rhodocyclaceae bacterium (assembly GCA_047600765.1). Classification (GTDB taxonomy): domain Bacteria; phylum Pseudomonadota; class Gammaproteobacteria; order Burkholderiales; family Rhodocyclaceae; genus Viridibacterium. The sequence goes on from JASGKF010000002.1 coordinate 1,017,164, forward strand.
GGAATCCCACGTTCGGTCGTGCGAGCGCCACGCGACGGAAGACATCATCGCAGTGGCCGTATTCCGTGCCGTCGGATTTGAGGAACTTACGGCGCGCGGGGGTGTTGTAGTAGAGGTCTTCGACCTCCACCACCGTGCCCGTGTTGAGCGCTGCCGGCATGGGCTCGCGTTCGCGTTCCGACACCCGCCATGCATGCTCGGCGCCCAGTGCGCGGCTGATGATGCGGGTGCGGGCGACCGAAGCAATCGCGGCCAGCGCCTCACCACGGAAGCCCATGGTGCCAACAGCCTCCAGGTCTTCCAGCGTGGCGATCTTGCTCGTCGCATGGCGTTCCAGAGCGAGCGCCAGGTCGCCCTTGTCGATCCCGCAGCCATCGTCGCTGATGCGCAGTTGCTTCACGCCGCCCTGCATCAGCTGCACCTCGATGCTCTGGCTGCCGGCATCAAGGCTGTTTTCCATCAATTCCTTGAGCACGGAGGCCGGGCGTTCGACGACCTCGCCAGCGGCGATCTGGTTGATCAGGACTTCGGGGAGTTTGTGGATGGCGGGCATGCGGGCCAAGACAGGCGGGGGAAGGCGTAATTATCCCGGAAAGGGCTGCGGGAATGTGGGGTTTGGGGATGCAGGAGACCGCCGGGCTTGGTTGGGTGTTTGGCGAGGCTGCAGGTGATCTGCTCTTGGAGGTCTACCCCTTCTTTCCAGTTGCCTTTACCGCATCTTGGACAATGTCGAGTAGTTTCATCACAGACGCTGACTCTGCGATTGTGTGTGGATCGTTTGAGTTTCCAAAGTACTTCGGTATCAAATCGTTTCGAACTTTTAGCTTCGCTTCATCGCTCATGGTTTCAATGAATGGCCCCAGAGCTTCTAGTTCTAGAGCACTTTGGCGTGCTCGGTCAGCAGTGGTTCGGTGTCTCGCTGATTCTCGTGCTGTATAGAAGGCCGGTGTAGTGATGGCAATGGCAAAAAGCAGCTTTACGATGATGGCAAACAGAGCGTTGGTATCTGGCTTGCTATCCCAGTGCTGAAAAGCTTGAATTGCGATGGTAATGCCGATAAGAAAGATCCCGATAGTTATGCCCCGCCAAGCGTTGGCTGCTTTGGTTTCTTGTGCTGCGGTTCCTTGATAACCGAATGTAACTCCAGTCGTCCCAATTACTTCTGCAAGGGCTTTAGTTTGGGTATATAGGTCGTTCGACTCGGGAAACGGCTTCAGAGGTACTTGCCAGTGCTGCTTTGTTTCGCTCGGACAATTCAGACTCATAGAAGTCCATGCTTTTCTTGAAATCACGGCTTCTGACTTCTTCTATTTCAACGAAGCGATCTTGCGCGACAGCGGCTTCTCTCGCCATGTGCTCCTTATAAGTTTCGAAGTGCCTATCTGCTGTTTCTACTTTTCCTTGGATTTGGTAGGACAGGGAGTTCAGTTCTCGAAATCCATGCTCTAGTCCGCCTTGAGAGCTTCTAACGCTTGACAAGGCATTGGCAGCTTGTTAACGTAAGTCATCTATGGTGGCTGATTGGATTCCTCTACCCAAATGAAGCGCTGGGAAGGCGTTTGCCATTCTCCTTAAGATCATGTCGTCCATAAGGTTGCCGGCAGCCTTAAGCTGGCCTGGTTGAGGGTCAGCAACAAAATTCTCAAGATGTAGCAATATGTTTTGAAATGCTACTGACATGTTTGTAAGTTCTGATTCGCTGACATTCAGTATGCTGGCGTCGTTTAGGCTGGCTTGAAACAACCTGGTTCCGTGTTGAATCTTGTCGCGAGCCAATGCGTAGCTTGGATTCGATACTGCTGGTGAAGAAAATGCGGGATCGGCAAGCAGCGTCAAAACACGAGAGGCGTCTGAGCCTATTGGGTGCTCGTTTAACGTCATGTACTCCACAGCTGTCTCCTCGGTTCATGGCGCTGCTGTTTTGGCGAAAGCATTGCAATATGGCAGCTAGCTAAATGGCCTTGCAGAAGCTGACGTGCACAGTCCCATATTGCGTTAGTTCGCGGATTGAACTCTTGCCTACTAGTCGCAGAATGTTAGTGTGTTCTGCATGTTCAGGGCGAAAGGTCGCACGAATTTAAGGCAGTGCGGGTCGCCACTGTGGCTATCAATCCAGCATCGCCAGCTTCGACTTCGCCAGCGGCGGGTTCTTCGCGAAGTACTTCTTGATTCCCCGTAGCAGCGCGTCGGCCATCTTGTTCTGATAGGCCTCGTCAGCAAGCTTCTTTTCTTCATCCGGGTTCGAGATGAAGGCGGTCTCGACGAGGATGCTGGGGATGTCGGGCGCCTTGAGCACGGCGAAGCCGGCTTCTTCGACGGCGTTCTTGTGCAGGGTGTTGATGTCGCCGATCTCGCCGAGTACGGCCTTGGCGAGCTTGGTACTGTCTTTCAGCGTGGCGGTCTGGGAGAGGTCGAGCAGGGTGCGGGCGAGGTGGGCGTCGCGGGTTCTCACGTTGATGCCGCCGATGAGGTCGGACGCATTTTCCTTGTTGGCCAGCCAGCGCGCGGCTGTGCTGGAGGCGCCGCGTTCGGACAGGATGAAGACCGAGCTGCCGCGCGCCTCGGGCTTGATGAAGGCGTCGGCGTGAATCGACACGAAGAGGTCGGCCTGCACGCGACGGGCCTTGTTGACGCGCTGGCCGAGCGGGACGAAGAAGTCGGCGTCGCGCGTCAGCATGGCCCGCATGTTGGGCTCGTTGTCGATGCGGGCCTTGAGCCGTTGGGCAATCGACAGGGTGACGTCTTTTTCAAGCGTGCCGGCGCGGCCGACGGCGCCAGGGTCTTCGCCGCCGTGGCCGGGGTCGAGGGCGATGGTGATCATGCGCGTGACCTTGGGCTTCTGCAGGCCGTCGCGATCCGTGGGGGGCGCCTTGTCGAGAGCACGCGGTGGCGTGCGAGCGAGTTCAGGCTGGCGCTCGATGCGGGTCGGTGTGGCGGCGTCAGGCGAGTCGGTGGTCTGGCCTGCCGCCGCGCTTTCCGGGCTGGATTTCTGGATCAGGGCCAGCAGCGGATCGGCTTCCTGCACCGGGAAGAGATCGAGCACGAGGCGGTGGCCGTAGTTGCCGACCGGGGGCAGGGTGAAGAGTTGCGGCTTGATCTCGGTCTTGAGTTCGACGACGAGGCGCACGACGCCGGGGCGGTTGCGGCCGGCGCGGATCAGCTTGATGTAGGGGTCGCTGTCGAGAATCTTGGACGGCAGGCTTTGCAGCACGCTGTCGAATTCGATGCCTTCGAGATCGACAACCAGGCGTTCGGGGTTGTGCACGATCTGCGAGCTGAACTTGAGGGCGTCGGCGCCTTCGAGGGTGATGCGGGTGTAGTCCTGCGCCGGCCAGACGCGCACGGCGAGGATGCGCGTGTCGGCGGCCAGCGAGACGGGCGAGACGAGCAGGGTCATGAGAGCGCCGCCGGCCTTGAGCAGCTGGCGACGTGACATGGATTCGAGCAGGGGATGGGTCAAGGCTGGCGGGCGCTCAGACACGTTTGGCCCCGTTCAGTGAGGGCCCGCACTTCAGCGCGGCGGCCTGCGCCATCAACGGCCAGGCGGATCTCGATGTCGGGTTGCGGAACGTAGGGTAGGGCCTTGTCGGCCCATTCGACGAGACAGATGCCTCCGTCGGCGAAGTACTCTTCCAGTCCGGCTTCGAGGAATTCGTCAGGTGCATTGAACCGATAAAAATCAAAGTGATACACCGACATTCTAGAAACTACATAAGGTTCAAGCAAGGTGTATGTGGGACTTTTGACGCTGCCGGTGTGGCCCAGTGCACGCAGCAGGCCGCGCGTGGTGGTGGTCTTGCCGGCGCCGAGGTCGCCCGATAGCCAGATGACGAGGCCGGCAGCGGCGGGATGGGCGAGGACCGGGGCGAGCGACGCGCCGAACGCCTCGGTGGCGGTGGCGTCGGCCAGATCAAGGTGCAAGAGCGCGTCGTGGTGCGGGTTTGGCGGCATATCAGGCATATCATCCGCAGCGTGACGGGACATGCGGAAAACTCTCTCGATCTGTTGGCGCTCAAGGCGCGGGTAAAGGACTGGGCGCACGAGCTGGGCTTTGCCGCTTGCGGCGTGGCGGGCATCGACCTGGGCTCAGCCGAATCCCATTTCCTCGACTGGCTGGCCGCCGGCTTTCACGGCGAGATGGATTATATGGCGCGCCACGGGCTGAAGCGGGCGCGACCGGCCGAGCTGGTGCCGGGCACGCTGAGCGTGCTGTCGCTGCGCATGCCGTACTGGGCCGAGCAGGATCGTGCCGAGACCGAAGCGGCGCTGGCGGACGGAGAGCGCGCCTATGTGTCGCGCTACGCCCTGGGGCGCGACTATCACAAGGTGCTGCGCGGACGCCTGCAGCAGCTGGCTGACTGCATCGCAGGCGAGATCGGGGCCTTCGGCCATCGTGTGTTTGTCGAACTCGGCGCCGGTGCTGGAGGTGGAGCTGGCGAAGCAGGCGGGGCTGGGCTGGCGCGGCAAGCACACCCTGATGCTGACGCGCGAGGCGGGCTCGCTGTTCTTCCTCGGCGAGCTGTACATGGACCTGCCCTTGCCGCCCGATGAGCCGGTCAGCGAGCATTGCGGAGACTGCACGCGCTGTATCGATGTGTGCCCCACGCAGGCCATTGTCGCCCCGTACAAGGTGGACGCCCGACGCTGCATTTCCTACCTGACCATCGAGCTGAAAGGTGCGATTCCGGAAGAGTTCCGCTCGCAGATCGGCAACCGCATCTATGGTTGCGACGACTGCCAGCTGGTGTGCCCGTGGAACCGTTTTGCGCGTGTCAGCGAGGAGCCGGACTTTGCCGTGCGCAATGGGCTGGACATGGCGACGCTGGTCGAGCTGTTCGCCTGGAGCGAGGATGAGTTCAACACGCGCATGGCGGGCAGTGCCATCTTCCGTATCGGGCATGAGCGCTGGTTGCGCAACCTCGCCGTCGGTCTGGGCAACGCGCCGTCAACGCCAGCCGTGCTGGCTGCGTTGGAGACGAGACGTGAGGATGCCTCGGCCCTGGTACGTGAGCACGTGGCCTGGGCCCTGGCCCGGCATGCAGTGGGTTGAACTTTATGGCAGTGTGATGGCCAATGCAGGGTTGTCATCCGGCGCGCACATATTCCGGCCGCAGCGGAATAATCTGGCGCATCGAGTGTTTAGCAGTGTGTTGTACCGACCAATCCCGAATGGAGATGAGAACATGAAGATCCGCAACGTCGTCGTGGCTGCGCTGGCAGCCCTTACCGCTTCGGCCGCTTTTGCCCAGGCCAAGCCTGAAGACCAGATCCGTCTGCGTCAGGGCGGTCTGCAACTGCTGGCGAAGAACGTGGGCGCACTGGCTGCCGTCGCCAAGGGCGATGTGCCGTTCAACAAGGAAGCCGTCAACGCACGTGGCGAGTACATCAACTTCCTGGCGCAGGACATCACCGGCTCGGGTTTCGGCGCTGGTTCGGACAAGAGCCTGCCGACGCGTGCCAACCCCAAGATCTGGTCCGACGGTGAAGGCTTCAAGGCGGCTGCTGGCAAGCTGACCGCAGCAACGGCCAAGCTGGCGACCGTGGCGGACCTGAATGCCCTCAAGGCTGCCGTGACCGAACTGCAGGGTGCCTGCAAGAACTGCCACGACAACTATCGCGACAGCTCGTATCACTGAGATTTGAAGCGTCAGCAAAAAGGCCAGCGCATGCGCTGGCCTTTTTGTTTTGTCTTGCTCTCGCACCATGCAATTTCGCCATGTGTGCCGGGGCAGGGGGCTGCTGCCTCAAACCTTGGTAAATAGCTCAGAAGTAAATGCGAGCGTTTGCAAGCAAAACAGTGAAATGGCAACGGCTTTAAGAAGCCGGCTTGTGAAGAGCGCTCGATCCAGATGACGGTCTTGAAGTGCTTTTCGTTGGGGCGACCCCAGGAATTTCCGGAATTTCTGCTGTGCAGTGAGATCGGCCCCTTCATTGGCGGCAGTCGAATACCAGCCGTTGCCGGCGAAGCCAAACTTTGACCAGATGTCGGGGTGGGCCTTGCGAAAGTATCGAGCTATGTGGATCGATTACCACATCACGGCCAGGCAAGCCGCACAAAATAGCGTTATGAGAGAAATGCTCATGAAGCAGTCGGGAAATGGGCATCAGAGCGTTGGGAGCCACGGGAATCCAGGGCGTAGCCTTGGGTAATTTGCCGGGCTGCAGGTGCGGCCATTACTTGCAAGACTCCTTTTCAAGCACGACGTCAGAAGGCTGCAAGCTAAAGCCTTCTCCTTCATGACCGTTTGAAAATGACAACCACAGGTATCCGTGCGGCATCAATTCGAGCACATCCACAACGGCCCCTTTTTGGCTCTCCAGCCTTTTCTGGTCGTCTGCAGGGAGATCGCGCAGCAGCCACTCCGGGATGTTCAGTACTCTGACCCTGTCGCCAGTCTTGATGCGTGAGTCACTCATACGGACGATCTCGGTTGATTGCCACGGGGCTTTCGCAGTTGCTGACTTTCCCGGGGATGGCGTCGTGCTTTACAGCCCGGCCGTGATGTACCAGATGGCGCCCAGCCCGATCGCCAGCGCAATGAGCCCCAGCCACCAGCTGCCGCCAGTTGCATCTTGCGTGGCCGCATCGGCGGGAACGTCCTTGCTGCCGGTGATCATGGGTTTGATCAGCTTGTCGCGCTTGACGAGGCGGTAGAACAGGATGGCGAGGATGTGCAGGCCGATGAGGCCAAGGATCACGTATTCCATTGCATCGTGGATGCCGTTGAGCTTGCCGAACAGCTCACCGCTGATCTTGTTGAACAGCGGACCGTCGAAGAAATAATCGTCGCTGTGGTTGAACAGGCCGGTGATGGACTGCAGCAGCAGCACGCCGAGCAGGCCCAGTACGGAGAGGGCGCCGAGCGGGTTGTGGCCGGTGGCGTGCGGTTTGGTCTTGCCGCGCAGGTAGGACAGGATGGCGCCCGGCCCCTTGATGAAGTTGAAGAAGCGCGCGTTGCTGCCACCGATGAAGCCCCAGATGAGGCGGAAGATCAGCAGGGCCAGCACGCAGTAGCCGGCCTTGGCGTGCAGCTCGATGTTGCCGGTCTTGACGGCGTAGAAAGCCGTGGCGACGCCGGCCAGCAACAGCCAGTGGAAGAGGCGCAGGGGCAGGTCCCAGACACGGACGCGGCGGGTGGGAACTGACTTGTCTTCCATGTGTTCTCTCCTGTGGTGGCGGGCGGCGGTGCTGCGGCGCTGCGTTACACTGCCGTTTTTTATCGGTGACGAATGATGGCATTTTCCGACAATCTCAAACAACTGCCGGGCGTCTCGCATCTGGCGGGCCTCTACCTTCTCGATCAGGCAGATGCTGTGATTGCCACCATCGAAAACAAGCCGGGACAGGCCGGGTCGCTGGTGGTGTACAACCACCTCGCGCAGACCTTCGGCGCCATCACGCCGGAAGCCGCGCTGCGCGGGCTGGAGCTGTACGCCGAGCACACGGCGGATGCGCAGACCAACCCGGGCAAGCACCCGAACATCGACCGGCTGATCGGCCTGAGCGAGCGCGGCGAGACGCTGCGCGTCAAGCAGCTGTTCGCTGACTGATCTGCTTCACGCAGATGGAGAGCAGTCTCGCCATCCTGATCCCTGTGTCCTTGCTGCTGGTCTTCGTGATCGGTGGCGTGCTCTGGTGGTCGGTGCGCAGTGGCCAGTTCGAGGATCTCGAAGGCGAGGCTTTCCGCGTGATCATGGACGACGACCGCACACCGGCCGCTGCCGATGCGAAAACAGCAGAGCCAGCAGAAAAGGAACCCCCGAAAGATTGACTGCGATCAAGGCCCGCCGCGGTGTCGGCGCGCATAGTGCAGCCATGCCAGTGATCAGCGCTGGCGACAGATCGGACCCGCGAACGCTTGGGTCGGTCTGTGCAGTCTCTCTGTTGGGGTTGGGGGTGCGCATGCCGCACCCTTTTTTTCGCCTGCGCCGTCCCCCGCGCCGGGCGCCGGCAAGACTCCCATATAGGCGAAACGGCCGCTTCGTGCTTTTCGGTATGCCCCACTTGATATACATCAAGTCCCCGGACTATAGGTTTATCTAATCTTCGCGCTGAGCGGCGATTGTTTGCCGTGCGGGTCCCGCAACGGCGCATGCGGCATCCGTAGCCTATTGATCCAGGGAGTGCTCAATGCAAGCCACAACGACATACAGCTACCAGGTTGTCCGGCAGTTTTCGGTGATGACGGTAGTGTGGGGGATAGTCGGCATGCTGGTCGGCGTCATCATCGCCGCCCAGCTCGTCTGGCCGGAACTGAACCTCGCCGAGTGGCTGCACTTCGGGCGCCTGCGCCCGCTACACACCAATGCCGTGATTTTCGCCTTTGGCGGCTGCGCGCTGTTTGCGACTTCTTATTACGTGGTGCAGCGGACCTGTCACACCTCGCTGTTCGCGCCCTGGCTGGCGAGCTTTACCTTCTGGGGCTGGCAGGCGGTCATCGTGGCGGCGGCGATCACGCTGCCGCTGGGCATCACGACCGGCAAGGAATACGCCGAGCTGGAGTGGCCGATCGACATCCTCATCACCCTGGTGTGGGTGGCCTACGCGGTGGTGTTCTTCGGCACCATTGCCAAGCGCAAGACGCCGCATATCTACGTGGCCAACTGGTTCTACGGCGCCTTCATCCTCGCCGTGGCCCTGCTGCACATCGTCAATTCGGCCGAGATTCCGGTCACCCTGTGGAAGTCCTACTCGGCCTACGCCGGCGTGCAGGACGCGATGATCCAGTGGTGGTATGGCCACAACGCGGTGGGCTTTTTCCTCACCGCCGGCTTCCTCGGCATCATGTATTACTTCGTGCCCAAGCAGGCCGGGCGGCCCGTGTATTCGTATCGCCTGTCGGTGGTGCACTTCTGGGCGCTGATCTTCACCTACATGTGGGCTGGCCCGCACCACCTGCACTACACCGCGTTGCCGGACTGGGCGCAGTCGCTGGGCATGGTGTTCTCGCTGATCCTGCTGGCACCCAGCTGGGGCGGCATGATCAACGGCATCATGACGCTGTCGGGTGCCTGGCACAAACTGCGCACCGACCCCATCCTCAAGTTCCTCATCACCTCGCTGTCCTTCTATGGCATGTCAACCTTCGAGGGGCCGATGATGTCGATCAAGACGGTCAACGCGCTATCCCATTACACCGACTGGACCATCGGCCACGTGCACTCCGGTGCGCTGGGCTGGGTGGCGATGGTGACCATCGGTGCGATCTACTACCTGATCCCGCGCATGGTCGGCAAAACCGAGATGTACTCGAGGAAGCTCATCTCGCTGCACTTCTGGATCGCCACCATCGGCGTGGTGCTCTACATCGCCTCGATGTGGATTGCCGGCGTGATGCAGGGCCTGATGTGGCGCGCGACGAATGCAGACAGCACGCTGACTTATTCCTTCGTCGAGAGCGTCAAGGCGAGCTACCCGTTCTGGACGATACGTCTGGTGGGTGGTGTCCTGTTCCTCGGCGGCATGTTCATCATGTTCTACAACATGGTGCGCACGATGGCAGGTGCGAAGGCAGTGGATGCGCCGGTCCTGGCGCCGGCAGCGGCTCATTGAGAGGGCAGGGACGATGAAACTCAACAATGAACTGATCGAAAAGAACGTCAGCTTGCTGATCATCTTCACCCTGCTGGTTGTCAGCGTAGGTGGGCTGGTCGAGATCGTGCCGCTGTTCTTCCAGCACTCCACGACCACACCGGTGGCAGGCGTGAAGCCTTATGAACCGCTGCAGCTGGCCGGGCGAGACATCTACATCCGCGAGGGTTGCTACAACTGTCATTCGCAGATGATCCGTCCGCTGCGTGCCGAGACCGAGCGCTATGGCCACTACTCGGTGGCGGGCGAGTTCATTTACGACCATCCGTTCCAGTGGGGTTCCAAGCGCACCGGGCCGGATCTGGCGCGCGTCGGTGGTCGTTACTCGGATCAGTGGCATCGCGTGCATCTGCTGAATCCGCGTGACGTGGTGCCCGAGTCGAACATGCCTGCCTTCCCCTGGCTGAACCGTCCGCTCAAGGAAGAAGACATCGGCAAGAAGATGGCCGCGCTGCGCGCCGTCGGCGTGCCCTACACCGATGCACAGATTGCCGAAGCGCCAGCCGCGGTGGCCGGCAAGACGGAGCTTGATGCGTTGATTGCCTACCTGCAGGGCCTGGGTACGGCGCTCAAGGGCGTCAGGTAAGGGGGCGGCGATGGAAGACACATTGCATCTGATGCGTTCGGTGCTGACTGCACTGGCCTTGCTGAGCTTCCTCGGCATCGTGGCCTGGGCCTACAGTCGGCAGGCGCGCAAGGGCTTCGACGAAGCCGCACAACTGCCCTTCACCGAAGACGCACAATTACCCTTCACCGACGGCGGTGAGGACGGCATCAAGGAACAGGACAGGGGGGCAGCATGAGCGATTTCGTCAGTGGTTTCTGGCACTACTACGTGCTGGGGCTGGTGATCCTGAGCCTGCTCTATTGCGCCTGGGTGCTTGTGTCCAACATGACCCGTCGCAAGCCGGGGCCGGTCGAGCTGCACGACCACGTGTGGGACGAAGACCTGCAGGAGTACAACAATCCGCTGCCGCGCTGGTGGCTCTACCTGTTCTGGGCCACGCTGATTTTCGGCGTCGTCTACTTCGTGCTCTATCCCTCGCTGGGCAACCTGCCGGGCAAGGCGGGCTGGACCTCGGCCAACCAGTACGACGCCGAGGTGAAGAAGGCCGAGGAGCGCTATGCACCGCTGTTCGCGCGTTTCGAGAAGCAGGACCTGGCCGAGCTGGCCAAGGATCCGGAAGCGCAGGCCACGGGTCAGCGACTGTTCCTCAACTATTGCGCGCAGTGTCACGGTGCGGACGGGCAGGGCTCCAAGGGCTTTCCGAACCTGACGGATGCTGACTGGCTCTACGGTGGTGAGCCGGCGACGATCAAGACGACCATTCTTGGCGGGCGTCATGGCGTGATGCCGCCGCTGGGGGCCGCCATCGGCAACGATGGCACCAAGGACGTGGCCAACTACGTGCGTTCACTGTCAGGCCTGGCCAATGACTCGCTGCGTACGGCACGCGGGCGAGAGGTTTTTGCAGCCAACTGCGTGGCCTGTCATGGGCCTGAGGGCAAGGGCAATCCTGCGCTGGGTGCACCGAACCTGACGGACAAGACCTGGCTGTATGGCTCGTCAGAAGCCACCATCATCGAGACGGTGACAAAGGGGCGCCAGAACCAGATGCCTGCGTTCAAGGATCTGGTCGGCGAGAGCCGTGCGCACGTGCTGGCCGCCTATGTGTTGAGCATCAAGAAGCAGTAAGGCCGCAGGCCGGTAGCAGAGAGCAGGGCGGCACCGGCCGCTCTGGATAGCCGCAGAAGGGCAGAGCGCCAGTGAGCGACGAGCAGATCGATTACAACGCGGTCGGCAAACCGAAGATCCGGGCCAAGGCACGGGTCATACCCATCACGCCGGCCGAGGACGATTCCTTGTACGAGGTGCGCCAGAAGGTGTACCCGCGTGCGGTGAGCGGCGTCTTCGCCAACTGGCGCTGGGCCATGGTGTGGCTCACGCAGATCGTGTTCTACGGCTTCTGCTGGCTGCCGTGGAATGGCCGGCAGGCGGTGCTGTTTCACCTTGCCGAGCGCAAGTTCTACATCTTCGGTTTCGTGTTCTGGCCGCAGGATGTTTTCTACCTCGCGGTGTTGTTGATCATCAGCGCGTATTCGCTGTTCCTGTTCACCACGGTGGCGGGGCGCTTGTGGTGCGGCTTCACGTGTCCGCAGACGGTCTACACCGAGATGTTCCTGTGGATAGAGAAGCTCGTTGAAGGCGACCGCGCCAAGCGCATGAAGCTCGACCAGTCGGGCGGTGCGCGCAAGCTGGGGCTCAAATCGCTCAAGTACTTCCTGTGGGCTGCCTTGTCGTTGTGGACTGGCATAACCTTTGTCGGCTACTTCACGCCTGTGCTGCCGCTGATGCGAGATATCGCCAGCTGGCAACTGAGTGGCTGGGAAATCTTCTGGGTGCTGTTCTACGGCGGCTTCACCTACCTGATGGCTGGCGTGATGCGCGAGCAGGTGTGCAAGTACATGTGCCCCTATGCGCGCTTCCAGAGCGTGATGTTCGATGCAGACACGCTGGTCATCACCTACGATCAGGAGCGCGGCGATCCGCGCGGCTCGCGCCGCAAGGGCGAGGACTACAAGGCGGCGGGCAAGGGCGATTGCGTGGACTGCGGCATCTGCGTGCAGGTGTGCCCCACCGGCATCGATATCCGCAACGGCCTGCAATACGATTGCATCGGTTGCGCGGCCTGCATCGACGCCTGTGACCAGGTGATGGACAAGATGGATTACCCCAAGGGCCTGATCCGCTATTCCACCGAGAACGCCGTGCGCAAGCACTGGGGGCGTGCCGACATCCTGCGCCACGTGCTGCGGCCGCGTGTGCTGATCTATTCGGCCATCCTGTGGGCCATCATCGGCGCTTTCATCTGGGGGCTGGCGACGCGTTCGCCGGTTCGCGTCAACGTCATCAAAGACCGCACGACCCTGGCACGCGAAGTCGAAGGCGGTTTCATCGAGAATATCTACGTGCTGCAGCTCATGAACACCAGCGAGACCGAGCGCGAATTCCGCATCGGTGTCAGCGGCCTGGCTGACATTCGCCTCGACGGCACCGCCAGCCAGCGCGTGCTGGCTGCCAGCAACCGCACGCTGACCGTGCATGTGCGGGTGCCGGTCGAGGCGGCAGAGCGCGGCTCGCACCCCATCTACTTCGACGTCAGTCTCGACGATCCGGAAATCCGGCCGCTGCGCGAGAAGAGCGTCTTCATCATGCCCTGAGAGAGAACCATGAGCGCTACATCGCCCCTGCCGCACACCGCGACCCAGCCCTGGTATCGCGAGCCCTGGCCATGGTTCCTGATGAGTCTGCCGATCACTGCCGTGCTGGCCGGCATCGTGACGACCGTCTATGCCGTGCGTACCAACGACGGTGTGGTGGCGGACGACTATTACAAGCAGGGGCTGGCTATCAACCAGACCCTGGCGCGTGACGACATGGCGGCACAGCTCGGGCTGCAGGCGCGGCTAGACGTGCGTGATGGCGTCGCGCAGGTGCTGTTGCGTGGCAGGGAGGGGGTGAGCCTGCCGGCGGAGTTGCGCCTGATGCTGAGCCATCCGACGCGGCAGGGCGATGACCAGCAGGCGACATTGCGGCGTGAAGGCGATGTCTATCGTGGCGCGCTCACGCTGCGGGACAGCGGCTTGCGCACGGTGATTCTCGAAGACGCATCGCGCAGCTGGCGACTGAGCGCGAGCGTGCAGTTGCCCGCCCAGGGCGCGGAGCTGTTGCCGCGCATGGCGTCACCCACAGCAACTGTTGTCACAACGCCCTGACACAGGAGGGCCGCATGCGCCGCTTGATCCTGATTCTCTGGCCGTCATTTCTCGCCGCAGGGGCGGCAGAAATCATCTTCTTCACGCTTATCGACCCGCAGACGCTTTACCTGCTGGGCGAGCCGGTGCACATGTCGCGTACGGCGACCTATTCGATAGGTTTCTTCACGTTCTGGGCGCTTTGCGCGGCCTCCAGCTGGGCCACGCTGTTCTTTGCGCGCGGTCGCGACGACATCAATCTGCCGCGCTGAGTACGCCGCAGCGACTCAGGCCTCGCGGTAGACCAGCACCGGGATGGTGGTGTGGGTCAGGACCTTGTGGGTCTCGGAGCCGATCAGCAGCCCGGCGAGACCGCGTCGACCATGCGAAGCCATGAAGATCAGGTCGCAGCCGGCCTTGTTGGCCGTGTCGATGATCATCTGCCAGGGCGTGTCGCTGATGTCGGTGTGGGTCTCCGCGATCAGACCCGCTGCAACGGCTTCGGCGCGTACCTTGCCAAGAATCATGTCGGCCATTTCGCGCGTGTCGCGCTGGAAGTCGTCGCGACTTTCAGGCGCGATGAGTGCGCCTTCACCGACGATGGGCAGCGGATAGTCTGGCTGGACGTGCAAGAACGTGATGCGTGCCGACAGGGACTGGGCAAAGGCTACGGCCTTGCTGGCTGCGTGGGCCGAGAGCGGCGAGCCATCGACCGGTACGAGCAGGTGCTTGTACATGATTCACCTCCTGCATGAAGTGCATGGGGAACACATGCTTCATGCTAGACGCCGGAGGCTGATCCTGCTCGTGGCAAGGGCGGGGATATGAGTCAAATCAAAGAATTGGCGCTCAGCAATTGTTGTGATCGAGCAATTTTCGCAGCCCTTCACCGTCGAGGATGCGGATGTGTTTCTGCTGCACGCCGATCAGGCCGTCGTCGTGGAAGCGCGAGAAGGCGCGGCTGACGGTTTCGAGCTTGAGGCCCAGGTAGGAGCCGATCTCTTCGCGCGTCATGCGCAGGTGGAATTCGGACGAGGAATAGCCGCGCAGCTTCATGCGCTGCGACAGGTTGATCAGGAAGGCGGCGATGCGCTCTTCGGCGCGCATGGAGCCGAGCAGGATCATGAGGCTCTGATCGCGCACGATCTCTCGGCTCATGAACTTGTGGAACTCGCGCTGCAGCGAGCGGATCTCGTGCGACAGCACTTCGAGCTGGTCGTAGGGCATGACGCAGACCTCGCTGTCTTCGAGTGCCGTGGCGTTGCAGGCATGCTCGTCATTGCTGATGCCATCGAGGCCAAGGATCTCGCCCGCCATCTGGAAGCCGGTGACCTGTTCCAGACCTTCCTCGGTGAGGATGTCGGTCTTGAAGAAGCCGATCTTGATGGCATACAGCGCGTTGAACGGATCGCCTGCGCGGTAGAGCGGTTGGCCGCGCTTGATCTTGCGACGGGCCACCATGTCATCGAGTTTGTGCAGATCATCGTCTTCCAAGCCGACGGCGAGGCACAGTTCCCGCAGGTTGCATTGTGAGCACGCTGTACGCATGTTGCTCGCTGTGATGGGGATGATTTTCTGTTCCACGCTTTTGATCCTGGATGGCTTGAAACGATCATATTGATAAGGGCTATCGAATCAGTTGACCTTGATCAACTCCGGTCGCGAGACATTCTGCGAATGTCTGCTGCAAATGATCGTACCAGAGACGACAATGCAGACTGACATCGTATTTTCCCCTGAGCTGATTCGCCGCTATGACGTGCCGGGGCCGCGCTACACCTCGTTCCCGACGGCTGACCGCTTCGTTGACACCTTCGACGCCACTTCGTTCGAACAGCATCTGGCCAAGCGTGCGTCGGATGGTGTGCCGGGCGGCATCGAACGTGGCTTGTCGCTGTATTTCCACATCCCGTTCTGCAATACCGTCTGCTACTACTGCGCCTGCAACAAGATCGTGACCAAGGATCGCGAGCTGGCCGAGCGCTACATCACTTATCTCGATCGTGAAATGTCGTTACAGACCGCGCATCTGTCAGGTTCGCGTCAGGTCGTGCAGATGCATTGGGGCGGCGGTACGCCGACTTTTCTCAACGCACGCGAGACTGTGAGGCTGATGCGTGCCATCCGCGATCACTTCCAGCTCAAGCGAGACGGAGAGCACTCCATCGAGATTGATCCGCGCAAGGTGAGCCCCGAAAAGATCGCCCTGCTGGCGGATGAAGGTTTCAACCGCATGAGCCTGGGCGTGCAGGATTTCGACCCGCTGGTGCAGATAGCTGTCAATCGCGTGCAGAGCGTGACCGAGACGCGCACGGTCGTCGACGCCGCACGGGCCAATGGTTTCCGCTCGGTGAGCATGGATCTCATCTATGGCCTGCCACACCAGAACGTGGAGCGTTTCAGCAGCACGCTCGATACCGTTCTGGCCATGCAGCCGGACCGCATCGCCCTCTACAGCTACGCGCATCTGCCCACGCGCTTCATGCCGCAGCGGCGTATCGACGCGGGGCATCTGCCCTCGGCCGACGAAAAGCTGGCGATTCTTGCGCGCGCCATCGAGAAGCTGGGGGAGGCGGGCTACGTCTATATCGGCATGGACCACTTTGCGCGACCCGGTGATGAACTGGCCATTGCGCAGCGGCGTGGCAGCCTGCATCGCAACTTCCAGGGCTACTCGACGCATGCCGCGTGCGATCTGCTGGCTTTCGGCGTGTCGGCCATCAGCAGCGTGGGCGGCGCCTACAGCCAGAACGAGAAAGATCTGCTGACCTACTACGCAGCCATTGACCGCGGCGATCTGCCCGTGATGCGTGGCTGGGTGATGAGCAATGAAGACCTCATGCGTCACACCATCATCCAGTCCCTGATGTGCCGCTTCGAGCTGTCGTTCGAGGCCATCGAGCAGGCCTTCAACATCCGCTTCCGTGACGTGTTCGCGGCCGAAATCGAAGCCCTGCGGGCGCTCGAAGAGGAAGGGCTGGTGCGCCTTGAGCGTGACTGGCTGTCGGTGACGGAAGCGGGGCGTATGCTCGTCCGCGTGGTGGCGATGGTGTTCGACAACTACCTGCGTCGCGACAGTGCCAAGCCGCGTTACTCGCGCGTGATCTAAGATCAGGTTTTACCTGTGCGTGGATGCTCATGGCTGAGCCAGGCTTGCTGGCGGTATTCCTGATCGGGCTGCTCGGCGGTACGCACTGCGTCGGCATGTGCGGCGGCATCGTCACGGCGCTGAGCGGCCCGGTCATGCAGCCGGGCCAGGCACGCACACAGCCAGACTGGCGCTTGCACCTGGCATACAACGGCGGGCGCATGCTGACCTACGCCGTGCTGGGTGCGGTGTTTGGCGCACTGGGCTCGGCCACCCTGCTGTTCAATCATGTGCTGCCGGTGCAGCTGGCGTTGTACGTGCTGGCCAACCTGTTGCTGCTGGCGCTGGGTGCTTACCTGCTGGGCGTTACGGTACTGCTGGCGCCACTGGAGCGTATCGGCGGCAGGCTGTGGCGGCGCATCCAGCCGCTGGCGGCGCGCTACCTGCCGGCACGCAGCTGGCAGCAGGCCCTGCCGCTGGGTATGCTGTGGGGGCTCATCCCCTGCGGCCTCATCTACAGCGTGCTGTCGACGGCTTTGCTGAGTGGCTCTGCGACGCAGGGCGCCTTGCTGATGGGCTGCTTTGCGCTGGGCACCTTGCCCAACCTGCTGCTGGCGGGGCTTGCGCTGGCGCGCTTCCGCGATGTGTTGCGTCGTCAGTCGGTGCGCTGGCTGGCCGGCCTGCTGATCATTGCGTTCGGCGTGCTGGGGCTGTGGCGGGCGCCGGACCTGGGCGGGCGGCTGTGGCAGGGCATCATTTGCGAGGTGTGATCATGATCGAGACGAAGCTGGCCGTGAAAGGCATGACCTGCGGAGGCTGCGTGCGTTCGGTGGAGCGTGTGCTGAGTGCCTTGCCCGGTGTGACGCGGGTCGAGGTGTCACTGGAGGCGGCATCGGCCACGGTGCTGCACGACGAGGCGCGTAGCGGCAAGGCCGAACTGGCGCGCGCCGTGGAAGAGGCGGGTTTCGAGGCGGCCTGAGCTGCGGCCATATGGGTAAGGCGGAGCGCAATCTGCGGAGTAGCCCGGCAAGCTATCGGTTTTCCGCAAGCCTGTCGTAAGGGCCGGGCCGATATAATCCGGCCAGACCTCCAGATAAGCAGAGAGAACCCATGAGCTTCAAATACGTGACGCCCGGCGTCGATGTGCCCAACGACATCCACGTGGTCGTTGAAATTCCCGCCCGTGCCGACCCCATCAAGTACGAGATCGACAAGGACAGCGGTGCCGTGTTCGTCGACCGCTTCATGGGCACGACCATGTACTACCCCTGCAACTACGGCTACGTGCCGGGCACCATCTCCGGTGACGGCGACCCGGTGGACGTGCTGGTCGAAGCGCCGTTCGCGTTGATTCCGGGTGTGGTGATCCGTTGCCGCCCGGTGGGCGTGCTGCACATGGAAGACGAGGCCGGCGTGGATTCCAAGGTGCTGGCCGTGCCGGTGGGCAAGATTTCGCCGCTCTACGAGCACGTGAACACCTACACCGATTTGCCGCCGCTGCTGATCCGCCAGATCGAGCACTTCTTCCAGCACTACAAGGACCTGGAGAAGGGCAAGTGGGTCAAGCTGCTGGGCTGGGAAGGCCCGGACGCCGCCAAGCAGGAAATCTATGCGGGCGTGGCGGCTTACCAGGCCACCTCGGGTCACTCCACCGACTGAGTCCGGTTGCTGATCAGGCGCGCGCCAGTTCGGCGAGCGCGCTGACCTGGTCCAGCACAGGCTGTGGCACGGACTGGCTGCCGTCGAGCATGGCGCGGATCGTCGCGACGTTGTTGGCGATGCTGCAGGCGTCCTCGATGATCGGTTCGGCCTCCAGACTTTCCTGCTCGAACATCTCGCGCATCTCGCCGCGCACAAAGCCCAGCATGCGGGGGCGGCGGCGTGGTGCGGCATAGGCTTCGCCTTCGGTCCCGCGCATCAGCATGCCGGTGGCGTTTTCGGCTTGCAACAGGGCTTCCATGGTCTGCAGGTATTCCGGGTGCGTGACGGCGACGACACGCACGCTGCGGCCCGGTGCCGGGTCAAGCAGTTTGGCCAGCGTGTGGCCGCTGTTGCGCACGCCGAGGCGAGGCCGCAGGGCCAGCAGACGATCCAGGCCCGGACACAGTACGTTTGACGGGCAGGCTGGCGATGCGGCGCGTCTGCAGTTGCTGTGCGGCTTCGCCCAGCGTCGCAGCGGCGGGCAGGTCGAGCGCAGCAAGCAATTCGAAAGGGCTGACGCGCGACTCGAAATCGTGGCGCCCTTGCAGCAGCACCGGCACGCCTTCGCGGGCCAGCAGCAGGGCCACCAGCGGTGCGAGGTTGGCTTGCTTGCGCGCGCCGTTGTAGGTGGGCAGTACCACGCAGCGCGGGCCGGACGGCACGATGATCTGACGGCAGCGTGCATTGAGGGCGCTGAGGAAGCCGCGCAGTTCGCCGGGATCTTCACCTTTGACGCGCATCGACAACAGGATGGCGCCGAGCTCCATGTCGGGCACCACGCCGTCGAGGATGTCGGCGAACAGCGCCTCGGCTTCGTCTTGCGGGAGTGAACGGGCACCCTTGGCGCCGCGTCCGATTTCCTTGATGATCCGGTCGTACTTCATGCTGCGATGATCTCTGTGCGCCCTGCGTCGGGGCGGGATGTGAAGACAAATTTTCTGCAGGAGGCACTTTATCTTGTTGCACGTCGTATCGGGTCGCTTCAAACGTTGGTTCCAGCCAATTCTTTGCGTGCTGCTGGTGTTGTCACTGGCAGGCTGTTCCAGCCTGCGCTGGCAGAAGCCGCAGATCGCGCTCGACAGCGCCCGCGTGGCGGGTGGCAATCTGCAGGACACCCGTGTGCAGCTGACCCTGCGCATCAATAACCCGAATGCGCGCGAGGTGATCGTCGACAGCGTGCGCTTCGATGTGCTGGTGGCGGGCGAGAAGATCGGCACTGGTCAACGCGTCGAGCCTGTGACGATTGCTGCAAAGGGCGAGACGCGTGTTGAACTCGACACACGGTTCCGTACGCTCGAACTGCTGCAGCTCATGCGTCAGGCAATGCAGGTAGACGGCACACTGGCCTATTCGGTGGTAGGCGAAGCCGAGGTGCGTGACTTCGGTCGCCAGACTTTCAATCAGCCCGGCAGCCTGGCCGTGCCCAGATTGCTCCAATCGAAGTAAAGTCTTGCCTCTACTGCCAGAGAGCCGAGCATGCGTAACCTCCTGTTGTTCCTCCTCCTGCTGATCGCCGTCTATCTCGTGCGCCGTGCGTTGAGCCGCGCGAATGACGATGCGGCGGACAAGCCGGCTGCGCCAGCGGATGCGTCGCGCGATGCCGAGCAGGTGCTGCCTTGCGCACGTTGCGGTGTGCTGGTGCCGGCTAGTGAAGGGGTGGTACGCGGGGCCAGCTTCTTCTGTTCCGGTGAGCACGCGGATCAGGGGCCGCGCGCCGGATGACCCTGAGCCTGTCGCGTCTGGAAGGTGATACCGCGCGCAGCGTTTCGCTGCGCTACTTCAATTTCTACCGTGTCGTCATCGCCAGTCTGCTGGCGATCTTCGGCAGCGTCTTCAGCATCGGTTCGTCAGCCCCGCAGGCCTACGCGGTGGTGGCCATCGCCTACTGGTTCGCGGCGATTGCCTTTGCCGTTTTCACGCCACGCTCGGGCGGCCAGCACGAGTTCCTGCTGACCTGGCAGGTGGCGCTGGACGTGGTGGTGCTGACCGGCATCATGTTCATCAGCGGTTCGCAGCGCGGCACCGTGCCCTACCTGCTGATGAGTACCCTGGCCGGTGCCGCGCTGGTGGCCGAAGGGCGCCTGGTGCTGGGCTTTGCGGCGATGACGACCATCGCCGTGCTGAGCGAGCAGGTGCTGCAGATCGTGCTGTTCGGCGTGAACGCCGACGACATGGCGCGCACCGGCATCATTTGCCTGGGCTACTTTGCCGTGGCCCTGGTGGCGCGCCTGTTGGCGCGTCGCGCGATCGAGAATGAAGCGCTGGCGCAGCAGCGTGGCCAGGCGTTGCAGCGGCAGATGCGCGTGAACCACCGCATCATCGAGGACATGCAGGACGGAGTGATCGTGCTCGACACCGAGCACTGCGTGCGCCAGAGCAACCCGCGCGTGGCGGAGCTGACAGGTGTCGAGCTGGTAGAAGGCGAGCCGCTGGATCTGCGCGTGCCCGCTTTGGGTGAGGCCCTGCGTGCGGGCAAGCAGTCGGTACGCATCGAGCAGACTGGCAAGCGCCTGAGTCTGCGCAAGGTGGAGGCGGAGGAGGGCGGCGACACCGTGCTGTACCTCGAAGACACCGATCGCATCGAAGCGCAGGCGCGCCAGCTCAAGCTGGCAGCGCTGGGTCGCTTGACGGCCAACATTGCGCACGAGATCCGCAACCCGCTGGCGTCGGTGTCGCAGGCCGCAGAGCTGTTGATAGACGAGAAGCGCGCAGCCATGCAGCAGCGTCTGTCGCGCATCGTGCTCGACAACGCGGGACGCATCGACCGCATCGTGCGCGATGTGCTGGAGCTGGGGCGACGTGATCGCACGACGCCCGAGCTGCTGGACGCGACGCTGTTCGTGCAGAATTGCATCGAGGAGTTTGCGATGCACACCGAGGCCGCGCGTCGCTGCATCGTCGTGCAGAGCAGCGAGCAGCCACGCATACATTTCGACCGGGTGCATCTGACGCAGATTCTCGGCAACCTGCTGGGCAACGCCTTGCGCTATTGTCGCCAGCAGTCCGGGTCTGTCGAGGTGCGCATTGCACAGCTGGCCGAGGGCGTCGTGCTGATTGCCATCTGTGATGACGGGCCGGGGATTCCCGCCGATCAGCGCGAACAGGTTTTCGAACCTTTCCACACCACGGATCCGAAAGGAACCGGGCTGGGTCTGTATGTGGCTCGCGAGCTGGCTGTGGCCAACGCTGCGAGCCTGTCTCTGGTGGAGTCCGCCGCGGGGGCCGAATTCCACCTGATTGCCAGGAGTCAAGAATGAGCGTTGCCCAAGAGCGTCGCAGTCGTCAGCGGGACGCCGACGTCCTGATCGTCGACGATGAATCCGATATCCGAGAGTTGCTGGAGCTGTCCCTGCTGCGCATGGGGCTGGGCGCTGACAGCGCGGCCACTGTGGGTGAGGCGAAAGAGAAACTTTCCAGCCGCCAGTACCGCCTGTGCCTGACCGACATGCGACTGCCCGACGGTGAAGGCCTGGAAGTCGTCAAGCATGTCGCTGCGCACTGTGTCGACCTGCCGGTTGCCGTCATCACCGCGCATGGCAGCATGGACAATGCCGTGGCGGCGCTCAAGGCAGGGGCTTTTGATTACCTGTCGAAACCTGTGTCGCTGGAACAGCTGCGCGCACTGGTGAAGTCAGCGCTCGATGTGTCGTCGCCGAAGTCTGCCGACGCGCGCAAGGAGGGTGGCTTCCAGTTCACGGGCAGCTCGGCAGCGATGGATCAGGTGCGTGGCATGGTCGAGCGTCTCGCACGCAGCCAGGCGCCGGTCTATGTGTCGGGCGAATCCGGCAGCGGCAAGGAGCGTGCAGCACGCATGATCCACACGCTGGGGCCGCGTTCGGCCTTGCCCTTCGTGGCGGTTAACTGCGGCGCGATTCCCGAGAACCTCATGGAGTCGGAATTCTTCGGTTATCGCAAGGGTGCTTTTACGGGCGCAGAGAGTGATCGCGACGGCTTCTTCCATGCGGCCAATGGCGGCACCTTGTTCCTCGACGAAGTGGCCGATCTGCCGCTGGCCATGCAGGTGAAGCTGCTGCGCGTGATCCAGGAGCGACGCGTGCGACGTGTCGGTGACACGCAGGAGCAGGCTGTTGACGTGCGCATCATCTCGGCGACGCACCAGAACCTCAAGGAGCTCGTCGACAACGGGCGTTTCCGCCAGGATCTGTTCTATCGCCTCAACGTGATCGAGCTGCACATGCCTGCGCTGCGCGAACGGCGTGAAGACATTCCCGAGCTGGCCCAGGGCATTCTCGGGCGACTGGCGGGCGAGGCGGGCATGTTGACGCCGCAGCTCACGCAGGCAGCCATGGCCACGCTGCGTAATTACGCGTTTCCCGGCAACGTGCGCGAGCTGGAGAACATCCTCGAACGTGCGCTGGCCTTGTCGCTGGGTGAGGACATTGATGCCGCCGACCTGCGCCTCGACCCCGAGCCGGGCAGCGTACCGACGCCGGTGTCGGGCGAACTGGCCGTGGCCGGTGGCAACCTGCAGGACCACCTCGACCACCTTGAAAAGCTCGCTATCCAGGAAGCCCTCAACAAGACCGAGGGCAATCGCACCCGCGCTGCACAGTTGCTGGGTGTGACCTTCCGCTCGCTGCGTTACCGCATGGAGCGGCTGGGCATGAAGGACAACTAGGGCGCGCGGGTTTGTGTATCAGCGCAGGTGCTTGCCGCCTGCGCCTATCATCGTCACGTTGACGAACTTCGAGCCCGCACGTTGTTGCGGACCGAAGGCGACCTTGAAGCCGCTGATGTCAGCCGTGGTGCTCTCCAGTGCCTTGATCAGCGAGGCCCGCGTGGCGCCGCCGCCGGTTTTCTTCAGTGCGGAGATGAGCACGCGTGCGCCGATGTATTCCTCGAAGCTGGCGTAGGAAGGTGCCTGACCCGGGGCGTGCGTTTTCAGCGCGTCCTGGTATTCGCGCACGACTTTCTGCGTACCCGAGAAAGGTGAGGGCATGACTTGCGTGATGCCGACGCCACGCGCCGTGGACTCACCGGCAATGCGGTAGATGTCTTCACCGCTGACCACCGAGATGGCGAAGACCTGCACGCCCGGCGAGCGCTCGACCATTTGCTTGACGAACAGTGCAGCCGGCCGCGTGATGGCGATCATGATGATGGCTTGCGGATTGCCCTTGACGATGTCGTCAACGGCCTTGCCGACCTCTTCGGTGTTCTTCTCGTAGCTACCACGACTGACCAGCTTGATCTCGTGCGGCGCGAGCGCCTTTTCCACTCCGGCCAGGCCGGCCTGACCGAAGGCGTCGTTCTGGTAGAACACAGCGATGCGTTTGACGCCCGTGCTGACGAACTGATCGACCATGGTGCGGGTTTCGTCGTCGTAGCCGGCGCGGATGTGGAAGATCCAGGGATTGAAGGGCTCGCGCAGCGCAGCGCCACCGGTGTAGGGCGCCACGAGCGGAATGCCGGCGCTGCCCAGCACGTTGCGCTTGAGCAGCTCAGCGATGTTGCCCGTGCCGGCATAGCCGATCAGGGCCAGGGCCTTGTCCTTGTCGATGAGCTCCTGCGTGCAGCTCACGGTCTTGGCCGTGTCGTAGCCATCGTCCTTCTGCACCAGCTTGATCTTCTGCCCGTTGATGCCGCCGGCGGCGTTGGCGGCGTCGATGGCGATGCGTACGCCCTGGGTCATGGCTTCACCGGTCTTGGCCAGCGATCCCGTCAGTGGGGCGCATTGCCCGATGACGATCTGGGCCTGCACGGTGCCGATGGGAAAGGCGCAGGACAGCGCCAGCAATGCCAGAAATTTTTTCATGTTTCTCCCCCTCTGTTCTGGTTGTCGCAATGCGGCGATGGTAGCCGCATGCTGCGGCGCGTCACCTACGACTTTCGGGCAATACCTTGAGCTCCCGTCGGACGGTAACCAGGCCAGTTCTGGCCTGGCTGGGAGGAGGGGGCTGCGTGCTACAATTCGCCGCGGCGGGTCTCCCCGCATTGCAGCGTGGGAATCTGGTCAGGTCCGGAAGGAAGCAGCCATAACCGCTCCCTGCAAGTGCCGGGGGTCAGGCTCGCCGCCTCGAACAAAAAACGGCGCACAGTCTTCTGGACTGTGCGCCGTTTGCTTTTGGGATGCGCCACCTTGTGGGTGGCGCGGCCAGCGGATGGGGATTACTTCAGGTCGAAGCGGTCGAGATTCATCACCTTGGCCCAGGCGGCCACGAAGTCCTTCACGAAGCGCTCCTTCGCATCGTCCTGCGCATAGGCCTCGGCCAGTGCGCGCAGCTGCGAGTTGGAGCCGAACACGAGGTCGACACGTGTCGCTGTCCACTTCACGGCGCCAGTTTTGCGGTCACGGCCTTCGAAGAGTTGGGCGTCGGCCGAAGTCGGCGTCCATGCCGTGGCGATGTCGAGCACATTGCGGAAGAAGTCGGTGCTGAGCGCGCCGGGCTTTTGCGTGAAGACGCCCAGCTTGCCATCGACGGTGGCACCAATGCTGCGCAGGCCGCCGACGAGTACCGTCATTTCGGGCGCGGTGAGCGTCAGCAACTGGGCTTTGTCGACCAGCAGCTTCTCGGCGGGCACGCTGTACTGCGTCTTCTGGTAGTTGCGGAAACCGTCGGCGACGGGCTCCAGTACGGCGAAGGACGCGGCATCGGTTTGCTCGGCAGAGGCGTCGCTGCGGCCCGGTGAGAAGGGCACTTCGATGCTGACGCCGCCTGCCTTCGCAGCTTGTTCGACGGCAGCGTTGCCGGCGAGCACGATGAGGTCGGCGATGGACACTTTCTTGCCACCCGTTTGCGCAGCGTTGAAGTCGCGCTGGATGGCGCCCAGTGTTTCCAGCACCTTGGCAAGCTGCGCGGGCTGGTTGGCTTCCCAGTCCTTCTGCGGGGCGAGGCGGATGCGTGCGCCGTTGGCGCCGCCGCGCTTGTCCGAGCCACGGAAGGTGGAGGCGGAGGCCCAGGCAGTGGACACCAGTTCGCTGATGCTGAGACCTGAGGCGAGCACCTTGGCTTTGAGTGCGGCGATGTCGGCCGGGCCGACGAGGGCGTGATCGACTGCTGGCACGGGGTCTTGCCAGATGAGGTCTTCAGCCGGCACTTCCGGGCCGAGGTAGCGGACCTTGGGGCCCATGTCGCGGTGGGTCAGCTTGAACCAGGCGCGGGCGAAGGCGTCGGCGAAGGCGGCCGGATCCTGGTGGAAGCGGCGCGAGATCTTTTCGTATGCAGGGTCCATGCGCAGCGAAAGGTCGGCCGTGGTCATCATCGGCGGATGTTTCTTGGCCGGATCGTGCGCATCGGGAATCATGTGTTCGGGTTTGACGTTCTTCGCCACCCACTGGTGCGCGCCGGCCGGGCTCTTGGTGAGCTCCCATTCGTACCCGAACAGCATGTCGAAGTAGCCGTTGTCCCACTTCGTCGGATTGGGTTTCCAGGCGCCTTCGATGCCGCTTGTGGTGGTGTCTACGCCCTTGCCTGTACCGAGCTTGTTGATCCAGCCGAAGCCCATGGCTTCGATGGGCGCGGCTTCGGGTTCGGGGCCGACGAGCTTGGGATCACCCGCGCCGTGGGCCTTGCCGAAGGTGTGGCCACCGGCAACCAGCGCGACGGTTTCTTCATCGTTCATGGCCATGCGGGCGAAGGTTTCGCGCACGTCGCGGCCGGAGGCGATGGGGTCGGGGTTGCCGTCCGGGCCTTCCGGGTTCACGTAGATGAGGCCCATTTGCACGGCAGCGAGCGGGTTTTCGAGTTCGCGCTTGCCGGAGTAGCGGCTGTTGGCCTTGTCGCTGGTGGCGAGCCATTCCTTCTCGGCGCCCCAGTAGACGTCTTCTTCGGGCGCCCAGATGTCTTCGCGGCCGCCGCCGAAGCCGAAGGTCTTGAAGCCCATGGATTCGAGCGCGACGTTGCCGGCGAGGATGAAGAGATCGGCCCAGGACAGTGCATTGCCGTACTTCTGTTTGACCGGCCACAGCAGGCGGCGCGCCTTGTCGAGGTTGCCGTTGTCGGGCCAGCTGTTGAGCGGGGCGAAGCGCTGGTTGCCGCTGCCTGCGCCGCCGCGGCCATCGGCCGTGCGATAGGTGCCGGCGGCGTGCCAGGCCATGCGGATCATGAGGCCGCCGTAGTGGCCCCAGTCAGCGGGCCACCAGTCCTGCGAGACGGTCATCAGCGCGGTGAGGTCGCGCTTGACGGCGGCGAGGTCGAGCTTGCTGAAGGCTTCGGCATAGTTGAAGCCTTCGGGCAGGGGACTGGATTCGGGAGTGTGCTGATGCAGGATCTTGAGGTTGAGCTGATTGGGCCACCAGTCGCGGTTGGATTGCGTGCTGGCCGTGGCGGCGCCGCCGTGGTGGAAGGGGCATTTGCTTTCGCTGGACATGAGACTTGCTCCTTGCGTGGTGATTGACATGGTGTGAGGCGGTAGAGCGGGAAGGGTTCCCGGCGTTTTCAGTAGCGGCCGGCCTGACAGGCCAGCAGTTCGAGATAGCGTTCAAGCGGGAGGCGTTGCAGCAGGGTCTGCATGGCTGTCATCCGGTGGCGCGATGACTGCAATCTAGCGGCCGGCCGATCATTGATCCAATGAATTGCGGAAAGACTCTTGATAGCTATTGGCAATCGATGACGTGGCGGCCATCCGTCTATCCCTATAGCCACGCAGGGGGCGTTTTGCCATGCGGAGATGACGCGATCTTGACCAGGCGCAGGCTTTGAGAGTGCGCGCGGCAGGCGTTGCGGCCGGCTGTGGCCTGCCCCTTCCGGGCTACAATCGCGGCCATGAGTTACCAAGTCCTCGCGCGCAAATGGCGCCCCAAGAGTTTCGAGACCCTGGTGGGCCAGGAGCACGTCGTGCGGGCGCTGTCGCACGCCCTGGCGACCGGGCGGCTGCACCATGCCTACCTGTTCACCGGCACGCGTGGCGTGGGCAAGACGACCATCTCGCGCATCCTTGCCAAGAGCCTCAATTGCGAGACCGGCGTCACCGCGACACCCTGCGGCGTCTGCACGGCCTGTACCGAGATCGATAGCGGGCGTTTCGTCGATTACGTCGAGATGGATGCGGCCTCGAACCGCGGCGTCGATGACATGGCCAACCTGCTCGAAAAAGCTGCCTACGCGCCCGCACGCGGTCGCTACAAGGTCTACATGATCGACGAAGTGCACATGCTGACCGGGCACGCCTTCAACGCCATGCTCAAGACGCTGGAAGAGCCGCCCGAGCACATGAAGTTCATCTTGGCGACGACCGATCCGCAGAAGATCCCGGTCACCGTGTTGTCTCGCTGCCTGCAGTTCAACCTCAAGCAGATGCCGCAGACGCATATCGTCGATCACCTCTCGCGCATCCTCGGCGAAGAGGGCGTGCCCTTCGAGCCGGGCGCGCTGCGCCATCTTGCCAAGGGTGCCAGCGGTTCGATGCGCGACGCGCTGTCGCTGCTCGACCAGGCCATTGCGCACGGCGCCGGCAAGGTCGAGGAGGAGCAGGTCATCGACATGCTCGGCACGGTCGGCGACGACCATCTCTACGCCTTGCTCGACGCACTGGCCGCGCAGGACATCGACGCCATGCTGGCGGCGGCTGACACCATGGAAGCGCGCGCGCTGTCCTTCGACGACGCGCTGCAGACCTTTGCCAGCCTGCTGCATCGCATTGCCCTCGTGCAGTACGCCCCGAGCGCTGTCAGCGATGCTTTCGAGCGCGAGCGCTTGCTCGGTTATGCCGCGCAGTTCAATGCTGAATTCCTGCAACTCGCATACCAGATCGTCGTGCATGGCCGCGAAGAGCTGTCGATCGCGCCGGACGAGCTGACTGGCTTCTCGATGACGCTGCTGCGTCTGCATGCTTTCCGGCCAGAGACGGGCGCGGCAGCGGGTGGTGCAACGAGCAGCAGCGCGGGTGGCGGACAGGCGCGGGCCATGCCTGCGGCGCGTCCGGCGGCACCTGTCCAGGCTGCGCCGGTATCGCTCAAGCCTGCTGCGCCCACGCCACCACGTCCGCAAGCGGCCGCTCCGGCGCCTGCTGTGGCAGCAGCAGAGCCTGCTGTGCCCTCTTACGCGGCTCAACCAGTGAGCCTGTCGGGTGGCCTGCCGGACTGGCAGAGCCTGATTGGTGAGATGCAGCTCGGCGGCCTCGTGCGCGAGTTGGCGCAGAACTGTGAACTGGGTGCCGTCGATGGGCAGACCGTCAATCTGCGTCTTGCGCCCTCGCACCGCCACCTGCTGGCTGTGCCCGGTACGCAGGCCAAGCTGCAGGAGTCACTCGGCAAGCATTTCGGTGGCGCCATCCGCCTCAACGTCGAGATTGCGGAACCCGCATCGCAGACCCCCGCGCAGAAGCAAGCGGAAGCCCAGCGCCAGCGCCACGGTGATGCCGTGGCTGCGCTGGAGTCCGATCCCTTTGTGCAGGAAATGATCCAGCGCTTCGACGCCACCCTCGTCGAATCATCGGTTAAGCCGCTCTGAGCGCTGACCTGAACCTCTTACGAATCAACCCGGAACAAGGAGCAACACCATGATGAAAGGCGGACTCGCCGGCCTGATGAAGCAGGCGCAACAGATGCAGGCCAACATGCAGAAGGCGCAGGAAGAGCTGGCACTGATCAATGTCGAAGGCCAGGCAGGTTCGGGCGCCGTCAAGGTGGTCCTGAGCTGCAAGCATGACGTCAAGCGCATCAGCATTGATGCGTCTGTCATGGATGACCGCGAGATGCTCGAAGACCTCATCGCCACAGCGATGGGTGATGCGTTGAAGAAGATCGAGTCGACCACCCAGGAGAAGATGTCGGGCTTCAGTGCCGGCATGCCCCCCGGCTTCAAGCTCCCATTCTGAACATACGGCAGAGGCTACTGCGCGAACCGGGACTGATCCTGTGATGCTCGCCGTATAAGGCATACGGCTGTGCTTCTCGAATCAGTCGCGGTCTGCTCGCTACGCTTCTGCCGCACGTCTGTACCTTTCGAATATTTCCTTTTCCCATGTCTCCGCTGGATCAACTGATCGAAGCTTTGCGTGTGTTGCCTGGCGTGGGCCCGAAGTCCGCTCAGCGCATGGCCTATCACCTGCTGCAGCGTGACCGGCAGGGCGCGGCGCGGCTGGGGGTTTCCATCGTCACGGCGATGGAAAAGCTCAAGCATTGCCAGCGCTGTAACAGCTTCACTGAAGCGGATGTCTGCGAACGCTGTCTCAACGTGCAGCGCGATCCTTCGTTGCTGTGCGTGGTCGAGATGCCGGCTGATCTGGCGATGATGGAGCAGACCCATACCTACAAGGGTCTGTACTACGTGCTGATGGGACGCATTTCGCCGCTCGATGGTGTGGGCCCGCGCGAACTGCAGCTCGACAAGCTCATCGAACGCGCATCGGATGGTGTGGTGAGCGAAGTCATTCTGGCCACCAACTTCACCAACGAAGGCGAGGCGACGGCGCATTACGTCGGCGCAGTGCTGCAGGCGCGAGGCATCAAGGTCAGTCGCATCGCGCGCGGCGTGCCGGTGGGGGGCGAGCTGGAGCACACCGATATCGGCACCATTGCGCAAGCGCTGGTTGAGCGTCGCTCACTCTGACGCGTCAGCAAGCTCCACAGAAATTGACTGTTCTGGCGCAATGACCGTTGCGCTGCCCGTAGTGACGATTTCGCCGTTCTGGTTGCGCACCTCGCAATCCAGCGTGATGCGCCGCTTTTCGAGTTTCTCGCGGCAGGTGAGGGTCACCGTCAGCGTGTCGCCGACCTTGACCGGGCGGCGGAAGCGCAGTGATTGATCGAGGTAGATCGTCCCCGGCCCCGGCAGCTGCATGCCCAGTACCGTGGAGATCAGGGCGCCGCTGAACATGCCGTGCGCGATGACTTCGCCGAAGGGCGTGTTGCGCGCGTAGTCGTCGTCGAGGTGGGCCGGGTTGCGGTCGCCGGAGACGCTGGCAAATGCTTCGATGTCAGCGCGCGAGACGGTGCGGGTGAGGGTGGCTGATTCGCCGACGGCGATCTGGTCGTAGGTGCGGTTGGTGATGATGGTCATGGCGCACTTCATCCGACGATATTGACGCCGCCATCGACGTGCAGTGTGCCCCCGGTCAGCGAGCGGGCGTCGTCGCTGGCGAGGAAGGCGCAGAGGGCGCCAACGTCGTCGATATTGACCAGCCGGTTCAGCGGCGCACGTTGCGCGGCGTTCTCCATGAGCTCGTCAAAGCCCTTGATGCCGGATGCGGCACGCGTGGCCAGCGGGCCGGGCGAGACGGCGTGCACGCGGATGCCCTTGGGCCCCAGCTCGGCGGCAAGATAGCGGGATGCAGACTGCAGAGCAGCCTTGACCGGACCCATGATGCCGTAGTTGGCAATCACTTCGTCAGCGCCCTGGTAGCTCATGGTGAGCAGGCAGCCGCCCTCGGCCATCAGCGGTTCGGCAAGGTGGGCCATGCGCACGAAGGAATGGCAGGAGATATCCATGGCGCGCGCGAAACCTTCGCGCGAGCTGTCGGTGACACGTCCGTGCAGATCGTCCCTGGGGGCGAAGGCTATCGAATGCAGCAGGAAGTCGAGATGGCCCCAGCGCTGGCGCAGGGTGTCGAAGACGGACTGCATCTGGGCGTCGTCTTC
The DNA here is from genome assembly GCA_047600765.1 of Rhodocyclaceae bacterium. GTDB lineage: Bacteria > Pseudomonadota > Gammaproteobacteria > Burkholderiales > Rhodocyclaceae > Viridibacterium. The sequence continues at coordinate 1,047,842 of JASGKF010000002.1, forward strand.
GACGTCGAGTGGCAGCATCACGCTGGCTTCGAGTTGTTCGGCCAGCGGTCGTACGTGCGGCTCTGCCTTGGCATTGAGCCAGGTGATGGCCAGTTCGGCGCCGGCGGCGCGGAAGGCCCGGGCACAACCCCAGGCGATGCTTTTGTCGTTCGCGATGCCTACGACGAGGCCGCGTTTTCCTTTGAGATCAAACATGAAAAATCCTTCAACAAGCTGTGCTGCGGTGCAGCGGTCAAGCACAGCCTAGTTGAAGGATTTATCGCGCGCCGATTGATTGCGGCTATCTTTGATGCGGCGCAAAAACGGACTTACAGCGCGGCCAGATCGATCTCGCCGACGTTGTTGAAGACGTGATCCGGCTTGTAGGGGAAGTGGGTCATGATTTCGGGCGTTGTTACGCCAGACAGAACAAGCGCTGTCGTCATGCCGGCCTCCATGCCACCGACGATGTCGGTGTCCATGCGGTCACCGATCATCACGGCGTTGTCCGGATGCACGCCCAGCTTGCGTGTGGCCAGGGTCATCATCAGTGCATTGGGCTTGCCGACGATATAGGGCTTCTTGCCCGTGGCGGCCGAGATGGCGGCGAGGATGGTGCCAGCCGCAGGCTCGTTACCGCCTTCGACCGGGTCGATCATGTCCGGGTTGGTGCCGATGAACTTGGCGCCGCCGTCGATGAGACGCACGGCTTTCTTGAGCTGTTCGAAGTTGAACGAGGTGCTCTTGGCGACCACCACGTAGTCGGGATTGGTCTCGGACAGCGAGAAACCGACCTTGTAGAGCTCGCTCATGATGCCGCCGCCGCCGATCACGTAGGCCGTCGCAGCGGGCTTCTGGGCCTTGAGGAACATGGCCGTGGCCATGGCGGCGGTGATGAAGTTCTCTTCCGTCAGGCCGCTGATGCCCAGGCCTTCAAGCTTGAGCTTGAGATCCAGCGCGGTCTGTTCGGCGTTGTTGGTCAGGAAGAGGAATGGCGTCTGGGTGGACAGCAGACGCTGGACGAAGTCATTGGCGCCGGGGATCAGTTGCTTGCCCCGGTAGATGACGCCATCCATGTCGCAGATGATGCTCTTGCTCATGAGGCGGATGTTCCCTTGGTGGATTCGCGCTCAAGTGTACGCGAAAGAGGGGCTTTTCGGGCCTCCGGCATGGCGTCGCAGCAATCTGTCTGCTGCCCGCAAACCCAATGCTGGTGCGGCTTTCGGCGTTTTGACCTGAATCAAGGCTTCTTTTTGTGGTGCGACTTTCGCTATACTCCGCGGGTTTCGCGAATCCAATCAGCGGGGTTTTCATAAATGAGCAATGACAAGAGTGCTGACGCCGGCTGCGCAGATTGCAGCCGTCGCAGCCTGATCGCGGCGACAGCCGTGGTCGGCGGCGCAGCGGGCATCGGGGCGGCAGTCCCGTTCGTGGCCAGCTTTACGCCCTCCGAGCGCGCCAAGGCGGCCGGCGCTCCGGTCGAGGTGGATATCTCCAGCCTCCAGCCGGGCGAAAAGAAGGTCGTGGAATGGCGTGGCAAGCCGGTGTGGATCATCCGTCGCACGCCGGAAATGCTGGCTTCCCTCAAGGCCGTCGAGTCGTCGCTCGCCGATCCGGATTCCAAGCGCGCCGAGCAACCGGCCTACGTCAAGGGCGCGGCCCGTGCGATCAAGGAAGACATCCTCGTCTGTATCGGCATTTGCACCCACCTCGGCTGCTCGCCCAGCGACAAGCTGGCGCCCGGTGCCGAAGGCGGCATGAGCGCTGACTGGAAGGGCGGCTTCCTGTGCCCCTGCCACGGCTCGCAGTTCGACCTCTCCGGTCGCGTGCTCAAGAGCATGCCGGCTCCCGATAACCTGCCGATCCCGCCGCACACGTATCTGTCCGATACGCGGATCCTGATCGGCGAAGACGGCAAGGGAGCCTGATCCATGAGCAAGCTCACGCAACAAGCACAACAACAGGCCCAGCAGCTGCTGGGTTGGGTGGATGCCCGCTTCCCGCTGACGGCTCTCTGGGAGAGCCAGTGGGGCAAGTACGTGGCGCCGAAGAATTTCAACTTCTGGTACATCTTCGGTTCCGTGGCCCTGCTGGTGCTCGTGATCCAGATCGTTACCGGCATCTTCCTGGTCATGCACTACAAGCCGGACGCTTCGCTCAATGCAGCGGGCATCCCGGTGGCCTTCGCCAGCGTCGAATACATCATGCGCGATGTGCCCGGCGGCTGGATCATCCGCTACATGCACTCGACGGGTGCTTCGGCCTTCTTCATCGTCGTGTATCTGCACATGTTCCGCGGCCTCATGTACGGCTCGTACCGCAAGCCGCGTGAGCTGGTGTGGCTGTTCGGCGTGGCGATTTTCCTGTGCCTGATGGCCGAGGCTTTCTTCGGTTACCTCCTGCCCTGGGGCCAGATGTCGGGCTGGGGCGCACAGGTGATCGTGAACCTGTTCGAAGCGATTCCGGTCATCGGCAAGGATCTGTCGATCCTCATCCGTGGTGACTACGTGGTGGGCGATGCAACGCTCAACCGCTTCTTCAGCTTCCACGTCATCGCGATCCCGCTGGTGCTGATCGGCCTGGTTGCGGCTCACCTGATGGCGCTGCACGAAGTCGGTTCGAACAACCCGGATGGTGTCGAGATCAAGAAGCAGCCCAAGGGCGAGAATGGCCTGCCGCTGGATGGCATCTACAGTCACCCGTACTACTCGGTGAAAGACATCTTTGGTGCCGTGGTGTTCATGCTGGTGTTCTCGGCCATCGTGTTCTTCTGGCCCACGGGCGGTGGCTACTTCCTCGAATTCAACAACTTCGTGCCCTACGATGCGTTGAAGACGCCTGCGCACATCGCGCCGGTCTGGTACTTCACGCCGTTCTACTCGATCCTGCGTGCCACGACCTCGGACTTCCTGCCCTTCCTCGGCGCGCTGGTCGCAGTGATCGGTGGTCTGACGGCCTTCACGGCTCGCCTGAGCATCGTCAAGATGCTGGCGGCGGGCGTTACCGCCGTATTGCTGGCCGGTTTCTACTTCCTCGACGCCAAGGTCTGGGGTGTGGTGCTGATGGGTGGTTCGGTGCTGTTGTTCGCGCTGCTGCCCTGGCTGGATCAAAGCCCTGTCAAGTCGATCCGCTACAAGGGCTCGCTGTTCAAGAGCATCCTCGCCGTGTGGGTGGTGTGCTTCCTGATCCTGGGTTACCTGGGCGTGCTGCCGCCGACCAAGCTGGGCACCATCGTGTCGCAGATCTGCTCGATCCTTTACCTCGCATTCTTCGGCTTCATGCCCTGGTACTCGCGCATGGACAAAACCCAGGCTGAGCCGGAAAGGGTGACCTTCTGATGTTCTCCATGAAAAAGACTTTCCAGTTCATCGCTGCAGCCGCCCTCAGCCTGAGTCTGCCGCTGTCGGCCCAGGCTTCTGGCGACGTGCTGCGTCTGGACAAGGCACCACTGCAGTTCGACAACGCCTCGTTGCAGAACGGCGCCAAGCTCTTCGTTAACTACTGTCTCAACTGCCACGGCGCCAGCGCCATGCGCTACAACCGCATGCAGCAGATCGGTCTGACCGATGAGCAGATTCGCGACAACCTGTTGTTCGCTGGCGACAAGGTCGGTGACCTCATGAAGGTCGCACTGCGTCGCGAAGATGCGGCCAAGTGGTTCGGTGCTGCACCGCCTGACCTGTCGGTCATTGCCCGTGCCCGCTCCGGCGAGTTCGGCAGCGGCGCTGACTGGCTCTATACCTACCTGCGTCAGTTCTATCGTGACGAGTCACGTCCGAGCGGCTGGAACAACACCGTCTTCCCCGGCGTCGGCATGCCCAATGTGTTCTGGGAAATCCAGGGCGAACAGACGGCACACTTCGTCGAAAAGGACGATGGGCATGGTCAGAAGGTCAAGCACCTCGAGGCTCTCGAAATCACCAAGCCGGGCAAACTCACGAAGGATGAGTTCGATGAAGAGGTCGCTGACCTCGTCTCGTTCATCACCTGGATGGGCGAGCCCGCACAGGAATCCCGTCAGCAGATCGGCTGGTGGGTTCTTGCAGTCCTGTCTCTCCTGGCGGTGCTGAGCTACCTGCTCAAGCGCTCGTTCTGGAAAGATCTCCACTAAGCGCCTGTCGTACACGGGCCATTTTAGGTTGCAGCCGAAATGATGCTGTTATCCAGTCGCGATCATGATGTAGCGCCTTCGCGCCGTATCGTGCGTGACGTTGAATATTCCTGGAGCAATTCCGCGATGATGAACCTTTATTCCGGGACGACGGACCCGTTCTCCCACCGTTGCCGGATCGTGCTATTCGAGAAGGGCATGGACTTCCAAGTGGTCGATGTCGATCTCTTCAACAAGCCCGAAGACATCGCCGTCATCAACCCTTACAACCGCGTGCCGGTGCTGGTGGATCGTGACCTCGTCCTGTACGAAGCGAACATCATCAACGAATACATCGATGAACGCTTCCCGCATCCGCAACTGATGCCGCCGGACCCGCTGATGCGTGCCCGTGCCCGTCAGCTGCTACACACGCTGGAGCTGGAACTCTTTTCGCACATTGAAGCACTCGAGAAGAACCAGAAGGGTGTCGAACAAGTCGCGCCAGCACGTGCGTGACCAGCTGACCCAGCTGGCTCCGATCTTCGCCAAGCAGAAATTCATGCTGGGCGACGAGTTCTCGATGATCGACGTGGCCATTGCGCCCTTGCTGTGGCGCCTCGAGCACTACAGTATCGAGCTGCCGAAGGCTGCTGCGCCGATCTTCAAGTACGCCGAGCGCATCTTCTCGCGTCAAGGTTTCATCGACGCGCTGACGCCTTCGGAACGGGCAATGCGTCGCTGAACCAGCGTGGTGTCCTGACATCGCGAAGCGCTGCCCATTTCATGGCGGCGCTTTGCGTTTCTGGCCCCGCAATTGCTTCTGTTATTGCAAACTGTCTTTCCGGGCTGAATTTGCCTGATTCGTCGCAACCATGAGCACGAACGTCATTCCTTCTACCAAGCCCTACCTGATCCGCGCGATCTTCGAGTGGTGCGTGGAGAACAGCTTTACGCCGCACATCCTCGTCCAGGTGGATGGCAGCGTGCGCGTGCCCATGGCCTTCGTGCGCGATGGCCGCATCGTGCTCAACATTGCACCGTACGCGACGCACCAGCTGAACATCTCCAACGACGAGATCACCTGCCAGGCGCGCTTTGGCGGCGTGGCGCACTCCCTCTTCGTGCCGGTCGCCAACGTGATGGCCGTCTATGCGCGCGAAAACGGGCAGGGCATGGCTTTCGAAGCGGGCCCCGGCGCTTCTGACGCGGGTGTCGAGCTGCATGCGGGTAGCGACGAACAGGCTGCCGACGATGACGCCATGGGGCAGCCGCCGGAAGACGCGGCACAGGAAGAGACGTCGCCCCAGCCACCGGACGAACCGCCACCTGCGGCGCCGACTGGCGGGCGCTCACATCTGCGCGTCATCAAATAAGTTGCGCCTGCATGGGCGCAGCATCGACGTGATCCGATGAAGTCGCACAGCGCACACAGCCCGCACCCGCATACACCGCACGCAGCAGGTCTGCCGCATCGCTTCGATGACGGCAATCCTGCAGCCGAGCGCGGCACACGCATCGTCCTGTGGATCACGCTGACCATGATGGCGGCCGAGATCGTCGGTGGCTGGTGGTTCAATTCCATGGCCGTGCTCGCTGACGGCTGGCACATGAGCTCGCACGCCGTAGCCATGGGGGCCGCCTGGCTGGCCTACGTACTGGCGCGGCGCCATGCCGACAACCCGCGCTTCGTGTGGGGCACCTGGAAGATCGAGATCCTCGCCAGTTACACCAGTGCCTGGCTGCTCATCGGCGTCGCTGTGGTGATGCTGTGGGAGTCGGTCGCGCGCCTCGTCTCGCCGCTGCCCATTCGTTACGGTGAGTCCATCGCTCTGGCCGTCGTCGGTCTGGTCGTGAACCTCTTGTGCGCCTGGATCCTGCATGGCGCGGGCCATCACCATCATGCTGACCATGCTCATGAGCATCACGATGATCACACGCATCACGATCACGACCATGCGCACCATCATGCGCACGATCTCAACCTGCGCGCAGCCTTCGTCCATGTGCTGGCCGATGCCCTGACTTCGGCGCTGGCCATCGTGGCCTTGCTGGGTGGCAGCGTGTTCGGCTGGAGCTGGCTGGATCCCGCTGCGGGCGTTATTGGCGCGGTGATGGTGGCGATCTGGGCTGTCGGCCTGATACGCCATGCTGGCGCCATCCTGCTCGATCACCAGGGCACAGACGTGCTGACGCAGCAGATTCACCGGGTGCTTGCGGAACATGTGCCGGACGGCAGCCTGTCGTTGGCGGACCTGCATGTCTGGCAGGTTGGCCGGGCACGCTACGCCTGTGTGCTGCACCTGGAGACTACCGACGTGACGCTGCAGGTTGCGCAGGTGGCCGAGTGGTTGGCCGGGCTGCCCGGCCTGTATCACCCGAGCATACAGATCGCCAGTCGCTCAACTACGGCCTGACTGCGCACAGGGGTTCAGGGGCGGGTCTTGGCAGGTGGCGTGGCCGGTGCTGCCGGTGCCGCGGGAGGCTCGGGGTCGATGGGCGTCATCGTGACGCCAACCTTGACGGTGTGCTCGCCGCCTCCCTGGATGACGCCGCGCAGCGGGGATACATCCGTGAAGTCACGACCCCAGGCAAGGGTGACGTGGCTGTTGCCCGGCACCATGTCGTTGGTCGGGTCGAAATCCAGCCAGCCGTGCTCGGGCACATGCAGGGACACCCAGGCGTGCGAGGCGTCGGCACCGATCAGGCGTTCCTGCCCTGGCGGTGGCTCGGTCAGCAGGTAGCCCGACACGTAGCGCGCCGGCAAACCCAGCGAGCGCAGGCAGGCAATCATCAGGTGGGCAAAGTCCTGGCAGACGCCGCGCCGGATCTCCAGCACGGTGTCGATCGGTGTGGCGACGTGGGTCGCGTCCGGGTCGAATTCGAAATCGGCGTGGATGCGCGCCATCAGGTCGACCGTGGCTTCGACGATTGGGCGCTCTGGCGCGAAGCTTTCCAGTGCATAGCGACGTGCACTGGCCGATTGCGGAACATGGGGGGAAGGGAACAGGAACTCGGCCACGTCAGCGTCGAGGCCGCGCCCCCAGATCGTGCGTGCAAAGTGGGCGCGTACGCTTTCCCAGGGCTGGCTGCTTTCCGGCAAGGTGGCGTCACGGTCGACACTGACTTCGCTCTCTGCAGTGATGATCAGCTCCTGGTGCGAGCGGGCGAGTTCGAAGCGGGTCACCGGGTTGCCGAAGTAGTCGATGTCCTCGCGGATCTCCGCCGGCTGCGGCGAGACATGCAGGGCATGGCTGGCGGTGCGCTGTGCGCTGTCTTCGCGCGGGCGCAGGTGCGCCAGCTGCAGGCTCAGGCCGACGGTCTGGCTGTACGCGTAGTGCGTGACGTGTTCGATGAAGTAGCGGGCCATGTCGTCAGCTCGCCGTGGCACGCGTGGCGACCAGCGTGAAGAAGCGGTCGTGCAGCATTTCGGAGACCGTGTTGCCGGCTTGCCAGGCTTGTGTCAGCAGGCTGCGCAGTGCCGCGAGGTCGGCCGGGCCCCGCACCCAGTCTTCGGGGCGGCGTGCAGTCAGGCGCTGCGACAGGATCTGCAGCGGCGCGGTGGCGGCTGCCGGCAATTGCCCCGGCAACTGGGCAAGGTGATCGGCCAGCGATTCGATCTGGTACAGGAAGGCACGCGGGTTGTCGTGGTCGATCAGCAGCAGCTCGGCGACCGGGCCGAGCTCGGGTGCGCGCTGATAGCGACGGCGATAGGTCAGCACGGCATCGGCCAGGTCGATGAGGCTGGCCAGCCCCGGCTTTTGTTTGCCTTCAGGGGTCAGCAGCTGTTGTTGCGCAGTGGCGAGGAACTGCATGCGTTCGAGACGCCGACCGATGGACTGGAAGCGCCAGGCAGCATCGCGCGTCATGTGCTCCATGCTGTAACCAGACAGCGTGATCAGCGACTGCAGGCACTGGTCGATGAACTCCAGCGCGTCCGACAGGCTGTGCGTGCCACGCGCCCAGTCCTTGGCGAGGCGTTCGAGCCTGTTGTAGATGCGCCAGCTGTCGGGCGCGAGACGGTCGCGCAGGCTGCGCGCGAGGCGCAGCAGGTTGAGCAGGTTCCACTGTGGGCTGCCGGGCAGGCTGGTGTCGCGCAGGGCCGCCAGCAGTGTGGCTTGCGGGCTGCCGACGTCTTCGGCGGGCAGGATGCCGAGGCGCCGGCCGGCTGCCAGCAGGGCGGGCCATTCGGCATCGTCGGCGGCCAGTTGCTGGCGCAGGCCGCAGCGCAGGAAGCGCAGGCTGCAGTCCGTGCGCTCGGCGTAGCGGGCCAGCCAGAACATGGCTTCACCGGTGCGGCTGGCCAGCGTGCCGTGATCGTGCTCGGTGACGATGGTGGCGCTGGGGCTGGCTTCACGCTGGCTGAACGGCAGTTCTTCCTGCGCGCTGCCGGTGATCCAGGTGTCCTTGCTGCCGCCACCGCGCTGGATGGTGATGACGCGTGCATCGCGGATGCCGGCCACGCGGGTCAGCCCGCCGGGCATGACTACGTAGCCGTTCGGCGTGGCAGCCGCATAGACCCGCAGACCGGTCAGGCGCGGCTCCAGCGCGGCGTTTGCGACGCCCCAGACGGGGCCGCGCGACAGGCGCACCATTTCCTGGCCGACGAAGTTGCGCGGCTGTTCGCGGATACGCTGGATCAGCGCTTCGCGCCCGGCCTCGTCGAGGTCGCCGCCAAAGATCGGCCCTTCGGCGGCAAAGCCGTAGGCGGGCTTGAGCACCAGGTCGTCGAGACGGGCGATGACCTCTTCGCGCGCATCCTCCTCGCCGCACCACCAGGTGGCGACCGAGGGCAGGGCCAGCTCTTCGCCCAGCAGGTGTTTGCACAGCGCGGGCAGGAAGCCGAGCAGGGCGCCCGATTCGATGACGCCGCTGCCCAGCGCGTTGGCGATCAGCACATTGCCGCGGCGTGCCGCATCGACGAGGCCCGGCACGCCCAGCGCCGAATCGCTGCGCAGCTCCAGCGGGTCGCACCAGGAGTCATCGACGCGGCGCAGGATGGCGTGCACGCGACGCAGGCCGGCCAGGGTCTTGAGGAAGACGCTGCCGTGGCGCACGGTCAGATCCTGCCCCTCGACCAGCGGGATACCCATCATGCGGGCGAGGTAGGCGTGTTCGAAGTAGGTTTCGTTGAGCGCGCCCGGCGTCAGCAGCACGATCAGGGGCGTTTCATCGTCGCGCGGTGCCCAGTGGGCCAGCGCATCGTGCAGGGACTGGAAGAAGCCCCCCAGCGGCTGTACGCGCAGTTCGCGCAGCAGCTCAGGGAACTGGGCGCCGATTAGGGCGCGGTTCTCAAGCGCATAGCCGGCGCCCGAGGGACCTTGGGTACGGTCGGAGACCACCCACCAGCGGCCGTCGGGCGAGCGGGCAATGTCGGCTGCGTAGAGGTGCAGGTGGATGTCGCCCGGCACCTCGATGCCATGGCAGGCGCGCAGGAAGCCCGGGTGCCCACGCAGCAGGCTGGCTGGCAGCAGGTTCTCAGCGACGAGGTTCTGCGGGCCGTAGAGGTCGCGCAGGGTGGCATTGAGCAGGGTGGCGCGCTGGCGGATGCCGGCAGCGATCTGGGCCCACTCCTCGGCGGGCAGCACCTGCGGCACGAGGTCCAGATCCCACAGGCGGTCGGCGCCGCGCGGGTCGGCATAGACGTTGTAGGTGACGCCGTTGTCGCCGATCTGGCGCTGCACGGCCTCGCGGGCGTCCTGCAGGGCGCGCGGGCCAAGCTCTTCGAGGTGGGAAATCAGCGCAGCCCAGTGCTCACGCGGCGTCCCGGTCGGCCCGAGCAGCTCGTCGTAACGGTCGGCAGGGCTGGCGTAGCGGTCAAGCAGGGACATGGACGGCAAAGCGGGGCTGAAAAACAAAGACAAACGGCAAAACCCGGCACAGGGTTTGGGCGAGCGTAGCCGAAAGCGCACGATACATACAGACGATCGAAAGCGGAAATACGCACTATTGCGCACACGTCAGGCGCCAGCCGCAGGCTGCCGGTCGTCCGGCGGCGGGCGTTTCGCCTGATGATGCGGTAGCCTGACACGTCAAAGTCAGGTCAGGGCCAGCCCATGGCACACAAGAAAAACACACTGCACATGCTTTCCAGCCGGCTGCTCGTCCTGTCCGGCCTGTTGACCCTGCTGGCGGCTTGCGGTGGCGGTGGCGGTGGCGGCGGCGGGGGAGGTAGCGGTGCCGCAGCCTCATCCGCCGGTGCGGCTTCGTCGGCCAGCCTGTCCAGCACCTCCAGCGCGTCGTCGTCGAGCTCGTTGTCTGCGTCCTCACAGTCTTCAGCCTCGTCGGCAGTGGCGTCTTCCTCGTCGTCTGCGGTGTCGTCTTCGTCCATCGCTTCGTCGGCCACGTCGTCAGCTGCCGACTTGCTGGCCGCGCCGCTGCCGCTCGACGAGCAGCCTTTCGGCTCGCTGGAGCTCGTCGACGAGATCGACACCGCCAGCGTGGCGCCCAGCCAGCAATATCCGCTGGCCATCAGCAGCGTTCAGACCCTGCTGGGCCGTTCGGCACGCACCATGGGCATGGGCGACACGGCGAGTTACTTCAGCTATCGCATCGGCGTGGGCAAGGGCTTGGTGGCCAAGCAGGCCTACGTGCTCGACATCGAGTATCCCGATGACGTGGCGCGCGCCATGTTCGTTGCCAACCGCGGTGCGGACTTCGTGCGTGGTTTCGCGACGGGAACCGCCATCGGTGACACCCGCCGCACCTACACGCCGGCCACGCTGGAGTCGCTGGCCTACCCGCACAGCGCTGCCTGGAAGCGTTATCGCAGCCTGTTCTACCTGCACGAGCGCTTCAGCCCGCTGATTGCCCAGCGCAACGCCGAATGCGCCAACCGCAGCCTGCTGCCGGCTGATGGTTTCGACGTAACGCTGTTCCAGGCACGGGCCTTCAACGATCCGCGCGCCAACGGTGTCGCGGTCGGCAAGATCCGCCTCTACAAGGTGGTGGGCGATGCCAATGCGATTGCTGCACCGATCAACTATCCCGGCGGCCTGCCGCGCCGCCACGTCTATTGGCGCGAAGAGATGGCCGACGAAGCCGTGATGGGCAGCACCACGGCCAAGCGCGCCGTCGCCAGCCCCATCGACTGGTTCACCTTCAAGATGGACATGGGCCGCGCGCTGGGCTTCAACACCGTCGGCAAGGACATGATGGAGTGGGGTTTCAACCAGGGCTTCGACTCTGGTGACCAGACCTGGATCTACAACGCGCAGGGCCTGATGAGCAACATCTGGGCGGACATCGTCGCCAGGGCCGGCGCGCGTGGCATGTACGTGTTCCCGTACCTGGAGTACGGCGGCAGCCTGGGCAGCAACTGCGCAGCGGGCAACAGCTGCGACAAGACGCCGGGCAACTACAAGAGCCTGGGCTTCCAGCGCCGCACCGAGAAGCTGTTCCACGGCGTGTATTCGGGCGATGGCGAAGCCAGCAAGTCGCAGTACACGGGCGTGTGGTGGACCGAAGACAAATCGGCCGACCTCACCGACCCTGACGCGCTCACCGACATCAAGAAGGTGATGGACAAGCTCATCATCCAGCACAAGGCCTCGGCGAGCTTCCTCGGTGTCTGGCTGCGTATGCGTCAGACCAAGCTGCCGATGAGCTTCTCTGCCGCCACCATCGCGCGCTACAACGCCGACAACCCCAGCAATACGCGCACGCTGAACCAGTTGCAGACCGACGAATCCTCGCGCGTGGTTTACTACGACTGGTGGTACGCCAAGCGCCGCGCTTACCTTGCCGCGATCCGCGACTACATCCGCAGCGGCACCGGCGACAGCAGCCTGCAGGTGCACTTCACGCCTTATGCCGATGAACCCGTGCCGCGTGCCTACGCGCCCGGCGCAACCGAGACCTCGTCGCCACTCAACCTCGTCAGCGATGACCCGAGCTGGTGGACGACGTATGCCAACGGCCTGTCGAGCAGCGGCGATAACGGCTGGTACAAGTGGCAGTGGGGCGCGACGACGCCGGCCAACGCGATCAGTCAGCGCATTCATCGCAACGGGCTCAATCTCTTCAAGCGTCCCTACAACGCCTGGAGCACCAGCTGGCCCGAGATGGGCCACAGCACGCCGCCGGCCGACCCGCTGCGCTACAGCAGTGATGATGGCCTCGCGATGACCCTGTCGTTCGGCAATGGCCTGCACACGGTCGATGACGCGGCTGCACTCAACGAATACAACAACGCCGCGGGCGCGAGCTTCGTGCATCACTTTCCGCTCAACGAAGACGACGGCAACGGTTACGTCGACAACACCTGCAGCAGTCTGCGGCCGGTGTCGACCTCCGACGCCTTCGATGCCAAGTTCGGCTATCTCTCGGTGGCTGTGGAGCGCGCCGGGCCGTACAGCGTGCTGGCCGAGGCGCGCGCATTGGCCAACGGGAATCCCATCAACATCGGTTACCTCGAATCGTCGAGCATGAGCCGCGGCTTCCCGGCCTGGGTGCGGCGTTTCAACCAGGCTTTGCTGTCGCTGCCCGCGTTGACCGCCACCACGGCTTCGGGCATGAGCAGCGATGCCAATGTCGTGGTGCGGCGTTTCAGCACGGCTAGCGGCACTTACTACGCCGTGATCAACCCGACGCTCAACAGCCGCAGCGCCGTCGTCATCGACTTCGGCGCGGGCACTACCAGCGTCGAGGATCGCATCGCCGGCACGGCCTATGCTGCCCGCAAGCTGCAGTTCGATCTCTACCCCGGGGAGGTCAGGACGTTCCGTAAGCCGTAATTTCATTGGGCGGCAAGTCCTGGCCGCAGGGCGGTTTTGTTGCGGGACGGCTTTTTCTTGTCGGGCCTGCGGGGCTATATTCACAAGACCGGCAACCTGAGGCACATCAGGTCCGGCAGACAAACCGTTCCGTTTCAACGAACGGACGGTTGGCAGCACAGAAAACACAGTACCAACGAGGAGTCGATATGAAACTGCACGCACTGGTCGTGGCTATTGCCATGGCCTCAACTTCCCCTGTTTTTGCCCAGGCTGACGCAGCACTGCTGACCGCCAGCTTCCAGTCCGAAAGCGTCTTTACGGCGGCCTTCAAGGCACTGCCCAACGACGCGGCCAAGCCTTTCTTCGTGGTGGCGGCTGGATCTGCCCAGGTCGAAAACGGCAAGCTTGTGTTGGCTAATGGCCGCATCACCATGGGGGCCGTGGCGGAAGCGGACGGCAAGATTGCTGCCTCCACTACGGAGACACGCCCGGCCGGTGTGCTGGACCTCTCCAAGCCCTACAAGATCATCGTCAAGGTCAGCGAGTCGGCTTCTGTCGTGCCCGGCAAGGACACCTTCACGATCTACGTGAACAACAGCACTACCAAGCAAGGTGATTCGCCGCTGGGCAAGGACTCCCTGCTGGTCAAGGTGCCGGCGGCTTCGCTGAAGGTGGGTGAGAATGTCTTCGAAGGCAAGGTGGGTGATGCCAAGTCCTTCCTGCAACTGCGTTCGGAGTCCGGCGCAATGGTCAAGATCGAATCCGTGCGCATCCTGCCGCTCTGATCGAAGCCTGCTGTAAGGCTCAAAGCCCGCTTCGGCGGGCTTTTTCTTTGTCTGACTCTTGTCAGATCAGTGCCGCCTCGATGCACTGCGCCAGTGCGAAATCCAGCGTGGTGAGTCCGCCGGCATCGTGCGTCATCAGTTCGATGTCAACTGTGGCGTAGCTGTTACGCCAGTCCGGGTGGTGGTCCATCATCTCGGCCGCCATCGCCACGCGTGTCATGAAGGCAAACGCAGCGTTGAAATCTGCAAAGCGGAAGTGCTTGCAGAGTTTGCCGTCCGTGATCTGCCAGGGGGCCGGCAGGGCGGAATTCAGCGCGAGCAGCGCTTCCTGTGCGGTCTCGTCGCTCATTTTCTGTGGGCGCATGATGTCCTCGTTTCGGCGCAGATGGGTCAGAGATAGTAGCGCCAGAAATAGTAGAGGCTCAGCACCGCGCCCGTGGCAATGACGATGCGGCGCAGCCACAGCGCAGGCAGCACGCGCGCCAGGCGGGTGCCTGCCACGCCGCCCACCAGCGCGCCGCCGAAGGTCACGAGGGTGTGGGGCCACGACACCAACCCGGAGAGGCACAACACGATCACAGCCGTGCTGGTGGCAATCGATGCCAGCAGGTTCTTGAGTGCGTTGTTGCGTTGCAGGTCATGCACGCCCATCAGCATCAGGCCGGCCATCAGGATCACGCCCAGCCCGGCCGGGAAGAAGCCGCCATACACGCCGATGGCGAATTCCATCAGGCGGGCGAAGAGAGGGGGATTGTCGAGCGTGGCACGATTGCCCAAGCCATCGGCCCAGCGGCCGAGGCGCTGCGCGCCGGCAAACAGCAGGGTGGCAAACAGGATCAGCCAGGGCACGGCGTACGAAAACGCTTCGTTGCCGATCACTTTGACGAGCACGGCTCCTGTTGCACCCCCCAGCAAGGCCAGCAGGGCAGACACCTTGAGCTGGCGCACATCGCCGGCCAGCTCGCGGCGGTAACCCAGCACGGCCAGTGCGTGCCCGGGCCACACGGCCACCGAGTTGGACGCATTCGCTACCTGCGGTGGCAGGCCAGCCGCGATGAAGATCGGGAAGGTGAACAGGCTGCCGCCGCCCGCCAAGGCGTTGAAGGCGCCACCCAATACGCCAGCGCAAGCAAGTAGCAAAGCCATGGCGGGCGTGAGTTCGGGCAGGGGCATGGCATGTGCGGAAACAATCGGGAAGCCGCATCGTAACGCGGGCCTGCGGGAGTTGAGGGCAATGTCGGTCATCAGCGATTGCCCATGTCGGTTGAGGCTCGCTCGCCGCCATTTGTGCCACCACTCGTCGCCAGTGTTGCCCGCGGAAATGTTTGCTGACACTTCGCCCCAGTTTCACAACAATTTGCCTGCAGCGTGTCGCCACACTGCGGGCATTGCTGCAACGGGGGTGAAGCATGGACGCGAAAAGACGGGGGAATGCCTGGGGCATGCGGTCGCTGATCTGGGCGACGGGCATGGCACTGGGCCTGGCAAGCTGCGGCGGGGGTGGAGGAGGTGGGGGCGGAGGCGGGGGTGGCGCGTCAAGCAGCAGCGCGTCGAGCGCCTCGTCATCGGTGGCCGCCTGTTCGGTCAGCGATGCGGAAACCACGCTGAGCAACGCACTGTCCAGCGCACCATCCTCGGTGGATTTCTCGTTGTCGCTGGAGCGCAGTGATGGGCGTCGCTTCACGTACCAGCGTGGCAGTTCGACCATGGGCACGGTCTACGAATCAGCCTCCACATCCAAACTGGTCACCTCGGTCGTGATCCTGCGTCTGGTCGAGCAGGGCTACCTGAGCCTCGACAGTCGCCCGCAGGACTTCATCAGCGACTGGCCCATCGCAGCAGGCGACCCGCTGCGCAACGCCACGCTGGCGCAACTGCTCAGCTTCACCTCGGGCATCTACGACGAGCCGACCTGCCTCAATAACCCGCTTGCGAACTTCGCCAACTGCGTCAACGCCATTGCCACGAAGAATGCCGGCAACGGCATCACGCCCGGCACGCAGTTCTACTACGCCAGCACACACATGCAGGTGGCGGGCCTGATGGCGATCCGCGCGCGGGGCTTCACAAGCTGGCAACAGGTGTTCGACGAGTTCAAGAAGCAGACCGGGCAGTTCGCCGGGCGTGACTACGATCTGCCGTCCCTGCAGAACCCGCGTCTGGCCGGGGGGCTGCACTGGAACGGCACGCAGTACCTCGACTTCCTGCACGCCCTGCGTGCCGGCAACCTGCTGGGCGCCAGCATGCTGAGCGCCATGCTGGCCGACCACACCGGCGCGGGCGTCACCATCGTGGCCTCACCAGCCTTCGACCTCAACGAGCAGTGGCATTACGGCCTGGGCCTGTGGCACGAATGTCAGAGCAGCAGCTGGAACTGCACACCCGGCACGCGCGTCTCCAGCCCCGGTGCGTATGGCGCCTATCCGTTCTGGGATCGCAGCAAAAACTACATCGGCATGCTCGCGCGGCAAGGCGCGCTGGGCTCCTACGCCAGCGACTCAGCGGCCACCGAGCGCGCCGTGCGTCCGCAGATCGAGGCCTGGGCTGCGTGCCAGTGACGGGGCGGGGCAGAATGCCGCCTTTGCATCCGGAGGCTGCCATGCGTTGCTTGCTCATCGGTATTGCCTTGGTTCTGTCACTGGCCGGCTGCGCCAGCGCGCCGCCGCCAGCCACGAGCGAGGCCGCACCGGTTCCGGCGCGTCGTCTGCAGGCCGCTGAGAAGCGTGACGCCGGCTTGTTCCTGCGCAAGCACGCGGCCTTCCTGCAGCGTGCGCAGGAGGGGCCGGTCGAGCTGCTGTTCCTCGGCGACTCGATCACCGAGGGCTGGAGCAAGGCGCCTGCCGTGTGGCAGCAGCACTATGGCGGCCTGCGTGCCGCCAACTTCGGCATTGGTGGCGACCGCATCGAGCACGTGCTGTGGCGGCTCGATAACGGTGAGCTGGACCGCATCCGGCCGCGCGTGATCGTACTGATGATCGGCACCAACAACAGCGCCAGCCAGAGCGGGGACGACATTGCCACCGGGGTGCGCGACATCATCGCCACCCTGCAGGCGAAGTCGCCAGCCTCGCGCGTGCTGTTGCTGGGCATCTTCCCGCGCGGGCCCCGCAAGAACTCTGACGGCAGCCCGGACGACGGTGTGCGGCGCATGGCCGCCATCCACACGGCCAATGCCAGCCTGGCGAAGCTGGACGACGGCCAGCGCGTGCGCTATCTCGACATTGGCGAGCGCTTCCTCGTGGCGGGGCGCATTCCGTCCGACGTCATGCCCGACCAGCTCCATCCGGCCCTGAAAGGCTACGAAATCTGGGCTGCCGCCATGCAGCCCCTGCTGGCGCAGATGCTGGCTGCGCCGCCCGGTCCGTACTGAGGGGTCCGGCAAGGCTCGGCTTGCCCGGGGCAACGCGGTACAATCGCGGTCTTGCTGTGTTTTGCCCAGCTATCTTTCATTTTTCGCAGAGAAATCCCCGTGGCTGCAACCATTCTCCAGAAGATTCCCGCCGGCGAACGCGTCGGCATCGCCTTTTCCGGCGGTCTCGATACCTCCGCTGCCGTGCACTGGATGCGCGGCAAGGGCGCCGTGCCCTGTGCCTATACCGCAAACCTCGGCCAGCCTGACGAGAGCGATTACGACGAGATTCCGCGCAAGGCCAAGGCCTACGGCGCCGAGATCGCCCGCCTGATCGACTGTCGCCCGCAGCTGGTGGCCGAAGGCATCGCCGCCATCCAGAGCGGCGCCTTCCACATCAAGAGCGGCGGCGCCACCTACTACAACACCACGCCGCTGGGCCGTGCCGTGACCGGCACCGCACTGGTCGTGGCGATGAAGGCCGACGGCGTCAACATCTGGGGCGACGGCTCGACCTACAAGGGCAACGACATCGAGCGCTTCTACCGCTACGGCCTGCTCGCCAACCCGGCACTGAAGATCTACAAGCCCTGGCTCGACCAGACCTTCATCGACGAGCTCGGTGGCCGCAAGGAGATGAGCGAATACCTTATCGCCAATGGCTTCGACTACAAGATGAGCGTCGAGAAGGCTTACTCGACCGACTCCAACATGCTCGGCGCCACGCACGAAGCGAAGGACCTCGAGTTCCTCAACGCCGGCATGCACATCGTCAAGCCCATCATGGGCGTCGCCTTCTGGCGTGAAGACGTGGTCGTCAAGCCCGAGACCGTCACCGTGCGCTTCGAAGAAGGTGTGCCCGTCGCCATCAATGGCCGCACCTTCGCCAATGCTGTCAACCTGTTCGCTGAAGCCAACGTCATCGGTGGCCGCCACGGCCTCGGCATGTGCGACCAGATCGAGAACCGCATCATCGAAGCCAAGAGCCGCGGCATCTACGAAGCCCCCGGCATGGCCCTGCTGCACATCGTCTACGAGCGCCTCGTCACCGGCATCCACAACGAAGACACGGTCGAGCAATACCGCATCAACGGCCTGCGCCTCGGCCGCCTGCTGTATCAGGGCCGCTGGTTCGACCCGCAATGCCTGATGCTGCGCGAAACCGCCCAGCGCTGGGTGGCGCGTGCCATCACCGGCGAAGTCACGCTGGAACTGCGTCGCGGCAACGACTACAGCATCCTCAACACCGAAAGCCCGAACCTCACCTACGCGCCCGAGCGTCTGTCGATGGAGAAGGTCGAAGACGCCGCCTTCACGCCGGCCGACCGCATCGGCCAGCTGACCATGCGCAACCTCGACATCAGCGACACGCGCCAGAAGCTCGGCATCTACGTCGGCGCCGGCCTGCTCGGCGACCAGTCCGAAGGCAGCATCCCGCTGCTGACGGGGGGCGATGAGAAGTAAGTTTCTCTGCTGTCCTGGCAATGAAAAAGCCCGCTTCGCAGCGGGCTTTTTTCTAGGGGCGATGTCCCCAACTTTCGACAGAGCCGTCATTCCCGCGAACGCGGGAATCCACAGGCTCGCCGCAGGCGAGTGCCTCGAGCCATATATGCGAACGAACCGCTTTTGCTTTCGCAAAAGCCCTCTGGATTCTCGCGTTCGCGGGAATGACGGCTCCACGCTTGCTGTTTGCGCCACTACGCTGCTGCGTACAGTTGCCGCAGTGCCGCCGGATCAACGCAGCCGCTGCAGAACAGCGCCACACGCAGTTCGTGTTCCTGCTGTGCCATCCAGTCATCCAGCCGTTCTTCGCCACCCAGTGCGGCTTCCAGCGCGGGCCGTGCATAGCCGACGCGCTCGGCGCCCAGGGCGATCAGCTTGGCCGCGTCCAGCCCCGAGCGCACACCGCCTGAGGCCCAGCATTCGACGCGGGGCAGGGCGCTGCGTGCGTTGAGGACGGACTGTGCGGTGGAGATGCCCCAGTCACGGAAAGTCTGCGCGGCCGCCGCGTGCATTGCGGCGCCCGGTGTGTTGGCGGCGCGGGCGCCTTCGATGCGGCCCCAGTGCGTACCGCCGAGTCCGCTCACGTCCACCGCGGCGAGGCCAATTCCTTCCAGAGAGCGCAGCGTGCGTGCAGCGAAGCCGCAGCCGGTTTCCTTGAGGACCACCGGCGCGCCCAGTTCTGCACACAGTGTCTGCAGTGCCGCGCGCCCACCACGGAACTGCGGCGTGCCCTCGGGTTGCATGCATTCCTGCAAGGGGTTGAGGTGTACGGCCAGCGCCTGTGCGCGGATCGAGCTCACCAGCTCCTGCAGGTAGTGGATGGGCGTGCCGATGATCTGGCTGAGGCCGATGTTGCCGAACAGCACCAGCGTCGGTGCATCCTCACGCAACTGCGCCCACTGGTCGAGCGTGGCATCGGCGCGCGTGGCGGAGAGCTGACGACGTTGCGAGCCGACGCCCATGGCCCAGCCGCGTCTTTCGCAGGCACGCGCCAGCAGGCGGTTGATGCGCGCCGCGTCCGGGTGGCCGGCCGTCATGCCGGATACATAGAAGGGTGTTGGCGCGGGTTGGCCGAGCAGGCGTGAGCTGAGCGTCACGTCTTCGAGATCGATGTCGGGCAGGGCCTCGTGTTCGAGGTCGAAATCATTGAGGCCGCTGAGCCCCGTCGCCTGGCAGGCATCGTCCAATGCGTGCTGGATGTGCTCGCGCTTGCGCGCCACGAAAGCTTCATACCGCGACAGTTTGGCCGGCGATGCGGCCACTGCAGTTACCAGACTCGCCATGGTTGCTTCCCCTCTGCCTTGAATGTGCGGTACAGCAGCACGATGTAGATCGCGCCGAACAGGATGAATCCGACATAGAGATAGTTGAGCAGCAGCGAGTCCGGCGAGGTGCGCATCTCGAACGGCACCAGGGCGATGCTCGCCAGCCAGGTCAGCACGGCGACGTACATCGACTGCCCGCGCGTGTTGCCGCGTCTCAGCAGCATCGCGATCAGCATGCAGGGGATGATGAGGTTGTCGCCCCAGCCGGTGTAGCTGCCGGTCCAGTCGTTGAAGTGATAGGTGATGGCCAGCACACCCGCGAAGCTCATTGCCAGTACCAGCAGGAAGGCCGGGATGAACAGCACGCGCGGCAGCAGTGCAGGCATCTCGTCGCGGCCGTACTTGAAGTACGTCCACACGATGCCCAGATCGAGAACGAAGTAGGCCATGCACACGTAGTTGGCGGGCGGCAGGTCCGGGTGCATGAAGCCGAAGATGAATTCCCATGACAGGTTGATGCACAGGGGCACGAGCGGCATGCCGCAGGCGCGGTCCTTGATGCCGCGACGGATGATCACGACGTAGCTGATTAGCCAGCCCAGCATGCAGGTGAGCAGCAGGAACTGGTAGAACGGATTTGTGTAGGCGTCCAAGATGTTTGATCCTCAGAAAATGATGTTGCCGATCAGCAGGTAGAGCGGCCACAGCAGCCACTCGGCATCGGCTACCAGGTTGCACAGCAATTCCGCATCGGTGTGGCCGCGACGGGCTGCGGTGAGATAGCACTGCGCATAGACGACTGTTGCGCACAGGCCCAGTGCGGCAAGCGGTAACGCGCCTGTGCCCACGGCGGCGCTCAGCAGCAGCGGGGTCACAAGATTGAGTGCGCGCAGAATGCGCAGCACACGCTCGCGCCCCAGCGCCACGAAGGGCGTCTGCACGCCGGCGGCGCGGTCGCGTTCGATGTCCTTGAAGTCGCTGAATACGGTGTTGATGAACAGGCGCTGTGCGAACAGCGCGAAGACCAGCAAGGCGCCGCCAACCGAGCAGGCGGGGTCGACATAGCGCAGCGAGAAGACACCCAGCAGGCCCCAGAAGAACGCGGTGTAGAAAGACTTGGCGTAAGGGATGCTCTTGACGCAATCGAAGGGGATGAGGCCCAGCGACAGGCGGCGCAGTACCGGCATACCGTACAGCACCACCGAAGCAGGGAAGAGCAGCAGCGACAGTGACATCCACACGCCGGCGTGCAGGGCCGTGACCAGCATCGCGCCGAGGAATGCCGCGACGCCTTGCAGCACCACGCGGCGCTTGCGTGCCTGCAGATAGCGCGAACGTGATGAAGCCGTGTTGGCGTCGAAATCCTTGAGCTCGCCGAGCGAATCGATCTGGTAGCTCGCATACACCAGCAGCCACACCGCCACGAGCAGCGACCACACTGGCTGTTGCACTGCCAGCAGGCTCACGGTCAGTGACCCGCCCACGCCAAAGGCCGTGGGGATCAATACGCCGCTACTCGCCAGCCAGTGCCGGAAGCTGACGCTCTGGCCGCGCTCCGCAATCGACGACATGCTCGTTCCTTTCAGGTTGAAGCAGCGGTTCATCCGCTGCCTGTCTGGAATGCATCGTCGGTTGTGCGGGTATCAATTCCGTTTCAAGGTTTGCGGGCTTGTGTTTCGTTTGTTTCACTTGCCCGGATGGGCGCATCAACGGCCGGTCCCCTTGGTTGTGATGTCAGGCTCCGGCGGCATACACGACGATGGCGACGAGCCAACTCAACTGCGTAGCTAGCGGCATACATGAGGGCTGGTGTTGCAGCGGAAGGCCAGTACTTGTGTAAGCGGTACAGGAGCCGAAGGCTGACGCCCAGTTAGGTGCGGGGTTATGGGGTCTGGTTTTTTGTCTCATGGACGAATCCGCGCGCCCTAAGCGGGCCAAAGAGAACCAAGCCAACAACGATGCCACCGGTTCCCAGAACGGAACCCCACATTACCAATTGCGCAAAGAGAGCCCACGAAGACCAAACTCCAAGGGTGGCTGCGGCCGCCAGTAGAAGAAATGCCCCGCCATTGCTGACGATGCCTACCCAGACAACATCGCCAGGATAGTCCCCATTCTTGGCTTCTCGAAGGCCGTGTATGTAACCCACTATGAGAGCCAAGTAAGCCACGCCGAGTAGCCGAAGAAATACTTGTGGCTCAGGAACGGGAAACCCAAGCCAGCCAAGCAGGCGAGGGGGAAAAAACAGCAACGGGCCACACCAAAGAATGGACGTAAGCAAAATTTTTGCGACGAGTACTTTGGATAACTTGCTCATGCATGGCCTCGCAGGGAAGAGCACAACCTTCTGGTGAGGCGACCGCAGAGTTATGGGCCTCGCTTGCCGGCAGAGCGGGACGTTTCGACCTAAGGTAGCCCCACCGCCTACGGAAGTGGTTCCCACGACTCAGCAGGAGGCGCGGTAGCTTCGGACTCCACCCGTGCGGCCGCCGGCGTTGACGGCAGGCTTTGAGCGGCTTCTTTGTTTGCGTCATTTATCAGAATCATCAGGTGATACCAATAGATCCCGAATCCGAAGAACCCGAGGTACTCAATCCAGAAAATCCAGGCGAAACTCGGAAAGTAGGTCTTTAGCAGGAAGTGAAAGAAGAAGGTGACGACACCTACCGTCATCAGTAGGGCAGACAGAATCTGGATCCGCCGAAGCCTTCTGATCCATTCATCTGGTTTCGGTAAGCGACGTAGAGCGGCTTTGAGCCGAGGACCACCGCCGTACCCAACAGAAACAATTGCGGCAATGTAGAGAAGGCCTGCAGACGGGCCGTGCAAGATCGGCAGAAGACCTGGTACGCATCCCGGGTGATCGGAGGCGACGCACTTCATTGGGAATATCGCCACGCCGAAAGCGAAGAATCCCGCCATGTTGTGAATGAGATTGTCGCGCTCGTCTAATCCCCGATAGGAGATCAGTACCCCGCCGAGAAAAGCCAGGAAGATCACGAACAGCGTTCTCGGCAGACCGCCATCTTCGAGGGCAAAGTAGTAGTCGCTAAGAGAATCTTGGAGTTCCTGTCCGTAGAGCTTGCCTGCGAGAGCTGTGAAAAGTGGCAGAGAGACAAGTGCAAGAGCGACTAGGTATCGAATTCGTCGGTAGGTCTTCGCAATGCTCTGGTCGGCAAAGCCAGTGGTTGTGGTCATGTTGAGTTCCCCCTGTCGAATTTGGAGTTTCGTTCGAGTTGATAGCTAAATCAGCTTATCCAGATACCTGCTAAATTGTTCAAGCATATGTCGTTCCAATATCCTGATTCCAGGGCTATAAGGGTTTTATCCGCCTTGGCAGTCTGATTTGCTCGAAAAGGCACAAAGCTGGAAACGCAGGCACCAACTCCGTGCAAATATTGAGCCGTGAAAACCGGCAGGTGATTGCGTGCTGTGGGCCGCGAATCAGCTCACCATATTTGCTGCTGCGTTGAAGCCATCCAGTACCTGCGTGCAGGTTGCCCGGTCGCTGCTTTCTGCGATATCCACTGACCAGCCTTCCTGCGTGGTGATTCGCGTCATGAAGTAGGGGTCACCTTCTGAATCCTTGATTTCGATGATCTCTGCCGACGCAATGTCGTGCGGCAGCAGGAATTGGCTGATTCGCCGGAACAGCCAGCGCCGCTCGACGCGGATGCTGTTGTCTCCCTTGATTTCGACAGCAACGCAGGGAATGGCGAGGAAGTGGTTGGCGAGGCCAAGCCCGGCGGCCCAGAAGAGCGTGAGCAGGCCGGCGATGACCCACGGTGGGTATTGGTCCGGAATGTCCGGGGCGTAGACGGGAATGTGCGAGAAGCCGTCGCGGATGAAGATCCAGGTGAAAGCGGCGCAGCCGGACAGGAAGAACAAGCTGAAGCCCCAGCCGAAGCGGGCGATGTTGTTCTTGCTGTGCATGGCGATGGATGGCGTCGTCGGTACTCAGACGGGTTGCAGGTAGGACTTCTTGGGTTGGTCGACGAGGTTTGCCCACATGTTGTCGGTGGGCAGGCGATTGGCGATGAGCAGGCCGGTGTAGCGCCAATTGCTCATGCGGGCACGCCAGCGGGCAGGGTAGTCACGGGCGGGACAGGCAATGTCGGCCCAGACGTCGCAGATGGCAGCGTCGGCATCCCAGGCGTTGAAGTCGGTCGGGAAGTCGCCGTTGCCGTCGCTGTTCTGTCCGATCACGACAAAGATGTGGTCGCGAACGCCCTGGCCCGGGACGTTGGCGCCGGGGTAGTAAACCATGTCGTAGTTGAAGCGGCCGCCTTCGTTGAGGTGCCACACGGAGGCGCAGGACATTTCGAGGCAGTTGCCGGCGCCTGCTGCGATCGCGAAGGCGCCGTAGTAGAGGACGTTCTTGGGCGTAGCGTCCTGGGTGCGGGACGGGCAGCGGTGGTGGGCGCGGATGCTGTCGAGCTTGTCTTTCTTGGCTTGCTGTCGGTCGCGGCGGTCCTGCTGGCTTTGCGGGTCTTGTGCAATCAGGTCGGGGCGGGTGCTCTTGTTGTCGGAGCTGTCGAGGGGCATGCGACCCTTGACGTATTGCAGGGTAGTGACGGCCTGGACGAGGTTGCTCATGGGGACTGCCTCCGTGCTCTGTGCGTTGTGGTTGCCAGAATATCGGCAACAGATTGCCCGGAGATTGCATGCCGCCCTTGAAGGCGTATTCGTGTTACGGCTTCTCCTGGCTGTCCGTCGAAGCGAGGTCGCGCGCCGGCAAAGCGTCGCGGAAAACATCGAAGCTTTTCCAGGCCGGCACGGGCGGCGTGCAGCCCTCGGCAGGCGAATAAGTCGAGCGCTCGACGAGCTGCATCTTGTGGATGTAGCGCGGGCAGTTGGGAAAGATCCTGTCGGTCGTGACGCGCACGATGAAGACTGCGCCGGGGAATGCACTGCACAGCGGGTCGTCTGCACTGACCTGCGCGCGGCCATTGACGCGGATGCGCTTCTGCTTTTCGAAGTCAATGAACAGCAGGCCTACGCGGGGATTGACGACGGTGTTGCCGAGCGAGCGGTACATGCCGTTGCCGTCGTAGTCGGGGAAGGCGAGGGTGTGGGCGTCGAGAACGCGCACGAAGCCGGGCAGGCCGCCTTTATAGGAGCAGTCGGGCTGACCATCGGCATCGGCCGTGGCCATGAAGAACATGGCGCAGCTTTCGATGAAGGCCCGGTCTTCAGGAGTGAAGGATTCATGCACCGTCACCTTCTCAAGCCGGTCGGCGATGCGTCGCGTATCGCGTGCATCCTGCAGCTGGCGCATGCCGTCGTGGTACATGAGGTCACTGGACATGGCGGCTCCTTTGGCGAGGGTCGGGGCTGCGTTCGTTTGCAGGGCTGCTGTCAGCTTAGTCCGTGTGCGTGCCTGTTACAGCCGGTGCACGGTGACGTTGGCCGGCGTCGAAGGCATCGCCGCCGCATCGAACGCCGCCTGCGCGGCGAGCACGGCCTGGATGTTGTGCTCGGCCCAGTGGGCGAGGCCGGTGATGAACTCGTTGAGCGTCTCGCCCAGCGGGGTCAGCGAGTATTCGACCGTGACGGGTACGGTGGCGAAGACTTGTCGCGCAATAAGGCCGTCACGTTCGAGCTTGCGCAGGGTCTGTGTCAGCACCTTCTGCGTGATGCGCTTGATGTCGCGCTTGAGGCTGTTGAAGCGCAGCGGACCATCTTGCAGGCGATCGAGGATCAGCACGGCCCACTTGTCGGCCAAGCGGTCGAGCACGAGCCGCGTGGGGCAGAGGTCTTCGAAGACGCTGTAGAGCATGTCCGTCTTGTCTGTCGGGCAGACATCTGCCGGGTTTTTCGTTTCCTGTCTGGGCATGGCGGGCTCCTGGCCGGTTTCCTGCGGGAAACCTGGTGTCGTTGAGGTGCGTTCTTTGCAGTGCACCGATCAGTTCCTAGTATGGCACCAGGTATCAATCAGATACCAGTATCCAATTGAAACTGGGAGCAAATGATGAGTGCAAAGATTCTGGTCCTCGGCGCCAACGGCAACGTCGGTCGTCCTCTCGTAGAAGCGCTGCTGGCCAAGGGCGAGCGCGTCAAGGCTGCCAGCCGCACCGGCAAGGCCGTGGGCGGGGCGGAAGGCGTGGTGTTCGACTACGACAAGCCTCAGACCTTCGCCGCAGCGTTCGAGGGCGTCGACCGCGCCTACGTGCTGCTACCCGGCGGCAACGTGAACTCGCGCGAGCTGCTGACGCCCGTGATCGAGGCCTTGGCCGCACGCAAGATCAAGGTCGTGCTGCAGACGGCGCTTGGCGTCGATGCCGACGACAGCATTCCCTATCGCCAGGTCGAGCTGGCACTGGAGCGCTCCGGTACGTCTTACGTGATCCTGCGTCCCAACTGGTTCGCCGACAATTTCCACAACTTCTGGATCGGCGGCATCCTGCAAGGGAACATCGCCTTGCCGGCAGGCGAGGGCAAAACCAGCTTCATCGACGTGCGTGACGTGGCGGCGAGTGCCGCAGCCGTGCTGACCACCAACCGCTTCGACAACCAGGCTTTCAACCTCACCGGCGCGACGACGCGCAGCTATGCCGAAGCCGCTGCGCTGATCGGCAAGGCCATCGACAAGCCCGTGGGCTACACCGCCATCGACGACGAGACTTTCGTGCGCAATGCCGTGCAGGCCGGCATCAGCGAAGCCTACGCACGCTTTCTCACCATGATCTTCTACCCGGTGCGCGAGGGCTGGACGGCGGCAGTGAATGACTCGGTGCTTACGCTGACCGGTCAGCCCGCGCGTTCGCTGGAAACCTATGTTCAGGATCACCTTCGCGACTTGAAGGGCTGACTGCTGTCGTTGTGATCCGGGTGGCCTGCCGTGCGCAGGCTGCCCGAACGGTCGCGTGGCATCCCCCGTTTCGCCTACTAGATTGCATGGAGGCATACACAACGGGGGCGTCATGTTTCCAAGAGCATTGAGCGGCGTATTCATCGGCACGGGCTTGTTGCTGCAAGCCTGTGGCACGGCTTCGGTCAGCGGCGTCAGCTTCACCGGGCGCGTGCAACCACCCAACGAGTTCTGCGACAGTCGCGACCTCGTCAAGCAGGCGGCCTGTACGCCTGAATTGAAGAACGCCATAGCGTTCGCTCCGCTTGGGCAGTCCATCACCTTCAACGTGCAGGGCGTCGGAAAGTGTGACGAAGCCGTGCTGGACTTCGGTGACGGCAGCTCGGTCAAGCTATTCGGGGTATCCAGCTGGCCGTTCACCGATACGCACGTCTATACCGGTTGGCCGGGCGTCAAGAATGTGCGCGTCAAGGGGACGGTCAATTGCGCTGGTGATGTCACCGTGCCTCTCAACGTCGGCTTTTCACCGGATGGCAGATTGATCTACCGGTTGGGCTTCGGGCCTGTCACCAGTGTTTGCGCGCAAGTGCCCAACATGCCCATGGTGCGTGCCGGCAGCGTTGTGCGCCTGGAGGCCGATAGCGGCAAGATCCGCTACGGCGCACCGGCTTTTGATGCCAGTGGAGATCGCGCGGTTACCGCACCGACGACCTTTGCGTTTCCATCAATGCGTCCGTTTTCGCTGGTTTACCGCGTCGGCACCCAGATTACTCAGGGCGAAGTGGGTCGGGTGATTTTTCGCGCATCGCAGAATGCGCCACTCGAAATCTGTGTGAATGATCACCCGCAGCAACTCGCGGACAATCTTGGCGAACCGGGCATTCGTATCGACATCGCCATTGCGGAGCCCAGCGTCATCCCCTGAGTGTTGCCGGGCGTCGTGGGCGGTGCATCAGCCGATGCTGGGCACATCCACCGCGTTGACTGCCGCGATCAGCTGCTTCGCAAAGAACTCGCGCGTGTGCGGCAGCTGCATGTGTTGCTCCAGCGCCTGCTTGTCCCTGAAGTGCTCCAGCAGCACGAAGCTGTCTGCGTCGGTGATGGCCTGGAACAACGTGAAGGCTACGCAGCCGGGTTCCTGCCGCGTCGCGGCTTCGAGGCTGGACAGCGCTTCGCGCAATGCCTGGTTCTGACCGGGTTTGCCGGTGAGGCGTGCAATCTTGATCACGGGGCTGGTGGCGGCTTCTGACATGTGGGCTCTCCTGGCAAGGGGTGAAGGATGATCCGGTGTACGTCAGGGGCACAGGCGCGACTTTCAATAGGTCCGCCACGCAGTCTGTTCAATTGTTTGTCCGGCGCAATGCAATCACTTCGCGCAAGGCTTCGAGCGCGGCACGCAACGCGGCCGAGATCTGCGGATGCGCGACGATGCCGTCTTCATCCAGCTTCGACCCGAGTATGGGTACGGCAATCGACGCCGCCTCGACGACGTGTGCCGACATCGTCGCCAGGGTCTCACGCAGCGAAGCTTGCGCATGCACCGCACGCGGCGAGGCGTTCAGCAGCGCAACCGGTTTGTCGATGAAGGCTTCGCATCCCACCATCCAGTCCAGCGCGTTCTTCATGACCCCTGTTACGCCATGTGCGTACTCGGGGCTGGCAATCAGCAAGGCGTCGGCTGCAATGATCTGTGTGCGCAGCCCCGCCACAGGCGCCGGGTCACTCGCTTCGAGATCCGGGTTGAACAAGGGCATCCCGGCCATCCCCTGGTAGACGCACACCTCGACCCCGGCAGGGGCCAGACGCG
The DNA here is from genome assembly GCA_047600765.1 of Rhodocyclaceae bacterium. Lineage (GTDB taxonomy): Bacteria > Pseudomonadota > Gammaproteobacteria > Burkholderiales > Rhodocyclaceae > Viridibacterium. Next base: position 1,076,148 of record JASGKF010000002.1, read on the forward strand.
CCGCAGCGCGTAGCAGGGCAGAGTTGTGGGAAGCGGCGCGCAGGCTGCCGGAGATGGCGAGGATCTTCATCGGGGATTGAGGTGCTGGCAGCGGAGGCTACGGCTTCAAACCATAAAAGGCTCTCGCTTCGTCAAGCAGGTGCGGGAAGGCCGTTACAGGAATATGCTTGGACGAACCGTCTTTGAGCGCGGTCAGGCGCCAGTTCTTGCCCACCTTATCAAGCGTCCACTCGCGTGGGGATGCAAACGCAAACTCCTGTTGATAGGCGAGATAGTCAAAGACGATCCGGCTGGGATGCAGCTGGATGTTCTGCCGGAGTCCGCGGCGCCAGGTCCGGAAAAGCACGACGACAAGCACCGCCATCGAACTTGCTGCGCCAATCGTCACAAGCGGGTCAAAGCCGAAGCTGATCATGAATGCAGTCAGCCCTGCCGGCACGATTGCGCCGGCAACGAGTGCCAACAGCATCCACCGATGCACGTAGGCGCGCGAGATCGTGATGGTGCTTGTGTCGGGCATGGCGTTCGGGGATTACGGCGTCGCACCGATGATGGACGTGAAGCGCACAATTTCCGACAGGGGAAATGTCTGGACCGCGCAGGGCTGATCGGCCAGATTGCTGCCACTGAGATTCGAGGCGCGCAGCGTCGTTTGTGCCTGGCTGGACGGAAACTTCAGAAGTGACACCGAGCTTTTTGACCCGTCCGCGTGTTGCAAGAAGACGCTCACTGACGAGCCTGGTGGTGTGTAGAGGCATCGGCCCCAGCCCGACTGGGACTGCTGCAACCATGTCTGAAGGGCCTTGAGTTGCTCGCTGTCCAGCGCAATCGCCTTGTCCGTGCCGGCAGCGCGTACCTCTCCGGCAGTGATCGGAGAGAGCCCGGTTGCGCAGCCAGAGAGTAGTAATACAAATGCAAACACCGGTAGCGCGACGTACTTCATGGGATTGATCTTTGGCATGGGCGTGTTGATGAAAGGAGCAAGCGGCTCAGGTGCCGGTGTGGGGTGTGAAGATCCAAGCCCTGCTAGACGCAGCCCCACAGGTAAACGGCTTTGTGCTTGCTGATTGCGTCTCTTGCAAGTAGCTGAAGGTCGGCCAGTACCGGTTTGATGTCTTCAGGGTCGCAATCGAGTTCTTCTGTTTTCGCCCAAGTGATGGCAGCAGTTTCGATCGCGTCGCGGTCAGCTTCTGCCAGAAGCCCGGTCAGCTCGTCAGGGAAGCGATAAAGCCATGACTCTTCGTCGTCGCCGACAGCAACGTCTTCCGGCATGTGTTTCCCGACGTCCCACTCCTTCCCTTCCAGGATCGCCCAGAGCGTACCCAGCTCCAGACCGGTGCAGCCTTTGTACTGTGCTGGGGCCAATAGTTTTTCGATTTCCTCACCCTCATCAGGCTCGGAAAGCCGATTCGCATAACGTAATGCTTCGGCTGGCGTCGCTACGAAAAAGTCGGCGAGGAGTCCCATTTGTGTTCCTGACTGGTTGGCATGAATGTTCGTGCGCCTTGCAGCGAGTCTGGCGTTGGCCTCATGGCGCGGAGAGATCCGGAGATCCGTCTCCTTTGAGAATACGTGGCTCGCGGATTACTTGAATGTGAGGCGGAACCTGTATTCGTATTCCTTCAAGGAAGTAGTGATGGTGGATGTAACGCGTTTCGTTCTTGGTTGAGATGACCAACGTCGAGCCAAAAGCCCGGGCGACGAACGCCATGCCCCAATCCGACGCCGGTGTTTCTTTCCAGTTCGGGTCGGGCGAGTGGTAGCCGCCAGCTCCTCCGCCAGCGGTTGCCGAAATGACAACCGATGACAGTGACGCTTCCCCGGCGATGACCTTGGCGTCAGCTGCATTTCCCGCGCGCAGTATCACTTTGGAGATATTGGCAGCAGGAAAGTCTGCGCTCACAATGGGTTCGGCAGCGCAAGACCAGGTGCTCTGAAACAGCATTACGCTAACGACGGCGATGTGACGGTAGTTCATTTGGGGCCTGATGCTGAAGTGTTTGGGTGTGAGCGCACGGGATAGTCCGAGTGTTAGACGGCTTCTCCCCCGATTCTACGAATGGCTCGCAGGTAAACACCATTCCCAACACCCACCTGAGCCCACATGACCCGTGTTTCCATTCCGATCCGATCGTATTGTTCATCGGCATCCCAGAGCGTCAGTATTTGTTCGGGAAACACGTGCTCATACGTGTTGAAGACATGGTTTCCCGTGGCTTCGTTTGAGGCGAACAGTTCGAAAAGCTCTGTTGCGGGTGTGTCGAATACGTTCTTGCCGAAGTAAGTAAACAGGCACACCTTGCTATGCGAGACGCCAATGAACGACGCGCAATCGGATGTGTACTCAACCTTGATGCCGGCTCGATCAAAGTAGTCGAGGTTTTTGTCGGCAGCTTCCAAAGGCAGCCCGATAGCTGAGAGTGCTGCTCTTGCCTCGTGCCGGCTTGCGCCCAGCTTGATCGGCCCGATGCCGATATGTGGTTCGATTTTCAGTTCGATCATGGTGTCCACTGTGGTTACGGTCCGGACTTCAGGTCCGCAGACGCGACGAAGCCGCTACGCCACTGTGACGCGATGTTCGTTGGCGGAGGAAAAGGGGAGCTCTCCCCAGCGATTGACGAGGTAGGGGCCAATAGCAACGGTGTAACCCTGCACCGTAACTGCGTTGTAGTTATGGAGCGTCATTTGGTCCTTGAAGCGTTTGGCGAAGCTGTCATTCACGCCGTTGGGGCTGGCGCTGTGACAGGCATGGATCCGGATCACGACCTGGGATGTGTCGGGCAGGCCATAGTCCTCGAAGTAACTGACAAGCTGCGTGAAGTGGCAGGTGCCATTGCGATTGCCGGTTGAGGTGTGGATATTAGGGCGGCCGGGCCCGCAGTGACCCATCACATAGATGCGGTGGGTGTTGTCGGTGTACCGTGCGAAGGCGTTTGCTTCCAGCTCATGCGCATATTTGAATTTTTTCCTGGCGAGCGTGGGGGCGATGCAATGCAAGGAGATGCCGGCCGGCAGGTTGGCAAGGAAGCGGGGGCCGAAGCCGATGTAGTAGCGGTCGTCGGTGTAGGGGTAGAAGTAGAGCGGCTTGGGCATGGCGGACTCCCGATCATCGTGTCGTCTGATGAAACGAAGTGTGTCGGATTGCCCGGGTGGCAGGCAAGAAAAAACGCCCGGAGATTTCTCTCCGGGCGTTCTGTCATCTACTGCCTGCATGGTATTGAGCGACCCCGGAAACGACAATGCCCGCATGGGCGGGCATTGTTGCAAGGGAAACATACGGTGCGTGCTCTTCCGCTTTCTGTGCGGGTGAGCGGCGCAGGGGGCAGCATTCAGTTGAAGCCATCCTTGCATACAGCGGTTTGCTCAAGCCCTGGTGTCTTGCTCCGCACGACCTCACCCGTGCCTGAGGTCGTGATCTTGCTCAGGCTGACATAGCAGCGAGCGTCATCCCATGTGTAGATCGCTTCGTAGTCTTCGCCCTTGATGGGGGTGAGGCGTAGCGTCACGACGCACATCTTGCCCTGGTACATGCCACGCATGGAGATCATGTACGGCGACCCTGACGGCACGAGTCGTTCAATCGCGGTTTTTTCCTCCAGTGCTGCGGAGCCGGGAATCCCGAGCGGCTTCTCGTCACGTAATCGTGCAATGCCTCCAATCATGCCTAGCGTCATCGGTGATTCGCATTTCCCCGATGGATAAGCCAGCGCGCCGACGGTTGTGCCCCGAGTGGTTTGCGGTGCAGAGATGCGGAACCTTGCTGCGCTGTCAGCAGGCGGTGCGACATACGACGAAGCGCAGCCGGCAAGAAGTACCGTGATGAACGGGAGAAACCTGGTGTGTGCAGTCATGATCGCAATTCTGGGCAGTAGTAGATCGGGTAGGGCAAGCCTGGCCGGGGCAGGGACGGGATTGGCTGCGAATCAGGAGCAGGTGTTGGGGCTGTTGCGCATTTCGTAGTCCAGGTTCTTGCCACTCACGACTTCCTTTGTCCGGCTGTTTTCGAGCCAGATCCTCACGGTGTCAGGGGTGGGGTAAGAGAATTTGACGGCATATTCTTCCCCGCCGACGGCATCGAACCACATGGACCAGAAGACGCTCCATTTTCGATGGAAGTATCTGACCTGCATGTGATGGCGGCCGGGTTTGACTGTGACGAGATTGGGTGACTCGAAGCCGTTGTCGTATCCAGGTGCAAAGTTGAACGTGGATTTTCCGTCGATGCATTTGATGAGGATGCCGCTATACGGGACGTTGAACAGCCCGCGCTCATCGCTGATGAATCCTTTGACGGTTGCAATCTGATCCGGCCGCAGATTCTTGTCTTCATACGCCGCGTAGGGCTGCGACGTGCCAATGGTGCTGGCGCAGCCGACACAGACGACGAAGAGTAGCGGCAGGAGTATGTTTTTCATTTGGATGACCAGACAGTCAAGGGGTGGCTCACGGTTTCGGGAAAGCGTGGTCGGGACTTGATCGGGCGCTCGTGGTGAATCGCTACAAGTTCGATCCGGCGAAAATTCTATGGAGCCATAGCGTCGATGTTTGATATCAAGCATCCAAGTGCTGGTCTGGAGGGCGGGAAAAGAAAAACGCCCGGAGAGATCTCTCCAGGCGTTCTGGTAACGCAATCTGAATCGGGGGCTACTGCCACGCAGCAGCAAGTGCGGGGGCCAATGCGTTTTGGTAGCTGGGTGATAGGGTGGTCTGGCCGGGCGGAGGGGGGGCAAAGCTGGCCATGGCATTCACCAGAAGGTCAACGCGACTGTCAAGAAGGGTCTTGCCGTCCGAGGATTTCATCTGTTCAACGTGATAGGCCGTGCCGCCATACCAGTTGGAAATGACGACTTGATCAGTGGTGCCAATGATCGTGATCAGGAGGTTGTTGCTACTACGCTGGAACCACAGTTGATTGCTTGCAACGTCAGAACCGAACTGCAGCAGGTCAGAGCCTGAGGTTCCATCTGCTTCTGAAATGGTGTCTTTGGAAGCGCCGCGTCCAAACAGATACGTGTCGTTTCCGCTGCCACCTACCAGCGTATCCATACCTCCTGCACCATCCAGTGTGTCATTGCCAGTCTGAGCGCTCAGTACGTTGTTGCCACTGTTGCCGATCAGCACGTTGTTGCCGGCATTGCCCGTACCGGAAGCGGAAAGACTACCACTGAGGGTGAGATTTTCCAGGTTATTGCCAAGCGTGTAATTGAAGCCGATCACGACTGTGTCGCTGCCTTCGCCTGCGTACTCCACGATGACGTCACTGCTGTCAATGACATAGGTGTCGTCGCCAACGCCACCGGTAAGAGTGTCGATACCAGCTCCGCCATCAAGTGTGTCGTTGCCAGCGTTGCCTGCGAGGGCGTTATTGCCCGTATTGCCGGTCAACTTGTTGTCCAGTGAATTGCCCGCACCACTGATGGCTGATCCGCCAGACAAGATGAGATTTTCTACGTTGGATCCGAGTGTGTAGCTGATATTGGTTGTTACGGCATCGGTTCCTTCGTTCAGCTTCTCTGTCACAACATCGCTGACACTATCAACAACATACATGTCGTTGCCCGTGCCGCCTGACATTGAATCAACGCCGGTGCCTCCGTCGAGGGAGTCATTGCCAGCGCCGCCATCAAGAGTGTCATTGCCAGAGCCTCCGCTAATGACGTTGTCAGCAGCGTTGCCAGTAAGGATGTTGTTGAGTTCATTGCCGGTAGCTGTGCGTGCCGTGCTGCCTGTGAGCGTCAGGTTCTCGAGGTTGCTACCCAGCGTGTAATCTCTCGACGACTGAACTGTATCCGTGCCTTCTCCGGCGTACTCGTAGATGTAGTCATAGTCGTTGACCAGATATGTGTCATTGCCGGTCCCACCATGCAGAGTGTCAATTCCGGCGCTACCGTCGAGAGTGTCATTGCCGGATAAGCCGTTCAGAGAGTTGTTGGCGCTGTTGCCGACTATTACGTTGTGCAGGGAGTTTCCCCCCGCCCACATTGCTGTTGCGCCAGTGAGCGTGAGGTTCTCGATATTCTCGCTTAGCGAAAAATTGCTGGCACTGAATACCGTATCTGTTCCTTCGCCAAAATACTCCCAGGCAATGTCCCTGTCGTTATCGACAATGTAAGTGTCGTTCCCCTGTCCGCCATACAGCTGATCAAATCCAGCTCCACCATTCAGTGTGTCGTCGCCGGCTCTTCCTTCCAGCGTGTTGTCGTTGCTATTGCCAAGCATCAGGTTGTCGCGATCATTGCCTTGAGCATGCATGGATAGCGCGCCGGTTAACGTGATGTTTTCAATATTTATGTCGGTCAACGTGTAGCTGTACAACGTGCTCAGTACGGTGTCTGTGCCCTCATTCGAGTATTCGACTATGACGTCTCCCCAAGTGTTGACAGCATATGTGTCGTTACCGGCGCCCCCAAGCATGGTGTCGCTGCCCAGACCTCCGTCGATGGTGTCGTCACCGAAATAGCCAAAGAGGGTGTTGTTGTTGGTGTTCCCTATCAGTGCGTTGTTGCTATCGTTGCCATGTGCGGATTGCGCCAGAGAGCCTGTCAATACGAGGTTTTCGACAGCGCGTCCGAATAAGGAGTAGTTCACGGAAGAAAATACGATGTCAGTGCCTTCGTTCTCGCTCTCGATTACCAGGTCGAGGCTGTTGTCGACTATGTAAGTGTCGCTCCCTTCTCCACCAACGAGCTGGTCTTCACCGGAGCCTCCGTCCAGCGTGTCGTTGCCAGACCCGCCAAACAGATAGTCGTTATCGGCTTCGCCATTCAATGAATCATCACCAATGCCGCCGTCCAGTTGATCCCCTCCGGCACCACCATTGAGCGAGTCATTGCCAGCATCGCCAACCAGGTTGTTGTCGCCGGAGTTGCCTGTGATGACGTTGTTCAGTGAATTTCCAAGGCCGGCCGCTGAGCTGAAACCTGTCAGCGTGAGATGTTCGAGCTCTTGCCCGAGCTGATAGCTGATGGACGACTGGACCGTGTCGATGCCCTCGTTCAGTTGTTCGACAATAGAGTCCCCGCTGTTGTCGACAACGTAGAAGTCATTCCCACGACCGCCAATCATCATGTCTTTGCCGTTACCTCCATCCAGCGTGTCATCCCCTTCGCCGCCCCCCAGGAAGTTGTCGACTTCATTGCCAGTGATTGAATTGTCCAGCGCATTGCCCATGCCGGCTGTCGCGCCGACTGTCAGCACAAGATTTTCGAGATTAGCTCCAAGTTGATAGCTAGAGGTGGCTGAGAGGACCGTATCAATCCCTTCGGCTGAGTTCTCGATAATGACATCTTGGGTAGTGTCTACGCGGTATGTGTCGTTGCCAGCACCGCCAGACATTGTGTCGTTGCCCAGTCCTCCATCAAGCAGATTGGCGGCTGTGTTGCCTACGATGTAATTGGAAAGAATATTGCCCGTGGCATTGATGGCCGAGCTACCAGACAGCGTCAGATTTTCGACGTTTTCCGACAGCGTATGACTGACGCTCGACACAACAGTGTCCAGACCTTCGCCAGCAAGTTCAATGACGACGTCTCCTGAATCGACGAAATAGGTGTCGTCGCCTGCGCCGCCGCTCATTGTGTCAACCTCCGAGCCGCCGTCGAGCGTATTGCCAGCGGCGTTGCCCGTCAGCGTATTCGCCAAGTCGTTACCCGTCGCAGTCACGGCAGTTCCCGACAGAACAAGATTCTCGATATGGGCACTCAGTGCATAGCTGACGCTGGAGATGACGGTGTCGATACCGTCATTGATCTCTTCGAGGATCTGGTCATCGTCCGAATCGACAATATAGCTGTCGTCGCCAGAGCCCCCGGATAGCACGTCATCACCGCCCCTGCCGTACAGCGTGTCGTTGCCGCTGCCCCCAAGCAGGCTGTCTGCGCCTGTGCTTCCGTCCAGCAGGTTGTTGCCGCTGTTTCCGTTCAGGATATTGTTGTCGGCGTTGCCGATGGCATTGGATGAACCTGTGCCCGTGAGTGTCAAATTCTCCAATGCATAGCCCAGTTCCCAGCTGATGCTGGAAACGACCGTGTCGTTGCCTTCCCCGTAGTTCTCTGAAATGGCAACCTCGCCTGAATCGATCACGTAGGTGTCGTCGCCTTGACCGCCAGACAGTGTGTCCTGACCGCCTCCTGATACCAGCGTGTCGTTGCCAAACCCTCCCTGGAGGCGATTGCTGGCACTGTTGCCCGTCAGTACGTTGTCCAGTGAATTGCCGTACCCGTCTATCGCGGCGTTGCCAATGAGCGTCAAGTTTTCGACGTTGGCTTCGTAGAAACCTAGCGCGAAACTGACGTTCGTCTGGATGGTATCGATGCCGGCATTGGCGTCCTCCGTAACGCGATCCGAAGTCGAGTCAACGACATAGGTGTCGTCGCCTGTTCCGCCAATCAGCCAGTCATTCCCCAGACCACCGTCGAGCGTGTCGTTGCCTTCCATGCCATAGAGCACATTGCTGCCATCGTTGCCAGCAATCAAGTTGCTGATTTCATTGCCCGTTCCTTCGAGATTTCCAAGGCCCATGAGGAGAAGGTTCTCGACATGGCTACTCAAGGCATAACTAACGCTGGACTGGACGCTGTCGGAACCTTCCTCTTCGAGCTCCATAATCTGATCCTGGCCGGAGTTGACGATGTACAGATCATTGCCTGTGCCACCAACGAGCGTGTCATCCCCGCTCTTTCCATCGAGTGTATCGTCCCCTTCAAGTCCTTCCAGCGTGTTGGCTGCGGCGTTGCCAAGCAGAATGTTGGCGCTATTGTTCCCCGTGCCGCGGCTGGCTGTAAGGCCTGTCAGCGTCAGGTTCTCGACCTGGTAAGTGAGCTGGTACGTGACGCTTGAAATAACGGTGTCGTTTCCCTCGCCCGCATACTCCCAGACAAGATCGTTCTCATTGTTGACGAGGTAAACATCATCGCCGGCGTTGCCGACCATGAGGTCGGCATCAGCGCCACCATCCAGCGTGTCGTTGCGGTTATCCCCGTAGAGCGAGTCTTCTCCTGCAGAGCCCTGGATGAATGGCATGATTCCCTCTTTAGTGTTTTGGTTGCTATGACAGCTGTCGATTGTGGACGCCCGGATAGGGGCTTGGGCGCGTACGCCATGATAGGACATTCGTATGTGACGTGGGCATACTCTGCGCGCCATCAGTCAGGATGCAAAAACCGGTCAAGTTTCAATATTCGGGTGCTGTGCTGCCGCGTGTGTGGGGCGTGAGCGTTGGAGGGGCGAGAACAGTGACCTGTTGATTGTCTTTTGTCGTGCGGTAAAAGGAGCTCTGCGAGCTCCCCACAAAGAAAAAACGCCCGGAGATTTCTCTCCGGGCGTTCTGTCATCGACTGCCTGAAACGTACGGTGATCAGTACGTCCAGCCCAGTGCGTCCAGCTTAGTACGTCCACGTTTCCTTCACGCGGTTCACCGGAGCCGGATCCACACCATTGCCCGGGGCGATGCCGGTCTTCTTCGTGCCGTTGAGTTGATCGACGGCGAAGATGTCGGTGTAGGTCAGGTTGCAGGTGGAGGTGTTCCACTCGCTGCCGATGTTGCTCGACGAGCCCGAACCCTTCTCGACGCCCTTGTAGGTCGAGCAGACTTCGATTTCGCCGTTCCAGCGCAGCAGGTAGACGTTGCGCAGCGTGGCCTTGTCAGGCGTCGAGCCGTTCGAGTACGAGCTGTTCACACCCACGATGGTCTGGTGGTTGTGGATGCGCGAGTTCTCGATGATCACGTTGCGCGGGCCCTTGTTGCCGGTGCAGTCGCCGCAGGAGCGATAGAACTTGCCGCCCTTGCTCTTCCAGTTATCCGCCACGAAGCGCGTGATGTGGAAGGTGCCCTGGCCGTTGTGCTGGAAGGTCTTGTCGGTGCCGAGGAAGGCGCCGCCGCAATCAACACGCATCGTGGTGCCCGAGGCGCCGAGAGCCGTTGCGGCATCTTCGCCAAGGTCTTCCCACCACACGTTGTAGACCGTGCAGTTGCCCTTGCAGTGCACGCCGTCGGCAGCGAGGTTGCCGATCACGACGTTGCGCAGCGTGGCGCCTTCTTCAAGGTCGAACACCGGCGGCTGGCCTTCGGACTGGCCGGCGTCAGACAGGTTGAAGCGCTTGCCACCGCCGTCGTAGGTGGTGCCGGCAGGCACGACGATGCTGGCGGTCAGCGGCACGGTGCTGCTCGGGGCGACGTAGGCCGGGCAACCTTGCCATGCGGGCACGGTCACGTTGCCAGTGGTGTTCACCGAGCTGGAGCTCGACGACTTGGAGCTGCTGCTGGACGAGGAGGGCGTGCTGCTCGACTTCGAGCTGCTCGAGGACGAGCTCGGTGCGACGCTGCTGGACGACTTCGAGCTGCTGCTCGACGAGACCGATGCGACGCTCGACGACGCGGTGCCGGACGGAGCCGAGCACTCGTTGGTGCCGCCGGCGACCTTGGTGCCGGCGCCGAAGGTCACTTCGCCGCAGACGAAGCTGCCCGAGAGAACCTTGTAGGTGAATTGATCCGAGCGGCCATAGGCCACATTCGTGTTGGCTGCCACCGAGCAGGTCTTGCCCTCGGTACAGATGGTGGTGTAACCGGCGGGGCGGTTGGCCGCGCTGGCATCGACCATGACGCCAGCCAATAGCGCCAACAGCGCGAGTTGCTTGCTTCTCATGTTGTCTCCTGGATTTGTAATCGAGCCGGACTGCGGGAACGGTGCGGGTCGTCCGGTGTTTTGCTGGTGTGCTGCATTCCCGGTGCCGGGATATTAGGAACATTAGTGGCACCGGGCAACAAAGACTTGTTGCTGCATCGCCGCGAGTGAGGCGCCGTGCGGCTTGCCGTCAGCAGCTCCTGCCGTGGCACCGATGGCGCAAGCCGCTTGCCGTGGGCCGCACCCGCCACGCGGCAGATATGCATAGCAGCATTTGCATTGCAGTATTTCTTCGTTCCGCCGCTGCAGGGGTCACTCATAAGCTGTGCGTCAGCATTCATCGAGACGTCACAGGAGACCTCCATGTCCAACGCAGCGCTGCAATCCGTCCCCCTGTCGCGGGGCACCCAGCTTGCTGATGCCACTCCGCTGAGTGACGCCGCGGCGGCCATTCTCGAACAGGCTCGCCAGCAGGCTGCGGCACTCGGCTACGCCGGTGGCGTCTCGCCGCAAGACGCCTGGGCTCTGTTCAGCAGCGGGCAAGCCGTGCTGCTAGACGTGCGCACCGCCGAAGAGCGCAAGTTCGTCGGCTACGTGCCCGACAGCCTGCACGTCGCCTGGGCCACCGGCACTGCCATGACCCGCAACCCGCGCTTCGTGCGCGAGGTGGAAGCCAGGCTCGCCAAGGACCGCATCGTGCTGCTGCTGTGTCGCAGCGGTAAGCGCTCGGTGGATGCCGCCGAAGCCCTCGCCAAGGCCGGCTTCACGCAGGCCTTCAACGTGCTCGAAGGCTTCGAGGGCGATCTCGACGCGCAGCAGCGACGCGGCGCGCTCGGCGGCTGGCGTCACCACGGCCTGGCCTGGGTGCAGGACTGAGCCGTAACCGGGACGTGTGCAGCAGGGCAGGGTGTGGGCCTGTCCGGAGTCGTATCAATCGTGGAGCAGGAAATGAGTGAAAGTGGATCGACCCGTGAGTTGCTGACGGCGGTTCCCAACTGGGAGCTCGACCAGGTCGTCACGCAACTGCGTGCCGTGCGTGAGCTGTGGCGCGACGGACAACAACGCAACAAGGAATCCGGCGGCCGCGAGCTGCCATCCCGCGAAGCACTGGAGGGCATCACCGCCAGCCTCTGCGCCGCGCTGTTCCCCATGCGCCTCGGCCCAGCCGATCTGCGCCAGGAGAGCGAAGACTTCTACGTCGGTTACACGCTCGACGCCGCCTTCAACGCATTGCTCGCGCAGGTGCGGCTGGAGCTCCGCTACGCCGCCCGTCACGCCACCGCCAGCGCGGTCGAGATCGAGCTCGCCGCCATCGGCATCGTGCGTGGCTTCGCTGCAACGTTGCCCGGCGTGCGCCTGCTGCTCGACACCGATGTGCAGGCCGCCTTCAACGGCGACCCCGCCGCACGCAGCGTCGACGAAGTGCTGCTCTGCTACCCCGGCATCGTCGCCATCATCCACCACCGCCTCGCGCACCAGCTCTACCGCCTCGGTGTGCCGCTGCTGGCGCGCATCGTGGCCGAGATCGCGCACTCCGCCACCGGCATCGACATCCACCCCGGCGCGCAGATCGGCGCCGGCTTCTTCATCGACCACGGCACGGGCGTCGTCATCGGCGAGACGGCCGTGATCGGCGAACGCGTACGCATCTACCAGGCCGTCACGCTGGGCGCCAAGCGCTTCGAGAAGGGCGAAGACGGCAAGCTGCAGAAAGGCCAACCGCGTCACCCGCAGGTCGAAGACGACGTGGTCATCTACGCCGGTGCCACCATTCTTGGTCGTATCACCATCGGGCGCGGCTCCAGCATTGGCGGCAACGTCTGGCTCACGCACAGCGTGCCCCCCGGCAGCCAGGTCACACAGGCCAGCCTGCAAAGCCAGCCGCGCCGCGCGGCAGAGCCGGCATCCGTCAGTGAAGGGAGCGCGCAATGACCGCATCGGTATGCGTACGTTTCGGCTCCGTGGTGCGCAACCTGCGCGAGTCCTGCCGCCTGTCGCAGGAACAACTCGCAGAGCGTGCTGACCTCAATCGCTCCTATGTCGGCGAGATCGAACGCGGCGTCGCCATGCCCTCGCTGGCAACGCTGATCAAGTTGTTGACGGCGCTGGATGTGACGGCGAGTTCGTTGCTGGCGCGGTATGAGCGGGGTGGGGCGCAGCTCGCGGCTGACGCCGGCGTCGTTCCTGCGCGAGCGGGAATCCAGCGACTTTGATGCTTGGTGCGAGCGCCACCATTTCCCCCTCTCCCGGCCTCTGGCCACCCTCTCCCAGGCTTGGGAGAGGGGACTGCCGTGGCCTGTCACCCGGTGAGTCCGGGTTGCGAAAGTACCAAGTGGCAAACACGCGTTGCCGTGCCCTCTCCCACGCCTGGGAGAGGGTGGCCCGTCAGGGCCGGGAGAGGGCAATAGCCAGACACGACAAGCTCTTTGACGGCTATAGCATGTTGAGTGCAGCCCCACGCTCCACGAGACTCGCTTAACTGATTTTTCTCTAAGCAAATCCAACTTCTTCATAAGGAGTCGAACGTGGCAGATGTACAGACCGGCCAGCTGGCCCTTGGCGATAACGCCGCACGGCAGCTTGCGAACGCAACCAAAACCGTTCCGCAGCTTTCCATCATCACGCCGCGCTGGCTCACGCACCTGCTGCAGTGGCAGCCGGTCGAAGCCGGCATCTACCGCGTTAACAAGGTGCGCAATGCCGAAGACGTGCAGGTCACCTGCACCCAGCGCAACGAATCGGGCGAGCTGCCCAACACCTTCGTCGACTACGAAGAGCAACCGCGTGAGTACTTCCTCAACGCCGTCAGCACAGTACTCGATGTGCATACCCGCGTGTCGGACCTCTACAGCAGTCCGCACGACCAGATCAAGGAACAGCTGCGCCTGACCATCGAGACGGTCAAGGAGCGCCAGGAATCCGAGCTCATCAACAATCCCGACTACGGCCTGCTCGCCAGCGTGGCCGACGAGCAACGCATCTTCCCGCTCACCGGCGCACCGACGCCGGACGACCTCGACGAACTGCTCACCAAGGTCTGGAAAGAGCCCGCCTTCTTCCTCACCCATCCGCTTGCCATCGCCGCCTTCGGCCGCGAGTGCACGCGCCGTGGCGTGCCGCCGCCCACCGTCAGCCTGTTCGGCTCGCAGTTCCTCACCTGGCGCGGCATCCCCCTGATCCCGTCGGACAAGGTGCCCGTCGCCGATGGCAAGACCAAGATCATCCTGCTGCGCGTCGGTGACAAGCGTCAGGGCGTGGTCGGCCTGTTCCAGCCCGGCCTTGCCGGCGAACAGAGCCCGGGCCTGTCGGTGCGCTTCATGGGCATCAACCGCCATGCCATCGCGTCCTACCTCATTTCGCTGTACTGCTCGCTGGCCGTGTTGAGCGACGATGCACTGGCTGTTCTGGACGATGTGGAGATCGGCAAGTTCCATGACTACCCTGACACCTACAAGTGAGCCGCAAGGTGGCTTCACGCCACCGGCAGGGTTGCCTGACGTGGCCAGTCTTGCGAAGCTCGCCGGCGAGTTTTTCTCTGCCTTGCCCACGACTGCCGCCCCCGGCGGCGTGAGCAACGGCCTGCCGCTGGGCCTCAGCCACCTCGGTGGCGTCTCGCAGCTCGGCACGCCACCGCAACCGCCCGAGCCCGTGCTGGCACTCGGTGGCCGTGCGCCGTCGCTGGCGCCTGCTGCAGCGACGCAGACCGGCGTGCCTGACAAGTTTGCCGACACCGCTGGCGCATCCAGCCGCAGCCCTGCGCAAGCTGTGCCAGAGGCCTATGCGGCCGCGTTGCCCAGCATCGATGCACCGCAGCCGCCAGTGCACACGTCTGCACAACCGCCCAGCTCACCGTACTACTTCCTCGGCGAGTCGAGGAGCCTGCAATCGTCTGCACCTGACGTCGCCGTACCCAGCGAAGACCGCGTTACCGCACGCAGCTTCGGACTGCCCGGCGAAGACGATCTGCGCGCCTTGCTCGGCGGTGCTCCCGCTGCGCCGACGACGAATGTCCCCGGCGCACCTGCTGCTGCGAAAGAGTCCGAGCGGAAGAAGGACCAATGGTTCTACTTCACCGACCTGACTCGCAACGAAAACGGTAGAGCACTGGAATCACAATCCAGTGCTCATCCGCCCTTCGACGTGAATGCAGTTCGTCGCGATTTCCCCATCCTGCAGGAACGCGTGAACGGCAAGCAGCTCGTCTGGTTCGACAACGCCGCCACCACGCAGAAGCCGCAAGCCGTCATCGACCGCCTCGCGTACTTCTACGAGCACGAGAACTCCAACATCCACCGCGCCGCGCACGAACTCGCCGCACGCGCCACGGATGCCTACGAGGGCGCGCGCGACAAGGTGCGTCGCTTCATCGGTGCCGGCTCCAGCGAAGAAATCATCTTCGTGCGCGGCACCACCGAAGCCATCAACCTCATCGCCAAGACCTGGGGCGCGCAGAACGTGCACGAAGGTGACGAGATCGTCGTCTCCCACCTCGAACACCACGCCAACATCGTGCCCTGGCAACAGCTTGCGGCAGCGAAGGGTGCAAAGCTGCGCGTGATCCCGGTCGACGACAGCGGCCAGATCCTGCTCGACGAAGCGCGCAAGATCATCACCGACAAAGTGAAGATCGTCTCCGTCACGCAGGTCTCCAACGCGCTGGGCACCGTCACGCCGGTCAAGGAGATCGTCGCCATGGCGCACAGCGTCGGCGCCAAGGCCGTCGTCGACGGCGCGCAGTCCGTGTCGCACATGCGCGTCAACGTGCAGGACCTCGACGCAGACTTCTTCGTTTTCTCCGGCCACAAGATCTTCGGCCCCACCGGCATCGGCGCCGTGTACGCCAAGCGCGACATCCTCGAACACATGCCCCCCTGGCAAGGCGGCGGCAACATGATCGCGGACGTCACCTTCGAGCGCACCATCTACCAGCCGCCGCCCAATCGCTTCGAAGCCGGCACCGGCAACATCGCGGACGCCGTCGGCCTCGGCGCAGCGCTCGACTACGTGGAGCGCATCGGCATCGAGAACATCGGCCGCTACGAGCACGACCTGCTCGAATACGCCACCCATGGCCTCAAGACGATCCCGGGCATCCGCCTCATCGGCACCGCCGCCAACAAAGCCAGCGTCGCTTCCTTCACGCTGGCCGGCTACAGCACCGAAGAAGTCGGCAAGGCCCTCAATCGCGAAGGCATCGCCGTCCGCACCGGCCACCACTGCGCCCAACCCATCCTGCGCCGCTTCGGCGTCGAGACCACGGTGCGGCCCTCGCTCGCGTTCTACAACACCTGCGAGGAAGTGGATCGGTTGGTGTCGGTGGTGTATCGGTTGGCGACGGCTAGGCGCTGATTCGATAGACATCTCGCAATGAAAGACGGCCGCTTATGCGGCCGTCTTTCATTGCGTAGGGGATATTGGTATCCGGGTTGGTGGTATCAAGTGTCCTCAATTTTATGTAACCGCTGAGATTACTTGTTGTTCGACAAGCGTTGCGAGGTGGCCGGGAGGCCACTCTGTGAAGCCATGTCGATGCATGGCATCGACAATGTCGCTCGTGGTGTCTTTGGGTATTCCGATTACGAGTAAGTCGCGGGCACGCGTGACCGCCACGAAGCCAATTCTCCCCTCCTCACCGTCAGTTCCACTGAGCATGGCGTTTAAGTCACTTTTGTTTGTTAGGTAAAGAACCGCTGGAATTCCTTCACCCTTGACCGAGTGTACTGTTCCGCAACGCAGCTCTCCCCATTCGTTTTGCTCTAAATCATTCACTAGCAGAGGGCCTGTGCTTGCGAGTTTCGTAGACTTTAAGCGGGCTTCCCACGTTGGTACGCGACTAAATGAGCTTTGGGCCTCCAATGCATTCAACCAGCCCCCAAGATTGTTTTTTAGGGTTGGCAACCAGTCGGTCTTGGCCTCTCGAGTTGCTGAAGGGATGCCCGAGTCAGGAGAGCGAAGTAGCTTCCACACAAGCCGACGAAGTATCCGCATGTCTGCGTCACCACGCATACCTTTTAAGTCACCTATCAAGGAGTCAGGTAGCCCCCGCACAAGATTCAAGACGGCCTGCGCGCAATGGTCAACAGCTTTGGACATATCAGCGTTCTGCTCGCGCTCTAGCGCGGCAGCGGCGAAGTGCTTCACCGTAGAAAGTCCAAGCTTGGACGATGCCGTAGTCAGCCGCTCAAGAAGTGCGTTGCCCCGGCAAAGGATGACCGCTTCGCTCAGTTCGTAGCCTGCTGCAACAAGCTCGGCTGGCCATGTTGACATTAGTTGTGGCAGTTTTTTTTCGTCGTAGCGCCAGTAATACGCGCCTGAAGGACGAGAAGCCGTTGTGCGGAAAGGTTTTGAGCTCGTGCCAGACAAGGAGTTGGCTACCGCCAAGATGCCAGGCAATGAACGTCGGTTTTGGGTCAAGGGAAGACTCAAAACGCCTTGACGCTTCGAAAAATCCCGAAGGTAGGACCCCGTTGCGAAATTGAAGCCATAGATGCTCTGGTGAAAGTCACCCACCAGCGAAATGGTGCTACCTGCGCTGTGCAGTAAATCGAGTACTGCACTCTCGAAGGAACCAATGTCCTGAGCTTCGTCTATCAAAATCTGCGGAAATCGTCGGGCGAGCGCATCTCTCAATCGAGGTTCCTTATTGAGAAGAGCAAGGGCCCATGCACGACCGATTGAGTATGTATAGCCACCAACCTTCGCTAGTTCCTTTACCTTCTTGCGAGCAAGTTCTTCGAGCTCTGCATCGAGTTCAACCGTTGCTCCGTTCTTGAGTCGTCGGTGGAAAACTGTCTTCCCCTTGCTTCGGTCAAGGGTTAGATCTTCAAGACCAAAGGTCTTCTGATTGTCTTTTCCGAAACGATAGTTCGCGAGAAATGGTTCGTCTCCCAGAACTAGAAAAGGGGTTCGTGTACATCCCATCACTCGGCTGCCATGTGGCCTCAACAGAAATGACGTGATGAACGCATCGACGGTTTGGATAATCACTCTGTCTGAGCCGTCGTCGCGCCCGCGTAGTAGCCGATACTCGCTACGGAAGGTATCGACTGCCACGTTGGAGTACGACAGAAGTGCAACGTGACCACGGTCGTTGTCGTTCTCGAGTCGCCTTCTGATCTCAGCCACCCGTCGAACGGCTGTCGCAGTCTTCCCGCTTCCTGGACAAGCAACTACGGCGATAGGCTTGAGTTCAGCTTCGATAATCGCCTTCTGTTCAGGCGTGGCGATGAACTCATGCATTGATAGCCCTTACGAATTCCAAGGCTGACTCAAGGTACGAAGGAATTGCGATTGGATTCTTAGATGAGGCTATGCCGTAAGCGAGAACTTGTGAGTAGTGCCCTTTCTTCACGTTCTCAAGATCACCCTGGCGATCAAACATTCCGCAATAGAGAATCGTTGCTTTCTCTTGATCGGTCTGTGCTTCGATAACCGCCGTCTCTAGATCTTTGCCGATAACAGGATGCATATCCTTAAGTGCGTCGATCATTAGCTCACGACGATCAGCATCAAGGGCAAGGTCGTACTCAAGTGTTTTCTGAGCGAAGAAGCATTTTACGAATTCGTCTTCGTGTTTCTGCAGGACTTGGGCGCTCGTTGAGAGTTTGAGGGATGTGTTTTTGTCCGGGAAAAAGTTCTTTGGAGGATCTGCGTCTGAAACGACGGCGACCGGAATTTGCATGGCACCTTTACCAAACAGAGGTAGAAAGGCATCGAAATTTAGACCGTCAGTACTTATGACACTAACGGAGAGCTTGCGAAGATCGTGGCCTGCTTTCGTAGCAAGTGCCTCTACCAGAAACAGTTCGGCAGTACCTTCGACGAGTATTAGCCGTCGCGCAAAGAATAGTTCTGCGCGGGTTACATTGAGGTATCTCTGTAGCTTCTCCTTTTTGCCTTTATCAAAAGCAATATCTCGCGGGGCAAAAGCTACTGGGCCATCAAGCCCCTCATAGATGCAGCAGAGCGAGTCAAGGTCAGCAAGCGCCGCGAAATTCGGGGAGTGGCTAGTCACAAAAACCTGAACTGCGCGCTCACCTTCTGTAGGCTTCTCTACGGTCTTTAGGTAGTCTAGGAGGACGGCCTGAAGCTGAGGATGCAAGTGTGCTTCGGGTTCTTCAACAAGGAGCCCACAGTATGCGGCGGCCTTGTTGAGCGATAGCTCACTGAGTACGACTGCCATATAGATGAGATTGTTGAATCCAAGGCCGTTTTGCTCTACCTCCATGCCACCGACGGCCATTCCGATGCGGGTCGTGAATCGATTGAAGTCGCTTGACGCGAGATCGAGCTGCAGAGATTGAGCTAGTTCTGCGCCGAGCATACTTTCATGTTTGGTCGCAATCGCTGTGCTTGTCGAGGAGATTGGCGGTTTCCCCTTTAACTCGTTGTCGATTGCCTTCAAGCTTTGCACCAGATCCTCTCGCTGGGCATTGTCAGGCATCATGTTTTGAATGAGCTTAGCAACTTGGCTCATGCGACCAGGCTTGAGTCCTTTCGCAGGGTCCCGTAAGGGCTGTAGGTAAATGGCTCGCAGTTCTTCGAGCATCTCTGTTGTCATCACGTTTTCTTCGTGAAGGCCAACCCATCGACGCAGGCGAAGTCGGTCTCCTGGCTCGGTTTGGGAGTACTGCACTGTGAACTGTGCGTCGTAGCTGACAATCGTCCCGCTAGCGTTCTTGACTGGCACAAGGGCGGTCATGAAGTCAGCTTCGTTGTCCTCTGACAAGCCACTGAATACGAATGTGAACGTTGCTGTAGTGCTATGCGTTCCATTTGGTTTCTGATGCAAGTCAAGTTCAGTTAGCCGTAGGCTCCCTTCGTCACTAGCAGCAAGCAACACGCGCAGGGCATCGACAACCGCAGTCTTTCCGGCATTGTTCGGGCCGACGATTACGTTCAAACCTTCTTTGAAGTGAAGAGTTAAGTTGTTAAATCGTCGGAAGCCTTGAATGCGCAGCTTGTGTAGGTACATGAGTCTTGTTTTCCTTGTCTGGTGAGTCGCATTGCCTACATTGCAGGTCAGTGTCCCCAGCAAGTAGCCCAGATGAAGCGCAGCGCAATCCAGGAGCGTTTGGCCCCGGGTTCCTGTAAGCCCGCATCCGGGCGACTTCTGTTTCAGCCTCAATCAATAGCCAAGAAGCATACCCCCATTCGCGCCGGCCTCTGCTTGCCGATGCCTGCACTTGATACAGTGCTCGCACCAAGGAGGTAAGCCATGCCCGGCGTAGACGCCAACTACCGTTACATCGCAGCCGCGCAGGAGGTGAATGCGCGCATTGCCCATCGGCAGCAGGCACTGAGCCTGTACGTGACCCTGGTGGTGAGCTTGCTCGCCGCACTGGTGGCGCTGAAGCCGGGTGCGGGGGCGACGGCCTTGCCGGTGGAGTGGCTGGTGCTGGGCTTCCCGGTGGCGTCGACCTGTCTGGCCTTCCTCAACTACAAGACGGAGCGGGCGCTGAGCAATCTGCGCGCTTTCCTCTCGGCGCTGGAGCGCATCGACGACGGGCACACCAAGTTACCCAGCTACAACACCGATCCGCGCTGGGCGCTGGAGGCGAATCGCGCGCGGCGCTTTCATGACTACGCGTCGGCAGTGCTGGTGGGGGCGAGCAACCTGGTGGCGGTGGCGGCCTTCGTGAATATCTACCCGTCGCGGGTGGCCAGCACTTCGCCAGCAATCTGGCTGACGGCGGTGGTGGCGGTGCTGTGCATGGCAGCGCTGCTGTGGATTCCGCGCCTGAGCTATCGACCGGACTCGGCGCTCCCCAGCACCTAACGCGGCGAAAAACGCTCCAGCACTGACTCCAGCGAGCGGTTGTCGGGCTGCGCACCGTTGAGGCGGATGCGCTGTGCGATGTCGTCGAGGTGGGCCTGCATCTCCGCGCAGGCTGCCGTGGCATCACCACGCCGCATGGCAGCGACGATGGCGCGGTGATCGTGCGCGCCGCATTTGTTGCTGCGGTCTTCGCCATAGAGTGCGCTGACCAGCGCGATGCGCGCGACGACTTTCTCCAGCAGCTCCTGCAACACCGCATTGCGCGCCAGGCTCGCGAGTTCGACGTGGAAGTGGCCGGACAAACGCGTCTTCGCCGCCTCGTCGGTGGCGTTGTGGATGGCTTCTTCTTCGTGGGTGAGTGCTTCCAGGCGATCGAGGTCTGCCGTCTGGGCGTGGCGCGTGGCGCGTTCGACGATGGAGAGTTCGAGCAGGTTGCGGGTGTCGAGCAGTTCGCGCGCTTCGGCGACGGTGGGCTCGGCGACGAAGGCGCCGCGATTGCGTTGGCGGTCGATGAGGTGGTCGCGCTGCAGCACATTGAGCGCACCACGCACCACCGTTCGGCTGACCTTGAAGTGCTTGCCGATCACCTCTTCGGAGAGTTTGGTGCCGGGGCGCAGGGCGCCGTCGGCCATGGCCTTGGCCAGTGCCAGGCAGATGCGTTCCGTGACGTCCTCGGCCCCCGCCGGTTCTGCCCGCTTGTTTGGTTTTTTCGTGTTCGCCATCAGTGCTTCCCTTGTCATCTGCCGGGGATGATACCCAATGGACTCTGCATGCGCTGTATAAGCAGTCGCGTATACGTAATGTTTACACTTTTGAAAGCAATTTAGGATACCTTTGTTGCGATCAATGTGCCTGTGAGTTTCCCCATGTCGCCCAGCCCCCAGAAACGCCGCATCGAGTCCCTGCTGGCGGACTTCGAGCCTGATTTCGATTTCCAGCCCGTGCCGCCCCTGCCCGAAGCTGAGTTCAAGGAGCGCCTGCGCCGTATCCGTCGCGAAGCCGTGCAGGCCGGCCACGATGCTTTGCTGGTGCATACCGACTCGGCAGGCTGGTTCCACATGTCCAACGCCTACCTGCGCTACATCTGCGACTGGGCGCGCGAGGGCCTGCTGATCATCCCGTCCGACGAGGACAAGCCATTGATCCTGCTGTCGTTCTTCACCCAGTCGGTGCTGTTGCCGCCGGGTGGCGAACCGCTGCTGGTCGACGAGATCTGGCAGATCGCCCCCTGGGGCCGCGAATACGCCGACCGGCCCGGCCAGTCGGTCCTGAAGACCGCGCAGGCCTGCGTGAAGAAGCTGGCGGCGCTGGGGCTGGACGCCGGCCAGATCGGCCGCATCGGCGACAAGAAGTCGCTGGAGCTGTGGGCCACGCTGGACAAGCTGCTGCCCGCCGCCCGCTTCGTGTCCGAGAACGCCATCATCGACCGCATGCAGCGCGTGCGCTCGCCGGGCGAACAGGCGATGCACCGCGCCGCCGCGCAGCTCATCGACATCGGCATCCAGGCCGCCTGCCATGTCGCGCGCCCGGGCGTGACCGACCACGAGCTCTACGCCGCCTTCACCTATGCCCAGCTGGCGCGCGGCGGCGAGACCGGCGACGGCTACCAGATCGGCGTCAACGAGTTCGGCACCGCCTGCGGCAAGCCTTATGGCCACGTGCTGCGGCCGGGCGACCTGCTCAACTTCTACATCTCCAACGTCACCTGCCAGGGTTACACCGCGCAGACGGCGCGGATGATCGCGGTGGGCACGCTGACCGACCGGCAGGAGGACGTGCTTGCCACCTGCGTCGAACGGCGTGAAGCGCGCGGAGAAGCTCATCCGGCCCGGCGCCCTGATCCGCGACGTGAACAACGCCGCCTTCGAGCCCTTCATCGAGAAGGGCTACCTGCGCGACGCCGAGGCCCGCACCATGCCCTTCAACTGGGAGGCCATGCCGGACGGCGAGCCGCGCCTGGTGAAGCGCCAGTACGTGCGCGACATTGACTGGGAGGCGCAGGGCCGCAAGCTGATGCACGTCTACCCGGCTACCCACGGCCCACACAACCCCAACCTCGGCCACTCGGTGGGCATGGCCGGCGGCAGCAACAGCTTCAATATCTCCTCGCACAACTATGACCGGCTGGAAGAGGGCATGGTCTTCGTGCTGCACACGCAGTGGCTGGAACCGCTGTCGGCCGGCTGCAATGTCGGCGACTGCTATCTGGTGACGCGCGACGGTTACGAGAACCTGAGCTGCCACACCCCGCTGGAAGCTTTCCGGGTCCCAGTGAATTAAGAGCCTGTTCACGATCTCCTGATTCAAGGCTCAAACAGTATGGCCGCTCCATCATTCCCCCCTTTGCAAAAGGGGGGCGAGGGGGGATTGGAGTGATCTTTCGCCATGTCGAGCCTTGTCCCCATGTAAAACCAATCCCCCTCAATCCCCCTTTTGCAAAGGGGGAGGCCTGAAATGCGCATGCAGCAGAGATCGTGAACAGGCTCCACGGCACCGCCTGATCCGTCCCACCGCCTTCGCCGCAATGGCGAAGGCGTTCCGGCAGCGCCCGCCGCCTGGCACTTTCCCGCACCGCACTCCCCACCTGGGTCCGACAAGCATTTCGCCCGCGATTCCACGCACGAAATGCCCCTCATGCCTGCCGCCAGGCTCCCCCTCGGCAGCTTTCCGGGCCACTCGTGGACGCACAGTCCAGGTGCTGTGATCGTGAGCAATTAACTTTAATAGTGCATACACTTTGTAAAGCAAAGTGTAATCAGTTTATGAAGCAATTTTTATTCATATAAATCAACAAATTAAAAACACACGCCGAGCGTGGTTTGATGGCACATCGCTTGCTTAACGGTCAACATTCACCGAAAGCGAGTCCAAGCCATGCAGAACCCACCCCTGACCCCTCCCGTTCGCGACCAGCGCCGCATCCTGGTCGTGAACTCCAACACCAGTGACAAAGTAACCCGGCAGGTCAGCCAGACTGTTGCCGGCCTCCTGCCCGACGTTGAAGTCGTCGGCATGACCGCCGCCTACGGCCCCGAAGGCATCGGCGGCCGCGCTGACCTCACCATCTCGTCCCTCGCCACGCTCGAGGTCATCGCCGAACACGCCGATGCTTTCGACGCCGTGATCGTTGCCTGCTTCAGCGACCCCGGCCTCGCTGCCGCGCGCGAAGTGCTCGACATCCCCGTCATCGGCATCGGCGAAGCCTCCTTCCTCACGGCTGCCATGCTCGGCGCGCGCTTCTCGGTAGTCACGGTGACACCCCGCGTCATCCCCATCGTGCATGAGATGGTGCGCATGGTCGGCCTGGAGTCCCGCTTTGCCGGCGTCACCATCATGAGCAGCGAGGCACTCAGCGCCGCCGACCCGCTGCCGTATCTGCAGGCCGGCGTGGAAGACGCCGTGCGCAAGCAGGGCGCCGAAGTCGCCGTGCTCGGCGGGGCGGCCTTCGCTGGTCAGGCCGCCGCCCTGTCGCAACGCGTCGAGGTGCCCGTCGTCGGCAGCGTCGAAGCGGCTGCCGTGCAGGCACTCGCCCTCATGCGGCTGCGCCCCGGCCGCGCGGCCGCTGGCAGCTACGCAAAACCCGCTCTCAAACGCATGCATGGTCTGCACCCCGCGCTCATGCGTCACATGGCTCTCGAGGTGAATGTCTGATGGATGCCTACCCAAACACGAATACACACGTGCGCAGCAGCCAGGGCAAGGCCCTTTCCGTTCGCCGCCTTACGCACAGTTACGACCACAAGATCGCCCTCGGCGACGTGTCCTTCGAAGTGCCGGCCGGCGAGATCGTTGCCTTGCTCGGCCCCAGCGGCTGCGGCAAGTCCACGCTGCTGAAAAGCATCGCCGGCCTGATCCGCCCGAGTCGCGGCGAAATCCGTCTGGACGACGTGGACCTCGCACCCATTCCCTGCCAGTCGCGCCGCATCGGCATGGTGTTCCAGAGCTATGCGCTGTTCCCGCACATGACGGTCAGCGAGAACGTGGCCTACGGTCTGGTCTCGCACGGCACGCCGCGTGCCGAACGCGCCGCGCGCGTCGAGCAACTGCTCAAGCTGGTGCGGCTGGATGCCTACGGCAGCCGGCTGCCGCGCGAGCTGTCCGGCGGCCAGCAGCAACGCGTCGCGGTGGCGCGTGCGCTGGCGGTCAATCCCTCACTGCTGCTGCTCGACGAACCCTTCGGCGCACTCGACCGCGCCCTGCGTGCCGAGCTGCAGGAAGAGCTGATCCGCATGCAGCAGTCGCTGGGCATCACCACCCTCATCGTCACCCACGACCAGGAAGAAGCGCAGACCGTTGCCGACCGCCTGGTGCTCATGAACGAAGGCTGCGTCGAACAGGTCGGCACGCCCGAAGAGCTGTACGACCACCCGGTCTCGCTGTTCGCCAATACCTTCATGGGCCATGCCAGCATCATCCACTGCGTGGTGCGCGGCGGTGACGACACGCACACTGCGCTGCAGCTGTCCGACCAGAGCCTGCTCACGCTGCCGCGCCCGCTGGGCTTCCTGCCCGAGCACGCCGCCGTGCTGACCTTCCGCCCCGAGGACGCGCAGCTCAGCGAGTTCGCATCGCCCGGCGCACTGCCAGCGCGTCTTCTCCACTGCACCGCACTCGGTGCGCAACTGCAACTCGATCTCCAGCTGCAGGACGGCACGCCCATCAAGGTGCAGGTGTCGCGCCGCGCACAACTGCCGTCGCTGGAGACTGGCCGCACCCTGCACATCCAGCTCGACACCGAGCGCTGCCACCTGTTCCCCGGCCAGGGCGTCACGCCTGCCGCCTGAGTCCTTCCAAAACCGCTTCGCCGCCTTCCAGGAGTTCTGTCATGAATCACTACAACCCCAACCGCCGTCAGTTCAACCTTGCCCTCGCTGCGCTCGCGGGCAGCGCTTTCCTGCCCGGCACCGCCCGCGCGGCTTCCTCGATGGTCGCCGCCGTCTTCCCCGGTTCGTGGGAAGACGCCTACCGCCGCACGCTGGTGCCTATCCTCGCCAAGAACGGCATCGAACTCGTCATTGCGCCGATGCTCGCGCAGGACCAACTGGCCAAGACCATCGCCGCCGCCGGCAAGCCTGCTTATGACGCGCTGCTGATGTCGCCCGGCCAGACCGCCGAAGCCGTGGAGCGTGGCCTGATCGAGAAGATCGACACGTCGAAAATCCCCAACTGGAGCAAGCTCGACGACAAGCTCAAGTCGCCTTGGGGCCCCACCGTGACGGTCGAGGTCAACGGCATCGCCTACAACCCGGAGATGGTGCCGCGCCCCAAGGGCTACAAGGATCTCTTCACCAACCCCGCCTATGACGGCAAGGTGGCCTGGCTCGGCTTCGGCTCCAACTCCGCCACCATGGCCTGGGTGGAAATCGCACGCCTCTTCGGCGGTGGCGAAGACAACATGCAGCCCGTGTTCGAGCTGCTGCGCAAGCACCTGCCCAAGATTGGCGCCATCGCCAACAGCGGCAACGCGCAGATGGCCCTGTTCCAGCAGCGCGAGATCGGCGTGTTCATGGCCAGCACCAACAACGTGTCTCGCCTCAAGTCGATGGGCGTGCCCTGTGAGTTCGTGCATCCCGAAAGCGGCTCGCCGGCCATCCCGGTCAACATCCATCTCACCAAGGGAGCAGCCAACCCCGCAGCGGTGTACGCCTACATGGATGCCGCCATCTCCGCCGCCGCGCAGAACCAGCTGAAGATGCCGCCGGTCGAGCAGATTCCCACCAACAAGGACGTCGCCTTCACTCCCTCGCTGGAAGCCTTCGTCACGCGTGCCCAGATGGCGAAATTCATCTACCAGGACTGGGCGAAGATCAACAAGAACCGCGCGGCATGGACTGCCGAGTTCGACCGGATCGTCAAGAAATGAAAGCCCTGATGAGCAGCTTGCCGCTGCGCAACCTTCCGTACTTCGGGCCGATGCTGGTGGCATCGGTGCTGTTCTTCCTGGCACCGCTGGTGGTGCTGGCGGTGTTCAGCTTCAGCTCGCCCGAAGGTGCCTCGCTGGCCAACTATGCGCGCTTCGCCAAAGACGAATTCTCGGTGTCGGTGCTCATCGACACCATCCGTCTCGGCGGCAGCGTGGTGCTGGGCACGACCCTGCTGGGTCTGCCCATCGCCCTGCTGTACTGGCATGCCGGCCCACGCATCCGTCAGTGGCTGATCTTCCTGATCCTGCTGCCCATGCTGGTCAGCAACGTGGTGCGCACCTTCGCGTGGATAGTCATCCTCGGCCGTCAGGGCCTCATCAGCAGCACGCTGCTGTACACCGGGCTGACCAACACGCCCATCAACCTGATGTACACCGAGTTCGGCCTCATCCTCGCGCTGTGCCAGATTGAGCTGCCGCTGTTGTTGCTGCCCATCATCGCCGTGCTGTCGCGCGCCAACCGCAGTCTGGTCGATGCCGCCCGCATGCTCGGTGCCGGCTCCTGGCGCATCCTGCTCACGGTGTTGGTGCCGGTGATGCTGCCGGGCTTGCTCGCCGGCTGGATCCTGGTCTTCGCCAGCGCCTGCACGTCCTACGTCACGCAGGCCGTCATCGGCGGTGCGCGCCTCATCTACCTGCCGCAGTTCATCTATCGCGAAGTCGGGGTGCTGTTCTCGTGGCCCTACGCCGCAGCCGTCGCCTTCGTGCTGCTGGTATCCACGGGCATCGTGATGCTCTCCATTTCCGCCCTGTCACGCCACCGGAGGTTGGTCGGCCATGCCTGAGAATCTGAATCTACGTCTCCGCTTCGGCGAAGTGTCCTACTGGATCTTCGTCGTCGTCGCCGGCCTGTTCGCCCTCGTGTTCATGGTCGGGCCGGTCGCGGTCGGCTTGCTCATGTCATTCACCGACGGCCAGACCCTGCAGTTCCCGCCGCAGGGCTGGTCGCTCAAGTGGTACGCCGAGCTGTTCGATCCGATTGCCTCGCAGCCCATCCACGCGGCGGCGAAGAACTCGGTGCAGATCGCGTTGTGGACGGTGGCCGGCGCCATCCTGCTGGCCGTACCGGCCAGCTACGGCATCGCCCGCCTCGGTGGCAAGGCTGCTGCCAGCATCGAGCCCATCCTGCTCGCGCCGCTGGTCATGCCCAGCCTCATCTACGGCCTGTCCGCACTGATCGCCGCCAACCTCGTCGGCCTGTCGCCGTCGCGCTGGCTGGTCATCGGCGGTCACATCGCCATCTTCGGCCCGCTCATGTACCGCGCCACGCTGGCGGTCGTGCAGCAGATCGACCCGGCGCTCGAACAGGCCTCCGCGATGCTGGGGGCAGGGCGCTTCGCCACCTTCCGCCGCGTCACCTTGCCCTTGCTCGTGCCCGGCGTGCTGGCCGGCAGCTTCCTGGTGTTCATGCAGTCGCTCGACAACGTGTCCATCACGTTGTTCCTCGCCGACCCGCGTACCACCGTGCTGCCGCTGCGCATGTTCCAGATGATCGAAGAGTCGCTCGACGTGCGCGTCGCCGCCATCTCCGGCGTGCTCATCGGTCTGAGCCTCATCGTGCTGCTGCTCGTGCAGTACCTGTCCCCCTTCCTGAAACCGTCCCGCTGAATGCGGGCCCGTACTATCCAGAGGCCCCACATGCCTGAAATCAATCTTCCGAAAGTCGCCCTGCTTGGCACCGGCGGCACCATCTCCTCGATCGGACGGGGAAACATGGATCTCACCAACTACGGTGACACCGGCAACATCCTGCATGCCGAAGAAATCGCCGCCGCCGTGCCCGAAATCTTCAAGCACGCCGAGATCGTCCCGATCCGCTTCCGCAACATGCCCGCCATCGAGATCACGCCGGCCGACTGGCTGGCCCTCAACGACAAGCTGCACGAAGTCGCCGAAAGCACGCCCGACCTCGCCGGCATCGTCGTCACCCACGGCACCGCCAGCCTCGAAGAGACGGCCTACTTCCTCAACCTCAGTCTCAAGATCGACATCCCCGTCGTGCTGGTCGGCGCACAACGCCCCTTCAGTGCCATCTCGTCAGACGCCCAGCTCAACCTCATCAACGCCGTGCGCGTCGCCGCATCGCCCGAGAGCCGTGGCCGTGGCGTGCTCGTCGTGCTCAACGACGAAATCCAGGCCGCACGCGAAGTCACCAAAACCGACACTTACCGCCTGCAATCCTTCCAGTCGCCGGGCCTCGGCGCACTCGGCTACGCCGACGCCGACCGCGTCTGCTACTACCGCACGCCCGTCCGCCGCCACACCACCGACACCCCCTTCGACGTGCGCGGCCGCGCCAGCCTGCCACGCGTCGACGTCGTCACCTCCTACGTCGGTGCCGACGGCACGTTGATCGACGCCGTCGTGCAGGCAGGCGCCCAAGGCATCGTCGCCGCCGGCTTCGCCCCCGGCTGCGGCGCCCCCGCCGAATCCGCCGCCCTGCGTCGCGCCGTCAACAAGCAGGTGAGCGTGGTGCAAGCCGCCCGCGCCCAGTCCGGCCGCGTCGACGCCCGAGACCGCGTGCGCGCCGCTGGCTTCGTCGCCGGCGACAACCTGCCGGCCCACAAGGCGCGCATCCTGCTGATGATGGCGCTCACGCGCAGCCGGGACCCGGTGGAAATCCAGCAGGCGTTCTGGGCCTATTGAGGGCCTGACAAACCGCAAAACAAAACGGCTCGCGTGTGCGAGCCGTTTTCACATCCATGCCTGCATCCGGCTACGTTTGCTGCACCGATTCTCAAATCTTGATGATGGTGTCGCTGTAGCGCGCCACCAGCGCGTCATGTGTCATCAGGCGCATGGGTTCCACAAGCGCCTGGGCAACAAGAATGCGGTCAAATGGATCGCTGTGATGCGCGGGCAAGTCTTCTATGGCCAAGGCGTGTTCTGGCTCAACAGACAGGCACCGATAGCCGGACTCCACGAAATAGCGCAGCGCGTCTTTGCCGGACACCGGCATGTCGCCGCGCCCCAATGAGTGTTTGATGGCGATTTCCCAGATGCTGGCGACGCTGATCCAGACATTCGTTCTGGGCGCGGTAATCAGTTCGCGCGCTTGCTGCGGCAGCTTGGGGCTGTCGGCGATTGCCCACAGGGCCACATGGGTGTCGAGCAGCAGATTCAAGACTGTGTTCCACCCATGAAGAGCTGGGCCACTTCGTCGTTGTGCGCGTCAATGTCGTCCGGCACTTCGAACAATCCCTTGGCAATACCGATGCGCGGACCGGCCGGGGCCGCATCTATCGGCACCAGCCTGGCGGCGGGCCGCCCGTTGCGGGCAATCACGATTTCCCGCTCTTCGCCTTGTTCAATGGCCTCGACCAGACGGGACAGCGAAGTTTTGGCTTGAAGCATGTTCACAGCTTGCATGGTGACCTCCATAAATCTGGGGTTAGTCTAGTCTGGCTAATGGCGCCTGTCAAAGTGCCTTGGTGCGTCTTTTCAGTCGAATGGGCGCAGGTCCTGCAGGCCGAGGGGGCATTTCTGAAAAGCTCAGCGTTTCAGTCGGGAACCGCGACAATAGCGGCCTTCGCTTCAATCGCCGCTCTGGAATCACCCCATGGAAATCAAGGTCAACTTTCTCGACAAGCTCCGCCAGGAGGCGAAGTTCGACGACTTCACGGTCATCGCCGACCAGCCCATCCGCTACAAGGGTGACGGCTCGGCGCCGGGGCCGTTCGACTACTTCCTAGCCTCGTCGGCCCTGTGTGCGGCTTACTTCGTGAAGGCGTACTGCGACACGCGCGGCATCCCCACCGAGCACATGCGCCTGTCGCACAACAACATCGTCGATCCCGAGAACCGCTACAAGCAGACCTTCAAGATCCAGATCGAGCTGCCGCCGGACATTTCGGAGAAAGATCGCGTCGGCATCCTGCGTTCCATCGACCGCTGCACGGTCAAGCGCGTGGTGCAGAACGCGCCCGACTTCATCATCGAAGAGGTCGAGAACCTCGACGCCGACGCGCAGGCCTTGCTGCTGCCCAGTGCCGAGGGCGTGAGTACGCGCATCGCCGGCAAGGACCTGCCGCTCGAAGAAACCATCGCCAACATGACCAGCCTGCTGGCCGCGCTGGGCATCAAGATCGAGATCGCCTCCTGGCGCAACATCGTGCCCAACGTCTGGTCGCTGCACATCCGCGACGCGCACTCGCCGATGTGCTTCACCAACGGCAAGGGCGCTACCAAGGAAAGCGCGCTGGCCTCCGCGCTGGGCGAGTACATCGAGCGCACCAGCTGCAACCACTTCTACAACGACCAGTACTGGGGCGAAGAGTTTGCCGATGCGCCCTTCGTGCACTACCCTGACGAGCGCTGGTTCAAGCCGGGCAAGAAGGATGCGCTCCCCAGGGACATGCTCGACGACTACAGCCTCGCCATCTACAACGCCGATGGCGAGCTGCGCGCCTCGCATCTCTACGACACCAACTCCGGCAACACCGCACGCGGCATCTGCGCGCTGCCCTACGTGAGGCAAAGCGACGGCGAGGTCGTGTACTTCCCCACCAACCTCATCGACAACCTCTTCCTCAGCAACGGCATGAGCGCCGGCAACACACTCGCCGAAGCGCAGGTGCAGTGCCTGTCAGAGATCTTCGAGCGCGCCGTGAAAAAGGAAATCCTCGAAGGCGAAATCGCGCTGCCCGACGTGCCGCAAGAAGTGCTGGCCAAGTACCCCGGCATCGTCGCCGGCATCAAGGGCCTCGAAGAGCAGGGCTTCCCCGTGCTGGTGAAAGACGCATCGCTGGGCGGCGAATTCCCCGTGATGTGCGTCACCCTCATGAACCCGCGCACCGGCGGCGTCTTCGCTTCGTTCGGCGCACACCCCAGCTTCGAGGTCGCGCTGGAACGCAGCCTCACCGAGCTGCTGCAGGGCCGCAGCTTCGAAGGCCTCAACGACCTGCCGCAGCCCACCTTCGAGAGCAACGCCGTCACCGAGCCCAACAACTTCGTCGAACACTTCATCGACTCCAGCGGCGTCGTCTCCTGGCGCTTCTTCAGCGCGAAGCACGACTACGACTTCGTCGAATGGGACTTCTCCGGCGACGGAAAGGCTTCGAATGAGGAAGAAGCCGTCACCCTGCTCGGCATCCTCGAAGAGATGGGCAAGGAAGTGTACATGGCCGTGTACGACGATCTGGGGGCCCAGGCCTGCCGCATCCTCGTGCCCGGCTACTCCGAGATCTACCCGGTCGAAGACCTCATCTGGGACAACACCAACAAGTCGCTCGCCTTCCGCGCAGACATCCTCAACCTGCACCGTCTCGACGACGACGCACTCGAAGCGCTACTGGAACGCCTCGAAGACTGCGAGGTCGATGAGCAGACCGACATCATCACCCTCATCGGCGTCGAGTTCGACGAGAACACCGACTGGGGCCAGCTCACGATTCTCGAACTCAAGCTGCTGATCAATCTCGCCCTCAAGCAGTTCGAAGCCACCAAAGACCTCGTCGAATCCTTCCTGCAGTACAACGAGAACACCGTTGACCGTGGCCTCTTCTACCAGGCTCTCAACGTGGTGCTTGAAGTGCTGCTCGACGACGAGCTCGAACTCGCCGACTACGAACCCAACTTCCGCCGCATGTTCGGCAACCCGCGCATGGACGCCGTGATCGGCTCAGTCGAAGGCAGCGTCCGCTTCCACGGCCTGACGCCGACGAACATGAAGCTCGAAGGGCTGGACAGACACCAGCGCCTGATCGACAGCTACAGGAAGCTGCACACCGCGCGCGCAAAGGCAGCCGTAGGGCGTCAATAAGCGCAGCGCATTGCGCCGAATTCATGAGCGACCAATGAACTTGATCCCGTTCAGACCAGAGATGCAGGCTGATCTCGAAGACTTCCTGCAATTCATGCAAGAGTCTCGCGGCTACAAGTTCGATCGTGCCAACCTGCCGCCCGACATCGCCAACATCAAAGCCGCCTACCGGGATTGCGGAGGCGATTTCTGGGTCGTGAAAGACAACGACACCATCGTCGGCAGCATCGCCCTGAGAACGCTAGACCCGCACGAGGGTATAGCAGAAATCAAACGCTACTTCGTCTTGCCCGCATTCCAGCGGCGAGGCATCGGCGGCGAGCTGATGCGCCACGCGATAGGTGTTGCCATCGAGGGCGGGGTGAACAGGATCAGGCTGGACACGATGAAGAAGTCCGAGGCAGCCCTGATCGTGTTCAGGAAGTTCGGCTTTCATGAGATCCCGAAGTACAACAACAACGAGGTGGCCGAGATCTTCATGGAGAAGCGTCTGGCCGCCGTCTGACTCGGGCCTGTCCGTAGGGCGTCAATAAGCGAAGCGCATTGCGCCGGATGTTTTCAATCCGGCATTTCCAGATCGCCCTCATCCCCACCGCCCCAATCCAGCGCATAGAACCCTTCCCGCACAAGCTGGTGAAACGTCGAATACGGCCAGTCGCGCACCCGCGCCACCAGACCATGCTTGAGCGGATTGATATGCACATAGTCCATGTGCGCCTGATAGTCGCGCTCATCGCGAATCACATGCTCCCAGAAGCGGCGTTGCCAGATTCCGCGTTCTCCACGTCTCACCCGCACGACATCGCGTCGCTCGTCTGACGGCGCAATCCCTTTCGAGAAACCCATCTTGATAAGACGCCAGCGCGTAGCGAAGTCCGCATCGCCGGGCGGCAACTCGATGATGCAGTGAAGATGTTCCGGCAACACCACCCATGCATGGATCACGAATGGATGCCGAGCCCTGATATCGCGCACGACGCTGCGCAGCAGCTCAATGTGCCGCGTCAGCAGATCGTTGTCGCGCCGTCGCAGAAGATTGACGGTGAAGAAGTAGGTGCCGCCCGGTAGCCAGACGCGTCGGTAGTCAGGCATGGGGCTGGCGGAAGAAATGCGGCGCAATGCCCTGCGGTTATTGCGCCCTACTTACACTAGTTGGCTGCTTGCAGCTGCTCAACCAGCTCCTGCTTGGTTGCACTTTCGTAAAGATTTCGTTTTAGTTTAAGTTGATCCAATAGAAATGAATTTGATAGTTCGAACGCATCAAGCAACGTGTACCAGTTCAGGACATAGCGTTTCATTCGCGGATCAGAACTAACCAGTCCAAGCTCTCCTCGAGCGATCTGCCCGTCTAGGCGGCTTTTGATCTCAGTATCTTGGGATGAAATCTTGCGCCCAATCAGTATTAACTCGAAGTGCATAGCTTCGCTGCCAAATTCCGGGTGCTTTTTTATTATTCCGGCATAGTCATCAAGCTGCCGAAGATGCTTAACGTTGAGAGATATGGAGGGGCGCTTTATCTCTACGATGACGCACCGATAGATTTTCTGTCCACTTGAGTTGAACTGAAGGTATGCGACGGGCCAAAAAGAGATCTGTCTGGCGTAGAGCCCCCTCGATCTCTGATTCATCGTCCACATCGTCTGTGCCGATGTCGTCAAGATGGGGAATTTTGTTGCGCAAATCTTTCGCAATCTTTGTGAACGTCTCTTCTTCGGCCCCGAGAATTTCATAGCTGGGCCCAAACAGCCAAGTATTGTTCTCGATAATTTTTTGAAGATCGGGTGTTTCCAGAACCTCGTTGTAATGATCGTTCATTAGTGTTCGAAGTTTTGAGGCCGCAACATAGCGGCGCTGCAGAATTTCGATAGTAGCAACGATGTTTTCCAGTGTTGTTTGTTTCAGTTGAGCAGCAAGACTTTGAACAGACTGATCGTTAAGGTCTAGAACGCTGTTCAGTACGTCTAGTAGAGAGTCATTTTCGTTAGAGACGGCTAAGCGGTCCAACAACCGAATAATGATTTTCCGCTGCTTTCGACTTGCGGCATTGAAGACTGATGGGTCAGCTACATAGATGGTTGTAACTAGCTGCTTTGCGTTGTCTAGTCTCCACGATCGTTCTTCGGGGGGCAGTTCTGAATAAGTCGGGAAGAGCCCGTCCTCAACATACTTCTCGACCTCTACAGCTGCCTGCTGCCGCAGAAAGCGGTTATACAAGTCCTGAGTTAGGTCTCCTAGAGCCCTTCCGAGTTTCTTCCATTCCGCAGAGTGTGGCGTGTGGGTACTCGATTGGAGAAGGTCCTGCGTAGGCGAGAAGCTGTCAGCCCAATCTGAGCTTACATAGATACTTGTGAAAAACCCCGGCTTGTTGTTCAAGGTACTAAGCTGCTTGTAAACAGTTCTTCCCTCGCTATCGAGTAGGTAGGTGTACGATTTTTCAGAGCTAGGACGTGTCTCCCACCGAATTACCTGAGCCTCAAACGTGTGTGAGTCGATGACAAAAGACTGTCGAGTAATTTCATGCGCAGGGACAGCGATAGCTATACCGTTGAGCGTCAGAGATTTCGATTGATGAAGAGCTAAGTACCAACCGAACTCTATCGCGAACTTTTCCGTCAGTTCAGGCAGTGCAGGAAGATGAGCTGAGAATTTGTCGAGCTCAACCAAGGTGCCTTTGGGCTTCTGTTGCAATTTGAGGTGTTGGTCCTCTGTCGGTATCAGATTGGCTTGGTAGTCCTTGATCGTTGCAGCATCAATCACGATGCGCGCTTGACCTGTGACGGACTTTGTATGCCAAGTTGCCAAGTGGCAGATACGGTGAAAGGCTAGGCGGCCACGACCATGGGCGCCATGTTGTGCGGCGTCTTCGTGCTTGTGCGAATCATTGAACCTGCCAAAGGTCAGCTTCAATGTCGTTGGATCAATACCGTCGCCATCATCTTGCACTGAGACGGATTCGATTCTCTCCAGGGCGTTTCGGGAAATCTCCACTGCCACCACTTCGGCCTTGGCATCAAATCCATTCCAGACGAGTTCAAAAACAGGCTGCCACGGCTCGATGCTGACGAAGTGTTTTTTGATGCCCGCGTTGCCGATTTCTGTTGTGCCTGAGATATCTGCGTAAGTAGTCATGGGCGGCATCCGAGCCTTAAATTGCGTCTCATACAAGAGCAGCCGATCTGGCTGAAAGAGGTTGCATTCTAAGCTCGGTCGGTTGAACTCGGTGAGTCCATGCGCATACATGCATTGTTGGTGAACCTAGCGCCCAACTAGTTGCGTAGGCATCCGCTGTTGTTGGTACTTGACCCGCCCCCCACTCACGCCATATATTCACCCATATGGATGAATATAAAGCTTCCCAACTCGACGCCGTCTTTGGCGCCGTAGCCGACCCGACACGACGCGCAATCCTCGCGCGGCTGGCGCAGGCGGATGCGCGTGTGACCGAGCTGGCGAGCGGGTTTCCGATTTCGCTGAACTCGGTGTCCAAGCACATCCGCATGCTGGAGCGGGCCGGCCTGGTGCGTCGTACGGTCAGCGGGCGCGACCATGTGTTGTCGCTCAACGCGGAGCCGCTGGGCGCGGCGGCGGACTGGATGGACTTCTACCGGCAGTTCTGGGAGCAGCGTCTGGGGGCGCTGGAATCTTTCGTGAAGAGCCGACGCAAGAAAGGGCCGCAGACATGACGGGTATTGCGGTGTTTCCCAGCGTCACGGTGCGGCGCGAGATCGAGGCTTCGGCCGACGAGCTGTTCGATGCCTGGCTGGACCCGGCGGCGCTGGCGGTCTGGATGTGTCCGGGTGGCGTGACGCATTCGGTGGCGAGTCTGGAGGCGCGCGAAGGCGGCAGCTTCGAGATCACCATGCATGCGCCCAGCGAGGCGTACTGGCATCGCGGCGTTTATCAGCGCATCGACCGGCCGCGCCAGCTGGTGTTCACCTGGATTTCGGCAGCGACGCACGAGACCGAATCGCTTGTGACGGTGGACTTCAAAGCGACAACGCGCAGCGGTTACACCGAGGTGGTGGTGACGCATGAGCGTTTGCCGGACAGGGACGCGGCGTGCTCGCACACCGAGGGCTGGAGCGATGCGCTGGCCTCGTTGGGCGAGCTGGAGTGGTTGCGTAGCTTGAATGATCCGGAAGCGTGATCTCCAGGCGTGCGGGTGTATGGGCGTAGGTTGGATGAGCCGAAGGCGTAATCCGACGTTGGGAGTCACGGCAAGGTGGTGTGGCTTCGTGTGATGCGGTAGGGGTTCAAGGCAGCCACCTTTTGCTCGTCGCTTTCGGCTTGGTCGGGAGGCTCAGGATGCCGGCAAGCCGACATCCCCGGATTACGGCCTGCGGCCTCATCCAGGCTACGCGAGGCGGGGCGTGTGGTTCGTAGGTTGGATGAGCCGGAGGCGTAATCCGACATCGGGAATTTTCGGCTTGAAGGAACGCAGGAGGCGGGCATGTTGCTGAAAGACAAAGTGGCGATCATTTACGGCGGTGGCGGTGCCATCGGCGGTGCGGTGGCGCGCAGCTTTGCGCGCGAGGGAGCGCATGTCTTCCTCGCCGGGCGCACGCTGGCAAAGCTGGAGCGCGTGGCGGCCGAGATCCGCGCAGCGGGTGGCCGTGCCGACATCGCGGCGCTCGATGCGCTGGATGAGGCGGCGGTCAATGCGCATGCCGATGCGGTGGCGGCGAGCGCGGGCCGCATCGACATCGCGCTGAATGCCATTGGCGTGATGCACGTGCAGGGCCCACCGCTGGCCGAGTTGTCGCTGGCGGATTTCGCCTTGCCGATTTCGAGCTACACGCGCAGCAACTTCATCACCGCCAAGGCGACGGCGCGGCACATGACGCCGCGGGGTGCAGGCGTGATCCTGACGCTGTCGACGCCCGGGGCACGCATGACGGGCCAAGGCTTCCTCGGCTACGGCGTGACCTGCGCCGCCATCGAAGGCTTCTCGCGCCTGCTCGCCGGCGAGCTCGGCGCCAGCGGCATCCGCGTCATCTGCCTGCGCCCCGACGCGATTCCCGAAGCACAGCCGCATTCGCACGCGCGCCAGGTCTTCCAGGGCTTCGCCGACCGCTTCGGCACCACGGTAGACGCCATGCTCGCCGAACGCGGCCGCAGCGGCACCCTGCTGCAACGCTTCCCGACCCTGACCGAAGTCGCCGACTACGCCGCCTTCGTGGCCTCAGACCGTGGCAGCGCGATGACGGGGGCGATTGCGAATCTGACTTGCGGGTCGTTGGTGGATTGAGGGTGGTGCCTTCCCCGGATTACGGCCTGCGGCCTCATCCAGGCTACGCGGTGGGGCGTACGTGGCAATGGGGCGTAGGTTGGATAAGCCGAAGGCGTAATCCGACACAAGGCGTCGCCAATCGCGCCAACACTTTCGCTTTCGAGCCATCCGCCCGTAATTTCCCCACCTCAATCGCCTTCACGCGCCCGGAAGTCCCTTCCCCGGATTACGGCCTGCGGCCTCATCCAGGCTACGCGGTGGGGCGTACGCGGCAAGAGGGCGTAGGTTGGATAAGCCGAAGGCGTAATCCGACACAAGCAGCCGCCACCCACGCCAACGCTACCGCTCCCCCGCCACCAGCTCCGGAACTTCCCCACCCCAATCCGCCGCGTAGATGCCTTGCGCGACAGCGCGGTGAAACGAGGAGTGCGGCCAATCGGCAACGCGGCGCACGTGGCCGTGTTTGAGAGGGTTGACATGCACGTAATCGACGTGCGCCGCATAGTCGGCGTCGTCGCGGATGGTGTGTTCCCAGAAGCGTCGTTGCCAGATTCCGCGTTCGCCTTGCGCGACGCGCGCGGCGGAGCGCATTTCGGTTTTCGGTAGCCCCTTGGAGAAGGCGATCTTGATGGCACGCCAACGACCGGAGTAGTCGCTGTCGCCTTCGGGCAAGGTCCAGATGGCGTGCATGTGGTCGGGCAGCACGATCCAGGCGTCGATGTGGAAGGGGCGTTTCGCTTTGACCGCCCGTACCGATTCGCGCAGGAGATCGATGTGCTCGACGAGCAGACCGCTGCTGCGATCAAGCAGGTTGTGGGTGAAGAACCAGGTGCCACCGGGAGGGCGGTGGCGGATGTAGGCGGGCATGGGGTGAGTGCGTTCGGGAGTGGAGACGCCTGATGTCGGATTACGCCTTCGGCTTATCCAACCTACGGGTCAGGGCCCGGTGCGGGTGAGGCCGAGGCCGAACAGGGCGCCGACGCCACCGGCGATACCCGCTGCGATGGGGCCGCTGAGGCCAAGCAGGAAGGCAGGAATGGCAACAGCCAGGAAGCCCAGTGCAAAGCGGCTGTAGATGATGCCGATGCGGGCACCCTTGCCACATTGGGGGCAGGTGCCCGATTTGTGTAATGCGGTCATCTCTGGCGAGAACAGGCCGATGCTCTTTGCGCAGTGCGGGCACTTCATGTTGATCCCCCTGTGTGTTGTTGTGCATGACGCCGGGTTGCAATGTTACCCGCGGAGAGATTGGCCCGCGTCTTGCGTTGAGTACTGTGGTTCCTGACGATTCACGTCGGGTTACGGTAAGGCCAGCGCTGCGTAATCTCCTTGTCCCCTGCATGCGGGCACAGCCAGCGAAGCCGCGCCGTTGCTTGCGATGCGGCACACCATACAGTGCGTGCCGATTGAATCTGTGGAGCTGTTTTCGGAGGGTGGGATTCACCTTGCACGGCTGCCAATCGCGGCCTGCGTCGCTCTTTGTGTCGGCCAACTGTCGCCGCAGCACAACACCTGACGCCGTGATCCCGAAGCCCACCTTTACGCAATTCCTTCACAGGAGGTTCAAATGGCACGCAACGCGAATTCCACATTCATGGATGAATCCCGCGACATCCTGCACGACACGGAGCAGCTGATTGCCGACGCGGCGAACGCGACCGGCGATGAGGCGAAGGCGCTGCAGTCGCGCATCGTCGCCGGGCTGCGTGACGCCAAACAGCGACTGAGTGCGGCGGAGTCTGCCGTGCTCGCCAAGGGCAAGGCAGCGGCCAAAGCGACGGATACCTATGTGCACGAGAACCCGTGGAAATCCATCGGGGTCGGTGCGGCGCTGGGTGTCGTGGTCGGGCTGCTGATCGCCCGTCGTTGATGACCCGGTCCCTGCTGGAGCGTGTGCGCCGCCTGTTGGGCAACGCGAGCGCACTGGCAGGGACGCGGCTGGGGCTGTTCAGCCTCGAACTGCAGGAGGAGCTGGAGCGTTACATCCAGCTGCTGGCCCTGCTGCTGGCTGCGTTCCTGTGTGTGGCGCTGGGGCTGTTGCTCGTGGCAGTCGTCGCGCTGGTGCTGGCTTGGCAGAGCGGCTACCTGCTCGAAGTGAGCGGGGGGCTGGCTGTGCTGTTCGTGCTGGTGGCGCTGTTGTGTGCGCTATGCCTGCGCGCCCGGCTGCGCAGTGCGCCGGTGCCGTTCTCGGCAACAGTGGATGAGTTCCGCCGTGATGCAGAGGCGCTGGGCAGCAGTGACGACGAAGCGCAAGCGGATGAGGAGGCGCGATGAAGCAGAGCGTATTGCTGCGCGAATTGCGCAAGGAGGCGCTGCAGTTGCAGGCGCGTCACTACCGGCTGGCGATGCGCGATGACATCGGTGCGTTGAGTGAGGCCTTGTCGCGCAGCACACGCATGGGCAGCGCGCGCAGCTGGCTGTCGCTGGCGCGCAGTGCGTTGTCGCTATGGCCCGAGCGTTGGGGCAATGCCTTCAGCCTGGGCTTGCTGGCCTGGCGCTTGGCGCGGCGCGTTCTGGCGCGGCGCCGCGCTGCAAACGCAGCCGCACACAGTGCCGAAGTGCCGTAGTTTGTTGCAGCCTCCGTGCGCCGCGGACGCGGGTTACTTCTTGCGTGGCTTTGCGGGTGCGGATTTTTTCGCCGCTGTTTTGGGTGGTGATTTCGGCGCGCGCTTCGTGGTTGGCTTTTTGTACGGGGCAGCCCCAGGTGCTGCATTGGGGGATGCTGGCGATGGGGCGGGCATCCCCATGCCTGCTTGGCCGATGTTGGCGTCCAGCCAGGTGGCGGTCTTTGTCGGGACGACCGTGCGGCCGGGATCGTCGAGGTCGTAGTACAGCGAGTAGAGCTCGGCAAAGAATTCGAAATGAGACATGGCGGCGTAGCGCGATGGCATTTTCTTGATCAGCTCCAGCGTGCTTTCCTTGATCACCAGTAGTTCGGCGTACCAGTAGTTGAGAAAGAACGCGAGGCCATTGGCGCGATGCCAGCCTTCGAATGAGTTGTACCAGTCGGCATGGCTGCCCTCCACCGCGAGGCGGGGACCGAAGTTGGGCCGGTTCCATGGGTGGCTGGCAGGGAAGGTCGGGCGGGTGCCTGGGTCCCAGCTACTGCCGTTGCCGAGCGCCTGTACCAGGGCGTTGGAAATCTGTATGCGCTCTGTTGCGCTGACAGGGCCCCAGGCTGTCCAGCCGCCCATAAGGTTGATCCAGGCGTCGATGCCAGCTTGAGTACGTGCGAAACGCTGCCAGCCGAATTCCGATTTAAGCCAGGGATCAATCAACGTGTCTTTGTTGGCGTGCACGGCGTGGCCGACTTCATGCCGCAGCACATCCTCGAAGCGCTCCTGGTTGCCGAGTTCGTCGTTGCCGATCTGGATGACACCACTCCATTGGTACAGGCCGCCGCCTCCACCGATCAGGTCAATCTCTTTCAGGCGGGTGTTGCCTTCGATGTTGTTGGCGGGGACGTTGCGTAGCAGGTTCCAGATGGTGTCGATGTCCGTCGTACTCTGGTTTGTGCCCCACTCATCATCGAGCGCGATGCCGTAGCGAACCTCGAAGAGCAGGTCCTGGGCCTGGCTGTCTTTGAGGCGTTTGGCATAGTCAAACAGGGTCTGCAGGTCGGTCTTGGCGGCGGCAGATAGCGCGCCAGCGCGCGGCAGCATCTCGCACATGGCTTTGAAGTCCTGCGACTTCAAGTTGACCGAGCCGCCGGCGGAGACTGTGGCCGCGTAGTTGCGCAGCGTGTCGAGAGCCGAGTAGCGGGTGGTCCAGCGGCGGAAGTTGACCCAGCGTCGGTCAGGCGCAAACAAGGGGGCCGCATGAGCGGATTTTCCCAGCCAGGTGTCGATGATCTTGGGTTGGCTGATGAAGTTGTTGGCGAGAAAGCTGGAGAGTTGAACCTCGTAGCTGCGAGGCTGGTTGTGGTGGTATGCGACAAAGCTGAGCTGGGTTGGCGAGGCTGCTGTGAGTACGAGTTGCAGTCGTGGCGTGTGCATGAGGAACGGGTGGTCTTGCAGCACGAGCAGTTTGAGCAATTCGACGTGGCGGTCGTCGAGGTTGGCATCCTGCGCGACCAGTTTTTCACGCAGTTCATCCAGACCGTAGATGACACGAACCTGGGCGGGCGCTTTGCCGCCATTGATGAGTTCGCAGGCTTTGTCCTGACGGGACAGGCGTTGCCCGTCGCTGGTGTGATTGAGCCGTGCCCCGCGTGGCTGGACCAGGAAGACCGCGCCGCGGTCGGGGTCGGAGTAGTAGAAGGGGCGTTCGATGGTGAGCATCGTGCCGCAGGCCGGGCACTTCACCCGATGAAACTCACCATTCAGTATCGAAACCCGTACGGCAGGATTGCGGCGGATATTAAGACTCCGCGCGGCGTCAGCAGTAAAAGCGTTGCCGCAGGAGCATTTGATTTGAACGGGATGGAAGACGGCCATGGTTTCCTCGCCTGGTTCACCTCTGTTATGGGGGCTCGCCAGAGCGGTAGTTCTTCAAGGCGTTCGCTTGGCAGAGCTTTTTCTTTGAAATCTCAGCAAAGCTGCGCGCAAAAGCTTTCGCCGCAGAACTGCCCTGAAGTATGTAGATGCCTTGCGGGAGAGGTG
This sequence comes from Rhodocyclaceae bacterium, assembly GCA_047600765.1. Taxonomy (GTDB): domain Bacteria; phylum Pseudomonadota; class Gammaproteobacteria; order Burkholderiales; family Rhodocyclaceae; genus Viridibacterium. The sequence goes on from JASGKF010000002.1 coordinate 1,118,063, forward strand.
TAATCGATTTGTCATGATCGGTGCGGGCCCGAACCAACAGGGGTGCTTCGTCGGCTACGCCGCGGCGCATTTGGCAACCGTATCGACCGTCCGCGTGGTGACGTCGGTGCCGAACGCGCGTTCGATGAGGCGCATGAAGACGGGGTCGTTGCCGTTGGGGATGTAGGCAGAGAAGGCTTCGCGGCCTGCGAGCAGGAAGAGTGATGCGTAGTCCTGCGCGAGGGGCAGGCTGACGCGGGGCTCGCGGGCTTCGCGCAGGAAGCTGATGACGCGCTTGGCTTCGGCGGGGATGCCGTGTGCGCGGTAGTGATCGGCTGCGAGCAGTTGCCTGAGGGATTCGGTCAACCTGACGATGGTGTAGAACGTGCGCCCCAGTTCGCGTGACATGGTGTCTTCGGCGCGCTGTTCGATGTCGCGTTCAGTGGCAAGGTCGGAATCGAAGACGACGTTGCCGCTGGAGAGCAGGGTGCGCACGTTGCTGAAGCCGGCGGTTTCGAACGCGGCCTTGAGGGCGGGCATTTTCGCGTTCATGGGGCTGACGCCGCGGAGGAAGGCTACGTAGCGGGGCATGGTGTGTTCTCCGTTGCCGGGATTACTGCTGTGCCCAGAGAAGCGTCCAGCCCAGCGCGAGGATGGCGGAGGGGAGGACACCGGCAATGAAGCGCGAGGATTTGGTGATCTTGATGCGAACGAAGAGCAGCGCTGTACCGAGTGCTGCACCGAATGCAGCACAGGCGGCATAGGGGATGAGGGTGGTGAGCCACATGCCTTGAAAGGCGAGCGCGGCACCCATGTCACCTCTCCAGGCGCCGAAGGCATTGAATGCGTAGAAGAGCAGGAAGGGCGTGACGGCGCCGAGCACGACGACGAGCCACCTCCGCGCGCGGGGCCACAGGGCCAGCAGGCCCAGCAGGATGGGGAGGCCGAGTTCGAAGGCGATGGTGAGGTAGAGCGAGGTGTTGTCTTCCATGTGGCGTGTTGTGAGTGGTTGGAGGGGGCGGTGCGTGTCAGCGGGCTGAGGCCCTTGCGGCGAGCCGCTTGCGTTGGGTGTCGGTGTTCTCGGTCTTGTTGCGCATCAGCCTGACGACCATGACGGCGGCAATGATGCCGGCTGCGGCGATGAGGATGGCGGGAAAGGGCCAGCCATGGCCGATGCACCAGCCGGTGAGGGCTGCGGTGGCGATGAGCACGAGCAGCACGACCGGTGCGAGGTAGAAGCCGACGGTGCGGAAGAGGACGCCGTGCCCTTCCTGCGTCTTCATCATGTTGTTGCGGAAGGGCGGCAGCCAGGGGTAGCGCTTTTCGAGCGCGAGGCCTTCGATGAAGCAGGCGTCTAGCAGGCGGTGGTAGACCAGCAGGTCGAGCACCCACAGCAGGGCGATGCCGCAGCTGCCGGCAATGGCGATGGCGGCGATGAGCAGTTCGCGGGGGAGGGGGATTTCGAGCGAGTGCGAGAGGCCGAAGCTGATGCCGCCGAAGGTGGCGAGCAGCCAGCCGGAGGCCATGTTGCGGTAGCTGTTCTGCAGGCTGTTGAAGTGGCGCTCCTGCGTGCTGAGTTCCTGCGCGACTTTCCAGACGCGTTCGAAGGTTTCCTTCTCAACGGATTCGATGCTGTCTTTGTCCTGCATGAGAGCTCCCGGCGGCGCTGACAGATGTGCCGGGGATTATGCATGAGGTGGCGCAGGGTGGATAAGCAGAGCGCATCCACCATCGATGGGGCGACCGACGGGCAAGGCTTGAGGTGTGGTACGCGTGGATGCGCTGCGCTTATCCACCCTACGAAGGACGCGCGGGGCAAGACCGTTGCCGGTCTTGCCCCGCGTGAGGTGCTGCGAGCGGCGTGTGCGTCAGCCGCGCCGCAGGTCCAGCGTGAAGGGGAAGTTGGGGTTGAGTTCTTCCTTGCGCGCTTCGATCTTGCCGGGCGTGTGGCCCATGCGGGCGTAGCGCGCGAGGCGGCGGCCTTCGGCTTCGTAGGCGTTGATGGGGTAGGTCTCGAAGTTGCGGCCACCGGGGTGGGCGACGTAGTAGGTCGCGCCGCCCATGGACTTGTTCATCCAGGTGTCGACGAGGTCGAAGACCAGCGGGTTGTGCGAGGGAATCGTCGGGTGCAGTGCACTCGGTGGTGCCCAGGCCTTGTAGCGCACACCGGCGACGGACTCGCCAACGTTGCCGGTGGCAGCCAGCGGCACGGGGCGGCCGTTGCAGGTGAGCACATAACGATTCGAAGCGAGGCCCTGCGCATGCACTTGCAGGCGTTCGACCGAGGAGTCAACATAGCGCACGGTGCCGCCGATGGCGCCTTCTTCACCCATGACGTGCCAGGGCTCGAGTGCGTAGCGCAGCTCGAACTCGGCGCCGCGCGAGGCGAACTCGCCGATCTTGGGGAAGCGGAACTCCATGTGCGGGGCGAACCAGTCGGTCTTGAGCGGGTAGCCGAAATCGTTCATCTCGGTCATGACGTCGGCCAGATCCTGCTGCACGAAGTAGGGCAGCATGAAGCGGTCGTGCAGCTCGGTGCTCCAGCGCGTGAGCTTGTCGGGCGCGTAGGGCTGTTGCCAGAAGCGCGAGATGAGCGAGCGCAGCAGCAGCTGCTGCGTGAGACTCATCTGCGCGTGCGGGGGCATTTCGAAGGCGCGCAGTTCGAGCAGGCCGAGGCGGCCGGTGGAACCGTCGGGGCTGAACAGTTTGTCGATGCAGAACTCGCTGCGGTGGGTGTTGCCACTGGAGTCGATGAGCAGGTTGCGCAGGATGCGGTCGATCAACCAGGGCGGCGTGTAGCCACCGGGCTCGGGGATCTGGCGCATGGCGATTTCCATCTCGTAAACGGAGTCGTTGCGCGCTTCGTCGATGCGCGGTGCCTGCGAGGTGGGGCCGATGAACATGCCCGAGAACAGGTACGACAATGACGGATGGTTGTGCCAGTAGGAGATGAGGCTCTTGAGCAGGTCGGGGCGGCGCAGGAAGGGTGAGTCCTGCGGCGTCTCACCACCGAGCACGAAGTGGTTGCCACCGCCGGTGCCGGTGTGGCGGCCATCGAGCATGAACTTCTCGGTGGTGAGGCGTGACTGGTGCGCCTGTTCGTAGAGGTGAGTGGTGCGTTCGACCATGTCGCCCCAGGTGGCGGCCGGGTGCACGTTGACTTCGAGTACGCCGGGGTCGGGCGTGATGCGGAAGCTTTGCAGGCGCGGGTCGCGCGGCGGCTCGTAGCCTTCGAGGATGACCGGCACGCCGAGCTTGGCGGAGACGGCCTCGATGGCGGTGGTGACTTCGAGGTAATCCTCCAGCGCCGACACTGGCGGCATGAAGAGGTACAGGCGGCCGTCACGCGGTTCGGCGCACATGGCGGTGCGCGTGATCCAGCCGGCGGATTGGCCGAAAGCGGGCACGCTGTTCTTGTCGAGCATCTCCTTGATGTGCGGCGGTGTTTCGCGTTTCTTGGGCTTGTCGAGGCCCGCAAGCAGCGCGTCACGCTCGGCCTGCGTCACACCCGGCGTCTGGAACAGGCGGCGGATGGCGTCGTAGGCGGGCAGGGGCGGGAAGGCTGCGCTCTGGTCGATGTCGTACTGCCAGGGGTAGTCGCCCTTGCTGACCCAGGGTTGCGAGTCGAGCGGCAGGCGGTAGCCCACGGGCGAGTCGCCGGGCACGAGGTAGCAGCGCTCACTGCGCAGGAACCACGGGCCGGTTTGCCAGCGATTGGCGCCGCTGTAGTCGCGTGCAATCGGCAGTACGCAGCCGACCACCTTGTCGAGGCCCTGATGGAAGACTTTGCGCATGCGGTCGCGCTCCAGCTCGTCGCTGAGGCGCGCGTCGAACGGGTCGACGTTGATCGGCAGCTTGCGTTCCTTCCACAGGTAGTACCAGACGTCTTCATACGCGGGGAACACGTACTTGGGGTCCATGCCCAGTGCTTCGGCCAGCTCGGCGAGGAAGGTCGCAGCCGTCTCTTCGTCGGCGCCGTAGTTTTTGTGCTCGTCGGCGTAGAGGCCGACGTCGTTCCAGATCGGCTGGCCGTCCTTGCGCCAGAAGCAGCTGAGCGACCAGCGCGGCAGTTGCTCGCCCGGATACCACTTGCCCTGGCCGAAGTGCAGCAGGCCCTGTGGTGCGTACTTCTCTTTCATGCGGTAGAGCAGATCGGCGCCTAGCAGGCGCTTCTTCGGACCCATGGCTTCGGTGTTCCACTCGGCGCCATCGCGGTCGTCGAGCGAGACAAAGGTGGGCTCGCCACCCATGGTGAGGCGCACGTCATTGGCATGCAGATGCTTGTCGATGAGGTGGCCCAGCTCTTCGATGCTTGCCCACTGTGCTTCGGTGTAGGGCTTGGTGACGCGCGGGGCTTCCCACACGCGTTCGACCTTCATGATGTGTTCGAACTCGCATTCGGCTTCATCGGCGTAACCGAACACGGGCGCAGCAGATGAGGGCTCGGGCGTGCAGGCCAGCGGGATGTGGCCTTCGCCCGCGAACAGGCCGGAGGTGGGGTCGAGGCCGATCCAGCCCGCGCCGGGCAGGAAGACTTCGCACCAGGCGTGCAGGTCGGTGAAGTCGGCCTCGGGGCCGCTGGGGCCGTCGAGCGATTTCACGTCAGCGGTGAGCTGGATCAGGTAACCGGAGACGAAGCGCGCGGCGAGGCCTAGGTGGCGCAGCAGCTGCACCAGCAGCCAGCCGGAGTCACGGCAGGATCCGGTGCCCTTGACCAGCGTTTCCTCGGGCGTCTGCACGCCGGGTTCCATGCGGATGGTGTAGCCGACGGCTTGCTGCACCTTCTGGTTGATGGCGACGAGGAAGTCGACGCTGGGGGTGGGGTCGAGGCTGACGCTGTTGAGCAGGTCGTTGAACTTGGGCGTGCCCGGAATCTTGACGAGGTAGGGTGCGAGATCCTTGGCGACCTCGGGCTCGTAGTTGAACGGGAATTTCTCGGCCGAGGGCTCTAGGAAGAAGTCGAAGGGGTTGATGACCGACAGCTCGGCAACGAGGTCGATCTCGACCTTGAACTCGCGGGTCTTCTCCGGGAAGACCAGGCGCGCGAGGTAGTTGCTCTGCGGGTCCTGCTGCCAGTTGATGAAGTGTTCGTCAGGGGTGATGCGCTGTGAGTACGCCAGGATGGGCGTGCGGCAATGCGGGGCCGGACGCAGGCGGACGATTTGCGGGGAGAGACCGACGAGGCGGTCGTAGCGGTAGTGGGTAACGTGGGTAAGCTTGACGTGGATCGACACGAAGGACTCCGCTCAGTTCGTTCAAGTACAAGGAATGCGCCAGTTCCTGTAAGCAAGATGTGTGCAGCGCACAACAATATAGCGGAACCCTGCCGACAGGCACCGCCTTGGGTCGTGTCGCCGGGGCAGCAGGCACCGGAACAGGGCCTGCTGGCAGTGGTGCGACGCCGGGTAGATTGTCTGCGCGGCTGCGTTACCGCGGTTTGACAGGGGTGGGGTCAGGCTCAAGCGCGTCATTCCCGCGCAGGCGGGAATCCCGCGCCATTCGGGGAGGGCGGGCAAAGTCACCGGGTTCCCGCCTGCGCGGGAGCGACGACGTCCAGGCGCTGGGTGCCGGCTCAGGAATGCTCGGAAGCCACCCCGAACAGCTCGCCGCAAACGGCTGCTGCTTTGGCAACAGCCGCTGCGGGGACGAAGACGTAGAAGCGCCACAGGCCGGCGTAGCGGGCCTGCAGGGCGCGGATCTCGGTGTGGGCGTCGTCGTCGGGGTCGTCGAGGTGGGCCAGGCCGCGGCTGTTCTCGATGGGCACGGCGGCTTCCTTCATCACCGTGAGGGCGGGGCAGTAGAGCACCACGTCTTCGAAGGGCAGACCGAGGGCTTCGGCGATCTGGCGCTCGGTCTGCGCGCGCAGCTTGCGGTCGTGGTGGTAGCGGCTGACCCACTCGCTGCGCTGGGCGTCGGCCACGCTGCGACCGGAGACGACATAGCCGCGCTTGAGCAGCTGACGTGACTGCACGCGGTTGGCGAGCGCTGCCGCGCCCGGCACCGGGCTGTGGATCAGGCGGTCGATCAAGGTCCAGTCGTTGAGGGCGAGCAGGTCGCCCTCGGCAATGGCGTTGTGGTCGAGCGCGAGTTCGACGGCCTTGGAGATCATCGCGCCGGCGACGACCTTGGTGTGGTGGTAATAGACGCGTTCGGTGAGGAAGTAGCGCAGACGTAGTACGCGCAGGATCTCGGAGCGGGCGTCGGGGCGGTCCATGCCGTGCTTGACGAGGCGCACGACGAGACGGTCGTCATGCAGGGCGAAGGCGCGGAAGATGCGGTCGTCGTAGTCGTGCGAGAGGCCGGCGAAGAAGCTGTCGCGGCGCAGGTAGTCGAGCAGGTCGGCGTCGATGGCGCCGGACACCATGTCCTGCATCCAGCGCGGCGAAGTGAGTGGCGCGGCGCCGAGCAGGCCGGCCACCGTTTCGTGCAGGCCCATGCGCGTCAGGGCCTCGCCGAGCTCGCCCGCCATCAGCTGTGCGAGCCGCGTGCCCTTGTCGTGGCGCGGGAACAGGCGGCGCTCGTCTTCCAGCGTGTGGCCGTAGGGCACGTGGGTGACGTCGTGCAGCAGGGCGGCGGCGCCGATGGCGGCTTCCTGCGCCATCGAGACGGCACAGCCGGCGCGGCGCAGGCCTTCGATGAGGCGATGCGACAGCGCGCAGACGCCGATGGAGTGATCGAAGCGCGTATGCAGCGCACCGGGATAGACGAGGTGCGCCGTGCCCAGCTGCTTGACGCCGCGCAGGCGCTGCATGACGGGCAGGTCTATCAGCTGCGTTTCGAGCGGGCTCAGTTCGATGTCGCCGTGGATGGGGTCGCGCAGGAGCATGGGGTTCTCTGGAGTGGGTTCAGGCAGCGACGCGGGACTCTTTGGCCAGCGCGACGAAGGCACGAATGTAGTCGATGTCGGCGTCCGCTTCGCGATAGCCGAGGAAGATCTGCTTGGCCACGCCCTGCTTGCCGAGACGTATCGGGGTGACGTCCAGCTTGGCCGCGTATTCCTCCACCAGCCAGCGTGGCAGGGCCGCCACGCCACGGCCGCTGGCGACCATCTGCAACATGATGTCGGTGGTCTCGATGGGCTTTTGGCGCTGCGGGGCAATGCCGGCCGGCGTGAGGAACTGGGTGTAGATGTCGAGCCGGTCAGTGGGGACGGGATAGGTGATCAGCGTCTCGCCAGCGAGCTGTTTGGGCTGCACGTAAGTGGCCGTGCGCAGCGGGTGTTGCGGGCCGACGACCAGCACCTGTTCGTAGTCGAAGACGGGTTCGAAGCTGAGGCCGTTCTTGTAGAGCGGATCGGGCGTGACGAGCATGTCGATCTCGTAGCCGAACAGCGCGCCGATGCCGCCGAACTGGAATTTCTGCTTCACGTCCACATCCACCGCCGGCCAGGCGGCGAGGTAGGGCGAGACGATCTTGAGCAGCCACTGGTAGCAGGGGTGGCATTCCATGCCGACGCGCAGCGCGCCGCGCTCGCCGCGTGCGAACTGGCGCAGGCGCTCTTCGGCATGGCCGAGCTGCGGCACCAGGCGGTTGGCCACCGCGAGCAGGTATTCGCCGGCCTGCGTGGGGCGCAGGCTGCGGCCTTCGCGGTGCCAGATGGCAATGCCCAGCTGGTCTTCCAGCTTGCGCATGGAGTGGCTCAGCGCGGACTGCGTGAGGTGCAGCGTGTCGGCCGCAGCCGTCAGCGAACCATGCTGGTTGACGGCGCGGATGATGGCGAGGTGCATGCGTTCGAGGATGGCCATGCGGGAATTCAGTCGTGAATGGTGTTCATGGATGAATGAAACAATACCATTTTTATTCATGAATCGAAGTGCCTAGGATGGCAGCACTTTCCATCCACGCAAGGCAATCGTCATGGCACGCACGCACAACCTCGGCTTTCCGCGCATCGGCGCAAAGCGCGAGCTGAAGTTCGCTCTCGAATCCTACTGGAAGGGTCAGTCCTCGCGCGACGAGCTGAAGGCGCTGGGGGCTGAACTGCGCCAGCGCCACTGGCAGGACCAGGCTGCGCTGGACCTCGCGCCCGTTGGTGACTTCGCGTTCTACGACCAGGTGCTGGACATGAGCTTCACGCTGGGCAATCTGCCCGCGCGTGTGCAGGGCTTTCACGGCGATGCGCTGGACAACTACTTCCGCGTGGCCCGTGGTCGCTCGGCACAGTCGGCCGAAGAGCACGCGCATTGCTGCGGCGGCGTCGCGGCCGGCGAGATGACCAAGTGGTTCGACACCAACTACCACTACATCGTCCCCGAGTTCACGGCGGGCACGACGTTCAAGCTCGATGCCTCGCGCCTGATCGAGCAACTGCAGGAGGCCCGCACGCTGGGCGTGAAAGCCAAGCCCGTCATCATCGGCCCCGTCACCTATCTCGCCATCGGCAAGGCCAAGGATGACTCCGACCGGCTGGCGTTGCTCGACCGCCTGCTGCCCGTTACAGCCAGTTGCTCGCCGCGCTGGCCGCCGAGGGCGTGGAGTGGGTGCAGATCGACGAACCTATTTTGGCAACTGAGCTTGCGACCGAACTGGAAGCCGACTGGCGCCATGCTTTCAGCACGGCTTACCACGCCCTGAAGACGGCGCCGGTGAAGCTGCTGCTGGCGAGCTACTTCGGCCCGCTGCGCGAGAACCTCGAGTGGGCGGTGAAGCTGCCGACGGCGGGCTTCCACCTCGACGCCGTGACTGCGCGTGACGAAGTGAACACGGCGCTCAACTACCTGGCCGCGCACAAGGTGTTGTCGCTGGGCGTCATCAATGGTCGCAACATCTGGAAGACCGATCTCGACGCCGTGCTGCAATGGCTGCAACCGGTGGCCGAGCGCCTTGGCGAGCGTCTGTGGCTTGCACCGTCGTGTTCGTTGCTGCACGTGCCGGTCGACCTCGCCAGCGAAGAGCGGCTGGATGGCGAGACGCGTTCCTGGCTGGCCTTTGCGAAGCAGAAGCTGGGTGAGCTGTCGGTGCTGGCGCGCGCCATCAACGAGGGCCGCGATGCCGTGCAGGACGAGCTGGCCGCCAATCGTGCCGCCATTGCGGCGCGCCGCCTCTCGCCCCGGGTGCACAACCCCGGCGTGAAGGTCGCGCTGTCGAAGATCAACGCGCAGCTTGGCCAGCGCAAGAGTGCCTATGCGCTGCGTGCGGCGAAGCAGGCGGCGCTGCTGAAGCTGCCTGCCTTCCCGACGACCACCATCGGCTCCTTCCCGCAGACGGCCGAGATCCGCCATGCACGCAGTGAATTCAAGGCCGGGCGACTCGGCGAGGCCGGTTACCGCGAGGCGATGCAAGCCGAGATCGGGCGCAGCGTGAAGGAGCAGGAGGCGCTGGGGCTGGACGTGTTCGTGCATGGCGAGGCGGAGCGCAACGACATGGTCGAGTACTTCGGCGAGCAGCTCGATGGCTACGTCTTCAGCCAGTTCGGCTGGGTGCAGAGCTATGGCTCGCGCTGCGTGAAGCCGCCCATCCTGTTCGGCGACATCAGCCGCCCGAAGGCGATGACGGTGGAGTGGATCAAGTACGCCCAGTCGCTGACCGACAAGCCGATGAAGGGCATGCTCACCGGCCCGGTGACCATCCTCAACTGGTCCTTCGTGCGTGATGACCAGCCGCGCTCGGTGTCCTGCCAGCAGCTCGCACTGGCGATCCGCGAGGAAGTGCTGGACCTCGAAAAGGCCGGCGTGCGCGTGATCCAGATCGACGAAGCGGCCCTGCGCGAAGGCCTGCCGCTGCGTCGTGGGCAGTGGAAGGAATACCTGTCCTGGGCGGTCGAGTCCTTCCGCATCACGGCCAACGGCGTGGCAGACGAGACGCAGATCCACACCCACATGTGCTACTCGGAGTTCAACGACATCATCGCCTCGATTGCCGACATGGACGCGGACGTGATCACCATCGAGACTTCGCGTTCCGACATGGAGCTGCTGGATGCTTTCGAGCACTTCCAGTACCCCAACGAAATCGGGCCGGGCGTCTATGACATCCACTCGCCGAACATCCCGAGCGAGCAGCACATCGTGCAGCTGATGCAGAAGGCGGCCGAGCGCGTGCCGGCGCAGCGCTTGTGGGTGAATCCGGACTGCGGCCTGAAGACGCGGCAGTGGAGCGAGGTGATCCCGGCGCTGACCAACATGGTCAAGGCAGCGAAGACCCTGCGCAGCCAGCTGGCCTGAGCGGCACCGCAACCAATCTTGTCCCGGCCCTGCGCCGGGATTTTTCATTGAAGCGTCACGGGTGTCTGCGCGCGTGTCATCCTTGCGTCCCCGGGATTCCAGAGAACTTGTCGCCGTGAAGATATTCAACCGCCGCATCCGCATCCGCGAGTACAGCCTGCCGGTCTCCATCGGCTTCTACGAGGTGGAGAAGCAGCGTCCGCAGCGCGTGCTCATCGACATCGACCTGCACCTTGCGCCGCTGGCACAGGAGATGCCGGATGACGTGCATGCCACGGTCAACTACGACGTCCTGCACAAGGCCATTCCCGGGCTCGTCGAAGGTCGTCACTTCAACCTGCAGGAAACTCTCTGCCACGAACTGCTGGGCTTGTGTGCGAGCCTGCACGGTGTGGCCGGTGCGCGCGTCTGGGTGCGCAAGCCGGACATCTACACCGACTGCGAGAGCGCAGGGTATGAGGCCGAGATCGGTCTGCCGGATTGAAACGCCTGGGAGTCAGTAGGCAACGCTGGCAGCCGGGCGCTTTGGGGGCGGGAGTGCGGGGAGGGAACGCGGGAGGGAGTGCGTGGAGTGAATTGGTCCCACCGACAGGAATCGAACCTGTATCTGCCGCTTAGGAGGCGGCCGTTCTATCCATTGAACTACGGCGGGAGCGGGGCGTATTGTAGTGCAAGCCATGTATGACTTGGCATTCCACAACGTGTCGAAGTACGGGAGCTATCCATGCTGCGAATCCTCTTCTTTACCCTGCTGCTGGGCTGTGTCGCACCTGTCATGGCAGAGACGCCGGCCGTGGGCCAGCCCGCGCCGGCTTTCGCGCTGAAGGATCAGGGCGGCGTCGTACGCTCGCTCGAACAGTTCCGCGGCAAGTGGCTGGTGCTCTACTTCTATCCCAAGAACGACACGCCGGGCTGCACGACCGAGGCCTGCAACTTCCGCGATGGGCAGGCCTTCATCACGGGCCTGGGGGCGCAGGTTGTCGGTGTGAGCATCGACGAATCGGCTTCGCACAAAGCCTTTGCGGAGAAGTACAAGCTGCCGTTCCCGCTGCTGGCAGATGCCGATGGCACGGTGGCGGGGCTGTACGGCGCGCTGTCGAACTGGGGTGTGGTGCGCTTCGCCAAGCGCCAGACCTTCATCATCGACCCGCGCGGTGTGGTGCGGAAGATCTACCGCGAGGTGGATGCAGACAAGCACGCGCAGCAGGTGCTCGATGACCTCAAGGCGATGACCACCAAGAGCTAGGCGCGCATCGTTGCTGTTTCAGGCGGCGTGCTTTTCGAGCACGGCGGCAGGCGGGTTGAGCGGAATCTGCACGATGAACTCGCTGCCACCCCCGTCGCGGTGACGCGCAAAGATCCGGCCGTGATGACGCACGACGATCTCACGGCAAACGGGCAGGCCGAGGCCGCGGCCACCGGCGTTGTTGCGCGTCTGGCTGCTCTGCTCGAAGGTTTCGAAGATGTGTTCGAGCTCGTCGTCGGGGATGCCGACGCCTTCGTCGGCCACGATGAGTTCGAACGCGGCCGCGCCCGAATCTGCGAAGTGCATGTGGTGCAGGCTGACGAGGATTTCGCTGCCCTCCGGTGAGTACTGCATGGCATTGGCCAGCAGGTTGCGCAGCACCTGGCCGAGGCGTAGCGCATCACCCTTGAGGATGGCGTTGGAGATCTGCGAGTCCAGCCGCGCATGCAGCGAGCGGGCTTGCAGGGCGGGTGCCGCTTCCTGCAGCGCGATGCGTGCGATGTCGATCAGGTCGATGTTGTACTGGTGCAGAGTCATCGGATTGTTCTGACCCGTGCGCGACAGGTCCAGCAGGTCGCTGAGCAGGGTGTGCAGGCGTTCGCCGCTGGTGCGGATGTGCTGGAAATAGCCGGCGATCTTCTCTGGCGTGGCGCTGGCAGCGCGTTCGTTGCCCATCTTGGCGAAGCTGAGGATGGCGTGCATAGGCGTGCGCAGCTCGTGTGACATGTTGGCGAGGAAGCGACTCTTGGCTTCGCTGGCCTGTTCGGCGGCGTCCTTGGCGGCCACGAGGTCCTGCGTCTGCTCGGCCACCAGGCTGGTGAGTGCGTCGCGGTGCTGGCGCAGTTCTTCCTCGGCCTGCTTCTGGCGGGTGATGTCGGTGTACATGCCGATCATGCGGCGTGGCTTGCCATCGGAGCTGCGTTCGACGACGAGGCCGCGATCGAGCATCCACAGGTATTCTCCATGGCGGCCGAGGATGCGCAGTTCACAGACGTAGATCGGCACGATGCCTTCGAGGTGCACGTCCATCGAGGCCTGCACGCTCTCGACATCGTCGGGGTGGATGCGGCGCGTGCGTTCTTCGGGCGCGTCGCCGATCTCGTCTTCGCCGTAGCCGAGCATGGCTTTCCAGCGCGCGGAGTAGTGCGTGGTGTTGTCGGCGATGTTCCAGTCCCACAGGCCATCGCCAGTGCCTTCGAGGGCGAACTTCCAGCGTGCTTCGGCGAGGCGTTGCGCAGTCAGCTCGGTGAGCGCGCCGATGATGACCTGCTGGCCGGAAGGATCGATGGCCATGGTGTTGCGCTTGATCGTGAAACGCGTGTTGCCGCCCGGCGAGACGGATTCCTGTTCGCCTTCGAACACGGTGCCCGAGGGCGAGCCGAGCAGGCGCGCTTCTTCGGCGTTGATCTGTTCGCCGAGTTCGGCGCCCACGAAATCGCTGGCGCGGCGGCCGATGATCTGCTGGCGCGGCAGGCCCTCGTGGCGGGCATGTGCGAGGTTGGACATGATGAAGCGGTGGTCCGAGCTCTTGACGAAGAGCGGGATGGGCACGGCGTCGAACACCACCTGCAGGAAGTCGCGTTGTCGCGTCTGCGTGTCCAGCGCGTGGATGGCGGCCTGCTCGGCGCGGCGCAGCGGCGTGATGTCGAAGAAGCCGCCGACGATGACGGGCTTGTCGTCTTCGTCGAAGCTGCGGGTCTTGGTGACGATCTGGTGCAGCGCTTCGCCGGTGACCGGGTGCAGGATGCATTCTTCCTTGCGCACTTCCTGGCCGCCGAGGACGATTTCGTCCTCGCTGTCGATCCGTGCGCCTTCAGCGAAGTCAGGGGCGAAAGCGGAAGCGCAGCGGCCGAGGATCTCGTCGCGGCTGAGCTGGCGCTGGGCGCAATAGGCGTTGTTCACCATCACCAGCTGGTGACTCTGGTTCTTGACGAAGACCGGGGCAGGCATGGCATCGATAGCACGCTGCATGAAGGCGCGCGCCCGTTCGCGGCGGGTCTGTTCGCTGATGCCATCGGGGCGCGAGCGGGCCCAGATGATGCCTGCTGCGATGCCGGCGAACAGCGACAAGGCCAGCACGCAGCCTGTCAGCCAGTTGCCGAACTTGAGACTCAGCAGCAGGGCGCCACCCCCTGCACAGAGGCATACGAAGGTCAGCCATTGCTGGCGTCGGGCGTGGGCTTGAGGCATGTCGTGTGAAATCCTCTGCGTGGTGTCCGGGCTGCGGGCGTGGTCGCCCGTGGCTCAGGCCCCGTTTTTTGACAGCGCAGGGGCTTGCCAGCTCTTTACGGCAGGAAGCCGCCAGCCTTGAACCCGCGCGACTCCCGGCCCTTGGCGGGGCAGGGGCGGCGTAAAATCGCGGCTCTCCGTCTTTTCTTGCCGTCCGTGCTTTCGCCATGCCCTTGATTCAACTGGATAACGCCTGTCTCGCCTTTGGCGACGTCGCCCTGCTCGACCACACTGCCCTGGTGCTGGAACCGGGCGAAAAGCTCTCGCTGATCGGCCGCAACGGCGCCGGCAAGTCCAGCCTGCTCAAGGTGCTGGACGGCCAGCAGAAGCTGGATGACGGTACGGTCTGGCGCCAGCCCGGCCTCAAGGTGGCCTATGTGGCGCAGGAGCCCGATTTCGACCTCGACCGCGATGTGTTCGCCACCGTGGCCGATGGCGTCGGCGGCGCGGCAAGGCTGGTGGCCGAATACCACGCCGTGGCCCTGCAGCTCGAACATGGCGACGAGGCTGCCATGGACCGGCTCGAAGCCTTGCAGCACGAGCTGGAGGCCAATAACGGCTGGGCCGTGCATCACAAGGTGGAGCAGGTCATTGATCGCCTCAAGCTCGACGGCGCGGCGCTTGTCAGCAGCCTCTCCGGCGGCGGCATCAAGCGTGTCGCCCTGGCGCGTGCGTTGGCGGCTGAACCCGACCTGCTGCTGCTCGACGAACCGACCAACCACCTCGACATCACCGCTATCGGCTGGCTCGAAGAGCTGATCCGCGCTTACCGTGGCAGCGTGCTGCTGATCACCCACGACCGCAGCTTCATGGACGCCGTGTTGACGCGCATCGTCGAGCTCGACCGTGGCCGCCTGTCCAGCTTCCCCGGCAGCTTCTCCGCCTACCAGACGCGCAAGGCCGAGATGCTGGAGATGGAGGCCAAGAGCAACGCCGAATTCGACAAGGTGCTGGCGCAGGAGGAGGTGTGGATCCGCAAGGGCGTCGAAGCGCGCCGTACGCGCAACGAAGGCCGTGTGCGCCGCCTCGAAGCCCTGCGCCGCGAACGCAGCGAACGGCGCGACCGCATGGGCAATGTCGACTTCAAGCTGGAGCGTGGCGAACAGAGCGGCCAGCTGATTGCCGAGCTGGAAGGCGCGGGCAAGTGCTTCGCGACGCCGGATGGCGGCCAGCGCTGGGTCATCCGCGACTTTTCGGCGCGCCTCATGCGCGGCGACCGCATCGGCCTCATCGGCCCCAACGGCGCAGGCAAGACCACGCTGCTCAAGCTGATCCTCGGCGAGCACGAACCGGATGCCGGCAGCATCAAGCGCGGCACCAAACAGCAGGTCGCGTACTTCGACCAGTTCCGCACCGCGCTCGACCCCGAGGCCACGCTGGCCGACGTCATCAGCCCCGGCTCGGACTACGTCGAAATCGGCGGCACGAAGAAGCACGTCGTCGGCTACCTCGGCGACTTCCTGTTCGCGCCGCAGCGTGCGCGCTCGCCGGTCAAGTCCCTGTCGGGCGGTGAACGCAACCGCTTGCTGCTTGCCCGCCTGTTCGCCCGGCCCGCCAACATCCTCGTGCTCGACGAACCCACCAACGACCTCGACATCGAAACGCTGGAACTGCTCGAACAACTGCTGCTCGAATTCCAGGGCACGCTGTTCATCGTCAGCCACGACCGTACCTTCCTCGACAACGTCGTCACGCAAACCATTGCTTACGAAGCGGAGGGCGAGTGGCGCGAATACGCCGGCGGCTACCAGGACTGGCTGCGCGCCAGCACCGCGTCGCGCGAAGCCGCCGCCAAGGCAGCCGCGCCAGCCAAGCCTGCTGCGGCTCCCGCACCGGCAGTGGCGAAAGAAGCGAACAAGCCCGCCAAGCTCAGCTTCAACGAAAAACGCGAACTCGACGCCCTGCCGGGCAAGATCAGCAAACTCGAAACCGAACAGGCCGCGCTGCAGGCCCAGCTCGCCAACCCTGACATCTACAGTGCCAAGCCGGCAGAAGTGCCGGTCATGAACAAGCGGCTGGAAGTGATCGAAGAAGAACTGCTGACCCTGCTGGAGCGCTGGGAAACGCTGGAGGCCAAGGGGGGCGCATGAAGGGACGCATGACGCGCGGGAAGCTGATCGCTCTTCTCCTCGTCTCCCACCTCGCGGCCGCCGCCTTTGGCGTGGCCGCGGGCATCTACCTGCTGCCCATTCTCATCGCACCGCCTGCACCCCAGGCAAGTGAGCTGGCTGCGGCCACCACGACGGCGCGCTACCACGGCGAGTTCCGTCGCAACCTCAAGGACAGCGACAGCCTGCACTGGGGGCAGGGCACCGTGTCGCTGGGTCCACAGGGCATTGCCTTGCAAGGCGAACTGGCGCCCGGACCGGACTACAAGCTCTATCTCTCGCCGGAACTTGTCGAGACCGAAGCCGACTTCCTCCGCCTCAAGCCCCGCATGCTGCGCGTCGGCGACGTGAAGACCTTCCACAACTTCCTCGTGCCGCTGCCCGCGGGCATCGATCTGGCGCAATACGACACAGTCATCGTCTGGTGCGAAACCTTCGGCCAGTTCATTACTGCAGCGAAGTATCGCTAAGTCGCCCTCGTCTGGCAGTCCTTGCAAAAAGCAGGAAGAAGGTTGGCTGACGTTTCTGCCTCATGCAGAATGGGCAGGTCTGGATATCCATATGTGGACGTCGATATCTGGCGACATGTATCCAGCTTTGGATGCTTATATCCACAGATCGACACCACGGGTGTCGTCTTAACGTTAGGCAAATATGGCGCTGCCCGATCCTGCGACCGTCATTCCAAAACTTTTCGCTTTGTATGGTGGAAAAGATAAATTTTTCGAGGCAATGGATGCTCGCCAACAAGAGTTCTTTGCGCTTTGGGCGCACGACTCCGAAAGCATTGGCCGTGTCTTGCATGCCCATCTTGTCGTTGAACACTTTCTTACTGCACACCTTCAAGCCCAAAATCCAAAGCTTGGGGACATCGTCGAGGCTCGTTTTACTTTCGCCCAGAAAGTCGCTCTCGTCGGCGACGATGATCGACTAGCCAAACTCTTAATACCTGGCTTGGTCGGGCTCAACAGAGTAAGAAATCGCCTTGCACACAGGCTCAAAGTTGAAATCGATGCCGAGGATATTCAAGCAATACTCTCTGTGGAGCTGTATGCGGCAACGCTTAGAGAAAAGCAAAACCCCAAACCGAATGATCCGCTTTGGGTGCTTGAAGACTTTGCAAAATTCGCTGGCACGCTGCTCCAATCAAGTGCCGCTCCAGACAATGCCCTTTGGGCTGAGGCATTCGGAAATGCCTAACCCGGCAGTCGAGCGGGACGGCCACAAGCTGCGCTCGTGGTTCCCTGCGCTTCGCTCCGGCCGCCCCTCACTTCTACGTTAGGCCCAGTCATGTACGACGAAGACAAACATAAGCGTGACGTTAAGGCGGAACTTACTAAGCGAAAACTCGGCTCGCTTATGAACGACACGAAATGGCGAGAACTTCTTGTCGCGATCAATCAATTACCGTTCCCTCCGCCTTACCAACGCAAGGATGTATTGCACCCCGAAGCAGAGCCAAGCACCTTTAATGAAGACGTTTCCTATCTTGGAGATTGGCAGGAAGGAATTCATCCCTTTTTTTCAATTGAGTGGATTCGAATCCGACCGAGGTACCTTAAGCACGTGGCTCAGTTGTTACCGAAAACTATTGTTGATTGCGAAGCCAATCTTGAAGAAGCATTGCAGTCACTCGGGCAGCCCTACGAGAAATTCGAAGGGTCAATTTGGATTTATGGCCACCGATGAAATGACGGGACATCGATGGCCTAACCCTTCGGTCAAGTGGGACTGCGGAACCGGCGTGGCTGCTCCGGCCAGTCGCATTCGCGCCGCAGCCCCTTACCTCTTACGTTAGACACTTCGTGAATCTTCCACTCTTGTTCACTGTCGCTGAAGCCTTTCAAATTTCTGGCCGTGGCTGCGTCCTAGTTCTAGGAATCGGGCCTGATTCTGAAGAGCCAATCGCCCATGTTGGAGATCACATTCGTCTGATTACTCCAAATGGGGATGCAATCGACACGGTTATTCACGGAGTGGAAATGATTCACTACACAGCCCAGCGCCTACCAGAGAAACTTTTTGCCCCTATCTCACTTCCATCGTCAATCACGAAGGCTGATGTTCCTCCGGGTACTCGCGTCTTTTTCCTTAAGAAGCGTGAGGAGATATGAGTCTCAAAATCAAAACACCTAGTCTAGTGAGCCGCCACGTGTCTAACCCTGCAGTCGAGGGGGCGGCCAGCATGCTGTCTTCCCTCGCTACGCTCGGCGCCCTCTCACTTCCACGTTAGCCCGCTTAAGCATGCCAGCACTTTCAAAGTCATCCTTACTAGCAGCCATCCAGACTGACGGTTACGGCTACTACCCGTACTCCTCAGAAGACACATTTGAACTTCTGCGTTGTGAAACGACACGCTATTCCGTGTTCAGGGTGCCCGTAGAGTTTGTCAAATCGTTCGAGGCATTCGCAGGGCAATCGTATGTAGCAACCTTTGACTCTCCGCAAGAAAAGGATCTTCCGTACATTGATGTATCGGAAGTTGATCATGCTGCAATTTCGCAGCATTTGAAGTGGCTCGATAGTACCGACGAACCCGCCTCTCTAAAATTCAAAGAGATTGCGCTGCGGGGGCTTGATGGCTTTGAAAAGATCGCAAAAATTAGAGGGCGTGATGACCTTGCTGAGCTACTTGTTGCCAAGACAGAAGAGTTCTATGTCAGATTCTTGTGGTTCACCACGGGCTAACAATTTCGTCGAGAGCGACCACTTGCAAGCTGCGGTTGCAGGCTCCCTTCGCGGCTTCGCCACTATGGTGGCCCCTCACGTCAAACGTTAGCCCAGAACGCTAGGGTTGTTCGTATATCAAAGGGTCAAAACAGGACCGGTTAGATTTCCCACAACGAAAGCCAGGAGATTCGAATGAACGACTCAATTGCTGTTCCTCTGCCGCTCTCAATGAGTGCTAGCGAGGCTGCTGCGTGGTATCGAGCCATGGTCCCGCTGATTCCCGATCTACCCGTTGGGGCTTACTCAGGGGACAATGAACATGAGCTCGCCTACAGTAAATTTTCTGCTTATTGGGCTACGAAATCCATGCTTCGGTTGGCCGCGGCTCATTCGTTAATAGAGCAAGCAATTGCAGAAGAATTCTTAACGAAATTCAAGCTGTGTTCAGCGGCAGAACACGTCGGTCGAGCATACGTTCTCGGTGAAGGGAAGTATGTGTTTTCCTATGCGATGGACATCCTGAAGGACGTTCCTGAGCACGAGAAGCGACTTTTTCCGGGGACTATCGGTGAATCTATAGGTCTGGAATATCAGGCCGCTGATGGAATCTACGTGGTTACGGAAGATGGTTGGATGAAGAAGAATGGCTAGCCATTCCGTCGAGAGGGGCCGCCCACAAGCTGCGCTTGTGGGTGCCCTTCGCGGCCCCGGCGGCCCCCACGCCAAACGTTAGAGAAATGAGTGCACTTCGCGACGAGTTCTGCAAGTCAATCAAAGATCGGTATCCAGCTATTTCTGCAAAGGCAGATGCTGAGTATCAACGCCTTTGGGACGACTTTGTGGGCGAGCACTACTCCTATTCTTGGTTCGAAGCGCTAGCAAATGCGCTGAACAAAGAAATGAATAGAAAAGTGCCAGTGACTACACACCAAGAGCTTCTCGTGGTGATCAGCTCGTCCTTTGAGTCAGGAGATGAAGCAGTTCGGCAGTGTATTGACGTTGCATTTGTAGAAAATCTTTTCTGGCAGGTTACGCATCTTGAGTCCGTGATCGCATATTGGACTGTCCTACCAGAGAACCTGAAAGAGCTATACATTGCCTTCCATGGCCGTGGTCCGCTCTAACAATTCCGTCGAGAGTGGCCACCCACAAGCTGCGTCTGTGGGTTCCCTTCGCGGCTTTGCCGCTACGGTGGTTCCTCACGTCAAAGGTTAGGCGGCCCATGAAAGCCTTCTTGCTCTCCTGTTTCCTCCTTGTCCCACATTTGGTTCTAGCTGCCGACGTTCGCGACGAGGTAATGTTCGAACAGTGGCGCAAGCATCAAGAAAGCTCAGTCCAGGCGTTCGAGGCATTCCTCGTCAAAGAAAAGCTCGTCGGTCTTGTTCCGCTGCATCATCTGCTCCGAAATGCGAGCGATTGGAAGAAATGCCAATCGCCCCCCTTTGAAGTGCCCCCGCAGGGAAACTGGCAATCAGTCTCCTCTACGTTGCAGTTGATCTCGGAGCTCAAAAGTAGAGGGCTACTAGGCTCTTTTGAAGTCCACTCCGCATACAGGAATCCGCAGCTCAACGATTGTGCAGATGGAGCACCGGAGAGTGCCCACAAGACTCACTACGCGCTTGATATAACCGCAACTGCCCAGACCAAGCTAGCCGATGCTCTTTGTCAGTTCTGGCGAACAGAGGGAAAGCGCTGGCGTATGGGGTTGAGCCGATACAAATCGGGGCGCATTCATATCGACACGAAGCGCTTTCGTACATGGGGAAACAAAGGCAAGCCAAGCTACTGTGCCGCCTAACCCTTCCTATCGATGGGGACTGGCCTGATCTGCTTTAGTTGCCCCCGACCTACCGATCAAGGGGTGTATGAGAACGCCAGGAGCTCCGAGGCTTGGTCGCTGGCTGGCGCATGACCAGCCGCCAACCTCACTCTTCCACCACCACAGTCCCCTCGCCACGCAGCACGCCGCTGATCACGCGGCCATTCCCCATCTTGACCCGCACCAGCTCGCCTTGCCCGGCGGTGTTGAGTGCGCGGCCGTTGTTCTGCACCGAGAAGCCGTTGCCGCGGGCGACGACGGTGACGTCTTGCCCGGCGCGTATCTGGATGCTGCTCAGCAAGTAGCTGGCGCGTAGTGGCTGGGTGCGGCTGATGGCTTGCCGCGTGTTGCGGCCGATTGCCTGTTCCAGGCGTGTGATGAGGTCGGCGGGGTGGCGGGTGAGTTCGCCTTCGGCCCATTGCAGGTCGGCCTCGACGATGTCTTGTCCGCCAGAGAGGCTGCGGCTGGCAACGAGGTAGCGGCCGGTGACCTGCACCTGGCCGGTCAGCATGACGGGCAGGGCACGGGCATTGCCCGTGCAGCGCACACCGACGGTGAAACGCCCCCAGGCTTGCTGGCCTTGGGGCAGGAAGACTTCGGGCGTCTCGCAGCGGGCGAGGAATTGTTGCTGGTCGCGCATGGGCGCCACGTTGACGCGTACCTGACCCGGCAGCTGGCGGGTGTGGTCTTCCACCCAGCGCTGCGCAAGGTCGCGGATCTGTTCGGGCGTGACGGCTTGCGCCGGGTTGGTCAGCGCGAGCAGGGCGGCGAGCAGCAGGGTGTGGCGGATCGTCATGTAAGTAAGCGGGGAGCGGGCAGGAGTGCGGGACGTCGGGAGCGTGTCGCGGGGGACATTGAAGCACGCGTTCGTGGTGTCGCTCGGCAGGATTACATCGGGCAATGCGGGCCAGTTCCTGCGACCGGCAATGTTTGCCGCCGGCAGGGCGGCGTGCTGCCGCTGCCGCTTTTCCGCTTGCCGCTTTTGTGTTTGCAAGTCATTGATTTGTCGTTGTCTTTGTTGTGGCACGGAAGCTGCAAAGGGTGGTCATCTGCCATTGGCGAGTTTCCGGAGTGACCACGATGTCCCGACTTGATGATTCTCTCGGCTTCCACCAGACCGCACTCGGTCTGCGTGCGCAACGCCAGTCGATGATCGCATCGAACATCGCCAACGCCGATACGCCCAACTACAAGGCGGCTGATATCGACTTCCGCACCGCGCTGTCGGGCGCACTGAATGGCCGCGTGGGCCCGCTGGCACTGTCGACGACGGCAAGCGGCCACACCGGTGGTGTCGCAGCCGCCACGGTGCCGCAGGTGATGTATCGCAAGGAGTCGCAATCGAGCGTGGATGGCAACACGGTGGACATGGATGCCGAACGCTCCGCGATGGCCGAGAACACGCTGTATTACGAAGCCAGCATCACTTTTATCAATGGTCTGCTGAAGACCATGCAAGCGGCCATCACCGGTCAGTAACGGGCTGAGGGAGAGCGGCAATGAGCATGTTTGACGTGATGGGCATCGCCAGTTCAGCGATGCACGCGCAATCCAAGCGACTGAACACCACGGCCAGCAACCTGGCCAACGTGGATTCGGTCGCCGGCCCGGACGGCAAGCCGTACCGCGCCAAGCAGGTCGTCTTCCAGGCACAGCAAATGGCTGGCAGTGCCTATTCTCAAGGTGTGGCCGTGACGGGCGTGGTGGAGAGCGCCGCGCCGCTGCGCATGATGTACGACCCGAAGAATCCCGCTGCCGACAAGGATGGCTACGTGGCCATGCCCAACGTCGATGCGGTGGAGGAAATGACCAACATGATTTCGGCATCGCGTGCTTACCAGACCAACGTCGAGATGCTCAACACCGCGAAAGCGCTTTTGCAGAAAACCCTGACTATTGGTAGTTAGGGCGCCTGATAACAGGAGAAGGTCATGGCCACCGCCAGTTCCGTTACCACTGATACCAACGCTTCGGCGCTCTACCAGTCGCTGTCTGCCAAGACAGAGACGAAGAGCACGAGCAAGACCGACGAGGCGCAATCGCGCTTCCTGAAGCTGCTGACGACGCAGCTGAAGAACCAGGATCCGCTCAACCCTGTCGATAACGCGCAGACGACTTCGCAGCTTGCGCAGATCAGCACGGTGGACGGCATCGAACGTCTGAACGACACGCTGACCACGCTGGTGGGCAGCTACCGCAGCAGCGAGACCCTGCAGGCCGCTGCGCTGGTGGGCCACGCCGTGCTGGTGGAGGGCAACCAGATGAAGCTCAGCGAAGGCTACAACGCCTACGGTGGCTTCGAGATCGACAAGGCGGCTGACCGCGTGACGATCTCGATCCGCGACAGCAACGGCCTTGAAGTGGCCAGCGAGCAGATGACCAACCTGGAAGCCGGTGCCCACGATTTTGCGTGGGACGGCGTGACCAGCGACGGCAGCAAGGCCGCCAATGGCACCTACACGATCAAGGTGACTGCGACCAAGGGCACGACCGAAGTCACCAGCAAGACGCTCGAATTCGCCACGGTCACTGGCGTCAATAACGGCACATCCGGCATCACCATCGACGCGGGCCGCTTCTCCAAGCTGTCCATGTCCGACGTTCGTCGCATCATCTAGGAGTCATCGTCATGGCATTCCAACAAGGTCTCTCGGGTCTCAACGCAGCGTCGAAGGCGCTGGACGTCATCAGCAACAACGTCGCCAACGGCAGCACGGTGGGTTACAAGCTCGCCGGCTCGCAGTTCAACGACGTGTTTGCAGCGGCGCTCAACGGTGCAGCGGCAGGTGTGCAGATCGGTATCGGTACGGCGATGGCAGCGGTGGCCCAGCAATTCACGCAGGGCAACATCACGCCGACCAACAACCCGCTCGACGTGGCGATCAACGGTGACGGCTTCTTCGTCGTGCAGACGCCGGATGCGTCGGTGACGGCCTACAGCCGCAACGGCCAGTTCGACATCGATGCCAATGGCTACATCACCAACGCCGGTGGCTTCCGCCTGATGGGCTTCCTGCCCGGTGGCGGCACCGCGACGGCATCGCCGATCCAGCTGTCGGCCAGCACGGCTGCGCTGACCGGTGCACCGGCCGCGACGACGACGATGGACATCGGCCTCAACCTCGATTCGCGCAACACGACGCCGACCATCACGCCGTTCGATTACACCGATACGGACACCTACAACTCCTCGACCTCGACGACGTCCTACGACAGCCTGGGCAACCCGCACGCGATCTCGATGTACTTCGTGCGCAGCGCCGCGGCTCCGACCATGGCGGGTGCGACAAGCCGCTGGGATGTCTACACCTCGATCGACAACGGCACGCCGACTGCCGTGCCGACCAACATGGAATTCAGCGGCACGGGTCAGCTGGTCGGCACCTCGGCCGCCGGCACCTATACGCTGCCGCAGAGCTATGCCGTGACGACCGGTGCGGTGAGCCCGCTGGCTTTCACCATCGACTTCGCAGGCAGCACGCAGTTCGGTTCGGCCTTCAACGTGACCGAACAGTCGCAGGACGGTTATGCGCCGGGCGTGCTGTCGGGCATCACCATCAGCAAGGACGGCGTGGTGCAGGGGCGTTACTCCAACGGCCAGACCAATGACATCGCCACCATCGCGCTGGCGACTTTCCCCAGCCCGGGCGGCCTGCTCGCGGTGGGCGGCAACAACTGGGTGGAGTCGGCCGAATCGGGTGCTGCACAACTGGGCGCACCGGGCATCGGCAAGCGTGGCCTGCTGCAGGCCGGTGCGGTCGAAGAGTCGAACGTGGATCTGACCGCCGAGCTGGTGAGCATGATCACGCAGCAGCGTAACTACCAGGCCAATGCGCAGTCGATCAAGACGCAGGACCAGGTGATGCAGACGCTGGTGAACCTGCGCTGATAGCGACAACGAATCTGATAGCGAACGTCTAGCCCGGATATCTCATGGACAAGCTGATCTACACGGCAATGAGCGGTGCCAAGGCCACGATGGGCCAGCAGGCCGCTGTGGCCCACAACCTGGCCAACGCCACGACCAATGGCTTCCGCGCCGAGCTGCACAAGTTCCGCGCGGTGCCGGTGCAGTCGCCGGCGATGCCGACGCGTGCTTTCGTGGTGGATGCCAGCGTGGCCAGCGACATGAAGCCGGGCCCGATGATCCAGACCGGTTCGCCCTTCGACATGGCTGTGCATGGCAATGGCTGGTTTGTGGTGCAAGGCGCAGATGGCAAGGAAGCCTACACGCGCAACGGCGCTTTCACTGTGGATGCCAATGGCGTGCTGCGTACCAGCAGCGGTCAGGCTGTGCAGGGGGATGGCGGCGAGATCTCGATTCCGGAAGGTACGCGTATCGAAGTCGGCAGCGACGGCAGCATCTCGGCCACGCCGACGACGGGCCGCCTGACCTCAGGCAGCGTGATCGGTCGCCTCAAGTTGGTGAACCCGACCGAGACGGATCTGCGTCGCGGCGACGATGGCCTGTTCCGCCTGGCCAACGGCACGCCGGCTCCGCAGGACGACAACGTGCGCGTGCGCGGCGGCTACATCGAAGGCAGCAACGTGAACGTGGTGGAGCAGATGGTGAGCATGCTGAGCCTGTCGCGCCACTTTGAAATGAATACGAAATTGCTGGAAACAGCAAAAGAAGATGATCGTGTAGCTACGGCCATCATTGCCCGCTGAGGGCGACCCGAGACATGAAGTGAGGAACGCAAAATGATTCGTGCAATGTGGGTTGCCCGTACCGGCCTCGATGCGCAACAGACGCAGCTGGACATCATCTCCAACAACCTGGCCAACACCAGTACGAACGGTTTCAAGCGGGCCCGTGCGGTGTTCGAAGATTTGCTCTATCAGACGCTGCGTCAGCCAGGTGCGCAGAGTTCGCAGAGCACCACGATTCCCGCCGGCCTGCAGGTCGGCACCGGTGTGCGGCCGGTGGCTTCGGTGCGCATCCAGACCCAGGGCAATCTGCAGCAGACGAGTAACAGCCTCGACGTCGCGATCCAGGGCAACGGCTTCCTGCAGGTGCAGTTGCCGGATGGCACGACGGCTTACACGCGTGACGGTTCCTTCCAGCCCGATGCACAGGGCCAGCTGGTGACGGCCAGCGGCTACCCGGTGCAGCCGGCGATCACGATTCCGGCTGATGCGCTGAGCGTGACCATCGCCAAGGACGGCACGGTCAGCGTGACGCAACCCGGCGTGACGGGCTCGACGCAGATCGGCAGCATGCAGGTGGCGACCTTCGTCAATCCGGTGGGTCTGCAATCCATCGGCGAGAACCTCTACCTCGAAACCACGGCCAGCGGCGCACCGACGCCTTCGACACCGGGCACCAACGGTGCGGGCAGTCTCAACCAGGGTTACGTCGAGACATCGAACGTCAATGTGGCTGAAGAGCTGGTGACGCTGATCCAGACCCAGCGCGCCTACGAGTTCAATTCGCGCATCGTGCAGACCGCTGACCAGATGCTCGGTCGCCTGTCGCAACTGTGAGGAGTCTTTACATGCGTGCTTCGCGTCTTGTCCTGCTCCCCGTTCTCCTCCTGTCGTCGGCCTGCAGCCTGCTGACGCCGCCGACGGCCGTGCATCAGCCTATGACCGCAAGGCCCGCGCCAAGCGCCGCACCCGTCGACAGCGGCGGCTCCATCTACGGCTCGACCTCGCGTCCGCTGTTCGAAGACCGTCGCGCCCGCCTCATCGGCGACACCATCACGGTCAACCTCGTCGAGAAGACGCAGGCCAGCAAGAGCGCCAATGCCAGCACCGAACGCAAGAACACCACCGACGTGGGCTTCTCGACGGCAGTGGGCGTACCCGGCAAGTTCCTCGCACCGTTGGCCGTCGGCGCGCAGAACGACACGTCGTTCTCGGGCAAGGGCTCGGCAGGGGCCAACAATGCCTTCACGGGCACGATCACGGTGACCGTCATCGAGGTGCTGCCCAACGGCAATCTGCTGGTGTCGGGCGAGAAGCAGATAGCCATCAATCAGGGGCAGGAATTCATCCGTTTTTCGGGCGTGATCAATCCCAACAACGTGACAAGCTCCAACACGGTTCAATCGGTGCAGGTTGCCGATGCGCGCGTCGAGTACAAGGCCACGGGCATCATCGACGAAGCACAAACAATGGGCTGGTTGTCGAGGTTGTTCCTGAACGTGTTGCCCTTCTAACTGCTACCGGAGTGTTGCCATGCTGCGCCGCTGCCTGATTCTCCTGATTTGCCTGGCGAGCTTTGGCGCACAGGCCGAGCGCATCAAGGACATTGCGTCGATTGCCGGTGTGCGCAGCAACCAGCTGGTGGGCTATGGACTGGTGGTGGGCCTGGATGGCACGGGCGACCAGACTTCGCAGGCGCCTTTCACGACGCAGAGCCTGATCAGCATGCTCGGCAACCTCGGCGTGACGGTGCCGCCGGGCACGACCCTGCAACTCAAGAATGTGGCCGCCGTGATGGTGACCATGAACCTGCCGCCGTTCGCACAGCCCGGTCAGCAGTTCGACGTGAACGTGTCGTCGATGGCCAACGCCAAGAGCCTGAAGGGCGGCATGCTGCTGATGACGCCGCTGAAGGGCGCTGACGGTCGCGTTTATGCAGTCGCGCAGGGCAGCATCATCGTCGGTGGTGCTGGCGGCGCGGCCGGTGGTACCAGTGTGACGGTCAATCATCTTTCCGCCGGCCGTGTGCCCGCGGGGGGCACGGTCGAACGTGCTGTGGCGATGTCGGTGGGACAGGGCGACACCATCGTCTATGAATTGAGCACGGCGGATTTCGGTACGGCACAGCGCGTGGCGAACGCCATCAACCAGGCTGCACCCGGCATGGCGATGCCGCTGGATGCGCGTCGTATCCAGGTGCGTGCGCCCGAGGCAATCTCTGAACGTGTGGCCTTCATCGGTGCCATCGAGAATCTGGATGTGACGACGCTGGCCGGTGCCGCGCGTGTGATCGTCAATTCGCGCACTGGTTCGGTGGTGATGAACCAGGCTGTGGCGCTGCAGGAGTGTGCGGTGGCACACGGCAACCTCTCCGTCACCGTGAGCGACAACGCATCGGTGAGCCAACCCAACCCGCTGTCGGGCGGGCAGACCACGGTGGTCGAGAACGGCACGGTCGATATCAAGCAGGGCGGTGGTGGGTTGGTGCGCTTCAAGCCGGGCGTGACGCTGGCCGAAGTGGTGAAGGCGCTCAACGCCGTGGGCGCGAATCCGCTGGACCTGATCAACATCCTGCAGGCCATGAAGGCGGCAGGCGCCTTGCGGGCTGAACTCGAAGTGATCTGAGCGCCGCGACGATGCTTGATCCCGTCAATATCTTCGATCCATCCAACCTCGCGGCGCTGAAGACGGCTGCGAAGGAGCAATCGCCTGAAGCCATCAAGGCGACGGCGAAGCAGTTCGAAGCGCTGTTCCTGCAGATGGTGCTGAAGACCATGCGCGAGTCGGTGCCGCAGGACGGCATGTTCAACAGCGACGCGACGCGTTTCTACCAGGGGCTCAGCGATCAGCAACTGGCTGCCGTGATGGCGCACAAGGGCGGTATCGGCCTCGCTGCTGCGCTGGAGCGCCAGCTGATGCAGCAGGCGCTGAGCAGCGAGACGGACCCGGAGCCGATGACACTGCGCATGCCGACGCGTCAGGGTCAGCCCTCCACAGCACCGACGTCAATGCCGCTGCCGCACTGGACACCTGCCGCACCAACGGCTGCTGTGAGCGCACAGGCTGCCGGGGCAGGGACGCCACAACAATTCGTCGATGCACTGTGGCCGCAGGCGCAAGACGCTGCGCGCAAGCTGGATGTGCCGCCGCATTTCCTCATCGGTCAGGCAGCGCTGGAAACGGGCTGGGGCAAGTCAGAGATCCGCCGCGCGGATGGTCAGCCGAGCTACAACCTGTTCAACATCAAGGCGGGCAAGGACTGGCAGGGCGCAACGGTCGATGCGCAGACCACCGAGTACGAGAATGGTCAGGCCGTGACGCGCACCGAGCGCTTCCGCGCCTACGCGTCCTACGCCGAGTCTTTCGCTGATTACGCACAGCTGATGCAGAACGCACCGCGCTACGCCAACGTGGCCGGGCAGGACAGCGCGAACGGTTTTGCGCGAGCACTGCAATCAGCGGGCTACGCGACGGATCCGGCATACGCCGACAAGCTGACGCGTGTCATCAATGGCACGACTTTGCGTCAGGGCCTCGTGGCCAGCGCGCGCTGATTGCGCACGCACTTCCGCCACGTTCACGTTTCCCGAAAATGACAACGCACGGCCGTGGCCGTGCGTTGTTGTTTGCCTGAAGCCGCGTCTTACTTGGCTGCGGGGGCAGCGGTCTTGGCAGCAGCCTTCTTGGCGTGATGCTTGACGACTTTCTTGGTGGTCGCCGGCTTGGCGGGCGTGGCAACTGCAGCCGTGGCGGCGGGCGCAGCAGGAGCGGCAGCAGGCGTGGTGGTTGCGGCGACGGGCTTCGGGGCGTCAGCCGCGAAAGCGGCGGTGGTCAGGAAGGCGCTGGCAATCAGGGTCGACAAAAACTTGTTCATCTTGCTTCCTTTTCGGTATGAGGCCGGGAAGTCCCCGGGCACTTCCATCAACGCGACAGGTTTGCAGGACGATGACGCAGCATGTGTTGCAAGTTGTAACGGCTGTAGATTGGCCGAGTCAGCTGGTTTTGTAGGGTGGATAAGCGCAGCGCATCCACCATTCCATCCCCCCACGCGTGGATGCGCTGCGCTTATCTACCCTAAGGTCACAGCGCTGCTTGCAAGGCTTGCAAACTGACCTCGCCAAGCAAGGCAAGCTCTGCCTCCCCCAGCACATAGGGCGGCATCCAGTACACGGTATTGCCGATGGGGCGCAGCAGCACGCCGGCTTCGCGTGTCGCATCGACATAGCGACGTGCAAAACCGGGAGCTGCTTTAGCGACATCGAATGCCAGGATCATGCCTTGCTGGCGCAGGTGTCGCACCGAAGGATGTTCTGCGAGTGGCTGTGCGGCAGCGCGCATCGCCGCTGCGCGTTCGATGTTACGCGCCAGCACGTTTTCGTCACGGAAGATTTCCAGCGTCGCCAGTGCAGCCGTGCAGGCCAGCGGATTGCCGGTGTAGGAGTGCGAGTGCAGGAAGCCGCGCGCAACATCGTCAGCGTAGAAGGCCTGGTAGATCTGATCGCGACTGAGCACCAGCGACAGCGGCAGGTAGCCACCCGAGATGCCTTTCGAGAGGCACAGGAAGTCGGGCCAGATGCCGGCTTGTTCGCAGGCGAAGAAAGTGCCGGTGCGTCCGCAGCCGACGGCGATTTCGTCAGCAATGAGATGCACTTCGTACTTGTCGCAGAGGGCGCGTGCGAGGCGCAGGTACTCCGGGTCGTACATCGCCATGCCGGTGGCGCATTGCACGAGCGGCTCGACGATGAACGCAGCGGTGGTCGTGTGGTTGTCGGCGAGCCAGGCTTCGAGTTCGGCGGCGGCGCGGCGTGCAACATCGATAGCGGTCTCACCGGGTTCGGCAGCGCGCGCGTCGGGAGAGGGCACGGTGTCGGCGGCGCGCACCAGTGGTGCATAGGCGTCGCGGAACAGGGCAATGTCGGTAACGGCGAGCGCGCCGACGGTTTCGCCGTGATAGCTGCCGGCGAGGCAGACGAAGCGGTTCTTGCTGCCACGTCCGACGTTGCGCCAGTAGTGCAGGCTCATCTTCAGCGCGATCTCGGTCGCCGAGGCGCCATCCGACGCGTAGAACGCATGGCCCAGCACGCCGCCGGTGAGGGCCGAGAGCTGTTCCGACAGCTGCACCACGGGTTCATGCGTGAAGCCGGCGAGCATCACGTGTTCGAGTTTGTCGAGTTGCTCGCGCAGGCGCTGGTTGATGTGGGCGTTGCAGTGGCCGAACAGATTGACCCACCAGGAGCTCACAGCGTCGAGGTAGCGCTTGCCGTCCGCGTCGTAGAGCCATGGCCCTTCGCCGCGCCCAATGGCGATCAGCGGCTGGCTCTCGTGCTGCTTCATCTGGGTACAGGGGTGCCAGACGGCAGCGAGGGAACGGTCAAGCAGGCTCATGGACGGGTAGTGGGAAACCGGGGGCAGGGCACAGGGGTGGGGCACAGCGGGCATTGTCACCCGCCTGACTTGTAGAATGTGGCCATGAGTACGATTTTGTTCGCTTGGGAGGGTGGGGCCAATCTGGGTCATGTCGACCGCATGATCGGCATTGCACGCCTGCTGCGCGAACGGGGCTACGAGCCGGTGTTCGCGTTGCGCGACGTGACGCGCAGCTACACGCGGCTGGTACGTGAAGGTTTCCGCGTGCTGCAGGCGCCGGTGTGGGTGCCGCGCCCCGGTGCCGCCGCGCCGCAAATGGTCAATTTTGCGAGCATCCTGGCCAGCGTGGGCTGGCTGGAGGCGGAGCATCTTGCAGGGCTGGTGTCAGCCTGGCGCGAGCTGTTCGCACAACTGTCGCCAGCTTTGCTGATTGCGGACCACAGTCCGACTGCCTTGCTGGCATGGCGATCATCGGGCAAACCAGCGGCGACGCTGGGTAGCAGCTTCGAGTTGCCGCCACCGGGGCCGGGCTTTCCGCCGTTCCGTTGGTGGGAGTCGCGCCATCAGGCACTGGCAACGCAAATCGACGCGGCGGTGCTGAGCATCGCCAATGATGCGCTGGCCATGCTCGACGAAGCACCGCTGGCGAAGCTGCCGGACATCTTTGCGGTACGCGCGCACTTTCTGCTCGGCTTGCCTGAGCTGTCGCATTACGGTGAGTACCCGGCGCACATTCCCTTTGTCGGGCCCAGCTTCCGCGCCGATGCCGGGGTGACGCCGTCGTGGCCGCTGGCTGAAGGCCCGCGCGTGTTTGCCTACCTCGATGCCGCGCACAAGGACTTTGCCTTGCTGATGGAAGCCTTGCGCAAGCTCGAGTGGCCGACGCTGGTGTACGCACCGGGCATCGACGACGCCTTGCTGCGACGCTTGCAGTCGCACACGCTGGCTTTCTCCACCAGCCCCTTGCGCATGGACAGCGTGCTGGCCGATGCGCAACTCGTCATCTCGCATGCCAGCCTGGGCACTGCCAGTGCAGCCTTGCTGGCCGGCAAACCGCAACTGGTGTTGCCCAACCATGTGGAGCAGTACATGGTGGCGCGCTGTGTAGAAACGCTGGGTGCGGGATTGATGTCGGTGCCGGGCGAACGCCGCATGGATTACCGTGCGGCCTTGCGGCGTCTGGTCACCGAGCCGGGCTTTCGCGAAGCTGCTGAGAAAGTCGCCAAGCGTCATGCCGGTGCAACGCCGGCGCGTACCGATGAACATGTGGCCGAGGCTTGCCTCGCCTTGCTTGATTGAACCGTTTGCAGAAACCCTGTTGATGAAGATCGTCATTTCCCCCGCCAAATCCCTGGATTTCGAATCCCCCGTTCCGAAACTGCCGCATACGCAACCCGCCTTTCTCGAACGCTCGGCCGAGCTCATCGATGTGTTGCGCGAGCTGACGCCCGTCGAGGTCGGTCAGCTGATGGATATTTCCGACAAGCTGGCCGTGCTCAACGTGACGCGCTATGCCGAATGGTCGCCACCGTTCAGCAAGAAGAACGCGCGTCAGGCTGTGCTGGCGTTCAACGGTGATGTGTATGAAGGGCTGAACGCGGTGTCGTTGGCCGAAGATGATTTCAAGTGGGCTCAGAAGCATCTGCGCATCCTGTCCGGGCTCTACGGCCTGCTGCGTCCGCTGGACCTGATGCAGGCTTACCGGCTGGAGATGGGCACGCGGCTGGCGAATCCGCTGGGGCGCGACCTCTACACTTTCTGGGGCGACCAGATCACCGAGGCACTGAATGCAGAATTGAAGAAGGGTGAAGTGCTGGTCAATCTGGCATCGGAGGAGTATTTCAAGTCCGTGCGGCCGAAGAAGCTCAAGGGGCCGGTGATCACGCCGGTGTTTCAGGAGGGCAAGGGCGGCCAGTACAAGATCATCAGCTTCTTCGCCAAGCGCGCACGGGGGTTGATGAGCCGTTACGCCATCGAACAGCGCGTCGAAGACGTGGCGCAGCTCAAGGCGTTCAAGGTCGAGGGCTACGCGTTCACGCCTTCGGTATCGACCGACACAGAATGGATTTTTCGCAGGGAAGCACAGCAATGACAGCAGTCCAGATCACGCAACAGTTCGACAGCGGCAACATCGAGGTGGTCTCGCTCGCCGATCCGCTCAGCCTGCGTCTGCGCATCCGCCACGACAGCAACGCCGATTTCTTCCAGTGGTTTCACTTCCGCGTGCAGGCTCCGGCCGGCCAACGCCTGCGTCTGGTCATCGAGAACGCGGGCGAATCCAGTTACGCCGATGGCTGGAATGGTTACCAGTGCGCCGCGAGCGTGGATAGACAGGACTGGTCGCGCATCGCCGACACCTTCTACGACGGACGCGAGTTGAGCATCGAACTGACCATGCCGGCCGACGTGCTGTGGCTGGCGTACTTCGAGCCCTTCTCGCAGGAGCGCCATGCCGACCTGCTGGGCCGCGCAGCGAGCGACGAGCGTGCGCAGCTGATGCAGCTCGGTGCCAGCGTGCAGGGGCGCAGCATCGATCTGCTGCGCATCGGCAATCCCGATGCGGCAAGGAAGGTCTGGATCATCGCGCGCCAGCATCCGGGCGAATCCATGGCCGAATGGTGCGCTGAAGGCTTGCTCGACGCCTTGCTCGACACGGCCAACCCGCATGCGCGCGAAATCCTGCAGCGCGCTTGCGTGCACCTCGTGCCCAACGTCAATCCGGATGGCAGCTTCCTCGGCAACCTGCGCAGCAATGCGGCTGGCGCCAACCTCAATCGCGAATGGATGACGCCGACGCCAGAACGCAGCCCCGAAGTGCTCTGCGTGCGCCAGGGCATGCTGGACAGCGGTGTCGACCTGTTCCTCGACCTGCACGGCGACGAGACGCTGCCCTATGTTTTCATCGACGGCAGCCACATGGTGCCCAGCTACGGCGAACGCAACCAGAAGCTGCAGGCGAACTTCCTCGACGAACTCAAGCTCGCCAGCCCCGACTTCCAGACCGCCAACGGCTACGCCGACAACCGTTTCGACGAAGAGCTGCTGACGCTGGCCTCGAAGTGGGTCGCCAACCAGTTCAACTGCGTGGCGCTGACGCTGGAGATGCCTTTCAAGGACAACGCAGACGCGCCCGACGCGCGCACCGGCTGGAACGGCGCGCGCAGCAAGATCATGGGTGCTGCACTGCTGCAGCCCATCCTCGGCCACCTGCGCCGCCTGGAGCAGAAATGAGCGACGGTAGCGCCAAGCTCTCTCCGCTCGGCAAGGCCACCGCCTACCGCGAAACCTACGCGCCGGAGCTGCTGTTTCCCATCCCGCGCAGCGAGAAGCGGGCAGAGCTGGGCATTGTCGAAACGGAGTTACCCTTTGTGGGCCATGATTCGTGGAACGCTTACGAGCTTTCCTGGCTCAACCCGCGCGGCAAGCCTGTCGTGGCGCTGGCCGAGTTCCGCGTGCCAGCGACGACACCACGCCTGATCGAATCCAAGTCGCTCAAGCTCTATCTCAATAGCTTCAACCAGACCGTCGTTGACAGCCTGACCGAGGTGCAGATACGTATTGCACGCGATCTAAGCGCTGCCGCTGGTGGGGCAGTGCAGGTTCAGTTGGTGGATATACGAGAGGCGAGCCGCAACTTTGCCGTGCCGGACGGCATCTGCCTTGATGATCTGGATGTCGCCATCGACCGCTATTCCCCGCAACCACAGTTGCTGCGGGCCGACGCCGTGCAAACCGTGGCCGACGAAACCCTGTACTCCCACCTTCTCAAATCCAACTGCCTCGTGACCGGCCAGCCGGACTGGGGGATGCTGGCTGTGCGCTACAGCGGCGCGGCCATCGACCGTGACGCGCTGCTGCGTTACCTGGTCTCCTTCCGCCAGCACAATGAATTCCACGAACAATGCGTCGAGCGCATCTTCTGCGACCTGCAGCGCCAGTGCGGGCCGACGCGGCTGGCCGTATGGGCGCGCTACACGCGGCGCGGCGGACTGGACATCAATCCCCTGCGGGCCAGCGATCAGGACTGGCTGGAGGGGTGCAGGCCGGCGGCGGAGTTGCGCCAGTAGGCCGCGGCGTCAACGAAAAACGCCAAGGGCAGAACCCTTGGCGTTCTTGTCTGGTGCTGCTGACCGGAATCGAACTGGTGACCTACTGATTACGAATCAGTTGCTCTACCGACTGAGCTACAGCAGCGAGGAGCGCGGATTCTACATGCAACCCGTGACTCGATCAACGGAAAACCAGCCGGTTCCCGTGTCTGCTTCCTGCTCACCCAAAGCAGCTGTTTACTATTATGGTTCTGCCTTGCAGACCATCTTTGCCCTGACGCGTCTCGCGCTGTGGTTGACGGTAGGGCGGGGGAGCTTGGTCAGGCCCCGCGCGGGTTTCAGATCGGCCGTTGCCGTCCATGGCGGATAAGCGACCTTCCGTCCAGCGCCACTGGGGCCTGTGTCACATTTGCCGAATTTGACGGCTAAGAAGCAGGTGTGGACGTGTTATAGAAAAGCTGGGTACCGGCGGCTGTGGGGCTTCCGGACACCCTTGAAACTCTCCGATGACGCCGCTTGTCGTCCTTGTCCTCGGAAAAGTTGCGCTGATAAGCCGACAGTCAGCGTCTGTCCGGTGGTCCGGGCAGCAGAAAGTCGGACGGCTATACTCCGGAACACATAAAACAGCGAATCCACAGGGTTTGTGGCCTTGTGGATCTTGCGGAAAAGGTGGATCAAATGACGCTGCAGTCACTCTGTCGCCGCGCTCGACGCGGTGCGACCTTCGCTCGCCAATCCGGTTTCACGCTCATCGAGATCATGATCGTCGTTGCGATCATCGGCATTCTCGCCGCCTTCGCTATTCCTGCGTATCAAGACTACGTGACACGTGGCCGCGTTATCGACGCTACCAACGAGTTGTCGGGGCTGGCCACACGCTTGGAACAGAGCTATCAGGACAACCGTACTTACGCCTCGGCAACGACTGGTATCTATCCCTGTGATGCATCTCAGCTCACTACGATTAATTCGCGTCTGGCCAAATCTGCTTTCACTGTCACTTGTAATGGTGCCGGTGGTGCCGGGTCTCCCGACGCGACGAATTTCGTGCTTATTGCAAACGGCACCGGAATCAGCGTCGGCTTCCAGTTTCGTATCAACCAGGATGGCCTGCGTACGACGACCGGTTTGCCGGTCAAATGGGGTACTGCTTCCGTCGGGTCCCCGATTAATTGCTGGGTGACCGCAAAGGGCGGCTCATGCTGAGCAAGCGCTTTCAGCGGGGTTTCTCGCTGGTTGAACTCATCGTGGTCGTGGCCATCATGGGGCTGCTTGCGGCCTTGGCGGGTCCGGAGCTGGCAGCGTGGATTGCCAACTCGCGCGTGCGCAGTGTGGCAGAGGCGCTACAAAACGATCTGCGCAAAGCCCAGGCCGAAGCGATGCGGCGCAACCACCAGGTCGCTTTTGTCCTGACAGATAACCAACCTGTTGCGGCGAATGTGTCATCTGTCGCGGCGGATGCGGCAGGGCGCAACTGGCTGCTGCGGGTTGTGGCGACGGACGCAGTCGTGAATGAGCAGGCGACGGCAGCCACCATTGGCGGCAGCTATTTCGTCAAGGGCGACACTATTGGTCGGCAGTTGGATATCACTGTCAAGGCCACGAATGCCATGCTGTGTTTCAACTCCATGGGGCGCCTCTCACAAAACGTCCAGAATACGCTGGATGGATTGGCGCTGACTTGTGCCGTGCCGACGGCTGCAGCCCCGGTGCAGTTCGATATAGCCAAGACCGGGGCTGATCGTCCGCTGCGCGTTACTGTTTCCCTGGCAGGGCAGGTCCGCATGTGCGATCCATCCAAAACGCTTTCAGCGACCAAGCCCGATGGCTGTTAGGAGAGGCGAGATGTCATTGAATACCGTTGTATCTGCGCAGACCGTGGCGAGAAAAGTCGTCCGTCGTTCCTCAGGAGCGCGTCGTGAGTCCGGTGTCGCCTTGCTGGAGGCTCTGATTGCCATCCTTCTGTTTTCGGTCGGCATTCTCGGCATGGTTGCATTGCAGGCTCGTGCTTCACAAATTTCCGTGAACTCTGAGGATCGAGCGCTCGCTGCGATGCTTGCCAACGAGATGGTGGCCGAGATGTGGGCGCAGAACTCCGTAACGGCCAGCACGAGTGGCTGGCAGTCCCGTATCGCTGCGAGCAAGTTGCCTTCCGCCCAAGGCCTTGTGACAAAGGACAGCTGTGGTAACACGGAGGTGACTGTCGCGTGGACTGCAATCAATCGCGCGGCCAATGCCTCTGCGGCGGCCAGTGCGGCAGCGTCGTCTGCCAGTAGCGGTTGCACCACGGGCGTGGTGAAGCCGGCTGGTGCCAACAGCATCTTCACGACCAAAGTGGTGATTCCGTCATGAAGCCCCGCATGCCTTCTTCCTGTTCTATGCATGGACGTCATGCCGGCATGACACTGATCGAACTGCTGGTGGCGATGATCATCGGAGTCGTGGTTTCGCTAGCGATCTTTGCGGTGTTGTCCGCATCCGAGGGACGTAAACGCACGACGACTTCGGTCAATGACATCAATCAGGCCGGCAACTACAGCATGTATGTTGTTGAGAAGTTGCTGCGTAGCGCGGGTTCTGGTTACGCCTCGGGGGTCACCATCAGCGGTTTTCCGACGGCTTATCCGTTCGGTTGTACTGTCTATGGCAAGAATGCTTCTGGCCAGGTCTTGCCGGTACCGTCTGCCTTGCCCGCGCCTTTTGCATCGCTGGATTCCGGTACGGGTACCAAAGGGCTGTTTCGTCTGGCCCCGGTATTGATCATTCCCGGCGGCACCACGCCCGCTATCAGTGGTGGCAAATCGGACGTTCTGGTCATCATGGCTGGCTCTGGTGGCGGGGCGCAGGTGGCAACCAACTTCAGTAATTTTCCGACGGCGTCGTCGTTGTTGCTGAGCAATGTGATTGATTTTGCGGCCAATGACATCGTTCTTGTTTCTGACGCGCAGGGCAAGTCTACCGGTGAGCGTCAAGACTGCATGATCGGGCAGGTTGCTTCCGCAGCGGGTACAACGCTGAATCTTGGCGGAATTTACAACGCGGGCACAATTGGTACAGCCACGATTACGAATTACTCGGATCAATCCGGCGTATTCAACTTGGGCAACATTGGCAATTCGGTGTTCAATCCGCCGACCTTTGCAGTGCTGGGGGTGGGTGACAACAACACCTTGTATTCCTATGACCTGATCAAAACGACTACCGATCCGTTAGTACCAGTTGCGGATGGCGTGTTCGAGATGCATGCGCGGTATGGCATTGATACTTCCGGCGATGGCACGATCGATCAGTGGATCGCTCCTGACGTGACCACAGGGGACTACACGATTACCAATCTCATGGCCGGGACCGAAAAAGCCTCGGATTCAATCCGTCGCATCAAGGCTGTCCGGGTCGGCTTGATCCTGCGAACCTCCCTGCCGGAAAAAACCGATGCATCGGCGGGTGTCTTTGTTGCAGAAAACCAGGTGCAGATGTTCAAGGATCTCGCGACGTATTCGGCATCGTCGTCTGCCGCTTCCTCTGCTGCCAGCAGTGGCGCGTCCAGCGCGTCTTCAAGCGCGGCTACTGCTTGTGCCGCTTCGAAGACGGGTGACCTGATCTTTACTCGTTGCCTGACGGATACAGAGCGTGCTTATCGGTATCGCGTCATCGAGACAACCATCCCCTTGCGGAACATGCTCTGAGGATCCTCAAGAGGCACGCCATGAAAACGAACCCCAAGACCCTGGCCACCGCAGTACGCGTACGTCGTGCCGGCTCGCAACGTGGTATCACGATCATCATTGCCCTTGTGGCAATGCTGATTCTGCTGTTCTCCGGGATGGCGTTGTTGCGCTCCTTCGACTCCACGTTGGCGCTCTCTGGCAACATGGCTTTCAAGCGCGACCTCGTCAATCAGGGCGAGCGCGGAATGCAAAGCGTCTGGACAATGCTCAAGACGACAACGTTGGTGGATGCAGCAACCCGCCAGAATTCGGTCAAGGCTAGCAACTATTCGGCCATTCGCTTGACGACAGATGCCAAAGGCATTCCGTTTGAGTTGTTAGGCGATGATACAAAATTCGCCACAGTGGGAACGGTCTCGAACGATATCGTCAACACGACATCCAGCGTGACGATCCGTTATCTCATTGACCGTCTGTGTACGAGCGTGGGGGAAGCGATCGAGACCAACTGCGCCATGTCGGCAGCAGCTACCT
Source organism: Rhodocyclaceae bacterium (assembly GCA_047600765.1). Lineage (GTDB taxonomy): Bacteria > Pseudomonadota > Gammaproteobacteria > Burkholderiales > Rhodocyclaceae > Viridibacterium. Next base: position 1,156,545 of record JASGKF010000002.1, read on the forward strand.
CCGTAACCGGCGGCTCAGATTACCTGGGTAACAAGCGTGCTGGCTCTGAGGCCAACGCTATCTACCGTATTTCTGTTCGTGTTATCGGCCCCCGTGGAACGGTGACCTATCTCCAGTCCAACGTGGCACTTTAGGCCGTGCAGTACCAGCCCGCTCGTGTGCTGGCAAAGGAGTGTTGAAATGAGCAATTCCCAACTCAGCAAACGTGTTGTATCCGTAATGCGCAATCTTGGCACTGCCTTGCTGACAGCTTTATCTTGTTGGAGCGGAACAGCCCAGGCGCAGACCGCGGTAGATCTGGCCGACGTGCCGGTGTTTTCGACCGTTGCAGTGCCGGGCAATCTGATTCTGGCGCTGTCGGTCGAATTTCCGACCGCGAGTACTCCAGCATACTTTAGTTCTATTGCCTACAACACCAGCTCGTCGTCAAGTTCAGCCGGTGCCGTCTTGTCACCCTATGTCGGATATTTTGATCCATACAAATGCTACGAATACATTTACAACTCGACAACGCCTGACGCCAGTTACTTCACGCCGCGTACTGCGGTGAGCAGTGCGTTTGGTTGCACCCAATCGAGTACCTTGCCGTTGTGGAGTGGCAATTACCTCAACTGGGCGACCATGCAGACACTGGACGTCTATCGTTGGGCCTTGACGGGTGGTGCTCGCGGTACCTATTCGAACGACGATACGACGACTTCGACCATCATCCAGAAGACGCGTCACTCGGGGCAGGGGGCGGGTTATTTTCCTGACAAGGACATTACGACTGGCATTACTTCCGCAACACCGTTTCCGACGGCCTGGGGGACGGTACGTATGCAGGCCAACGCTGGCACGGGTTGGGCGGTCTACTTCTTCAAACCGGGTGGCGCGACTGTCACCGACTACAACGGGCATAACGCTGCGTTGGGGGGTACCGACCCCAAGTACCCCAGTACGGCGGCCAAGTATCGTGTATGGATCCGGGTCAAGGTTTGCGATGGTTCGAGTGGCTTGTCTCTGGAGGCGAACTGCGTCAAGTACGGTAGTTACTACAAGCCTGAAGGGCTGATGCAGCAGTACTCCATGAAGCTCCGCTATTCGGCGTTCGGTTACCTGAATGACGACAGCTCTACGCGTGATGGTGGTGTCATGCGTGCCCGCATGAAATATGTTGGCCCGAAGAAACCGGTGTCGGGTTCTACGTCGGTAACAAATTCCGTACGGGAATGGAGTGAGACGGATGGTACCTATGTAAAGAATCCGGATCCCACCGATGCAACCAGTACCACTTCAGCGACTGCTGCTGCCGGTTATTCCTTCACTATCAATGACAGTGGTGTACTTAACTACCTCAACAAGTTTGGTACGGTCGAGACGGGTAACTACAAGTCCTACGATCCGGTGAGTGAGCTGTATTACGCGGCATCCCGCTATTTCCGCAACAAGGGGAATGTGCCTGAATACACCAGCCTGACAGGAGCGGGCAGCCTGGCGAACCTGAAGCGTTGGGTCGATGGTTTCCCGGTCATCACTTCGTGGGACGATCCGATCGAGCACGCCTGCCAGAAGAACTTCATTCTGGGGATCGGCGATATCTACACCTGGCTGGACGGCAACCTTTATACCTCCACGCTTCTTGGCGGGCAGCCTGCCATGCCGGCCTCGGTTTCTGCCGACAAGGATATCGACATTACTAAAGCCACCAATATGGTCGGCGCTCTGGAAGGCAAGGGTGCGCTCGGAACGTCCTACAAGGGCGGTCGCAACGACACTTGGTTCATTGCTGGCATGGCCTACCACATGCATACCAATGACATTCGCCCTGATCTGAGCGGCTCCCAGACGGTTTCCAGCTACTGGCTGGACGTCAAAGAAAACCAGACTTACGAATCGAAAAACGTTTATTACCTTACGGCTAAGTATGGCGGCTTCAAGGTGCCCGATAAATATGAGCCGTACCCGACTGCCGTGACTGCTTGGGGGGATGCACAGAAGCCTTGGTGGTATGGCACGACGGATGTAGTCGGTTCCGACCCTCGCCCTGACAACTACTTCGTTGCCGATCAGGGCACGGCGATGGTCAAGAGCCTCAACGATGCATTCTTCAAGATGGGGGCGGAAGCCGGCACACAGGTTAGTACGGCTTTTACGGCGACCTCACCGCGTCAGAGCACGGGGTCGGTAAGCTATTCGACCAACTACACCCCGACAGGCTGGACAGGCCAGCTTCAAGCTTCGACGGTGACCTACTCGACCTCGACTGGTCAGCCGACCTACGCGCTCAAGTGGGATGCCCGTGATGCACTGAACAGCCGTACGCCTACGAGCCGCATTATCGTGACCTGTTGCGACAACGCAGGTGCGGGGATTCCGTTCCAGGCCGCAGACCTGGCTGGTACCACATTCAGCCGTACCAACTATGCTTCGTTCTCCAGCGTGTCCGGGATTGGCGCTGCCACCTACACCCAGGCGGACTACGTCAGCTACCTGCGCGGTGACCGATCCAAGGAACAGAGCAGCGCTTCGTCCAGCGTGGCCAGCTCAGCATCGAGTTCGGCGAGTTCGTCCAGCTCGTCGAAGATCTTCCGCTATCGTCAGCATCTGCTGGGCGACATCGTGGGGTCGCAATCTACCGCAGTGGGCGCTCCAAACTATCCGTACTTCGAAACCACGAATCCGGGTTACACAGGTTTCAAGCGCAAGTACAAGGACCGCATCACGGTTGTCTACGCTGGTGCAAACGACGGCATGTTGCACGCCTTCGACGGTCAGGTTTCGAGTGCCAGCAGTTCTTCTACTTCGAGTGGGTCCAGTTCGTCGTGTGGTTCTGGAGGCAAGTGCGGTTATGAGCTGTTCGCATATGTTCCCAGCTTCACCTACAACGGCAGTGGCGGTACGTCGTCTTCCGCACCATCTACCGGACTGGCCTCGCTGGGCTCGGCTACGGCCTTCTCACACCACTTCCTGGTTGATGCAACGCCACAGTACTTCGATATCGACGTCAAGCGTGTCGGTACGACACCGAATGCCGTGCCGACCGAAAACGATTGGCGCAGCATCCTGGTTGGCGGTCTGGGTAAGGGGGGGAAGGGCTACTACGCGATTGACATCACCAACCCGTCGGACTGGACATCTGAGGCTACCGTGAAGGGTAAGGTACTGTGGGAGTTCCCGTCACCGTCTGATACGACGACGGTTGCTCGCATGGGTTACTCCTACGGCGCTGCGTCAGTCGTGAAGACCAAGAAGTACGGCTGGACGGTGGTCGTGACCTCTGGGTACAACAACTCCGATGGCAAAGGCTACTTCTTCTTCATCAATCCGGTGAGCGGCACTCTGTTGGAAACCGTGACGGTGAGTGACACGGCCACCGAGCCGCTGAATCTCTCCGGCCAGACTGTCTTTGTTCCGGACTACTCTGACTTCACGGGGGACGCGGTCTATGCTGGTGACCTGAAGGGGAATGTCTGGCGTGTCGACATCTCGGGTACGGGAACGTTCACGGCCGAGAAGTTTGCTGAACTGAGCAATTCCGGCACGACGGGCTCTTCGGTATCGTCTTCGTCAGCATCGTCTGCGGCCAGTTCTGTCGCGGTGGTGGCTTCTGGCACGGCTTCGCGCCAGTCGATTACTGTGCGCCCGATGATTGAAGTTGATCCATCTACGTTGAAGCGTTATGTCATCGTCGGTACGGGGCGTTTGCTTGCGGACTCCGACATTACTTCGAACCAGATCCAGAGTTTGTACGCCATGATTGATGGCAAACAAGGTTTTGGCGACTTCAATAAACCGATTTCCTCGGCCCTGAAGCCCTCGGACCTGACGAAGAACACGGATCTGCTGACCGGTATTGGTAGTTCTCCCGCCAGTAACAAGGGGTGGTACATCGATCTGACGACTACTTACATCGGTGCGTCGTCCAGTAGTGCTGCATCGTCGAGCAGTACATCAACGTCTTCATCGTCGTCAAGCAGCTCCACTTCCAGCACATCGTCTTCAGGCTTCGTGTATGCCCCGCGGGTGATTACCGAGATGACAGCCAATACGGGCATCGTAGCTGTGCCTGTGGATCGTCCTAGTGGCGAGATCTGTGACATGAACGGGGACCACCTTGTGCTGGCGCTTGCACTTGGCACAGGGAAAAGTGTTCTGAAACACAATGTCACTGGCAATACGGTTGTCTCATCAGGATGGATAGATGGGCTCTCCACCAATCTTGCCTTCATCAACGTAGGCGGAAAAATCAGGCTGCTGGTGGGGGATACCACAGCAACTGTGGTCAGTGTGAAGGGTGAGTTCGGTTCCGGTGCGGGTCTGCGGCGCCTGAACTGGCGTGAGGTTCCTGCTGTCGATTGATGAGATGGAAGCGTTTGCCAGCCCCGTCCTTGTCTGCAGCCCTGTTGCTGTCGTGCACAGTGCATGCAGGGTTGCTGTGGGCTCTGGCGCAAGTCGGCTCAAGGGCTGAAGGAAGCCCGGATGGGGCAGGTGCGGGAGGGCGACCTCGCGCAGCCTTGCAGGCCAGACTGTTGAGAACGGAAGCCTCGCCCTCGGGCGGGGCTTCTGCATTGTGGGCGCCACCCATGCTGGGCGGTCCGGTTGTGCCGACCCCGCAAGAGGCCGGGCTCGGACGCATGCCATGGGTTGGCATCACGCAAGGTGAATCCTTGCCAGGGCCGGCGGCCGCTGTCTGGAGTGCCGGAGCACCCTCTGCATTGGCGCAATATCTACCTGCCGACCAGCTTGAGTACACGCCAGTACCAGCCTCCGCGCCGGATTACGACCTGCTCCCCGGCGCCAACCCTTCCCAGACCTCGATGCGGATCCGTCTGTACGTCGATGAAAGCGGCGCGGTGCGGGCTGTGCATCCACTGCGACTCGACCCGCGTGACCGCGAGTTCCTGAGCCACTTGCGGCAGATGTTCGAAACGACGCGTTACATCCCCGGGCGTCGCCAGGGCGTCGCAGTTTCCAGCTATGTGGATATCGAGCTGGACTTCGTCGCGCCGGAGGAGGTCGACGTTATCGAGCCCAAGTATCGACGTTCGGAATAACGACATCCGCCAGCACCCAGCGTGACAGCGCGGATCACGAATGTTGCTTATCGTCCCGGATGAGGGCTTCAACTGATTTGCAGTCGTGCCGGCTTTGCTATATTGCGCTGCAACAGTGTTGAAGAAGTCCGCGGCGCCGTGCGGACAAGTCGGAGCGAGTCATGAATACACCCGATATTCCCGCAGGTTTGCAATTGCTGGGTGTTGAACACCCCGGATTCGAAAAAGTGCTGACGCCTGAAGCCCTGGCTTTGGTGACGAAGCTGCACAGAGCCTTCGAGTCCCGGCGACAGGCCCTGCTGGCAGCCCGCGTAGCGCGTCAGAAGAAGCTGGATGCTGGCGAGCGCCCTGATTTTCTGGCCGAAACACGCAGCGTTCGTGAAGGCGACTGGCGTATTGCGCCGCTACCCAAGGCACTGGAATGCCGCCGCGTCGAGATTACCGGCCCGGTCGAACGCAAGATGATCATCAATGCGCTGAACTCGGGGGCGGATTCGTACATGACCGACTTCGAGGATTCGAACACGCCCAACTGGCACAACCAGATCCAGGGGCAGATCAACCTCATGGAGGCGGTGCGCGGCACGATTGCGCTGGAGCAGGGTGGCAAGTCCTACAAGCTCAAGGACAAGGTCGCGACGCTGGTCGTGCGGCCGCGTGGCTGGCATCTGGATGAAAAGCACGTGCTGGTCGATGGCCAGCGCGTCTCCGGCGGCATCTTCGACTTCGCACTGTTCCTGTTCCACAACGCCAAAGAGCAGATCGCACGTGGCGCCGGGCCATTCTTCTACCTGCCCAAGATGGAAAGCCACCTCGAAGCGTGCCTGTGGAACGACATCTTCTGCATGGCGCAGGACGAGATCGGCATTCCGCGTGGCACGATCAAGGCGACTGTGCTGATCGAGACGATTGTCGCGGCCTTCGAGATGGAAGAAATCCTCTACGAGTTGCGCGAACACAGCGCCGGGCTCAATGCCGGGCGTTGGGACTACATCTTCTCGTGCATCAAGAAGTTCAAGACCAACCGCGACTTCTGTCTGGCGAACCGCAGTAGCATCACGATGACCTCACCCTTCATGCGCGCTTATGCGCTGAGCCTCGTCAAGGCTTGCCACAAGCGTGGCGCGCCGGCGATTGGCGGCATGAGTGCCCTGATTCCCATCAAGAGTGACCCCGAGGCCAACGAAAAGGCACTGGCGGGCATCCGTGCCGACAAGACGCGTGACGCCAACGATGGCTTCGATGGTGGCTGGGTGGCACACCCGGGGCTGGTGTCGATCGCGATGGAAGAGTTCGTCAAGGTGTTGGGCGACAAGCCCAATCAATGGGGTAAGCAGCGCGAAGACGTGAGCTACGGCGCCGCTGACCTGTTGAACTTCATGCCCGAGACACCGATTACCGAGGCCGGTCTGCGCAACAACATCAACGTGGGCATCCACTACTTGGGTTCCTGGTTGGCCGGCAATGGCTGCGTGCCCATCCATAACCTCATGGAAGACGCCGCCACGGCTGAAATCAGCCGTTCACAGGTCTGGCAGTGGGTGCGTTCGCCCAAGGGCGTGCTGGACGATGGCCGCAAGGTCACCGCCGACCTGGTCCGCAGCCTGATCGGTGAGGAGCTCTTCAAGGTCAAGGCCACGGTGGCGGCCCAGGGCGAGCAGGTGGATACCTACGAGCGGGCGGCGGGTATCTTCGCAACCATGTCGCTGGCCGAGGACTACCCCGAATTCCTGACCCTTCCGCTCTACGAAGCGCTGACTTGAGCTGGCCTGGGGCTTTGAATTTTCGGAAGAAAACGCTAGAATCGGCGGCTTTCCGCAGGCCCCCAGCGCGTTCCCGGTGGTCTGAATACTGACCAAGAGATTGATTTTCAGGAGAAACCTCCATGGCCTCGACCACCACCCGTACGCGCCGCTCTTCGATCGAGCGTCGCAGCCTCTCCAAGTTTGCCAAGCGCCTGTTCAAGGGCATGCCCCGTTCGGTGCTGCGCTCGGTCTACCTGGCAGAGTGCCACTCCAAGCAGAAGAAGCCGCTCTGATCGGCTGTTGCTGAATGCATCAATAAAAAGCCCCGCACTTGCGGGGCTTTTTATTTCAGCCAGACTGTGGATGTTGCACAAGCGGGAGCCGGGCGATGACAGATGCGTTGGGGAGTGAGTCCTTGGGAGCTGAGCCACTATGGCAGCCGGGCGCGGGGTCGCAGATGGCGAGCTTCATGCAGCGCATGGGCTGCGCGGATTATGCGGCCCTGCATGCTTTGTCGATTCAGTCGCCCGAACGATTCTGGCGTGAAGTCTGGGATGTCAGTGGCGTCATCGGTGAAGCGGGTGACGTTGTGTTGGAGGACGCGGATGCCATGCTTGGCGCGCGCTGGTTTCCGCAAGCCAGCCTCAACTTTGCTGAGAACCTGCTCCGTGACAGCACAAACGCCGACGCACTGGTTTTCCGCAGCGAAGACAAGATCGCGCGGCGCCTGAGCCGTGCCGAACTGCGCCAGCAGGTCGCGCAGATGGCGGCGGCCTTCAAGACCTGCGGCGTGCAGTCCGGCGATCGCGTCGCGGCCTACCTGCCCAACACTCCCGAAACCATCATCGCCATGCTAGCCGCTGCGAGCTTGGGCGCGGTGTTCAGCTCCGCTTCGCCGGACTTCGGCGTGCAAGGCGTGCTGGACCGCTTTGGTCAGATCGAGCCAGTGATCCTGCTGGCTTGCGATGGGTATTGGTACAACGGCAAGCGCATCGATGTGCAGCCGCGTCTGGCGGACATCCTGGCTGGCCTGCCGAGCGTGCGCTGCATGGTGCTGGTGCCTTGCCTGGGTGACGAGCCTGTTGTCAGCACGGCAAGCACGCTGACGCTGGCCGAGTTCCTCGCGCCACATCACTGGGCGCTCGAGCCGGAGTTCCTGCGTCTGTCCTTCGATCATCCGCTCTACATCATGTATTCGTCGGGCACGACGGGAGTGCCCAAGTGCATCGTGCATGGCGCGGGCGGCACGCTGCTGCAGCACCTCAAGGAGCACCGCCTGCACAGCGACCTGCGAGAGGGCGACCGGCTTTTCTACTACACCACCTGTGGCTGGATGATGTGGAACTGGCTGGCCTCGGGCCTCGCCAGCGGTGCCACGCTGATGCTCTACGACGGCAGCCCCTTCCTGCATCACGGACGCATCTTGTGGGACTACGCCGAGGCCGAGCGCTTCACGCATTTCGGCACGTCGGCCAAGTACATCGACGCACTCGCCAAGATCGATCTCAAGCCACGCGAGCATTTCGATCTCTCTGCGATGCGCGTGCTGATGTCGACCGGTAGTCCGCTATTGCCTGAGAGCTTCGATTTCATCCACCGCGACATTTCCGCCAACGTGCAGATCGCCTCGATCTCCGGCGGTACCGACATCGTCAGCTGCTTCGTGCTCGGCAACCCGGCTTTGCCCGTGTGGTGCGGCGAGATTCAGTGCGCGGGCCTCGGCATGGCGGTCGAGGTGTGGGATGAGGACGGTCATGCGATCAGCGGGAAGAAGGGTGAGCTGGTTTGCACCCGTCCCTTCCCCAGCATGCCGGTCGGCTTCTGGAACGACGAGGGTGGCAGCCGTTATCGCGCCGCGTACTTCGAGCGCTTCCCCGGTGTGTGGTGCCATGGCGATTACTGCGAGCGCACGGCGCATGAGGGCTTCGTCATACATGGCCGCTCGGATGCGACGCTCAATCCCGGCGGCGTGCGCATCGGCACGGCCGAGATCTATCGCCAGGTCGAGAAGCTCGATGAGGTGCAGGAGTCCATCGTCGTCGGGCAGGACTGGCAGGGCGATGTGCGTGTCGTGCTGTTCGTGCGGTTGCGTGAGGGGCTGACGCTGGATGCGGCGCTCGAAACACGCATCCGTCACACGATTCGCGACAACACCACGCCGCGCCATGTGCCGGCGAAGATCCTGCAGGTGGCTGACATTCCACGTACGCGCAGCGGCAAGATCGTCGAACTCGCTGTGCGCAAGGTGCTGCATGGCGAGCCGGTGAAGAATGTTGAGGCGCTGGCGAATCCGGAGGCGCTGGCGTTGTTTCGCGAGCGTGTCGAGTTGATGGATTGATAAGCGCGAACGTCCGGGTTCGTAGGTTGGGCTGACGAAGGAAGCCCAACGTTGCGTGCGGCCCTGTTGATGGCCACGGACGTGTTGGGCTTCCTTCGTCAGCCCAACCTACATGGAGCGGTTCAGTGCGCGCAGATGTGCCTTGTACAGATCCGCCGCGCGCCACAGGTACCACGCTGCTGTCGAGCGATACGGCGCCCAGCGTTCGCCCAGCAGCGCCATCTCTTTTGGCTTGAGTTGCTGCGGCAGGCCCTTGATGGCGCGCCAGCCTTCGCGCACGCCGAAGTCGTCGACGGGCAGCACGTCGGCGCGACCCAGTGTGAAGATCAGCAACATCTCCACGGTCCAGCGGCCGACACCGCGCAGGGTCGTGATGCGTGCGATCAGTTCTTCGTCACTCAGCGTTATCGCTTCGGCGCGTGTCGGCACGACGCCGGCCAGTGTCTTGTCGGCGATCTCGCGGATCGCGGCGACCTTGCTGGCTGAGAAGCCGCAGGCGCGCATGTCGGCCACGTCGCAGGCCAGCACCTGTGCGGGGGATGGGAAGGGTATGTCGGGGAAGCGAGCGAGGAAGCGCCCGAGAATCGTCTCCGCCGCCTTGCCGTGCAGTTGCTGGTAGGCGATGGAGCGCACAAGCGCTTCGTAGGGCTCGCGTGTGCTGCGCTCCTTGTCGCCGGCATCCAGTACGCAGGGACCAACGAGGGCGATCAGCGTGGCCCAGTCCGGGTCGGTGCTGGCGAGGTGCTGCGCGGCGGGCGTATCAAGTGGCGAAGTCATGTCGCTTTGCGGAAGGTCAGGTTGTAGCGGTACTCGCCCGTGGCTGGGTGGTGCTGGTGCGCGACGGGCGCAACACCGTGAAAGGCCAGCCGCGACGGGCCGCCCCAGACTACAACATCGCCATGTTGCAGGCGATGCCGCGCAGGGCGCTCGCTGCGTGTGAGGCCACCGAACAGGAAGGTGGCGGGCACGCCCAGTGAGACGGAGACGATGGGTGCTGCCATGTCGCGCTCGTTGCGGTCCTGGTGCAACGACATGTGCGCGCCGGGTTCGTAGCGATTGATGAGGCAGGCATCTGGCGCGAAGTCGGTGAAGCCCGCCGCTTGTGCAGCGTCGTACGCGAGTTGCTGGAAGAGAGCGGGCATTGCTGGCCAGGGCTTTGCGCTGAGCGGGTCATGCGTCGCGTAGCGATAGCCCTGTTCGTCCGTGATCCAGCCCGCCGCGCCGCAATTGCTCATCGCGACCGACATGCTGTAGCCGCCGGGTGTCTGCATGTGGCGCAGCGGCGCTGACTGCGTCACAGCGAGCAGAGCGCTTAGCAAGGCATCGGCCTGCGCGAAGGCAAAGGCGTGCAGCAGCATCGCGCCGGGGGCGATGACTTCGTCGTGGCGCTGCGGTGGCAGCGTGGCGAACAGGTCGGCTGTCACGGCGTTGTTGCGGCCTCGCGATCCAGCAGCGCACGCTTGCGTGCCACACCCCAGCGGTAGCCGGACAGGCTGCCGTCGCTGCGCACGATGCGGTGGCAGGGGATGGCGATGGCCAGCGCGTTGGCCGCGCAGGCCGAGGCCACGGCACGCACGGCGCGCGGTGTGCCGAGCTTCTGTGCTAGCTCGCTGTAGCTCAGCGTGCTGCCCGGCGGGATCGTCTGCAGCGCTTGCCACACGCGTTGCTGGAAGGCTGTGCCGCGCACGTCCAGCGGTAGCGCCAGACTCGCATCGCGGCCGTCGACGAAGCCGATGACGCGGGCCATCCAGTCTTCGAAGTCGCGCTCGTTGCCGCGCAGTTCGGCCTGCGGAAAGCGTTCCTGCAAGGCTTCCAGCAGCGTCGCGGGATCATCGCCCAGCGCGATGCTGCACAAGCCCTTGTCGGTCGCAGCGACGAGGATCGCCCCGAGCGTGCATTGCCCGATGCCGAAGCGGATGCGCTCGCCCGCGCCGCCTTGCCGCCAGGTTTCGGGCGCCATGCCTAGCAGGCTCTGCACGCGGTCGTAGAAGCCACTGGCCGAGTTGAAGCCGGCTGCGAACAGTGCATCGGTGACCGTGCCCGCTGTTGGCAGGGCCGCGCGCAGGCGCAGGGCGCGGATGGCATCGGCATAGGCACGCGGCGTGATGCCCAGCGTGGCCTTGAACTGGCGATGGAAGTGATGCGGGCTCAACTGCGCCGCCCCGGCCAGCGCGGCGAGCGGCGGCAGCGTGTTTTCCGCTTCGATGAGCTGGCAGGCGGCGAGGATGCCGGAGAGGTGGCGCGGGCTGCTGGATGCCAAGGGTTGGTTCCCGATTCGTTGCTGGCCAATAACCCCTCCCCAACCCTCCCCTTGTCAGGGGAGGGCGCAGACCCGGCGCGATGTGCTCCTCCCCTGACAACGGGAGGCCGGGAGGGGTTGCCTTGTGGTTGTCACAAGCTCCACAGGCTACGGCGCCATTTTCGCGGCTTTGCCGGAGCGCCGCATCCGCTTTCTTGCTGCGCGCTTGTGCCGTGCGGATTGCTTTGCTTGCGGCTTGCCGTCATTGTTCGCCACCATGAAAAACAGCTGCTTCCTGCTGGTGCTGTGTTTGTTGCTGATCGGTCCGACACACGCCGATGTACCGGTGCCTAGCGCACGCATTTCGGCCTCGGGCGCTGCGCCCGGTTACAGCGCGTCACAGGCGGCCGATGCCAACCCCGATACGCGCTGGGTGGCCGAGAGTACGGATGGCGGCAACTGGCTGGCGCTGAGCTTCGCTGAACCGGTGCTGGTGACGGCCTTGCGCATTAGCGAACCGCAGCCACGCGTCAGAGCCTGGCGGGTGGAAGTGCAGCGCGATGGGCGCTGGCGTCAGGTACTGGCGGGCAGCGGGCTGCCGCAGGGCAAGCTGGCGATTCCGCCCAGCCTTACCGAGGGTGTGCGTCTCTCCATCGACAGCACGCGCGGCGGTGCGGCGCAGGTGTCGGAGTTCGCGGCCTGGGCCAGTGGGCGCAGTGCCTGCGTTCCGCCCACTGGCGAGATGACGCTCAACGTCGCGCGCGAGATGGATTGCGCGGGCCTCGTCATCAGCCAGCCCTGCAATCGTCTGGGGCCTGCCGGGCCGCTGTTCGTGCTTGCCGATGGCGCGATCCTGCGCAACGTGACCCTGATCGACAGCTACGTCAGTTGCGACGGAGCCTGCACGCTGGAGAACGTGCATTGGCGCATCAACTGCCCCTCGGTCGTACAGCAGTCGGCTGTCATCCAGAGCGTCTCGGAGAGCGGTGGGCGCGATATCAATATCGTGGGTGGCAGCGCCTTTGGCCGCTACGGCGCGCTGTTCCGCATCAACACCACGGCCTCGACGCTGAACTTGCGTCAGTTCGTGTTCTCGGGCTATGGCGAAACGATCAATGCCTTTGCGCCTGATACGGCACGCCAGATGCGCCTGCGCCTCGATGAGGTGAGTCTTGCCGGTACGCTACGTGGTGGTGTCGTGCAGGTACGCCCGGACAAGCAGGACCATGCTTGGATCCGCCGCCTGCGTATCGCGGGCTATCGCCGTGGCAATCCGCTGGTGTGCAATCTGCTGGGCGTGCAGCAGGAGCGGCTGATGTCCTTCGGCGAGCAGTGGCAGAGCGATGTCTGCGACATCGGTCCTGACGATGTGCAGGCCGTGAAAGATTGAGAACTACAAACAACAAGGCCCGCTTGCGCGGGCCTTGTTGTTTCATCAGTACTTCAGCTCAGATGCTTGCCAGCACGGCGTTCAGTGTGGCGCTGGGGCGCATGGCGGCGGAGCACTTGGCGGGCGACGGGTAGTAGTAACCACCGATGTCGTTCGGCTTGCCCTGGGCGGCGATCAGCTCGCCGGCGATCTTGGCTTCGTCGGCCGTAAGCTTCTCGGCGACGGGCTTGAAGCGGGCTTGCAGGCCGGCGTCCGTGGTCTGCGCGGCGAGAGCCTGGGCCCAGTACAGCGCGAGGTAGAAGTGGCTGCCACGGTTGTCGATCTGGCCGACCTTGCGGGCGGGCGACTTGTCTTCTTCGAGGAACTTGGCGTTGGCTTCGTCGAGGCATTTGGCGATCACGGCCGCAGCCTTGTTGCCGGTCTTGACGGCGAGTTCTTCGATCGAGACTTGCAGGGCGAGGAATTCGCCGAGCGAGTCCCAGCGCAGGTAGTTCTCTTCGAGGAACTGTTGCACGTGCTTGGGTGCCGAGCCGCCAGCGCCGGTTTCGTACAGGCCGCCGCCTTCGAGCAGCGGGACGATGGAGAGCATCTTGGCGCTGGTGCCGAGTTCCAGAATCGGGAACAGGTCGGTGTTGTAGTCGCGCAGCACGTTGCCGGTGACCGAGATGGTGTCCTGGCCAGCGCGGATGCGCTTGACCGACAGCTTGCAGGCTTCGACCGGCGACAGGATCGGCAGCTCGAGGCCGGCGGTGTCGTGGTTCTTGAGGTAGGTCTTGACCTTCTCGATGAGGTTGCGGTCGTAGGCGCGGGCTTCGTCGAGCCAGAACACGGCGGGCGTGTTGGTGGCGCGGGCGCGGCCGACGGCGAGCTTGACCCAGTCCTGCACGGCGATGTCCTTGGTCTGGAACATGCGCCAGATGTCGCCGGCTTCGACTTCGTGCTGCGTCAGCACGGTGCCGTCAGCGGAGACAACCTTGACGCTGCCGTCGGACGGGATTTCGAAGGTCTTGTCGTGTGAGCCGTATTCTTCAGCGGCTTGCGCCATCAGGCCGACGTTGGGCACGGTGCCCATGGTTTTCACGTCGTAGGCGCCGTTGGCCTTGCAGTCGTCGATGACGGCCTGGTAGATGCCGGCGTAGCAACGGTCGGGAATCGTGAACTTGGCGTCCTGCAGCTTGCCGGCGGCGTTCCACATCTGGCCCGAGGCGCGGATGGCGGCGGGCATGGAGGCGTCGACGATCACGTCGCTGGGCACGTGCAGGTTGGTGATGCCCTTGTCGGAATCGACCATGGCGACCGGCACGGCGGCTTCGGCAGCGCGCAGGTCGGCTTCGATTGCGGCCTTCTCGGCTTCGGGCAGCGAGGCGATCTTGGCGTAGGCGTCACCGATGCCGTTGCGCACATTCACGCCCAGCTTGGCGAAGGTGTCGGCGTGCTTGGCGAACACGTCCTTGTAAAAGGCAGAAACGGCGTAGCCGAACAGGATGGGGTCGGAGACCTTCATCATGGTGGCCTTGAGGTGCAGCGAGAACAGCACGCCCTTGGCCTTGGCGTCGGCAACCTGCGCTTCGTAGAAAGCCTTGAGGCCCTTGCTGCTCATGAAGGTGCTGGCGATCAGTTCGCCGTCCTTGACCTTCACTTCTTTCAGCGTCTTGATGTTGCCTTCTTCGTCGGTGAATTCGATTTTCACGGTGCCGGCCTTGGCGATGACGGCGGACTTCTCGTTGCCGTAGAAGTCACCCGATGCCATGTGGGCGACGTGCGACTTGGAGTCAGCGCTCCAGGCGCCCATCGAGTGCGGGTGAGCCTTGGCGTATTGCTTGACGGCGTTGGCAACGCGGCGGTCGGAGTTGCCTTCGCGCAGCACGGGGTTCACGGCGCTGCCGGAGACCTTGGCGTAGCGGGCCTTGATGGCCTTCTCTTCGTCGGTCGTGGGGTTCTCGGGGAAGTCCGGCACGGCGAAGCCTTGCGACTGCAGTTCCTTGATGGCGGCTTTGAGCTGGGGCACCGATGCGCTGACGTTGGGCAGCTTGATGATGTTGGCTTCGGGCGTCTTGGCCAGTTCGCCGAGTTCGGCCAGACAGTCAGCCACCTTTTGCTCGGGCTTCAGGAAGTCGCCGAAGTTGGCGAGGATGCGCGCTGCGACCGAGATGTCACGCGTCTCGACGGCGATGTCGGCGGTCTTGGTGAAAGCCTGCACGATGGGCAGGAAGGAATACGTGGCGAGCGCAGGCGCTTCGTCGGTGAGGGTGTAGATGATCTTGGCTTCGCTCATGGCTTTTCTTTCGGGGGACTTGTTCGGAGGCAGTGCCGGGGAAAAGCGGGAATTATACCAAGCCGGCCCGGTCGGGCAGGACTCAGCTTGCGCAGGGTGAGCGCAGGAGCGTGGGGAGGGGATGTTGCGCCGGACAGGCCGGCGTCAGATGGCGAGCGCCGGGCGGCTCAGAACTCGTTGGGCTTGATGCCGTGCTTCTTGAGCAGGCCGTGGAAGTAGTTGGTGATGGCCTTGAGGCGCTCGTTGCCGGGGTCGGTCTTGCGCACACGGTCGATGTAGGTGCGGGCGTCGGCAGCGAACTTGGGGTTCCAGCCCTGGTTCTCGATGTGTTTGAGCAGGGATAGCGAGGCGTTGAACAGCACGTTGATGTTGCCCGGCAGCTTCTGCACGGCCTGCATCATCTGGCGCACCGAGCCATCGAAATCGCCACGCTGGGCAAGGCGGGCGCCCTCGGACATGAGGTCCTTGACCTCGTCACGGATGCGCGTGGCCAGCTGTTCGCCGAGTTCGGGGCGGCCCAGCTCGGCGAGCATGTTCTTGATGCTTTCGACCGCGTCGTCGTCGGCGGCGTGGCGCATCACGTCCATGATGACTTCGGCGGCCTGGTCATCGCGTTTGTGTTCGATGCAGATGCGGGCCAGATCCTTTTTCAGCGCCAGGGTCGCGCCGATGCGTGGGTCGTTGTGCTTGACCGCGCTTTCCAGCGCAGCAATGGCTGCATTGGAGTCACCCGCCTGGGTGGCCACCATGGCTGTGGACAGGGCCTTGCACAGCTCGGTCTTGGGTAGGCCGTCCATGCTGCGTTCGAGGTCGCGCAGGGTGGCGTTTGCGGCGACGGCGTCGCCCTTGCCGAGCTGTGCCTTGACCAGTGCCACATGGTCTTCGGGGTCGCGGAAGTCGGAGTATTTGCCCTTGCGCACGACTTCGGACATGGTCTTGATGGCTGTTTCGTGGTCGCCCAGCTCATTCGACACCTCGCCCAGCTTGCGTAGCCGGCGCGTGGTGTGGGGCGAGACCTTGACGGCTTCCTGCAGTGTGTCTTGCGCCTGTTGCAGCTCGCCCATGGCTTCGCGCGTCTTGGCCAGCCAGTCGTAGGCGTCCATGTACTGGGCGTTTTCTTCGATCAGGCCCTTGAAGCCGGCTTCGGCTTCGTCATAGCGCTTCTGCAGGAACAGCGTCTTGGCCAGCCCGAGCTTGGCCCAGGGCACGGCTTTCTGCTCCAGCACCTGCTGGTAGATCTCTTGCGCCTCATCGTTCTGTCCCGCGGCAAGGTGCAGCTCGGCGCGCAAGCGCAGGAAGTCGATGAGGTACTGCGGAAACTGCTCTTCACCCTTGCGGCAGGATTCGATGGCGTCCAGCAGGTTGCCCGCTTCGATGAGCTTGTAGGTGGGCATCAAGGCATCGCGCTTGGTGAGCACCCTGGAGAGGCGTTCCAGCAGCAGGTCGGACGAGAAGGGCTTGAGGATGTAGTCGTTGGGCGCCAGCTCGACGGCACTGACGACGCGTTCGTAGGAGCTCTCGCCGGTGATCATGACGAACACCGTCCACAACGGGATCAGGTGGTGGCTGCGCAGGTCTTCGAGCAGGTGCTGGCCGTCCTGGCCGTCACCGAGGTGGTATTCGCACAGGATGATGTCGAAGTTCAGCTCGCGCAGCTTGCGGATGGCCACGCCGGCCGTGACGGCCAGGTTGACCTGGGTGATGCCGCACATGCTCAGCATGTTGCGCAGCTGGGTGCGCATGCTGGAGTTCGTCTCCACGATCATCACGGAGATGGTGCTGATGTCCTGGGCCATGTCGGGGCGACGCAAGTTGTCTGTGCAGACCCCTGAAAACGGCACGGGTGAGCGATTCCTTTAATGGCCGGGCAAGCCGCTGGCATGAGCGGCAAGAGGGGGAAAACCGGCGCGGGGCCGCGCCGGTATTGGCTTCAGGCCCCGGAGACCGGTATTGCAGCAAGGGCAAAAGCCAGTTGCCGGGCGCGTTCACGCAGGGCGGCGTAACGCCCGGAGGAGCCGCCGTGGCCGGCTTCCAGATTGGTGACCAGCAGGGCTGCACAGTCCTTGCCCTTGCGTTCGCGCAGCCGGGCCACGTACTTGGCGGGCTCCCAGTACATGACCTGGCTGTCGTGCAGGCCGGCTTCGACCAGCACGGGCGGGTAGGGGCGCTCGTCCAGCGTGTCGTAGGGCGACCAGGTCAGCAGGCGGTGGTAATCGTCGGCATGCTGCGGGTTGCCCCATTCCTCGTATTCGCCGACGGTCAGCGGCAGGCTGGGGTCCAGCATCGTCGTCACCACGTCCACGAAAGGCACGTCGAGGATGGCGGCGCCGAACAAGCTCGGGTTCAGATGTAGCGCTGCGGCGACCAGCAGGCCGCCCGCGCTGCCACCGTTGGCGAGGATGCGGCCTGCCTGCGTGTAGCCCGCAGCCACAAGGGCCTGGCCGCAGGCGACGAAGTCCGAGAAGCTGTTGGCTTTGTCCGCGAGGCGTCCGCCATCGTGCCAGCGCTGGCCTTTCTCGCCGCCGCCACGCACATGGGCGAGGGCATAGATCCAGCCGCGATCGAGCAGTGACAGGCGCGTGCTGGAGAACCAGGGGTCGGAGCTGATGCCGTAGGCGCCGTAGCCTTCCAGCCACAGCGGTGCCGTGCCATCCAGCGGGGTATCGCGGTGATGCACCAGCGAGATGGGAATGCGTGTGCCGTCTTCGGCAATGGCTTCGAGTCGGGCACTGCGGTACTGGCTGCTGTCGAAGCCACCGAGCACGCGGACCTGTTTGATCAGGCTGGCCTGGCGGGCGAGCGGGGCGTAGTCGAAGGTGGAATCTGGAGTGGTGAAGGATTCGAACTCGTAGCGCAGGAAGGGTGATTCCCATTCCGGCAGGTCTTCGATCTCGACGGAATGCGCGGGGTCGGCGAAGGCGATGTCGTGCGTTGCCCCATCGGTGAGGGAGGTGACGCGCAAGGTCTGCTGGCCTTGCACGCGCAGACTCAGCACCTGCCAGTCGCGCCACAGGTCGATGCCTTCGATGACCACGTCGTCGTCATGCGGCAGCAGTTCGCGCCAGGCTGTCTGGCTCCAGTCGTCGGCCGGCGTAATGCACAGGCGGAAATTGGGCCCCGTGTCATTGACGCGCAGGAGCAGGAAGTTGCCCAGCGTGCCGCGATAGTGATCCAGTTCGTATTCGACATCTGCGCGCCGCGGGGCAAAGAGCTGCCAGGGCGCATCGGGCTGGTCGGCCGGCAGCAGGCGCAGTTCGTTGGTGGTGTGGCTGCCGCTGGTGAGCACGAGGTAGCCGTTGCTGCGCGTGCGCATCAGCGAGACCGAGAAGCGCTCGTCCTCCTCGGTGTAGAGCAGGGCGTCTTCGCGCTCGCCGAGGCGATGCCGCCAGAGCTGGAAGGAGCGCTGCGTCTGTGTGTCTTCGGTGGTGTAGAAGAGCGTGCGGTTGTCATTGGCCCAGGCGAGGCTGGTGACGCGCTCACGGCGCAAACGCAGGTCGCGTCCTTTGGCCAGATCGCGGACGCGCAGGCGGTACTGGCGGTTGCCGCGCGTGTCTTCGGCCCATGCGAGCAGGCTGCCGTCAGGGCTGACCTCGAAGTCGCCGACTTCGTAGAAGGGCTTGCCGTCGGCTTCCGCGTTCTCATCCAGCAACACTTCTTCGGGCGAGAATGCCCACTCGCCAGCCGTGATGCGCTTGCGCACATGCATGGGGTAGGCGAGCCCTTGCTCGGTGCGGCTGTAGTACATCCAGTCGCCGAGCCTGACCGGTACCGACTGGTCGTCTTCTTCGATGCGCGCGAGCATCTCGGTGTACAGCGTTTCGCGCAGGGCAGCCAGCGGCGCGAGCGCGGCGTCGGCGTGGTTGTTCTCTGCCTGCAGGTGCGTCAGTACTGCCGGGTTCTTGCGCTGATTCAGCCAGTAGTACGGATCGTCGCGCGTGTGGCCGTGGGCCTTGAGGCGTCGGGATTTGCGGGTTGCGAGGGGCGGGGTGACCGAGAGGTCGAGCGCGGGGAGCGCGGTGGTGTTCAGCTTTGGCATCGTGGCGGGAGTGTAGCGGTTCCGCCGCGCCCCTCGGGCACTGCCTACGAAGCCGGCTTGAGCGGTGGGGCCGGGATGCGTTCCGTCTCACCTGGCACCTGCGGGAAGCGGCCGGCTTCCCAGTCTTCGTAGGCCTGGGCGATGCGTTCGCGCGAGGTCGAGACGAAGTTCCACCACATGTGGCGCGGTGCATCGAGTGGAGCGCCGCCGAGCAGCATGATACGGCTGTCGCTGTGGGCCGTGATGTCGGCTTGCCAGTCGGTTGGCAGCACGACCAGCGTGCCTTCGGTGGCTACTTCGTCACCCAACACCAGCTCGCCGCTGACGACGTAGAGCGCGCGCTCGACGACTTGCTCGGGGAAGCGGAAAACGCAGCCGCTGGTGAGTTCGCCGGCCGCGTAGAAGGTGTCGGATGGCTGTTCGACGGACGAACGCCGGGCGCCCCATTGCCCGATCAGCAGGTGCCAGTTCGCCCCGCCGTCCTGCCAGCGGGACATGTCATCGGAAGGGTAGTGCTGGAAGCTCGGCTCGACTTCCTGCTTGTCGGCAGGCAGGGCCACCCACATCTGGATGCCTTCGACCGGCGTGCCCGCGGCACGGATGTCTTCAGGGATGCGCTCGGAATGCACGACACCACGGCCTGCACACATCCAGTTCACCGCGCCCGGTTCTATGCGTTGCACGACGCCGAGGCTGTCGCGATGCATGATCGCGCCGGAGAAGAGATAGGTCAGCGTGCCCAAGCCAATGTGCGGATGCGGGCGCACGTCGTTCTCAGTTGTGCCGGTCTTGAAGTGCGCAGGGCCCATGTGGTCGAGGAACACGAAGGGGCCGACGCTGCGCGCCTGCACGGCCGGCAGGAGGCGGCGCACGGTGAAACCGATGTCGCGCGATTGCGGATGCAGGAGCAGGGGGCGTGAAGCGGACATGGCGTGGCTCTCGGTCAGGTCGAGTGCTGATTCTATGTCCTGACCGGGTGCCTGCCGACAAGAAAAAGGGCGAACCGTGGTTCGCCCTTTTTCCTGCTGGAGGGATTGCAGATCAGCCGGCAGCTTCTTCGGTCTTGACCGGATTGCGCAGGCGGATGTGCAGTTCGCGCAGCTGCTTTTCGTTCGACGAAGCTCGGTGCTTGCGTGAGCAGGCACTGTGCGCGTTGCGTCTTCGGGAAAGCGATCACGTCGCGGATCGACTCGGCGCCGGTCATCATCGTGACGATGCGGTCGAGGCCGAAGGCGAGGCCACCGTGCGGAGGCGCGCCGTACTTGAGCGCGTCGAGCAGGAAGCCGAACTTGATCTGTGCTTCTTCCTCACCGATGCCCAGCGCGGCGAAAACCTTCTCCTGCACGTCGGCGCGGTGGATACGCACCGAGCCGCCGCCAAGTTCCCAGCCGTTGAGGGCGAGGTCGTAGGCTTTGGCGAGGCACTTGCCCGGATCGGTCTCGAGGTACTCGAGGTGCTCGTCCTTCGGGCTCGTGAAGGGGTGGTGGCAGGCAACCCAGCGCTTGCTCTCGTCGTCGTAGTCGAACATCGGGAAGTTGACCACCCAGGCGGGTGCCCAGCGACGACCGTCGACGTGACCCTTCTCGTGGCCGATCTTGGTGCGCAGTGCGCCGAGGGCGTCGGAGACGACCTTGGTCTTGTCAGCGCCGAAGAAAATCAGGTCGCCCGACTGTGCGCCGGTGCGCTCGATCACGGTCTTCAGCGAGGCTTCGGACAGGTTCTTGACGATGGGCGATTGCAAGCCGGTTTCGTTGAGCTGGGTGACGTCATTGACCTTGATGTAGGCGAGGCCCTTGGCGCCGTAGATCTTCACGAACTCGGTGTAGCCGTCGATCTCGCCGCGCGACAGTGCCGCACCGCCGGGAATACGCAACGCGGTGACGCGGCAGCCGGGGTCGTTGGCAGCGCCGGAGAACACCTTGAAGGCCACGTCTTTCATCGCATCGGCGACGTTGACGAGTTCCAGCGTCACGCGCAGGTCGGGCTTGTCCGAGCCGTAGCGCTGCATGGCTTCGCCGTAGGTGATGCGCGGGAAGGGGTTGGGCAGTTCGACGTCGATGGCGTCCTTGAACACGTAGCGGATCAGGTTTTCCATGATGCCGGTGATCTCGTTCTCGGTCAGGAACGAGGTTTCGATATCGACCTGGGTGAATTCCGGCTGACGGTCAGCACGCAGGTCTTCGTCGCGGAAGCACTTGGTGATCTGGTAGTAGCGGTCGTAGCCGGCCACCATCAGCAGCTGCTTGAAGAGCTGCGGCGATTGCGGCAGCGCGAAGAACTGGCCGTCATGCACGCGGCTGGGCACGAGGTAGTCGCGCGCGCCTTCGGGCGTGCTCTTGGTGAGCATCGGCGTCTCGATGTCCACGAAGCCGGCATCGTCGAGGAAGCGGCGGAAGGCGCGTGCGGTCTTGTAGCGCAGCATCATGTTTTTCTGCATCGCGGGGCGGCGCAGATCGATCACGCGGTGCGTGAGACGCACGTTCTCGGACAGGTTCTCGTCGTCGAGCTGGAACGGGGGCGTGACGGAGGCGTTGAGCACTTCAAGCTCGTGGGCCAGCACTTCGATCTCGCCCGAGATGAGGTTGCTGTTGGTCGTGCCTTCGGGACGGCGACGCACCTTGCCGACAACCTTGAGGCAGAACTCGTTGCGCACGCCTTCGGCCACTTTGAAGGTGTCGGCACGGTCCGGGTCGCAGACAACCTGCACGAGGCCTTCGCGGTCACGCAGGTCGATGAAGATCACTCCGCCGTGGTCGCGACGACGATGGGCCCAGCCGAAGAGCGTGACGGTCTGGTCGAGGTGAGCGGCGGAAACGAGGCCGCTGTACGTGGTGCGCATTGAAGGGCTCCAGAAAACTCTGATGCTGAAAGGGTCGGGTTCGTGCGGCTGGCAAAACGTGGGGCCACACAAAGAAAACGGGCTGCCGGAACAGGGCAGCCCGCCATTTTACCGGATTCGACCTATTGGGGCTCGTCGGTTTTTTCGGGCGGGACGACACCCATGGAAATGATGTGTTTCAACGCGGCATCGACGCTGATGTCCAGTTCGATGATGTCCTTCTTCGGCACCATCAGGAAAAAGCCCGAGGTGGGGTTCGGCGTCGTCGGTACATAGACGTTGACACACTCTTCCGGCAGAAGCGCAGCAATTTCCGGCGCCGGGCTGCCGGTGCGGAAGGCGATGGTCCAGGAGCCTTCGCGCGGGTATTGCACCAGCAAGGCGTCACGGAAAGCCTGGCCACCGGGGCCGAGCAGGGTGTCCGAGACCTGTTTGACGCTGGAGTAGATCGACTTCACTACCGGGATGCGCGTGAGGACGCTTTCCCAGAATCGGAGGATGCGGGCGCCGAAAAAGTTGGAGGCGACCACCCCCGTCAGCAGTACAGCGAGGATGGTCAGGAAAGCGCCCAGCCCCCAGATCTCGAAGCCCAGCCATTGGGTCGGACGCCAGTGTTCCGGAAGCAACAGGATGCTGCGGTCAAGCGTGCCGACAATGGATTGCAGCACCCAGACCGTAATGGCCAGTGGAACCCACACCAGCAGGCCAGTGATGAGGTATTTCTTCATCGGCATCGATCAGTGGCAGGCGCAGCCGGGATTGCATGCGCCGCCGCCCGAACTCTCGGTCGTCGAGGCAGATTTCTCTTCGGTCTTGCTGGCACTGGCCGTGCTGCTACCACTGCCGCCCTTGAAGTCGGTGGCATACCAGCCGCTGCCCTTGAGCTGGAAACCGGCTGCGGTCAGGGCTTTGCTGTAGGCCTTGCTGCCACAGGCGGGGCAGGTGTCGAGGGGGGCGTCGCTGACCTTCTGCAGGTGATCCTTGCTGACACCGCAATCAGCGCAACGGTATTCGTAGATAGGCATGTCGGAACTCCGGAAATTCGGGGAACAGTCTAGCGCATCGCAGCAAAAACCGTGCGAGCCAAGGCCTGGACGTGTGATCTACGTATGAAATGTGGGCGAAGCCGGACGGATTCAAGCGCCGAAAATCAGGCGCGTCAGCTTGTCGCCGAAAAACAGGGAAATGACACCGGCGGCGGCGAGATATGGGCCGAACGGGATGGGTGTTTCACGACCATGCTTGGCGAAAACGATCATCGAGATACCCACCAGCGCACCGACCAGTGACGACAGCAGGATTACGGCAGGCAGTACTTGCCAGCCCAGCCAGGCGCCGATCGCCCCGAGCAGCTTGAAGTCGCCATAACCCATACCTTCCTTGCCAGTGGTCAGTTTGAAAGCCCAGAACACCGACCACAGGATGAGGTAGCCGGCTACCGCACCGATCAGCGCTTCCTTCAGCGGCACGAATGTGGCGTTGAGATTGAGCAGCAGTCCCAGCCAAAGCAGGGGCAAGGTGATGTCATCGGGCAGCAGCATGGTGTCCAGATCGATGAAGGTCAGGACGATCATGCTCCAGACGTACAGCAGGGCGCCCGCACACGCCAGGCTATAACCGAAATGCCATGCCACTGCTGCGGAAAGTGTGCCGGTGAGCAACTCAACCAGCGGGTAGCGTTTGCTGATGGAGGCTTTGCAGCTGCGGCATCGACCACGCAGCGCAAGGTAGCTGATGACGGGGATGTTCTCGATGGCGCCGATCTTGTGGCCGCAATGCGGGCAGGCCGAGCGCGGCACCGCGAGGTTGTAGCGCGGTTCTTTTGCGCTTTCGGCTTGCCACCAGTCCTGCAACGGTTGGCTCAACGCTACAGGTGTCTTTTCAGCCAGCAGGCCAATAGCGTCAGGCAGCCAGTCGCGTTCCATCATCCTGGGCAGGCGATGGATGACGACGTTGATGAAGCTGCCGACAGTCAGGCCGACAATGGCCGCGAGTAGCGTGAGGGCGATCGGATCCTGCAGGAGGTCTTGCATCAACCGATCGCCGCGCCCATCTTGAAGATCGGCAGGTACATGGCGACGACCAGGCCGCCAATGATGGTGCCGAGGAAAACGATGATCAGCGGTTCGATCAGCTGTGACAGACCTGCCACCATGTCATCGACTTCGCGCTCGAAGAAGTCGGCCACCTTGCCGCACATGCCGTCGAGCTGGCCGGATTCTTCGCCGATGGAGATCATCTGGACCACCATGGCGGGGAAGATCTGCACGCCCTGCATGGCGACGGTAAGACTGGTGCCGGTTGCCACCTCGTTCTGGATGACTTTCGTCGCGGAGGAGTACACCTTGTTGCCAGCGGCGCCGGCAACCGAGTCCAGGGCTTCAACGAGCGGCACGCCGGCGGCAAACATGGTCGACAGGGTTCGCGTCCAGCGGGCGATCGTGGCTTTGCGGATGATGTCGCCGATCACCGGAACCTGCAGGATCAGGCGGTCAGTTGTTGCCTGCATGGATGTCGAGCGTTTGTGGGCATACAGAAAACCAAAAACAATCGCTGCAATGCCAGGGAAGATGAAAATGGCATTGGCAACGAAGAAGTCTGAAATACTCATCACCAGCAAGGTCGGGCCAGGGAGGTCGGCACCGAAGCTGGTAAAGACCTTCTTGAACTCGGGGATCACGAACAGCATCATCACGCTGACCACGGCGGATGCGACCACCATCACGGCAATGGGGTAGAACAACGCAGACTTGATTTTGCTCTTGATGGCAAGAATCTTTTCCTTGTAGATCGCCAGTCGATCAAGCAGGTTTTCCAGCGCGCCTGACTGCTCACCAGCACCAACGAGGTTGCAATACAGCGCGTCGAAATACTTGGGGCGTTTGCGCAGCGCCTGGGACAGGCTGGTACCGGTTTCGACGTCGTTGCGGATGTCGTTCATCAGGCGTGCCATGGCCGGATTGCCAGAGCCCTTGATGGCGATGTCGAAAGACTGCAGCAGGGGCACGCCAGCACGCATCATGGTGGCGAGCTGGCGGGTGAAAATCGCGATGTCCTTGTCCTTGACGCTGGCGCCGCGTGCGAAGGAGCGTTTCTTGACCTTGAGGACAGAGATACCCTGGCGGCGCAGCGCGGCCTGGACGACGTTTTCGGTCGCGGCACGCATTTCTCCACGCACCAGCTTGCCGGATTTGTCCTTGCCTTCCCAGGTAAAGAGCGCTTCCTGCTGGGGTGCTGCGCGACGACTGCGAGCGGTGGCTGTGGCCATTTGTGCGTCCTGTGGCGTTATTCGTTTGTGGTGGCAAGCACTTCGGTCAATGAAGTGACGCCTTGTTTGACCTTGAGCAGGCCGGACTGGCGCAGGTCTTTCACGCCTTCAATCTGGGCTTGGGCGGCAACGTCGATGGAGTTGCCCCCCGTCATGATGATGCGCTGGATTTCATCCGACACTGGCATGACCTGGTAGATACCTACCCGACCTTTATAGCCTGAACCTTTGCAGCGGTCACAACCGTTCGGACCGAAGGCTTGCCAGCTGCCATCCAGATCCGCTTCGGTGTAGCCGGCTTCGATCAGCACTTCCATCGGGATATCGATAGGTTTCTTGCAGTTGCATAGGCGGCGGGCCAGCCGCTGGGCGGTGATCATGATGACGCTGGAGGCGATGTTGAACGGCGCAACACCCATGTTTCGCAGGCGCTCCAGTGTGGTCGGCGCATCATTCGTGTGCAGCGTAGACAACACAAGGTGACCCGTCTGGGCAGCCTTGATGGAGATCTCGGCGGTTTCAAGGTCGCGGATTTCGCCGACCATGATGACGTCCGGGTCTTGCCGCAGGAAGGACTTGAGCGAGACGGCAAAGGTCAGGCCTGCCTTGTCGTTCATGGTGACCTGGTTGATGCCCGGCAGGTTGATTTCGGCCGGATCCTCTGCGGTCGAGATATTGACGCCCGGCTTGTTGAGGATATTGAGGCAGGTGTAGAGCGAGACGGTTTTTCCTGAGCCCGTCGGGCCAGTCACGAGCACCATGCCGTAAGGACGGTTGACGGCATCCAGCAGCGCAGCCTTCTGCTCCGGCTCATAACCCAGCGCGTCGATACCCAGCATCGCGGAGCTGGGGTCGAGAATACGCATCACGATCTTTTCGCCGTGCAGAGTAGGCAGGGTCGAGACGCGGAAGTCGATGGCTTTGGTCTTGGAGAGCACCAGCTTCATGCGGCCGTCTTGCGGGATACGCTTTTCGGCAATATCCAGCCTGGAGATGACCTTGATACGGGCGGAAATCTTGTCGCGCAGGGCGAGAGGAGGCTGCACCACTTCGCGAAGCACGCCGTCTGTGCGGAAGCGGATGCGGTAGTACTTTTCGTAAGGCTCGAAGTGGATGTCGGAAGCGCCTTCGTTGATGGCGTCGACGAGCATCTTCTGGATAAAACGCACCACGGGCGCGTCGTCTACATCGGCGCCGGCGCTGCCGACATCGGTGTTGGCGTCTCCGTCTGCGATTTCGACCCCGTCACTGAGGTCGCCCATGTCGAAATCGTCACCCTTGGTGAGATCTGACAGGGTGGTTGCCGTGCTCTCGGTGAGTCGGGTTAGCAGGGGGGCGAGCTTGTCGACTTCGACGATGACCGGGTCGACGACCATGCCTGTCTGGAAGCGGATTTCGTCCAGCGCGCGCAGGTTGGTCGGGTCTGCCAGTGCAACCGTGACGCGGTTGTTGCGCTTGGCGAGGGGGACGACCTGGTGCTTGGTGACGAGCTTGGGGTCGATGGCGTCGCGCGGGATCTGCGAGTCATCGACGGCGGCCAGATCGAGGATGGGGAAACCAAAGGTTTCCGAGCTGAACACGGCGATTTCGGAGGCCTTCATGAGGCCGCGCGACACGACCTCGCCGACGAATCCACCGGGATTGGTACTGGGAGCCGAGCAGGCTGCGGCGTCGGCTTCCGGCATGCGTCCTTGCTGGACAAGTGCCCGGGCCAGACCGCTTAGCGCTGATTGTGGGGTTGCTGCCATGTGTTCAGATTCAAGATCAATGACTTACATGTCTTTGTTGATGTTGCACCTTACGGGACGACTTGTAAAGCCTTTACCGTTGCCGCGAGATCGGCGGTTTGCCTTGCCCCGCCTTGCTTTGCGGCGAGCGGGGGCTGTCAGGGTTCGCCGTTCCCGGTTTGTAGCATGCTGCTGGCCGAACTGCCGTATTCCCTGTGTTTTCGGCTCTCGCGCTGACAGGTTGAGCGTGTCAGCGCTTGTAAAGCACTTCCAGTACGAAATGCGTACCCGCATAAGCCAGCAGCAGGAACATGAAGCCGGCCCCCGTCCAGCGCTGCGCCACGCGACCGCGCCAACCCCGCAGGTGGCGGCCAGCGAGCAGGATGCCGAAGACCAGCCAGGATGCCGCGGTGAAGCCCAGCTTGTATTTGACCGTCAGCGGGCGCGTCGTGGGCAGGTCTGGCAGCAACAGGCCGGATGCCAGCGTCAGGCTCAGGAAGACGAAGGCTACGGCGATCAGGCGGAACAGCAGGTTCTCTACCGTCAGCAGAGGCGGCAGGCGGTCGAGGTCGCTATCGAGTTGGGCGTGATGGAGGCGGCGCTCGGTGACGGCCAGCATGACGGCATGCAGGGCAGCCAGTGCGAACAGGCTGTAGGCCAGCATGGCCACCACCAGGTGCAGGCGAAGCCCCCAGCCCGGGGTGGTGATCTGCACGTCCCCGGGCAGTGCCAGGGGCAGGAGACAGCACACGCTGGCAACAGGCAGGGCCAGCAGCAACAGGCTGTCCAGGCGTGTCACGAAACTTTCGGCGAAGTACAGCACGAGGGCCAGCCACAGTGTCAGCGACAGTGCGGGGGCAAGGCCGAAACGTAGCGTGGCGCCATCCAGCATGTCATAGCCGAGTACGAAGCCATGGGTCAGCAAGCCGGCGGCCAGCAGGATGCGCGAGGTGCTTGCTGCGCTGGCGGCATTGATCCGTTTGGGCGCACGCCATACCACGAGGGCCAGCAGTGCGTAGGCAGAGGCGGGAACCAGATGCAGTAGAATGGCGTCCATCCCGCGAGTGTAGCGCGGCACGCCTTCTGCGTGCCGGCAGCGCATTCCCGCCCGCTTGTTTCTCCGAGTCGCACATCCCATGCTCGATAACCTGACCAACCGGCTCGCCAAAGTCGTCAAGACCTTGCGCGGCCAGGCCCGCCTGACTGAAGACAACATCAGCGACATGCTGCGCGAAGTGCGCATGGCCCTGCTGGAAGCCGACGTGGCGCTACCCGTCGTCAAGGAGTTCACGACGCGCGTCCGCGAGAAGGCGGTCGGTCAGGAGGTTGTCGGCTCGCTCACGCCGGGGCAGGCTCTGGTGGGCGTCGTGCATCAGGAGCTTGCCGCCATCATGGGCGGCAGCCAGTCGGCGCTGAGTTTCGCGACGCAGCCGCCGGCCATCATCCTCATGGCGGGTCTGCAGGGCGCCGGCAAGACGACCACGGTCGGCAAGCTCGCCAAGTTCCTGCGCGAGAAGCACAAGAAAAAAGTGCTGACAGTCTCTTGTGACGTCTACCGTCCCGCGGCTATCGCGCAGTTGCAGACCGTCACGCAGCAGGCGGGTGCGGAGTTCTTCCCGTCCGAAGCCACGCAGAAGCCGCTCGACATTGCTGCTGCAGCCATCGACCACGCAAAGCGTCATTACTTCGACGTCCTGCTGGTGGATACGGCCGGTCGCTTGACCGTCGATGAAGCCATGATGGCCGAGATCAAGGCGCTGCACGCGGCAATCACGCCGATCGAGACCCTGTTTGTGGTCGATGCCATGCTGGGTCAGGATGCCGTGAACACCGCGCGTGCTTTCAACGAGGCGCTGCCGCTGACCGGTATCGTGCTGACCAAGCTCGATGGTGATTCGCGCGGTGGTGCGGCCCTGTCCGTGCGCCACGTCACCGGCAAGCCGATCAAATTTACGGGCGTGGGCGAGAAGCTGACCGGGCTCGATGAGTTCCACCCGGAGCGCATGGCCAGCCGCATCCTCGGTATGGGCGACATCCTGTCGCTGGTCGAAGAGGCGCGCAACCTGGTCGACGAGGAGAAGGCGAAGGAGTTCGCCGACAAGCTCAAGAAGGGCAAGGGCTTCGACCTTAACGACTTCAAGGAGCAGATGAGCCAGATGCGCAAGATGGGTGGCATCTCGTCCCTGCTCGACAAGATGCCGGCGCAGTTCTCGCAGGCGGCTTCGCAGATCCAGGGAGATGCGGCCGAGAAGTCCATGCGCCGCGTCGAGGGCATCATCAATTCCATGACACCTGCCGAGCGTGCCAACCCCGAGCTCATCAAGGCCAGCCGCAAGCGTCGCATTGCCACCGGTGCGGGCGTGCAGGTGCAGGAGGTCAATCGCCTGCTCAACCAGTTCGAGCAGATGCAGAAGATGATGAAGCAGTTCTCCAAGGGCGGCATGGGCAAGCTCATGCGCGGCATGGGCGCCATGAAGGGAATGAAGGGCATGTTCCCGGGCATGTAACGCCCGCATCTGGAGGTACTGCATGGCTCAGCCGGTCGAGTTGATTGCCACAGCGCTGTTCGCGCTGGCCATCCTTCACACTTTCCTGACCAGCCGGTTCGAGCGGCTGGCGCATAGTGATTCGGCGCATAGCGGCTTATGGCATTTCTTCGGCGAAGTCGAAGTGGTGTTCGGCATCTGGGCAGGCCTGTTGCTGCTGGCCATGGGCGCACTGCAGGGCGGAGACGCCGCCGTCCGCTACCTCGAAGGGCTCAATTTCACTGAGCCGATGTTCGTGTTCGCCATCATGGTGATCGCCGCATCGCGTCCCATCCTCGATCTCTGCGCGGCAGCCGTGCGCCTGTTTGCGAAGTGGCTGCCCCTTCACGAAAACCTCGGCATCTTCTTCGCATTGCTGGGGCTGGTGCCGTTGCTGGGTTCGTTCATCACCGAGCCGGCCGCCATGACGCTTGCCGCACTCATGCTGCGCGACCGCTTCTACATGAGCGGCATTCCGGATCGTCTGGCCTACGCCACGCTGGGTGTGCTGTTCGTCAATATTTCGATCGGCGGCACGATGACGAGTTTCGCCGCGCCTCCCGTGCTGATGGTCGCCGGAGCCTGGCAATGGGACAGTGGCTTCATGCTCAACACTTTCGGCTGGAAAGCCGCTCTGGCGGTGCTTGTGAACGCCGTGGTGTTGACGGTCTGGTTCCGCAAGGCACTGTGTCAGGCAAAGTCTTCCGGGTCAGCAGGCGAGGCGCCGAAAGTGCCGCGCCTGCTGACCTTGCTGCACGTGATCATGCTCGCCGGGGTGGTGCTCTACGCTCATCACCCCGTCGTGTTCATGGCCATCTTCCTGCTGTTCCTGGGGCTGGCCGATGCGTATGCGCAGTTCCACCAACGCATCATCCTGCGCGAAGGTTTGCTGGTGGCTTTCTTTCTTGCCGGGCTTGTTGTGCTGGGGGCCTTGCAGCGCTGGTGGCTGCAACCGCTGTTGTCCGACATGCCGGATGCCGCCCTGTTTTTCGGCGCGCTGGGGCTGACCGCGCTGACGGACAACGCAGCACTGACCTATCTCGGTTCGCTGGTCGAGGGCGTGGGAGATGGCTTCAAGTACGCACTGGTTGCGGGCGCCGTAACGGGTGGCGGGCTGACCGTGATTGCCAATGCGCCCAACCCTGCGGCATTCGCGATCCTCAAGGAACATTTCAGCGGCAAGACCATCAGCCCGGCCGGCCTGTTTGTGGCGGCATTGCTGCCCACGCTGGTGGCGACGCTGGCCTTCCTGCTGCTGTGACGGCCGGGCTTGAACAGGCGGCGCTGCAGGCTTTGCTGCAGACCGACCCCGCGGAAAAATGCCGGCTGACGCGTCAGCTGGAGACGGACTGGCGTGGCGCAGGGCTGATGCGGACGGGATGTGTGCCCGTGAGCGGATTGCCGATTGCCGGGCGTCCCGCCAAACCCGAACTTGTGCCGCCCGACGCCGTGCCACGGCGTAGCGTGCATACCCCGCATGGCCATGCGGCGCTCATTCATGCAGTGGCGCATATCGAATTCAATGCCATCAATCTGGCGCTGGATTGCGTCGTGCGCTTCTCTGCACGTGGCGATGCCTTCGTGACGCAATGGCTAGCCGTGGCGAGCGAGGAGGCGCATCACTTCAGCCTGCTCTGTGCGCGCCTGGCCGACCTGGGGTACGCCTACGGGGACTATCCCGCCCACAACGGTTTGTGGGAAATGGCGATCAAGACACACGACGACTTCCTCGCGCGCATGGCTCTGGTGCCGCGGCTGCTGGAAGCGCGCGGGCTGGATGCGACGCCGCTGATCCAGACGCGCCTGCGGGAGATTCGCGATGAGGCCAGCCTGGCCATCCTCGATATCATCCTGCGCGACGAGATTGGCCACGTTGCCATTGGTGATCAGTGGTTCCGTGCTGAATGCGCTGCACAGGGGCTGCAGGCCGAGGCTGAATACGCACGCCTGATCGTGGCCTTCGACGCACCAGTGCCGCGTCCACCGCTCAATGTGCCGGCGCGCTTGCAGGCCGGCTTCAGCGAAAGCGAACTCGCCAGCTTCGAGGCGCATCACCGCACGCATCACAGCAAACTGAGACGCTGAAAAACAAAGAGCCGCTTGCGCGGCTCTTTTGTCTGGTGCGAGACAGAATCAACGCAAACCAGCTGCGTAGTCGGAGACCGCCTTGATCTCGGCTTCCGTCAGACGCAGGGCAATGGTGCGCATCATGCTGTTGGCGTCGTTGGCACGCACTCCATCGCGGAAGGACTTCAGCTGTGCCTCGGTGTAGGCGGCATGCTGACCCGACAGGCGCGGGTACTGGGCCGGGATGCCGGCGCCAGCCGGGCCGTGACAACCGGCGCAGGCTGCAATGCCACGCGAAGCGTCGCCCGCACGCCAGATCTTCTGGCCCAGCTCCAGCGATTCCTTCTTGCCAGCGGCCAGGGCGGGCTTGGCCTTCTGCTGCGAGAAATAGACTGCGAGGGCCTTGATGTCGTCAGCCGACAGCGGGGCTGCCATACCACCCATGACCGGGTTGGCGCGCTCAGCCGGCTTGCCGTTCAGGGATTTGAAGTTGTTCAGCTGCTTGACGAGGTAGTCCGGGTGCTGCCCTGCGAGGCTGGGGTTCACCGGAATGACGCTGTTGCCGTCTGCGCCATGGCAGGCTGCACAGGTCGTTTCAGCCGTCTGCTTGGCTTTGGCCAGGTCCAGCGGGGCCTTGGCAGTTTCAGCCAGCGAGGCCTGGCTGAACAGCAAACCGGCTGCAACCAGGGTCAGGGAGCGCTTGATCATTTTTACCTCAGGAACTTTGGGCGGGTCGGACGCAATCGGGTCAAATCAAATTGTTTTCTGGCCAGATCTGGCGGGCAAGCCCGTCGCATCAAGCCACCCCCGAGGGGGTCAAGAGAATCCGGGAAAGTCTGTCGTTTTCCTGCCAGGAACCAAGGCTTCAAGTGAGCCTCTTTGCCCCGGCTGTTCCCGTGGGCGCCATGAAATTTCTGCGGCGCACCGGCGATTTCTTGAGAGAATCGCGCAATTCTAACGCACTGCCGCAGATCGCGGCAGCTTCCCACTCCGCAATGCCTGCTGCCTCTGTCTTCCGCCACGCTCATTTCGAGATCTCGATCGCCCGTCCCCAGGACTTGCCGCCGCCCAATGCCGCGGAAATTGCTTTTGCGGGGCGTTCGAACGCCGGCAAATCGAGCGCCATCAATACCCTTGTGGGGCACACGCGTCTGGCTTTCGTGTCCAAGACCCCGGGGCGTACCCAGCTGATCAACATCTTCCGCATGCGCGACGGGGCGGCCCTGGTCGATTTGCCGGGTTACGGCTATGCCGAGGTGCCGGAGGCTGTCCGCAAGCAGTGGGTACGCTTGCTGGAGAGTTACCTGACGAAGCGGAAGAGCCTCATCGGGCTCATCCTGATCATGGACTCGCGCCACCCGCTGACGCCGCTGGACCAGCAGATGCTGGGCTGGTTCGCACCCAGTGGCCGGCCGATCCACGTGTTGCTGACCAAGAGCGACAAGCTGACGCGTTCAGCCGGCGCCCAGGTACTGGCAGCCGTGAAACGTCAGTTGCCGGAATGGGAAGTGCTGCCGGGACAGATCACCGTCCAGCTCTTCTCCAGCCTCAAGAAGAGCGGCATCGAAGAGGCCGAGTCGATTGTGGCCGGCTGGCTGGCGCCGCCGGAGAGTGACGAGCCAGCCGATCCTGGAGTGGTTTGAATGGGGTCGTGAGTGGAGCGAGCGGACAGCTGGGAAGGCGGCTCGCACAGCAGTACTGGCGTACTGCGAGCAAGCCAACGCCGCCAGATGTTCGCGCAGCCCGCTTGATGCGGCGGCAGAAAATAAAAACCCCCGGCATGAGCCGGGGGCAAAACAACCTGGAAGGCCCGGGGGAGCACAACCAGGCGCCCGCTCAGGGAGGTGAAGCGGGAGACGACGCTGCGGGGGGCGGCGCCATCTGCTTGCATAGAGAGCGAGGCCGGACGAAAAGTTCCGGCGGCAATTTGTAAAAAATCATGTGCGACCGGCGCCTGCTGCGTGGGTCGCCACTTCAGGATCTTCACCATGAGTGCTACGTCCCGTTCCGTGTCCAGCCGCTTCCCCGATACCCGCATGCGTCGCATGCGCCGCGACGATTTTTCGCGCCGCCTGATGCAGGAGCATCGCCTGTCCGCAGACGACTTGATCCTGCCGGTCTTCGTGCTCGACGGCAGCGGGCGCGAAGAAGCGGTGGCGTCCATGCCGGGCGTGAGCCGGCGCAGCATCGATGGCACCTTGAAGGTCGCCGAGCGCGCCCAGGCCCTGGGGATCCCCGCGCTGGCCTTGTTCCCCGTGATCGACGCCAGCCTCAAGACAACGGATGCCGCCGAAGCCTGGAATCCGGACGGCCTCGTGCCGCGCACGGTGCAGGCGCTCAAGGCGCATTTCCCGGAGCTCGGGGTGATTACCGATGTGGCGCTGGATCCGTACACCAGCCATGGTCAGGACGGGCTCATCGACGACACCGGCTACGTGCTCAACGACGAGACGCTCATTGCGCTGGAAAAGCAGGCCTTGTGTCATGCCGCTGCGGGGGCCGATGTGGTGGCGCCCAGCGACATGATGGATGGCCGCGTGGGACGCATTCGGGCCGCGCTGGAGGCGGCGGGGCACATCCACACCCGCATCCTGGCCTATTCCGCCAAGTACGCCTCGGCGTTCTACGGCCCCTTCCGCGATGCAGTGGGTTCGGCCGGCAATCTGGGCAAGGGCAACAAGAAGAGTTACCAGATGGATCCCGCCAACAGCGATGAAGCCGTGCGCGAAGTGGCGCTCGATATCGCGGAGGGCGCCGACATGGTGATGGTCAAACCCGGCATGCCCTATCTCGACATCGTGCGCCGCGTGAAAACCGAACTCGCCGTGCCGACGTTTGTCTACCAGGTGAGTGGCGAGTACGCCATGCTCAAAGCGGCCGCTGCGAATGGCTGGCTGGATGAACGTGCCTGCGTGCTGGAGTCCCTGTTGGCTTTCAAGCGTGCGGGAGCTGATGGCGTACTGACTTACTTTGCTCTCGACGCTGCGCAGTGGCTGTCGGAAGGCAAATAAGCTCGCCGGAATTGCATTTTGCATAGAGCCTGTTGCGTCGCCGCAGCTGCGACGCAACATCGAAAGTGCTCAACTCGGCGTAATTCCTGCCGTTTTCCGGATTAGCCGGATCGCATTTCTGGCCTCGCGGTGGCGACCCGGCAGCGAGGAGCCATCATGGACCGTGCGTCGCGTCATCGCGCGTTAGCAGTCTCTCTTCTTGCAGTGCTGGCCGGCGTCCTGAGCGGCTGCGCCAGCATCCTGCCCTCATCGGAAAGCGCGACAAAATCTGCCTGGCCCACTTTCGCTGAAGTCAAACAGGCTTACGACCGGCTGGAGCCGCAGGTTGCCGTGGTCGAAGACCTCAAGCGCGAAAAATTCCACCCCGGAGTCAACCCGCAGGTGGCGACTTTGCCGCAGACCGAAGTGCTGCGCCGCTTCTACATCTCGAACATGCCATCGGAATTCATAGACAAGGGTGTCTATGCTTGTCTCGCGGCGCACGGCAAGTGCGAGGTCTACGAAATCGAGATACGGCAGATGAACAAACAGCGCGTGGGCAATCCCGCGCTGGACGTCACGACCTTCAAGCGTGACACCGAGATTCGCGGCTGGCGTTTCACCGCCGTCTTTCTCGTGAACAACGGAGTGCTGGTCTACAAGACCTGGGGCGGGCAGGCTGAGGTGGCCGAGCGCGAGAACGTGACCAATCCGCTTGGGCCAGTGCAGACCATTACGCCGCAGTTGTTCGGACTCTGAATAGGCTCACACAAAGGGCTGGGGACGTCGCCACATGCCGCGACGACCCAGCTCCAGCACACTTCGCAGCTTGACATCGACGTAGGGCGGTTTGCCGCTGTCGTGCCGCCCGTGACGTGTCACCCATACGGTACGCATGCCCAGCTTCTTGGCTGTGGCGAGGTTGGCGCGGTCATCCTCGACGAGGATGCAGCGCGATGCTGGCACGCGCAGATGCCCCAGCACCTTGCGGAAGGCCTGTGCTTGCGGCTTGGGGCGCAGCCCCATCTGCTCGATGCCGAAGACATGGTCGAAGCAGAGCAGAACGCCCATCTCTTCGAGCACGGCGAGGACGTAGGCCAGCGGGCCGTTCGACACCACTACCTTGCGCCCGGGCAGGCGGCGCAGCATGCCGCGCAACTCGCTTTCGAAGACCAGCATGGCCGGCAGGTTGGCGAACTGGTGCGTGTGGTGCAGGAAGTGATGCGGATCGGTGTTGTGATGGCGCATCAGGCCCAGCAGGGTGGCGCCGTAGCGATGCCAGTAGCTGACACGCAGGTGCTCGGCCTCGGCAGGTTCGATGTCGAGGTGTTCGACGATGTAGCGCGTCATCGCCACATTGATGTGCGGAAAGATGTGCGCGCTGGTGTTGTGCAGCGTGTTGTCGAGGTCAAAGAGCCAGACCGGGCTGGTTGCGCTGGCAGTGCTCATTTGTCGCGCTTCCTGAACTGGATGACGGCACGCCCGTCTTCGGTCTGTTTCGACGCGGCTTTCCAGGCGTGGCCGTAGACGATCTCGAAGGTGGCCGGCAGACGGCCATCACGGCGCAGCTGTTCGTAGCGATCACGGGCGGCTTGCCAGCCTTGCTTGCCGCTGAGGCCACGCGGACGACGCGTCGAGGCATTGGCCGCGCCGGCCAGACGCAGGTCGCGCAGCAAGGCATCAATGTCCTGGTAGGTCAGCGTGATCGTTTCCATGTCCATCACCGGTTCGGCAAAGCCGGCTTTGACCAGCGCGTCGCCCAGATCATGCATGTCGATGAAGCGGTGTACGCGCTCGCCACTCTGGCTGTCGAGTACGCCTCGCAGTTCCCGCAGCGTATCGGGCCCCAGTGTGGAGAACATCAGCATGCCGTCAACTTCGAGCACGCGGTGCATCTCGCGCAGCGCGGGCAGCGGGTCGTGCAGCCAGTTGAGCATCAGGTTGCTCCACACCATCTGCATGCTGGACCGTTTGATCGGCAATTGCTCTGCGTCAGCGCAAATACCCTGCGGTCCCGTCTTTGGCCCCAGTATGCGTTGCAGCCAGCCTGTGCGTGCGGGGCGAGGCAGCAGGGCCTCGCAGAGGTTAACGCCGCTGAGGAGGGCGTCCGGGTAGTGCTGGCCCAGCAGGGCAAAATCGGCCCCTGTGCCGCAGCCAATGTCGAGGATGCGGGTGGGCTGGTAGCGGATCAGCGCCAGCCGTTCGGCCATGCGGCTGGCCACTTCACGATTCAGGAAATGCGGGTCGGCGGGCTTGTCACGTTCCGCTAGCGCCGTGGCCGCATGGGCCTGCCCGTGGCGGCGGATGACGCGCCGGTCGAGGGTGAAGTCCTGATCCGTGCTCACTGCGGCGCGCTGAGGGTCTGTCCGGCCAGTGCTGGGTCGGCCTTGTGCGGCGTGTGTGGCTGCCAGCCCAGCGTGAGCAGCATGACGAAGAAGCCGATGACGTAGGCCAGCGCAATGTGCCAGCCGTGGCGCAGCCACTGGCCGACCGAGCGCGCTTCGGGGAACTGGTTGGACAAGGCGACGCCGGCCGACGAACCGAACCACAGCATGGAGCCACCAAAGCCCACTGCGTAGGCCAGCATGCCCCAGTCATAGCCGCCCTGCTTGATGGCCAGTGCGGTGAGCGGGATGTTGTCGAACACGGCTGAGACGAAGCCCATGCCCAGTGCCGTCTGCCACGAGGCGAGGGGCAGGCGTTCGACCGGCATCAGCGAAGCGATGAGCACCAGCGATAGCAGGAAGATCGAGCCCTTGAAGGTCTCGGGCAACAGTTCCCAGTCATGGCGGCGCAGCGGGATGGCGAGCAGCAGCACGACCCAGACCGCAGCCCCCAGCCAGGGGAAGGCATTGGAATACTGGCTGAAGCGCAGATTGACGGTGATGTTGGTCAGCATGGCACCGATGAGGATCGCTGCCACGATGCCGACGCGCATCCAGTTGACACGGGTGTGGGCGTTGGCGTTCTTGATGATGGGGCTGAAAGCCTGTTGCTGTCGTGCTGCGATGACGCCGAAGATGCATAGCGCCGTGCCTGCGGCCACGTAGCCATGGACAACGTCTAACGGCGAAATGCCCGCCAGCCACATCATGGTTGTCGTCGTGTCACCGACCACCGAACCGGCGCCGCCTGCGTTGGAAGCACCGACTATGGCGGCGAGGTAGCCGATGTGGACGCGGGCGCGGAACAGCTGGTGCGCCATGGCACCACCGATCAGTGCGGCCGCGATGTTGTCGAGAAAGGCCGAGATGACGAACACCATGATCAGCAGCACGAAGCCGCCTTTCCAGTCGTCTGGCAGGTAGTTGGGCAGGATGACCGGTACGTGGCTCTTCTCGAAGTGGCGTGCGAGCAGCGCGAAGCCGGTCAGCAGGCCCAGCAGGTTGGTCAGCGTGACCCACTCGTGACCGAGGTGGCTGACGAAGCCCGCCATGCCCGGGCCGGGCGCGAAGCCGGTGAAGAGAAGCTTGTAGCCAACAACGCAGACCAGACCAGTCAGCGCCACGCGCAGCGCATTGCCGTGAGAGAGGGCGATGCCGAGCAGGGTGCCGGCGAAGAGGAAGAATTCGAGCGGGATGCCTGCCAGTTCGATGGGCGTCATGATTCAGTGTTCAGGAAGGGCGCTCGGTTGAATGTGAAAGGTTTCAGTCGTGCTGCTAGCAAATCCGACAATCAACCACGCTGCCAGCGCGTGACGGAGCGGTTCGGGCGCGTGTCCCGGGCCGCCCCGCATCCTTACACCGAGCGGATACCCAGCTTCTGCATCAGCGCTTCGTCGCCTTCCACATCCGGATTGCCGGTGGTCAGCAGCTTGTCGCCGTAGAAGATCGAGTTGGCGCCAGCGAGGAAGCACATCGATTGCGCTTCGTCAGACATTTCGCGACGACCCGCCGAGAGACGCACGAAGCTGGTCGGCATGCTGATGCGCGCTGCAGCGATGGTGCGGATGAACTCGAAGATATCGAGAGGGGGCGTGTCAGACAGCGGCGTGCCTTCGACGCGCACGAGGTTGTTGATGGGTACCGACTCCGGCGGCGGAGCCATGCTTGCCAGCTGCGAGATCAGGGCCGCACGCGCACGGCGCGATTCGCCCATGCCGATGATGCCGCCCGAGCAGACGTGGATGCCGGCGTCGCGCACCTTGTCGATGGTGTCGTAGCGGTCAGCCTGTGAGTGCGTGCTGATGATGCTGTCGTACATCTCGGCCGCGGTGTCGAGGTTGTGGTTGTAGTAGTCGAGCCCGGCGTCGGCGAGCTTCTGCGCTTGGCCCTCGCGCAGCATGCCCAGCGTCACGCAGGTTTCCAGGCCCAGCGCCTTCACTTGCTTGACCATCTCTATGACCGGTTCGAGGTCGCGATCCTTGGGGCCACGCCAGGCAGCGCCCATGCAAAAGCGCGAGGCGCCGTTTTCCTTGGCGATGCGTGCCTTGTCGACGACTTCGGTGACGGCCATCAGCTCTTCGGATTCGAGGCCGGTCTGGTAACGTTTGGCTTGCGAACAGTAGCCGCAGTCTTCCGAGCAGCCGCCGGTCTTGATCGACAGCAGGGTCGAACGCTGCACGGCATTGGCATCGAAGTTTTCGCGATGCACTTGCTGCGCGCGGAACATCAGGTCGTTGAACGGCAGCTCGAACAGGGCCATGACGGCATCCGTGCTCCATTCACCGGCCGCTTCCTTCCGCGTGTTGAGATGCAGGCGGATGGGTTGGGCGGTCTGGGCGGGCGAGGAAGCGGTCTTGGTCGAGCAGGAAGTCATGTGTTCGAAATGCCTGAATGAAAAGAAAAAATCGCCGCCAAGCGGGCGGCAACCGCGAATGATCCCGGAAAGCCAAAAGCCTTGTCAAACCGCCTGATCAAATATGGTCGTGCCTTGCTGACAGCCGCGTGGCCGCACGAATGCTTCGTTTGTGGCACGAGAACGCGGCATGGCGTGCTTTGCGAGCCGTGCGCCATGGACTTGCCGCGCCCGGGGGCTGCCTGTCCGGTGTGCGCAAATCCTTCGCCACACGGTCAGCGCTGCGGCAGCTGCCTCAAGCGCACACCGCAGTTTGA
Organism: Rhodocyclaceae bacterium; assembly: GCA_047600765.1. Lineage (GTDB taxonomy): Bacteria > Pseudomonadota > Gammaproteobacteria > Burkholderiales > Rhodocyclaceae > Viridibacterium. The sequence continues at coordinate 1,196,074 of JASGKF010000002.1, forward strand.
CGCCTCGCGGGCCCTGTTCGAGTACCGCCACCCGGTACGCGAGATGGTGCTGGCGCTCAAGCATGGGCATGGCTTTGCACTGGCGGACTGGTTTTGCGATGCCGCGCAGCCAGTGCTGGACGGGCTGCAACCCGACCTGGTGGTCGCCATGCCCCTGCATACACGGCGTCTGGCCGAGCGGGGCTTCAACCCGGCCATACTGGTGGCGCGTGAGTTGAGTCGCCGCAAGGGTTGGCGGCTGGACATGCAGGGCGTGGTGCGCGACATCGACACGCCACACCAGGCTGGGCAGAAGCTCAAGCAGCGGCTACGCAATGTGCGCGGGGCGTTCCGCTGTACGACGCGGCTGGATGGCTTGCATGTCCTGCTGCTGGACGATGTGATGACCAGTGGCGCGACGCTCAATGAACTGGCCCGTACCGTGAAGCTGGCGGGGGCGGCGAAGGTCAGCAACCTGGTGCTGGCGCGGGCCGTGATGTCGGCGCATGGGCGCTGACTGACGTAGCCGAGTGGCGTAGCATTCCGCACCCGCGCCCCTGTTCCCGCTGCGTCATGTTCCACATCATCCTGTTCCAGCCCGAGATCCCCCCAAACACGGGCAACATCATGCGTCTGTGTGCCAACACTGGCACCCGCCTGCATCTGATCAAGCCGCTGGGCTTCGAGCTGAGCGACAAGAACCTGACGCGTGCCGGCATGGACTACCGCGAGCGCATGGTGTTCACCGAGTACGACAGCTGGGAGGATTGCTGCGCGGCATTGCCCGGCCAGCGTCTGTTCATGCTGACCACGCATGCCAGCGTGTCGCATGTGCAGCCGGTGTATCAGCCGGGTGATGTATTCGTGTTTGGCCCGGAGTCGCGTGGCCTGCCGGTGGCGTTGCGTGAAAGCGTGCCGCCAGAGCAGCGCCTGCGTATTCCCATGCTGCCGGAGAGTCGCAGCCTCAACCTCGGCAACAGCGCGGCCGTGATGATTTACGAAGCCTGGCGTCAGCAAGGCTTCGCGGGAGCCGCAGGGCAGGGGGCCTGAGGGGCGTCAGCGCCCCATCTCGGTCTGCGCTTCGAGGCGCGCGACCTCTTTCTGCAGGTGGGCCTTGAGAGCCATCTGGCGTTCGGTGGGCTGCCCCGGCGCACGCGGATCTTCCGTCGCACCTGCTTTCTCTGCTTCTTCCAGACCGGCCAGTTCAGGCCGGAAAACCGCGCACTGGTTGCGGCCGTTGTGCTTGGAGTAGTACAGCGCCTGGTCGGCCTGCTCGATCAGTTGTGCCGGCGATTCGGGTGACAGGCTGAGGCCCGAGACGCCAAAGCTGGCGGTGATGAAAGGACGTCCTTCGAGCTGCAGCGTAAATCCGACTTCGGCCTCGACGGTTTCGCGCACACGTTCGGCGAACTGCAGGGCTTCATCCACGCTGGTGTTGGGCAGCGCGATACAGAACTCCTCGCCACCGTAACGGCAGACCACATCGTTGTCGCCCACCGAGCGCAGGATGATGGAGGCGAACTTCTGGATCACCTTGTCACCAACCGGGTGGCCGTAGACGTCGTTGATGGACTTGAACTTGTCGATGTCGCACATCACGAAGGACAGCGGCATCATGCGTTGCTGGCTGCTCGTGAAGTGCTGTTCGAGGATGGGGAAGAAGGCGCGCCGGTTGAGGGCGCCGGTCATGGGGTCGGAACTGGCGAGGCGCTGCAGTTCAAGGTTGCGCACCTGCAGCTCTTCGCGCGAGTGGGTCAGCTCGGTCATCAGCAGCACCAGCTGGCGGTTGGCTTCGTCGAGCTCGGTCACGTCGGTGAAGGACACCATGCAGCCACGCACCATATCGCGCGCATCCACCACGGGCGAGCAGTTGCAGATGAGATGACGGATGCCTTCGTCGGTATGTGCTTCGAAGGCCTGGCCCTTGACCGGTGTCTTGTCGCGCATGCAGGTCTGCCAAGGCTGGATCGCATTGTCTTCCTCACCCGCCAGCCCCAGCCAGCTGAAGCTCTCCGGCAGCTTGCCGATGAGCACTGGATTGCGTTCCGAGAGGAAGCGTACAAAGGTGTCGTTGGCCATTACGATGCGGCCTTCGCGATCCAGCACCAGCACAGCGTCGGACAGTGCGTCGAAGGCCATCTGCACGCGCTCGGGCACGGCGGACGAGGGGTCCAGATGCTGGAAAGTCCGTCGCAGGTAGATGTAATACATGATGCCGGCGCTGAGACCGAACAGGACCACGAGGTGTACGGCGGGCGATTGCAGGATTTGCGTCCACGACAGGCCGTCTACGGGTTTGAACACGAATTCGATCTGGCCCCAGCGCGCGCCCTTGGGGCCACTGGCTGTGCCCGGTGCAATCGGCACGATGAAGCGCGTGCGGCCAACCTCTTCGCTGCGCACGGTTGTCCAGCTGCTGAAGTGCTCGCTGGAGCTGGCAACCAGCTGGCCGCTGGACAGGCGTACGCCGACCGAGCGCAGCTCCGGCGAACGCTTGACGAGCTCGTTCACCACCGCAGGGATGTGGCGCAGATCATCCTGCATCAGCATGGTGGCCAACTGCACCGATACGGATTCGGCGAGCTTCTGGCGTGTCTGGTAGGTGAGCTTTTCCTGGTTGGGAAAAACACCCAGTACGAGGTCCATGAACAGCAGCAGCGTGACGGCTAGCGATAGCAGGCCGAAGGTGACGCGCAGCGAGGGGCTCAGGAGGTTTCTCATGTGTCAGTGATCGATTTCGGTCAGCAGTCTGGAGGGTGGCAGGTCCATCTTGCCCGGTGCGACATAGTTGTCGCCCTGTCCCTCGGGCAGCAGACTGTCGCTGCGTCCCTGGCGACGGCGGTCGCGCGCCAGCACCGGCAGCGGATCGACAGTGCGCCATGCTGGCAGCGAAGCCATCAGTGCCGCCAGCAGACCGGCCGAGCGGCCAGCCCACCACACGACACCTGCGCCGAGCAGCGCGCCGACGGCCTTGCCGGCCTGGCTGGGCGTCATCTCGAACAGGTGGTCGTCCGGCATCTGGTCGGCCGGGCGGATGTCGACCTGCAGTGAGATGTCTTCCAGTGACCCGTCATCATTGAGGCGGCTGGTTTGCAGGAAGGGAGTGCGCAGCATGTTGGCGGCTTCGGTGTTGCCGACCAGCAGGGTCTCCAGTTGTTGCGCCTCGAAAACCTGGTCGAGGTTGTCGCCGCTGGCCGTGCTGCTCGAAGGCATGCCACTGGTGCGATTCGTCGTGTCGGGTGTGTCGGTGCGGATGACGATCAGCGGCAAGTCGTCTTGCGGCTTCTTGAATTCGTCGTCGATACCGGGTGACGGTGCCGGCCCTGGCGTGGGCGTTGGTGTCGGCGTAGGGGTTGGCGTCGGAGCGGGCGTGGGTGTCGGTGTCGGCTCGGGTTCCGGCGTGGGAGTTGGCGTCGGTACGGGAGTCGGCGTTGGCGTGGGTGTCGGTGCTGCGCTGATGGTCAGCGTGCTGGAGCCTGAAGCCGTCGCGCTGCCGTCATTGGCCGTCATCACCAGGGTATCGGTACCGACGAAACTGCTGCCCGCTGTGTAGCTGAGGCTGCCCAGCGAACTGTTGATGTCGGCGGGCGTGCCGCTCAGTGTGATCGACGCGGTGCCGACTCCGCTTGCCATCGTGCTGCCGGCAGGGCTCAGCGTCAGGCTGCCCTGACTGACGGAAAGCGTGACGGTGAGGCTGGCCGAGTCTTCGTCGCCCACGCTGCCCCCGGTGACGCTGAGGGAGCTGCCCGAGATGCCACCGGTGGAGGCGGGGGCAGACAGGGTGGGCGGGTCGATGGCGTCGGTGACCGTGACCGTGAAAGCCTGGGTGCTGCTCTGCGTGCCGTCTGATACCTGCAGGATCAGGTCGTAGACGTTGTCGTTGCCTGCATCGCCGGGCAGTTCGAAGTTGGGCCCGCTGTTGAACGTCAGCGCACCGGTGCTGCTGTTGATGTTGAACAGCGTCGCGTCGGCGCCACCGGCAATGCTCCAGAACGGGCCGCTGCCGCCATCTGCATCGCTGGCTGTTGCGGTGATGACCGCCGTGGTGTTCTCGGCCACGCTGGCCGAATTGGCGCTGGTGATTACCGGCGCTGTGTCATTTACGTCACTCAGGTTGATGGTGAAGGTCTGTGAAGACGTCGAGCCGTCGGCCGACGTCGCCAGCACCGTGATGTTGTGGGAGGCCGCGCCTTCGTAATCGAGCAGGCCGCCGTTGGCGACGGTGACGACGCCGGTGCTGCTGTTGATGGCGAAGCGGCCACCGGCCGAATTGCTCAGCGACCAGGTGATGGTGTTGGTGGTGGCGTCGGCATCGCTGGCCGCGGCGGTGATGCCCACGGTCGTGCCGTTGGCCGCATTCTCGGTCACCGTGTTGGCGCTGGCATTGCTGTCGGTGACCGCGCCGACATCGAATTCATCGACATCAGTGACCGTCACCGCGAGGTTTTGCGAATCGGTGAAAGTGCCATCGGAGACCTGCACGATCACCTGGTAGATGTTGTCGCTGTCCGCATCGCTGGGGCTCTCGCGGTCGCGACCCGACAGGAAACTCAGTGCGCCGGTGCTGCTGTTGATCGTGAACAGCGCAGCGTCCGCGCCACCGATGATGCTGTAGGTGGCTGTCGCGCCAGCATCGGGGTCGGCCGAGGTGACGGTCGTGACGGCGGTAGCGTTTTCGGCAACGCTGACACTTGCGCTGGCGCCACCACCATCGCTGGTGATTGCCGGTGCATTGTCATTGATGTTGCCGACGTTGATCGTGAAACTCTGCGAGCTCGTCGAACCGTCTGCCGAGGTCGCCAGCACCGTGATGTTGTGGCTCGTAGCGGCCTCGTAGTCGAGCAGCGAAGCGTTGGCGATGCTGACGACACCGGTGCTGCTGTTGATGCTGAAGCGGCCGCCCGCGTCGTTGCTGAGCGACCAGGTCACCGTGTTGTTCGTGGCATCGGCATCGCTGGCGCTGGCCGTGATGCCTGTCGCCGTGCCGTTGCTGGCGTTCTCGGCAACCAGGTTGGCGCTGGCATCGCTGTCGGTGATCGCGCCCACATCGAACTCATCCACATCGTTGATGCTGATCGACAGGGCCTGCGAGTCCGTGTAGCTGCCATCCGACACCTGGATGACGACTTCGTAGACATGGTCGCTGTCAGCGTCCGTAGCCGCTTCGCGATTGGCTGGCGTGATGAAGCTCAGCACACCGGTGCTGGGGTTGATCGTGAACAGCGCCGCATCGGCACCACCGGCAATGCTCCAGGTGGCCGTGGCGCCGCTATCGGCATCAGTCGAGGTGGCGGTCGTCACAGTGGCGACGTTCTCGTTCATGCTCAGCGATGCGCTGGCGCCACCGCCGTTGCTGGTGATCACCGGGGCCGAGTCGTTGGCGTCCGTCACATTGATGACGAAGCTCTGGCTGCTGGTCGAACCGTCAGCCGATGTGGCGAGTACGGTGATGCTGTGACTGGTGGCGGCCTCGTAGTCGAGCAGGCTGCCATTGGCTACTGTCACTTGACCCGTGCTGCTGTTGATCGCGAAGCGTCCCCCCGCGTCGTTGCTCAGCGACCAGCTGATGGTGTTGGTGGTGCCGTCGGCGTCGCTGGCGGTGGCGGTGAGGCCGGTATAGGTGCCGTTGGCTGCGTTCTCGGAGACGGCGTTGGCCGCGGCATCGCTGTCGGTGACGGCGCCCACGTCGAACTCATCGACGTCGGTCAGGTTGATCGTGAAGCTCTGGTCGGTGAACGAGGTGTCGGCCGAGGTGGCGCGCACGGTGATCGAATGACTCGTGGCTGACTCGTAGTTGAGCAGGCTGCCATCGGCGACCGTCACGACGCCTGTGCTGCTGTTGATCGTGAAGCGACCGCCGGCATCATCGGTCAGTGAGTAGGTGATGGTGTTGCTGGTCGCATCGGCGTCAGAGGCCACCGCAGTGATGTGTACGACACTGCCGTTGGCGGTGTTCTCGGCAATGATGTTGGCCGCTGCATCGCTGTCGGTGACTGCGCCGACGTCAAACTCGTCAACGTCGTTCAGGTTGATCGTGAAACCCTGATCGGTGAAAGATGTGTCAGCCGATGTGGCGCGAACGGTGATGTTGTACGAGGTGGCGCTTTCGTAGTTCAGCAGGCTGCCATCGGCGACCGTGACGACGCCGGTGCTGCTGTTGATGGTGAAGCGACCGCCGGCATCATCGGTCAGCGAATAGGTGATGGTGTTGTTGGTGGCGTCGGCATCCGATGCGCTGGCCGTGATGCCGACCGCCGTGCCGTTGGCGGCATTCTCGGCCACGCTGTTGGCCGCGCCGTTGCTATCGGTGACGGCGCCGACATGGAATTCGTCAACGTCGTTGATGGTTACCGAGATGGCCTGCGTGTCGGTTTGCGAACCGTCGGAGACCTGCACGATCACTTCATAGACATTGTCGGTATCGGCATCGGTGGCCAACTCGCGATTGCGGCCCGCGATGAAGCTGAGTGCCCCGGTGTTGGCGTCGATGGTAAACAGTGCGGCATCGGCACCGCCGGCAATGCTGTAGGTCGGTGTGTCGCCGACGTCGGCATCGGTCGATGTCACGGTCGTCACGGCCGTTGTGTTCTCGTTGATGCTGACGGATGCGCTGGCGCCACCGCCATTGCTGGTGATGACCGGTGCGTTGTCGCTGGCGTTGCTGATGTTGATCGTGAAACTCTGCGATGCGCTCGAGCCATCGGCCGAAGTCGCCAGCACGGTGATGCTGTGGCTGGTATCGGTTTCGTAGTCGAGCAGGCTGGCGTCGGCCACCGTCACGACGCCCGTGCTGCTATTGATCGCGAAGCGGCCGCCGGCAGAATCACTCAGCGAGTACGTGATGGTGCTGTTGGTGGCATCGGCGTCCGACGCGCTGGCCGTAATGCCGACGGCCGTGCCATTCACGGTGAGTTCAGACACCGTGTTGGCGGCAGCGTCAACGTCGGTAACGGCGCCGACATCGAACTCGTCAACATCACCCAGGTTGATCGTGAAAGCCTGCGACGAGCTTGAACCATCCGCTGAGGTTGCCACGACCGTGATGCCGTAGCTCGCTGCAGCTTCGCGGTTGAGCAGGCTGCCATCGGCAACGGTTACCACACCGGTGCTGCTGTGGATCGCGAAGCGGCCACCGGCGTCGTCGCTGAGGCTGTAGGTGATGGTGTTGGTCGTGCCGTCCGCATCCGATGCCGAGGCTGTGATACCCACAGCCGTACCGTTGGCGGCGTTCTCGTTCACGGTGTTGGCCGCGCCATTGCTGTCCGTGATTGCCCCGACGTTGAATTCATCGACGTCGCTGAGGTTGATCGTGAAGCTCTGGCTGCTGGTCGAGCCATCGGCCGAGGTGGCCAGCACGGTGATGTTGTGGCTGGCTGAGGATTCGTAGTTGAGCAGCGTGCCGTCGGCTACCGTTACCACACCGGTGCTGCTGTTGATCGCGAAGCGGCCACCGGCCGAGTCGCTCAGCGAGTAAGTGATGGTGTTGGTCGTCGCATCGGCGTCCGTGGCCGATGCCGTGATGCCTACCGTGCTGCCATTGCTGGCGTTCTCGCTAACGGTGTTTGCCGCAGCATTGGCGTCCGTGACGGCCCCGACGTCGAATTCGTTGAACGTCGTCGATGGTGACCGAGATCGCCTGGGTATCGGTGTGGGAGCCATCCGAAACCTGCACCGTGACTTGGTAGATATTGTCGCCATCCGAGTCGGTCATGCTCTCCCGGTTGCGACCGGAGACAAAGCTCAGCACGCCGGTGCTGCTGTTGATCGTGAATAGTGCCGAGTCGGCACCACCGCTGATGCTGTAGGTCAGCGTATCGCCCACGTCGGCATCGGTTGCCGTGACCGTAGTGATAGCCGTCGTGTTCTCGTCGATACTGAGGCTGGCGCTCGCGCCGCCGCCATCGCTCGTGATGACGGGCATGCTGTCGTTGACGTTGCTGATGTTGATCGTGAAGCTTTGCGACGAGCTGGAGCCATCGGCTGAGGTCGCCAGTACGGTGATGTTGTGGCTCGTCGCAGACTCGTAGTCGAGCAGGCTGCTGTCGGCCACCGTAACGACGCCCGTACTGCTGTTGATTGCAAAGCGACCGCCCGCGTCATTGCTGAGGCTGTAGGTGATGGTGTTGGTGGTGGCGTCGGCGTCGGTGGCCGATGCTGTGACGCCGACGGTCGCGCCGTTGACGGCGTCTTCGGCGACCGTGTTGGCGGCGCCGTTGCTGTCTGTCACGGCACCGACGTCGAACTCGTCGACATCGTTGAGGTTGATCGTGAAGCTCTGGCTGCTGGTCGAACCATCCGCCGAGGTGGCGAGCACCGTGATGCTGTGGCTGGCAGCTGACTCGCGGTTGAGCAGGGTGCCGTCGGCCACCGTCACGACACCGGTGCTGCTGTTTATGGCGAAGCGGCCGCCAGCGTCATCGCTGAGGCTGTAGGTGATGGTGTTGTTGGTCGCGTCGGCGTCGGTGGCTGATGCCGTGATGCCGACCGCTGTGCCGTTGGCCGCGTTTTCGTTGACGGCATTGGTGGCGCCATTGCTGTCGGTGATGGCGCCGACGTCGAACTCATTGACGTCCGTCAGGTTGATCGTGAAGCTCTGGCTACTGGTCGAGCCATCGGCCGAGGTGGCCAGCACGGTGATGTTGTGACTGGTCGCCGATTCGTAGTTGAGCAGGGTGCCGTCGGCGACGGTCACGACGCCGGTGCTGCTGTTGATCGCAAAGCGGCCACCGGCCGAGTTGCTCAGCGAGTACGTGATGGTGTTGTTGGTCGCATCGGCATCGGTGGCCGATGCCGTGATGCCGACCGTTGTGCCGTTGGCGGCGTTCTCGGCGACGGAGTTGGCCGCGCCATTACTATCGGTAACGGCACCGACGTCGAACTCGTCTACGTCGGTCAGGGCAATCGTGAAGGTGCGCGATGAGGTGAACAGGTCTGAACTGGTGGCGACCACGGTGACGTTGTAGCTGGCGGCCGACTCCCGGTTGAGCAGGGTGCCGTCGGCAACGGTGATGATGCCGGTGTTGGCGTCGATGGCGAAGCGTCCGCCGGCATCGTCACTGAGTGAGTAGCTCACAGTATCGAGCACGTCGGGATCGGACGCGCTGGCCGTAATGCCGACGGCCGTGCCGTTGGCGGCGTTTTCGGCCACCTGGTCGGCAGCGCCATTGGCGTCGGATATCGCGCCCACGCCGGCCTCACTCGCGTCAGTCACCGCGATGTTGAAGACCTGGGTCGAGAACGAACTGTCGCTGGATGTCGCGCGGACCGTGATGTTGTGGCTGGTGTCGGTTTCGTAGTCGAGCAGGCTGGCGTCAGCAACCGTCACCACGCCCGTGCTGCTGTTGATCGTGAAGCGGCCGCCTGCGTTGTCGTCGAGACTGTAGGTGATGGTGTTGGTCGTCGCATCGGCATCCGACGCGGAGGCTGTGATGCCTACAGCTGCGCCGTTCGAGGTGTTCTCGGAGATGGTGTTTGCAGAGCCATCACTGTCCGTGACGGCGCCGACATCGAACTCGTCAACGTCGTTGACGTTGATGGTGAAGCTCTGGCTGCTGGTCGAACCGTCGGCCGAGGTGGCCAGCACGGTGATGCTGTGGCTGCTGGCGGCTTCGCGGTTGAGCAGGGTGCCGTCAGCAACGGTGACAACGCCCGTGCTGCTGTTGATCGCGAAGCGGCCGCCTGCGCTGTCGCTGAGAGAGTAGGTGATCGTATTGAGGCTGCCGTCGGCATCCGAGGCGCTGGCCGTGATGCCGACCGTCGTGCCGTTGGCTGCGTTCTCGTTCACGGCGTTGGTCGCGCCGTTGCTGTCGGTGACCGGGCCGACGTTGAACTCGTCCTGGTCTGACAGGTTGATCGTGAAGCTTTGCGACGAGGTCGAGCCGTCAGCCGAGGTGGCGAGAACCGTGATGTTGTGGCTGGTCGCCGATTCGTAGTTGAGCAGGGTGCCGTCGGCCACGGTCACGACCCCGGTGCTGCTGTTGATGGCGAAGCGGCCACCGGCCGAATTGCTCAGCGAGTAGGTGATGGCGTTGTTGGTGGCATCAGCATCGCTGGCTGTGGCGGTGATGCCCACCGTGCTGCCGTTGGCCGCATTTTCGGCCACCGTGTTGGCGCTGGCGTTGCTGTCGGTGACCGCGCCGACGTCGAATTCGTCAACGTCGGTCAGGTTGATCGTGAAGCTCTGCGACGAGGTCGAGCCGTCAGCCGAGGTAGCGAGGACCGTGATGTTGTGGCTGGTCGCCGATTCGTAGTTGAGCAAGGTGCCGTCGGCAACGGTCACGACGCCGGTACTGCTGTTGATCGCGAAGCGGCCACCGGCCGAATTGCTCAGCGAGTAAGTGATGGCGTTGTTGGTGGCGTCGGCATCGCTGGCCGTGGCGGTAATGCCCACTGTGCTGCCGTTGGCCGCATTCTCGGCCACCGTGTTGGCGCTGGCGTTGCTGTCGGTGACCGCGCCGACATCGAACTCATCGACGTCGGTCAGGTTGATCGTGAAGCTCTGCGACGAGGTCGAGCCGTCGGCCGAGGTAGCGAGGACCGTGATGTTGTGGCTGGTCGCCGATTCGTAGTTGAGCAAGGTGCCGTCGGCAACGGTCACGACGCCGGTACTACTGTTGATCGCGAAGCGCCCACCGGCCGAATTGCTCAGCGAGTAGGTGATGGTGTTGGTGGTCGCGTCGGCATCGGTGGCCGATGCGGTGATGCCGACCGTACTGCCGTTGGCGGCGTTCTCGGCGACGCTATTGGCGCTGGCATTGCTGTCGGTGACGGCGCCGACATCGAACTCGTCTACGTCGGTAATCGTTACCGAGATGGCTTGCGTGTCGGTGAAGCTACCGTCAGACACCTGCACCGTCACTTCGTAGATGTGGTCCGAATTGGCGTCGGTGGCGGATTCGCGATTGCGTGCCGAGCTGAAGCTCAGGGCCCCGGTGCTGCTGTTGATCGTGAACAGGGCCGAGTCGGCACCGCCGCTGATCGAGTAGGTCAGCGTCTGCGCAGGCAGGTCGGCGTCGGTCGCGGTCACCGTGGTGACGGCCGTGGTGTTCTCGGCTATCGACACCGATGCCGTGGCGCCGCCGCCGTTGCTGGTGATGACCGGTGTGTTGTCATTGACGGCCGTGACGCTGACCGAGATGGCCTGCGTGTCGGTCAGCGAGCCATCGGACACCTGCACTGTGACTTCGTAGATGTTGTCGCCGTTGGCATCGGCGGCCGATTCGTAGTTGCGGGCCGAGGCGAAGCTCAGTGCGCCCGTGCTGCTGTTGATCGTGAAGAAGGCAGAGTCGGCGCCACCACTGATCGTGTAGGTGAGTGTGGTGCTGGCATCGACGTCGGTGGCGGTGACCGTGGTGACCGAGGTTGTGTTCTCCGCCACGTTGACGCTGGCCGTGGCGCCGCCACCGTTGCTGGTGATGACTGGCGCTTCGTTGGTGTTGGTGACGGTGACCGATATGGCTTGCGTGTCGGTCGAACGAGCCGTCCGAGACCTGCACCGTGACTTCGTAGAACGTTGTCCGCGTTGGCGTCGGCCGGCGACTCGAAGTTGCGTGCCGAGTTGAAGGTCAGCGCGCCGGTGCTGCTGTTGATCGAGAAAAGCGCGGCGTCCGCACCGCCGCTGATCGAGTAGGTCTGTGTGGCACCGGCGTCCGGATCGGTGGCCGTGACGGTGGTGACGGCCGTGGTGTTCTCGGCCACGCTCACATTGGCCGTAGCGCCACCGCCGTTGCTGGTGATAGTCGGCGTTTCGTTGACGTTGGTGATGGTCACCGAGATGGTCTGCGTATCGGTCGCCGTGCCGTCCGATACCTGCACGGTGACGATGTAGACGTTGTCGCTGTTGGCGTCGCTCGGCGACTCGTAGTTGCGGCCGGTGCTGAAGGTGAGGGCGCCGGTGCTGCTGTTGATCGTGAACAGCGCCGAGTCGGCCCCGCCGCTGATCGAGTAGGTCAGCGTGGCACCCGCATCGACGTCGGTGGCGGTGACGGTGGTGACCGCTGTCGTGTTCTCGGCAATGGAGACGTTTGCTGTGCTGCCGCCGCCATTGCTGGTGATGACCGGCGCGTCATTCACCGCCGTGACATTGACCGTGATGGTGTTGGGTGATGAATCGTAAGCGCTGCTCTGGTCGCGCACGCTGAAGGTGAAGCTGGTGTAGCTGTTGCCATTGGCGTCGCTGGCGGGCGTGAAGACAAGGTTTCCGATGTTGGCGGCGGTGATGACTTGGCCGGCCGTGACGGCGACGCCCGAGAGCGTGAGTGAGCCAGCGCCCGGCACGGTGTCGATGCGCACGGCGCTGAGGGTGTCGCCCGAGTCCACGTCACCAAAGCCGAAGTCGGAGGCGGCAAAGGTGTAGCCGGTGTCTTCGTTGGTGGTGATGGTCTTGTTGGTGCCGGTGGGGTTGTCGTTGACGGCGGTGACGTTGACTGTGATGGTGTTGGGCGACGAGTCGTAAGCGCTGCTCTGGTCGCGCACGCTGAAGGTGAAGCTGGTGTAGCTGTTGCCGTTGGCGTTGCTGGCGGGCGTGAAGACGAGGTTGCCGATGTTGGCGGCGGTGATGACCTGGCCCGCCGTGACGGCGACACCGGAGAGGGTCAGCGAACCCGCGCCCGGCACGCTGTCGATGCGCACGGCGCTGAGGGTGTCACCCGAGTCGACATCACTGAAGCCGAAGTCAGAGGCTGCGAAGGTGTAGCCCGTGTCTTCATTGGTGGTGACGGTTTTGTCCGCGCCCGTGGGGTTGTCATTGACGGCGGTGACGTTGACCGTGATGGTGTTGGGCGAGGTGTCGTAGGCGCTGCTCTGGTCGCGCACGCTGAAGGTGAAGCTGGTGTAGCTGTTGCCGTTGGCGTTGCTGGCGGGTGTGAAGACGAGGTTGCCGATATTGCCGGCAGTGATGACCTGGCCCGCCGTGACGGCGGCGCCGGAGTAGGTGAGCGAACCCGCGCCCGGAATGGTGTCGATACGCACGGCGCTGAGGGTGTCGCCACTATCCACGTCACCAAAGCCAAAGTCGGAGGCGGCAAAGGTGTAGCCGGTGTCCTCGTTGGTGGTGATGGTCTTGTTGGTGCCGGTGGGGTTGTCGTTGACGGCGGTGACGTTGACTGTGATGGTGTTGGGCGACGAGTCGAAAGCGCTGCTCTGATCGCGCACGCTGAAGGTGAAGCTGGTGTAGCTGTTGCCGTTGGCATTGCTGGCGGGTGTGAAGACGAGATTGCCGATGTTGCCGGCGGTGATGACCTGGCCCGCCGTGACGGCGGCGCCGGAGTAGGTGAGCGAACCTGCGCCCGGCAGGGTGTCGATGCGTACGGCGCTGATCGTGTCGCCCGAGTCGACATCACTGAAGCCGAAGTCGGACGCCGCGAAGGTATAACCCGTGTCCTCGTTGGTGGTGATCGTCTTGTCCGCACCTGTGGGGTTGTCATTGACGGCGGTGACGTTGACCGTGATGGTGTTGGGTGAGGCGTCGAAGACGTTGCTCTGGTCGCGTACGCTGAAGGTGAAGCTGGTGTAGCTGTTGCCGTTGGCGTTGCTGGCGGGTGTGAAGACGAGGTTGCCGATATTGCCGGCAGTGATGACCTGGCCCGCCGTGACGGCGGCGCCGGAGTAGGTGAGCGAACCCGCGCCCGGAATGGTGTCGATACGCACGGCGCTGAGACTGTCGCCCGAATCCACATCGGTGAAGCCGAAGTCGGAAGCCGCGAAGGTGTACGCCGTATCCTCGTTGGTGGTGACGGTCTTGTTGGTGCCTGCCGGCGCATCGTTGACGGCCGTGACATTGACCGTGATGGTGTTGGGTGATGAATCGTAAGCGCTGCTCTGGTCGCGCACGCTGAAGGTGAAGCTGGTGTAGCTGTTGCCGTTGGCGTTGCTGGCTGGCGTGAAGACGAGGTTGCCGATGTTGGCGGCGGTAATGACCTGACCGGCCGTGACGGCGGCGCCGGAGAGCGTGAGGGAGCCGGCGCCGGGCAGGGTGTCGATGCGCACGGCGCTAAGCGTGTCGCCCGAGTCGAACATCGCTGAAGCCGAAGTCAGAGGCTGCGAAGGTGTAGCCCGTGTCTTCGTTGGTGGTAATGGTGTTGTTGGCACCGGTCGGGTTGTCGTTGACCGCGGTGACGTTGATGCTGCGCGTATCGGAGCCGGTCTTGCTGCCATCGCTGACCGTGAAGGTCACGGTGCGGGCGCTGGTGTTCGGACTGTCGCTGGTGTTGTTGTAGGTGATGGAGCGCAGCGCGGTCTGGTAGTTGGCGACCGTCGTGGTGCCGCTCAGGGTCAGCGTACCGGTGCCCGAGTTCCACGAGCCGGTGATACCCAGCTGGTTGGTGAAGGCCAGTACGTCCTGGCTGCTCTGGTAGTTGCCGGTGATCTGGATTGTGGCGCCGGTCAGGTTGGTGCTGTCGGCATCGGTGACGGTCAGCGCGCCGTCGAGGGCCGTGGTGGCGTTCTCGGTATAGGCCAGGGCAGCGTTATTGACCGCGATGACAGGGGCCACGGGTCCCGCTTTGATGGCTACGCCGACGAAAGCGTATTCAGCGGAGTCGATGCTCCAGGTCATCGTGGTGCTGGTGCCGGTAGCGGTCTTGTAGCTGCTACCACCCGTGGGGTCGGCGCTGCCCGTGTCGACGCTCTGGGTCCACAGCACGGTGCCGCCAGGTTCGGGCGTCGCGTCTGTTTGTTGTCGCGTAGCCATGACGTCGATGACGATGTCACCGCTGACGGAGGTGACGGCCTGGCTGACGCTGGTGCCGCTACCCGTTTTTGTAACCGCCGTGCCGAAAGGCGTTGTCTGGTCTACGCCGAAAAAGTTACTGGCGCCGGCGACGAATTCGTGTGCGCTGCCCCCAATGGTGACGACCACATTGGCACTGCCTGCGGTGGGGCTGAGCAGGTACCAGATTTCTGCGGTGACGACGCCACCGGAGGTCACGGAACTCAGTTTTGTGAGAGCCACCCCGCCATAGGTAACCGATGTGGCATCGGTGTTGTAGCGGGACGCGATCTCGACGACCAGCATGCCGTCCGAGCCTGCCGCAACGGTGTGGGCCCAGGTGAGCGTGGTGCTGCCCGTGGTGTCGGTTGCGCTCGAACTCGTGTTGCCGAGCGTGACGGCTAGCGTCTGGTTCCAGGACTGCATGCCTGCTGCGTCGACGGCGATGGCGGTCTCGATCTGCCCGGTCGTGTATTCGAGCACCCAGTCGCCGCCTTGCGCGGCGTTGCCGGTGAGATCGTTGCTGGCGGCTATGTCGGCGCCGGTGAGGGCGGCGAGATTGTCGGCAAGCTCTACGCCCGCCTCGTTGGCTGTGAGATTGCAGCCGTACAGAAGGATGTCGGCATCGCTGTTGAGGGCATTACCCCAACGGCTGATTTCGGCCGAACGCGCTTGCAGGCTGGTGGCGTCGAGTCGTGTGCTGCCCAGTTGCAAGGCGCCGGCCGTGCCGTGCGTGATGAAGTGCAGTGCGGAAAGATCGCTGCGGCCTTGCAAGGCTTCGCTGATGCGCGTGATGCCATCTTCGTTGGCGCCGAAGGTGATGACTTCGATGTCGGGGCGCGTTTCCTGCAGGTTGCCGAGCAGCTGTTGCCAGTTTTCTACCGAGGTGTCGACGAAGACGATTTCGGTTATGCGGTTCTGCTGTTGCGTGCTGTCTGCAGTGGCTGCAGCGTGGCTGTCGACGACACGGACTTCGGCGTTGTCCGTGTCGAGCAAGCCGGGTGCGATGTCGGCGGAATAGAGGAGGCGGGCTTCAACCTCCTGGATGACGAAGCGGCGTGGTGCGGGGGCCGTGGTGCGCGCAGGCCGTGGGCTCAGGATGCTCCCGATGGCCTGTTTGAAGCGAGCGCCGAAACCACGATCTCCCATTCCCGTCCTGTGACTCGATCAGTTGAATGCCACCTTGCAACGCAGGCCGGATGGCACGGTGTTGCCCGCGTTGGGCATTTCGAGCCGCACGCGGAAGGTGTTGCTGGCCGCGTCGATGACCGGGTCGACCAGCACGACCGCAGCCGGGGCTTCCTTCATGCCTGCAAGGTCGGGCAGCACCTTGGCAAGCTGTCCGGGCCGGATGCTGTTGAAACGGTTGGCCGGGGCGACGACTTCGACGCGCAGCGGGTCGAGCTGCACGATCTTGAGGATGGGCTTTTGCTCGACGCGTTCACCCGGCGACAGGTAACGATCCACCACGACGCCGTTGATGGGCGAGGAAATAGTGCGCAGTCCGAGTTGCGCTCTGGCTACTTCGACGTCCTGCTTCGCGGTGACGCGCATTTCCTGCGCCTGGGCGTATTTCATCGCGGCGACCTTGGCTTCGGATTCCGCCTGGTCGAGCGCCTGCGGCGAGATGAACTGCTTTTCGTAGAGCTCGCGGGCGCGCTCCGCTTTTTTCTGGGCGAATTCGTAAGCGGACTTGGCGGCGGCGACTTCGGCGCGGTTGTCGAAACGCTGTGTGGCGGCGGCCAGCGAAGCGCGTTCGACGTCGTCGGTCAGCTGGGCGACGGCCTGACCTTTCTTGACGCGGTCGCCACGTTCCACCAGCACCTTGCCCAGTACGCCGGTGACCGGTGTGCCGACTTCGGCTTCGGCCGCGGGCATGAGCAGGCAGCCCAGCAGCTCTTCGCGCGCAGCGCGGGTGGCTGGGCGTTCGGCGACAGGGGCGCTGGCGGCATGGACGTGCGGTGCAGCAAGCATGGTGAGCAGGAAGAGGGATGCAGCTCGGGAGGGCAAGGGGCTCAGGCGCAAGGTTCGGTGCAGGGCTCGGTGCAGTGTGGTCATCATCAGGCTCATTGAGAACGCTATTCCGCAGGGCGGCCGAACAGCAGCTGCTGGCGTGCTGTGTCGTCCTGGCTGCGCAAGCGACAACGCGCCTTGCGGGCGCGTGCGTCTTCACGGGATTGCGTTAACCCGGCAAGGGCTCTCGCAACGGGTAACGGCAGTTGGCCGTCGGAATTGAGGATTGTGCCGAGCAGGCGACGGACGGCCGCCGGAATTGTTCTGCTCAGCAGCCCTTCGTCGAGCGAAAGAAAGGTCTCAGCGCTGCCGCGCTGTCCCTGGCGGCCAGCGCGGCCGTGCAGTTGCCGGTCGATGCGGCGTGAACTGTTGTGCTGGCAGGAGATCACGTGCAGTCCGCCCAGCGCGGCGATGGCGGCGTCGATGTGGATATCGGTACCGCGCCCGGCCATGTTGGTGGTGACCGTGATGGCACCGGCGTTGCCGGCACGCGAGACGAGTTCGGCCTCTTCACGATCCTGGCGCGCATTGAGCACACGGTGCGGCAGGCCGCGCGCCGCAAGCAGGCGGCTCACGATTTCGGAGTCGCGGACCGAGTCGGTGCCGATCAGCACGGGCTGGCCGGTGGCGTGGTGTTCCACCACGGCATCGAGGACGTGTTGCCAGCGCTCTTCACGATGGGCGTAGATGACAGGTGGTGTGATGCGCAGCTGGGGTGACTTGTGCGGCGCAATCACCACGACGGACAGTCCATAGACTTCGAGCAGTTCGCAACGGGCTTCACGCAGTGTGCCGCTGAGGCCGCCGATACGGTGGTAGCGCGGGAAGAAGCGCTGGAAGGTGATCTGCGAGAGCACGCGGGTGCCCGGTGTCGGCTGGCAGCCTTCGAGGATTTCCATCATCTGCTGCAGGCCTTTCGACCAGGCACGCCCCTCGGCGACGCGGCCGCTGTTGGGGTCGACGATGTGCACCTTGCCGTCACGCACGATGTAGTGCTCGTCGCGGCGGTAGCGATGCAGGGCGGTGAGGGCCAGCGTGACGAGTTCGCGCCGGTACATGGGGACCGACCACAGCGCAGCATCATTGGCCTCTGCCCGGGCGTCGACGAGCACTTCGCCCGCGGGCAGCAGGGCACAACCATGCGCTGCGAGTGCAAAGTGCTGGCCGGGCTGCAGTTCGCGTGCAATCTGCAGCGCGAGCTGGCAGAGGGCAATCTGCTGGGGGTCGGCGCAGGATTCCGAGAGGATGAAGGGCGTCATGGCTTCGTCGATCAGCACGCTGTCGGCTTCGTCGATGATGGCCATGCACAGGCCACGCAGAACGCGTCCGGAAATGCCGTTTGCATCGTCACTGCTGCTGGGCGGCGGTGCCAGGCGATCGCGCAGGTAATCGAAGACCAGTTCCTTGGCGCTGCAGTACGTGACGTTGGCGGCATAGGCTTCGATGCGCGCATCGCGTTTGTGACTGGCGCTCACGGAGGATACGGTGAGACCCAGCAGGCGATAGAGCGGACGCAGCTGGTCTGCGTCGCGCGCGGCGAGGTAGTCGTTGGACGTTATGGCGTGAACCGGTACGCCAGCTAGTGCCGCGGTGGCGGCTGCCAGCGCCGTCGCGAGTGTCTTGCCTTCGCCGGTGGGCATTTCGGCGAGCTGGCCGCGCAGCACGGCGAGTGCGGCCATGATCTGGTTGTCGCGCAGATTGTGGCCGGTCACCGCACGTACGCAGACCAGCACGCCGGCCATGCAACGCAGGGCGGCATCGGATTCCAGGCCGTCACGCCCCAGCTCGGCGCGCGCCATGTTGATGGCTTGCCGCAGCTGCATGCCGGGCATGGCCGGCATCGCGGCCAGGTGCTTGCGCACGCGGGCGAGGTCGCGCGCCAGCGTGCGCTGGTGGCTGCGTAACGACAGCCCTGTGTTCTCGAAGCGCGCCTGCAGTGAAGCCAGCAGCGGCGGCAGCGCAGGGGATGACGTGCTCTCAGGATAGGGGCCGAACAGCGGGCCGGGAAGGGCGAGGGCAGGCTGGCGCATGGTCAGGGCAGGCTGCCGCCGGGGAGCGATGCGGGCATGTCGCCCGGGTGAGCACCCAGCTGCTTGACGAAGAGCTGGCGGATGCGGCGCGAGAACTGCGTCGCGATGGTCTCGGGCGGGTGATCGAAACGCACCCAGGCACGACTGCCGATGCGCTGCAGGTGTTCGCCGGGCACCTCGACGTTGACGAGGAAGAAGGATTCGAGTGTGCGCAAGCCTTCCTGGTCGGCCGGGTCCGTCACCATGCGGCCACCACCACGATCACCGAGTACGATGCTGGGCAACTGGAAGCTGGCCGCCGGTGTGTGCTTGACCAGGCGGGCGGTGAGTTCCCTGTCGCGCGCTTCGGCCATGCGGACTTCGACGCCGCGCACGTCGTGGCGCAGTTGTTCGATTTCGGTCTGTTCGAGCGCGGTGCGGATCACCACGCGATCTGGCGAGACCACGTGTGCGATCTGTACGCCGCGGGACAGGAAGCGACCCGGCAGGTCTTCCGGGCGCGGAATCGCCAGGCGACCATTGGCAGGGCTGCGCACGACGAGCCGGTCGATGCGGTCATCGAGTTCGTGCAGGCGCTCGTCCAGCTTGTCGAGTTCTTCGCGCAGGGCGACGGCGGTGCCGGGTTCGTTGATGAGGGCGCCGGTGAAGGCAATGTGTACGCTGTTGCGGCGGGTCTCCAGCTGGATGCGCTCGGCTTCGAGCTCACGATTGCTGAGACGCAGCATGGGTTGCCCGGTCTTCACGTTGTCGCCTTCGCGCACCATCACTTCATCGACGAAGCCTTCGGTGTCGGCACGCACGACGGCGTCATCCGGCACCCACACGACGCCCTCGGCATGTGTGCGCGACGGCAACGGCATGACGCCGATGACGCCGACCAGCACTACCAGCAGTACCGCAAAGCCGAGCAGGGCGCGCGGCCGGTTGGCTTCGATGCGCGGGTTGGAGAGCACGAGCTGGGTCAGCCCGATCAGCGGCCGGATCAGGTAGCGCCACAGCAGCCAGACGGCCAGCGCACAGCCCAGCAGCAATTGTTTGCCGAGCAGCCAGAACAGCATGCCGGCATACAGCAGGATGCGCCAGACAAAGGCGGCAATGCCGTAGCTCACCAGCAGGCCACGTTGCGAGTCGGTGCCGGGTGGCGTGCCCAGGCTCTTGTTGCCGAGAATCCAGCGCTCGCCGAGATAACGCAACCAGGCGTCGGAGCGTGCAGCGAGTCCCGGCACTTCGAGCCAGTCAGTCAAGACGTAATAGCCGTCGTAACGCATCAGCGGATTGGCGTTGACGAGCACGGTCGACAACCCGCCGATGGCCATGCAGGCGAAAGCGATGTCACGCACCCAGCCATCGGCCACAACCAGCCAGACGAGCAGGGCGACGAAGGCGATGCTGGTTTCTGCGATGACGCCCATCGCGCTGACCAGCATGCGCTGATGCTTGTCAGGAAAGGCCGAGGCGGCCGAGGCGTTGACGTAGGGGACGGGGGTCAGCAGGAACAGTGTGGCGCCGACTTCGTGCACCTCGCCCTGCCAGTGCCGTATGGCGAGCGCATGGGCCAGTTCGTGGATGAACTTGATGACGGGGTAGAGCAGCCAGATCAGCAAGAGGTTGCGTGGCGACAGGCCATTCACGCTGGCGAAGTTGCCGAGGTCTGCCGCGTTGACGCTGGCCAGCGTGATGCCGACCAGCATGGCGATGGCCCACAGCCACAGCACGTAGCGATGGAACAGGCCGTTGACCAGCGGCAACAGGGCGTCCAGCAGCGGCGTCGGGTCGAACAGGGCGACGCGCAGCGCCATGGGGTTGAGCGGATTGCTGGCGCGGCGGCGACGGTCAGCAACGTCGAAGATGCCACCGAGGTCGGGCGAGTATTCGCTCTGGATCATGCCGGCCGAGCTGAGCTCGGAGAGGATGGCGAGCACTTCGGTCTGCGACGGCGCTTCGGTACCCATCTGGCGCACGAGGCCGTCCCAGATTTGTTGCACGGATTGGCGACCGTCGAGGCGGCCGACGATCTGGTAGCCCAGCGCATTGACACGGAACTGCCGCGACCCGGTGGTGCTGGTGACGACATACCACTGCTCGCCACGGAACACCTGCCGACGGACCTGCGCGGTGCTGACCAGGCGTGGATGCAGCTGTGCGGCGCGGTACCAATAGGGGCTGAAAAGGGATTCGGCCATCGGCGCGCTCCCTCAGCCGACTATCCGCCACAGCTGAAAGCGCAGCCACTCGAGCAGGCGTCCGCCGAGTTGCTGCGCCAATGGCTGCGGCTTGAGTTCGATACGTACCACGCCTTCCAGACCGGGGCGCAGGCCGGGCATGCCGTTTTCGAGTACGGCCTGCACTTCGAAGACGTTGTGTCCCTCGATGAAGCGCGCCAGCGGCGTGATGCGCTCGATCTTCACGTTGAGCTTTTCGTAGGGCATGGCCGACAAGGTCAGGCGCCCATGCATGCCGGCCTGGATGGCCTGGATGTCGCGATCCTCGATCTGCAGCACGATGCGGAAGCCGTCGTTGGGTGCCAGCGTCATCAGCGTGTCGCCGCGCTTGATCGGTGCGCCGATCTGCTGCTGCAGGTCGCCCTGGATGACGAGGCCATCGAAGGGCGCGGTGATCTGCGTGCGCGACAGCTGTTCTTCGATGAGGTCGAGCTGCGCGCCGGTTTCATCGACGCGTGCCTGGGCCACCACCATGCGGGCACGGTCCTGACGGGCAAAGGCGTCGGCATGTTCGCTGCGGAAGCGGGCCAGCTCGCTTTCGAGCTTGCGTTGCTGGGTGCGCAGCTCCTGATCGGCCAGCTGGAGCAGGGGCTGCCCCATGGTCACCGTGTCGCCGGGGCGCACGAAGACTTCCTTGATGAAGCTGTCGATGGGGACCGTGATGCTGCGCTGGATCAGGCCTTCCAGCCGCGCCGGTGCGGTGACGTTGGCGGGCACCGGTACCAGGCTGAGGCTGCCGATAGTCAGCAGGATGGCCAGGGTGATGGCCTTGGTCTTGTAGTGGCCGCGCGAGAACAGATTGCGCAGCAGGCCCAGGCCGTCACGTTTCAAACGCGCCCAGGCGGAGTCCTGGCTGCGCAGCTTGAGGAACAGCACGGCGCCAACGCTGACGGCCAGAGTCTCCAGCGACTGGATGTCGCTGTGCGGCCAGGCGCGTCTGCGTTCGCGGATGAGGGTCAGCGCGCCCACGACACGTTGTTCGGCAATCAGCGGCAGGCTCAGCACGGATTCGCCCACACCGGCGCTGGCGAGGTCGGCGTGCATCAGCGTGATGCGGGGCGGGTCGTTTTCTTCAGGCGGGAAACGCAGCGCAGCGCCTTGATCCACGGTTTCGTCCATGGCTGCAGCGACCAGGCGCGACAGGCGCAGCTCGCTGCGCAGATCGGCCACGCCGGACCAGGCGGCCAGACGGCAGCTGCTGCCGTGCAGCATGCCGATGATCACGTGATCGCATTCGTAGCTGCGCGCCACCTCACTGGCGACAGCCGTCGCTGCCACGGCGAAGCTTTGCTGCGCCAGTGCCAGACGAACGAAATCCAGCGTCGGCGGACGCTCAGGCATGCGCTGAGGCGGTTCACTGCTGACGACGGAAAGGCTGCTTGCAGGGTTCGGCTTCATCCGCGTTTCGAAAAATCATGTTCTTGTGCAGGGTGCCGCAGCACGAATCGCCATTCCGCTGTCCCGGACGGATGCCCGGGAAGTCTCCAGGCGAGCGACACGTAATACTTTCGTGCTAGGCCATTCTACACTTCGGCAAATGGATCAACGGCATACGCATGTGATTGATTTAGAGTAGTTTTCAAATAAATTCGACAGATGTGACAAAATTGCCAGCCAAGGGCTGTAAACCACATGTTTTTGCGGACGGACGCGCTTCCGCGAGTCGGCAATTTGCCCAAACCGGGGTTGTGCTGTCCCTCACAATGGCATCATCCCGGCTTCCCCCTCTCCCTAAGCTCGAATAACGCATGAATTCACAATGTCGAATCGCCCTGTTCGGCGAATGCATGATCGAATTGCGCGGCCAAATGTTCGGCACGATGCAGCAGAATTTTGGTGGCGACACCCTCAATACCGCGGTTTACTTGGCCCGCCTCGGCGCCGATGGCGGCGTCAAGGTCTCCTACGCTACCCAGCTCGGGCGCGATGCCTACAGCGAGGCCATGATCGAGGCCTGGCGCAAGGAAGGCATCGATACGCGCATGGTGCGCGCTGAAGACGGCAAGATGCCCGGCCTCTACACCATCCAGGTCGATGACCAGGGCGAGCGCACCTTCTACTACTGGCGCGACATGAGCGCCGCCAAGGACTATTTCGTCGACAACCCCAGCCCGCTCGAAGCCCACATCGACGAACTGGATGCCCTGTACTACAGCGGTATCAGCCTCGCCGTGCTGCCCGAGTCGGGTCGCGAGCGCCTGTTCGCCATCATCGACAAGCTGCGCGCACGTGGCGGCAAGGTGTTCTTCGACAACAACTACCGCCGCCGCCTGTGGGCCAATGACCCGGACGTGACGCACTGGTTCGACCGCGCCTTCGCCAATGCAGACATGGCCATGATCACGCTGGAAGACAACGCCGCGCTGTACGGGCTGGACGAAGAGTCCGCCCTCAGCCATGCGTTCTCTCTGAGCTGCGAAGAGGTCGTCATCAAGCGTGGCGTGGATCCGACCATGGTGCGTGTGCGCGGCTTCGACCCGGTGATGGTTCCCACTTTCAAGGTCAACAAGGTCGTCAACACCACCGGCGCTGGCGACTCGTTTGCCGGCGGCTACCTCGCCGCACGCCTGCAAGGCCAGACCCCCGAAGTTGCTGCCCGTTCGGGCAACAAGATCGCCTCGATCGTCGTGCAACATCCCGGCGCGATCATTCCGCGCGAAAACATGCCGGTGTTCTTCTTTGGTTGATCAGAGGTTCGGCCACGTTGTTTCGCAGGTGATTCTTGTTGAAAGCCTGAAGGAAAGAAAATGACAAAAAACTGGGGACGAGTGCGCCTTGCAGCGATGCTGCTGGGTATGGGTTTGAGCTGTCACGTAGCCGATGCGCTGGAATTCAAGGTGCAAGGCGACATGCTGTCGGTGTCGGGGGCATACGCCAACGGTGACAAAGATAAGCTGCGTGCGGCCTTGGCCGACGGGAGTGTTAAATATCTGGTTCTGTATTCGCCCTATGGCGGCTGGACGGATGGTAAGAGCCTCTATGAGGTAGTCAGCGCCGCAAATGTCACTACGGTTGCCTTTGGGCATTGCACGTCGATTTTGTGTGGCATGACGTTCCTGGGGGGCGCAGAACGTCGTCTGGCGTACTCTGAGCGTGGCGCCATCCATTCGGTGGACCTGGCTGTTGCCGTAGGCAACGCAGTCATCGAAGGGGAGCATGGCGTCACCCTGGATACGACGATGGCCTGGTGGCGTGACCATACCAAACTGAGTTCCAGTTTCTTGGCCCGCAATTCCGGGGATACCGGGGTTTTCGGCAGAATCATGTTCTTCCCGCCAAATGTATCCCCCACGGTCGGTCGGGTCTTGCGTTGCAAGTCGCGCATTTCTGTGGATTGGTGTGACCAGTTGTCGGGGGTGGATGCAATCAGTGGAGGCGTCCTGACCAACGACGAGCCGTTTCAGGATAGTCGCTTGCCCAATGTGCAGGACTTGAAAACCTTGCCGGCCGCAACCAATTTCGCCGCACTGCGTGACGATCCACCACTTGAGTCCCTATCAGACGAGTGTCAGTCCGAGTACCGGGCTTTCCTCAAGGCTGACAAGCCCCGTGCTTTCGCCGTGAACAATGACGGCACCTGCTTTGCGACACACTCACTGTTTTATCGCCCGTACTCAGACGCCTTGAATCGATGCAAGTCGGGCAGCAAGAGCAAGACCAACTGCGTGCTTTACGCAGTGGACGATCAGGTTGTTTACCCCGTGACGAAGAAGTAACTCACTACCCACAACAGGAGTCAGCATTGGCCGTATTGAACAGACAAGGATTGGGGGCGCCATCCCGCGCTGCTGAGAAAACTGGCGGTAGCGCAGTACGTGTCCTGCAGATTGGCGATGGTAATTTCCTGCGTGCCTTCGCCGACTGGATGTTCGATCTGGCCAACGAGGCTGGCGTGACCAATCTGCGTGTCACGCTGGCCGCCGCGCGCGGGCCCGGCGTGATTCCGCAGCTGGCGGCGCAGGATGGTTTGTTCACGGTCATCTCGCGTGGTGTGCTGGATGGTGCGGCGGTCGATCAGCGCCACGTTGTGCGCTGTGTCGAACGAGGTGATTGATCCTTCGAGCAACTGGGCGGCAATGCTGGCCTGTGCGGCGAAGCCGGAACTGCGTTTCGTTGTCTCCAACACGACCGAGGCTGGCATCGCCTATGTCGAGGAAGAGCTGGCGCACGACATTGCGCCGAAGAGCTTCCCAGCCAAGCTGGCGGTGCTGCTGTGGACGCGTTACCAGAAGCTTGGGCCGGCCGCGCCTGGCCTGATCGTGCTGCCTTGCGAGTTGTTGGAGCAGAACGGCGCCAAGCTGCGTCGCTATGTGCTGCAACACGCGACGGACTGGTCGCTGCCGCCCGAATTTCTGGCTTGGGTCGAGCAGCAGAACTATTTCCTGAACACCCTCGTCGATCGCATCGTGCCGGGCTTCCCTTCGGCGGATGCCGAAGCATTGCAGGCGCAACTTGGCTACAGCGACGCCATGATGGTGGCGGCTGAACCCTTCCACCTGTGGGTCATCGAAGGCCCGGCCGCGCTGGAAGAGGAGCTGCCGCTGGCGAAAGCCGGGCTCAAGGTGTTGTGGACGGACGATCTGCAACCTTTCCGTGGCAGCAAGGTGCGCGTGCTGAATGGCGCCCACACCGCCAGCGCGCTGGCCGCGTTTGGTGCCGGCATCGACACGGTCAAGGGCATGATGGATGACGCCTTGTTCGCGCGTTACCTGAACACGCTGGTGTTCGACGAAATCGTGCCCTTCGTGCCGCTGGCCGAAGACGAGCGCAAGCGTTACGCGGCAAGCATCCTCGAGCGCTTCGAGAATCCGCACATCCGTCACGAGCTGATCTCGATCTCGCTGAACTCGGTGTCGAAGTGGCAGGTGCGTGTGCTGCCGACGGTCAAAGACCATGTGCGCAGCAGTGGCAAGGCGCCACGTCTGTTGGCCTTCTCGCTGGCTGCGTTGCTGGCCTTCTATCACGGTCAGTCTGGCGAAGGGGCTTACACCGGCGAGCGCAACGGCCAGCCGTACCCCATCAAGGACAACGCTGAAGTGCTGGCCATCATGGCCGAAGCCTGGCGGAACTGGCAGCCGGGTAGCGATGTCGGACTACTGGTGAAACACCTGCTTGGCGACGAGCGTCTGTGGGGTGAAGATCTCACTGTTCTGGGTGATCTCGCTGCGCAAGTCACGGCTGCGCTGGGCCGTATCAAGGCCGAGGGTGTGCGCGCTGCGCTGACCGGTTTGTTGTAACAGGCGCCCTGTCCGGGTTGTCTGCAAGGAGTCAAGAATGTCCAAGTCTTCCGCGATCCGTCTTCACGAAAACGACGACGTGATCATCGCTACCCAGCAACTCATGCCGGGCAACACGCTGGCCGAGTTCGATGTCGTGGTGGCCGATCTCGTGCCACCGGGCCACAAGATCGCGACCCGCGCGATCAAGGCTGGCGAGCCGGTGCGTCGCTACAACCAGATCATCGGTTTTGCGAAGACCGACATCGGGGCGGGCAAGCACATCCACGTGCACAACCTGGGCATGGGTGAATTCGAGCGCGATCTCGCCATCGGCCAGGACAAGCACGACACCCCGCCTGCCACGCAGCCCGCGACCTTCATGGGCTACAAGCGCCGTAACGGCAAGGTCGGTACGCGCAACTACATCGCCATCATCGCCTCGGTGAACTGTTCGGCGACGGTGGTGCGCAATATCGCCAATCACTTCACGCCGGAGCGTCTGGCTGAGTACCCCAACATCGACGGCATCATCGCCCTGGTGCACCAGACGGGTTGCGGCATGAACAGCTCGGGCGAAGGCATGCAGATCCTGCGCCGCACGCTCAACGGTTATGCCGTGCATGCCAACGTGGCGGGTGCCGTGTTTGTCGGGCTGGGCTGCGAAGTGGCACAGGTCGGTCCCATGGTGGCAGAGCTGGGCAGCATGGAGCCCGGCATGTTGCAGACGCTCAATATCCAGGACCTGGGCGGCACATCGAAGGCCATCGAACGCGGCATCGAGCAGGTGACGGCCATGCTGCCGGCGGTGAATGCCTACAAGCGCGAGCCGGTGCCGGTCAGCAACCTGATCGTGGGCCTCAACTGCGGTGGTTCGGATGGTTATTCCGGTATTACGGCCAATCCCGCGCTGGGCGGTGCGGTGGATATGCTGGTCGCCCATGGCGCGACGGCCATCCTGTCGGAAACGCCCGAGATCTACGGCGCCGAGCATTTGCTGACGCGTCGCGCTTCCAGCAAGGACGTGGCAGACAAGCTGCTGGCGCGCCTGACCTGGTGGAAGGACTACACCGCGCGTAACGGCGGCGAGATGGACAACAACCCCTCGGTCGGCAACAAGGCTGGCGGGCTGACGACCATTCTCGAAAAGTCGCTCGGCGCGGTGGCCAAGGGCGGCACAACCAATCTCAACGCGGTGTACGAGTACGCCGAGCCGGTGACGGCCAAGGGCTTCGTGTACATGGATACGCCGGGCTATGACCCGGTGTCGGCGACGGGGCAGGCGGCGGGCGGTGCGCAGGTCATTTGCTTCACGACCGGGCGCGGTTCGGCTTTCGGTTGTGCGGGTGTGCCGACGATCAAGTGCGCGACCAACAACGTGTTGTGGAACCGTCAGCGTGATGACATGGATGTGAATACCGGCGACATGCTCGATGGCGTGACGATGCAGGAAGTCAGCCAGCGCATTTTCGACGCCATCATCCGCCACGCCTCAGGCGAAAAGACGCGCAGCGAAGCGCTGGGCTACGGGCAGGATGAGTTCCTGCCCTGGCATGTCGGCGCGGTGATGTAACACCGCGCCCGGGGCGCTCAGGGCGTCCCGACGACGTGCAGGCCGACCACGGGGGCCAGCATGGTGGGCGCAGCGCGGGACTGGCCCCAGCCCAGCCGCGACAGCAACTGCACGACGATCTGGTTGGCCTGCTGGCGCGACAGCGTGTCCGGCAGGTTCAGCGCATCGGGCGCCACGATTTCGCGGAAGGCCGTCGCCCGGCCGCCTTGCGTGGTGTAGAGGTAGAGACCGCGTCCTTGCCGGTCGGTGCCGATCATGCCGTCACCGTTTTCGCTACTGCTGCCCTGCACCCAGAAGGTCCAGCGGGGCAATTTCCCGTCGCGGCAGTGGCTGGTGGCTTCGATGAAAAATCCTGCTTGCTGCATGTCCATGTTGTCTCATCGTTGTTTCCAACGATCCCTCCTATGGTGGCGTGTGTCCGTTTGACGCGTTCCACAGTGACTCGGGTCACTTGCGTTGCGTGAAACGATCCTTGCATCAATCGCCGACGAAAGGCAGTCAGAACAACTAATTCAGCGAGAGGTTTGTCACGCTCGAGACAGGGCTTTCGTGGCAGCTAGGGCAAGCCCTGAGAGAAGGAAATCACGCCGTGCGAACCCGGTCACAGCGAAAGTGGAACGATCGTTTGAAGCGGGCCGGGCGGATTTGAAGGGGCGTTTGAAATCGCCCCGGCCCGCGACTCACATCTCGTTGTAGATCGGCCCCTCGCCGCCTTGGGGCGCCACCCAGGTGATGTTCTGGGTCGGGTCCTTGATGTCGCAGCTCTTGCAGTGCACACAGTTCTGCGCGTTGATCTGCAGGCGCGGTGTGGCCGGCTCGCCGTCGCGCACGATTTCATAGACGCCGGCCGGGCAATAGCGCTGCTCGGGCGCGGCGTATTCCTCGTAGTTGATGCCGATGGGCACGGCCGGGTTGCGCAGCTGCAGGTGGCAGGGCTGGTCTTCGGCGTGGTTGGTGTTGGAGAGGAACACCGAAGACAGCCGGTCGAAGGTCAGCACACCATCGGGCTTGGGATAGTCGATGCGCTTGTAGTGCGAAGCTGGCTTGAGCTTGAGGTGGTCGGCCTGGTTGTGCAGTGTCCAGGGTGCCTTGGCACCGAACAGCTTTTGCTCGATGCCGAAGGCCAGCGTGCCCAGCCACAGGCCTTTGCTCATCCAGGGCTTGAAGTTGCGCGTGCTGTGCAGCTCGCTCTGCAGCCAGCTCGACTGCACAAGGGCAGGGTAGTCGCTCAGTTCGTCCTGGCGACGCTCTGCACCGATGGCTGCAAACGCGGCTTCTGCCGCCAGCATGCCGGACTTGATCGCCGTGTGTGTGCCCTTGATGCGCGCCGCGTGCAGGAAGCCGGCGTTGTCGCCGATCAGCGCGCCACCGGGGAAGGTCAGCTTGGGCAGCGATTGCAGGCCACCCGCCGTCAGCGCGCGTGCGCCATAGGCCAGACGCTTGCCACCTTCGAGATGCGTACGCACCACCGGGTGCGTCTTGTAGCGCTGCATTTCCTCGAACGCCGACAGCCAGGGATTGCTGTAGCCCAATCCCAGCACGAAGCCGACAGCGACACGGTTCTCACCGTAGTGGTAGAGAAAGCTGCCGCCGTAAGTACTCTGGTTCAGCGGCCAGCCTGCGGTGTGCATGACGAGGCCCGGCTGATGCTTTTCCTTTGGGATCTCCCACAGCTCCTTGATGCCCAGGCCGTAGGTTTGGGGGTCGACGCCTTCGCGCAGCTTGAAGCGCTCTTCCAGCGAACGCCCCAGCTGGCCGCGGCAACCTTCGCCGAACAGCGTGTACTTCGCCAGCAAGGCCATACCCGGCTGGAAGTTCGGTCCTTCGCTACCGTCGTGCAGGCGGCCCATGTCGCCTGTAGCGACGCCGATCACGCTGCCCGCTTCGTCGTACAGCACTTCGCTACCCGCGAAGCCCGGATAGATCTCGACGCCCAGCGCCTCAGCCTGCGTGCCCAGCCAGCGCACCAGCTGGCCGAGGCTGCCGATGTAGTTACCGTGGTTGCGCAGGGCCGGCAACATCGCGAAATCGGGTACCTGGAAGCTGCCGGTTTTCGTGAGGAACATGAAGCGGTCTTCGGTCACCGCCGTCGTCAGCGGTGCGCCATCGGCCTGCCAGTTGGGCAGCAGCTCGCTCAGCGCTTTCGGATCGATGACCGCTCCGGACAGGATGTGCGCGCCCAGTTCGCTGCCTTTCTCGATCAGGCACACCGACAGTTCGCGGCCGGCATCGTTGGCAAGTTGCTTGAGGCGGATCGCGGCGGCAAGCCCGGAGGGGCCGCCACCGACGATCAGCACATCGAATTCCATGGATTCACGTTCCATCTTGTTTTCCTGATTCTTCCTGGTCGGGTTTTTCTTGATCGGCGAAGTCGGGTGAAGCGGATATTGCGACGGGATGAGGCGCTTGTGGAGCCCAGGCCGGGTTAGGCGCCCATAACCGTGGTGATTACTTGAGCAGGGGCTTGAGCGCGGGCCAGACGATGTCGAGGATCATCGGCTGCGCTTCAGCCGTGGGGTGCAGGCCATCGGCCTGGATCAGATCGCGTCGCGTCGCAATGCCGTCGAGCATGAAAGGTACGAGCGCAGTCTTGTGGGTTTTTGCCAGCTCCGCAAAGCTGGCGTGGAACTTCTGCGTATAGGCTTGTCCGAGGTTGGGCGGCATGCGCATGCCCAGCAGCAGCACTCTGGCTTTCGACGCCCTGGCTGCAGTGATCATGGCATCGAGGTTGTCATTCATGGCTTTCAACGACAGGCCGCGCAGGCCGTCGTTGGCGCCGAGCTCGAGAATCACGACGTCAGGTTTTGTGCGTGCCAGTTCCGCAGCAAAGCGCGCGCGTCCGCCGGCCGTGGTTTCGCCGCTGATGCTGGCGTTGTGTACGGTGTGCCGGTAGCCTTCGCGCTGCAGTTTGTCGCCCAGCAGTTTCGGCCAGGCTTTCTGCTGGTCGATGCCGTAACCGGCCGACAGGCTGTCGCCCATCACGAGGATGCCGGCGGCATGGGCAGTGGCACAGCAGAGCAGGGCCGCGAGCAGTATTGCGCAGCGTCGGAGAAGGGCGCTGCGCCAGATCAAAGGGAAACCGTGCAACATGAATCGTGACACCTCTGTGGTTTTGCAGGCAGAACAGATCGACAAGACCGTGGCGCTCGCTGATGGCGGCACGCTGACCATCCTGCATGACCTGAGCCTGTCGGTGCAGGCCGGCGAGACCATTGCCGTGCTGGGCGCTTCAGGGTCGGGGAAGTCTACACTGCTTGCCCTGCTCGCCGGGCTGGACGTGCCGAGCTCTGGCCGCGTGATGCTGATGGGGCAGGATTTGTTTGGCCTCGATGAAGACGCACGGGCCAGCCTGCGCGGCCAATCCATGGGCTTCGTGTTCCAGTCCTTCCAGCTGCTGCCGGCCCTGACCGCCGAAGAGAACGTGATGATGCCGCTGGAGCTGGCGGGTCGCGCTGCGGCGCGCGAGACGGCGCAGCGCTGGTTGCAGCGTGTGGGCCTCGGGCAGCGTCTGCATCACTATCCCAAGCACCTTTCCGGTGGCGAGCAGCAGCGTGTTGCGCTGGCGCGCGCTTTCGCCATGCAGCCGGCCTTGTTGCTGGCTGACGAGCCGACCGGTAACCTCGACGCGGCAACGGGTCAGCAGATCATCGAGCTGATGTTCGAGCTCAATCGCGAAGCAGGCACGACGCTCATTCTTGTGACCCACGACGAGCAACTGGCGGCGGCCTGTGGCCGCCAGATCCGGCTGCAGAACGGGCGCACCGTAGCCTGATCTGGCTTATTGCGGAGGCCCGATGCGGGTCGTCAGAGTGCCCAGGCCGGCGATCTCGCCCACCAGCACATCACCGGGCTGGACCGGGCCGACGCCCGCCGGCGTACCGGTGAGGATCAGGTCGCCAGCCGCCAGCTCGAATTGCTGTGAGAGCGTGGCAATGATGGCGGGCACATTCCAGATCATTTGCTCCAGCGTCGCGTCCTGCTTGGTCTGGCCGTTCACCGTCAGGTGGATGCGACCTGTGGCGACGTGGCCGACATCTTTGGCGAGATGCAGGGGGCCACAGGGGCAGGAGTGGTCGAAGCCCTTGGCAACGTCCCAGGGCTTGCCCTTGTCGCCGAGTGCGCGCTGCAGGTCGCGGCGTGTCATGTCCAGTGCGATGGCATAGCCGGCAACGTGATTCAGGGCATCTGCCTCGGCGATGCGGATGCCACCGGAATGCAGGCCCACGGCCAGTTCCAGCTCGAAGTGATAGTTCTGTGTGGCGAGGGCGTAGGGGATGGTTTCGCCGTCCTGCACGATGGCGTCGCGCGGTTTGGTGAAGAACACCGGCGGCTCCTTCTCGTCATTGCCCAGCTCGCGGATGTGGTCGAGGTAGTTGCGGCCGACGCAGTAGATGCGGCGCACCGGGAAGCGGCGTGCGTCACCCACGACAGGCAGGCTGGTGATGGCGGGTGGCAGGACAAGATAATCAGACATGATGGCTTCCTTCAGAACAGGCCTGGATCGACGAAACCGGTCCGGGCGAGAGCGGCGAGGCCCGCACAGGCTAGCAGGAACAGGGCCGCGTGCAGAGCGCACCAGGCCCGGTGGGGGAGCTTGAGCCGCCAGGGTTTGACGGCGGCGACGATGAAGGGACGGGAGTCCGTCGGCTTGCGCACGACATGTACGCTGGCGGCCTGATCGGCTTCGATGCGTTCGCGCCTTGCTTCTTCATGGGCGGCATTACGTGCGCGTTCCCATTCCGCTTCGCTCAGTTCACCGTCACCGTCCGTGTCGAAACGTCGTAACAGATCTGCGCGATCCTGCTTCCAGTCGGCGAGGATGTCACGGACGGCTTCGCGTTCGCTGCGTGTCAGGCCCTCGCCATGCAGGGTGCGGAAGTCGCCGAGGACGAACAGGGTTTCGCGATCCAGCAGGCACCACTGTGTCATGCGCAGATCACCACGGATTTCGCTGTCGTGATGCGCCGGATGGATCTCGGCGCCGGCCGGATCGATGGCGCAGGTGCCCGTATCGTCTTCCAGCAGGAAGCAGGCGTCGCTTTCTTCATCTGAAACTTCACGCCAGTTGTCGTCGCGGCGTTCTTCGATGAGCACGCGGTACCACAGCACGGGGAGGCCGTTGTAGGGCGACAGCAGGGGCAGGCCACTCAGCGGACGACCTTGCCCGCGTAGTGCCACGAAGCCTTGTGCTGCGCTGGCTACGCGCGAGATGGGGGTGTCACCAATTTGCCGCAATGTGTGCAGCGCCCGCAGCCAGCCTGTGGCACTGGATATGGCCAGTGCCAGCGCTGCCAGCCAGGCCGACGCGCCAGAGGGTTTCCAGGCCGCAAGCGCAATGCAGGCGATCTGGAAGCACAACAACAGGCCGTGGAAACGCAGGCGATTGCCCGGGGTGAGACGTATCGTGGGCACGGGTGAGGCGAAGCGTGATCGGGGCGATCAGCCCTTGAACAGCGCGGCGACGTCTACGTCCGCCTTCTCGTGGCCGGCGAACTCCAGCAGGGCGGCGCTCTGGAAGCCGAAGATGCGCGCAATGACGAGATCAGGGAACTGCTCGATGCGCACGTTGAAGATGTTCACCGACTCGTTGTAGAGCTCGCGGCGATCGGCGATGCCGTTTTCCAGCGTGGTGATGCGCGCCTGCAGCTGCAGGAAGTTCTCGTTGGCCTTGAGGTCAGGGTAGGCCTCAGCCACGGCGAACAGACGCCCCAGGCCGGCGCGCAGCGCACCTTCGGCTTCGCCCAGTGCGCCGATGTCCTGCGTGCTGCTGGCGGCCTGCACCTGGTTGCGGGCGGCAATGACGCGTTCCAGGGTGACCTGCTCGAAATCGCGGTACTGGCGGCAGACTTCGACGAGTTTGGGCAGTTCGTCGTGGCGTTGTTTGAGCAGTACGTCGATGTTGGCCCATGCCTTGGCGACGGCGTGTTTGAGCTGGACCAGTGCGTTGTAGACGAAGACGCCATACAGCACGACCAGAACGACGACGCCAAGAAACACGGCAGCACGAGTACTCATCACGGGGCTCCAGCAGGGTATTTGCAGCGGAAGGTGCGCGGCGGTGTCGCCACGCGAACCACGCTGGAGTGTAAGGCCAATCCGCCGTCTGGCGGGTCAGCTGCGTGTATCGGGCAGCGGGATGAAGTCAGGCGCAGGGGCGGCTGCTTGTTGCTGCTGTGCGGGATTCGGCGTGGCCGGCACGGGATGTTCCGTGAGGGCGTCTTTGGGTACGTCAAGGCGGTGCAGCAATTGTTCGCGACCCATGTGGATCAGGTCGCCGATGGCTGTGAAGTCGTCGGGCAGGGCAGGGTCGTTCCAGCCGTTTGCCGAGTGGCGGGCGAGGTTGTTGGCCAGCACGACGTTGCGCACGCGCGGGTTGTTGGCGTGATCGTCGTCCATCAAGGTGATCAGCAATTCGGGCAACCGCCAGGCTTTGACCAGCGCCAGTTGAAGGTCGTGCATCGTGACGCCGAGGACGGCTTGCTGCGCCGTGGCGCTGCGCAGGCCCGGCGTGCGCTTCTGTTCGGCTTTGACGCGCAGCATCAAAGCCGGCGCAAAGCACCAGCACAGCACTTCGGCGGCGTCGTGCAGCAGGGCGCCGACAGTGACTTCGTCGACATCCAGATCGTGGCGGATGATGGCCCAATCGCGCGCCCAGCTGGAGGCATTGCGGGCACGGTTGATGACCTTGACGACGCCAAGCAGGGCTTGGGGATGCGCCTGCAGCTTGTCTTCGACGCAGGGCAGATTGGAGAACTTGCGGAAGAACGGGGTGATGCCCAGCATCATGATGGCCCGCTCGATGGTCGTGATGTCGTGGTTCTGGGCGCTGCGCCGCGTCGCTTCGATATGGACGAGCACGCGCAGGGTCATCAGCGGATCCTGCAGCACGACCGCGGCTACCTGACGGCCACTGACCTTGTCTTCGTCAGCCGCCAGCTCCGCCAGCGCACGCACGGTCTTGCGCAGCACCGGCAGTTCGGTCTGACTAAAGTAGGCAATGTAGCTGTCGATACTCTGCAGTGGGGTTTCGATCATGGTCAGGCTATATCCGGGTGCGACACACTCTCTTACGGCGCGGTTGGGGTCAGGCTTGAGCCCGGTCTGGCCTTGATTGCGACAAGGCGCCGCCAAGCGGCCGATTGCCGCCTGCTTCGACCAGTTGGGTTGTTGCCTGAAAAACACTTCGCACAATGCTTCGCGTTGCCGCAAGTCCGAAAACCTGATTTCTGCCCGAAAGGGTGTGTCTATAATCCCGCGCAACCTCGGAATTCAAGCCGGAGTCGGAGTTGAAGTCATTCAAGGCATTTCTCGTGGAGCAGGACGGTGCAGCCGTCAGCGGTCGCTTCGTTGAACTCGACGAAACCAGGCTGGATGCTGGCGATGTGCTGATTCGCGTTACCTGCTCCAGTGTCAATTACAAGGACGCCCTTGCCGCGACCGGGCAGGGGCGCATCATCAAGCGCTTCCCCTGCGTTGGCGGCATCGATCTGGCCGGCGAGGTGGTCAGCAGCGCTGCCCCGCGTTTCCGTCCCGGCGACCGCGTGCTCGCCACCAGTTACGACCTGGGTGTCGCCCATCACGGCGGTTATTCCGAATACGCTCTTGTGCCTGGCGGCTGGGTCATGCCCTTGCCCGCAGGCCTCAGCGATTTCCAAAGCATGGCATTGGGCACGGCGGGGCTGACGGCGGCCATGGCCATCAATCGCATGGAAGACAATGGGCTCAAACCCGAAAACGGCCCGGTGCTGGTTTCAGGTGCCACGGGGGGAGTCGGCTCCCTCTCCATCGACATGCTTGCGGGGCGCGGATATGAAGTCGTCGCGCTGACCGGCAAGCCCGAGCAGAGCGAATGGTTGTGCAGCCTTGGGGCATCTCGTGTCATGCTGCGCAGCGAACTGCCCAGGGAAGTCCGTCCGCTGGACAAGGGATACTGGGCGGGGGCCATCGATAATCTCGGTGGCGAGGTTCTGAGCTGGATCATCAGCAGCAGCAAACCGGGTGGTGTAATTGCCAGTATCGGTCTGGCTGGGGGAACGGATCTTCATACAACGGTCATGCCTTTCGTGTTACGTGGCGTATCGTTGATGGGGATAGACTCCGGTTATGCTGGCTTCGCTGTCAGGGAACGCGCATGGTCGCGTCTGGCGGCGGACCTGCGTCCCCGGGGGCTGGACACGATTGCGCTGGAAGAACCGTTTGAAAACCTGCCGCAGATTTTTGACCGGCTGTTGGCCGGACAGGGACACGGGCGGGTAGTAGTGCGGATCAGTCACTGAAGTAGAGGCGTCTTGAAAATGCCTGCAGGAGAGGACAAGCAATGACCGAAGTGGCCGCACAGTTGCCGCGCATCCTCATCGTGGACGACTCGCGCATGGTGCGCGCGTCGCTCATCAAGCAGATCCGCGACAAATTCGACGTCCGTGAAGAAGTCGATGGCGAGGCCGGCTGGCAATCGCTGCTGCTCGACCCGACGATCGAAGTCGTCATTTCAGATATCGGCATGCCACGCCTTGATGGTTTTGGCCTGCTGCAGCGGATTCGCGGTTCGCGTCTGGCACGCGTCGAACTGCTTGCCCGTCCTGATCATTTCGGGCGAAGACGAAAACGAAGCCCGCATGCGCGCCCAGGAGCTTGGCGCCACCGATTTCATTACCAAGGGCACGCCACGCGTCGAACTGCTGGCGCGTCTCGAAGCCCTTGCCAAGCTGGCGCAGACCCGTCGCGAACTCGAACAGAGCCGTGAGCAGCTCGTCCGCCGCAACCGTGGCGACGTCAGTGTCATGGTCATCGAGGTCGATCACTACGACCGCCTGTGCGAAACCTACGGCCATAGTGTTGGCCAATTGGTTCATCGCAAGCTATCCAAGCTGTTGTCGGCCAAGGTCCGTAAGGAAGACACCATCGCTCACCTGGCTGAAGGCCAGTTCGCGGTGATCTCGCCTTCAGCCGATCTCGACGCCTGCGGCGCCTTTGCCTTGCGCCTGCGTCGCGCGATCGAAACCATCGTCATGACTTACAAGGAGCATCGCATCCGTGTGAGCCTGACCGTCGGTCTGGCCAGCGCACACGGCGACGCTTCCGTGTCACTGGAGCATCTGCTGCAGACAGCGGCTGCCCGCGTGGCAGATGGTCGCAAGCTGGGTGGCAACCGTGTCGTCTCCGAATCCGGCGAGGTCACGACCGAGAACGTCGGGCGCTTCAGCCGTCTCGCCGTCAGCGTCGACCATGCGCTCACCCAGATCCGCACAGGCAGTGGCGATGAAGCCCGCAAACGCCTGCGCGAGCTGACTCAGACCCTGATGCCCTTGCTGGAGATGATGGAAGCCGAATTCCATCTCGGTATTCCGTTGCTGGAACTGAGCGAAAAAGCCCAGATCACCAACATCGACATGCACACGGCAGCATCGACCAGCACAGTTGGATCACGCACTGTCTGGCGCACAGGCGCGGGCTAAGTTCCGTTCGAGCTTTGGCTGTTTGCGTCAGCAAGCGAAGCCACAAAAACAAAAAAGGACCCGAAGGTCCTTTTTTGTTTGGGTCGAAACCTTGATCAGGCTTGACGACGGCGCAGTGCACCCAAACCCAGCAGGCTCAGACCAACCAGAGCCAGCGATGCGGGTTCAGGGATCTCAGCGCTATCAACCGACAGGTCCAGACCGGCGCTACCGGTGATGACCATTTCCAGAGCGGTGATCGAGGTCAGGTCAGCAGCGCCCAGCAGGTTGCCGAAGTTCACACCGTATTGGCCGATTGCGTCACCGTGGAAGGTGTAGGACGACACGGCTGCGCCGGTGAAGGCCTTCAGCGTGATGTCGAAGCCGCTGGCCAGATCCAGGAAGGTCACGTTGACGATGAACGTGTTGCCGTAGCTGGTCAGGTCGATGCCGCCGAGGCTGGAGGCGCCGAGGCCGCCATCCCAGCGAACGGTACCGACGCTGGTCACGCCGGGTTCGTTGCCGTATTGCAGCTTGCCAGCAGCGACCTTGATCGTTGCCAAGGTGTCGGGATCGCCACCGGTCTTGTCGATGATCAGTTCGCGGTAGCCGCCGAGTGCTTCGGCAGCAGCCTTTTCGTTGCTGACGGCGGTGAAGTCAGCGTCGGCGTCGTAGATGGCGGTTGCGGGGGTGTTGCCTTGGGCGGTCGTGAAAGAGTCGATCACGAGCACGGCGTTGGCATTGAGGCTCATTGCGGCAACAGCTGCGGCGCCGAGCAGTTTCAGAGTGGTCTTCATCGAATTGCTCCTGGTTGATTTGACTTTGGGATTCTGGCGACCCATTTCTGGATCAGCTGGACTCCTTAAAGCCAGATGCGTGCCAGTAATTAAAAATCTTTTAAAATCATTGCTTTATTGTGATTTGTGCGGACGCAGAATGTTCGGTGGTGTGGTCGGTGTAAAAAAAGTCGACCCGGTAATCAGCGTTGCGAGTGCCAGAAAGCAAAAGCCCCCACTGGCTGGGGGCTTTTGCTTGGCGATTTGCGGTGTAGCGGTTGCTTTACGGAGCGAACACACCGGGACCCGCCGATGTGCTGGTCGGAGTCAGCTTTTCCGTTGTCGTGTTGTCGCCAATCTGGCCGTAACCGTTGCCACCCCAGCATTTCACGTCGCCGTTGTTCAGCAGGGCGCATGCGTGGGTTTGGCCCGCAGCGACCGCAATGACACCGCTGAGGTTGAGGGGGGTGGATGGCGTAGTTACAGGACCGGTTTTGGTGCCATTGCCGATCTGGCCATAGGTGTTGTCGCCCCAGCAACGCACCGTAAGGTCACTCAGCAGCGCACAGTTGAACTCATGGCCGCTGGCTATCTGGATGGCGCTGGTAATGCCCTCAACAAGCGTTGCGCCAGTCTGTGCCGGATACGTTGGCCAATTCGACGTCGAGGTCGTGCCCAGGGCGCCGTTGTTGTTGTCGCCCCAGCAGCGTATGGTGCCGTCAGCCAGTAGTGCGCAGCTGTGGGAATTGCCTACGCTGATTGCGACGACGCCAGACAACGTTGCGGTCGTCGTCTTGGTTGGCTGGATTTTGACCAGAAGCGGTGTCGCGCTGTTGGCGGGTGAGCCAAGCGCGGGAACAGTGTCGCTACCGTTGGGAGTGGTGTAACCGGCACCAAGCTGTCCTAGTGAATTGTTGCCCCAGCAGATGACGGTTGAATCGGCTTTCAGCGCACAGACGTGCCCCGCGGGACCGCTGCCCGCACCGTTACCCGTCGCAACTCTAGTGACGCCACTTACGCCGGTCACAATGGATGGCACAGAGGAGTTACCAAGTGGGGTGACACCCCAGCAGTACACATCACCCGCGGCGACCGCGCAATTGAAGTCC
This sequence comes from Rhodocyclaceae bacterium, assembly GCA_047600765.1. Lineage (GTDB taxonomy): Bacteria > Pseudomonadota > Gammaproteobacteria > Burkholderiales > Rhodocyclaceae > Viridibacterium. The sequence continues at coordinate 1,235,133 of JASGKF010000002.1, forward strand.
GAGGTGGAGCTCAGTGCTGTTGCTCCTGACAGGTTACTGACTTGCGTGGGCGGAACTTTCGATGTGCTGACGGAGCCGTTCCCGATGGAGCCTCCACCATTGCTCACGCCCCAACACCAGACCGATCCGCTCCCGGTCAGGGCGCAGGTACGGGCCAGTCCGGCTGTGATGGCCACAATGCCGGTGGGGGCGTTGTCGGCGGCGGTGGGGGCTGCTTTGTCGGTAGGCGTGGAGGTGTTGATGCCTAGTTGCCCGACCGTGCCTTGACCCCAGCACATGGGGACCAAGCCCGTACGTAGCGCACAGCTATGTCCGCCAGCGGCCGGGTTGGTGGACGCCTTGACTGTCACCGCCAGCCACTGCCGGGTGGCCACAGGTGCGGCACTCGACAAGGAAGAACTGACGCTCGACGCGACCGAGCTTGAGGCCGCGCTGCTCGAAGCGACGCTGCTGCTGGATGAGGCTGCGCTGCTCGCGACCGAGCTTGAGCTGCTTGCTGCCGAGCTGCTTGAAGAGGCGGCTGGCGACGAGCTCGACGATGAGGATGCGACAGAGGCGCTGCTGGAAGAGCTGCTGGCCGGAGTGCCGCCACCTCCGGAGCCCGTGCTGGATGTGGCCCCGGGTGCGGCTGTACCCACTGCGACACCGCCCCCGCCGCCGCCTCCACCACAGGCAGCCAGTGCAGCGCCGAAAGCCAGAATCAGTCCGAAGCGGGACAGAGTATTGGCAGATTGCATGTCGATCTCTCTTGCTTTTGTAAGTGCCGGGATTGTGGCAGTGCGTTTTGAAAGCCGCTAGGGGCGTTCTGGCTTCAATGGCGGGATTTTCGACGTGCGGAGGCTGGTTTGTCGGACAGACGGGGTGCGGACGTGTGTCGAACCGCGCGCTGCGGCCCATCCGGGCACCGCTTGGCACGGGACATGCAGCTACAATGCGCGCTCACCGCCCTTTATGTTGCAGCGTGGCATTTTTCCGCTTTCCGGGGGCGCTCTCTGGGTACCATGCCCCGGCTGTGGTGCCCGATAGCCGGGCTTCTGCGCGAGGCAGATGTCGGTTCATCGCGTTTCCATCCTGAATTGCTTGCTGGAGGTTGATCATGTTTCGCACATTGAATCTGATGCGCATTCCGGGGGCGCTGCTGATTGCAGTCGCTCTGGTTGTCGCGGGTTGCAGCGGGCTGCCGCAAGCTCCGGCCGTCGCCTCGTCGGCGGATTACAACTATGTCATTGGGCCGGGTGACTCTCTCAACATCGTTGTCTGGCGCAATCCGGAACTGTCGATGAATGTGCCGGTGCGTCCGGACGGTCGCATCACGACGCCGCTGGTGGAAGACCTGCAGGCCAGTGGTAAAAGCGCCAAGGCGCTGGCTCGCGATATTGAGAAGCAACTCTCCAATTACATCCGCGATCCGGTCGTGACCGTCATCGTGACCAGCTTCGTGGGTGCTTACAGCGAGCAGATCCGCGTCGTTGGTGAGGCCTCGAAGCCGCAGGTACTGTCGTATCGCCAGAACATGACCTTGCTCGACGTGATGATCGCCGTCGGTGGCCTGACGCAGTTCGCTGACGGCAACAACGCGACCATCTTGCGTACGGCTGAAGGCAACAAGCAGTACCGGGTGCGTCTGAAGGACTTGCTGAAGCGTGGCGATGTGTCTGCCAACGTGGAAGTGAAGCCGGGTGATGTGCTGGTGATCCCTGAAAGCTGGTTCTGACCACCGGCTGCATGCCGTCGTGAGTCCGTCGAGAGATCTGAATGGATGAGTTGATCAGAAAGCTGGTGGGTTTCGCCCGGGGTGCTTGGCGTTACCGCTGGTGGGGCATGTTGCTGGCCTGGGTAGCCGGCATTGCGGGTGCCGTGGGTGTGTACCTGTTGCCAGACAAATATGAGGCATCGGCGCGTATCTATGTGGATACGCAATCCGTGCTGGCGCCGCTGATGGCGGGGCTGACCGTGCCCAACGACGTCAATCAGCAGGTGACGATGCTGTCAAAAACGCTGATCAGCCGTCCCAACGTCGAGAAACTGATCCGCATGGCGGACCTGGATCTCAATGCCAAAACGAAGAACCAGCGTGAAGAGCTGGTCGATCGTGTGACCAAGACCTTGAAGATCAGCAGCGTTGGCAAAGACAACCTGTACACGATCTCGTACATGGATGAGAAGCCGGATCGCGCCAAGCGCACCGTGCAGTCGCTGGTGTCGATCTTCATCGAGTCAGGTCTGGGTGACAAGCGCAAGGATACGGAGTCGGCGCGTCGCTTCATCGAAGATCAGATCAAGAATTACGCTGACAAGCTGGACGAAGCCGAGACCCGTTTGAAGGAGTTCAAACTCAAGAACCTGGCTTTGCTGGGTGACTCTGCCAAGGACACGATAGGCACGATGCGTGAGATCGGCGATCGTCTGCGTCAGGCCCAGCTGGAGCTGCGTGAGGCTGAAAACTCGCGTGATGCGATCAAGAAGCAGTTGGCGGGCGAGCATCCGGGTGGGGCCAGCAGCGAGCCCGACAAGCCGAGCACGCCGGAACTGGATAGCCGTATCGATAGCCTCAAGAAACAGCTGGACGATCTGCTGCGCAACTACACGGACAAGCATCCGGATGTTCAGGGTACCCGCCGCGTGCTGGCTGAGCTGGAGCGTCAGCGTGCTGACGAGATCAAGGCCAAGAAGGCTGCTGCGACATCGACTACCGGGGTGAATGCAACCAATCCGGTGTATCAGCAACTGAAAATCTCGCTGACCGATGCAGAAGCGCGCGTGGCGCAGCTGAAGACGCGTGCGGGTGAGTATTCGGCTCGTTCGACACAGGCGCAGGAAATGATGCGCATGGCGCCGCAGATCGAGCAGGAGCTGGCTCAGCTCAATCGTGACTACGAGATCCACAAGAAAGAATACGACCAGCTCGTCGGGCGCCGCGAGTCGGCCAACATGTCGGCGCAGATGGAGTCGGTCGCAGGTGTGGCGGACTTTCGCCTGATCGATCCGCCTTCCGTGCCGAGCAAGCCGTCTGCGCCCAACCGCATCATGCTGATGCCCATTGTGGGATTCCTTGCGTTGGGTGTGGGGCTGGTGCTGTCCATCCTGCTGGATCAGATCCGTCCGGCATTCTTCGACAGTCGCGTGCTGCGTGAAACAACAGGATTGCCCATTCTGGGTTCGGTGTCGGTAACGCCGAGCCCGGACCGCAAGCAGCGTGAGCGTCGTGCGAAGTGGTTGTTCATGGGGGCGACGGCATCCTTGCTATCGCTGCATATGGGTTTGACCGTCGTGATGATCTGGCTTGGCCGTTAGGAGCGTCGAGTGAGTCTGATTGAAAAAGCGGTCGAACGTCTCGACCAACTCAAGCGTGCTGGTGTCACGCCGCCTCCGGATGTCGGTGCTGTGGCCGCCGAGGCGCCGCGTAATGTGCCGGCCGCTCCGCAGCCTGCCGCTGCCGCGCCTGCTGTGCAGCCCCAGTCGGCGCCTGTTGTCGATGCTGACATGGCGAACCGCGCGAGCGCGCAGAGCAAGTCCATCACGATCGACCTGGCTCGGCTTGGCGCCATGGGCATGGTCAGTCCGCTCAATACGCGGTCGATGATTGCCGAGGAATATCGCGTCATCAAACGTCCGCTGCTGCGCAACGCCGCGGAGCCCACCAGTGGCGCGCATCGCAACCTCATCATGGTGACCAGCTCGGTGCCGGGCGAGGGCAAGAGCTTCAGCTCGATCAATCTCGCCATCAGCATGGCCATGGAGCTCGACCGCACCGTGTTGCTGGTCGATGCCGACGTCTCGCGCCCTTCGGTGCTCAACCACCTTGGCCTGCCACCTGCGCCGGGCCTGATGGATGTGCTGCTGTTGACGGATCGTTCGGTGGATCTGCCGGACGTGATGCTGCGAACGAACATCGAGAAGCTGAGCATTTTGCCGGCAGGTATGCCGCACCAGCGCGCTACCGAATTCCTTGCCAGCGATGCCATGGTCAAGCTGGTCGACGAACTGGCTACGCGCTATCCGGACCGTATCATCGTGTTTGATTCGCCCCCCTTGCTGATGACCACGGAAGCCCGTGTGCTCGCCAATCACATGGGGCAGGTCGTCATCGTTGTCGAAGCGGGACGTACGACCCAGTCCATGGTGCGTCAGGCGCTCGCGACCATCGAGCAATGCCCGTTGCGCATGATGCTGCTCAACAAGACGCGGGACATCGGGCCTGGCGGCTACTACGGCTATTACTCGCCCTATGGTTACGGTAGCCAAGAGCGTGAGCACTGAGCATCGACGTGCTGCGCGAGGGATGCTGGCGCTGGCAATGTTGCTGACGCCGACGGCGCTCGTGCATGCGCAGTGGCGCACCACGACCGGCATCGATCTTGGTGAGACCTACTCTGATAACGTCAATCGCCAGTCGCCTTCACGTGCGCAGGAGAACTGGGGCACGGAGATTTCGCCCTGGCTGCGTGGAGCAGGGCAGAGCGCACGTCTGACAGGATCGCTGGATCTGCGCGTGCAGAACTGGATCAATTCCAACACGGCCAATCGCAGCGCCTTGCGTGGCAGTACGAACGGTACGCTCGCGCTTATAGAAGATCATCTGGACGTGGATGGCGGGGCGAGCCGGGATCGTCAGCAGGTGTCGCAGTTTGCGGCGCCTGATGCGAGCTATGCCGCGCCATCCAACAGTACGGAAGTGACGCGCACCTGGGTGTCGCCGGCGTTGTACACACGCTTTGGCAATGCGGGCTACGCGGCTGCGCGCTACCGTTTCGAGAATGTCGACTCCGAGCGCACCGAGCTTTCGGGGCAGAACAGTACGGCCACACTGGATATCGCCAACGGTGCCGCTTTCGGTCGTCTGGGCTGGGGGTTTTCCGGGCGTCACTACAGCACTACGGCCAAGGCGACGCAGGCGACCAGCAGCGACAGCTACAACGGCAGTCTTACCTATGCCGTGACGCCCGAAATGACAGCTACGCTGTTTGGCGGACAGGAATTCAACGATTACGCCGGTGGCCAGCGTCAGCACACCTGGAACTGGGGTGCTGGTTTGAAGTGGCAGCCCACCGAGCGCACCACCCTGAACGCGCAAACCACCAAGCGGTTTTTCGGGCGGGGATTCTCGTATGGCGTAAGCCAGCGCTGGCGCCGTTCGGTGTTCGACTGGAGTTATGAGCGCGACGTGAACTCCTTCTCCAACACGGCCGCGACAAACGGGTTGGCAGTGAATCCTGAGGTCTATACCGTTTACTTTGCCCAGTACCAGGCGGCGTTGGCCAAGGTGTCCAGCTCGGTGACGGATCCTGTGCAGAAGGAACTGCTGGCCCTGCTGATCCTGCAAGGGGAGGGAGTGCCTGTCTTTGTGGCCAATACCAAGGGCTATCTGTCCAGCCAGACCTACACGGACAAGCGCATGCGCCTTTCCTGGCGCCTGGAAGGGCAGCGTAACCTGATCAGTCTGTCGGGCTATACGTCGGATCGCGAGACCCTGACGCAACAGATCCTGACGAGTTCGGCCACGGGATCATCCGATGATCTGATCCAGTTCTCGCGCGTCAAGCAACGAGGCTGGAATGTCGACTGGCGTCATGACCTGTCAGCCCGGACTTCAACGGGGTTGCGCTATGGCTATACCGATACCAGCGGTTACGCCAACAACGGTGCGCGGACGACGACCCACGTATCGACCTGGGGGCTGTCGCTGTCGAACAGACTGGGCGTCAACACGACGGGCATCCTGGGCTACACCCACACTCAATCGCGGGGGGCGAACGCGGACTATCGCGAAAACGCCATTTCCGCGACGCTCAGTCATCGCTTTTGAGGATGACCGCATGAAACCATCCATCCGCAATCTGGCTGTCACGAGGGGCTGTCATGTATGAGTCGTTCTATGGCCTGAGCGGCCGGCCGTTCCAGCTCAATCCTGACCCGGCTTTCTATTACGGCAGCCGCGGGCACCGCCGTGCGATGGCTTACCTCGAGTACGGCCTGCACCAGAACGAGGGCTTCATCGTCATCACCGGCGAGGTGGGAGCGGGCAAGACCACGCTGGTGCGCAGCCTGTTGCAGAAACTGGAGCAGACCAAGGTGGTGGCCGCGCATCTCGTCAGCACGCAGCTTGATGCGGATGACATCCTGCGTCTGGTGGCGGCTTCGTTTGGCATCCCGTCCAAGGGGCTGGAGAAGGCCGACGTGCTGCTGGCGCTGGAGGCCTTCCTGGTTTCGGTGACGGCTTCGGGCAAGCGTGCGCTGCTGATCGTCGACGAAGCGCAGAACCTGACGCCGCACGCGGTGGAAGAGCTGCGCATGCTGTCGAACTTCCAGCTTGAAGACCATGCACTGCTGCAGAGCTTCCTGGTGGGTCAGCCGGAATTCCGCGACACCATGCAGAGCCCGCACATGTCGCAGCTGCGCCAGCGTGTCATCGCGACCTATCACCTCGGCCCGATGGATGCCGATGAGACCAGGGCCTATATCGAACACCGCCTGAAGCACGTGAACTGGGCGGGCGATCCGCGCATCGAGCCGTCCGCTTTCGCGATGATCCATAGCTTCACGGGTGGTGTGCCGCGCAAGATCAACACGCTTTGCGACCGTCTGCTGCTGGCAGGCTTCCTGACGGAAAGCCATGTGCTGGCCGAGGCCCAGGTCAACGAGGTCATCCGCGAGATCCGCGAAGAAGCGCCGGAGCGTGAGAGCGCTCAGCATGCCATGCCGCCCCTGCAGGCCAACCGCGCACCGCTGCCTTCGCATGCCGCGGCAGCCGATGCACTGTCAGGGCTGGGCCGCATCGACCCGCAGAGTGTGCTGGGCGACCCTGGCCTGTTGCGTCTGATGGCGGATGCGGCTGCGGGCTTTCAGGCATCCCGTCTCGAAGAGCGCGTGGCCAAACTCGAAAATGCTTTCGCAGCGCTTGTCACATTGATGCAGCAAGCTTCGGCTGCCGCGCAGCCACCGTCGAACGTGGCGCCCCTGAAGACTGACAAGCGCGCAGCCAAGGGAGGCTGACCAGATATGAACGCCCGCAACCGAATCCAATTGCCGACCAACGCCCTGTCGATCGACGTCGAGGACTACTTCCAGGTGTCCGCACTGGCAGGACAGTTTCCGCGTGGTGGCTGGGAAACCGTGCCGTGCCGCATCGAACGCAACATGGACCTGATTCTTGCCGTGCTGCACGAGCATGGCGTCAAGGCCACCTTCTTCACGCTGGGCTGGATCGCTGAGCGTTACCCGAAGCTGGTCCGCCTCATTGTCATGGAAGGCCACGAGTTGGCCAGTCACGGTTACGGCCACGAACGCGCCAGCGACCAGACGCGCGGCGCTTTCTCGGCGGACGTGCAGCTTGCCAAGGCGGTGCTGGAAGACATCGGCGGCGTCGAGGTGAAGGGCTATCGCGCACCGAGTTTCTCGTTCAGCGACAAGAATCCGTGGGCGCATGAGTGCCTGGCTGCCGCGGGTTACCAGTACAGCTCCAGCGTCTATCCCGTGGTGCATGACCATTACGGCATGCCCGATTCGCCGCGCTTCACCTACAAGCACCCCAGTGGCATCGTCGAGATTCCGGTGACGACGACGCGCTTCATGGGGCGCAACCTGCCGGCGGGTGGTGGTGGCTATTTCCGTTTCCTGCCCTATGCGGCATCGCGCTGGATGATCCGCCGCGTGAACAAGCAAGACGCACAGTCCGCGATCTTCTACTTCCATCCCTGGGAGCTGGACCCGGACCAGCCTCGCGTGCATGACGCACCGGCCAAGTCCCGCTTCCGCCATTACATCAACCTCGACAAGACCGAAGCGCGCCTGCGCCGCCTGCTGAGCGACTTCCACTGGGGCCGCGTCGACGAGGTGTTCCTCAATCCCGCATTGGCCATCGCGGCCTGAGTCTTTCCTTCATGAGCCACAACGAGCCAGGCGGGCTGCGCGTCCGCAGCCTGCAAGACAGTGATTGCCCGCGCTGGGACGAATTCGTGCGCGCTTGCCCGCAGGCCACGTTCTTTCACCTGTCTGCCTGGGAGCGATTGATCCGCGAGGTCTGGCGGCATCGCTGTTACTACCTCTATGCCGAGCGTGGCAACGAGATAGTTGCCGTGCTGCCCCTTGTCGAGATCAAGAGCGCACTGTTCGGTCATTCGCTGAGCTCGCTGCCTTTCGCAGTGTACGGCGGCATCGCCGGTGATGACGCCGAAGCACGCGCTGCACTGGAGGCGAAGGCCGATGCGTTGGCACGCGAGCTGGGCGTCTCGCACCTCGAATACCGCAACATGCAGCCGGTGCATGCCGACTGGCCCAGCCAGGACATCTACGTGATGTTCCGCAAAGAGATGGCGGCGGACGAAGAGGCCAACATGCTGGCGATTCCGCGCAAGCAGCGGGCCATGGTGCGCAAGGGGCTGCAGAACGGCTTGGTCGCGACCATCGACGATGGCGTGGATCGCTTCTTCTCTGTGTATGCCGACAACGTGCGTCGCCACGGCACACCGGCCATGTCGAAGCGCTGGTTCCGCGCGCTGCGAGAAGCTTTCGGCAAGGATTGCGATGTGTTGACGGTGACGGACGCGAACGGTCAGTTGCTGTCGAGTGTGCTGAGCTTCTACTTCCGCGACGAGATCCTGCCGTACTACGCGGGCGACATGCCGGCGGCGCGTGGCCTCGCGGCCAACGACTTCAAGTATTGGGAACTGATGCGCCATGCACTGGCGCGTGGTTGCAAGGTGTTTGACTACGGTCGCAGCAAGGTCGGCACCGGTCCCTACAGTTTCAAGAAGAACTGGGGCTTCGAGCCGGTAACGATGTCGTACGAGTACGTGCTCTACAAGGGCGACAGCATTCCGCAGAACAACCCGAACAATCCAAAGTTCCGCGCCTTCATCGCCATGTGGCAACGCCTGCCGCTGGTGGTGGCGAACACGCTGGGGCCGCACATCGTGCGCAACCTTGGGTAAGCCATGAAGCCGTCGTTGCTCTACCTCGTTCACCGCATCCCGTTTCCGCCCAACAAGGGTGACAAGCTGCGCTCGTTCAACCTGCTCAAGTTTCTTGCGCAGCATTACGAGGTGCACCTGGGTTGCTTCGTCGACTACGCGGAAGACATGCAGCACGTGTCGGCACTCAACGAGTTCTGCGCGTCCGTCCACGTCGAGCAGATCCAGCCGGCTGTGGGCAAGCTGCTGTCGATGCGGGGGCTGCTGACGGGCGAGGCGCTGACCCTGCCGTACTACCGCAGTGCCAGCATGGCGAAGTGGGTGCGCGACATCGTGACGCAGCGGCAGATCCGCGAAGCCGTGGTGTTCTGCTCGTCGATGGCGCAGTACACCCAGGCCCTGCCGGACCTGCATTGCGTCGTTGATTTCGTCGATGTCGATTCGGCCAAGTGGACGCGTTATGCGCAAGAGCGCAGCGGTCCGATGGCCTGGTTGTATCGCCGCGAGGGGGCCCGGTTGGCCGACTTCGAGCGCGATGTGGCGCGCCAGTGTGCTGCCAGCGTGCTGGTGTCGGAGGCCGAGGCGGCGCTGTTCCGTGAGGTGGCGCCCGAGTCGACGGCGCGCATCCATGCGATTTCAAACGGCGTGAATGCCGAGCTGTACGCGCCGTCCAGTGCGCTGGTCTCGCCCTACGAGCAGGGCGAGCTTCCAGTCGTCTTCACCGGTGCGATGGACTACTGGCCCAACATCGATGCGGTCTGCGCCTTTGCCGATGAAGTGTGGCCGGCCATCGCGGAGCGCTGGCCGAGCGCGCGCTTCTGCGTGGTCGGCATGAATCCTTCAGACGCGGTGAAGGCGCTTGCCACGCGCGAGCGCATCACGGTGACCGGCACCGTGCCGGACGTACGCCCTTGGCTGCAGCATGCGCGCGTGGTGGTGGCCCCTTTGCGGATTGCCCGCGGCGTGCAGAACAAGATTCTCGAAGCCATGGCCATGGCGCGGCCTGTCGTGGCTTCGGCCACCTGCGCCGTCGGCGTGGGGGCGGAGCGGGGCAGCGAATTCCTCGTCGCCGAGTCGACGCAGGACTGGCTGGATGCCGTGGGCGGATTGCTGGGCGATGCGCCGGCTGCCGATGTCATCGGACAACGGGCGAGGGCGCGGATCCTGGCGGATTTCAGCTGGGAGGCGCATCTCAAGGCCTTCCTCAAGCTGCTGGCAAAAAATGACGCGGAAGCGGGAGTGACGGCATGAGTGCCACCTGGGTATCGGGGCGGAGCTTGCAACCACGGGTCGCCATCGCGGCGGCCGTTGCGATGGTTGCCATCATCCTGTTGGTGTTCCACGAAACGGCGCTCGGCGTGTTCCGTATCTGGATGCGCTCGGACACTTTCAATCACTGCCTGTTGGTGGTGCCGGTCAGCATTTGGCTGATGTGGGAGCGTCGGCGCGATCTGGTCTCGGCGGGTTTCCAGCCGGCCTTGTTCCCGCTGTTGCCTCTCGCCGGGGCGGCCTTGCTGTGGGTGTTCGGCGAGGCAATCAGTGCGGCTGTCGTATCGCATGCCGCGCTGGTGTTCATGGTGATTGCCGCCATATGGACCTGCTGGGGCCATCGTGCGAGCTGGCAGGTGCTGTTCCCGCTGTTTTTCCTGGTATTCGGCATCCCCTTTGGCGATTTCCTCGTGCCGATGCTGATGCATTACACGGCTGAGTTCACGGTGGCGCTGTTGCGGCTGACGGGCATTCCCGTCTATCAGGAAGGGCAGAATTTCGTCATTCCGAGCGGCCGCTGGTCTGTCGTGGAGGCCTGCAGCGGCATCCGTTACCTGATCGCTTCGGTGATGGTGGGCGTGCTGTTCGCCTACCTCAATTACCGCAGCCTGACGCGTCGCCTGCTGTTCGTGGTGGCGTCGTTCGTAGTGCCTTTGCTGGCGAACTGGCTGCGTGCCTACATCATCGTGATGATGGGGCACCTGTCCGGCAACAGTCTGGCCGTGGGCGCCGATCACCTGATCTATGGCTGGGTGTTCTTCGGCATCGTCATCGGCCTGCTGTTCTGGGTCGGCAATTTCTGGCGTGAAGACCATCTGCCGCAGGTGCGTCAGCGAGACTGGCACTGGCGCAGTGCCGGCCGGGTGGCGGTGCCGGCTGTCGTGGTGCTGGGGCTTGCTCTCGTGACGGTGGCAGTGCCGCGTCCCTTGCTGGGCTGGCTGATGGATGTGCCCGGGGCGGCGGACTATCGTATTCCTGCGGTCACCGTGTCGGGCTGGACTTCCGCTGTGCGTTCGGCGAAGGAGTGGAAGGCGAGTTTCCGCGGGTCGCGTGTCGAAGACGTGCAGACCTTCGCCAAGGGGCGCGACAAGGTGTCGGTGCAGCTGGCCTACTATGCGCGCCAGACCGAAGGACGCGAGCTGGTGCAGTACGACAACTACCTCGTGCAGACCGATGATCCCTTGTGGCACCCGATGAACCGCAAGACGGTGACGGTGGCGCAGGGTGACCGCACGCTGACATTCGAACGCGTCGAGCTGGCCGGTGCGGGTGGGCACCTTGTCGTGTTGCGCAGCTACTGGTTGGGCGAGAGTGTTACGCCGTCGGACAAGCTGGCCAAGCTGGATCTGCTGAAGGCTCGATTACTGCGCAGGCCGGATGATTCCGCCGGCGTTCTGCTGTGGACTTCGGTGGATAATTCGCCCGCGGATGCCGAGCAGAGGCTCGTCGCCTTCGCTACTGATAACTGGTCCGCCATCGAGGCTGCGCTGCTGCGCACGCCGCTCAAGTAGAAGAATTCATCATGTGTGGCATTGCCGGACTATTCGATCTGAAGGGACGCCGCGATCCCGACCGTGCGCTGATCGAGCGCATGAACGACATCCAGTTCCATCGGGGCCCCGATGAAGCGGGCCTGCACCTGGAGCCCGGCGTCGCGCTGGCGCACCGTCGCCTGTCCATCATCGACCTGGCTAGCGGGCAGCAGCCGCTGTTCAATGCTGACCGTTCGGTCGTCGTCGTCTTCAATGGCGAGATCTACAACTACCAGGAACTGATGGCCGAGCTGCAGGCGCTGGGTTACCAGTTCCGCACACGCAGCGACACCGAGGTCATCGTGCATGGCTGGGCAGCCTGGGGCGAGGCTTGTGTCGAGCGCTTCCGCGGCATGTTCGCATTCGCGTTGTGGGATCGCAATCGCGAGACGGTCTTCATGGCGCGCGACCGGTTGGGTGTGAAACCGATGTTCTACGCCGAGCTGGCCGATGGCTGGCTGGCCTTCGGTTCTGAACTCAAGACGCTGACGCAATGCGCGGGGCTGGATCGCCGCCTCGATCCGCACGCGGTCGAAGAGTATTTCGCGCTGGGTTACGTGGCTGACCCGCGCAGCATCTACTGCGGTGCGAAGAAGCTGCCGGCCGCGCACACGCTCTGCTGGCGTCGCGGCGAATCTCTGCCGCAACCGAAGCGTTACTGGGATCTGCATTTCCAGTCCAACCACAGCATCGGCCTGACCGAAGCGATGGAAGAGCTGGATGCGCGTCTGGCCGAGTCGATCCGCCTGCGCATGATTGCCGAGGTGCCGCTGGGCGCCTTCCTGTCGGGCGGCGTGGATTCCAGCGTAGTGGTTGCGCACATGGCACGGCAGTCGTCGGCGCCGGTCAATACCTGCTCCATCGCGTTCGACGATCCGGCCTTCAACGAATCCGCCTTCGCACAGCAGGTGGCGGACCGCTACAAGACCAATCACTTCGTCGAGACCGTGACGAGTGACGACTACGACCTCATCGATACGCTGGCTGCGCTCTACGACGAGCCTTATGCGGACAGCTCGGCGATACCGACCTACCGTGTCTGCCAGCTGGCGCGCAAGCACGTCACCGTGGCTTTGTCCGGCGATGGCGGCGATGAATTCTTCGGCGGTTACCGCCGCTACCGCCTGCACATGATGGAAGAGCGTGCGCGCGGCATGTTGCCGTTGTGGTTGCGTCGCCCGATGTTCGGCGCAATGGCGCGGCTTTACCCGAAGGCCGACTGGGCGCCGCGCATGTTCCGCGCCAAGACGACCTTCCAAGGCATTGCGCGTGATTCCGTATCCGCCTATTTCCACAGCATGTCGGTGCTGCGCGATGACGAACGCAGTGCGCTCTACAGCGACAAGCTGCGTGCCCAGCTTGGTGGTTACCACGCGCAGGAAGCCTTCAACGTGCATGCCGCACGTGCGCAGACCGATGACCCGCTGGCCTTGATCCAGTACATCGATATCAATACCTGGCTGGTGGGCGACATCAACACCAAGGTGGACCGTGCCTCGATGGCCCATGCGCTGGAAGTACGCGAACCGCTGATGGACCACAAGCTCGTCGAATGGGCTGCGACCTTGCCACAGAGCCTGCGCATCAAGGGGCAGGAGGGCAAGTACCTGCTCAAGCGCGCGGCCGAACCCCTGCTGCCACACGACATCCTGTATCGCCCGAAGATGGGTTTCTCAGTGCCGCTGGCGCGCTGGTTCCGCGGCCCGCTGAAGGAGCGCGTGCGCTCGGCGCTGACCGGCGAGCGATTGCTCGATACCGGGTTCTTCGACCACAAGAACTTGCGCAGCATGCTCGAAGCGCATGAGTCGGGCTTGCGTGACTTCAGCGCGCCGATCTGGTCGCTGGTGATGTTCGACGCCTTCCTGGGGCTGCAGTGAGCGCTGGGCAGGACAGGAAGCTGGTGGCCCATGTGGTCTACAGCTTCAAGGCCGGTGGGCTCGAGAACGTCATCGTCCAGCTCATCAACCGCCTGCCGGCCGATCGTTTCCGCCATGTCGTTATCGCGCTGACCGAGTGCAGCGAAGAGTTTGCGCAACGTGTGACGGTGCCCGGTGTCGAGTTCATCTCGCTGCACAAGCCGCCGGGGCAGATCTTCCGGCTCTACCCGCGCCTGTGGCGTCTGCTGCGCCAGCTGCGGCCGGCCGTTTTGCACACCTGCAATCTTGCTGCGCTGGAGGTGACGCCCGTGGCTTGGGTCGCTGGCGTGCCGTTGCGCGTGCATGCCGAGCATGGCTGGATCGTGGCCGACCCGGACGGCAGCAATCCACGTTTCCGTTTGCTGCGACGGGTGTTCAAGCCTTTCGTCTCGCATTTCATCGCCGTGTCGCGCCAGCTCAGCGATTACCTGACCGGGCCTATCGGCGTGGCGCCGGGCAAGGTCAGCTTGCTGGCCAATGGCGTCGATACCGAGGCTTTCCGTCCGCGTGCCGACAACGAGGCTTTGCCAGCAAGCTGGCCCTTTGGTCGTGAGCATTGGGTACTCGGCACCGTGGGGCGTCTCGACCCGGTCAAGAACCAGAAACTCCTGCTCGACGCGCTGGCGCTGATCCGCAGCAGCGACACGGAGCTGGCCGCGCGGTTGCGTCTGGTCATCGTGGGTGAGGGCGGCGAGCGCGTTGCGCTGGAAGCCCACATTGCCGAGCTGGGTCTGCAGGACGCCGTCTGGCTGCCGGGCAGCCGTTCGGACGTTGCCCAACTGTTGCGCACCATGGATTGTTTTGTGCTGCCTTCGATCGCCGAAGGCACGTCCTGCACGCTGCAGGAAGCCATGGCGAGCGGACTGCCAATTATTGCCACTTCGGTAGGCGGCAATCCTGATCTACTGGCGCCCGACGCCTGCGGGCTGCTGGTGCCTTCGGGCGATGCGGCGGCGCTGGCGGCGGCCGTGCAGCAGGTGTTTGCGGGGCAGGGCGAGGCGGCGGGCATGCCCGCGAGGGCACGTCAATCTGCGCTCAGCCGTCACTCGCTTGCTGGCATGATTGCGGCCTACGAAAAGCTGTTCGACCGCGCTGGGCATTGAGCTCCGCGCTCGCTCCCCAACAAATTCTGCAATGACCGTGTCCCCTGTTCCTGTCGACAAATTGCCGACGGCTGCGCCATCTGCTGCCGGGCGCTGGCCTGCGTGGTTGGAGGCGCTGCTCGTGGCGCTGGCGGGTGCGCTGTTTTTCCGCCTGCTGCTGTCCGACCTGATGGTCGATGACGCGCCGGCATACGTCGAAGCGCTGCACGCCAACCGTTTCGTATGGGACGTGGCTCACCTGTGGGTGCAGCCGCTGGCCCTGATTGCCTTCCGTCTCCTGAGCCCCGCGCTGAATGCCGTCCAGTTGCTTGAGGCGATGAACGTCACCGCCTGCGCACTGGCCATGGGCATCTTCTTCCGCACCTTGCGTCTGGCGGGTTTGTCCCTGCCGCGCGCGCTTGCCGGCGTGGCCCTGCTGGCGGTGAGTTTCAACATCGTTTCGCTGGGGCCGACGGCCCATATCAAGCTGCTGGTCTTTCCTGCACTGGCTGCGGCCCTGCACTATGCCGTGCGTTGGGAGTTGGCTTTGCAGACGGGCAGGGCTTCACTGCGCGATATCGCGATATCAGGGATGTGGTTGGGCGTCGGCGCGACGCTTCTGGTCAGCGTGCTGCCGATGGGGCCTTTCATCGCGTTGATGGCACTGTGGGCAGTGCGGCGCCAAGGAGGCTCCTGGCGTGCGGGATGGCAGGCAGGCGTGGTTTTCGGTATTGCAATGGGCATCAGCGGCCTGGTGTTCCTGTTGGCTGGATACCTTACGGCACTGGCGACGGACACGACGCATGCCGGGCTGGTGGCTTTCGTGCGAGGCAGCGTGGCTGACAAGGATGCGATGCACGCGGGCTTCTTCGGTTTCGTCGAAGTGCCGGCTCGCATTGTGTACAGCCTCATCTACAACTTCGTATTCCTGCCCGACATCGGTTCGTTGGGGCGCGCCGCCATGCACGGCATGGTGCATGACCTGACGCCCTATGCGCCGCGACTGCTGCGTGATGCGCTGGTGGCAGGTGGTACCTTGCTCGCGCTGGGGACGATCCTCTGGTTCAGTGTGCGTGCCGTGATGCAACGCCGTGGTCATCTGATGCCCTTTGGCTTCCTGCTTGGCGCTGCAGCTTTTGCGGCGTACTGGAATCTCAATGACCCCGAACACTGGTTCCAGTTCACCCTGCCCATTGTTGTGCTCATTGCACTGAACTGCCCGCATCGTGTGGCCGGCGTCTTGTTGTTCGTCTGGATGCCTGCGCTGGCAGTTGTGAACCTTGGACTGTACGGCGTGCACAGGGCGCGCTTTGACGTTGCTGCCGGCGTGCAGGACGTCAGGGAGAAAATTGGCGCACAAGGCCTCTATGTGGGTTACGCCGGTTATCCGGGTGAGCCCGATTCGAGCGTGTTGCCTGTGCCGGGCCTGCAACGTTTCAGGTTGGACACGCTCTTCTATACATCGCGTGACGCGCAGACGATCCAGGCGCAGATGACGTTGGCTATCGATACGACGCTGGCACGTGGTGGTCGCGTGTTCGTGTTCCGCGTGCTCGATGAAGGCGATTGGCGTGGCCCCATCCTTGCCTTGAGCATGAGCGGGCTGTCACGTATGGAACTGAGCCGGACACTGCGCGAGCGCTACGTTATTGCGGACGAAACCGTTGTAGGCGGTTTCCCGGCACATGAGATCATTGGCATCAAGCGGGAAGTGGCGCTGGCGCCGCGGAATCCCTGAATTTTCTGGAAGGAACGCAAGTGAAGATATCCGTATTCGGTCTGGGTTACGTGGGCGCCGTGTCCTGCGCATGTCTGCCCGAACTGGGCCACGAAGTGATCGGCGTCGACATCAGCCCGCAGAAGGTCAGCATGATCAACACCGGCCAGTCGCCGGTGGTTGAAGAAGGTATCAACGAGCTGATCGAAGCCGCCGTGAAGGCCGGCAAGCTGCGCGCGACTGATGATGTGGCAGCTGCCATCGCCGGCAGCGAGGTGTCGCTGATTTCGGTGGCCACGCCTTCCAACCCCAACTACACGCCCAATCTGACGGCCGTCGATGCCGTGATCCGTTCGATTGGCGAAGCCGTGCGCAAGAAGGACACGCATCACACGGTGGTCATCCGCAGCACGGTGCAACCGGGCACGACCGAAGACCGCATCAAGCCCATTCTCGAAGAAGCGGCTGGTCGCAAGGTGGGTGATCGTCTGTCGCTGGTCTTCAACCCGGAGTTCCTGCGCGAAGGTTCGTCGGTCAAGGATTTTCACCAACCGCCGCAGACCGTCATCGGCAGTCTCGACGAGCAGGGCTATGCCGTGATGGAGAAGATGTACGACGGCCTGCCCGGCATCTTCGTGCGCACCTCCTGCAAGGTCGCCGAGTCGGTGAAGTACCTCTGCAACGTCTTCCATGCGATGAAGATCGTGTTCGCCAACGAGGCGGGCTCGGTGCTGAAGTCCTGCGGCCTCGATGGTCGCGAAGTCATGAAGATTTTCTGCCAGGACACGCAGCTCAACATCTCGCCGGCCTACCTGCGCCCCGGTTTCGCTTTCGGCGGCTCCTGCCTGCCGAAGGAAGTGAAGGGCTTCTTCACGCTGGCGCGCGAGCACGATGTGCCGATTCCCGCGTTGTCCGCGTTGCTAGACAGCAACGAGGCGCATATCGACCGCGCTTTCAGCATGATTGCCAAGAACGGTCGCAAGAAGGTCGCGCTGTTCGGTCTGGCCTTCAAACCGGGCACTGACGACATGCGTGACTCGCCCCTCGTGGTGCTGGCCGAGCGTTTGTTGGGCAAGGGCTTCGATATTTCGATCTACGACAACTTCGTGAAGATCAGCCGCCTGCTCGGCAAGAACAAGGAGTTCATCGAGCGCGAGATTCCGCACCTTGACCGCCTGCTGGGCGAGACGCCGGAAGCTGTGCTGGCCGATGCCGAAGTCATCGTCATCGGCCACGCCGATGCCGCTGCACGCCAGGCCATCATTGCGCATGCCGCGGGTCGTCGCATCGTTGACCTCTCTGGCTACGCTGACATCCGCACCGCACCGGCTGCCGAGTACGAAGGCATCTGCTGGTGAGCAAGCCGAAGTTAGCGTTCGTCTCGCCAGTCTTTCTGTATCCCACCGATGCCGGCGGCAAGATCCGCACGACCAACATCCTGCGCGGGCTGAAGGGCGGGGCGTTCGACATTACGCTGCTGAGCCCGGCCAGCGAGTCGCAGAAGGCGCAGTGGGGTGACGCACTGGCACAGGTCAGCGACCGCTTCCTCGGTTGGCAGCCGAGTGCAGAGAGGCCGCGCTGGCAGCGCGTGTTCGATCTGTTCGGTGACTTGCCGGTCAACGTCGCCAACGACAACACGGCGGCTGCGCGCGAATGCGTTGCGCAGACGCTGGCGCGCGAGAAGTTCGATGTCGTGGTGTTCGACTTCGTGCATGCGGCCGTGCTGAAGCCGGTGCAGCTCGATGCGGCAACCGTGTGCTTTACGCACAACGTCGAAGCCGAGATCTTCGGCCGCCATGCGCAGACGGCCAGCAATCCGCTTATGCGTCGCGTGTGGGCCTCGCAGTACGCCAAGATGCAGCGCTTCGAACGTGAAGCGCTCAGTAGTTTCACGTCAGTGATCGCGGTATCGGAGCGTGATGCCGCGTTCTTCCGCAAGGATTATGCGCTGTCTGAAGTGGCTGACATCCCCACCGGCGTGGACCTCGATTTCTTCAGCTGGGCCTTGCCGCCCACCGTCGATGAGGCAAACCCGCCGACCGTGGTGTTCACGGGCTCGATGAACTGGGATGCCAACATCGATGGCGTTACGCACTTCCTCGATGATGTGTGGCCGCTGGTATTGCGTGAGATGCCGCAGGCGCGCTTCGTCGTTGTCGGCCGCAACGCACCGGCGTCCCTCATCGAGCGCGGTCAGAAACTCAGCGGCGTCAGTTTCACGGGTTTCGTCGATGACGTGCGCCCGTATGCCCACGCCGCGCATGCTTTCGTGATTCCGCTGCGTGTTGGCGGTGGTACGCGCATCAAGGCATTCGAGGCCATGGCGATGGGTTGCCCTGTCGTCTCGACGGCCATCGGCATCGAAGGTCTCGACGTGACGCCGGACGAACACTACCTGCAGCGCGATGCGCCGCAGGACCAGGCCAATGCCGTGCTGGCATTGCTGCGTGACGCCGACCTCCGCGAACGTGTTTCGCGTCAGGCGCGCCAGTGCGTTGAAGACCGCTACGGTCATCGCGTTGCAGCTGACGTGTTCGAGAAGATCTGCCTGAGCGCGCTGGCCAAGCGTCGTAGTGCCTGAGCGACATGGCAAAGATCCGCACACTGCTGTTCTCGACGCTCTACCCGAGCAGCGTGCGGCCGAGTCATGGCATCTTCGTCGAGACCCGCCTGCGCGAACTGCTCGCCAGCGGTGAAGTCGAGACGCAAGTGGTTGCCCCCGTTCCATGGTTTCCGTTGACAGCCCCGCGCTTTGGTGACTGGGCGCAGATGGCAAGTACGCCGCACGTGGAAACGCACAACGGCATCCAGGTGCACCATCCGCGTTACGTCCTACCGCCCAAGATTGGTATGAACGTAGCGCCGTGGATGCTGGCTTGGGGGGCGCGTGCGACGGTCGCGAAGCTGATTCGCGGCGGCTTCGATTTCGATCTCATCGACGCGCATTACTACTACCCGGACGGTGTGGCGGCAGCGATGCTGGCGCGCTGGTTCAACAAGCCCTTCGTTGTCACGGCGCGCGGCACCGATCTGAACCTCATCCCGCAGCATGCCTGGCCACGTCGTCTGATCAAACAGACGGCAGAAGCCGCAGCAGGCTCCATCGGCGTGTGTGGCGCCCTGATGGATGTGCTGCGAGACATGGGCGTCGATGCGCAGAAGCTGCACGTGATGCGCAATGGCGTCGACCTGCAGCGCTTTGTACCCGAAGACCGCCAGGCCGCGCGAGCAAAGCTGGGGTTGCAACAGGATGGGCGTTGGCTGGTCTCTGTCGGTCATCTCATCGAGCGCAAGGGGCACGACATCGCCATCGCCGCGCTCCCTTCGCTGCCTGCCGACGTGCGTCTGGCGATTGTTGGCGATGGTGTCGAACGCGCACGCCTTGTCGCGCAGGCGCAGCAGCTTGGCGTGACAGACCGCGTACATTTCGCTGGCTCGCGCCCGCAGACCGAACTCAAGTGGTGGTACAGCGCTGCGGATGCGCTGACGCTGTGTTCCAGCCGAGAGGGCTGGGCGAACGTGCTGCTGGAGGCCATGGCTTGCGGTACGCCGGTGATTGCGACGAATATCTGGGGGACCCCGGAAGTCGTGTCGGATCCCTGTGCGGGTGAGTTGATGCAAGAGCGTAGTTCCACGGGCCTGTTACAGGCGTTTGAGAGACTGACGGCACGCGTGACGGATCGGGCGACGGTGCGTCGTTACGCCGAGGGCTTCTCCTGGCAGGCGACGACTAGCGGGCAACTGGCACTTTTCAGGAAAGCGAAGGGCTGAAACGATGGAAGCGATCATCATGCTCGCAGACATCCTGTGCATGCTGGCGTTGTGTCTCAGCCTGGTGCGCCTGAGCCGCGGAAAGACGAAAGATCTGGGGGTCTTCAAGTACAAGCTGGAAGAAGGCGAACAACAGCCCGAAGACTCCAGTCGCAAGGGGAGCGAGCGTGCGTGACCTGGCAATGGCCATCGCGATGCTGGGTTTTGTGTACCTGGCATTTTCCAGCAATCTGGTCGCATACCTGCTGTGGGGGTGGACGGCTTTTGTAGCCATCAATTTCTACCTGTATGGCTTCCTGGCCAGCTTCCAGTTCAACATGCTGTTCGCTGTCGTCAGTGTTGCCATGTTTGCCTTGGCAAAGGATCCCGAGAAGCTACCGTTCTTGCCAAACAGGGTCAGCATTTTGTTCCTGTTATTTGCGGTGCAGTTGACGCTGACCTTCGTTTTTGCGTTGGACGGCAGCATCCAGTCTTACTTCTTCTGGACGCTTATCCTTAAAGTTCTGCTGTTCGGCATCCTGATGCCTATGGTCATCACGACCAGGGTCCGCATCTACGCGATGGCGGTGACGTTGACCCTCGGTCTTGCCATGCACGGCGTGGTCGAAGGTGGCAAGTTCATCAATTCCGGCGGTGGACACCATGTCGTTGGCCTCCCCAAGTTCGGTGATAACAACCACTTCGCGTTGCTTGTTGTAATGGGTATGCCCTTGCTGATCTACATGTTCCAGCATTCAGTCAGCAAGCTCGTCAAACTCAGTACGGTGTTCGGCCTTATCTTTTCGGTGGCGGCGGTTGTGGGTACGCATTCACGTGGCGGCTTGCTGTCGATGATGCTGGCGGGGGGGTGGCTGGTGTGGAGCGGACGACGCAAGGGCGTCGGTATTGCTGCTTTGATTGCAGGCGCGGTGATCATCGTTGCGACAGCGCCGGAGTCCTGGTCCGAGCGTATGAACACCATCAAGACAGCCGAGGAAGATTCCTCGTTCATGGGGCGGGTGGAGGCCTGGAAGGTGAGTTCCGCCATCGCACTGGCCCGTCCGCTGACAGGGGGGGGGATTCCATGGCGTCGAACATCGATCAGTCTGGGTGGAATATCGCGATAGTCCGAGCTTGCTGTCGAGCGTGGAAACGCCTTATACGCTGGCTGGGCGTGCCGCGCATAGTGCCTATTTCGAGGTGCTGGGCGACATGGGCTTCGTCGGACTGTTCCTCTTCCTGGCAATACTGATTACGCCGTTCCTGGCGCGCAACGAGATACGTCGGGTGGCCAAAGCCCATGGACCAGGTTTGATCTGGGCGTCCGATCTTGCAGATACCCTGTCTGCAGTCATGTTCGCCTATGTCGTCGGTGCTGCAGCGCTGAGTGTGGCTTATTTTGAAGCCATGTATGCCATCGTGATGCTTATGGAGACGCTGCGTCAGTATGTTCTGAGAACTACAAAAGCCGGCTATATGGGAGGCGCACTGTGAAAATCCTGCAGTCTGCGTTGAGTGGCATTTTTGGCGGTGGTGAGCACGGCGCCCTGTCCGTACTGTCCTTTCATCGCATTCCGGTCAGGAAGTCTCCGCATATGCAGCAGGAGTTCGATCTCGAAGAGTTCGAACACATCCTCGATGTGCTGGAAGATGAGTGCCGGGTGTTGCCGCTGGATGAAGCGCTGGATGCCCTTAGCCGTGGTGTGTTGCCTGACAGGGCCGTGGCGTTGACGCTTGATGATGGTTACGCGGACTGGCGTGACGGTGTCGTGCCTGCCTTGTATCAGCGAGGCTTGCCGGCGACGTTCTTCATTGCTTGCGGTCAGCTGTCTGGGCAATTGCTTTGGTACGAACGCTTCCGTACGGCAATCTCCGTCAGCGCCAATCCTGATGCCCTGAAGCGTGTATTCGGTGACCTCAAGGTCGACGATGTCTGGAAATTGCCAGACCATGACCGGCCTTTCGCGCTTGAACGCGTGATCAAGTACGTGCCTTCGACGCAGCGCGAAGAGATTCTCGCCGCGCTCGAGGCCCTGGTTGGCGTACCGCAACCTGAGCAATCCGTTTTTCTCTCGGAGGCCGATGTGCGTGCATTCGCATCCATGGGCTTCAGCATCGGTGCGCATACCTTCACCCATCCCATCCTGTCGCGCTGTCAGCTGAGTGAGGCGCGTGACGAGATTGCAGGCAGCAAGGAATATCTCGAAGGGTTGATCCGCGAGAAGGTTTCGGGTTTTGCCTATCCGAATGGCAAGCCACTGCAGGACTTCGATGCGTCCCACGTAGAGCTCGTGCGGCAAGCTGGTTATCGCTACGCCGTGAGCACGGAACGTGGCGTAGCGACGCGTCACAGCGCACGGTTCGCCATTCCGCGCTTCGGGCCATGGAGTAGCGGCAAGGTCTCACTTCTCAGGCATCTGGCAATGAATCGATTTGAAAAGGGCGGGGCGATTGCCGGCGCGTATGGTGAGGCGTTGCGAGACTCCGCTGGATCTGCCCAGACAGCAGTTCAGGTGGCGTCAGAGGTGGCGACACCCATAGCGAGCACTCCGACGGTGTCGGTGGTCATTCCCGTCTACAACTGCTTTGATTTGCTGGGCGAAGCCATCGACAGCGTGCTCGCGCAGCAGCCGCTGCCCATGGAGATCATCGTCGTGAACGATGGATCGAGTGACGGTGACTATCAGGAGTTCGCGCGCCGCTACCCGCTGGTGCGCGTGATCGACAAGCCCAATTCGGGTGTGTCGGCATCGCGGAATCTGGCTGTGCGTGAAGCACGTGGCGATCTGATCGCCTTCCTCGATGCCGATGATGTGTGGTTGCCGGGCAAGCTTGCTGCGCAGTTGAAAGCCTTTGCCGACCGTCCGGATGCAGGCGTGGTGTTCGGGCGCTTTGAGAAGTGGTTTGCGGATGCGACGGGTAGCTTCAAGCCCTGGCGTGAGTTTGGTGTCGTGCCGGAAAATGCAGGCATCGAACCCGAGCGTTCTGGTTGGCTGTTTGGCAAGCTGATGATGGGCTTGCTGGTCGGCATGAATACGGCCGTGGTCCGGCGCGATCTGTTGCTGGCGTCTGGCGGTTTTGACGAGAAGCGCAAGATCGGCGAGGACTACGAGCTCTGGCTGCGCCTGTCACGCGAGACGCCGATGCTGTCGATCCGCAACGTGGTCGCGCTTTACCGCATGAGGGCTGGTAGCGCCATGCACGGCTTGCGGGACAAGAATGAACTGGCCGCTTTGCTGGAAGAGATCCGCCAGCGTTGGGGCCTGGAAGGGCCACACTTCTCAGGCGTGACGGACTCCGCGTTCCGCAAGCGCCTGGCGCAAGTGCATTTCGAGCATGGTTACAACCATGTGTGGCGCGGGGCGCGTCGCGTTGCACATCAGTCCTTCGTCGCCGCGCTGGGCAACGCGCCCCAGAATTCGCGTGCGCGCCTGTACGCCATGCTGACGCGTACGCCACTGACAACAGCGATGATCCGCTGGGTGGCGAGACGTTCATGAAGGCTTTCGTGAGATGGCTGGTCTGGCAGTCTGGATTGCTGGCCTTGTATCACCGCCTGCGCAATCGGCGCAGCCTGACGATTGCGCAGTTCCACCGTGTGTTGCCAGCCGGGTCAGAGGAGTGGAAACACAGCGAGCAGGAGTATGCGCTGACGCGTGAAGAGTTCGCGCTGTGCCTGCAGTTCTTCCGCAAGCATTACAACGTCGTGTCGCTATCGCAGGTGCTCGCAGCCGGTCAGGGCCAAGAGGCGTTGCCGGACAGGGCCTTGCTGATCAGCTTTGATGACGGTTGGTGCGACAACCGCACGCATGCCGAGCCCTTGCTGCGACAACACGGCATGCGTGCCACGATGTTCGTCAACGTCGAGGCGATGCAACAGACGGACAAGCGCTGGTGGCAGGACGCCCTGGTCGAGATTTTTGCAGGTGGTCGTGCTGCTGAAGCCTTGCCGCAGTTGGGCAGTGCGCCGCGCTTCTACGATGCCATCGTGCACATGCTGGAGACGCCACTGGATGAGCGCCTCGGCAAGCTGCAAAACGCGTTGCGCTATGTGCCGACCGAGCGGCAGATGCTGACGGCGGCCGAGCTAGCAACGCTGGACCGGGATGTGTGGGATATCGGCTCACATGCGCGTACGCATGCGCCGCTGACTTTTCTTACTGATCCGCGTGAAGAGCTGGGCAGTGCAGCAGCGCAGATTGCGGCCTGGATCGGACAGACCGTGGCATGCATCGCGTTTCCGCACGGGCGGTACTCGGCCGAGATCGTCGGGCAGTGCCATGCCGATGGTCTGGCTGTCATGTCCAGTGACGCGCGTCTGAATCACGCCGACGCATTGCCGCTCGTGATGGGGCGTATCAACATTGATCCCGGTGTTGTCGGGCGGAGCAAGGCTGCGGCAGCGCGCGAGCTGGCCTATACGCTGATGCGTCGCGATTTCCAGGCCTGAAGCAGCTTCAGCTCTCGGCCTGTTTGGTGCTCTTCAGTGATTGCAGACGCCAGCGAAGCGAGTTGAGTGCGCGGTCCATCATTGCCAACGGCGTGGTGCGCGCATAGTAGCCACGCAGGTAGACGTGTTCTTCGTTGGCGAAGTCACGCTTTGCCTGCGTATCGCCTTCTCCTCTATCCACGCAGCGTATGCCCAGAGAAGGCGCATGACGCAGCGTTTCCCACAGCAGCAAGCGACCCGGCGAGTAGCTGTGCAGCTCCGGCGTGTAAACGGGGAACCAGTACGACAGCGTGTCGTGGCACTGCAGCCCGAAGTGCGCCGCGATGCGTTTGTCGCCGCAGTACAGCGCGGTCAGTCGTGGCAGGCAGCGTAGATCAGCTTGCGCTGCGAGGTGCTTCAGCAGTTGTGCGTCGCGTGTGCGGGAGAACGGGTGATTGCGCTGGGCGGTGCGCTGATACTGCGCCACCTTCAGGTCGACGAGCCAGTCCAGCGTACCGCTGTCGACGGATTCAACAGCAAAGCGCAAGGGGCCGTGATCGCGTTCCAACTTGTTGCGTCGGCGCTCGGTGTCCGCAGCAAATTTCTTGTCGCGCTTGAACAGGGCTTCGATGAAGTCTTCGCCGTCGGCGGCGCGGATGCGCAAGCCGCGTGCGGGCTGGTTGCCGTGCAAGCCGTAGGCATCTTGCGAGCTGTCGAGATGCGTGAACAGCAGGCTATTGAGGCCACAGGCGCGCAGCAGTTCTTCAGGCGTGATGCGGAAACCGGGGGCGGCAACCAGGCCGAAGTAATCGGCGAAGCTGCCGCCTGCGGGCTGGGCGCTGCCGAGCAGGCGTGCCTGCAAGCCGTCGAGTTCGAAAGGCATGAACGCCTGCGCCTGGCCTTGCGCATCAAGGAAGACGCAGACACGCACGGGCGTTTCGCGGCTCAGGGCACAAGCCACCACATAGCTGCGGGAGAGGAAGGCGTTGCGGGCAGGCGCTTCGTCGAGCAGGGTGTCCCAGCGTGCGGCATGGCTGGCGTCCAGGTCTTGTGCAGGAACAACGATGGAATGCAGCGTGCTCATTGGCGGCGGATTTTCTTGTAAATGAGAGCGATCTCCTGCTGCAGCGGGTGCTTGAGCAGGAAGATCGCGCCTATCCATGTGGCGCTCATGATGGTTGCGGTGGCGAAGAGCCTCAGCCATGAATTCATGCCTGCCATGAGCAGATCGATCCCGTGGCAGACGGCGGCGCATGCCACGGTGACTGTCAGGGTCGGGATCATCGCGCGGGCAAAAGCGACGAGTGATACATCGAACTTGAGTCGCCACACGGCCAGCATCAGTGGCAGGACGAGCAGATCGCCCAGCACGAAGGCCTGCACGAAGGAAGTCATGTCGGCTGCGCCCGAGGCGATGGCAATGACGGACTTGAAGACGATGGTGGCGCCCATGGTCCATACCGACAGGATGGGGCGACCGATGGCGATCAGGCCATTGGAGGTCTGGCTGAAGGGCAGGCGCACTGCAGCGGAGACGCACAGCAAGGAGACGAGGGGCAGACATGCCAGCCATTTGTCACCGTAGAGCACGGCCACCATGTCATGCGCAAAGACGGCGGTGACCCAAAGGATCGGCCAGGCCAGACCGCTGAGATAGACCGCGATGCGGATCATGTCGCCTGCGATGCTCGCGTTCTCGCGATGGCTGGAGGCCAGCGCCGGCAATGCCGAGTTGTTCACCGCTGGCATGATGACTTGCGAGAACAGCTCGACGAGGCCGTTGGCGCGGCTGTAGAGACCCACGGAGCGCGCATCGGTGCCACGCGCGAGGAAAGTGTCGGCCAGCGCGTTGTGGATGTTGGTCAGCAGATTGCTGATCGCGGAGACACCGCCGAAACGTGCGATGGCGCCGCAGCCTTTCAAGGAAGGCAGCCAGGGCTGCCATTTGGGGCGGAAGTACGAGTAGGCGAGACCGCCGGCAATGATGTTGATGAAGTTCGCCCATGCCATGCTCATATGGCCGAAGCCGCTGGCCGCCAGCGCAATGCAGGAGCCGGCGTACACGACGGCACTGAAAAGGGTGACGGCAGCGAGCTTGCCACCTTCCATCTCGCGGCGGAGCAGGGACTGTGTGACCGAACCCAGCGGGATGAAGAAGAAGCCCAGTGCGAGCACCTGGATGATCTGTTCGACCTGTGGGTGACCATAGAAGCGGCTGACCGGGCCTGACAGCAAAAGCATGGTGATGGCGATGGCCGACGAGCAGGCGATCAGCACACCGCTTGCAGAACGTACTTTTTCGGGTGTCAGGTCGGGCTCGCGCAGCAGATACGAGACCACGCCGAAGTCGCGGAAAGTGTGCATCACGCCGACGAACACGGCGGTCATCGAGAACAGGCCGATCTCGCCCGGTTCGAGCAGGCGGGCGAGTACCAGACCCGACAGGAAGTTGATGACCGTGGCGGCATTCGAACCGGCCATGACAGCGAGGACAGAGCGGCGGACGTTACTCATGACAGGGGTGCCGCGGTTTTCACGGTCTGGTTTTGCTCTGTGGCGGTGGATGACAGGGACGGTGCTTCAAACCAGCACTTCCGGAATGGCCGGATGCGACAGGAATGTCGCAGGGCTGGCCGTCAGGCCATAGGCGCCGGACTGCAGCACCACCAGCAGATCACCGATCTCCGCTGGAGGCAGTTCGAGGTCGGTGCCGAGAATGTCCAGCGGGGTGCACAGCGGGCCGACGGCATTGTATCGATGCTCTGTGACAGCACTGGCCTTGTTGCCCAGAAGAGCCGGGTAATTCTTGCGGATGACCTGGCCGAAGTTGCCACTGGCGGCGAGGTGGTGGTGCAAGCCACCGTCGGTGATGAGGTAGGTCGTGCCACGCGAGACCTTGATGTCCTGTACGCGGCAGACGTAGACGCCCGCTTCGGCGACGAGGTAGCGGCCCAGTTCGAGCACCAGACGCGCTGTCGGGTGAGCCTGGGCGAGTTGTGCGTCGAGCGCATGCAGGTGCTGGCCAATGGGGGCGATGTCGAGGCGTGCTTCACCGGGGAAGTAGGGCACGCCGAAACCGCCACCGAGGTTGAGTGTGCGCAGCGGTGCGGGGGCATCGGCGGCGAGACGCATGGCGAGCTCGAAGCTTTTTGACTGTGCTTCGATGATGGCGTCGGCTTGCAAGTTCTGGCTGCCAGCGAAGAGGTGAAAACCTTCGAATTGCATGCCCAGTGAAGCGAGCTGTGCAAGCGCGGCGGGAATGCGTTCGGCGTCGATGCCGAAGGGCTTGGGGCCGCCACCCATCTTCATGCCCGAGCTCTTGAGTTCGAAGTCCGGATTGACGCGCAGCGCGACGCGCGCTGGCAGCCCCAGTGCTTGCGAGGCTTCGGCAATGCGTACGAGTTCGGTTTCGGATTCGACATTGAGCAGCACGCCGGCTGCGATGGCCTGGCGCAGTTCGGCCGGGCGCTTGCCGGGGCCGGCGAAGCTGATTTCTGCTGCGGCCATACCACTGTCCAGCGCGGCGCGCATTTCACCTGCGGAGGCGACATCGAGTCCATCGACGAGTTTTGCCATGTACGCCAGCAGCGCGGGCATCGGGTTGGCCTTGATGGCGTAGTGCAGGCTGACGCGCGCGGGAAGCACTGCTTTCAGCGAGGCCACGCGTTCGCTAATGGCGGAGCGGTCATAAGCGTAGAACGGTGTCTGGCCGACGCGCTCGGCGAGGCGGGAGAGCGGGATGCCGCCGATGAGCAGTTCGCCATCCTGTTGCGGGAATTGCGTCAGCGGCGCGTGCCTGGGGGGCGTGGCGTTCATGCGGGGCTCCCGGTCGAGGGCTGCGTGCTTTGTGCCAGCAGCGTGCGGTCGATCTTGCCGTTCGGATTGCGCGGCAGGCTGTCAGTTTGCAGGCGGATGTCGGCAGGCAGCATCCACGCAGGTAGCTCGGGGCGCAGCGCAGCGAGCAGGGCTTCGTTGGTGAGCGCGGCATCAAGAGCCTGCGCGACGATGGTGATGGTCTGCCCCAGCGCGGGATGCGGCACACCAAAGGCTGCGACTTCGCGCAGCAGGCCGGTTGCGAGGCAGGCGTCTTCGATTTCGTTGGGACTCACGCGGTAGCCGGAGGTCTTGATCATTTCGTCACGACGTCCGATGAAGTAGAGAAAGCCGTCGGCATCGCGGCGCACGGTGTCGCCCGAGAAGACGGCGATCTCGGCACGTGTCTGGCCTTCACGCAGTGGCAGCGGGCGATAGCGTTCGGCGGTCTTCTCCGTGTCGTTCCAGTAGCCCAGCGCGACCAGTGCGCCGCGCTGTACGAGTTCGCCGGGTTCGTCGGCAGCACACTCGCTACCATCTGCGCGCAGCACCATGACTTCGGCATTCGGGATGGCCTTGCCAATGGAGTCCGGACGGCGGTCAACTTCTTCAGGCGGCAGGTAGGTGGCGCGGAAGGCCTCGGTGAGGCCGTACATGAGGAAGGGCTTGGCCACTGGCGCGCGTTGGCGCAGCGCGGCGAGCGTCTCGCGCGGCATGCGGCCACCGGTGCTGGCGAAGTAGCGCAGCGGGGCGACGGCGTCGGCGGGCCAGTCGAGCGCGGCGAGCTGCGTCCACAGCGGCGGCACGGCAGTGAGGCCGGTGATCTGGTCGCGTGCCATGGCGCGCAGCACATCGCGTGGCAGCAGGTAGTTGAGCAGGCTGACGCTGGCACCCACGCTGAAGGCTGTGGTGAGCTGCGAGAAGCCCGCATCGAAAGACAGTGGCAGGGCTGCGAGCAGACGGTCTTCAGCGTGATTGCCGAGATAGCTGGCGACGCTGCGCGCGCCGACGACCAGATTGCGGTGCGAGACCATCACGCCCTTGGGGCGGCCAGTGCTGCCCGAGGTATAGAAGATGCAGGCGAGGTCTTCGTCAATGACGCGATGGGCGTTGGCAACAGGTTCGGTGTAGCGGGCTTGCCAGGCTGCTGCGTCGTCACTGTCGACGACCAGTGTGTCACGCAATGCCGGGCAGTCCGCCAGCAAGGGCTGCAGCAAAGGCAAACGCGCAGCGGTGGTGACCAGCATGCTGACGCTGCAGTCCTGCAGGATGTGGGCGACCTGGGCGGGCTTGAGCTGCGGATTGACCGGCACGAATACCGCACCGGCACGGCTGGCGGCGAAGGCGCTGATGACGAACTCCGGGCGCTTCTCCATCCAGATGGCAACCCGTTCGCCGCGTGCGAGGCCCTGGCGCAGCAGGCTGGCAGCCAGGCCTTCGATGTTTGCAGCGAGCCCGGCATAGTGCATTGCCTGGCCGCCATCGATCAGTGCCGTGGCGTCTGGTGCGCGCTGTGCCGCGTGCAAGGGCAAGTCGTGCAGCAGGAAGGCGGTGGCGCTCATGAGGGGTTGCGGATCCTTGCTTTCAGCCAGCGCGGGATGAAGTGTCGTGCCGCGCGCAGTTTGCCGCCCAGCGAATGGCGGTCGAATGCGAGCAAGGCAACCAGCGCGCGACGATGCGTCATCCACTCTGACTTGTAGGCATCGTCACCGGTCAGGAAGTCGATTTCCGTCACGCCGTCGATAGACATGACATGTTCGAACAGGGCTGCCGTGAGGACGGTGCCAACGCCCAGTCTGGCAAAGCGCGCATCGTAAGCGAGTTTATAGATGGAGGCCGTCTGATTCTTCACGAACCACACCTGAGCGGCGGCAGGTTCGCCCTGAACATGGAGCACGGCCAGGCGTAGGCTGCCCTGTGCGGCAGTCATGCGGCACAGGCCGGGTATGAAGTCGGGGAATGGCTCAGCCTCCTTCCAGCTGGAGGCATAGACACGCTGGAATGCGGCTAGTCCCTCGTTGAATCCGGAGCCTGCCTGCAGGATGAAGTCGATACGGAAACCGGGCGTTTCCTTGAGCTTGCTGTGGCATCTGCGCAGGGTGTTGCGCAGTCGAGAGGGGCGCTCGGCGAGGTAGCTTTGCCAGCTGAGACCAGCGCAGGGAAGGTACCAGTTGGTGCTGACAGGCAGCAGATCTGTCGAGAAATCGGCTGATAGTGCCTGTATCAACGCCGGCAACCAGGGAGCATCCTCGCGCAGGGGGCGCAAAATGACTTGCTGCGGGGACTGCGCGCGCAGGTTCTGCACGAATGCAGGCAGAGTGTCTGCGCAGGGCTGCAGGCCGTCTTCAAAGCCAAAGTCTGGACTGTAGAAATTGCTGCAGGATTCCAGCCCTCCCGAGCCCCGCATCAAGTGCATGCGCAGTCCGGCAGCTGCGATCAGAACGGGGTGCGCGTCAGGCGGCAGGCCTTTTTGCTGAAGGAGCTCGAACCAGTCCCGGCCAAGGAACAGCGAACTGCTGCCGGCTTGTCCAGGCAGGGTCGGGCAATTCATCAGGTCGGCTTTCGAGGGGCTGACGGTGTCGCGCCAATCCTGGGCGGGGCCTTGTCTGTCTGGCAGACATAAAGTGCTATGCCGCGGTCGATCAACTCCATGCGACAACGATCTTTGAGATAGCGGCTGAACTCCGGATAGTGATCCGGGCTGAAGGTCACGGCATCGCCTGAACCCAAGGGGCGGCCGGAAATGTCCACGATGAAGCGCGGGGGCTTGTCCTCCAGATCCTTCATGAAGCGCTGCCAGATGCCGGGCTTGACAATGCGCAAGCGTGCGGCGGGATCCATGCCCGGGGTGTATTCGGCGAACGTGCCTTGGAGATGATCGGTCAGGAGTACCTTGGACGCGCCAATCAGGCGAGTGGTGATGAAGTAATCAGGGGCATACCCCCAGACATAAAGCCGGTCATCAGCTTGCGACAGGGCGTTGATACGCATCGTGATCGGTGATTGCGTCGGTGGAGTCGAACCACTCAGCAGCTGTTTGACAATGGGGGTGCCCGCGGCGACCGCGCTTGAAATGATGGCCAGCGCCCCTGTGCAGAGCGCAATCCGTCGGAGGATGAGGCTCTCCTGCTGCAGGCAGAACTGGATGAAATAGCCACCCGCCAGTGCCAACGCCGGAAAAGTGAAGAGGTAGTAGGCCGGATAGTATTCGCGCCCCAGGCTGACGGCGGCAAAGGCGCCGAGCAGGGAAACGAGCAGGAAGCTGCGGACGGGCAGGCTTTGCCCGCTTGCTGTTGGGTTGGTCCGGTGGCCTGCCGTGGCTAGCACACCCAGCACTGCGAGTAGCCAGCATAGCGGGGCGAGGCGACTGTACTCTTCGGTCGCCGTTACAAACCGCATGAGGCGTCGGGATAGTGGGGTGGTGTCCACCGTGGCATAACGGGAGGGGTACTCCAGCGTCTGGTAGATCAGGTCTTCGAGTCCGCCCGCCGCGCTGAAGTACAGGGCTGCCATGGCAAGAGGCAGAGCGAGTCCGCCAGCGTATGACAGTGCGGTGTGCAGGGTGCTGCGTAGTCTCCGGCCGTTTGTGTATGCAGCAAGACATAGAACAGACATGCCGGCGGCGGCTAGAACCGCTGGTTGCTTGAACAGCATCGCGACGCCGGTTAGCGCTCCGGCTCCGGCGAAGCCCGCATAAGAGACGCGTTTGGCCGAACGCAGCATCAGCCACAAAGCAAGACTCAAGGGCAGGGCTGCAAGTTGCTCGGTCTTGACGGCAATGAAACGCGGATCGCCTGTTCCCAGCAGCAGGAAAAGAATGCACGCCCAGATGCCCGCCTGGCGCCCCCCCAACTCTGACGCCGCCAGAAAAATGGCGCCTGCGGTCAGGAATACCCACAGCATGCCGAAGGCGTGAATGGCTTGCATGTTGTAGTCGCCGAACAGGCTGAAGACCACCTGGTAGATCAGGAAGACGCCGGGGGGCTTGTTGTCGATGCAGGCAAGCAGGGGGCCGCTATGTTCTGCAATGGCTCGCATGGCGCAAGCAGCGAAAAAACTTTCGTCTACATTGAGTGAGCCCGCCGTCAGATAGTGGGCACGAATGCCGAACTGGCAGACGAGTACGGCGGCAAGACACAACCAGGAAAACGCGGCAAGCTGGTTGGCGGGGTTCCTGCGGAAAGCGTCGACAATTCTTGGGAACATGTCCGGCATGATTCCTGGGGCTGGTAGTGGGGCGTGCTTGGGACCGTCTGCAGGACGTGCTTCCCGAGACCGGTGGATATAATACCGGACTGGAATTAGTGAACTGCTCGTGGCCTTGTCTGGCTGCGGCGCATTGAGGAAGCCTGGTTTGGATATTCGCAAGGAACTGGCGGTGGTGCTGGACGACGTGCTGGGGCTGAAGGGCCGTGCACAAGGTTTCGTTGACAGCACGCCGCTGCTGGGGGCGCTGCCCGAGCTCGATTCGATGGCGGTTGTGGGCATCATTGCCGGTATCGAAGAGCATTTCGGGGTGTATCTCGCCGATGATGAAATCGATGGCAGCAGCTTTGAGACTTTCGGCAGCCTGCTCAAACTGGTGCAGGACAAGATTGGCTGACCGGCCCTGATGGAACCCTTCTACCTCCCCACACCGGAAGGGCGCATTTACGGATTGCATCTTCCCGCTGGCGGTACGCCTCGGGGGGCGTTGTTGTGGCTGCCGCCGTTCGCCGAAGAGGCGCACTGCGCACGTCGCCATCTGGTCGCGGCAGCGCGGGAGTGCCAAGCCGAAGGTTTCTCCAGCCTGTTGATTGATCCATTGGGTACGGGGGAGAGCGACGGTGACTTCTCCAGCGCAAGCTGGGAAATCTGGTGCCGTCATGTGGGCCTCGCTGCGAGCTGGTTGCGTGAGCGGGTGCCGGCTCCGCTGTGGCTGGCTGGATTGCGTGCAGGCAATCTGCTGGCGGCCGATGTCGCAGCGCAGGTGATGCCGGCGGGGTTGCTGTGCTGGCAGCCCGCGATGGATGGCCGGACGGTGCTGGACGGTTTCCTGCGACTCAAACTGGCGTCGACCTGGGCGGCAGATGCGGGTGGAAGTTCTGGAAGCAATGCCGCCAGCATCCTCGCTGATTTGCGTGACGAACTTGCTGCTGGTCGAAGTGTGGATGTCGCAGGCTTTACGCTCTCAGCCGAACTGGCCGGTGTGCTGGCATCGCGTGGCATGTCCTGGGCGCTTGATTGCGCCCCGCGACTGGCTTGTCTTGAATTCCGGTCTCGCCAGACAGATGGTGTGCTGCCTCCGCATTCACCGGGCTTGGCGCGACAGCGTGACAACTGGCGTTCGCAGGGAGTGCAGGTACTCAGCCAGGTCGTGGAGGCACCGCAATTCTGGTTGCAGCATGAGGCGCCGCTGACACCAGGGTTAGGGCGCGCCAGCGCAGCCTTGATCGGGAAGCTGGAAGCATGACGCTGGCCACGAGTTTTCCCCTCGTCATTCCGCTTGGTCAGAAACATGCGCCGCGACTGGTGGGCACCGTGCATCCGCCGGCGGGTGAGCCTCGTGGGCCCGGCGTTGTATTCGTGACGGGTGGCATGCAGACGCGGGCGGGCAGTCATCGCGGCTTCATTTCGCTGGCGCGTGTGCTTGCCGCCAGTGGCTTTCCCGTTTTGCGTTTCGATCTGCCCGGATTGGGCGACGCCGAAGGCGAGATGCGTGACTTCGCAGACAATA
Organism: Rhodocyclaceae bacterium; assembly: GCA_047600765.1. Taxonomy (GTDB): domain Bacteria; phylum Pseudomonadota; class Gammaproteobacteria; order Burkholderiales; family Rhodocyclaceae; genus Viridibacterium. Next base: position 1,269,266 of record JASGKF010000002.1, read on the forward strand.
CGGATGTCATCCACGCTGCTACGGATGCCTTGATCTCGGCCGTACCGGGTATGGATCGGGTGGTGCTGTGGGGCCTGTGTGATGGTGCCAGCGCAGCGGCCCTGTTCGTGCGTGAAGAGTCGCGCGTAGCCGGGCTCTTTCTCGTCAATCCCTGGTTGCTGTCGGAACAGGCGCAAGCCCGTGCGATGTCAGGCTATTACAGGCAACGTTTCCTGTCGCCAGAGTTCTGGCGCAAGCTGCTTGGCGGCCAGGTGGATGTCACCGGAGCTTTGCGTGGCTACGTCATGAACTGGTGGTGTGCGAAGGGGGATTCTGACCCAGCACAGCCTGCTGCTCAGGCCGGCAGGGTTCAACCCTTGTCTGCACGTGTGCTGCAGGCGCTGGAATCTTTTGACGGCAAGCTGCAGCTTGTCGTGTCGGGACAAGACCTGACTGGGCAAGCTTTCGTAGCGGCAGCTGCTGGTCGCAGTTTGTCACTCATACAGGTCGGGGACGCCGATCACACCTTTTCGTCCATCGCAGCACAACAGCAACTCGAAGTGCTGAGCCAGCAGTTCCTGGAGTCGTTCTGCCCGGACCGCGCGCCCTGAGGCGAGTCAGCTGCGGGCGACGACAAAGACGCCCGCGCAGATCAGCGCGACGCCGAGCAGTCTTTGTGGCGTGACCTGTTCGCCCATCATGAAACCGACGGCGGCAGTGAAGAAGAAACCGAGTCCTACCAGCGGGTAGGCCTTGCTGACATCCCACTTCGACAACACGGCGAGCCATACCATCGCCCCCAGTGCGTAGAGTGCGAGCCCACCGAACACGTACTTGTCGAAGAGCACGGCGAAGACGGTGCGGATCGTGAAGGGCTCGGCCAGCGTAGCTTTGAGTGCTGCACCGGACATGCCAGCCTTCAGCGAGAACTGCGCGGCGACCGAGAAGAGGATGCTGACGACGGCGATGATGAGGGTTTTCATTGTTCTTGTTGCGGAGCCGGGCCTCAGCGCTGCGACTTGATCGTGTGGTTGATGATGGGCAGATCGATGCTTTGCTCGCGCGGGCCCGTGGCAACCGGGCCGAGATTTTCGTAGATCACGAGCTCTTTTTCGTGTGCCGGGTAGTTGGCTGGTGTGTCGAAACGCGCCACCTGCTTGAACTGGGGGCTTGCAATGACACGTTCGAAGCGTTGCATGGCGGCCAGATCGTTCCAGAATCCGGGCTGCACAACGAGGTATTTCACCCCGAGTTTGTTGAGCTGATCAGAAATATCGGCTTCACTCAGTGGCTTTTCTTCAACGCCCAGCGCACGTCGTACAGCAACGCGCAGCAGGATCTTGTCAGCGCGCACGACAGTAAGGTCGCGACGGTCTTCGCGTTCACGCATGTTGAAGACGAAGGAACCATCGCGGTAGCCCGAGAACAGTACGGCGCTGTCGCGCGGAGCGTGGTGAGCGATCCAGTCCGCGACCTGTGCGTAGCCTTCGACCTTGAGCACCGGACGGAAGAACACCGTTTGCACGATGACGGCGATGCCCAGTGCGGCGAGCGCGGCGATCGCCAGTGTCTGTCGTGGCAAACGCGTCAGCAGGAAAACTGCGAAGGCCACTACGGGGGGGAGAATGAACACGCTATGGCGTGCTTCCTTTAGGTCGATGGCCGAGAAAAACAGATAACCGATGCCGAACCAGGCTAGCCAGAACAGGGCGTCACCACGCTGCACGTCGTCGCGCGGGAGCCAACGCATTGCGAGCAAGCCGCCACAGGCCGCGATAAGCACGGGCCAACCGAGTTGGTCAGGCAGTTGCTTGAAATACCACAGCCAGCCGGCGAGGCTGCGACGCGAAACCTCGGCATCGGCAATGCCGCTGACCGACTGCACGTTGGCCTGACCGAACTTGAGCGTCAGTACCACGAGGGGCACCAGCGCGAGCACTGCTGCAATGGCGATCAGCCACAGCTTGTAGTCGCGCAGCGTGCGCCAGCCACGGTCATGCAGCAGGCACAGCAGGTAAACCGGCGCGAGGAAGGCGGCCGTGATCTTGGTGTACATCGCTGCGACCAGCAGAAAGATGGCGAGCGTCAGATGCAGGGTGCGGCCTTCGCGGCGGTAGTGCATGAAGCAGACGGCGCTCCAGATCAGGAAGGCGAGCGAAGGCACTTCCAGCATGATCTGGCGACCCCAGAACGTGATCTCGGGTGCGCACACCAGCAGGGCCGCGGCGAGCCCGGCCTGCGTGGCCGGCAGCCAGAAGCGGAACAGTTTCCAGCAACCCCAGGCGAAGGCCATGTAGTGCAGGCAGACGACCAGCAAGGCTGTTTCGTGCGAAACGCCGAAGAGGGCGTAGAACGGCGCGCTGAGCACATAGAACAGCGGCGGATAGAACAGGATGGTCAGCGCCGGGTACTGCGCGTAGTAAGCGTAGGCGAAGCCGGACGGATCGCGCCAGGGCATGGCCAGCACGAGATCCTTTACGAAGACGCCGTTGAGCGCGTGGCGCGGTGCATCGCTCCAGTAAAAGGCGCCGTCGTGGGGGGCGCCGAGGAAGAGCAGGGCGGTGCCGACAAGCAGCAGGGCAAGTACGAGGCGGGGATGGAGGTTCATGGTATTCGTGCCTTACATCGCGACCAGTACGGTGATGGCTATGGCGACAAAGCTGGCCCAGCTGCCGCGGTCGCGCAGGCTGAAGACGATGGGGTCGTCATGCATCTGGCCGCGTGTGGTCTTCATCCACAGTCGCGAAATCCAGTACAGCATGAACGGGCAGAGCAGCCACAGTAGTTGTGGATGGCTGTAGTGGGAGGCGACGTAGGGTGAGTCAACATAGAGCGCCAGCACCAGCACCGACAGGTAGCCCGCTGACGCACCGAGGCTGATGACGGTCTGCAGGTCGCTGCGCCCGTAGTCGCGGCCCTTGGCGTGCTCGCGTTCGAGCTTCTCCATGGCGACCAGCTCGGAGGCGCGCTTGACCAGCGCGAGGCTGAGGAACACGAACATCGAGAACGCCAACAACCAGGATGACAGCGGCACGGCGATGGCGACAGCGCCGGCCATGATGCGTAGCGTGTAGAGCCCGGCGAGCAGCAGCACGTCGATCAGCATGTAGGTCTTGAAGTACAGCGAGTACGACAGCGTGACGACGAGGTAACCCAGCAGTACGAGCAGGAAATTCGGTGAGACCCAGCACGCTGCAGTGATGCCGGCAGTCAGCAGGACAGTCATGACGATGATGCCGCTGGCGATGCCAATGTCGCCCGCTGCGAAAGGGCGGCGGCATTTGCGTGGGTGGCGGCGATCGCTTGGCAGATCGAGCAGGTCGTTGAACATGTAGGTGGCTGAAGCGACCAGACCGAAGGCGAGGAAGGCAATGCTCACCGTGAGGAAGCTCTGTGCGGTGAAGGCATGCGAGGTGAGCAATGGCACGCCGATCAGCAGGTTCTTGAGCCACTGGTAGACGCGCGCCTCCTTGATCCAGGCACGCAGCGCAGCAGGGCGGTTTTCGAAGACGCGTTCGACTTCGCCACGCGTACGGGCGCCGGCTTCGACGCCGCTGTCGGGATTGACGACGATGGCCTTGCGCGACTTTTCCCAGATCGGGTAGTCGGCTGTGGCGTTACCGGCGTAGTCGAACACCGGGCCGACTTCGAGGATGGCCTTGAGCTTTTCGCTGCCACGCATGTTGCGTTCGCCATCGCTGGCGATGACGCCACGGAACAAGCCGACGCGTTCGGCGACAGGCTGCGCGAGGCGTGCGTCCGAGGCTGTGGCCAACCAGATTTCGCGCCCGCTTGCGGCTTCAGCCTGCAGGTATTCGACGAACTGTGCGTGCAGTGGCAGCGAATCCGATTCCAGCGTCACGCGGGAGGCAATCTGTGCCTTCAGGTGCGCCTTGCCACGCAGCAGCCAGCCGATCATCGCGAACAGCATCCAGGGCTGCCGCTTGAGCAGTGCCAGCGCGCTCTCGACGAGCAGATCGGTCTTGATCAGGGTGCCGTCGAGGTCGACGAAGAGTGGAGGCTGGCCGGACATGTCGGGGTCAGATAAGTGATCGGGACGACTTGGGCCCCTCGTGAGGCCGCGCAGAGCATAGCGTTTTGCTGCGTCTGCGGTGTGAAATATGCCTTCAGGTACGGCGCAGGGCCAAGGCTACTTTGCCGGGACGGCGAAGAGGGGGGCGCTGGCGCGCGCCACGATGCCCGTGGTCAGCGCATTCCAGTGCTTGTCGTAGGGGGCGACCTCCAGCCGCAGGGCACTGGTCTTGTAGTGGGCTGCGAAGAGCGGCTCGGTGTCGACAACGGGGACGCCAGCGCTGGCGGCAGCTGCCTTGAAGCGGCTCAGCACGCGCGAGCTGGGCGTGCGTCCCTCGTGGATCGCTTCGCGGTCGCTGTCCATGACGAGGACGAAGCGGGTGTCAGGCATGGCCGCCAGTCCGGCAAAGAAGCGGCGGATGATCTCCTCGGCCGCCTTGTCGTCGATCTGGTCTTCCGGTGGCACGGATGCAGTGCGTGGAGCCGGCGCACTGCGCGGGGGGAACAACTGGCCCACCAGTGCTTCTGGTTTGATGCGCAGCTGCGAGAAGAGGTACTGCGCCAGCGCCGATTCGCGCACCAATGCCTTGAGCTTGCCAGCTGGCGCCTGCCTGTCGCTGCCGGGCTGCAGGGTGGTGGCGTCCAGGCAGGGGCCGTGCGTATTGCCGGAGCCACACAGCGTCTGCCTGACGTCGCTGCGCTCCACGACGATGAGGAATTTGCGGATGCCGAAGCGCTCCTGCGCAAAGCGTGCGCGGGCGAGGTAGTCAAACAGAGAGGAGCCGGGGCCACCCATGGAATACACGGGCGTCTGGTTCAACTGGTGTTCGAGCTGGCGGGACAGGCGCTCTTCCTCCGGCAGCATGTTGGCTTCGACGAAGCTGTCGCCGATGACGGCGACGGCGGTCGGATCACGCGTGAAATCGCGACTGTCGAGGAAGCCGACGTTGTTGCTGCGCAGATGTTGGGCGTTCTTCAGGTCCCAGCCGGATGACAGCGTGAAGCTGTGGTGTGCCGGGTAAGTGATGATGTCGGGCGCGAAGTGGTAGGCCGTGTGCGTGGCCGTCGAGACGGGCAGCAGCCTGCAGAGCAGCTCCAGCAGCAGCAAGGCAGTCATGACACCAGCGAGGAAGCGGAGGGCGCGCATGCTGGTCTCAGAAATTGAAGTAAATGAAGGCGCTGACCGCACTGCGCGTCGCGTTGATCAGCATGGCGCACAGGATGATCGTCCACGCGCAACCCAGTACGAAAGCAGGCCAGCGTGCCGAGCCATTGCAGAAGCGGATCAGCCATTCGCCGATGCGGTTGCTGTTGGGCAACAGCGCACAGCACAGCAGGCCGATGATGCAGAACAGCACCGCGGTGCCGGTGTGGATGCCGGCATTCCATAACAGGGTGTGTGGCGCGTCGAATGCCACCGGCTGGCTCAGCATGGCGCTCAGCAGGGTGTTGGCGCCATGCAGGTCCGTCGCGCGGAAGAATACCCAGCCAACCATGACAGCCAGCAGGGTCACGATCCAGGCAAACACGCTGTAAGCGCGTCCTTGCAGGATGGTTTCCGGCAGCATCGCAGCCGCGCCCGCGCGCCAAGCGTGATTGATCATCAGGTAGCCGCCATGCAGTGCGCCCCAGATGACGAAGTTCCAGCTCGCGCCGTGCCACAAGCCACCGAGCAGCATGGTGGTGAAGAGGTTGGCATAACGACGCACGGCACCGTGACGACTGCCACCCAGCGGGATGTAGAGGTAGTCACGCAGGAAAGCCGACAGGGTCATGTGCCAGCGCCGCCAGAAGTCGATGATCGATAGCGCCTTGTAGGGCGAATCGAAGTTGTAGGGCAGGCTGATGTTGAGCATGCGGGACAGGCCGATGGCCATGTCCGAGTAGCCGGAGAAGTCGAAGTAAAGCTGCAGGGTGTAGGCGAGCACGCCCAGCCAGGCTTCAAGCAGATCCGGCGTGATGCCTTGGCTACTGCCATGGAAGACGGCATCGGCAATCGGCGAGATGCCGTCCGCGATGACGACCTTCTTGATCAGGCCCAGCATGAAGATGGCTGAGCCTGCCGCGAAATTGCCAGCGTTGAAACGATAAGTCGAGGCATCGCCGAACTGCGGCATCATCTGCGCGTGATGCAGCACCGGGCCGGCAATCAGGTGCGGGAAGTAGGTGACGAACAGGCCGTAGTGCGCCACGCGCGGTTCGCTGACGCCCTTCTGGTAGGCATCGGCGAGGAAGGCAATCTGCGTGAAGGTGAAGAACGAGATGCCGATGGGCAGCGTGATGGGATCTAACGCGATGTGCGTGCCCAGTGCGAGACTCAGGTTGTCGACGAAGAAGTTGGCGTACTTGAACCAGGCGAGTACAGCGAGATTGACCGTGATGCCCAGCACCAGCCAGCTGCGTGCGCTGAATGTTTTTCCTCGGCCCAGGATGCGTTTGCCGATGAAGTAATTCCAGGCAATCGAGAGCAGCAACAGGATGCTGAACTGCGGCATCCACCAGGCGTAGAAACCTACCGAAGCAATGAATAGCCAGCTTGCCGCGAGCGGATGCGAGCGCTGCCCCAGCAAGAAGAAAACGCTGAGGGCGAGCGGCAGGAAGACGAGTATGAACTCGGCAGAAGTGAAGAGCATCGCGGCGAGGCGGTGGCGCTATCCCCTCGACCGAGGGGATAGATCGTCAGTGGCTCTTGATCATCGTGCCCACGCCATGGTGGGTCAGGATTTCTAGCAGCAGACAGTGTTCGACGCGGCCGTCGATGATGTGCACCGAGCGCACGCCGTTGCGTGCGGCATCCAGCGCCGACGAGATCTTCGGCAGCATGCCGCCGGACAGCGTGCCGTCTTCGACCAGCTCGTCGATCTGCTTGGGCGTCAGGCCGGTCAGCAGCTTGCCGTCCTTGTCGAGCACGCCCGGCGTGTTGGTCAGCAGTACCAGCTTTTCTGCCTTGAGCACTTCAGCAAGCTTGCCGGCAACCAGGTCAGCGTTGATGTTGTAGGTCTCGCCCTGCGAGCCGACACCGATCGGAGCGATCACGGGAATGAAATCACCGGAGTCAAGGAAGGCGATGATCGACGGATCGATGGCCGTAATCTCGCCAACCTGGCCGATGTCCAGCAGCTCTTCAGGATTCTCCTTGCTGGGCATCATCAGTTTCTTGGCGCGGATGAAGCCGCCGTCCGCACCGGTCAGGCCGACAGCCTTGCCACCGTGGCGGTTGATGAGGTTCACGATGTCCTTGTTCACCTGACCGCCGAGCACCATTTCGACGATGTCCATGGTTTCTTCGTCGGTGACGCGCATGCCCTGGATGAACTGGCCCTGCTTGCCGACGCGCTTGAGCAGGTCATCGATCTGCGGGCCGCCGCCGTGCACGACCACCGGGTTCATCCCGACCAGCTTGAGCAGCACCACGTCACGCGCGAAGCAGTCCTTGAGGTGCTCGTCGGTCATGGCGTTGCCGCCGTACTTGATCACGATGGTCTTGTCGAAGAAGCGCTTGATGTAGGGCAGGGCTTCTGCGAGGACGCCAGCTTTGTGCGTCGGCGAAATCAGGGGAATGTCGGACATGGACTTGCTTGCTCAAATGAGGCTGCTGCGAGTGAACGGGGATGTTGGCGGTGTCAGATCAACACTGCGAACGTGCATGTTAAGCGCGAGAGGCTAGCATTCCCGAATTCAATCCGCCAAGCAATTCCCATGGAGCCAGATGACGGCGCATCCCGACCTTTGTATGTAGTTGCTTCACTCGGGGCTGATTGCGCCAAAGCTGAGTACTGCAAAAACAAAATCGGCATGGCCGGACTTGCCGGCGCATGCCGATAGAGGTGGCTTGGGGAGCCGGAATTACTTTGTGTAGATGCCCGGAGCTTCGCTCAGTCCGACCACCGTGTTTCTCGGCACGATGTTCCATGTGGGGTTGCTCATGAACCCGGCACGATCCGAGTTGGTGCTCCCGGTATACATTGCCTGATCGCGTAGCCAGACGTAGCCGGAGCTCGGAACGGTCGTGTCGGCACCAGCAGAGTCAATGGCTCCGGCCAGAACTGCCATTGCCATGCCGACGTACCCGTTGGCGTCGTTGTATCCAACAATCTTGGTAGGCGCTGTCGGGTTGCGTGCAGCGTAGCTTGTACCGCCGAAAGCATAGTAGTTCAGCTGGGCCATGCTGGTGAGCGTAGTGCCATTGCTCAGCTTGGAGGGCAAGCGATAGGTCGCTCCGTCGAGTCGATCAAAGTCGGAACCGCTCGTAAAGCGCTTGACGGTATAGCCCACCGCGAAATCGCGAATGTCGGTGGCGGCGTAACCGCGCTCACACAACTCAAACAGCGTATATGCCATGAAGTCGTGTTGCCATGGCGAGACCACGTCTGCAACGCCACCAGGCGAGTAGGGCAGTTCGTAGGAAGCAAAGCCCGACCAACCTGTCCAGTAACCGAGGGTGTTGTTCGTCATGACCGTTGTTCTGTACCAAGCAAAGTTGTTGTTCAACTTGTCGGTGAAGTAGGTCTTTTGCCAATCGCTGTCCGGAGCAATCCATGCAGCATGGCCACCCGTACGGAGCTTCCATGCCATCTGGCGGGTGTTGTCGCCGATGTACCAACCTTTTTCATAGCCGCGATAAGCGTAGTGCGGGGAGATCTGGTACCAACCGGCCCAGAAATAGAGTTCATCCAGGTAAAACCGATCACCGGTGACGATGTACGGGACGTAAACCAAGGACGGATGGTGCGCGTCATCGACAGTGAATCCGGAAGGCGTCGTCAAAGGCAGGCTGGGCGCTGGCAAGGAGTCACCGGACCAGTTGGTATAAGGGTCGCCACGGTAAGCCTGGCTGCCGTTGTAGAACAGAGAGAAATTCGGATGGTCGTCAATGCTGAAGATGCTGGCATTGGAGGTGGTGGCACCGCTCTTGAGCGAGTCTCGCCAATGCACCTCCCAGAACCCGGCTCGTTCGGCATGATCAAGCATCATCTGGTACATGCGGGGATCGCCGGAAATCAGGGCCAGTGCAGTCCATCCGGGCAGTGGGCCAATGTCCCAGCGTCCGCCCGTGGAGGGCATGTAGGGCTGCATGCGCGCGGCTTGGTAAAGTCCGCGGGAGCTAGTCAGCCATGAGCTATAGGTGCTGCTCAACGTACCTTCTGGAATCGTGATGCTCGCGTAATTGGGAATGGCGCGTGAATTCTTCAGGCGAGCGGTGTCGGCAATGGTCAGGATGTCCTTGCTACCTGTGCCGAAATTGAAGAGCTTGCGGAAGCGCGTATGGGCGTAGTGCTTGACGTCATCCGCGGCATAAACCAGATCCGTGGTGCCGCCGATGATCTGGTAGATGCGCAGGTTGTAGAGACGGTCACCACGCGAGCTGTTCGATTCGACGTTTTCCAGCGTGATCGACACACGACCTTGCGAAGTGCTTTGGTAACGGGCATCGAAGACGATGCGCAGGCCGGGGTGCGGGCCGGAAATGCCGGTCGCGGTTGGCGCAACACGCGAACGCCATTCCGACACGAGCGGACCACTGATCCAGCTGTCTGCGTTGTTCGTGAGTGAAGCCTTGAGGTTGGCACTCCACAGCAGACCGGTTTCCGGCGTGCTGGCGCCGCTGGCGGTGGTGCTCTTCTCGATGATCTCCACGCGGTAGTCGGGATTGCTGCCGCCGGTCACATCCGAGACAACCAAGGGCGTTCCGGACGCGCCAGAACCTGTGGCCGACAGTGTCATAGCGACGGTGGCCTGGCCCGAGCCGACCGAAGCGGCAGGCAGGCGCACGCTGATGACTGCGTGGCGGATGGAGTTGTCTGGGTGACGACGCTTGACAATGGTCTGGGTCGGCAGGTTGGTGCCGCCGTTGCGGGCCTGAACGACCTGGCCGGAAGCGATTTCGCCAGCCGGGAAGGCTTGTCCGAAGGTCACCACCGTACCGTTATCAATAGTGGTATCCGGGCTGACCGCGGTCACATTGCCCGGGGTGGAGGGCACCGGGGTCCAGGTGATGGTCGTGTCGAAATTGTTCGAGCTGGCAGCAGATGAGGTGCCGCCGGACGACGTTGTTGCCTTGGATGAAGAGCTGTTGCTGACCAGGGAGAAAGTGCCAGCAGTGTTGCCAACGACGTTGGTGCTACCGCCACCGCCTGTTCCGCCGCAGGCACTTACCGCGATACATGCAAGCAGGGCGACGAAACGTGAATTGCTGAGAGACATCGTGAATCCTTATGTGCTGCAGAATGACAGATGTGCTTGCGGTTGGAATCCGTGAAAAATTTAACGCTGACGGACAGCGTGTCCCAGGCGCCGACGAGTGGAATGCGCTGTTGTTTTTATTGATTTTTATATTTTTTGTGATTTTTTGCGCTTAGGCAGAACCGCGAGCTTACCTGTTTGCCATGAAACTTGTCGTTGCAGTTGGCACATCAGCAATGCCGCTGATCCGGTTTCCCGTGGGCATTTGCGTTCCACCAAGGAGACCGGTGATTTGCTGCAAGTGCACTCCGGAAGGGGGAGTTTCGTGCCCGCTGTTTGTCTGCTGCCGCGGCAGCATGACAGCTTGCCGGACAGCTTTTGCGACGAACTGCCCGGCAGTCCGGACCTTGGACTCCACCGTTGGTGCCGATCATCGCTGCTGGGGTCACGACTGGGGAGGCCTCGCTGTCGCCTGACGCAATGGCAGCATCAGGATGGCGTCGCTGTTCGTCCAGGAGAAGCACTGTTGTGCCGCTTCCTGCCAGGGCAGCCATTGCTGGGCACGGTGCTCGGCCGGGGCGGTGGCGATGGGCGTGGCATCAGGTACGCATACGCTAAAAACATGCTCGAGGTTATGCGTAACACCCGGGGCGTAGCGATGACGCCACAGCGGCAGGATTTCGAAGCGGTTGCATAGCGCCCAGTCATGCAGGTCTTCGGGCTGGATTTGCAGCCCTGTTTCTTCGGCCAGCTCGCGTTGCGCAGTCTGTCGCGGGATTTCGCCTGGCTCCAGGCTGCCGGTGACGGATTGCCAGTAGCCAGGGTGTGCGGCGCGTTCGAGCAGCAGGATCTGCAGATCCTGCGTGTGCACCAGTACCAGAACGGAGACCGGGTGCTTGAAGCTCACGGGTAGGGCTGGTTGGGTGCGGCCTCACTGGCGACCAGGAAGAGCCGGCCTTCGTCACGCCAGTAAAGACAGACGTCGAGCAATAACTCGTGCAGCAGGGCTGAAAGCCCGGGGTGTGCTGCGGCGAACGAGGCCTGGTCGGGCAGGATCAGTACGTAGCCGTCCGTGTCCAGCCAGGAAAGATCCGTCAGGCAGTCGACAAGAGCGTCCGCGTTGTGGCCGAACCACTCGGGGAGGTGCAGCGAGTGGCCGCAGGCGGCATACAGGCTGGTTTCGTCATGGACACCCTGCAGCGGCAGTTCGAGCAGGCAAAGGCCCTCCGAAACGGCCGCCTTGCGTAGTTTGGCAACCTGATCGGCCGTCAGGCTGACAAGTCCGCTGCTTTCGGGGTTGCCCAGATCGGGCAGGGGTTGCGAGCGGGTCATGGCGTCACCCTGCGGAAGCTGCGGTAATGGTCGGCGGTGTAGTAGAGCTCTTCGTCACTGCCCGCAATGATGCGGCGGGCGCCGCGCGTTGACTCGCCGGGTGTGCGAACGGTGAATTCCCGGTAGTACTGACGCGGCCGCGGGGGGAGCAGTCTTTCGCGGTTGCGGAATTCGATGCCGTCACGTGAGTACGGGAACGGGCCGCCGCGGCGGATGAGCTGGATGGTTTCGCGGGCTTCGGTTGGCAGCTGGGCGAAGGTAACGGTGTTGGCGGGCTGTACTTCACGTGCAGAGACTGCGGATGCGCCAGACAGCATGACTGCCAGCAACAGATGGGCAATCACCCACAGCGTGCGCGACACGGCTCGCACGGCGATCAGCCCTTGCCCGTGCTGCCGAAGCCGCCCGCGCCACGGTCACTGGCGGCGAAGTCGTCAACGACGTTGAAGGCAACTTGCAGGACCGGGATGATGACCAGCTGGGCGATGCGGTCCATGGGCTGGATCACGAAGCTGTCCTTGCCACGGTTCCAGGTCGAGACGAACAGCTGGCCCTGGTAGTCGGAATCAATCAGCCCCACAAGGTTGCCCAGCACGATGCCGTGTTTATGACCGAGGCCGGAGCGCGGCAGGATGACTGCGGCGTAGCCCGGGTCGGCGATGTGGATCGCCATGCCGGTCGGAATGAGATGCGTGTCACCCGGGTTGAGGGTTAGCGGCGCTTCCAGGGCTGCACGCAGATCGAGGCCGGCAGCGCCGGGCGTGGCGTACTGGGGCAGGGAGTCCTTGAGGCGCGGGTCGAGAATCTTGACGTCGATGGTTTTCATGGCGAGGTGGGCGCACGGCCCAAAGGGGTGAAAGGTGTTCCGGGGATTCAGGGCAAAAGGCTGGCCAAGTGCGCAACGATGCCGACAGCAACTTCGTCCTTGCTGGCGCGTGGCAAGGGATAGCGGCCCTTGGCGTCGTAGATGACGACCTGGTTGTTGCTGCCACCCATGCCGTCCTGTACCAGATTGCCGACCACCATCTGCAGGCGCTTGGCGACGAGCTTTCCTTGGGCGTAAGTGTCCAGGTTGGAGCTCTCCGCCGCGAAGCCGACGCAGAAGGGTGGGGCAGGCAGGGCTGCGACGTCGGCCAGGATGTCTGGGTTGCGCATCAGCTCGATGCTGAGGCGATCAGTGCTCTTCTTGATCTTCTCTGCAGACGGAGTGATGGGCCGGTAGTCCGCGACGGCTGCAACGGCGATGAAGACATCGTGGGCGCCGACGGCGTTCATCACCACATCGCGCATGGTCTGGGCGGACTTGACGTCGATGCGTGTGACACCTGCTGGCGTCGGCAGGCTCACGGGGCCGCTGACCAGGGTGACGACCGCGCCGGCCTGCGCGCAGGCACGCGCCAGCGCGAAGCCCATGCGTCCCGAGCTGATGTTGGTGATGCCACGCACAGGGTCCAGTGCTTCGTAAGTCGGGCCCGCCGTCATGAGGATGCGGCGGCCGGCCAGCACGCGCGGCTGGAACTGCGCGCAGATGTGCTCGAAGATCTCTTCCGCTTCGAGCATGCGGCCTTCGCCAGTTTCGCCGCAGGCTTGTTCGCCCGCTGCCGGGCCAGCCATCAGCACGCCATCGTTCTTCAGCTGCGCCACGTTGCGCTGCGTCGCCGGGTTGTCCCACATCTGGCGGTTCATGGCGGGCGCCACCAGCAGGGGGCAGTCGCGTGCCAGGCACAGTGTGGTCAGCAGATCGTCGGCCATGCCGTGCGACAGCCGCGCCATGAAATTGGCGGAGGCCGGCGCGATGACGGCGAGGTCAGCGCCACGCGTCAGGTTGATATGAGCCATGCCGTTGCTGGCCCGCTCGTCCCAGAGGTCAGTCCAGACGGCCTTGCCGGACAACGCCTGGAAGGTCAGTGGCGTGACGAACCGGGTAGCCGCTTCGGTCATCACGACCTGCACGTCCGCATCCGCCTTGACGAGCAGACGCGTCAGTTCAGCCGCCTTGTAGGCCGCGATGCCGCCCGTAATGCCCAGTACGATGGTCTTGCCCGTCAGTGCGGCCATGCCTTGCGCTCAATTGACAGAGAATCCGCGCATTCTATCGTCTGGAGTCTGCACAAGTGTCCATCACCGACTGGCCCGAGCTGGAGCGTCCGCGAGAGCGCCTGATCGCGCAGGGTGCAGCGGCCTTGTCGGACGCTGAACTGCTGGCCATCTTCCTGCGGGTGGGGATCCGCGGCAAAAGCGCCGTCGATCTGGCACGCGATCTGTTGGGGCATTTTGGCAGCCTCAACCACCTGTTTGCAGCCTCCCCTGATGCCCTGCAGGCCATTCCCGGCATGGGCATGGCCAAGTACGCCCAGTTGCAGGCGGTACTCGAGATGTCGCGCCGTGCGCTGGGTGAGACCCTGCGCGAGCGTGACATGCTGGGTTCGCCCGAGGCCGTGCGGGACTGGCTGCGCTTGCGGCTGGCAGGGCTGCCGCACGAGGTATTCATGGTGCTGATGCTCGATGCGCAGAACCGCCTCATCGAAGCCGTCGAGCTGTTCCGCGGAACGCTGACCCAGACCAGCGTCTATCCCCGCGAGGTCGTCAAGCTGGCTCTGGCACACAATGCGGCAGCCGTGATCCTCGCGCACAATCATCCCTCAGGCATGGCCGAGCCCAGCCACGCGGACGAGCTGCTGACACGCAGTCTCAAGCAGGCGCTGGCTATGGTGGATGTGCGGACGCTGGACCATTTCGTCGTGGCGGGCGCAGGGCGGCCGCTGTCCTTTGCCGAGCGCGGCCTGCTCTGACGCTGACAGGAGCTAAAACAGGCTTGCTCTGGCTGTGAAAGTCCTTGTATAATCGGCGGCTTTCCCGAGATTGGCTCGTCCTGAAGAGGTCGGGCGCAGGGTCCGGGGTAACAGAACACACAGAGTTTGCAAGGTTCAGGAGCGAGAAATGTCTCGAGTTTGTATCGTTACGGGCAAGGGCCCGATGGTGGGCAACAACGTGTCCCACGCCAACAACAAGACCAAGCGTCGTTTTCTGCCCAACCTGCAGAGCCGTCGTTTCTGGGTTGAATCCGAAAACCGTTTCGTGAGCCTGCGCGTTTCGAACGCCGGCCTGCGTACCATCGACAAGCGCGGCATTGAAGTCGTGCTGGCTGAGCTGCGCGAGCGCGGCGAGCGCGTCTGAGCTGACAAGGAGCAATAAAAAATGGCAAAAGGCGGACGCGAAAAGATCAAGCTGGAATCCACTGCGGGTACCGGCCACTTCTACACCACCAACAAGAACAAGCGCACCACTCCGGAAAAGCTTGAGTTCATGAAATACGACCCGGTTGCTCGCAAGCACGTGGCGTACAAGGAAACCAAGCTCAAGTGAGTTAAGTGTTTCGCGCCGGCCAGGCCGGACGAAGCATTGGTTGCACCAGAAACCCGCCACATGGCGGGTTTTTGCATTTTTTCTCCCGGAATCATCACCCGAACCTGGTGTTGCCATGAGCCACGCATCGACTGAAAACCTTAATGTCGCGTCTTTCGATCACATGCCCTCGCCGGCCGAGATCAAGGCGCGTGTGCCGCTGACCGATTCGGCCGCACTGACCGTTACCGAAGGCCGCCGCACGCTGCAGCGCCTGCTGGATCGTCAGGATCCACGCTTCCTCGTGATCGTCGGGCCGTGCTCGATCCACGATCCCTCGGCCGGTCTGGAATACGCACGCCGCCTGCGTCAGCTGTCGGAAGAGCTGTCCGAAACGCTGTGCATCGTGATGCGCGTGTACTTCGAGAAGCCGCGTACCTCGACGGGCTGGAAGGGCTTCATCAACGATCCGCGCATGGACGACTCTTTCCATATCGAAGAGGGCATGGAACGCGGACGCCGCTTCCTGCTGGACGTGGCCGAGTTCGGCCTGCCGGCAGCCACCGAAGCGCTGGATCCGATCGCGCCGCAGTACTACGGCGACCTCGTGAGCTGGACGGCCATCGGCGCGCGCACGGCGGAATCGCAGACGCACCGCGAGATGGCTTCGGGCCTGTCGACACCGGTGGGCTTCAAGAACAGCACAGACGGTTCGCTCGATGCGGCCGTCAATGGCGTGCTGTCGGCCTCGCGCCCGCACAGCTTCCTCGGCCTCAACGAGGCGGGCGAGGCGGCCATCATCCGTACGCGAGGCAATCGTTACGCGCACACGGTGCTGCGTGGTGGTGGTGGACGTCCAAACTACGATACGGTGTCGGTGTCGCTCGCTGAACAGGCATTGGCCAAGGCCAAGCTGCCGCAGAACATCATCATCGATTGTTCACACGCCAACTCCTGGAAGAAGCCCGAGCTGCAACCGCTGGTGATGCGCGATGTGGTCGGCCAGGTTGTCGCTGGCAACAAGTCCATCGTCGGCGTGATGATCGAGAGCTTCCTGCAGGACGGTAGCCAGCCGATTCCCGAGAACCTGTCCGAGCTGAAGTACGGCTGCTCCGTTACCGATGCCTGCATCGGTTGGGAAACCACGGAAACCCTTTTGCGTGAAAGTTGCGCTGCCCTCAAGGGCGTAGTGGCTGCCCGCGCGCGCTAATCAGTACGTCCATCATCGAGAAAGAAAACGCATGCATCTGATTCAAGCTTTTGCCGGTCTGCGTCCCGCTGCCGGTCGTGCACCGGAAATCGTGGCGCCTCCGTACGACGTGCTGTCCAGCGACGAAGCGCGCGATCGCGCCGCAGGCAAGCCCTGGAGCTTCCTGCATATCTCGAAGCCCGAGATCGACCTGCCGCCGGGCACTGACATTTACTCGGCCGCTGTGTACGCCAAGGCTGCCGAAAACCTGCAGAAGATGATCGATGCTGGCGTGCTGGTGCGTGACGCCGGCGCCTGCTACTACGTCTATCGCATCATCATGGGTAAGCACGTGCAGACCGGTCTGGTTGCGGCGGCGTCCGTGGCTGATTACGACAAGAACCGTATCAAGCGTCACGAACTCACGCGTCCGGACAAGGAAGATGACCGTGTGCGCCAGATCGAAGCGCTGAGTGCGCAGACCGGCCCTGTGCTGCTGGCTTATCCGAAGGCGCCCGCCGTGGATGCCATCCTGAAGGCTGCGACGACGACCGAGCCGGTCGCCGATGCCGTGGCTGACGATGCCATCCGCCACACAGTGTGGGCGATCAGCGACGAGGCAACGATCGCCAAGTTGACGGCTGAATTCGATGCCATGCATGCGCTCTACATTGCTGACGGCCACCACCGTTCAGCTGCCGCATCGCGCGTCGCTGCGGCACGCAAGGCGGCGAATCCGTCGCACACCGGCAATGAGTCCTACAACTACTTCCTGTCCGTGATCTTCCCCGATCACGAACTGGCCATCCTCGACTACAACCGCGTCGTGACCGACCTCAATGGTCTGAGCGAAGCGCAGCTTGTCGAGCGCATCGGTGCGGCGTTCTCGGTGGAGAAGGCGGCTGCTCAGGTGAAGCCCTCGAAGCACGGTGAAGTCGGCATGTTTCTGAAGGGTCAGTGGTACCGCTTGCAGGTCAAGGCCGAGCTGGTGCCGCAGGATCCGGTGGCGCGTCTCGACGTGAGCCTGCTGTCCGATCACCTGCTGACGCCCATCCTCGGCATCGCTGACCTGCGCCGCGACAAGCGCATCGATTTCGTGGGTGGCATCCGTGGTTTGCCGGAACTCGAAAAGCGTGTGAACTCGGGCGAGATGGCCGTGGCCTTCGCGATGTATCCGACCACGCTGGCCGACCTCATGGCTGTCGCCGATGCCGACCAAATCATGCCGCCCAAGTCGACCTGGTTCGAGCCCAAGCTGGCTGACGGTCTGCTGTCGCACGTGATTGGCTGAGCACGGAGGCGCAAGCCCACGCGTGGGGTTTGCGCCGATTGCTCCGGTGCTGTGACGGCGCTGTAATCAGCGCTCGTTTTGCGCTTCTGCAGTGAGGGTTTCATGGCCGGTACTGCTTTCATCACCCATCCTGATTGCTGGCTGCACAACATGGGGGGCCAGCATCCCGAGTCACCGGATCGCCTTTCGGCGATCCGCGACCGGCTGATCGCATCCGGGCTGGAGATGTACCTCGAAAACGTTGAGGCGCCCGAAGCCTCCATCGACGAGCTGCAGCGCGCGCATTCGCCGGCCTACATCCGCGCGTTGATTGAATCCCTGCCCGAGCGCGGCATCGTGCACCTCGATCCGGACACGGCGATGTGCCCGCACACGCTCAAGGCCGCCTTGCGCGCTGCCGGCGCCGGCATCAAGGCCACCGACATGGTGATGCGTGGCGAGGTCGATAGTGCCTTCTGTGCTGTGCGCCCGCCTGGACACCATGCTGAACGCGGGCAGGCCATGGGGTTCTGCTTCTTCAACAATATCGCCGTCGCGGCACGCCATGCGCTCGAAGTGCATGGGCTGGAGCGCGTGGCCATCGTCAACTTCGACGTGCATCACGGCAATGGCACCGAGGACATCTTCGTAAACGATCCGCGCGTGCTGATGGTGAGCTTTTTCCAGTACCCGCTGTATCCCTACTGTGGTGTGCCGCCGCGCAGCGACAACATGCTTAACACGCCTTTACCGGCGGCCACGCGCGGCGATGCCGTGCGCAGCTTGCTGACAGAGAGCTGGCTGCCCGCGCTGACGGAATTCCAGCCGCAGATGCTGTTCATCTCTGCGGGTTTCGACGCGCATTACGAGGACGACATGGCCTCGATGGGCCTTCTCGATGCGGACTACGCCTGGATCAGCGAGCAACTACGTGGTTTCGCCGAGCAGCACTGTCAGGGACGCATCGTGTCGATGCTGGAAGGCGGTTACGCCCTGTCTGCACTGGGGCGCAGCGTGACCGCCCATATCAAGGCCATCGCAGGGCTCTGACCGGGGGCTTCGGGTACAATGGCGGATTCGTTTTTTCGAGCTTGCAAGACATGCTGACAGGTTCTCTCGTCGCCCTGATTACGCCCTTCCTGGAGGACGGCCAGATCGATTGGCCGCGCTTCCGTGCGCTCATCGATTTCCATGTGCGCGAGGGAACGGACGGGCTGGTGATCGTCGGTACGACCGGGGAGTCGCCGACGGTGGATGTCGAGGAACACTGCGCGCTGATCCGCGTTGCCGTCGAGCATGCTGCAGGCCGTATTCCCGTCATCGCCGGTACGGGCGCCAACTCCACGTCCGAAGCCATCGAGCTGACGCGTTTCGCCAAGGAAGTCGGCGCCGTCGCAGGCCTGTCGGTCGTGCCGTACTACAACCGTCCGACGCAGGAAGGCATGTACCAGCACTTCAAGGCCATCGCCGAAGCGGTCAACCTGCCCGTGATCCTCTACAACGTGCCCGGCCGTACCGTGGCCGACATGCAGAATGACACCGTGCTGCGCCTCGCGCAGGTGCCGGGCATCATCGGCATCAAGGACGCTACCGGCAACATCGAGCGCATCACCGATCTGGCGATGCGTGCGCCCAAGGGCTTTGTGCTCTACACCGGTGACGATATGGCTGTGATGCCTTTCATCCTGCTCGGTGGTCACGGTGTGATTTCGGTGTCGGCCAATGTGGCACCGCGCCTGATGCATGACCTGTGTGTGGCAGCGAGTGCTGGCAATGTCGCCAAGGCGCTCGAACTGAACCGGAAACTTTTCCTCCTCAACCGCGATCTCTTCGTCGAGGCCAATCCCATTCCCGTGAAGTGGGCCTGCGCCGAGATGGGGATGGTCGGCCACACGCTGCGTCTGCCGCTGACGCCGCTGTCCCCGCAATTCCATGACCGTATCCGTGCTGCCATGCGAGCAGCCGGCGCGCTCAACTGAAAGGAAATCGATGATGTTCCGTTTCGTCTCCGCTCGCGGAAGCCTGACCCTGTCTGCTTGCGCGCTGGCACTGTTGTTGTCGGCCTGTGCTTCGGACAAGGAGCCGGTGTATCGCAGCGACTCCAAACGCGTAGACAATCGGCCGACCCGATCCCTCGAAGTGCCGCCTGATCTGATCACGCCGACGCGTGACGAGCGTCTGCAGACTGCCGACCCACGTCGCGCCTCGGCAACTGCGTCGGGTCAGCAGGCAGCCGCACAACAGGCTCAGCTAGCCAAACCCGGTACGGCAACCTCACCAGACAAATCCGGCAACGCACGTGTCGTCAAGGCGGGAGCCCAGAAATGGCTGGTGGTCAACGGAACTGCTGATACGGTCTGGCCGCAGGTGCGCAAGTTCTGGGAGGATCTTGGTTTCGCCATTGAAAGTGACAATGCCAAAACCTTTGTCATGGAGACCGATTGGGCCGAGAAGCGCGTCAAGGGGGGCATCGGCATGTTCCTGAATGCGCCCCTGATCCGGACGCTGACAGGTGGTCTGGATAAAGACAAGTTCCGTACGCGGCTTGAGTCCGGGGCCGAGCCGGGCACCATCGAGATCTACATCAGTCATCGTGGTCTTGAACAGACAGATCTTTCCAATCGAGATGCCACTTTGGGTTGGCTGACGCGCCCAGCTGATCCGTCAATGGAGCTCGACATGCTCCGCCGCATGATGATCGCATTCGGTGCCGAGGAGACTGTGGCGAATCAGGCTGTGGCCATGCAGGCCGCGCCCGACAAGGCACGTCTTGGTGTGGCGGCAGACGGGGCGCAGCAACTGGTTGTAGATGACCAGCTTGATCGAGCATGGCGTCAGATTGGCTTGAGCCTGGATCGCATCGGCATGGTGGTCGAAGATCGTGATCGTTCCAAGGGTTACTACTTCGTGCGTTACATCACCGATGTGGATCTCGAAGGCAAGCCCTCCAAGGGCTGGTTCTCCTGGTTGAATTTCTGGAGCAGTGACAAGCCTGCAGATACGGACTTGTTCCGCATCAGCGTTGCGGCGGAAGGTGACAAGACTGTAGTACGCGTTGCCAATCGCACCGGTGGTGTTGCCGCACCAGCGTCGGTCAAGCGCATTCTTGGCCTGCTGCATACCGAGCTGCGCTAACCATTCGCAGGTCGCATGGTTGGCATGACTGCAGAACCTTCTGCTGGCGTGCCCACACATTCTGAATCCGCTGCTGCGGAGATCTGTTACCACTGCGGCCTGCCTTTGCCCCGTGAGGCGCGCTGGCAGGTCGTCATCGATGGCGCGTCGCGCCAGATGTGTTGCGCCGGTTGCGAGGCCGTGGCTTCGGCAATCGTCGCAGGTGGTCTCGCTGATTACTATCGTCATCGCGCCAGCCTGCCGGAGTCTCCCCGCGAGGCCATTCCGGAGTCCCTTGCTTCACTGAGCCTGTTCGACAATCCCGGTTTCCAACAGGGTTTCGTTCGCCCCATGGGTGACGACGAACGCGAGGCAGACCTCATTCTCGAAGGCATCACCTGCGCAGCCTGCGTATGGCTCAACGAACGCCACCTCGCGGGCTTGCCGGGCGTGACGGCGGTGCATACCAATTTCGCCACCCGCCGTGCGCGGGTGCGCTGGCGTGACGGCCCGGGTGAGGGACGGACGAAGTTGTCCAGCGTCCTCGCGGCAGTGACGGCAATCGGTTATCGCGCCTGGCCCTATGACCCGCAACGCAGTGAAGAGGTCGCCGCGCGTGAGCGCAAGACGGCGTTGTGGCGAGTGCTAGTTGCCGGGCTGGGTATGATGCAGGTGATGATGTACGCCTATCCGGCCTACATTGCCGGCGATGGGGATCTGAGCCCGTGGGCTGCGAGCCTCATGCGTTGGGCGAGCCTGTTGCTGACGGTTCCGGTCGTTGGCTATTCCGCCGCGCCGTTTTTCCAGCGTGCCTGGCGCGATCTGCGCATGTGGCGCATGGGCATGGATATTCCCGTTGCACTGGGCATCGGCAGCGCGTTCCTGGCCAGCCTGTGGGCGACTGTGAGTGGCCGTGGCGAGGTGTACTTCGACTCCGTCACGATGTTCGTGTTCTTCCTGCTCGGCGCGCGCTATCTGGAGATGCTGGCGCGTCAGCGCGCTGTGCGTGGTGCCGAGGTGCTCGGGCGGTTGATGCCGGTCTTCGCAAGACGTGTTGCGGCAGATGGTAGCGAGGAGCGCATCGCCAGCAGTGAGTTGCGCACGGGGGATGCCATCCGGGTGCTGCCAGGTGAGACCGTGGTCGTCAACGGTCAGCTCACACAGGGTGGTAGCGAGCTCGATGAGTCCTGGTTGACCGGCGAGAGCCGGCCTCAACGACGCGAAGCGGGTGACAAGGTGCTGGCTGGCAGCGTCAATCGCGGCAGCCCATTGCTTGTGCGGGCGACAGGTGTGGGAGACGCGACGCGTCTGGCGGGCATTCTGCGGCTGGTCGAACGTGCGGCGGCACATCGCCCCCGTGTGGCCGAACTGGCGGACCGCATTGCTGGCTGGTTCGTGCTCATCCTGCTGTGCATGGCTGCGCTGACGGGCGTGCTGTGGTGGCAGACCCAGCCTGATCGTGCCCTGTGGATCTTCGTTTCCGTTCTGGTGGTCAGTTGCCCTTGCGCCTTGTCGCTGGCCACCCCCATTGCCCTGACCGTTGCGACCGAGGCATTGGCGCGAGCGGGGCTCCTTGTTACGCGGGGGCAAGCCATCGAGACTCTGGCGCGCGTGGATCACTTCGTTTTCGACAAGACCGGCACCCTCAGCGAGGGACGGATGACGCTGCAGGCCGTACACCTTGTTGAAGGCGTGTCGCGAGACGAGGTGTTGCGGCTTGCCGCGGCGCTGGAGGCGCAGTCCGGGCATCACATTGCACGTGCTCTGCTTGCGGCAGCCTCAGTCGTGCCGGTTGCCGAATCCGTGGCGGCCGTTACCGGGCAAGGGCTGCGTGGTGTTGTGGCAGGCGTCGAATACGCCATCGGGCGGCAGGAGTTCGTTGCGGGCCTGGCTGGCTGCCCTTGTCCGGCCAGTCTTGCAGAAGCGTCGAGTGACGTGCTGCTCGTCAGCTCCGGGCGCTGGCTGGCTGCCTTCGGTTTCGACGATGCGCTGCGCACCGAAGCGCCGATGGCGCTGGAGCGCTTGCGTGCATTCGCAGGACTCAGTGTCTTCAGTGGCGATAGTCACGCCGCGGTGAGCAAGGCCGCTGCGCAATGCCGCATCGAAGACGCTCGGGCTGGTATGACGCCGGAGGGCAAGCAGCAAGCATTGGCGAGCTTGCAGACCGCGGGCCACGTTGTGGCGATGGTGGGGGATGGCGTCAACGACGCGCCCGTGCTTGCGCAGGCACATGTCTCGATTGCCATGGGCGGCGGCACCGATCTGGCGCGCCAAAGCGCGGACATCGTGCTGTTACGGGATGACTTGTCCTGCCTGCCGGAAGGTGTGCGTATTGCGCGTCGCAGCCTGGCCATCATTCGCCAGAACCTTGTGTGGGCTGCGGCCTACAACCTGCTGGCGATTCCCGCGGCCATGGCGGGCTGGGTGTCGCCGCTTGGTGCGGGAGTGGGGATGGGGACCAGCTCGCTGCTGGTGGTGCTCAACGCCTTGCGTATCGCGCGCTGACGAAGGTGGCGCATCAAGCGGCACATCCGGAACCGGATGTGCCGCGGCAAAGCTCAGGCTGCCTTGCGACGTGCTACGCCGGCGAGACCGAGAACGGCCAGTGCGGACAGCGCCAGGGTCGAAGGCTCGGGGACTTCGGTGACGGTGATGTCATCGACCACCCAGAACGACGGCGTCTGCTTGTTGGTCATGACGAGGGCGGAGCTGGCGCTCGATGCCACAACGTCAAACTCGTAGTAGGAGTAGGCCTGTGCCGGCGCGTCAGCCAGATCCAGCAGGGTGATGCCACCGAAGGTGATCACCAGGGCATTGGGTGTCGGCGTGCCGTTGTATGAGCCGTTGGCCAGCCACAGTGTCACGTGGTAGTAGCCGCCTGCGGTCGTGTCGATGTCCTGGCTTACAATGCCGCCGCCGGCTGCGGTGCCGAGGTACAGCGCGGCGCTGCCGCTGTGCGCGCCGGGGTCGGAGTCCATGCCGAAACAGCCGCCGGTGGCGGTGTTGTAGGCACTGCCCACGCCGGAGCAGGTCAGGCCGGAGGTGGCCCAGCCAGTGAGGCCGGATTCAAAACCACCGTTGACCAGGGTGGCCTGGCTGGCAGCAGAGGCGACGATCAGGGTCAGGCCTGCAAGAAGTTTCGAGAGTTTCATTTTTGGATCCTCGGGGTCGGTGGAAGCTGGTTGTCCCATAGCAACATTGATTCCAGCCCCGGGACGCTACCGATCAGCCTGTAAATTTCACTTTTGTTTCATTGGCTTGCACGTCGTTTTGCTGGGGAAAACGCTGTATGGGTCCCTCGTTGAAGCGCGGGCGTCAAAAGGGCCGACACAGGGGGCGACACAGAAAACACGTCCGGCGTTCTGCCCAACAAAAAAGCCCGGCATGCCGGGCTTTTTTGTTGGGGGTAGCAAGCTGCGTCTTAAACGACAGCTTCTTCCTTCTTCACGACAGCTTTGATGAACTGCTCGCGTGACACACCCAGCCACATCACCAGCGGCGCTGCGACCAGCACCGAGGAGTAGATACCGAAGCAGATGCCGATGGTCAGCGCCAGGGCGAAGTAGTGCAGGGTGGCGCCACCGAAGATCAGCATCGACAGCACCATGATCTGCGTGGAGCCGTGGGTGATGATGGTGCGCGAAATGGTGCTGGTGATGGCGTGGTCCAGCACTTCAGGCACGCTCAAGCTGCGCATGCGGCTGTTGCGGAAGGTTTCGCGCACCCGGTCGAACACGACCACCGATTCGTTGACCGAGTAACCCAGCACCGCCAGCACGGCTGCCAGCACGGGCAGCGAGAACTCCCACTGGAAGAAGGCGAAGAAGCCCAGGATGATGATCACGTCGTGCAGGTTGGCGATGATGGCCGAGACGGCGAAACGCCATTCGAAGCGCACGGCAAGGTAGGCCACGATGCCGACGATCACGACCAGCAGGGCCATTGCGCCGTCCTGGGCCAGCTCCTTGCCGACTTGCGGGCCCACGAACTCGACGCGGCGCAGCTCCGGCTTGCTGCCGTTGATGCTGGCGATGCTGCTCATGACTTTTTCGGAGACCTTGGCCGAATTCTCGGTGCCGCGGTTGGGCACGCGGATCATCACATCGCGCGAGCTGCCGAAATTCTGCACGATCGCGTCGGCGTAGCCGATCTTTTCCATGGCGTTACGGATCGGCTCCAGCTGCGGGGCCTCCTTGTAAGCCAGCTCCATGACCGTGCCGCCGGTGAATTCGACCGACAAGTGCAGGCCGCGCGTGAAGAGGAACATCACGGCCAGCAGGAAGGTAACGAGCGAGATGACGTTGAAGATCAGGGCCCGTTTCATGAACGGGATGTCTTTACGGATGCGGAAGAGTTCCATTTTTGTTGAGCTCCTGGCGCCTTACTGGGCGTCCGGTTTCCAGATCTGGCCGATGGCAATCTTGTCGAGCTTGCGACGACGGCCATAGACGAAGTTGGCGATCATGCGCGAGACGAGCACGGCACTGAACATCGAGGTCAGGATGCCGAGGCAATGCACCGTCGCGAAGCCCTTCACCGGGCCCGAGCCAAACGCCCACAGCGCCACACCGGCAATCAGGGTGGTGATGTTGGAGTCCAGAATCGTGTCGAATGCGCGGTCGTAACCGGCCGTGATGGCAGCTTGCGGCGTAGCGCCATTACGCAACTCTTCGCGGATGCGCTCGTTGATCAGCACGTTGGCGTCGATGGCCATACCCAGGGTCAGTGCGATAGCCGCGATGCCTGGCAAGGTGAGCGTGGCCTGCAGCATTGACAGTACAGCCACCAGCAGCAGCAGGTTGGCGCCCAGCGCCAGCGTGGAGATGAGGCCGAACATCACGTAATAGATGCACATGAACACCGCGATGGCGATGAAGCCCCACAGCGTGGAGTCGAAGCCTTTCTTGATGTTCTCGGCACCGAGAGTCGGGCCGATGGTGCGCTCTTCGATGATTTCCATCGGCGCAGCCAGTGAACCGGAGCGGATCAGGATGCCCAAACGGTTGGTTTCTTCACTGCTGAACTGGCCGGTGATTTCGAAGCGGTTACCGAACTCGCCCTGGATGGTAGCCACCGAGATGGCTTCGCCCTTGCCCTTTTCGAACAGGATGATGGCCATGCGTTTCTTCATGTTCTCGCGCGTCACCTGGCGCATCACACGGCCGCCGGCTGCGTCGAGTTGCACGGAAACGGCTGGATTGCCGTTCTGGTCGAAACTCGCGGCCGCACCGACGAAGCGGTCGCCGGTCAGCACTGCCTGCTTTTTGACGACAACCGGAACGTCGATACCGTCACGGTTCTCGCTGAACACATCGTTGGCGGGTCCGGCTTCGGTTGCGGTCTCATCGACGAGGCGCACTTCCAGCGTGGCAGTGCGGCCCAGAAGATCCTTGGCCTTGGTCACGTCCTGCACACCCGGTAGCTGGACGACGATACGGTCCAGGCCCTGTTGCTGGATCACCGGTTCAGCCACGCCGAGTTCATTGACCCGGTTGTGCAGCGTGGTGATGTTCTGTTTGATGGCGTCGCTCTGTATGCGCAGCTTGGCTTGTTCCGAGAAGTTTCCGACGAGCAGCAGGTCAGTGCCCTCGTTACGCTCGGTGACAATCAGGTCAGGCTGAGAGTCCTTGATGGCGTTGCGTGCCTTGTCACGCACGGCTTCGTCGTTGACGCGAACGATGATGGCCGAGCCATCCTTGCGTACACCACCATGGCGGATCTCCTTGTCACGCAACAGGGCGCGTACGTCATTGACGGTCGCGTCCAGCTTCTTGGTGAGGGCGCCAGCCATGTCCACCTGCAGCATGAAGTGCACGCCGCCCCGCAGGTCGAGGCCCAGGTACATCGGCATGGCGTGGATCGAGCTTAGCCAGGATGGGCTGGCCGACAGCAGGTTCAGTGCGACGACGTAGGTCGGATCCTTGGCGTCCGGATTGAGCGTGTGCTCGATCAGGTCCTTTGCCTTGAGCTGGGTATCGGTGTCGGCAAAGCGCACACGCAGGCTGCTGCTGTCGCGCAGCGAACCGGTGGAGTTGATGCCGGCAGTCTTGAGGGCTTCGAGCACACGGTCTTCAAGCCTGCTGTCGACCTTAACAGTCGCGCGGCTCGAAGACACCTGCACCGCAGGCACTTCACCGTAGAAATTGGGCAGCGTGAAGAGCAGGCCGACGACCAGCACGAGCAGGATCGACAGGTTCTTCCAGAGCGGATAGCGGTTCATGGCGGGAACGGGGTCAGGAATGGAGGAGGAAGAGTCGGGAGCAAGGCTCCCGACTGCTTCAGGCGGACTTCAGCGTGCCCTTGGGCAGCACGGCGCCCACTGCGGATTTCTGCACGAGGATCTCGACACCGCTGGAGATCTCGACCTTCACGAAGGCATCGCGCACTTCGGTGACCGTGCCGGCAACGCCGCCGTTGGTCATCACTTCATCGCCCTTGGCGAGGGCATCGAGCAGGGCCTTGTGTTCCTTGGCGCGCTTCATCTGCGGGCGGATCATCAGGAAGTACATGACGACCAGCATCAGGCCCATCATCAGGATGCCGGAGAAGCCCCCGGTGGGGTCGGCTGCGGCGCCGGCGGTTTGTGCGTGAGCGGTGGAAATCAGCATTTCGGTAAAACTCCAGCTGGATCAATCGGAAGCCCGCGAGTATAGCAGGCGGGGTTTGCTAGCCCTATTGCGCCGCCGCAGCTGGTTTGATGAGAGTCAGGCCGTGCCGCGGGCGCGTCGAGCGGCGAATTCGACCGTGAATTCCGCAAAACGATCCCCATCAATCGCTTCGCGCATTTCGCGCATCAGCTGCTGGTAATAGAACAGGTTGTGGATCGTCATCAGGCGCGGGCCCAGCATCTCGGCGGCGCGGTCCAGGTGGTGCAGGTAGGCGCGCGAGAAATTGCGGCAGGTGTAGCAGGCGCAGGCTTCGTCGAGCGGGCGCGTGTCGTCGCGGTGTACGGCGTTGCGGATCTTGAGGTTGCCCCACTGCGTGAACAGCCAGCCGTTACGCGCGTTGCGCGTCGGCATCACGCAGTCGAACATGTCGATGCCTTGCGAGACGCCATAGACGAGGTCTTCCGGCGTGCCGACGCCCATCAGGTAGCGCGCCTTGTTTGTGGGCAGGCGCGGCGCCGTGTGGCCGAGGATGCGCTCCATCTCTTCCTTGGGCTCGCCGACCGACAGGCCGCCGATGGCAAAGCCGTCGAAGCCGATGTCGACGAGGCCGGCCAGCGATTCGTCGCGCAGATCTTCGTGCATGCCGCCTTGCACGATGCCGAACAGCGCATTGGTGTTGCCCAGCTTGTCGTGCTCGTCGCGCGAGCGGCGCGCCCAGCGCATCGACATGCGCATCGATTTGGCTGCTTCGTCGTGCGAGGCTGGGTAGGGCGTGCATTCGTCGAAGATCATGACGACGTCGCTATTGAGGCTGTGCTGGATGCGCATCGACTCTTCGGGCGTCAGGAACAGCTTGTCGCCGTTGATGGGCGACGAGAACTTGACGCCCTCTTCGGTGATCTTGCGCAGCGCCCCCAGCGAGAACACCTGGAAGCCACCGGAGTCGGTGAGGATGGGCTTCTTCCACTGCATGAAGTCGTGCAGGCCGCCGAATTTCTCCATCACCTTAGTACCGGGGCGCAGCCACAGGTGGAAGGTGTTGCCCAGGCAGATCTGTGCGCCGATGTCGTTGAGCTCGTCGGGGCTCATGGACTTCACGCTGCCGTAGGTGCCGACCGGCATGAACACTGGCGTCTCGACGATGCCGTGCGCCAGTTGCAGGCGGCCACGACGGGCCTGGCCGGAGGTCTTCAAGAGATCGAACTTCATGTCTGCTTTTCCAGGAACATGGCGTCACCGTAGCTGAAAAAGCGGTAACGCTGGGCCACGGCATGGGCGTAGGCACGGCGGATGGTGTTCGACGCCGGCGAGCGCCGAGACCAGCATCAGCAGCGTGGACTTCGGCAGGTGGAAGTTGGTAATCAAGGCGTCGGCCACGCGGAACTGGTAGCCCGGCGTGATGAAGATGCCGGTTTCGCTGCTGCCTGCAGCCAATGGACCTTGCTGCGCGGCGGATTCCAGCGCGCGCATCGCCGTCGTGCCGACGCAGATCACGCGGCCACCGGCAGCGCGGCAGCGGGCTATGGCTTTGACGGTCTCGGTCGGAATGCTGTACAGCTCGCGGTGCATCTGGTGCTTCGACAGATCCTGCTCGCGCACGGGCTGAAAAGTGCCGGCGCCGACGTGCAGCGTCACGAAAGCCTTGTTCACGCCGCGTGCTGCGACGGCCTCGAACAGCGCATCGTCGAAATGCAGGCCCGCCGTCGGCGCCGCGACGCTGCCCAGCTCGCGCGCATAGACGGTCTGGTAGCGCGTCTCGTCCGATTCGGTCGCTGCGTGTTCGATGTAGGGCGGCAGCGGCAGCTTGCCGTAGCGCTCGATGTAATTGACGGCTGTGTCTTGCGGCGGGAAGCGCAGGTGGAAGAACTCGCCCGAGGCGCCCGCACGGCCCAGCACATCGACATTGAACGCATCGGCCACGCGGATGCGGCTGCCGGGCTTGGGCGACTTGCTGGCACGGATCATCGCCAGCGCTTCGTGGTCGCCGAGCGGACGCTCGATCATGATCTCGACCTGGCCGCCAGTCTGCTTCTGGCCGAACAGGCGGGCGTGCAGCACGCGGCTGTCATTGAAGACCAGCAGGTCATTTTCACGCAGCAGGCCGGGCAGCTCACGGAAGACGCTGTCCTGCAAAGCGTTCTGGCCGACGACGAGCAGACGTGACGCAGCCCGGTCGACGAGGGCCGTCTGGGCGATCAGTTCGGGAGGGAGGTCGTAGTCGAAGTCGTCGAGGCTGAGCATGGGGCATGCCCTGCGTCGCAGGGTTCAGTGCAACGGAAAGAACCCAAACAAGGAAAGATGGTGCCGGGAGAGGGACTCGAACCCTCGCGCCTTTCGGCGGCGGATTTTGAATCCGCTGCGTCTACCGATTCCGCCACCCCGGCACGGGTGGGCGCGCATTATCCCTCAACCGGGGCGGGCGGCACAAGCCGCGCTTCATCTGGCGTAAAAATACTGTTGAGGCAGCGTCGGCCCGGGTGAGCCGAATGGCCAGCCGGAGGGGAATGTCTCCGGCACATTCACGAGCCGGCTGCTGCGCAGCGCGGTCGAACTTGCCGGAGCGGATCGTGCCGATGACGTCGAATTCATCGGCTGCGAGCTGCAGGATCTCGCGGAACAGCGCGTCGGCCTCCCTGTCGGTCTTCGCCAGCTGCCAGCGGTCGTAGAGTTCCAGGCGCTTCTTCATGTTGGGCAGCGGCTCTTCGCCGGACTTGCCGTTGCTTTCGTACCAGCGCACCCAGGGCAGGCTTTGCTTCGATTCCTGCGCATGGATGCTGACGATGGAGCGCATGTCCAGCGTTGGGTCCATGCCGCCGGTTACGCTGTCCAGCGCCGCATCGTATTCGTTGGTACGAATGCGCTCGCCATACAGGGAGCGTTCTGCCGGCTCCGGCACCATGTCTATGCCTATCGCTCTGAGCTGCCGGCGCATCAGGCTCGCGATGTCCGTGAACATCGGTGCCGACAGCGGTACTGCGAGGCCGAACGAGACGCGGCCACCGCCGGGGCGTTGGCGGTAGCCCTCGCTGTCCCGCGCGCTGAGGCCCAGTCCGTCGAGCAGGGCATTGGCGCGTGCGACGTCGCGCTCGGTGAACTGCTTCGACAGGCGTTCGTTGAAGAAGCGGTTCTGCGGCAAAGGGCCGATTTGCCAGCCTTCGCCGCGACCCATGAAAACCAGCTCGTTGATTTCGGGGCGGTCGAGGCCCAGCGACAGCGCGATGCGGAAGTCGCGCTGGCGGAACAACTCGCGCATGGCCGCGTTCTTCGTCGAGTAATTGAGGTAGATGCCGGCGACATTGCTGGGCGTGTCGGGAAGCAGCATCGTGGTGTAGCCACCCCGTGCGGCGTTTTCGTTGATCAGTGCGCGGTCGTGCACCTCACCGATGTAGCGGATCTGGAAGTCGAGCTGCCCACTGACGGCGGCAAGCACGATGGCCTCGATGGCGGCGATGCCCTGGAAGCGAATGCTGTCGATGTAAGGCAGTTGCTGTCCCAGCGTGTCGACCTGCCAGAAATACGGGTTACGCACGGCGAGCACCCGCGTGCTGCCACCGGTGTAGGGCTCCTTGATGATCCACGGGTCCAGCGTTGGCTTGGCCGGGTTGCCCCAGCGCGTCGGCGTCTCGATGTCGCCACACTTCAGCCGCATCAGGCTGACCCAGTCGTTGAGCCGCTCGGCATGCGCGAGTTCGAGGACGCGCGGGTTGTATTTCGGGTGGAACTGGCTGCAGTAATGCTTGGGGTACATCACCGGGTGCTGCCCCGGCGGTGTCGCCAGCTCTTCGAGGAAGCGCCGGTAGCTGCCGGCAAACTTCAGGCGCACCGTGTCGTTGTCGATCTTCTCGGCGACCACCACCTTGTCCTTGATGACATAGCGTGAGGGAGTGATCGTGAAGAACTGGTTGTCCGCCACGAGGTCGTTGATGGCGAACAGTACGTCGTCTGCGGTGAAGGGCGCGCCGTCGGACCAGCGCATGCCGTGACGCAGCCTGAACGTGAATTCCGACTGCTCGTTGTTGGTCGTCCAGCTCTCGGCCACGTTCGGCACGACGCTCGCGAAATCCGTCCCCCAGCGCACCAGACCTTGCGCGCCGAACAGGCGCAGGATGGCGTTCTGGTCGCCGTTGCTGCGTATCGCCGTGCGGATGACGCCACCGTAGCTGCCGGGGCGCGTGAGCGGTTTGACGATCTCGGGCCGCGCGGGCAGGCGCTGTTCGACCGGTGGCAGCTTGCCGGCCCGGACTTCCTGCGTGAGAGAGGGCGCCTCACGGTAGTCGACTCCCGCATGGGCAAGTGGCAGCAGGAGGGCCGCCAGGCAGGCGAGAACGGTACGCGCGGCTGGCTTCGAACGGATGGCTGGCATGAGCGTGCTCCGCCAGCTGGACTTTCAGTGAAGCGGGCGGGGTGATGAAGGATGCCGGGATTATCGCAAAAGTCGCTGCGCCGCCAGCGGCTCTGGCTCGCCGGGTGTGGCGTAGTGCGCGTTTGCTCAGTCCGTGCCCAGCAGTTGCTTGCCTGCGGTGGTGAAGTCCCACCAGGGCAGCGGCTCGCCTTTCGTGAGGAAATGCTCGGCGGCGAGCAGGGTGTAGAGCACGCAGGGGTCGTGGCGCGGCCCCATCGGGCCGCCGAGGGCGAGGTAGGTCGTCAGCGGGTCGCGTTTGGCCAGCTCGGCCGGCGTCTGGATACCCAGCCCGCGCAGGTCGCCGGCAATCGATTTGCCGATGTTGGGCAGGTCTTCGAGCTTGGTCGCTTCGGCGGGGGTTCTGGCTTTCATGGTGTTTCCTTCACGCTGAACGCACCGCTTCGACGATGTTCAACCGCGCCGCACGCCAGGCCGGCAGCACGCCGCCGAAGAAGCCCATCGCCAACGCGAAGATGATGCTGCCAATGGCAATGCCCGGCGTGAGCTGGAAGGCGAAAGCCAGTTCGGCGAAGGTCTGCCAGTTCATGGTCG
Organism: Rhodocyclaceae bacterium; assembly: GCA_047600765.1. Taxonomy (GTDB): domain Bacteria; phylum Pseudomonadota; class Gammaproteobacteria; order Burkholderiales; family Rhodocyclaceae; genus Viridibacterium. The sequence continues at coordinate 1,301,272 of JASGKF010000002.1, forward strand.
AGATTGACACCAGCTGCATGAACGACGCGCCCGCGAGGCCGACGAGGCCTCCGAGCAAACTCAGCAGCAAGGACTCGCCGAGGAAGGCGATGAGGATGTTGAGGCGCGAGAAGCCAATGGCACGCAGCGTGCCGATCTCGGCTGTGCGACTCGCCACCGCGCCGTACATGGTGATCATTGCGCCGATCACGGCACCGATGGAGAAGATCACTGACAGCACCGTGCCGAGGATGCCGATGAAGGCGGCCAGCATCTTCGACTGGTCGGCGTAGAACTGCTGCTCGCGCTTGATCTCGACGGTCAGGCGCGGGTCGTCTTCGATGGCCTTCTTCATCGCCTCGAACGAGGCGGGCGAGTCGAGCTGCACGATCATCGAGGAATACAGCGTGCGGCGGAAGGCTTGCTGCATCTGCTCGGCGTCGCCCCACAGCTCGGAGTTGAAGGCCGTCTTGCCCGCATCGAAGATGCCCACCACCTGCCAGTCGCGGCGCGCGAAGTTGAGCGTCTGGCCCAGCCCCACACCCTCGAAGCCATTGGCGATGCTTCGCCCGACGATGATTTCGTTGCTGCCGGGGCGGAACGTGCGCCCTGCGATGAGTCTGGCTTGCGGACGCAGTGCGAGCCCCAGATCGTGCGTGCCGCGAATCGTGATGTTGGAGGGCCCGCCCGTGTCGCGCTTGATCAGCGAGATCAGCACCAGGCATTCCTTCGACAGCATGCTCACGCCACCCGGCCCGCGTGCAATGTGCGGCAGGGTTTCGAGGATGTGCGACTGCGTCGTGTCCAGCGAGCTCTGCACCTCGGTCTCGGACGCCGCGCGGATGAGGATCACGTTGTCCGGCTGCCCCGTCTGCACCAGCGTCGCCTTGAGTCCCGCTTCGAGCATCTGCACGGCCGTGAACACGAACACCACCAGCGCCATGCCGCCCGCCGTGAGTACGGTGGTCAGCCGGCGCGTCAGCAGGTTGCGCCAGATGTAGTTGAGGGGGATGCGGGTGCTGAGCTTCATGTCGCTTGCGCCTCCGCATGCAGCCGAAGCCAGTCCGCCAGCTCCATGTCGGGCAGATCGGCATAGAGCGCAGCGATGTCGTTGTGCGTCGTCAGCGCTGCCGCGATGACGGGCACGGGCTCGGCAAACAGCCCTGGCAAGTCATGCGTCGCGGCTTCGCTCGTTGCAAAAGCCAGCGCTTCGTGCGGCGGCGAGAATCGCGCATCGACGCCCGGCTTGTTGCCGCGCGCGTCGATGCGGTACCAGCCATGCCCCTGCAGGAACACTGCGTTGAGCCCGTGCAGGCAGTAGGGCGCGCCGTGCTCGCCTACCGACAGGCGCTGGTAGCACAGCGCGGCGGGGATGCCATTGGCGCGCAGCAAGGCGGCCAGCAGGTGGCTCTTGGCGTAGCAGTAGCCGGTGCGGTGTTGCAGCACGTCGGACGCTTTGCAGGTGAGCGGGCCTTGCCGGTAGTCCCAGCTGTGGCGGATCTCGTCGCGTACGAACTCGAAGCAGCGGCGGGCTTTGTCGTAGTCGTTCGCGAGGCCGCGCGTCAGCTCGGCGGCGAGTGCCGCAACGGCCGGGTGGTCGAAGTCGATGACTTCGCTGCGGGCGAGATAGGGCGACAGGTCGGTGTTCGTCTTCATCACTGCACCTGCCTCAATCCCTCGACTACCTTCACCTTCGCCGCGCGCAGCGCCGGCAAGCTCGCGGCGATGAAGCCGATCAACACGGCAGCCAACCACTGCTGCTGCACCGTGGCGGGCGAGACGTTGAAGACCGGGAAGATGTTGTCCAGCCCGCTACCCACCCAGCGGGCCACCGGCCCCGTTGCGAGGACGGCCAGCCCGCCCGCGACCAGCGCGAGTGTCAGCGACTCGGCATACACCAGCAGCGACACCAGCCAGGGGCGGAAGCCCAGCGCCTTGAGCGTGGCGTACTCGCGCGTGCGTTCGCGCGCCGACATCGACATGGTGTTGGCCATCACCGCCATGATGATGAGGATGATCACGTAGGACACCAGCTTGATCGCCTCGACGATGGTGCCCGTCATCGCCACGAAGCTCAGCTGGAAGGCCTTTTCTGTTTCGGTCAGTGTTTCGGCCAGCGAGTTTTTGAACTCTGTATCGACGCGGCGCGACACCGCTGCCGCATCGCGCCCGTCGCGCAGGCCAATGATGAACACGCCGATCTGGTTGCCGCGCTTGGGGAAGAGCTGATTGATGCGCTCGTTGAGGTAGTCCCACTGGAAGAAGAACTGGTTCTGGTCCGTCGAGCTGCGCGCGCCGTCGTAGATGCCACGGATGATGAACTCGTAATTGCCCGCGATGATGGTGCCGCGCAGGGGCACCACGTCTCCAATCTTCCAGCCATAGCGGTTCGCCAGCTTGCGTCCCACGATGGCGCCGCGCCGGTCGCGCTTGAAGGCTTCGAGCTGTTCCGGTGCAATCACGAACTCCGGGTACAGGCGGAAGTAGCTGTTCGCATCCACCGCGAACTGCGGGAAGAAATTCTTCGGCTCGATGTACACGCCACCGAACCAGTTCGCCCACGAGATCTCTTGCACACCTTCCACGCCGCGCATGCGCTCGGCGTAGGAGAGCGGCAGCGTGAAGGTCAGCGAGATCGCGCTGCGCGAAACCAGACGCTTGTCCGACGCCGCATCCGCCCCCGCATACCAGGCTGACACGACCGTGCGCAGCAGCCCGAAAGCCAGCACCGCGACGACGATGCCGGCGAGCGTCAGCGTCGTGCGCAGGCGATGGCGCAGCGGGTTGCGGATGGCGAAGCGGAGGATGAGGGTGAGCATGGACGCTGATGGTATCGCGCATTGGTTTTCGTTGTCGGGGTACCGGATCCAGGCGCAGATCGCGCTTCCGGATCAAGCAATTACCCCCCGTTATGCGCAACGATGGGTTTGTCACGGCTAGGCGTATCAAGACCAGATGCCAGTTGCGTTTCTAGCTAGAATGGCCCGCCGCCGCTCCGGCAAGAGTGTTGTCTTTCGCTCTCAGGGGTCGGGAGCCAATCCAAAAGCCAATCCGAGTGGCATCTGAAAACAAGTGGAGGATTCATGAACATCCGGGGATTCATCAAACGTTCGTTGTCATATGCCTGCACGGCTGGGGCCGCAGTATTTTTCCTGTCCGGCTGTGCGGTGAACATGCCGGTGCCGGCGTCACAGAAGCTGGTTACCGAAAACCCGATGAACAAGGTTGCCGTGCTGGGGGATGCACGCGTCGTTTGGCCGAGAATGTTTGGCCGCGAACCGGTTCTGGGGCTTGAGGCCAGCAAGGAGACCCTGATTGCCGTACTTCCCCTGGTCAAGCAGGAGCTGGGCGCGCTGGGGTACGAGGTTTCGTATGTTCAATCTGTGGCCGTGGGTTTCCAGAATCCGCGTTACAACGAACATTGGGTCTTCCCGGCCAAGGGCGAACTCAAGGTAGATCCGGCTGACAAGAAGGACCAAGCGAGCTCATCGGCTGCTAGTGCAGCAGTGGACACGGGATCGTTTGGTGATCCCTACCAGGCCAAGGATGGCAAGCCCGTATTCGTTTATCCCAAGTTTGGTCTGGATAGTCCGTTGGGTACGGCCACACGAAAGGTTTTCGAATCTTTTGATAACTCGGCAAATCAGAGCAACTTCGTGATTCCGTCGGATACGCTGGAGCTGTTGCGGAATGAAACGGGGTCCGACACGCTGTGTCTCGCGCGTGTTTCTGGCGAGCGCTTCACGGCGGCCCGCAAGGCCGGCGCTACAGCGATGAATATGCTGACGATTTTTGTCGGGGTTGTTGTCATCCCGCCGAGCGATGCTTCGCGCGTCCAGCTGTCTTGCTTTGAGGCCAGCAGTGGCAGCTTTTTGTGGAGCGGTTGGGCGGTAACGGGGGACCCGGAGAAGCCCAACGCAGGGCATCTGAAGCTGGTGCTTGGGAACTTCCCTGTACGTGGCCGGACCCTGTCACCCCAATGCGAGGCCGACAAGGTCAAGTCGTTGCAGCTCAACTGCAAGACACGTGAGGCCGACAAGCCCAACACGCCATCTGGCACTGCATCTGCGTCGCTCAAATAAGCGTGGAATGAACCAGAGGTGAAAAACCGGCGCCATGGCGCCGGTTTTTTTTGGTTCGTCTGGCCTGACCAAATACGGCGCAATGCTCTTCGGCTATTGCGCCCTACGCACTGCTATTTGCCTTCATCAAGAAGGCCAAACACCAATGCCGCTTTGGCATAGCGATAGCCTTCTTTCTCGTAATAAGGAACGGCGGTTTTCTTGTCGCGACTCAGAACGAAAATACCTCTGTCGAGGACATGTGGGATCCATACGCCACAACCGCCCATTTCCAGTTCGAGGATTTCCGGGGCGCCACGACCCTGCAGGTAGTTCAGAACTGCGACACTGATCTTGTGGCGCTCGGTCGCTGAACTGAGTAGATCGCGCTGGCCGCTCCCTTGATACGCGGCCTCGCGCTCAGTCAGCCTGACGGCGAGTACTTCTCCCATGATTACAACGGACTCCTTGTCTTTGGCATTCAGCATTGGCGGAACAACACAAGCGCCAACAGAAAACGCCAGGAGCCAGGAGCACAAAAAAACAATCGCGTTTCTCATGGTGTTGCCTTTAGCAAACAGTGACATTTGATCGGACTACTTCCGGTTCACCACCAGCTCCGAAAACTCCCCCTTATCCAGATGCCGCACCGCGCGCGCCGCATCCGCTGCGCGCTGGTCGTGCGTGACCATCACGATGGTCTTGCCGAGTTCGCGGTTGAGGCGGTCGAGCAGGGCGAGGATTTCTTCGCCGGATTTGCGGTCGAGGTCGCCCGTGGGTTCGTCGGCGACGATCAGCGTCGGGTCGCTGACTATCGCGCGGGCAATCGCGACGCGCTGCAGCTGGCCGCCGGAGAGTTCTGACGGGTAGTGCTTGACGCGGTCGGCGAGGCCGACGAGTTCGAGCGCGGTAAAGGCGCGATCGCGGCGTTCGCTACGCGAGAGGGGGGTGAGCTGCAGGGGGAGTTCGACGTTCTCCTGCGCGGTGAGCACGGGCATGAGGTTGTAGAACTGGAAGATGAAGCCGATGTGGGCGGCGCGCCAGTCGGCGAGTTCGCTGTCGGTGAGCTGGGCGATGTTGACGTCGCCGACGAGGATGCTGCCGCTGCTGGGCTGGTCGAGCCCGGCGATGAGATTGAGCAGGGTGGACTTGCCGGAGCCCGAGGGGCCCATGAGGGCGAGGTATTCGCCGCGCGCGATGTCGAAGTCGAGATTGTTGAGCACGGGGATGATCTCGCCGCCGCGCTGGTAGTGCTTGCTGACCTGGCGCAGGGTGATGATGGGTTCGGCCATCACGCTGTCGCTCAAGACTTCTTCTCCGCAATGCGTGCGCCGTCCTTGAGCGCGGCATCGGGCTTGTCGACGATGACTTCGCCTTGTTTGAGGCCCTGCGTGATTTCGACGAGCTCGCCGAGTGTGGAGCCGCGCTTGATGTCGCGGGCCTTGGCGATGCCGTCCTCGATGACGAAGACCTTGTCGCCGCTGAGTGCGGTGACAGCGACGGCGATGCGCGGGGTGCGCTCTTCGGGCTTGAGGGCGCGTTCGAGGAAGGCGACCTTGGCGCTCATGTCGGGTAGCACGCGGGCGTCCTTCTCGTCGAATTTGACCTTGAACTTGACCGTGGCCTTGCTGCGGTTGACGGTGGGCACGACGCGCGAGACGTGGCCGGCGAGGCGCACGTCGGGCAGGGCGTCGAGGCGGATTTCGACGGGTTGGCCGACCTTGGCTTTGGCGAGGCTAGTCTCGGAGACGTCGGCGTCAATCTCCAGCGTGTTCATGTCGGCGATGGTGACGACGGCGCCTTTGGATTCGGCGCTGGCGTTGAAGGGCGCGACGACGTCGCCAACATCGGCCTGCTTGGTGAGCACGACGCCAGCAAAGGGGGCGCGGATGACGGTGTTGTCGAGTGCGACATCGACTTCCTTCACTGCGGCTTCGGCAGCGCGCACAGAGGCGGCCTGTGCGGCGACGGTGGCGCGGGCTTGCCGCGCGCGGTTTTCGGCGGCGTCGACGGCGGACTGCGCGACGAAGGCTTGCGCGCGCAAGTCCTGCTGGCGCTTGAGGTTGAAGTCGGCGTCGATCTGTTCGGCTTCAGATTGCTTGAGGCGCGCGTTCGCGACTTCGACATTGGCGACGGCTTGCGCACGTTGGGCACGCAGGTCGCCGCTTTCCAGCTTGGCGAGCACGTCGCCGGCCTTGACGACGGAGCCTTCACGCACGCCCAGCCATTCGACGCGGCCGGTGGCTTTCGATGCGACAGCGGCCTTGGCGTCGGCGACGACGTAGCCGGTGGCGTTGAGCACGGTGAGGCCTTGCGCCGGCCAGGCCTGGGTGACGCGCGTGGTCTCGACTTCGAGCGGCTTGTTCTGTTGCGCGACGACCATGGCGATGACGACGAGGATGGCGACGGCGAGCGCGATCCAGCGGCCGGTGTGGCGACGGCGTTTGGCCTTGAGGGGCTGGCGGTCGATGCGGAGGGAGTCGAGTGCGTCCTGGCTCATGTGAGAGGTGATACGAGTAAGGGAGCGGAGGCGGTAGTATGCCGCACTGCAATGTTGCTCGTTAGCCCCATCGCCCTTCACTTTCGCCCTTCACTTATTCGCATGTACTCATCCACATTCATCTTTGCCCGGAAACAATACGACGAAGAGTTCTACCGTCTTGACGGGGCCATTGCCGAGGCTGCAAAGGCCATTCCGGGTTATCTCGGGGAGGAGACGTGGGAGAACGCGAGCACGGGGCTTGTCTCCAACGTGTACTACTGGGAGAGCCTGGAGGCATTGCAAGCCCTGATGCGGCACCCGAAGCACCTGGAGGCCAAGGCGAGGCAAGACAACTGGCTCGATGGCTACCAGGTCGTGATTTCCGAAGTCATCAAGACTTATGGTGATGCGAAACTTTCGGGTCTGCCCCTCTCAACCGCTGGCTAATTACTCTTCGTTTCATGCCAATCGATTCCCGCGTCCGTACCTTGCTCGACATGCTCAGCCGTGTCGAAGCGCCGCGCCTGCATGACCAACCGGTCGAATACGCGCGCCGCAACTTCCACAAGCTGTTGTTCGCCTATCGCGGCGAGGCGCCGGAAGGTGTGGCGATGGAGGCGTTGGAGATTGCGCGGCGCGACTTTGCGGGTGGGCCGCTGGCGGCGCGGCTGTACAAGCTCGAAGGAGCCACCGAGCGGCTGCCGGTATTCGTGTGGCTACATGGTGGCGGCTGGACGCTGGGCGACCTCGCAGGCTATGACGTGCTGTGCCGGCACTTCTGCGCGCTGGCGGGTTGTGCGGTGCTGGCGCTGGACTATCGCCTCGCACCGGAGAATCCTTTCCCCGCAGCGGTGGAGGATGTGTGGCACTGCCTCAAGTGGTTGCGCCGTGAGGGCGCAGCGCTGGGGCTGGATGCGGAGCGCATTGCGCTGGGCGGCGATTCGGCAGGTGGCAACCTGACGGCGGTGGCTTGCCTGATGGCTCGCGAAGCTAGCGACATGCCGATCCGCCTGCAGGTGCTGGTCTACCCCTCGACGGATCAGACCAGTACGCGTTGCTCGCACACGAAGTATGGCGAGGGGCACTTTCTGGATCGCGCGTCGATCAGCTGGTTCCAGTACAACTACCTGCCCAGCCCGGCGGACATGCATGACTGGCGTGCCTCGCCGCTGCTGGCGACGGACTTTCGTAATCTGCCGCCAGCGCTGGTGTTGACGGCAGAGTGCGATCCGCTGACGGATGACGCCAAAGCGTATGCCGAGCGCCTGCAAGGGGCGGGTGTGAGCTGCATCTACCGCGAGGTGGAAGGCATGATCCACGGCTTCCTGACCATGCCGCGCTTGTTCGAAGAGGCGACGTGGTCGGTGGAAGAGATCGCCGCCGCGTTGCGGGCGGCCTTGCGAAACTAAGCGGTTCTGAGTCGTCGCAGGATGCGCCGCCGCGATTCATGCGCCAGCGGCACCCAGCCCAGCGTATGCCAGCGCCAGGCCATGGCGAGGCCGCGCAGGCATTCGTCGGCCATGTAGCCCAGCCACAGGCCGGGCAGACCCAGCCCGCAGACGATGCCGAGGAACCAAGCGAGGCCGGTGCCCATGACGATGTTGAAGAACACGCTCATCTGCACCGGGAACACCGCGTCGCCTGTGGCACGCAGGCCGCCCATGAGCGTGACGTTGGCCGAGCGGCCGGCGGCGGCGAAGATCTCGATGAGCAGGATGGTCGACAGCAGGGCCTTCACCGTGGGGTCGTGGCTCAGTGCGAAGATCAGGTGCGGCGCGATGAGCCAGGTCAGCGTGCTGAGCACGACGGTGCCGATGAGGCCCAGGCGTGTGGCGTGGCGGATCATGGCGTTGGCGGCTTGCAACTGACCCGCGCCGGTGCGGTGACCGATGAGGATTTCGGCGCCCGCACTGAGCGCGCCAACAAAGGTGAACACCACGGACATGACGTTCATGGTCCAGGCATGCGTGGCGAGCGCTGCGGCGCCCATGCTGCCGGCCATGGCGACGGTGGCCATGAAGCAGACGCGGAAGATGATCTTCTCGCCCGCGCTGGGCAGACCGAGCCGTGCGATGGCACGCAGCGGTTCGCGCGCGATGCTGAGGGCGTCGCGCAGGCGCAGACCGATCTGCAGACGCTGGCGCCAGACAATGATGAGCAGCACGAAGATGGCGGCGCGCGAGACGAGGAAGCCCCAGGCCAGACCGATGAGGCCAAGGCTCTGGAAACCGCCAACGCCCAGCACCAGCGGCACGGCGACGATGAGGTGCAGGGCGTTCTCGGCCATCACGAGGCGCATCGAAACCTGCGTGTACTTGAAGGCGCGCAGCACCGAGAACATGGTGAGGTTGACGGCCTCGATGGCGAGACCGACAGCCATCACGCGCATGAAGGGCGCGGCATCCGCCATCAGCTCGGGCGGTAGCTGCAGCAGGCGCAGCATGCCTTCAGGCCAGGCGCCTAGCAGCAGCGCAGCGGCTGCGCCCAACCACAGCGCGGTGGTGAAGCCGGCGCGTGCGAGCTCGATGGCGCCCTCGGCGTCGCCCGCGCCACGGTGCTGGGTGACGAGCACGCTGGCACCGATGCTGACGACGCGGAAGATGCGATCAAGTACGAGACGGAACTGGTTGGAGAGACCGAAGATCGCCACTGCACCCACCGACAGCGTGCCGGCTAGCCACAGGCACAGCGTGCCGATTGCTGTCATCAGCGCCATCTCGACGAAGATGGGCCAGGACAGCGAGAACAGCGATTCTTCGTGCTGCGCAGACTTCGGGGAATCAGTCATTCGTGGCGTCGAACCAGTCCAGCTTGCCGTGCAGATTGACCACGTTGCCGATGATGAGGAGTGCTGGTGGGCGGATGCCGGCTGCGAGTACGCGCTCTGGCAGATTGGCGATGCTGCCGGTGACGACGTGCTGATCTGCATGCGTGGCACGGCGCACGCAGGCGGCGGGCCGATCAGGCGGCATGCCGTGGGCGATGAGCTGGCGGCTGATCTCGGGCAGTGACAGCACACCCATGTAGACGACGACGGTTTGCTGATCGCGCGTCAGTGCGGGCCAATCGAGGTCGGTACTGTCGTCCTTGAGGTGGCCGGTGACGAAGACGACGGACTGCGCGTGGTCGCGATGTGTCAGCGGGATGCCGGCATAAGCACCGGCGCCACAGGCAGCGGTGATGCCCGGCACGACTTCGAAGGGAATGCCCGCAGCGCGCAGGTCTTCGGCTTCTTCACCACCACGCCCGAAAACGTATGGGTCACCGCCCTTGAGGCGCACGACGCGCTTGCCGGCCTGAGCGAGGCGAACCAGCAGGGCGTTGATCTCTTCCTGCGGCAGGGTGTGCTTGCCGGACTCCTTGCCGACGTAGATGCGCTCGGCTGCGGCGGGTGCCAGCGAGAGGACTGCGTCACTGACGAGCTGGTCGTGCACGACGACTTCTGCCTCGGCGAGGATGCGTGCGGCGCGCAGGGTGAGGAGTTCCGGATCACCGGGGCCGCCGCCGACAAGGGCGACGCTGCCGGCAGCAAGAAGAGGACGGGTCATCGGATGTGTTCCGGACGGCGGCCGTTTCACGGCGCAGTCTCAATATGTTTGCAGGCGCGTTTTACAGGCAGGACAAGTCGCGTTCCGTGTGATTTGTTATGCCTGACGGATCGCATGAGGGCACGGCGCAATACGCTGCTGCACCGCGGCATGCCATAATTGTAGCCTTTCGCGTGTGGGCTGCGATCAGCGGGATCCGGGCTGACCTGACCAGCCGGATGTGGGCCGCAGGGTTGCCAGGTGGAACGGTCGTGAATAGGGGTATACAGCGCTGCGCCGGCGGGCCTTGTTGCCGGCGATAACAGGCAAAACCCAGTATTCATGCGGGTGTTAGGCGGGGGCTGACGGGCTGCCCGGACGGGCAAACTGCCCGCATGGACAGCCGCCAGTTGAACTGTTGTGGCATCTGTCACGGCAACATTCGCGTCGCTCCAATAAGGTTCGTTTGCTGCTTGGCGATCGCGCGAAACAGGGATACGGACCGCGAGGGGCAGGGCCCCGCTAGTCAGTCTGCAGAGAGAACAAAAGAGGGAACCGCATGCTGCGTCTTTTCAACCACTACTTTCCGTCGAGCGCGGTGTACCAGGTACTGATTGATGTCCTGGTGCTCTTCGCCGGCATCCTGCTGGCGGCGTTTTACGTCAGCGGAGAGGTGGTTTCGGCGTTGACTGCCGTGGTGCCGTCTGCACTGGTGTTCGCCATTGTCATGGTGTCGCTGAGCAGTGCATTGGGCCTGTATGGCAGCCGTCGTGACCCGTCCTTCCGCGACATGCTTGCCCGCGTGCTGCTGACCGTGCTGTTCAGCGTGCCGGTGGCCTGGGCGGTGTTCCGCCTGCTGCCCTGGGGCAAGGAATTCGCCACGCTGGATGCGACTGTGATCATGCTGCTGGGCGGCGTGTTGCTGGCGCGCGGTGTGTCGCGTCGTGCAACCTCCAGCACGATGTGGCGTCGTCGCATCCTCGTCATCGGTACCGGCCGCGAAGCGGCGTCGGTCGAATACAGCCTGACTCACCCGCATCACCCCGGTCTGGACGTGGTCGGCTTCCTGGCCGTGCCCGGATTCGAAGAGTCGCTGGTGCAGCCGTCACGCGTGCTGCAACCTTCTGCCGACAAGACCTTGCTGGATCTGGCGCGTTCGCTGGAAGTCGATGAAATCATCGTCGCTGTTCGCGAGCGTCGCGGCGGCACCTTGCCGCTGTCCGAGCTGCTCGATTGCAAGCTGATGGGCGTCAAGGTGCTCGACCTGTCGTGTTTCTTCGAACGTGTACGTGGCCAGGTACGCCTGGATTCGCTGCGTGCCAGCTGGCTGATCTACGGCGAAGGTTTCCGCCAGGGCAACCTGCGCACCATGGTCAAGCGCGCCTTCGATGTGTCCGCAGCCCTGCTGCTGCTGACCCTGACTGCGCCCATCATGCTGCTGACGATGATTGCCATCGCCATCGAAGACGGTTTCCCCGTGCTCTACAAGCAGGAGCGCGTTGGGCAGAGCGGTCGCACCTTCAAGGTCATCAAGTTCCGCTCGATGTATCGCGACGCCGAGAAAGACGGCAAGCCGCGCTGGGCCAGTGCCAATGACAATCGCGTCACCCGCATCGGCCGCCTGATCCGCAAGACGCGCATCGACGAGCTGCCGCAGCTGTTCAACGTGCTGATGGGCGACATGAGCATGGTTGGTCCGCGTCCGGAGCGTCCGTTCTTCGTCGATCAGCTGACCAGCGAGATCCCTTTCTATGCCGTGCGCCACTCGGTCAAGCCGGGCGTGACGGGCTGGGCGCAGGTGCGTTACCAGTATGGCGCGTCGGTCGATGACGCCGTGCAGAAGCTGCAGTACGACCTCTACTACGTCAAGAACCACACGCTGTTCCTTGACATCATGGTGCTTGCCGAGACCGTGCGTGTCGTGCTGACCGGCGAGGGCGCGCACTGAACGCGCGCTGACGCTGTGCGCTAAACTCGGGGCCCCGCAGGTGCGGGGCCTTTTCTTTTTGCAGGCAAGCCCGATGGATTCATCCCTGTCCGATATCCGCTTCTGGTCTGCGTGTCTGGCGACCGTTGTGTTCGGCTGCCTGGCGCTTTACCTGTGGCTGGGTTGGCGGGGTGGCAAGCTGGGCGCGCGGCTGATTGCAGCCGTACTGGCATCGGGCGTGTGGGCCGCATTGGCGGCGCTGGACGAGAGCCAGCACGTGGGGTTGTTGCCGCAGTGGCCGGCCTTGCTGGCCGAGGTGTTGCGACCGGCCATCTGGGGCTTCTTCCTGCTTGGCTTGCTCGAGGTGGTCAGCGATGCACGCCAGAGCTCTGGCGTGCGCTCGGTCAGACGCGTGGCGTCCGGTGTCGTGCTGGTATCGCTGGCAATGGTCGTGTTGTCGGACCAGGTGGTGGGGCTGACGCGTTGGATGCATTACGCCGGGTTGCTGCTGGCGGTGTGGTTGCTGGTGCTGCTGGAGCAGGTGTACCGCAACTATCCGGAAAGCGCGCGCTGGGGCATCAAGCCGCTCGCATTGGGCCTGGGTTGTGTGCAGTGCTTCGATATCTACCTCTTTGCCGAAGCCGCTTTGCTGGGCAAGCCTGATCCGGATGTGATGGCCGTGCGCACGGCTGTGCATGCCTTGATGGCGCCACTGCTGGTGATGGCGGCGACGCGCAGCCGCGACTGGACTTTCCGCATCACCGTGTCGCGACAGCTGGTTTTCCACTCGACGGCCTTGGCGGCGTCCGGCGTCTACCTGTTGCTGATTGCGGCGGTGGGTTACTACGTGCGCTGGTTCGGCGGCACCTGGGGCGGTGCGTTGCAGACAGCGCTGATGTTCGGCGGGCTGATGCTGCTGGCCCTGGTGGCTGTCTCTGGATCTTTCCGCGCCAAGCTGCGCGTGTGGGTCGGCAAGCACCTTTTCGCGCTGCGCTATGACTATCGCGAGTCTTGGTTGAAGTTCACCCAGGCGCTGGCCGGTGCACAGGGCGGTGAGAATACGCTGGAGCAGAGCGTCATCGGCGCGTTGTGCGAACTGGTGGAAAGCCCGGGCGGCGTGATCTGGATGCCGGACAGCGATGGCGTCTTCCGTCCGCGCGCCAAGCTCAACTATCCGTTGGGCGAAGGTGAGGAGCCGCGTGATGCGCAACTCGCAGCATTCATGGCAGCGCAGGGCTGGATCGTCAATCTGGAGGAGTGGCGTTCGCGCCCGGGTCTCTATCACGGCATCGCCGTGCCGGGCTGGCTGTCGTCCCTGCAGGATGCCTGGCTGATCGTGCCGCTGATCAGCGGTGGCGAGATGCTGGCCTTCGTCGTGCTGAGTACCGCGCGCACCAGCGTCGAGGTGAACTGGGAAGTGCTGGACCTGCTGAAGACCGCAGGGCGGCAGGCGGCGAGCTATCTGGGGCGCGCGCAGGCTATTGCAGCGCTGCTGGAAGCGCAGAAGTTCGACTCGTTCAACCGCATGTCGGCCTTCGTCGTGCATGACCTGAAGAACCTTGTTGCCCAGCTGTCCCTGTTGCTCAAGAACGCCGCACGCCACAAGGACAATCCGGAATTCCAGGCGGACATGCTGCTGACCGTCGAGAACGTGGCCGAACGCATGCGTGGCCTGATGACCCAGTTGCAGAACAAGGAGCCCATCGAGCAGAAGCGCTGGGTGGATGTCAGCGAGCTGTGCGACAAGCTGGTTTCCGAACGCAGCCTGCTGCGCCCGCAGCTGAGTCTGGCGGCAGAGCCCGAACTGGGCGTGCTGGCGCATGCCGAGCGCCTGCACCGTATATTCGGGCACGTCGTGCAGAATGCCATCGAAGCAACACCCGAGCATGGTAAGGTTTCAGTGTCGTTGGGCCGCGAAGGGGATTTCCTGCGGTTCGAGGTGGCGGATACCGGTTGTGGCATGAGCGCCGAGTTCGTGCGGGAGCGCCTGTTCCGGCCATTCCAGACGACCAAGCACAGCGGCATGGGTATAGGTGCCTACGAAGTGCGGCAATACGTGGTTGAGCTCGGCGGACGCGTCGAGGTTACGAGCGAGGTGGGGCAGGGGACGTCGGTCGTGATCCTCATCCCCCTCGGGCGCCGCGGTTGAACAGCGGCTGAAGATTCGGCAATCACCAGATCGGCAGCCACCACAATTTCAGGTCAGGAAGTCATGGCAGAGAGCAGTTCCGACAAGGCGCGCGTGCTGCTGATCGTTGAAGACGATCCAGCACTGCAGAAGCAGATGAAATGGGCGTTCGATGGTTACGAGGTCGTGCTGGCTTCGGATCGCGAATCCGCCATCGCCCAGTTGCGTCGCCATGAGCCCGCTGTCATCACGATGGATCTGGGGCTACCGCCCGAGCCGGACGGCACTGGCGAAGGCTTCCGCCTGCTGGAGGAAGTGCTGGCGCTGGCGCCTGACACCAAGGTGATCATGCTGACGGGTCAGCATGATCGTGAAAATGCCGTGCGTGCAGTCGGTCTCGGTGCCTACGATTTCTTTGCCAAGCCGTTCGAGCCCGAGCTGCTTCAGCTGACTATCGATCGCGCTTTTCGCCTGTACGACCTGCAGGACGAAAACCGTCGCCTCGCCAACCAGCAGACGGGTAGTGCGCTGGGCGGCCTCATTACGCGTGATGCCGGCATGCTGCGTATCTGCCGCACCATCGAGAAAGTGGCCGGCACCAACGCGACCGTAATGCTGCTGGGCCAGAGCGGCACCGGCAAGGAATTGCTGGCGCGCGGCGTGCACGAGAAGTCGGGCCGCAAGGCCGAGCGCTTCATCGCCATCAACTGTGCGGCCATTCCTGAGAACCTTCTGGAGAGCGAGCTGTTCGGTTACGAGCGCGGCGCTTTCACGGGCGCGGTCAAGCAGACGCCGGGCAAGTTCGAACTGGCGCACAAGGGCACGCTGTTCCTCGATGAAATCGGCGACTTGCCGATGGCGCTGCAGGCCAAGCTGCTGCGCTTCCTGCAACAGCGCACCGTCGAGCGTATCGGTGGGCGTGAAGAGATTCCCGTCGATGTGCGCGTGGTGTGCGCGACGCACCAGGATTTGCGTAACCGCATCAAGGACGGCAGCTTCCGCGAGGACCTTTTCTATCGCCTGGCGGAAATCGTCGTCAACATCCCCGCACTGGGCGACCGTGATGGCGACGCCAGCTTGCTGGCGCACGCCTTCGTGCAGCGTTTCGCGCAAGAACTCAAGCGCGGCAGCATGAGCCTCGCTGATGACGCCATTGCCGCCATCGAGGCGCATGCCTGGCCGGGTAATGTGCGCGAGCTGGAGAACTGCATCAAGCGTGCGGTGATCATGGCTGACGGATCACGCATCTCGGCTGATGACCTGGGCCTCGAAGCGGTGGAAGAAGACTTCTCCGCGCTGAATCTGCGCCAGGTGCGCGATGAAGCCGAGAAGCGTGCCGTGGTCCGCGTGCTGTCTCGCGTCAATGGCAATATCGCCAAGGCATCCGAAGTACTGGGCGTCAGCCGCCCGACCTTGTATGACCTGATGAACCGGTTCGGCATCCGCAAAGAGTCGTCGGCCGCAGAATGATTGAATGACAGGAGAGATCCGAATGTCCGTATCTGGCAATACCAAGTGGTTGCTCACCGGCGTACTGGCCGCCTCGTTGCTGCTGGCCGGTTGCTCGGAATCCACCGCAACCCTGCTCGCTTCGGCCCGTCAGGCCGTCGACAAGCGCGACTACCCGACCGCCATCATCCACCTCAAGAACGCGCTGCAGAAAGACTCGGGCAATCCCGATGCGCGTTTCATGTTTGCCGAAGTGCTGGTGGCACAGGGCGACTCGGTGGGCGCCGAGCGTGAGCTGCGCAAGGCGCTTGAGTATGGCTACAAGGCTGGCGTGGTGACACCGATGATCGTCGAGGCGATGATCAACTCCGGCAAGTCGGGCAAGGCCATCGAAGAGTTCGGCAAGCAGAAGCTCGACGACAAGGAAGCGCAGGCGCGTCTGTCCGTTGCCCTGGGTAATGCTTACCTTGCCGAGAAGAAGCTCGACGAAGCCTCTGGCCAGTTCGACCAGGCACTCGCCTCTCAACCTGGCCTCGTGACCGCAGATCTCGGCAAGGCACGTGTGCTGCTGGCTCGCGAAAAGGTCGACGAAGGTCTCGCAGCAATCGACGCCATCCTGGCCAAGCAACCCAAGCAGCAGGAAGCCATGCTGGTAAAGGCCGACGTGCTGGCCAGCCAGGGCAAGGATGACGAAGCCATCGCGATTGCCAAGCAGGCTCAGGCGAACAGCCCGACAGACAAGGCGCCGCTGATCCGCCTGGTGTCGCTGTACATCGGTCGTTCGAAGTACGCCGAAGCCGATGCCATCCTGGCGCGTCTGCGCGAAGTGGCGCCCAATGACGTGCGTACGGTCTACTTCTCCGGCGTTGCCGCGCTGCGCGCTGGCAAGCCCGTCGAGGCTCGTGACGCTGCAGCGAAAATCCTGCGCGTGATGCCGGAACATGAACTGGCCCTGATGCTGGGCGCTTCGGCCAACCTGCGTCTGGGTGACGCCAAGCAAGCCGAGACCATGCTCGCCAAGGTCACCGCACGCCGCAAGGACTGGGCGATGGCCAAGCGCATGCATGCACAGAGCTATCTGACCATGCGTGATCCGGCCAAGGCGCTGGAAATCCTGCTGCCTCTGCTGGAGCTGGACAAGCGCGACGCCGAGGCGCTCAACATGGCCGGTCAGGCCTACATGCTGCAGGCCGACTACAACCGCGCCGCTGACTACTTCAGCAAGGTCGCGGCGATTGCACCGGCGTCCAGCGACGCCCGCACGCGACTGGGTATGGCCCGCATGGCCGCCGGCGACGATGCACGTGCCCTGCAGGATCTGGAAGCGGCGGCGGCTGGCGGCGATGGTTCGACCATCCTCGCCGAGGTCGGCATCATTGCCAACCATCTCAAGCGCAACGACACGGCCCGTGCATTGCAGACGCTAGCCGTGCTGGAAAAGAAGCATCCGAACAACGCGGCCGTTTCCAACGTACGTGGTGCGGTCATGCTGTTGAACCAAGGACATGCCCGGCGCGCGCAAGGCATTCGAACAGGCGCTGAGCCTGGAGCCGGAGAACCTTGGCGCCCTGACGCAGCTGACTCGCCTGGACATGGCGGAAGGGAAGCTTGCCGATTCGCGCAAGCGTCTCGAAGCCTTCGTGCAGAAATTCCCCAAGAATGTTCGCGCCGTGCTGACCTATGCGCAGTTCCTGCAGGAAACCAATTCTCCGCTGCCCGAAGTGCGCGCAGCACTGGAGAAAGCCGTTGCAGCGGATCCCGCACGTAACGAAGCACGCGTGGCACTGGTGCAGTTCCTGCTGCGCACTTCGGAAGGCAAGCAGGCGCTCATCGTGGCGCAACAGGCTGTGGCCAGCCAGCCGGACAGCCCCGACATGCAACGCCTGCTGGGTCGTACGCAGCTCGCCGGCGGCGAGAAGCAACAGGCCATCGCGACGTTTGCCAAGCTGCAGTCGGCAGACCCGCAAAATCCCATTGCCACCTTCGACCTGGCTGAAGCGCAACGTGCGGGTGAAGACCTGACTGCGGCAGAGAACAACTATCGCCGTGCGCTGGAGAGCAAGCCCGACTTCGCCGATGCCGCCCAGCGTCTGGCTGCGATCTACCTGAAGCAAGGCAAGACCGGTGAGGCGCTGCAACTGGCTCGTGGTCTGCAAAAGGCCGCACCGGGGTCGCCCTCGGGCTACCTGCTCGAAGCCGATCTGTATTCCGCCGACAAGCGTTGGGCAGATGTCAGCGCAGCCTTGCAGCTGGCCTGGGAAAAGTCGAAGTCGCCGCAGGTGCTGCTCAGCCTGCGCTCGGCCTTGAACCAGCAGAACCGTACGGCTGATGCACAGAAGCTGGTGGCGGAATACCTCAAGACGAATCCCAAGGAAGGCGTCGTGCGCATGCAGCTGGCGGACGAGGCGCTGAAGGATGCGCGCTACGTTGAGGCCTTGAATCTGTACAAGACGCTCAACGAACTGGCGAAGTCCAATGTCGTGATCGCCAACAACCTCGCCTGGGTGGCCAACAAGCAGAACGATCCGAAAGCCGTGCAATACGCCGAGGACGTGCTGAAACTGGCGCCGAGGGTGCCGGCCATCATGGAAACTGCCGGCAGCATTTTCGTGGAGCGCGGGCAGGTGCAGCGTGGCATGGCTATGCTCAAGGAAGCGGTCGAACTGGCGCCCAAGGCGTCGGCTGTGCGCCTCGGTTACGCCAAGGCGCTGGCACGCACGGGTGACAAGGCGACTGCAGCCAAGGAAGCCGAGAAGGCGCTTGAAGGGGTGCCTGCCGATCTGCCCCTGCATGCGGAAATCGTCGCTTTCCGGAAGTCCCTGTAAGCCACGGGCGGGTGTCGTATTCCGATCGGTATCAAGGCGGTACCGGTCGGACTGACGGCCCGCAGGGTGTTGTGGCGATTGTCTTGAACGGGAGTGCAGCGATGCGTGGAGGCTGGAGCTTCCTGAGTCGATGGAGCGCGGCTTTCATGCTGCTCCTTGCGGTCGCGCTGCTTCCCGATGCCGCACAGGCCGGCTTGCCGGATACGGCTGCGACGGTCAAATCCTCCCTCGTCGTGGTCGGTACTTATCAGCGCACACGTAGCCCGGCATTCGTTCCGTTGGGTACTGGCTTCGTGGTCGGCGATGGCAGGACCGTGGCGACCAACGCCCACGTGCGCTTGCGCCAGCAGAACACCGAGCAGTTCGAAATCATGGTCGTCGTGCTGCCCTCGCAGCCCAATGTGCCGCGCGAGGTGCAGCGGGTCGCCATCGACGAGCTGCATGATCTCGCCGTGCTGCGCATCCGCGAAGGTGCGCCGCTGCCGGCGCTGCCGATGGCGACAACACCGGCGCGCGAAGGGCAGGGCATCCTGCTGATGGGTTTTCCGCTTCCTGGTTTGCTCGGTCTGACGCCGGCTTTGCAGGCTGGCGTCATCTCCGCCATCGCGCCGATCAGTATTCCCGCACCGCGCGCTGACCGGTTGGAGGCTGCCGTGATCCGGCAGATGGCGGCTGGTGCCTATCCCATATATGTACTGGATGCCGTGGCACGGCCCGGCAACAGTGGCAGCCCCGTCGTCGATATCGAGAGCGGTCAGGTGCTGGGCGTAGTCAGCGGTGGCATGGTGCGACAGACGCGCGAGCCCGGCATGGCCGAGCCGACCGGCATTACCTACGCGATCCCCGTCGAGCATTTGCGCCGCCTGTTGCAGGAGCGTGATTGATGTCGGCGATCCTGCGCCGCGAAGAAATCCGTTTGCTGGAGTTACGCCACGCAGGCTTGCCGTTGATGGAGCGTGCCGGGCAAGCGGCCGCAGGCTGCGCGGCCCGCATGCTGGAGGGCCGGCAAGGTTGCGTGCTGGTGCTGGCGGGGCCTGGCAACAACGGCGGTGATGGTTTTGTGCTGGCACGTGCGCTGCGCGAGCAGGGGCATGAGGTCATCGTTGCCTGCCCGGCCGAAGCGGCGGAAATGCCACCCGATGCGCGTGAAGCACGTGCCGCCTGGCTGGCGGCGGGCGGGCAGGTGGTCAGCGAGTTCGTGGGTTCCAACTGGGCACTGATTGTCGATGCCATCTTCGGTATCGGCCTCAAGCGTCCACCCGAAGGGCGCTACGCGGACTGGATCGCGCGCGTATCGCAGATGTCGGTGCCCGTGCTGGCTCTGGATATCCCCTCTGGTCTGGATGCCGATACCGGGCGTGTGCTCGGGTGTGCCGTGCGCGCGTCGCACACGGCAACTTTCATTGCCATGAAGGCTGGCCTGCTGACACTGGATGGGCCGGACCACTGTGGCGAGCTGAGCCTGCATGACCTGGAGCTGCCTGCCGAAGAGGCGCCGGGGCAGTTGCTGGGGCGGGCGTCTTTCGCGGCGATGCTGCGACCACGTGCCATCAATGTACACAAGGGGCATTTCGGGCTGGCCGGTGTCATAGGTGGCGCTGCGGGCATGGTGGGCGCGGCGTTGCTGACGGCGCGTGCTGCCCTGATGTGCGGAGCGGGGCGTGTGTATGGCGGATTGCTCGATCCTGCCGCGCCTGCCGTGGATAGCACGCAGCCCGAGATCATGTTGAGGGCGGCGACCGATCTGCATCTGCTGTGTAGTGCGCTGGCTGTCGGCCCGGGCATGGGCTTGTCCGAAATTGCGGCACAGCAGCTGCGTCGCGCGGTGGCCTTTACCGGGCCGCTCTTGCTCGATGCGGATGCGCTGACCTTGCTGGGACAATCTCCGCCGCTGCAGTCAGCGCTTGCGCGACGCGAGGTAGCGGCCATTCTCACGCCACATCCTGCCGAAGCCGCCAGGCTGATGCAGTGCGCGATGAGCGACGTGCAGAATGATCGTGTCGGGATGGCACTCGAGATGGCGCGCCGCTACCAGTCGCATGTCGTGCTGAAAGGAGCCGGCAGCGTGATCGCCTTGCGCGACGGACGCTGGTTGATCAACACGACGGGCAATGCGGGCCTCGCCACAGCAGGCAGTGGTGATGTGCTCAGCGGGCTGATACTCGGCTTGCTCGCCCAGGGCTGGGAGCCATCACTCGCACTGGCTGGCGGGGTGCATCTGCATGGCGCTGCAGCAGACTGGTTGCGTACCCAGGGCATAGGGCCGGTCGGCTTGACGGCCAGTGAGCTCGCACCGGCTGCGCGTCGTCTGCTTAATATATGGTTGGCGCAGGATGAAGGGCAGGGATGGGCTGGCAAATGAATGAGTCGGGGCATGAGCTGCGTGACGATGGCTGGTTTGCCGGCGTGCGTGCCGTGCTGTCGCCGAATCAGGACGAGCGCCCGGAAGGCTGTGCGGTCGATCTCATCGTCGTGCACGCCATCAGTCTGCCGCCCGACATGTTTGGCGGGCCCGGTGTTGAACAGCTCTTCACCAACACGCTCGATCCTGCCGAGCATCCGTACTACGCAGACATTCATCACCTGCGCGTTTCGGCACACTTCTTCATCCGTCGTGACGGCACGCTGGTTCAGTTCGTTCCGGTCGGTCGGCGCGCCTGGCATGCCGGGGTGTCCAGCTGGCGTGGTCGCGAACGTTGCAATGATTTCTCCATCGGCATCGAGCTCGAGGGTTGCGACACCCTGGCCTTCCGCGTTCAGCAGTACGAAGCGCTGGCTCAGCTCATCCGCGTTCTGCGGCAACATTTCCCGGCGGCCGAAGTCTGTGGCCACAGCGACATCGCGCCGGGTCGCAAGACCGATCCCGGCCCCTGTTTCGACTGGCCACGCTTGACCGCCTTGCTGGCTGTCTGAGCCTTCTGCGCGTCGCGGATCAGCGGCGCCACATCCTCTCTTGTACGTATTGACGAGCGCGCAATCCGGCGCTCGTCCGCGCCAATACTGGGGCTCTCGTCCCGTTGACAATTTCGCCCGGACGCTGACGCGACGCACAAGCAAAATCCTGCTTGTCAGTCGAAAGGTGCCCCACTAGAATTAGTTGCACGCAGTCACCGGACTACTACATATAGTAGTTCGCAACATCATCAGCCTCGGGAGCAAACGGTCGCGAAAGACCGTCAGTGACCCGCAGGCGCAACAGCTAGGAGAGAGTTCATGCAGCTTGCGACCGAAACCCAGCAGCCCACGTTTGTTGCCACCGGCAACGTAGTCCCGACGAATACTGGGGTGGTGGAGTTTGCCGACTACAAGATCATCCGTCGCAATGGCGCCGTGGTGCATTTCGAGCCGGCCAAGATCGCAGTGGCGATGACCAAGGCTTTCCTCGCAGTCGAAGGTTCGCACGGTGCCGTGTCGGCACGTGTCCGCGATGTGGTGGGTCAGCTCACCGACAATGTCGTGCGCGCCCTGATCCGTCGTCAGCCCAACGGTGGCACCTTCCATATTGAAGACATCCAGGACCAGGTCGAACTGGCCCTGATGCGTTCCGGCGAACACGATGTGGCTCGTGCCTACGTGCTGTACCGCGAAAAGCGTGCGGCCGAGCGCGCCGCTGCAGCTGTCGAACAAGCTCCTGCCGAGCCGCTGTTGCACGTGGTCGAAGGTGGCGTGCGTCGTCCGCTCGACCTGAAGGCTCTGCATCGTCTCGTCGAGTCGGCCTGCGTGGGTCTGGGTGATCATGTCAGCCCTGACGGCATCATCGACGCTGCACTGCGCAATATCTACGACGGCGTGCCGGGCGAAGAAGTGCGCAAGGCACTGATCCTGTCGGCTCGTACCCAGATCGAAAAGGATCCGGACTACAACTACGTCACCGCCCGTCTGCAGCTGCACGAGATTCGCCTCGAAGTGCTGGGCGAAGAAGTGGGCCAGGCAGAAATGCTGACCCGCTACGCCGAGTACTTCCCGCAATACATCAAGAAGGGCATTGACGCCGAGCTGCTCGATCCCCGTCTGGCCGACTACAACCTCGAGCGCCTGGGCGCCGCGCTGGACTCCTCGCGCGACCTGCAGTTCGGCTACCTCGGTCTGCAGACGCTCTACGACCGCTACTTCCTGCATATCGAAGAGCGCCGCATCGAGCTGCCGCAGGTCTTCTTCATGCGCGTCGCCATGGGCCTGGCCCTCGGTGAGATCGATCGCGAAGCGCGTGCCATCGAGTTCTACAACGTGCTCTCGAAGTTCGACTTCATGAGCTCGACGCCGACCCTGTTCAACGCCGGCACGCTGCACTCGCAGCTCTCGTCCTGCTACCTCACGACGGTGGACGACAGCCTTGACGACATCTACGGCGCGATCAAGGAAAACGCCATGCTCCAGAAGTTCGCCGGCGGCCTCGGCAACGACTGGACCCCGGTGCGCGCCCTCGGCGCCCGCATCAAGGGCACCAACGGCAAGAGCCAGGGCGTGATCCCCTTCCTCAAGGTGGTCAACGACACGGCTGTTGCGGTTAACCAGGGCGGCAAGCGCAAGGGCGCTGTCTGCGCCTACCTCGAGACCTGGCACCTCGACATCGAGGAGTTCCTCGACCTGCGCAAGAACACCGGTGACGAGCGCCGTCGCACCCACGACATGAACACCGCGAACTGGATTCCCGACCTGTTCATGAAGCGCGTGATGGACGCCGGCGAGTGGACCCTGTTCTCGCCCTCCGACGTGCCCGATCTGCACGACAAGTTCGGCAAGGCTTTCGAGCAAGCTTACGTCGCCTACGAACGCAAGGCTGACGCTGGCGAGATCAAGCTGTTCCGCCGCATGCCCGCCCTGCAACTGTGGCGCAAGATGCTGTCGATGCTGTTCGAAACGGGCCACCCCTGGATCACCTTCAAGGATCCTTGCAACGTCCGTTCGCCCCAGCAACACGTCGGCGTGGTGCACAGCTCCAACCTCTGCACCGAGATCACGCTCAACACCTCTGACAGCGAAATCGCCGTTTGCAACCTCGGCTCGGTGAACCTTCTGGCTCACCTCAAGGATGACGGCCAGGGCGGCAAGGTGCTGGATCACGACAAGCTGCGCCGCACCATCCGCGTCGGCATGCGCATGCTCGACAACGTGGTCGACATCAACTACTACGCGGTCAACAAGGCACGCAACTCCAACGTCAAGCACCGTCCGGTCGGCATGGGCATCATGGGCTTCCAGGATTGCCTGCACGCCCAGCGCATTCCCTACGCTTCGCAGGAAGCCATCGAGTTCGCTGACCGTTCGATGGAAGCCGTCTGCTACTACGCCTACTGGGCTTCGACCGATCTGTCGGAAGAGCGCGGCCGTTACACCTCGTTCAAGGGCTCGCTGTGGGATCGCGGCATCCTCCCGCTCGACACTCTCGCGATGCTGGAGCAGGAGCGTGGTGGTTACGTGGAAGTTGACCGCTCCTCGACGCTGGATTGGGAAGCCCTGCGCACCCGCATCGGCAAGGTCGGCATGCGCAACTCCAACTGCGTGGCTATCGCTCCGACGGCCACCATCTCCAACATCGTTGGCGTGGATGCCTGCATCGAACCCACCTTCCAGAACCTCTACGTCAAGTCCAACCTCTCCGGCGAATTCACCATCGCCAACGAGAGCCTGGTGCGCGACCTCAAGAAGCTGGGTCTGTGGGACGAAGTCATGGTTGCAGACCTCAAGTACTTCGATGGTTCGCTGGCCAAGATCGATCGCATCCCGGAAGAGCTGCGTCGTCTGTACTCGACCGCTTTCGAGGTCGAACCCAAGTGGATCGTTGAGGCGGCAGCCCGTCGCTCCAAGTGGATCGACCAGGCGCAGTCGCTGAACATCTACATGGCTGGCGCTTCGGGCCGCAAGCTCGACGACACCTACAAGCTCGCCTGGCTGCGTGGCCTCAAGACCACGTATTACCTGCGTGCCATGGGCGCTACCTCGGCCGAGAAGTTGACGGGTCGTGGCGGCGAACTGAATGCCGTGCCGGTCAGCGGTGGCGTGGCTGCGGCTAGCTCAGCGGGTGCCGGTGACGGTGCTGCCGAAGGCGCGAAGTTCTGCTCGATCGACAACCCCGAGTGCGAAGCCTGCCAGTGAGGTGAATGGGTTGTGCCACAGGCACAACCCGGTTCGGCGGAGCCGGGAGGTTACGGCGAAACCACAGCCCTCGCATCGCACCCGCGAGGGGCGATGTGGCGAATGAAGTGAGCTCGTGATGCGCTGCGCAAGCAGCGTGTCGTCGGGTGAGTCGACGATGCTGCGATGGCGGTGCGTCGACGAGTGAAGTGGAGTGACTGACCTGCAATTTCGTCGCGTCAGTGAGGCAGAAAAAGTGACGATTTTCGTCACTGTGTGCTGAAGGAAGTCTCTTGATGAAGTGCGCTGTGAGCGTTTTTCGAGAGACCAGGATGTGAGCGTGACTCACAACTGCGCAACGAGAGTGTTGGGATTGTGCAAACGTGCCTCGCAGTGTGTGAGGGCGCGCTGCTGAAAAGTGGCGATTCTCGCAAAGCCTTGTTTCATGCGGGTTTGCGGCGAGTTGAGGTGTATGACAAATGCGTTGATGGGCCGGAGAGCCGCGCCAGCGCTAGCGTTGCGACCTTCACTCGATGAAGAAAATGTTTGCATTCGAAAGCAAAATCATCTAAAGGATAATGGCATGCTGAACTTTGAAAACGACATCGACGTTGCGAGCTCTGACTCGCTGCAGGTTGGACTGCAGACACTGTCTTCCCAACCGCAGGCAGCCCATTCCCGTTCGGCTCAGGTTGCAGCGCCGGCAGCGGATGAAGAGTTCCGTCGCGTGAATGTCTCCGACAAGCGCATCATCAACGGTGCGACCGACGTCAATCAGCTGGTGCCGTTCAAGTACAAGTGGGCTTGGGAGAAGTACCTGGCCACCTGCGCCAACCACTGGATGCCGCAGGAGATCAACATGTCTCGCGACATCGCCCTGTGGAAGGATCCCAACGGCCTGACCGAAGACGAGCGCCGCATCGTCAAGCGCAACCTCGGCTTCTTCGTCACCGCTGACTCGCTGGCTGCCAACAACATCGTGCTGGGCACCTATCGCCACATCACGGCGCCCGAGTGCCGCCAGTTCCTGCTGCGCCAGGCTTTCGAAGAGGCGATCCACACCCACGCCTACCAGTACATTGTCGAGTCCCTTGGCCTCGACGAAGGCGAGATCTTCAACGCCTACCACGAGGTGTCGAGCATCCGGGCCAAGGATGAGTTCCTGATCCCCTTCATCGACATCCTGACGGATCCGAACTTCAAGACCGGTACGCCCGAGACCGACCAGCAGCTTCTGCGCTCCCTGATCGTTTTCGCCTGCATCATGGAAGGCATCTTCTTCTACGTCGGTTTTGCGCAGATCCTCGCGCTGGGTCGCCAGAACAAGATGACGGGTGCAGCCGAGCAGTACCAGTACATCCTGCGTGACGAGTCGATGCACTGCAATTTCGGTATCGACCTCATCAACACCATCAAGCTCGAAAACCCGCATCTCTGGACGCCGGAGTTCCGCCAGGAAATCCGTGGCCTGATCCAGCAGGGTGTCGAGCTCGAGTATCGCTATGCCGAAGACACCATGCCGCGCGGCGTGCTCGGTCTGAACGCATCGATGTTCAAGGAATACCTGCGTTTCATCGCCAACCGCCGCTGCCAGCAGATCGGTATCGACGCCATCTACCCGGGGGCAGAAAACCCCTTCCCGTGGATGAGCGAGATGCTCGACCTGAAGAAGGAGCGCAACTTCTTCGAGACCCGCGTGATCGAGTATCAAACGGGTGGGACACTGAGTTGGGATTGATTACTTTCCAGATCACTTCGCATTGTCGGCACAACCAGCCCCTCATGAGCAGGGCTGGTTGTGCCGTTTGTTTTTGGCTGAAAGGTTTTTCCAGCGCCGTGCGGTAGCACGGCAACGCACTTCCAGCTCGCCAGGCTGGCAGTGCAGTCCTTGTGTTGGGTGACAACCCGGCGACTAGCAAAGGAGGTGTGTTATGGCAACGAAGTCGACTAGCAAGCCCGCAGTGAAGAAGGCCGCTCCCAAGGCAGCCAAGCCCGCAGCCAAGAAGGCCGCTCCCAAGGCCAAGGCAGCAGCCAAGCCGGCAGTAAAGAAGGCCGCTGCCAAGCCCGCCGCCAAGAAGGCTGTGGCCAAGAAGCCCGCAGTCAAGAAGGCAGCAGCCAAGCCCGCAGTCAAGAAGGCCGCCCCCAAGGCAGCCGCCAAGCCTGCAGTGAAGAAGGCCGTGGCCAAGAAGCCCGCAGTCAAGAAGGCAGCCGCCAAGCCGGTCGCCAAGAAGGCTGCAGCGAAGCCCGCAGTGAAGAAGGTTGCAGCGAAGAAGCCGGTTGCCAAGAAGGCAGCAGCTAAGCCCGCAGTGAAGAAGGCTGTCGCCAAGAAGCCTGCCGCCAAGAAGGCAGTGGCCAAGAAGCCGGTTGCCAAGAAGGCTGCCGCTGCGAAGAAGCCTGCAGCCAAGAAGCCTGCTGCTAAAAAGCCGGCTGCCAAGAAGCCTGCAGCTAAGAAGCCTGCTGCCAAGGCTGCCGCTGCGAAGAAGCCTGCTGCCAAGAAGCCTGCTGCGAAGAAGGCTGCTGCGAAGAAGGCTGCTCCCAAGGCTAAACCTGCTGAAGACAAGCCTGCTGCTGCGAAACCCGCTGCACCTGCGTCACCGGCAAAGCCTGCAGCTCCGGCTGCAAAGAAGGCTGCTCCCAAGAAGAAGCCCGCGGCAAAGAAGCCCGCAGCACCGAAGGCTGAGGCAGCTCCCGCTGCTGCAGCTGCGCCTGCTGCTCCGGCTGCACCTGCTGCTGCAGCTCCGGCCGCTCCTGCGGCTGAAGCCAAGCCGACTCCTTCTACGGCTGCAACGCCTGGCCTCAAGTCGTCGCTCAACCCGACGGCTGCCTGGCCTTTCCCTTCGGGTTCACGTCCGTCCTGAGCGGATAGAGTCCGATGAACAAGGGGCGCGAAAGCGCCCCTTGTTTTTTGTGCGCCGGAATTGTGTACTGGAATTTCCGGGTCACTTCATCCGCATGGCATGTGTATGACAAATGCAAGCGCCCAATCTCTGCGCGGTTTTGGCGTGTATTGACATTGTTCAATCAAATCAATAAAATACGCCCATCTTCAATTCGCTCAAGCGATATCAAATCGTCCCGAAAGGCTGAACGGGCCGGGCTTCACAGCAAGCCTGAAACCAAAGTTCTGTAGCTGGATCTCCACTGCGGAACACCAATATTCCTGTTCAGTTGCCGTGACCGATGCCCTGTGCATCCGGTCAGCTCGATATAACAATTGGCGCCTGTGTGTTGCCGGGTCTGCCAGAGGAAATCACCACATCACGGCTTGACTGTCCTGCAGTCAGGAGCTCGCGTGTGCGTCGTGTCTGGTGTTTCCGGGAGAAGAAAGATATGGATCAGTCATTACCCAAGGGTTCGCTCTTGAAGCGCACCGGCCGACATCTGGCAAATTTTGTCCTCAGCTTCACCCATGGCTGCCTGCTGGTTGCAGGTGTTGCCGTCGCAATCATCATGGCCTACCAGTACACCGCGCATGGCATCGGCGGTCTGGATCCGCGCGCCTGGGCTGAATCGCGTCCTGCGGCGCCTGAGTCGGTGAAGGAATACACCACGGGTGTGGTCGCCTCCGACAAGTTGTCGCCGGAATACATGCGCCTGATCCAGTACATTGCCAAACGTCACAAAGTGGCTGGCAAGGCGCTGGAACAAGTGGTGCGTGATGCCATCCGCGAAGGTACGGCCAGCAACATCGACCCGGTCCTGATCCTGGCGGTGACTTCCGTGGAGTCTGGTTTCAATCCGTTGGCCGAGAGTGTGTTCGGTGCCCAAGGCCTGATGCAGATCATTCCGCGCTTTCACCACGACAAGATCGACGGTTCGCTGGGCAATACGGCTTTGCTCGATCCCAGTGAAAACCTGCGCGTTGGCGCCCGCATCCTGCGCGAGTACCTGCGAACCAATGGTGCGATCGTGGCGGCTTTGCAGCAGTACGGTGGCGTGTCGGATCCGGAAGATCTGACTTATCCGAACAAGGTGTTGAACGAGCTGGAACGCTTCCGTCAGGTGATGAAGTTTGGCAGCGTGCGTCAGGTTGCCGAGCTGAACGGGCCGCTACCCAAGGTGCCTGCTGCAGGCGAGGCCGAAGCCGATACGACGGGCACTCCGGGCTGAACCGGAAGAGCACCTGCTGCACACAAAAGCGCCGCCAAGTCGGCGCTTTTTGTTTTTCCAGGCACGCTTGATAGTGTGGAAATCCACGAGTTCTAGCGGTTTTCCCCGGAATCGCCGATGCGACACCAAGCGTAGAATCTCTTGCATTCGGGGCTGCAGCGTCGCAGTCCATGTCATTGCAGAAGCAGGGGTGCTGGATGGACGAGAGGATTCGCGCTGCGGCGCTGGAATATCACCGGCAAGGCAAGCCGGGCAAGATTGCCGTCACGCCCACCAAGGCCTTGACCAACCAGCGTGATCTTTCGCTGGCCTACTCGCCGGGTGTTGCTGCTGCTTGCGATGCCATCGTCGATGACCCGGCGCAGGCGAGTGCGCTGACTGCACGGGCCAATCTCATTGGCGTGGTCACCAATGGCACGGCAGTGCTGGGCCTTGGCCCCATCGGACCGCTCGCGGCCAAGCCGGTGATGGAAGGCAAGGCGGTGCTGTTCAAGAAGTTCGCGGGTATCGATGTGTTCGACATCGAGATCGATGAACGCGATCCGGACAAGCTCATCGACATCATTGCCTCGCTGGAGCCGACCTTCGGTGGCATCAACCTCGAGGACATCAAGGCACCGGAGTGCTTCTATATAGAAAGCAAACTTCGCGAGCGGATGAGCATCCCCGTCTTCCACGACGACCAGCACGGTACGGCCATCGTGGTGGGGGCGGCAATCCTCAACGGTCTGCGCTTGATGAACAAGCCGCTCGACAAGGTCAAGGTTGTCACCTCCGGCGCCGGTGCGGCTGCGCTGGCCTGCCTCGACCTGCTCGTGATGCTGGGCATCCCGGTCGAGAACATCTGGGTCACCGATATCAAGGGCGTCGTTGACGAAGGCCGCATCGAGGAGATGGAGCCGATCAAGGCGCGCTACGCCAAGAAGACCGAGGCGCGTACGCTGGCTGAAGTGATTGGCGACGCAGATGTCTTCCTCGGACTTTCGGCTGCCGGCGTGCTCAAGCCGGAGATGGTCGCGAAGATGGCTGCCAATCCGCTGATCTTCGCCCTGGCAAATCCGGTGCCCGAGATCCTGCCGGACGCCGTGAAGTCGGTACGCAGTGACGCCATCATTGCAACAGGGCGTTCCGACTACCCCAACCAGGTCAACAACGTTCTCTGTTTCCCGTTCATCTTCCGCGGTGCGCTGGATGTCGGCGCAACGACGATCAACGATGCAATGAAGCTCGCTGCCGTGCGTGCCATTGCCGACCTGGCAATGGTCGAGGCATCGGAAATCGTGGCGGCAGCCTACGGCGAACAGATGTGCGCTTTCGGCCCGGAGTACATCATCCCCAAGCCTTTCGATCCGCGCCTGATCGTCAAGATCGCTCCGGCCGTGGCGCGCGCAGCGATGGAGTCAGGCGTAGCAACGCGTCCCATCACCGACTGGGAGGCTTACACACAGCAGCTCAACAACTTCGTCTGGCAATCCGGCCTCATCATGAAGCCGGTGTTTGCGGCCGCCAAACGTGCGCCCAAACGCATCATTTTTGCCGAGGGCGAATCCGAGCGCGTGCTGCGTGCCGTGCAAGCGGTCGTCGATGAAGGTCTGGCGCGTCCCATCCTCATCGGCCGCCCGGAAGTGGTGGAGCGCTATATTGAACGGTTCGGTTTGCGCTTGCGTCCCGAGGTGGACTTCGAGCTCGTCAACCAGGATTCGGACGCGCGCTATCGCGATCTCTGGACGCACTACCACGCCCTGATGGAGCGTCGTGGTGTTTCCGTCGAGTACGCCAAGCGTGAAGTGCGCCGGCGTACGACGCTGATTGGCGCCCTGATGCTCAAGTTCGGCTACGCGGACGGCATGATCTGCGGCACCTACGGCATGCACGGCCAGCATCTCTCGCTGATTGAAACCGTGCTGGGCCGGCGTTCAGATGTGAAGCACTTCTACGCCATGAACCTGCTGGTGTTGCCGGGGCGCACGGTGGCGTTGTGCGATACCTACGTCAACTACGATCCCACGGCAGAGCAGCTGTTTGAAATGAGCTGCCTGGCCGCTGAAGAGCTGCGACGTTTCGGCATGACGCCCAAGCTTGCGCTGCTGTCGCATTCGAGTTTCGGCACCGACGATACGCCCACCGCGCGCAAGATGCGCGAAGCGTTCCAGCTGCTGCAGGCGCGTCGCCCCGACATTGAAGTGGAAGGGGAAATGCATGGCGATGCCGCGCTGGACGCTTCCACGCGCCTGCAGATCTTTCCCAACGCCAAAATGCGTGAGGATGCCAACCTGCTCATCTTCCCGACCCTGGATGCCGCCAACATTGCGTTCAACCTGTTAAAGACCGCCTCAGGCGAGGGCATGACCATCGGCCCCATCCTGCTGGGTGCGTCAAAGCCGGTTCACATCCTTACCCCGACGGCGACCGTGCGGCGCATCGTCAACATGACGGCACTCACCGTCGTGGAGGCCAGCCGCTGAGCGGGTCCCGCTACAGTTCGGGTGACGATATGCCGTAATCTCGGTCAATGAGGGTGCAGGCGCAGCAAGCGCAGCACCGTCGATGGAGGAGAGCTTCTTCATGGCGGAGACAAGAGCGGAGCGGGCAGGACTCGTCCTCACGGGGGGCGGCGCGCGTGCGGCCTACCAGGTGGGCGTGCTGGCCGCGATCCGTACCATCTGGGGGCGCAGGGAGGGCAACCCCTTCCAGATCATTTGCGGCACGTCGGCGGGGGCCGTCAATGCCATGGCGTTGGCATGCTATGCCGACAACTTCGGTGAGTCCGTTCGCCGCCTGTCCTGGATCTGGCGCAACTTCACCGTCGGTCAGGTCTATCGGTCCGACACCCTTGCGGTCACGCAATCGGTGCTCGGCTGGGCCAGTGCCTTGCTGATGGGCTGGTTGTTCCATCGCAGCCCGCGTTCCCTGCTCGACAACACGCCCCTGCGCGAGCTGCTGACGCACCACCTCGATTTCGACCGCATCGGCAAGGCCATCGACGATGGTCACCTCTACGCCGCCAGCGTGACCTGCTCGGGCTATTCCTCGGGCGAAAGCCTGACCTTCTACGAGGCTGCCCCCGGCGTCGAGCCCTGGCGGCGCGCCCAGCGCGTCGGCCTGCGCAACCGCATCACCATCGATCATCTGATGGCTTCGAGCGCCATTCCCTTCGTTTTTCCGGCCGTGAAGATCCATCGCGAGTACTTTGGCGACGGCTCGATGCGGCAGCTGGCCCCCGTCAGTCCGGCGGTGCACCTCGGGGCAGACCGCGTACTGGTCATCGGCAACGGCCGCCGGGAGGGCGAAACCCGCCGTGCGCGCTCCGATCGCTACCCTTCGCCAGCCCAGATTGCCGGTCATGCCATGTCGAGTATCTTTCTGGACGGTCTGGCCGTTCACCTCGAGAGAATGCAGCGCATCAACGACACATGGGGGCGGATTCCGCCCGAAGTGCGGGAGCGTGCTGGCGTGACCCTCAAGCCGATCGAGGCGCTGGTGATCTCGCCCAGCGAGCGGCTCGATTACATTGCGGCGCGGCATTCACACGCGTTGCCATGGGCCCTGAGGACGGTTTTGCGGGGCACCGGGGCTTACGGGCGTTCAGGTTCGGCCTTGCTGAGCTACCTGTTGTTCGAAAAGCCCTATACGCGTGAATTGATGGAACTGGGTTACAAGGACGCGATGCATCGTCGTGCCGAGATCGAGCGCTTCCTGCGCATCGATACCGAAGTGTTGCCGGAGGTCAGGGTGAGCCGTGCAGACATCTTCGAAAGAGCATGAAATGCAGCGTCCATGTATTTAATTTTTCAGAGTATTGCTACAATTTGACAGCGCCTTGGTATTTCTGGAGTTCTGGATGGTTTTTCGTTCCCTTTTTCGCATCGCATGTCTGGCGCTCGCCACCGCCCTGGTGATTCCTGCGACGGCCGATGCCGCCACGGCGCGCAACAAATCGCGCGATGCCCGTGCGCAGAAACTGTCCCCTGCCAAAGCCTCCAGCACCAAGTCTCCGCGTCTTGCGCCCCGTGCCAGCAAGGCCGTCGCCAAGTCTTCTCCCGCAGCCTCCCGCGCCAAGGCGCGCAAGGTGACGCTGCGTGAACTGCGTTCCGAGCCCGAGTTCGATCCCGAAGGCAACCCGCTGCTGCGCTCCTCGGCCTTCGTGGTGCAAGACATCGAGACGGGCCGCGTCCTGCTCGAACGCAATGCTTCCATGGTTCAGCCGATTGCTTCCATTTCCAAGCTCATGACGGCCATGGTCGTGCTGGACGCGAATCTGCGCATGGACGAAGTCATCGAGATTTCGGATGACGACATCGATCGCCTCAAAGGCACGTCTTCGCATCTGCCTGTCGGCACCCGCCTGACGCGTGAAGACCTCCTGCGCCTTGCGCTGATGGCTTCTGAAAACCGTGCAGCCTCGGCGCTCGGCCGTGCTTACCCGGGCGGCCTGCCTGCGTTCATCGAGGCCATGAACCACAAGGCGGCTTCGCTCAACCTGCACGAGACCCGCTTTTTCGACAGCAGCGGTCTCAACAAGAACAATGTGGCTTCGGCGCGAGACCTGGTCGGCATGACCGCGGCGGCTTCGCACTACCCGCTGATCCGCGAATTCTCGACGCTGCCCGAGTACAACTTCCTGATCAAGGGACGTCTGCGCGGCTTCCACAATACCAACGCACTCGTGCGTGACTCCGACTGGCAGATCGATCTGCAGAAGACGGGTTACATCAGCGAATCCGGCAAGTGCCTGGTGATGCGCGCCATGCTCAACAATCGTCCGACAGCCATCGTGCTGCTGGATTCCTGGGGCCGATACACCCGTGTGGCCGATGCCAATCGCATCCGCAAGTGGGTCGAGAAGATGATGGAACCGACGCGTGTAGCGCACGGCCCCACCGGCAACCAGATCAACTGATTGCCGCTTAGGGAAAAGAAAAGGGCCGACGATGTCGGCCCTTTTTCATTGTGGCGGGGAGTGTGAGGCAGGGCTCAGCGACGACGCTTTTCGAGGCGCTCGGAGAAACCCAGCGCGCGCGAGATTTCCTCGGCCGTCTCACGTACGAGAGGTGCCCAGTCCGGGTTGAAGCGCTCGGTCGGCGTTGACAGCGACAGGCCCGCAACCAGGGAGCCCGCGTCGTCGCGAATGCCGGCGGCGATACAGCGCACGCCGACTTCCACCTCATCCATGTCGTACGCGACCTTGTGACGGCGGACGCGCTCCAGCTCCTGCTCCAGCGCCTTCAGCGTGGTGATCGAGGCCTGGGTGCTGCCCGGCAGGCCGGTGCGTTCCGCATAAGCCTTGTTGCTTTCGGCGTTGCCATCGGCGAGGAACAGTTTGCCCGTGGCTGTGGTGTGCAGGGGCGCGCGGGCGCCAACGATGTGGACGATGCGCACGGATGAACGACCGCTCGATGTGCGCTCCACGTAGACGATTTCGTCGCCGCTGCGCATCCCGAGGTTCACGCTTTCGCCCGTCGTGGCGTGCAGCTTGAGCATCGAAGGCATCGCGGTTTCGCGCAACGAGATGCGTGTCTTGACGAGGTTGCCCAGCTCCAGCAGGCGGATGCCGAGGCGGTAGGCGCCGTTGTCGCTGCGGTCTGACGAAGCCGTTAGCGCACAGCGATGCGAGGATGCGGTGCGCGGTAGAGGGGTGCAGCCCTGTGTCGAGTGCCAGCTGTTTGAGGCCCGAGGGATCACTGGATTCAGCCAACGCGTCGAGCAAGCTCATCATGCGGTCGATCACCTGGATCGAGCCGCGTGAATCCTTGCTTTCGCCGTCTTCTGCCCCGGTAGCTGCCGTCTTGTCGTTTCGCATCGTGCAATCTTACCCGATAAGATTGCATTGCGTCATGTGAAATTATCGAGACGTTCAGTGGGCCGGACGAGGCCGCGCGGCGCTCCCTCACGCTGCCCGTAGAAGCAGCGTTGGCGCGGCTTTCCGGAGGGTCAAGCCTTGGTCTGTTTGCGGAAAACCTGCCACAGCGCAACCACGATGATCAGCGTGAAGCAGACCGAGGCCCATTCGGCGATGGAGAAGCCGAGGAAGGTCCAGTCGATCTTGGCGCAATCACCTTCACCCTGGAACAGCTTGGGCAGCAGGTCGGCGAGCGGGAACTGGCTCACCATGTATTCGAGGTCGGGGCCGCAGGTGCTCATTTCCGGCGGGTTGTGCTGCAGCCAGATCTGCCGTACCGAGACCGAACCACCGGCGATGGCCGCGGCGGCAAGCAGCACGCCCCAGATTTTCAACAGCACGTTGCGCGGATTGAAGATCGCGCCCAGCAGGGCGATCAGGGCTGCTACAACGAAACCATAGCGCTGCAGGATGCACAGCGGGCAGGGCTCGATGCCCTTGACGTGTTGCAGGTAGAGACCGAAAGACAGCAGGACGACGCAGCCGACGAAGACGGCCAGGAAAGCGAAACGGGGAGGGAGGTTACGCAGGGCGTTCATTGAGCGGCTCGTTGAAGGGTGAGATCAGAAGGTCGGGAAAGACAGATGGAAGCCGGGGAACGGACAGGCGCAAGCGCCCATGGTTCCCCGGTATCAGGCTGTCCCGGAGTCTATCCGAGCCGCGCGGCAGACAGGTTTGCGCTGCCGCATGCGTGCTTACTTCGTGCTGGCCGGTGCAGGCGCGGCTTTGCGGGCCGCGTGGAAACTGTCGTGTGCGGCCTTACGTTCTTCGGGGCTCAGCACGCCGTCGTGATTGGTATCTGCGCTATCGAAGTGCTTGAGCATCTGTTCATGACGTGCAACGAGTTCGGCACGCGTGACGTGCATGTCGCGATGATGGCGGCCACCGTGATGCCCCCCACGCATGCCGCCGGCACCGTGCAGCTCGGCGGGGCTCAGCTTGCCGTCCTTGTCGGTGTCGTGGGCGTCGAAGCGTTGGGCCAGGCGCGGCATGGCTTTCTCGGCTTCTGCGCGCGAGATGAAACCGTCACCGTCGGTGTCGGCAGATTTGAAGTGTTCGGCGGCTTTGGCAGGCAGTGGCGCTGCCGCTTGCTGGGCGAGGACAGTGCCCGAGACGGCAAACAGGACCAGTGCAGCGGTGGCAAGTGAAAGGGAGGTTTTCATGATGAGTGCGTTCCTGGAGAGTTGGACGATGCCTCCTGATATCTGCATGGATGTTTCAGTGAGGACGACTGCATCCTATCCAGCACCCGGACGAGGGGTGTTTCGCTCGGGTAAGGCCTTGTTTCAAGTTGTGTCCATCGCCTGATAACGTCCGGTTATGCGGCTGGAGGCCTGCTGCAATGCGATACTTCGCCATCTTGAAAAAAGGAGAAGCGTGAAATGAAAGTGCTCGTTGCCGTCAAACGGGTCGTGGATTTCAACGTCAAGATTCGCGTCAAGGCCGACCAGAGCGGTGTGGATCTGGCCAACGTGAAGATGTCGATGAACCCCTTCGATGAAATCGCCGTGGAAGAAGCCGTGCGTCTGCGTGAGGCCGGTGTGGCGACCGAAGTGGTGGTCGTTAGCTGTGGTGTGACGGCAAGTCAGGACACGCTGCGTGCGGCAATGGCGATGGGGGTTGATCGCGCCATCCTCGTCGAGACCGACGCACAACTGCAGCCGCTGGCCGTGGCCAAGCTGCTGAAGGCCGTGGCACAGAAGGAAGAGCCGGGGCTCGTGATCCTCGGCAAGCAGGCGATCGACGACGATGCCAACCAGACCGGCCAGATGCTTGCTGCGCTGCTGGGCTGGCCGCAGGCGACCTTCGCCTCCAAGCTCGCACCCGCTGACAAACAGATTGCCGTGACGCGTGAAGTCGATGGCGGCATGGAGACCCTGCAGGTGATCCTGCCGGCCGTGGTGAGCTGCGACCTGCGCCTCAACGAGCCGCGCTTCGCATCGCTGCCCAACATCATGAAGGCCAAGAAGAAGCCGCTCGATACGGTGACGCCCGATGCCTTGGGTGTTGACGTGACGCCGCGCCTGCAGACGGTCAGTGTCAGCGAGCCGCCCGTGCGCAAGGCTGGCGTGAAGGTCGCCAGCGTGGAAGAACTGGTTGCCAAGCTGCGCAACGAAGCCAAAGTGATTTGAGGATTGATGCAATGACCATTCTGCTTGTTGCTGAACACGACAACCAACACCTGCAGGCCGGCACGCGCAATGCGCTGACCGCGGCTCTGCGCATTGGCGGCGACGTGCATGTCGCCGTCATCGGCAGTGGCTGTGCCGCTGTCGCCGAAGCGGCGGCGAAGCTGGCTGGCGTCAGCAAGGTGCGCCTTGTCGACGCGGCGCACTACGCCGACCAGACCGCCGAAAATCTCGGCATCGTGCTGGCCCAGCTCGCCGGTGGCTACAGCCACGTGGTGCTGCCTGCCAGCAGCTTCGGCAAGAACCTCGGCCCGCGCGTGGCTGCCTTGCTCGACGTCGCACAGGTGTCGGACATCATCGACGTGAAGGCGCCCGATACCTTCGTGCGCCCCATCTATGCCGGCAATGCGCTGGAGACCGTGCGCAGCTCCGACTCGCTCAAGCTCGTCACGGTGCGTACCTCGGCCTTCGATGCAGCGGCCGACGGTGGCAACGCTGCGGTCGAAACTGCACCGGCCGGTCCCGACCTTGGTGTCAGCAAGCTCGTCAGCCGTGCACTCACCGTGTCGGCGCGCCCGGAGCTGAGCAGTGCCAAGGTCGTCGTTTCCGGCGGTCGCGCACTGGGCAGCGCCGAGAGCTTCCACAGCGTGCTCGAGCCGCTGGCCGACAAGCTGGGCGCGGCGATTGGCGCCTCGCGCGCTGCGGTCGATGCCAACTTTGCGCCCAACGACGCGCAGGTCGGCCAGACCGGCAAGGTCGTCGCGCCTGACCTCTACATCGCCATCGGCATTTCCGGTGCCATCCAGCATCTGGCTGGCATGAAGGACTCCAAGGTCATCGTCGCCATCAACAAGGATCCGGACGCCGCCATCTTCCAGGTCGCGGATTACGGCCTGGTTGCCGATCTATTCGAGGCAGTCCCTCAACTCGTCTCTGCGCTATAACGGAATCTGGGTACCTCGGAAAACTCCGATTTCGTCGCGATACGGCGTTGCTCAAGAAAAATGGCTCCTGACATATCAAACATATGCGGCGTCGCCATTTTTCTTTCGCGCCTTGTCTCGCTTTGAACTCGAAGTTTTTCGAGGCACCCAAGAGCAGAAAAGCCGGAAGCCGCCCGCTTCCAGCCTTTTCAGGCAAAGGA
The DNA here is from genome assembly GCA_047600765.1 of Rhodocyclaceae bacterium. Classification (GTDB taxonomy): domain Bacteria; phylum Pseudomonadota; class Gammaproteobacteria; order Burkholderiales; family Rhodocyclaceae; genus Viridibacterium. The sequence goes on from JASGKF010000002.1 coordinate 1,339,007, forward strand.
TCCCCGCGCGGTGCGAGTTCTTGTTTTCGACCCCGATAACGCCGTCCTGCATGCGCTGGACGGCGAAGCTGAAGCCCTCCGCTTCGCGGCCGATACTTCTGTAGAGCTTCTGTTCTTCGCAGCAGATGGCAACCCTTTGCGGTTCAGCCAGCTGCCGGGCGGAAGCGCCTACCTGCGCCCCTGGGCTGCCTGTGGCAGTTGCAGGCTGGAGCAGGTGCTGCATGCAGTACGCGAAGTCCGCCTCGCTGGCCGCCCGGCCAGACTGGAAGAGGTGGTGCCGACAAAGGAGGAGGGGACAGATGAATGAGTACCGTGCGCCATTGCGCGAGATGCAGTTCGTGTTGTCGGAGCTGGCCGGGCTGAACGAGCTCTCCAGCCTCCCCGGTTGCGAAGAGATTTCCCCCGACCTGGTTGAAGCCATCCTCGAAGAGGCCGGCAAGTTCGCCACGGGTGTGCTGTCGCCACTCAATCGCGTTGGCGATCGTGGCGGTGCCACGCTCAGCAACGGCGACGTGAAGACGGCCAGCGGCTGGCCACAGGCCTATCGACAGTTTTGCGAAGCGGGCTGGACGGCCGTGGTAGCCGAGCCGGAACATGGCGGACAGGGGTTGCCGCGCCTCGTCGGCACGGCCATCAACGAGATGTGGAAGAGCGCCAACATGGCGTTCTCGCTGTGCCCCATGCTCACCAACGGCGCCATCGAAGCAGTGACCCTGCGTGGCTCCGACGCGCTCAAGGCGACTTATCTGGAACGCATGGTGTCCGGTGAATGGACGGGCACCATGAACCTCACCGAGCCGCAGGCCGGTTCGGACCTTGCTGCCGTGCGCAGCAAAGCCGTACCGCAGGGCGATGGCACCTATCGCATCAGTGGCCAGAAGATCTTCATCACCTATGGCGAGCACGACCTGACGCCCAACATCGTGCACCTCGTACTGGCGCGTCTGCCCGAGGCGCCCGAGGGCGTGAAAGGCATTTCGCTGTTCCTCGTCCCCAAGTTCCTCGTCAACGACGATGGCTCGCTCGGCGCGCGCAACGACGTGCGCTGCGTGTCGCTGGAGCACAAGCTGGGCATCCACGCGAGCCCCACCTGTGTCATGTCCTACGGCGACAACGGTGGTGCGGTTGGCTACATGGTCGGTGAGCCCAACACAGGCCTCGCTACCATGTTCGTGATGATGAACGCCGCGCGCTTCGCTGTCGGGCTGGAAGGTGTGGCGCTGGCCGAACGCGCCTGGCAGCAGGCACGTGATTACGCCCACGAGCGCGTGCAGGGCTACGACCCGGCCGTGAAGGGCGGCGAGCGCATCGCCATCGTGCAGCATCCCGATGTGCGTCGCATGCTCATGCTCATGAAGTCGCAGACTGAAGCGATGCGGGCCCTGGCCTGCGTGGTCGCTGCGGCAACGGACAAGGCCGAGCGACATCCTGACGAAGCGCAGCGTGCGCAGGCGCAGTCCTTCGTCGACCTGATGATTCCCGTGGTGAAAGGCTGGTGCACCGAGACAGCTGTCGAGGTTGCTTCGCTGGGTGTGCAAGTGCATGGCGGCATGGGTTACATCGAAGAGACCGGTGCGGCTCAGCATCTGCGCGATGCGCGCATCACCACCATCTACGAAGGCACGACGGCGATTCAGGCGAATGACTTCATCGGCCGCAAGATCGCGCGCGACAAAGGCGCGGCCATCGGTCACGTGATTGCCGAGGTGCGCGAAGTGGCGGCGGCCTGCACCGTGGCGGGTGGCGAACAGTTCGGCCGCCTCGGCGCGGCGCTCAACACCTCGGCCAATGCACTGACTTCGTCCGTGGTGTGGATCCTGCGCAGCTATCCCGAGATGCCCGGCGAGGCGCATGCCTCTGCTGTGCCCTTGCTGCGTCTGGCAGGGCTTGTGTGTGGAGGATGGCAGCTCGCGCGTGCGGCACTCGTCGCGCGGCGCAAACTGGAGCAGGGCGACGATGCCTTCCTCAGCGCCAAGATCACGACCGCCTGCTTCTTTGCCGATCATCTGTTGTCGCAGGCCGACGGGCTGGCACACTGCGTGATGCATGGCGCTTCGGCGACACTGCAAGGCGTTGTGGATTGAGCCAAGGCAAATCCGCCATGCGGCTTGTAGGTGCTCGGCTATAGTTCATCATCGTTGCATTGCAGTATGGCTGCCCCGCCCGTTCCATCAGGGTGGGCGCCTCAGCTGCCGTGCCGTGCGAAATGCCTCCTGACGACGGGGTGAGGTCAGGAGCGAGGTGAGTCGACGGGAGGTTTTGTGAAGATCAGGACCAAGTTCAGCCTGGCCTTGCTGGCCGTGTTCGTGCCCGGATTCCTGGCCTGCGCCTGGATCAGCGAGCAGTTGCTGCTGAAGAACGCTCGCGAAGAGGTCGAACGCAGCGCAGCGCTGATGATGGAGACCGCCATGTCGGTGCGCGGCTACACCATCGACCAGATCAAGCCGCATCTCGATCCCATGCTCGAAACCGAGTTCCTGCCGCAGACCGTGCCGGCGTTCTCGGCGATTGAAACCTTCGAGCGTCTGCGCAAGAAGTACCCGGACTTCAGCTACCGCGAAGCCGCGCTCAATCCCACCAATCCGCGTGACCAGGCCAGCCAGTGGGAAGGGCGCGTCATCGAACGCTTCCGCAGTGGCGAGAAGGACGAGATCCGCGGCGAGATTGATCGAGAAGGACGCCGCTTCCTGTTTGTCGCGCGCCCCATCGCCATCAAGAACCAGGCTTGTCTCGCCTGCCACAGCACACCGGCTGCTGCACCCGCCACCTTGCGTGCGCGCTATGGCGACGTGAATGGATTCGGCTGGCGCATGGACGAAGTGATCGGCGCGCAGATCGTGACCGTGCCCGTCGAGCTGCCGATCAAGAATGCGCAGACCATCCTCGCCGCGTTTGCTGTCGTGCTGGTGGTGCTGTTCGTGTCGCTGTTCGTGATCCTCAACCTCATGCTCAATTCGCTGGTCGTCAAACCGATCCGCAACGTGTCGCACATCAGTGACGAGATCAGCCGCGGCAACATGGAGTTTCCCGAGTTCGAGGACAAGGGTGCGGACGAGATCCGCCAGTTGCACGGCGCATTCAACCGCATGCGGCGCAGTGTAGAAAAGGCCATGAAGCTGCTGCGTCACTGAGGCAGCACGCGACCATGGCAGCGTCACTCCTTACGACCGTCATCGGCCTGGAAGTGCTGTTCGGCGAACCGCCAGACAGCGTCCAGCAGAACGACTTCCAGCGCATTGTCGGTACAGCTGCGCGACAGTTCGGTTCACCGGTCGCAGCGGGCATCCTCAATCGCGCCATCCAGCTGCACCTGGTCATCACGCCGGAGCATCCCGTGGCACCGACCCTGCGTCGTTTGTCTGCGTCGATGGATGAGTTGCTGGGCATGCATCCGACCGCGCTGACGCGTCTGCTCGCGCACCATGGTGTGGTCTTCATCAACGAAGCAGACGGACGCAAGAGCTACGTCGGCTCGGCGATCCGCTCGATGCAGAGCTTCGTGCGCCGTCTCGGTGATCTCGATGGTCTTTACGGCACACGCGAGTTCGCTGCACATGTCGCGACCTGGGCGCAGTCACCGCTGCGTCTTGCCGAAGTGCAGGGCGTAGAAGGGCTCGACGGTCTCGTCGAGATCCGTTTCGATGCAGGCTTCGTCGTGCCGGCACTCAAACCGGATGCCGCCGTCGTGGTGGATGCCGCACTGCTGCACTACATCAAACGTCGCCTGGCCGAAGAGCTGGGCCCGCTGGCGGCAGCACTGGTCGATGCGGCACAGCGCACCTCACCGTCGGCCAGCGATCTCGTCAAGGAGATGGCCGCGGAGATTGACGACGTTGCTGCGCGCAAACGTTTCGAAGCCGATCTCGCGGCTTTCCTCAAGAAGCTTTCGTAGCTTTCGCGCTGCCACCGAAATGCAAAGGGCCGGTCAGCGTTTCCGCTGACCGGCCCTTTGCTTTTGCTGCCTGCCTTACTTCAACTGGCTGGCGATGGGCAGCTTGGCTTCGCGCAGGCCTTCCGCCACGAGACCACCGACGGCTTCAGCGCCACGTTCCTGGAAGTGCGTGTTGTCAGGTTTGACGCGTGCACCGGTCTGGCCCACGTAGTACGGGAACTTGTCCGTATCGACTGCGAGGTAGTAGTCCAGCGAACCCGACTCGCCGATCTTGTTGAAGAAGTCCATGCTCTTCTTGTCCAGATCGACCAGCGTCACCTTGTTGGCAGCGGCGGTGTCGCGGATGGTCTGCGAGTAGTCGCCGGGGAACTTGCCCTGGCCCCAGGTGTGCGTGGTGCCGCTGATGCTGCCGTTCTTGAAGCTGCGGCGCGTCACCGGGGTGATCAGCACAGGCGTGGCCCCCACTTTCTGTGCCAGGGCAACGTACTTCTCCAACGTACGCTGGAACGACATATCGGCCGGCATGCCGGCCGCCGGCGTGCCCGGGTAGGTGCACAGGCCCTTGATGTCGATGACATCGCGCGCCGGCGCCGGGCGCGGCGGTTCATAGCCGCACTTCTCGTCGTTGTGGCCGAATTGCACAAGCAGGTAGTCGCCCTTGCGAATGTTGGCGGCGATCATGTCGAACCAGCCTTCTTCAATGAAGCTGCGCGAGCTGCGGCCCGACTGTGCGAGGTTGACCGTGCGCACCTTGGCGCCGCCCTTGAACTGGCGGTCGAAGATCTGTCCCCAACCCATGCGCGGCAGGATTTCCGGGTCGTAGTTGCTGCCCGTCGAGTCACCCGCCACGAACACACGCACGGTGTCAGGCGCGTTGATGTCCTTCAGATCGGCCTGGGCCTGCTTGAGGCTGAACGGCGCGAAGGGCGTGATCTCGCGGTAGTACGGGTCGTACAGGCTGGTTTCGCCACGTTCGCCGCTCGCCGAGTTGTAGCCGCGGTTGTAGGCAACGATTGCCAGCAGCTCACTGAGGCCGGCGCTGGGGGCTGCAGTAACCGGGTCGAAACTGTCCGCAGCGATGCCGATTTCCTTGAGTGCGGGTGCGAGTGCTTTACGCAGGTCGCCCAGCGACTTCTGCAGGACTGCGGCGCTCGCTACAGGCGCCTTGGCCGAAGCGGCGAGGCCGACGGGGCCCTTGAACTTGGCTTCCTGCGCCACATCGGAAGCGATGCGGTCGGTCAGCGCATTCACGTTGACCACATTGGCACCGGCTTTGACGCTGGCGACGTAAGCGAGGTACTGCTTGCCTTGCGGCTTGGTGGCGACCAGCAGCAGCGGGGCGTTCAAGCCATCGGCATTGAGGGTGTAGGCGCCTTGTGCGGTGGCCTTGGCGCTACGCGTTGTGCCGCTGGCGTCGAAGACCTGCACATTGCTGCCGGCTGCAACGCTGCCGGCCAGATTGGCGGCAACGGCGGCCGAACCGGCCTTGGCAGGGGCGGCAACAGGGGCTTCGGGCTGGCTGGCGCAGCCGGCGATGGCCAGCAGACTGACGAACAACAGGCTCTTGCTTGGGTGCTTCATGTGGTCTCCTCCGGGCGAATCCCGTAATCGATTTCCAGTCCATCACGCCTTGTGGAAGCAGGCGTGGCGCGGATTTTGTTAACTTGGCATGGTCGGAGAATGCCGACCATGCGACCTGATGGAAATTGCGGTTTTCCGTGGCACCCTGACTGGATTGTATTGAGAATCATTCTTGTTTATGATCGAGCCTGATTTTCATGACCAGACGCGCCGGACTTAAGTCCGGGCGCGGTCGTAGCCCATCCATCAAGCAGGATCTGACCATGACCTCGCAGCCCTCACATGCAAATGCCGCCGACCGTGCCGTAGCCAATCTCCTGCGCTTGCTGCAGGTCTACGTGGATGGTGAGCTATGCCCGGAGTGCGAAGAGCGAGTGTCGGCCGCCGTCTGCAGCCAGATGCAATGCATTGCCCAGTCGCAGCAGGTGGGGCCCGCGACGCGCGAAAGCTGCATGGACCTGCTCGATCACTGGCTGCGTCGCCCTGAAGAACGCGTTCGTTTCAATACGACGTCTGGCAATATGCCGTCCGCACAATCCAGTTCTCACTCCTGAAGCACCCATAAATCCAATGAAAAACATGCTGCACCGACTCGCCCTCCCGTTCCTTTCCGCCCTGTTGTTCGTTTCACCCGCACTGCAAGCCGAGCCTTACAAGCAACTGGTGCTGGAAGATGTCGTCGAGGGCCCCGCGCCGACCATCTACCTGGGCGGCCTCAGCGCTGCCGTTGAAAAACTGGCGCCACACGCCAGTCGCATACCGCCGCGCTTCGACAACAAGGCCGAGCGTGAACTGGCCGCCAAGGATGCGCGCAGCCTGAGCGACGCACTCGACAAACCGACCCGTGCTGCCAACGTGCCTGCCGAGCTGCTGCAACTGGCCGGCCACTGGAACACCCTGGCCTGGCGCATGGGCTACGAGCCTGCGGGCGCGCGTGCTTTCGAACAGCTGCGTCGCGCCCTGCGTGCCGAGCCCGACAACCTGCAGCTGCATTACCTGCTGGGCAGCTTCTATACCGAGTTCGAAGGCGGCAGCAGCCATGCCCTGCCGTACCTTGAACGCGCCCATGACGGCGGCGTGATCGAAGCCAGCTTCACCTTGGGCATGCTCTACATCCAGCTGCGCGATTCGAAAACCGCACGCCACTACCTCGAGCATTTCGCCGTCAAGACCGGCACGCAGGACGCCAACTTCCTCAAGCTGCTCAACCAGCTGCGCTACGGCGACGGTGGCTGGACGCTGACGCGCAAGGTGCAGGATCTGCCCGCCACCGCACTCGTCAAGCTCGACTGAGCACTGCCTCGGGCTGAGCGGCCTTCAAGGGCTGACGTGACAGGGCCAGTGCTGCGGCATGGCCCTGCATCACATCCAGCGTCCAGGCACGCGTTTGCGTGACGGGCGTTTCGTCGTAGCGGATGACATAGCGCAGCCCCTTGCCCGGCAGCACCGACAGGGCGCTGATCGGGTCGTCACTGCCCCAGCCCCAGGATTTGATGACAGACTCCTTGCCGGTCCACAGGCGCGGGAAGCTTTCGCTGTAGAGATCCGGGCAGCACGATTTTTCGCGTGACGACAGCAGCTTCTGAGCGAGGCTGGCGAGCACGCGCGGGCTACGGCTGTTCTCGATATCCACGCCCATCTGGTATTTGTCCGACAGGGCCAGCAGCGTGTGCTGCCCGCTGTACGCGACGCTGAAGTGCACGGCGGTGTCGGCGCCGCTGACCAGTTGCGGCTTGCCGTGGCGGCCGTAGTCGAAGCTCAGCTCTGCCGCCTTGCGGCCCGTCCGGTCGGCAAGCAGCGTGCGCAAGGTGGCGCGGGTCAGTGCGAAGCGCAGGGCGGTGGCGCGATCCATGTAGCGCTGATGGCGCGCGAGTTCGTTCTCGCTGAGCAGCTTCAGTGCCGCGTGCAGCAGGTCGGGGCGGCGCGTGTCGAGGTGCCAGACCTCCACGCATTGCGGTACGTCCGGCGGCAGGGCTACGGCGCGCAGGGCTTTCTGCATGGGCGTTGCTCAGGCGCGCGGGGGCACGGCTTCTGCCTGTGCCTCCTGCCAGTCCAGCACCAGCGTCTCGATGCGCAGGAAGCGGCGGATGTGATCGTCGAGCACGTACTGCATGCGGCCGATCTCCTTGTCGTCTTCGCCGGCAATGAACACATGTACGGCATCCGCCTCGGCGCTCATCACGCAGCGACCGGGCTGGAAGTCGACTTCGCCGCGCGTAGCGTCGAACACGGCCGGCACCTTGTGGCGGAAGTGCTTGCACAGCTTGAGGATCATCTTGCCGGGCTCGGGTGCAGCGAAGCGGGTTTGCAACTGGATCATGCAGGGTCTCCGTGAGGTGTACGGGGCAGGGCGTGGTCGGCGATGACGATGGGGTGGCCCTGCGAACAATGTTCAATGCGGCCGGCGATGCCATAGGCCTGGCGCAGGATGGCGGGGGTCAGCGCACTGGCTGGCGCGCCGTCGGCGATCACGCGGCCTTCGTCGAGCACCACCACGCGGTCGCAGAAGCGTGCTGCGAGGTTGAGGTCGTGCACCACGATGAGGATGATGGCCTCGCGTGCGAGCGCGTCTTCGCGGATCACGTTGAGCACTTCGAGCTGCCAGCGCGGGTCGAGCGCGCTGGTGGGTTCGTCAAGCAGCAGCAGCGGCGTCTGCCGCACTAGTGCCTGGGCGAGGCCCAGCATCTGACGCTGGCCGCCCGACAGTTCACCCATGCGGCGCAGCGCCAGTGCTTCGATGCCCATGCGCTGGAAGACTGCTTCGGTCATCGCTTCGCGCGCGGGGGCTGACTTGCCGGGATGCGCGGCGTTGCAAGCCGTGCTCACCGCTTCCCACGCAAACAGCGCGCTTGCGGCGGGCAGGCTTTGCGGCAGGTAGGCGACGAGGCTGCGGCGTGTGTGCGCGTCGAGTTTTGCGAGATTGTGTTCACCAAGGTGCAGGCTGCCTGCGCTCGCGGGTAGTTGACCAGCCAGCGTGCGCAACAGCGTCAACTTGCCGGCAGCATTTGCGCCAAGCAGGGCGACCACGCTGCCGGGTGTGATGGTGGCGAGATCGAGACCCTTGAGCACGGGGCGACGGCGGTAGCCGGCGTGCAGGCCCGTGACCTGAAGTGTGTAGCGGCTCACAGCGACCTCCGCTGCACGAGGATTAGCGCAATGAACAGTGGCACGCCGACCAGTGCAGTGACGATGCCGACCGGGATGACGAGGCCGGGCACGGCGTTCTTGCACACGATGGAGGCGAGTGACAACACCAGTGCGCCAGACAGCGCGGCACCGGGCAGGAAGTAGCGGTGATCCTCACCCAGCAGCAGGCGCGCTATGTGCGGCGCGACGAGGCCGATGAAGCCGATGCTGCCGACAAAGGCAACGGCAACGGAGGCGAGCAGGCTGGCGCGCAGCAGGGTGATGAGGCGCAGGCGTTCGACGGCGATGCCCAGCGAGCGCGCCTGTTCTTCACCCGAGCACAACGCCGTCATGGCCCAGGCACTGCGCAGTGCCCAGGGCAGGCAAACGCCCAGCACGATGCTGACGATGGCGAGCTTGTGCCAGTCGGCGCGCGACAGCGAGCCCATGGCCCAGAACACCACTTGCTGCAGCGAGCCCGCTTCGGCGATGAACTCGATGACCGACACCAGTGCGTTGATGGCGAATGCCATGGCAATACCGAACAGCACGATGGCGCCCGAACTGCCGCCCAGCATGCGTGCGAGGCCCTGTACCAGCAGTGCGCACAGTGCAGCGCAGATGAAGGCGCCAAGGCTCACGGCCTGGTTGGTGCCCAGATCACTGATCAGGGCCGGGTCGAGCACCAGCACGATGGCCGCGCCCAGCGTGGCTGCCGCCGTGATGCCCAGCGTCATCGGGCTGGCGAGCGGGTTGCCCAATGCGGTCTGCATTTCGGCACCGGCAAGGCCCAGTGCCGCGCCGACGACGACGGCCATCAGCGCGACGGGCAGGCGCAGATCCCAAAGGATCACCTGTGTCGCGGCGTCTAGCGATTGGCGGTCGAGGAGACCCTGAGCGACCTGTGCAAGCGTGAGCCCGGCAGGGCCGGTAGCAACGTCGGCGAGCAGGCTCAGTGTGAGCAGCAGGCCCAGCACGCCGAGCAGGGCGACGCGGCGCATTCGGATGCGCGCGTAGGCCGTGGCGAGCGGGCCGGCGGTGGGGGGTGGGGTAGTCGTGCTTGTCATGGCTGGCTGTGGGCGCTGGCGGGAGGTGGAGAGTAGGTTGGGCTGACGAAGGAAGCCCAAATCGATTCGTCGCAATAGGACAGGTAGGTGTTGGGCTTCGCCTGCGGCTCAGCCCAACCTACGTCTTACGGTTTTCCTGCCGTCCAGTAGACGCCCTCGTAGGGCACAGGCTGGAAGCGTTCGTATATCGTGCGCAGCGTGGCGTTCGGGTCGAGTTTGGTGAAGCGATCCGGGTGCAGCCACTTGGCATAGGCCTGCACGACCACCACGTTCATCGGCGAGTGGAAGAAGTGGTGCCAGATCGCAAACGCGCGGCCGTTCTTCACGGCGCTGAGTGCGGCGACCGGCATGCGTTGCAGGCGGCTGTTGAACGAAGCCTGTGCTTCGGCCGCCGTGTAGCTGGCGCCCATCTGGATGCGCAGCGGGTTGCCTTGCGCGGAGTTGCGGTTACCGATGGCGGTGGCGATGTAGACCTCGGGCTGGTGCGTCAGCAGGTATTCGGGGCTGACCTGGCCGACTTCGCCGGGCACCACGTCACGCGCGACGCTTTCGCCACCGGCTGCATCGAGGAAGTGCTGCATCACGCCCTGCACCATGCTCTCGCAGCATTCTTCGCGCAGGCCGACGCGGCTTTCGATGAACACGCGGGTCTTGCGCGGCAGACCACGCAGGCCCTCCGTCACTTTCGCCAGTTCGGTTTCGTGGAACTTCGCGAAGGCTTCTGCCTCACGCTCGCGGCCCAGCACCTGACCGAGCAGGCGCATGCTGCGCGGCGTGTTGACCAGCGGGTTGTTGCGGAAGTTGACGAACACTACAGGGATGCCGGCCGAGGCCATGCCCTTGAGGATGTTCTCGTCCTTGATCGAGGGGCCGTGGCCGGCGAGCACGAAGATGGCGAGCTGCGGCTTGAGCGCCAGCGTCTTCTCCAGGCTGAAGCTGTCGGCCGACACCTGGCCAATGCGCGGCAGCTTCGCAATATCGGGGAAGCGCTTGATGTACTGCGCGTAGCCGTCGGGGTCGAAGCTGTTGAACTCGTCCATGATGCCGACGATGCGCTTCGTCAGCTCCGCACCTTCGAGCATGGCGATGGTGGTGAGCATGCGGCCTTCGCCGAGCACGATGCGTTCGACCTTGTCAGGCACCTGCACCGTGCGACCAGCGATGTCGGTAACGGTGCGTGCGTTGGCCGCGAGGGACAGCAGGCAGAGCAGGGTGGTGAAGATGAATTTCATGGAAGACACCATCTGGAAGTTCAAGGTTCTAGTGCGAAGCGCAGGCCACGGTTGATGGCTTGCGGCAGGCTGGAGAGGTGGTTCTCGCCGGCTATCTCCAGCGCTTCGACGCGCAGGCCCGGCGTGCCGGTGAGGCGGGTGGCGACGGCACGCACGTTGTCGACCATCGCGCGGCGCTCAAGCGTGGCGATGCCGCCGGGCATGTTGTCGGAAAAGCGGCTGGGGCGTTGTTCGAATTCGCCGACCGTCAGCAACAACGCGCGGCCGCGTGCGGCGTCGGGTTGCTGGCGGAATCGTGCTTCAGCGGCGCTCATCGCGGCATCGTTCCACCACCACGAAGGACTCGCAGCGATGTAGTGGGTGAACATCGCAGGCCGCGTGAACAACGCATGCAACGCAAACAGGCCGCCGAGCGAGTGGCCGAACAGCACCTGACGATTCGGGTTGGTCGCGTAGCGCTGCGCGATGGCAGGGCGAACGCTCTTGTCGATGAAGTCGAGGAAGCGGTCGGCGCCACCGCCGGCATTGCGCATGGTGGCACTCATCTCGGGTGCCGGTACGGCCATGGGCGTGGCGGTGTAGTCGATGGCGCGACGCAGGATCACGTCATCGTCTTCGGGATAGGTGATGCCAACGATCAGGGCAGGCAACACACCTGTGGCGAGCGGCCGGCGCGATTGCAGGCGCAGGGTTTCGACCACGCTGTGAAAGACGAGGTCGGCGTCGAGCACGTAGACCACCGGGTAGCCGCCGGCGGGGGCAGGGCCATCGGGCAGGGCGACGAGGATGCGGTAGCGCGGGCCTGGCTGATTGTCAGCCGCTGTCGCGCGCAGCTCGAATTGTTCGGCGCGTGGAAACGTGATGGGCGTGGCTGCGTGGACGCTCATTCCCGACAACAACAGCAACAGTGAGCAGAGCAGGTTTTTCATGCGATGACTTGGCTTGGGGCCCGGCTGCGCATGGCATCCGGGCCCTTGGTGCGGACGATCAGAACTTCAGGCCAGTCTTCAGCCACAGGCTGCGCGGCTCGCCGTAGAAGTTGAACACCGTGGTGCCGCCGACGCGCTGGTAGTACTTCTTGTCGAACAGGTTGTTCACCGACAGTGAGAGATCCACGTTGCGCGTGACCTTGTAGCCCAGCAGTGCATCGACCAGGTAGAAGGCCTTCTGCTCGATGCGGTAGCCCGTGCCTGCGGTGTAGTAGCTGCTCATGGCACGCAGGCCGCCGCCGGTGTAGAGATCCTTGAGCGCGCCTTCCTGCACGTCGTAGCGCGTCCACACGGTCACGTTGTGGTGCGGGGTGACGGTGGTGAAGGTGGTGCCGCTCGCGCCGGCTGCGGCGGAGATGACCTCGCTCTCGGTGTAGGCGTAGCCGATGCTGGCGTCCCAGCCCTTGGCCAGTTTGCCGGCGACTTCGAACTCGAAGCCCTGCACTTCGTTCTCGCCGCTGGCTTCGAAGTAGGCGGTGCTGGGCACGGCCACTGCGCGGTTCTTGTCACGCATGCGGAACACCGAGAACTGCGTGGTCAGCTGCCCGCCCTTGTGCTCGCCCTTCACGCCGGCTTCGATGTTGTTGCCGGTGCGCGGGTCGAGCACCTTGCCGCTGGCGTCGAGGTTGGTCTGCGGCTGGAAGATCGAGGTGTAGCTGGCGAAGGTCGACCAGTTGTCGGTGATGTCGAAGACCAGACCGCCGTAGGGCGTGAATTGCGTCGGCAGGCTCAGCTCGCTGGTCACACCATTGACCAGGTTGGTGGTGATGCTCTTGTAGCGCGACAGGCGTGCACCGGCAATCAGCGTCAACGGTTGCCAGGGCTTGATGCGCAGGTTGCTGTAGAGGCCGTACTGCTCGGGTTTGACGTTGGTGCGCGTGCTGTAGTTGACGGCGGGTTCGGGCCAGTCGTAGGTCGGGCTGTAGACGTTGGTTGTTCCGGCGATGCTCAGGGTGGCCGATTGCGTGGTCTGGTCGTACTGGCGGTAGTCGGTGCCAACGATCACGTTCTGCTGCAGGCCCCACAGCTTGAAAGGCTGGTTCAGATGCAGGTCGGTGGCCAGTGACTTTTCCCTGTAGTCGCGTGCGATACCTGTGCGCGTGACGGTGCCTGTGCTGCTCACTGCACTGTTCGCATAGGCGTACTTGAAGTTCACGTCACGGTCGGCATAGCGCAGGCCGGCCTTGATCTGGCCGCCGCCTTGCAGCTTGTGCACCAGTTCGCCGAAGCCTTCGTTGATCTGGTTCTCGAAGCGGTTCCAGCTCGCGCCGATGAAGGTCGAGCGATCCACGTCCAGCAGTTCGCCATTGGCCTTGCTCGGCAGACCGTTGAAGGGCGTCACCTTGCTCATTGAGCTGAAGCCGCCGATAGACAGGCTGGTGCGCGGTGCCAGATCGAATTCCAGCGAGGCATAGCCCACGCCGTTTTCGTTCTTGTTCACGTTCACCCACGAATCTTTCTTCTGATACGCGCCGACAGCGCGGCCGCGCACCTTGCCGTCTTCCGTCAGCGGGCCGGTGACATCGACTTCACCGCGCTTGGCGTCCCACGAACCATAGGCCAGCGAGCCGGTCGCGGCGAACTTGTTCTTGCCGCGCTTGCGATTGAGGTTGGCCGTGCCACCGGGTTCGCCGAAGCCGCTGTAGAGGCCGCCCGGCCCACGCAGCACTTCGACGCGTTCGAAGATGGAGAGATCAGGCTGCGTGCCATAGATGCTCGACAGCGGCGCGGGCAGGCCGTCGATGAGGAAGGAGTCCAGCTCGTAACCGCGCACGTAGGTTGACGAACGTCCCTGGTCATTGGCCAGCACCAGCATGCCGGTGGTGCGGCGTGCGAGGTCTTCGAGGCGAACCATGTTCTGGTCGTCCATGCGCTGGCGCGTCACCACGCTCACCGGCTGCGGCGTTTCCTTGATCGAGGTCTCGCCCTTGCCGCCCACGTTGACGGTGCCGTCGCTATAGCCCTCGGTCGTGCCTTCGGCGCGTTTGCCCTGCACGGTGACGGTGGGTGTGGTCGCTTCCTGCGCAAAGGCGCCGCTGCTGAACAGCGCGGCGAGCAGGGCGCTCAGGGTGGTGACGCGAAGCGCCGGCAGGCGAGCGGTGGTGGCGGTATTCATCAGGTACTCCCTCGTTTCTGAATGAGAATGATTTGCATTAGCGGGTTTTGGCGCTATTATCCGCACACCACTTCGCGACTGCCTTTGCGCAAGGCAGGAAGTTGTTTGCAGGAGAAAGCTTTGCAATCGCATGCCCGCCAAACCATGCTCAAGCCCTTGTCCGGCAAGGGCTTTGTTCCGCCAGCCAGCATCAATCGTGGTGAGTTGATGGCCGCCATCACGCCGCGCAGCATCGGTTTCCGCATCGACCAGCCCGACGTCGCGAGCGACGTGTCGGTGCTGTCCGGCCACTTCCGCGCCGACAACCTGCGCGAGGGCCTGCGCTGCAAATGTGTGGATGTCGTCGACCTCTTTGACATGCGCACTGAGGCCACCCTGCAGGCCGGGCTCAACCTCATCGTGCTGGTCGCCGGCGAAGCGCAGGCGCGCTTCGGCAGCCAGCCCGTCAGCCTGGGCGGCACGGGGCAGCCGGATGGTGCACTGGTGGCCCTCGCCGGGCCCGAGCAGTTCGTGCGCCATTCGCGGCGCGGCCGGCACGAGCGCAAGGTCGTGCTCACCATGAGCCCCGAGTGGCTCGCCGCCAGCGGGCTCGATGCAGGGGGGGGCGCCGCTGATGGTCTGGCTGCATTCCGCCAGCGTCACCTCGCCGTGCACCACTGGCGGCCCAGCACGCGCGCCGTCGCCATCGCGCAGCAGATGATCTATCCGCCGGCCTTCTCCAGCGCCGGGCAGGGCAACCCCCTGCACAAGCTCTATCTCGAAAGCCGCGCGCTCGAACTCATCACCGAAAGCTTTGCCGACCTGTTTGCCGCACCGGCCAATGCCGATGGCATCACGCCGCGCATGCGTGCTCGCATCGCCGACCTCTGCGAGTGGCTCGACGCCAGCCTGCAGGAAGGCACGGCCGACGAGCTGGACCTTGCCGCCATCGCGCGCCACGCCGGCCTCAACGCCAGCTCGCTGCAACAGCAGTTCCGCGCTGTGCAAGGCCTGAGCATCGTTGCCTGGCTGCGTGGCCGCCGCCTCGACACGGCACGCGCCGCGCTGGAGCGCGATGGCCTCAGCGTCGCACAGGCTGCCGAGCTCGCTGGCTACGGCAGCGCCGCCAATTTCGCCACCGCGTTCCGCAAGCGCTTCGGGCACTGCCCCAGCGCCGTGGCGCGTTCCGCCTGACCCGCACGGCTAACTTTCCCGGTACCGGAATCACACCCCCATGTTTTCACGCCCTGCCTGCACAGCCTTCCTCGTCGGACTCAGCATGCTCATCACCCAGCCCGCGCAATCGCAAACGGCCGCTGCCACCAAACCGGCACTGGCCGCACCGAACTTCGCCGTGCCCGCCGACTGGCAGCCGGGCCAGCTCTCGCGCACGCTCAGTTTCGAGATCGACTCGAAGCACACGGGCCAGCGTTACCGCATCCTCGTCGGCCTGCCGCACAAGGCCGCACCCGCCAGCGGCTACCCGACGTTGTGGATGCTCGACGGCCTCGCCAGCTACCCGATCACCGAGTTCATGCGGCCGCGCCCGCCGTCGCCGACCGACAGCCCGCAGTACCTCGACAAGATCGGTGACGAACCCGCCGGTCTCGTCGTCGCCGTCGGCTACACCAACGGCCAGATCATCGACGTGAACGGCCGCGCGCTCGACTACACGCCCGCCTTGCCGCCGGGCACGAAGACCGGTGACGCGCTGTCGCCGCGTCACGGCGGTGCCGATGCCTTCCTGCAGTTCCTCACACTCGAACTGCGCCCCGTCATCGCGAAGCACTTCGCCATGGACCCGCAACGCCACACCCTGTTCGGCTTTTCCTACGGCGGCCTGTTCGCGCTGCACACCTTCACGACGCAGCCGCAACACTTCCAGCGCTACTGGGCGGCCAGCCCCTCGCTGTGGTTTGGCGAGAACTTCACGCTCAAGCAGGCGCAGCAGCGTCTGGCTGCTTTGCGTCTCGCTTCACCCACGCGCGTGATGATCACCGTCGGCATGGACGAGCAATATCCCGAGAGCTTCGCCTCACCCGAAGCGAAGCAGCGTCTGCAGAGCCGCGCCATGGTCGACAACACCAAACTGTTTGTGCAGCAACTCGGCGACGCAAAGCTCGACAAGCTGCAGCTCAGCTCGCAGAGCGTGGCCGGCCACGACCACCACGACATGCTGTTGCACGGCGCAAGGCGTGTTGTCGACTTCGCGTTCGCGCCCTGAGCATTCCCCTCTCCCGCATGCGGGAGAGGGTGGCGCGTAGCGCCGGGAGAGGGGAGCGCAGGGCGGGCTCGGCGAGCCCGCGCGTGATCCGAACGTACCGCAACCGCGTGGGCACACCGTGCCCACCCTACGCAACACCACAGGACTCCAGATGATGACCACCACCCGCCAACCCACCACCACCGCCCAGTTCGGCATCTGGATAGCCCAGCAGATGGCGCCCGAGAGCCCGGCCATGCTCACCGCCGAGACCATCGAACTGCGCGGCGCGCTGGACCTTTCCGCACTCTCGCGCACCGTCGTCGAAGTACTCGACAATTGCCACAGCCTGCATCGCCGCTTCGAGTCAGAGGACGGCACACTGTGGCAACACCCCCTCACGCCCGCGACGCCGCCACTCGACCTGCACGACTTCCGCAGCGAAGCCGATCCGCGTGCCGCCGCGCGCCAGTGGATAGCCGCCTCGCTCGCCACGCTGTGCGACCCCAATCGCGACATCCTCTACCACAGCGCCGTGTTGCAGATCGCCGACGACACGTACCTCTGGTACCTGCAGGTGCACCACATCGCGCTAGACGGCTTCGGCTACAGCCTCGTCTGCCAGGCCGTCGCCGAACGCTACAGCGCACGCGTCACGCAACAGGTGCTGCCCGCACTGCCGGACTGGTCGCTCGAAAAGATCACCGCTGCCGAGCAGAGCTACAAGGCCAACGGCGGCTTCGACAAGGACAAGGCTTTCTGGCTTGCCACCATGCAGGACGCGCCACCACCCGCCACCATCGCGCCGCCCGTTGCGTTCTCTGATGACCTGCACCGCTGCGACACGCGCCTCAGCCACCGCGAGATCGATAGCCTGCGCGAAGCCGCAAAACGTTGCGGACAGGACTGGGGCAACTGGATGCTCGCCGCCATCGGTGCCTGGCTTGCAAAGCAGTCAGGCCAGAGCGAACTCACTTTCGGCCTGCCTGTCATGAACCGCCTCGGCACACCCGCCATCGGCGTGCCCTGCATGGCCATGAACATCGTGCCGCTGAGTCTGCGCATCGCCGCCGACGACAGCATGCAGAGCCTCAGCCGGCAAGTTGCCACTGCCATGCGCGGCATTCGCCAGCACGCCTACTACCGATACGGCTGGATCCGCATGGACCTCGGCCTCATGGCGCAAGGCAAGCACTGCTTCAACCAGGCCGTGAATCTGCTGCCCTTCGACCGCAGCGCTGCATTCGCCGGCCTGCAGAGCCGTATCGAACCCATCAGCGCCGGGCCGGTGAAAGACCTCAACATCAGTGTGTTTGTGCTCAATGCCGAATGGCAGCTGCGCACCGAGGCGAATCCGAATGCCTACAGTGCCGAGCGACTGAAGGAACTACACGCCGATCTACTGGAGTGGGTGCGGGGCTTGGCGGGCAGGGCCCCGGGGGAAGGTTTGACGCCGGTGTTGCAGGGACTGGTTGCTGAAGCGTGACGTGAGGTAGTCAGGAACATCACACAAACGCGAATACCAGCCCCACAACGCCATTCGTGACGATGGTGCTACCGAGGACATTCAACCAGAACTTGCCGGTTGTCCTGTCCGGATTGGTTTCGTTCTGCAGGATTGTAAAAAGCAGGCAGTAGATGAACGCGCATGCAGTTCCTGTCATCAACACTGCTGGCAGGCGTTGGGTGTGAATCTCCCACGTTGCGCCATGCCCCGTGGTGGCAAGGCTGGCGAAGGTGAGCAACAGGCTGACGCCAAGCCACCATCCGAAATAGCGCCAGTACTGATGAAGCGGGTGGCGTTGCGGGAGTTCTGCAAGGGATTCATTTTCCATGTGACATCCAGTCGTTAAACCCCGTTCAGTGCGGGCGTGACTTCCTCGTCCTGAAGGACGTTTGACGGAGAAGTCGCCACCGGCGTCTAGTCAATGCGTGCTCCGGTCGAGCTGTAGACATGGACCATAGGCTTGTCCCATTCGGGATACACGATTATCAGAGCCGGTTGATGCTCGATGTTGAAACTTGCCTTCTCGGGCGTAACGCCAGCTGGTCTTAGCTCGATGTGGTCTCGTGGCGCAACCGGGTACTCCGTTGCCCATGGCTCAAGAATGACTGTGAGCGTTTCCTTGCCTGAGTTTGTGATCAGTACATTCATGAAGTCGCTTTGCCGCCAGAGCGGAATTGTCGTCGTGTCGTGGGAGCAGATGCTCAGGCGTAATTGACAACGCCGATGTGCTCATCAAACCGCTGACGCTCTTCCGCAGTCATGGATTCGCGCTGGACACGCAGCGTGTAGCCGCCGTAGAGCGTGCTGTTGTCGTTGATCATCCAGTCGAACACCTCGTCGTCGCGGATCTCCAGCAGATCGCCGACTTTGTAAGCTACGAATTCACCCGGCAGTTCGAATATCTCGGCCGCGTCATCCCGGATCGCAATGACCTCCTCTTTTGAAAGCGGCTCTCCCTTCTTGTCCTCGGCATTGACCAGGATCGCGACGAGCGCAGGGATGAATACCGGGACCAGTTTCTCTTCAGTCATGGCTTACGGATGTAGTTGGGTTGCGGGGTCGGTCTGGGGGAATGTCTGGCGGCAGTATGTCCTGCAGCTCCAGCGCTAATTTTCTGGCGGTGAAAATGTTTCGCTCAGCCACTGCCTGCTGACGGAATGTCGCCTGTCATGTGTTTTGCACACACGCGCTCCAAATCCATAGCCTTTGGGATAGGCACACACATCCAGTCCGCTGCGCTCGCGCCGGATTGTCAGGCTCGCGACTGAAGGGCCGCCGCACGTAATGCCAACAGGTAGTGCCTCAGTTATCCGGGTTTTGCCGCGCATGACCTGTACAAAACTTTCCTCTTGCTCGCCACACACACCACGTCCCCTGGCTGGAGTACGGTGGATTGTCACCACAAATGTTTGCCGGGATAGCCGGCATTTGAAGCGGGCAGGGGGAAGCTGGTAGGCCGTATCGGAGGGTTCTACATCCAGAACGAAAGTTCTGGACTTATCGTAGTCATCATCGCCACCAATGAGGCCGTGCTCTATGTGCAATGTCCCCTGCTTGTCGTCGCAAAGTACGCGTACGACGTCGATGTCTTCGGCTTGCGCATATCCTCCAGCGCACAGCAGCAGGCAGGCTCCGATGCATTGGAGACGCAAAAATCGGTGAAGCACGAGTGGCTTCATCGCTCGGTGTCGGAGGCGTTGCATGACAAATCTCCGGCAAACATCAGGCATCCGGCTTCGCCTGATCCTGTGCCTCGATGAACGCCTTCCTGAATTCCATCGGATTCGAGATGCCCGTGATCGGCGCTTGCGGACTGCCCGCACCGGAGATGATCAGCGTGCCGAAGTTGAAGATGCGGCCCAGCACTTCCTGGTCGACCTGGATGCTCTCGACCTTGTTGATGTTGATCTCGACCGTGCTGCGGCGGATGAAGCCGTATTTGACGATGACGCGCCGTGTCGTGATGGCGAGTTCGGTGGTCTTGTAGCGCACGTAGGCAATCGCCAGGAAGATCAGGCCGATGCCGAAGGCGGGCAGCAGCACGATGCCCAGCGCGATGAGGTGCCAGATTGACCACAGGCTGATGTGGCCGAGGTGGATGATTCTCTCGTCCTTGACCAATGCGCCTTCAACGTAGCTTGTCATGGGGGCTCCCTGTGTCTGTGAACGGGGATTCTAGTGCCCTCGGCTATCGGCTGCCTACCCGGCGATAGCAGGGATTTGCGGACGAAAACTGCCTGAATGCGCAGTTTCGAGTCGTGCCCCGCGCGACTATGGTTCGTCCTGGACTGCGCCGTCATTGTTTTGTCATGAATAGGCGGGTCTACATCGGCCGCAATATTGAACCCTTCATTGCAATCAAGCGTCATCTGATCCAGATTTGATTCAGCGCAAGCTTTTGTTTTTGTGTTCTTCCAGAGCCAGAGACTATCGGCATCATCACTCAACGAAGCATGGGTTGGAGGCGAGGATGGAACAATCCGCAGCGAGGCAGACAACAAGGCGTGATGAGTGGCGGGCGTTCCTGCTGCTGACGGGCGTGGTGGCACCGATCGTGACGGTGGGCATCGTGTCCGGCTATGGCTTCCTGGTGTGGATCTACCAGATGTTTGCGGGCCCGCCCGGGTCCTGAGCGCGCATTCCCTGAGCTCGCGAGCTCTCCCCAACTCCCCTGTAACAGAGCAACCCATCCGCCTGTGGTGCGCAGCACCGGGGCGCGGAAAGGAAGCAATGATGATCGAGGAAGTTCACATCACCAGCCTGGTGGTACATGCGGCGCCGAAGCGCGCTGCCGCAATCGGCCAGCAGATCGCCGACATGGCCGGTGCCGAGGTGCATGCGGTCAGCGCGGCCGGCAAGCTGGTCGTGACGCTGGAGGCGGACAGCAGCCGCGCCATCATGGACGCGGTGTCGGCCATCCAGCGACTGGATGGCGTGATGTCGGCGGCATTGGTGTACCAGCACGCCGACAGCCTTGAAGCCATGAACGAAGAGTGCGACGAAGCGTCGACGGAGGAGAAGCACAATGAGCTTGCGTAGACGCGACTTCATCAAGCAGAGCGCGGCCGCGACGGCTGCAGCAGTGGCCGGCGTGTCTTTGCCGGCAATGGCCGAGACCAAGGCGGACGTGCCAGCAGGCGCGCCGCTGAAATGGTCCAAGGCGCCGTGCCGTTTCTGCGGCACGGGCTGTGGCGTGACCGTGGGCGTGCAGAACGGGCGCGTGGTGGCGACACATGGTGACCCCGAGGCCGAGGTCAATCGTGGCCTCAACTGCGTGAAGGGTTACTTCCTGTCGAAGATCATGTACGGCAGTGACCGGCTGACCAAGCCCTTGTTGCGCATGAAGAACGGCGTGTATGCCAAGGACGGTGAGTTCGCCGAGGTGTCCTGGGACAAGGCCTTCGACGTGATGGCTGAGCAGTTCAAGGCTGCGTTGAAGAAGAAGGGCCCGACCTCGGTCGGCATGTTCGGCTCGGGCCAGTGGACGGTGTGGGAGGGCTATGCCGCGCTGAAGCTGATGAAGGCCGGCTTCCGCAGCAACAACATCGACCCCAACGCGCGGCACTGCATGGCATCGGCCGTGGCCGGCATGATGCGCACCTTCGGCGCCGACGAGCCGATGGGCTGCTACGACGACATCGAGAGCGCCGACGCCTTCGTACTGTGGGGCTCGAACATGGCCGAGATGCACCCGATCCTGTGGTCGCGTGTGGCGGATCGCCGCCTGAGCGCGCCGAAGACCAAGGTGGTGGTGCTGTCGACCTTCGAGCATCGCTCCTACGACCTGGCCGACATCACGATGACCTTCACGCCGCAGAGCGATCTGGTCATCCTCAACTTCATCGCCCATCACATCATCAGCACCAATCGCGTCAATCGCGACTTCGTCACCAAGCACACCAACTTCAAGCAGGGCAACGACGACATCGGCTACGGCCTGCGTCCGGATCATCCGCTGCAGAAGGCGGCGAAGAACGCGGCCGACCCCGGCGGCTCCAAACCGATCACCTTCGACGAGTTCGCGAAGTTCGTGTCGAAGTACGACATCGACTACGCCGTGAAGATGAGCGGCGTGCCGAAGAACCGCTTGCTGGCGCTGGCCGAGCTGTATGCCGACCCCAAGGTGAAGGTCATGTCGTTCTGGACCATGGGCTTCAATCAGCACACGCGCGGCGTGTGGTGCAACAACATGGTCTACAACCTGCACCTCCTGACCGGTAAGATTTCCACGCCCGGCAACAGCCCGTTCTCGCTGACCGGCCAGCCTTCAGCCTGTGGCACGGCGCGCGAGGTCGGTACCTTCTCGCACCGCTTGCCGGCCGACATGGTGGTCACCAATCCCAAGCATCGCGCCGAGGCCGAGCACATCTGGCAACTGCCCGAGGGCACCATCCCCGAGAAGCCCGGCTTCCACGCCGTGTTGCAGAACCGCATGCTCAAGGACGGCAAGCTCAATGCCTACTGGGTGATGGTGAACAACAACATGCAGGCCGGCGCCAACCTGATGAATGAAGCGCTGCCGGGCTATCGCAACCCGGAGAACTTCGTTGTCGTGTCGGATGCCTATCCGACCGTCACCGCGCAGGCGGCCGACCTGATCCTGCCGACCGCGATGTGGGTCGAGAAAGAGGGCGCTTACGGCAATGCCGAGCGACGCACGCACTTCTGGCACCAGCTCGTCGATGCGCCGGGTGAAGCGCGCTCCGACTTGTGGCAGCTGATGGAGTTCTCGAAGCGCTTCCGCATGGAAGAGGTGTGGCCCGCCGAGCTGCTGGCGAAGAAGCCGGCGTATCGCGGCAAGACGATGTTCGATGTGCTGTTCCGCAACGGCACGGTTGACAAGTTCCCGAGTACGCAGGTCGAGGCCGGCTACGACAATGCCGAAGCCAGGGCCTTCGGCTTCTATGTGCAGAAGGGCTTGTTCGAGGAGTACGCGCAGTTCGGGCGCGGCCACGGGCACGATCTCGCGCCGTTCGACATGTATCACCAGGCGCGCGGCCTGCGCTGGCCCGTGGTCAATGGCAAGGAGACGCTGTGGCGCTATCGCGAGGGTTCCGATCCCTACGTGAAAGCCGGCACCGGCTTCCAGTTCTACGGCAACGCAGATGGCAAGGCCGTGATCTACGCCCTGCCTTATGAGCCCGCGCCCGAACCGCCTGACCAGGAATACCCGTTCTGGCTGCAGACCGGCCGCGTGCTGGAACACTGGCACTCTGGCTCGATGACGCGTCGCGTGCCCGAGTTGTTCAAGGCCTTTCCGAACGCCGTCTGCTTCATGCATCCGGATGACGCGAAAGCCATGGGCCTGCGGCGTGGCGTGGAGGTGGAGTTGATCTCGCGTCGCGGCAAGATGCGCACACGCATCGAAACGCGTGGCCGCAACAAGCCGCCGCGTGGCCTTGTGTTCGTGCCCTGGTTCGATGCCAGCCAGCTCATCAACAAGCTGACGCTGGACGCGACCGACCCGATCTCGCTGCAGACGGATTTCAAGAAGTGCGCGATTCGCATCGTCGCCGTGAAGGGAGCCTGAGCATGCTTAAAATCATCATGCTGCTGGCCCTGCTGTGCCTCAACGCCGCAGCCACCGCAGCCGAGGCCGACAAGTTGCCGGACGCCATGCGTGGCAAGACGCCGATTGCCGAATCCACCAAGCCTCCGCTGCTGGGCAACGAGGAGAACAAGGACATCCGCCGCACGCGTGCCTACGACATGCAGCCGCCGACCATCCCGCACAAGATCGACAACTACCAGATCGACCGCAACTACAACCAGTGCATGTCCTGCCATGCTCGCTCGCGCACTGAGGAGACGCAGGCCATCCCGATCAGCATCACGCATTACCTCGACCGCAAGGGCAAGTCGCTGGCCCAGGTGTCACCACGCCGTTACTTCTGCACGCAATGCCATGTGCCGCAGGCAGACCGGCGCGAGCTGGTGCCGAACACCTTCCAGGACATCGACACCGTCTTGAAGAACGCGCGCGCCAGTGGCGCAGCCAAGAAGAAATAACGGGAGGCGCACATGCTCGGCTTCGTCAAACGTTACTGGGGAATCATCCGGCGTCCCAGCGTCCACTTCAGCCTCGGCTTCCTGACCCTGGTCGGCTTCGTCGCCGGCATCATCTTCTGGGGCGGCTTCAACACCGCAATGGAGGCGACCAACACCGAGAAGTTCTGCACCGGTTGCCACGAGATGAACGACAACGTGTTCGCCGAGCTCAAGACCACTATCCACTACACCAACCGCTCAGGCGTGCGCGCCATCTGTTCCGACTGCCACGTGCCGCACAACTGGACTGACAAGATGGGCCGCAAGATGCAGGCCTCGAAAGAGGTGTGGGGCAAGATCTTCGGCACCATCAACACGCGCGACAAGTTCCTCGAAAAGCGCCTGGAACTGGCGCAACACGAATGGGCGCGCCTCAAGGCCAACGACTCGCTGGAGTGCCGCAACTGCCACAACTACGATTCGATGGACTTCACGCGGCAAAGCATCCGCGCGCAGGAGATGCATTCACGCTTCCTCGGCAGTCAGGAGAAGACCTGCATCGACTGCCACAAGGGCATCGCGCACCGTTTGCCGGATATGGGACACACCGGCTTTGCCATACCGGACAAGCAGGAGGCTGCGAGCTCGGCCGGGCATTGATGGCGCTTGGCAGATCAGGCGTGTGAGGCCTTGATCTTGCGGATGTTCGACAGGTCACCGAGAAAGACCTGCAAGGTGTCTTTCTCGTCCTGGCTGAGCTTCGCGCTGTCCAGCAACTGCAGCTTGTCGATGACCAGCTCCAGCGCCTCGGCGAGATGCCCCAGCTGCTTGCCGTAGCTGCCGACGTTCTGCAGCACTTCCTGCTCGACTGCGGCGTTGGTGGAGGTGCCGAGGTTCACGTTAAACAGGTTGAACGACCAGTTCGACAGGATCGGCTGTTGCAAGTTGTTTGGTGCCAGTTGCAAGGGCATGTAGACGGTTTGCATGGGTCACCTCTCTAACGTGCTGGTTGGCAGGCAAACTTTCGTTTGTCTGCTTGCAAATAGGGGTTCTTGAGGATCGGACTTCCATCCTCGTGTTCGCCAGTGTCCACCGAATAGATCCGTACTTTCCGGCCTTCGGGTGCAGTACATGTGCGAACCCAGAATGTGGACTGTTGGCTTAGCGGGCAACTGAGGTTGCGATATGGAAAGGCGCCGAGGGGAATGCATTGCAATGGAGCCGGTGGGTCCCCTTGGCACGCTGCGAACCCCGCAACAGGTGGCTTGAAAGGTTCGGAGTAGAGGCCCCATATGGAATGCCCTTCTACTTTCAGAGCTGCTTGCGCTTTTTCGTACCGGGGGTCTTGCTTGAAGTCCGCCAATGACCATTCAGTGGTGAGGCGGTACTCGCGACAGTTCGAGAAATCGAGCAATGCGTATTCCCCGTATCCGGCCAGAGATATCGCTGGTGCAAAGAGAACCGGGATCAAAATCAGATTGCGCAAAGTGTTGCCTCTTGCGTGACCCAGCACGCGAGCTGGGTCAGGTAGGGTGGGCTCGGTGAGCCCACGCGTCATGTTTTCGTCTTGCGCTGCAGAGTCGCCAGCAAGCCTAACACCCCCAATCCACCCAGCATAGTCAACGCAGCGAGTTCCGTCGTGTGCGTCAGCGGGCCATCAGCATTGCCTAGCAGCAGCGCAGCTACGCCAGCGGCGAGCGTCACGCCAAGGTCCTGCACCATCTTCAGCAGGGCCATGAAGCCGGCGCGTTCGGGTGGGGCGGGGATCTGGCTCAGCGTGGCGGCGAGGCTGACGTTGCGCGCGGCGTTGCCAGCCATGAACAGCACGAAGCACAGAGTGATCGGCAGCACATGCACGCCGAGGAAAGGCAGAAGCCCCACACAGAAGCAGGCGCTGGCGATAGTCACGGGCAGCCAGGGGCCGCGTTTGTCGGTGGCGCGGCCGGCGAGCTGCATGGCGAAGAGGGCAGTGACGCCGCCGGCGAGGTAGAGCAGGCTCAGCTGTTCGCGCGGGAAGGCGAGGTTGAGCAGGTAGAAGGCCGAGAAGCTGGGGATGACGAGAAACGCTGCGAACTGGTTGAGGCCTTGCAGCAGGCTTGCGAGTTGCACGCTGGGGCGCTTGAGCAGTGCGAGCGGTGAGCGGCGTGGCGCAGCGGCCGCACTTGGAGCCAGGTGCGCGCGCTGTGCAGGCAGCAGTCGCGCAGCGGTAACGCCAACGAGTGCCGCAAGCACCGCGACGACAAGGAAGGCCGCCTGCCAGCCGAAGCGCGCAGCGAGTTCCAGCGCAAACGGAATGCCACCAATCGTGGCGAGTGAAAAGCCGATCATGACCTTGGCGATGGCACTGCCGCGCTGGGGCGGCGGCGTGTGGTCGATGAGGATGGCCATGCCGGTGGCGATGGTCGGCGCGGCGAAGAGGCCGGCGGCGGCGCGCGCGAGCAGCAGGGTGGTCATGTCTTGCGCGGCAGCGCTGGCGAGGATGGCGAGCACGAGTCCGGCGAGGCAGGCGAGCAGGGCGTGGCGACGGTCGAAGCGGTCGAGCAGGGGAACGGCAACGAGGCCCGCCGCGAGCGAAGCCAGGGTGTAGGCAGCGGTGAGCCAGCCGACCTGGTTGGCGTGGAAACCGAGCGCGGCAGAGAGGTCCGGGCCCAGCGGTAGCACCAGCATGAAATCGAGGATGTATGTGCACTGCAGCGCGGCGATCAGGGCGATCAGCTGGCGTGCAGGAATGGCACCGGGGAGGGCCGCTCGGGCTTGGGGAGGGGGCACAACAGCGCCGGCAATGGCCGGGCTGGAGCTGTCGGGTGTCGTCTGCATGGCGTTCGTACCAGGGAGTGAGGGTGGCCGCGCCAGAAGACCGGGCCGGATCGGTAGTTCGGCCTGAGAGTGCCTTCTGGTGCGGGTTTCGCGAGCCTGGGGGAGAGCCTGGGTGCGGGCGCGATGGTGCCGGAAAGACATTCTGTTTTCAAGTTATTGCGAATCATTCGCAACAAGTGCTAGCATTCATTCTGTTTTGAAACGGCAGCCAGGCTATCCCCAGCTCCCCGTGCGTTCTGACAGTCGGTACTTCGCCGACGCTCCTCAGGAGGTTCCCATGAGCTATTCACAAGGGGAGGCGCTGGGCTCTGGCTTTGCGGTGCAGCAAGCCCCCCAGTCCGTTTTTCCCGCCCCCATCGGCCCCCAGGCCCTGTTCAACAACTACGGCAGCAACACCTGCCTGTTCGCCTCACCCGGCCAGACCTTGCTCGCCCATGGCGTGGCGGCTTGTCTGCCCGCGGGTGATGCCGCCAACCTCGCCGGTCGCGCAGCGCTCTTCCTGCGTCAGGCCAGTCAGGCGGGTCATGCCGGTCTGCTGATCGGTGCGATTCCCTTCCTGCCCGACGCGTCGCCGCACCTGTTCGTGCCCGAACATTTCGAGCTGGCCGGCAGCGTGCGCAGCCTGATGAGCCCGGGCGTGCCCGGCAGCAAGTCAGCCTTGCAGCGCGTGGCAGCGCAGAGCCTGCCGTGCCCGCAGACCTATGAGCAAAACGTGCGCGACGCCCTCGGGCGCATCGCCTCGGGCGAGCTACAGAAAGTCGTGCTGTCGCGTTCGCTGCGCATCGATGCCGAGCTGGCACTGCCCGCCCTGTTGCGCGGGCTGGCGAGCCGCAATCCGCGCGGCTACACCTACGCGATTCCGCTGCCCGACGCGGGTGACGAGCGCCGCAGCCTCGTCGGCGCCAGCCCCGAGCTGTTGCTCGCGCGCCGTGGCAGCCAGGTGCTGTCGAATCCGCTCGCAGGTTCGATCCCGCGCAGCAGCGATCCTGATGAAGATGCGCGCCGTGCCGAAGGCCTGCTGCGTTCCGCCAAGGACCTGCACGAACACGCGCTGGTGGTCGACGCTGTGGCCGAAGCCCTGCGCCCGTTCTGCCGCGACCTCGTCGTGCCGCGCATCCCTTCGCTGGTCTCCACGCCCACCATGTGGCATCTCTCCAGCGAGGTGAAGGGCGAGCTCATCGATTTGTTGACCACCTCGCTGCAACTCGCACTGGCCCTGCATCCCACACCGGCTGTGTGTGGCTACCCGACAGCCGATGCGCGCGAATTCATCCAGCGCGCCGAAGGCTTCGACCGCGGCTTCTTCACCGGCCTCGTCGGCTGGTGCAATGCGCTGGGTGATGGCGAATGGGCCGTCACGATCCGCTGCGCCGAAGTCGGCGAATCGTCGGCCACGCTGTATGCCGGTGCCGGCATCGTCGCGGGCTCCGACCCGGCGCTCGAACTGGCCGAAACGGCCGCCAAATTGCGCACCATGCTCGGCGCGATGGGCCTCGACAGCAGCGACCTCGATGCACGACCGGAGCGACTGTCATGAGCAACACTCTGTCGTCACGCAACGAGGGCGCTGACCTCACCCCCTGGCCCGCCGAGTTTGTCGAGCGCTACCGCGCCGCCGGTTACTGGCGTGGCGAGCCGCTCGACAAGCTGCTGCGCGACAGCGCGCAGAAGCACGCCGAACGCACCGCCCTCGTGTGCCGCTCGCGGCGCTGGACCTACGCCATGCTCGACGAAGAAGTCGAACGCCTCGCGTCCGGCCTGCGCCAGCGTGGCATCGCGGCGGGTGATCGCGTGGTGCTGCAGCTGCCCAACATCGGCGAATACGTGCTGATGGTGTTCGCACTGTTCCGCCTCGGCGCGCAGCCCGTGTTCGCACTGCCCGCGCATCGCCGCAGCGAGATCGCCTACTTCTGCAGCTTCACCGAAGCCAAGGCTTACGTCATCGCCGCAAGTAGTGGCGGTTTCGACTTCCGCACGCTGGCGCGTGAAGTGCTGGCCGACGAAGCCGTGCGCGCTGCCGCGCCCGACATGCGCGTCATCGTTGTTGGCGAGGCGGCCGAGTTCATCGCCTTCGACAACCTCTACGACGACAGCGAGAGCATTGAACCGTTCGCATCGCCCGACGCCGGCTCGCTCGCCTTCCTGCAGCTCTCCGGCGGCAGCACGGGTCGCCCCAAGCTCATCCCGCGCACGCACGACGACTACTTCTACAGCGTGCGCGCCAGTGCCGAGATCTGCGGCCTCAGCGCAGAGAGCGTCTACCTCTGCGCCTTGCCCGCCGCGCACAACTTTCCGATGAGCTCGCCGGGCATCCTCGGTGTGATGTACGCCGGTGGCTGCGTGGTGCTCGCACCCGACGCGAGCCCGGACACGGCCTTCCCGCTGATCGCACGCGAACGCGTGACCATCACCGCGCTGGTGCCACCACTGGCCATCGTGTGGATGGAGGCCGCCGCGCTGCGTAAGCACGAGTTGGAATCGCTGCAGCTGCTGCAGGTCGGTGGCTCGCGCCTCAGCGACGAAGCCGCACGCCGCGTCACGCCCTTGCTCGGCTGCCGCCTGCAACAGGTATTCGGCATGGCCGAAGGCCTCGTCAATTACACGCGCTTCGACGACGAAGAGTCGCTGGTGGTCGGCACACAGGGTCGCGCGATCTCGCCCGACGACGAAGTGCGCATCGTTGACGACGAAGACCGCGACGTACCCGCAGGCGAAGCCGGCCACCTCATCACGCGTGGCCCGTACACCATCCGTGGCTACTTCCGCGCCGATGTGCACAACGCCCGCGCTTTCACGCACGACGGTTTCTACCGCACCGGCGACATCGTGCGCTGCCTGCCCGGCGGCTACCTCGTCGTCGAAGGTCGAAACAAGGACCAGATCAATCGCGGTGGCGACAAGGTGGCGGCCGAAGAGGTGGAGAACCACCTGCTCGCGCACCCGGCCGTGCTCGATGCGGCTGTCGTCGCCATGCCCGATGCCTACCTCGGCGAACGCAGCTGTGCCTTCATCGTGCCGCGTGGCGACGCGCCGCGCGCCATGGAGATCGCCCGCTTCATGCGCGAACGCGGCCTGGCGCAATACAAGCAGCCCGACCGCATCGAGTTCGTTGCGCAATTCCCCAAGACCGGTGTCGGCAAGATCGACAAGCGCGCGTTGCGCGAGCGCGTGAGCGAAAGGCTTGCGGCTGCGAATGCATAAAGCACGAACAACAAACATCGTCATTCCCGCCTTCGCGGGAAAGACAGCAAATCTGAAATTCTGAATCGGAGCAATCATGGCCATTCCCCGTATCGCCACTTACCCCATGCCCGCTGCGGCGAGCTTCCCCGCCAACCGTGTCGACTGGAAGGTTGACCCCAGCCGCGCCGCGCTGCTGATCCACGACATGCAGCAGTACTTCATCGACTTCTACGACGCCAGCGCCGCGCCCATCCCGCAGCTCGTCGCCAACGCCCAGCGCCTGCGCGACGCCTGCGATGCCGCCGGCATTCCCGTCTACTACACCGCGCAGCCGCCCGTGCAGCCGGCTGAAGACCGCGCCCTGCTCAACGAATTCTGGGGCCCCGGCCTGCCCGCCAAGCCCGAGGGCGCACCCATCATCGCCGCGCTCGCTCCGCGCGCTCCGCACACCGTGCTCGACAAGTGGCGCTACAGCGCCTTCGTGCGCAGCGACCTGCTCGAACGCCTGCAGGCGCAAGGCCGCAACCAGCTCATCGTGTGCGGCGTGTATGCCCACATCGGCTGCCAGGTCACCTGCGTTGACGCCTTCATGCGCGACATCCAGCCCGTGATGGTCGGCGACGCGCTCGCCGACTTCTCGGCCGACTGGCATGTGAAGGCGCTCGAATACGTGGCGCAGCGCGCCGGCGTCGTGCGCAGCACGGCACAGGTGCTTACCGACCTCGGCGTGGCTTTGCCCGATGAACTGCCCGCCGACATGCACGCCCTGCATGCCGAGGTAGCGAAGATGCTGGAGATGCCGAAGTCCGACCTTGGCCTCGACGACAACCTGCTCTATGCCGGCCTCGACTCCATCCGTCTCATGAGCTTGCTGGAACGCTGGAAGCGCGCCGGCGCCAACCTCAGCTTCGTGCAACTGGCCGAGCACCCGACGGTGGCGCAATGGTGGGCATTGCTCGTCGGTAGCAACGTTGAAAGTCGCGTCGCCGAAACCGTCTGACATGAATGACAGAGCAGTCAGGGAAGTAGAGCAGGTGCCGCAACCGCAGCGCCTGCCCCTCAGCGCCGCGCAACTGGGCATCTGGCTAGGCCAGCAATTGGACCCGCAAAGCCCCGCCTACTGGACCGCCGAAGCCATCGAGCTGCGCGGCCCGCTGGACCCCGTGGCCTTCGAGTCCGCACTGCGACACGCCATCGACGAATGCGAAGCGCTGCACATGCGCTTCGGCACCGACGAAGGCACGGAGCAGGGTATGCAGGTTTGGCAGACGTATGTGCCGGGAAGTTGGAGCATGCGGTGTATTGATCTGACGGAAGCTGCCGAGGCGGAGGAGGACTCCGCTTGGCAAGCCGCCTACCGCTGGATGCACAGCGACCTGCAGACCCCCGCCGACCTCGCACAAGGCCCGCTGTTCGCCACCACCCTGCTGCGCCTGCCCGACACCGAGCAGGGCGCGCGCCATGTCTGGCTGCTACGCGTGCACCACGTCGCGCTCGACGGCTTCGGCTACGCCCTGCTGCAGCGTCGCGTCGCTGCGCTGTATGCCGAAGTAACAGGCGCAGCACGGGCTGAAGCCACACCTACAAAACCACGAGTCAGCCTCGTCGCAGTCGTTGAAGAAGCGCTGCACTACCAACAGCAAGCCAGCGAGCGTGACCGCGACTTCTGGCTCGCACGCCTCGCCGCCACCGCTGTGCCTGTCACAATTGCCCCGCCAGCTGCCGTCGCCCACAGCGTGCAGCGCGCGCGCGGCGCACTCGATGCCGCAGCCTTCACCCGCTGGCAAGCTGCCGCACAAGCCTGCAGTGCTGATTGGGCCGCCTGGCTCATCGCTGCAGCGGCCGCCTGGCTCGCACAGCAGACGCGCAGCAGCGAAGTCACGCTGGGCCTGCCCGTCATGGGTCGCCTCGGCTCGGTCGCGCTGGGCGTGCCCTGCATGGCCATGAACATCGTGCCGCTGCACGTGCGCATCGACGTCACGCAGGGCATGGCGGCACTGGTGCAGAGCGTCGTCGCCGAGATGCGCGCCACGCGTCCACACCAGCGTTACCGCTATGAATGGCTGCGCCACGAGCTTGCCCGCCACGAACTTGTACGAGGTACTGGCCCACGCCGCCTGTTCGGCCCCGTCATCAACCTCATGCCCTTCGAGCGCCCGCCCGCCTTCGGCGCCGTCCAGGCGCTGTCGCACCCGGTCTCCGCCGGCCCGGTGGAAGACCTCTCCATCACCATCGCGCCGGGCCCTGACGGCGTGCGCCTCGACTTCGAAGCCAACCCTGACGCCTACGCTGCCGACGTGCTGACGACGCATCGCCAAAGCTTCGTCGCCGCGCTCGACACCCTGCAGCGCGCAGCGGTAGATACGCCACTCGCCGAACTCCTGCCCGGCTTGCCTTTACCTGTGCAGGCACTCATCACGAGCAAAGCCCTGCCCACGCCACCGCAAGGCGTGCTCGCTGCCTTCATCGAACAGGTGAAGACGCGACCCACGAGCATCGCTGTTGAACAGGATGGTGTGACGCTCACCTACGCCGAACTGCTGCAAGCCGTGCAGACGCTCGCTGCTGAACTGCGCGAATACGGTGTGGTGGAAGAGAGCCGCGTCGCGATCCTGCTGCCGCGCTCGCCACAAACCATCGTCGCGCTGCTCGCCGTGCTGTGGGCCGGCGCTGCCTACGTGCCGCTCGACCCTGAGAGCCCCGACGCGCGCATTGCCATGGTTCTGCAAGACGCACAGCCCGCGCTGGTGCTGAGCGTGCGTGTGCTGGCCGCGCGTCTCACCGACGAGTTGCCGATGCTGTATCTCGATGTGCCCGCATCGGCAGCAGCGCCGCGCATGGCCGAACCCACCCCCGTCGTCAACACCGCACTCGCCTACATCATCTACACCTCGGGCTCCACCGGTAAGCCCAACGGCGTGATGATCGGTCGCGATGCGCTCGCGCACTTCCTCGCCGGTGCGCGGCTGCGTTACGCCATGACGGCCGACGACCGCGTGCTGCAATTCGCGCCCCTGCATTTCGATGCCAGCGTCGAAGAGATCTTCCTGTCGCTCACCGTCGGTGCACGCCTGGTGCTGCGCAACGACGCAATGCTGGAGTCCATGCCGCGCTTCCTCGCCACCTGCGCCGCGCTACAGATCAGCGTGCTCGACCTGCCGACCGCCTTCTGGCACGAGCTGGTGTATGGCCTGGGCGCGACGGCGCAACTGCCTGCCGCGATACGCCTTGTCATCATCGGTGGCGAAGCCGCACTCGCCGAACGCGTCACGCGCTGGCGTGCCGCCGTAGCGCCGCACGTCGTGCTGCTCAACACCTATGGGCCCACCGAGACCACCGTCATCTGCACCACGGCCGCGCTCTCGGGGCCGGACGCCATCGCGCTGGAAGGTGACGCCGTCCCCATCGGCCTGCCGCTGCCCGGCCTGTCTGCCGTCGTCGTCGACGCCAACCTGCGCCCCGTGCCGCACGGCGAAGCAGGGGAGCTGTGCATGATCGGCGGCGCACTCGCACGCGGCTACTTCGGCCGCGAAGAAGTCACGGCAAAGCGCTTCGTAGAGTTGCCAGATTCAGGTTCTGGCGCGCTCCGCGCCTACCGCACCGGCGACCGCGCCAGCCAGCGCGCCGATGGCCAGCTCGTCTACCTCGGCCGCCTCGACGACGAATTCAAGATCAGCGGCTACCGCGTCGACCCCAGCGAAGTCGAAACCGCGCTGCTGACTTATCCCGATTTACGCGAGGTCGCCGTCGTCGGTCAGCAACTCGCCAGCGGCAGCAAACGCCTCGCCGCCTTCATCGCTTGCGACGGCGAGCTGCCCGCAGCCAGCGCGCTGCAAGCCCACCTCGCCAGCAGCCTGCCCGCGCCGTCGATTCCCTCCGCGTACATCCGCCTCGAACGCCTGCCGCGCAACGCCAACAACAAGATCGACCGCAGCGCCCTGCGCAACATGGGGCTCGATGAAGCCGGCGCGCCTACAGCACAAGCCGAAGAACTCAGCCCGCTCGAACAACGCATTGCCAGCGTGTGGCGCGATGTGCTCGGTGCGCAGCCTATTGCGCGCGACACCGACTTCTTCGCGCTCGGCGGCAAGTCGTTGCAAGCCATCCAGGTCGCCAACCGCCTCGGCGTCGCCCTGCAACGCGAGGTCGCCGTCTCCAGCCTGTTCCGCCATCCCACCGTCGCCGCGCTCGCTGTTGCACTCGGTGCCGTGGAAGAACTCGACGGCCACGCCCCGCCCGAGCAAGCCAGCGACCCGTTCGCGCCGCTGCTGCGCATCCAGGCTGGCGAGGGCCCCGCGCTGTTCTGCGTGCACCCCGCCGAAGGTCTCTCGTGGTGCTACATGGGCCTCTCCGCACAACTGCGCCATACGCCGCTCTACGGCCTGCAGTCACGCGGCATCAGCGGCGACTCCGCTACGCACATCGACGAAGTCGTCGCCGACTACGTTGCTCTCGTGCGCAGCGTGCAACCGCAAGGCCCGTACCGCTTCATGGGCTGGTCATCCGGCGGCGGCATCGCCCACGCCATGGCCGCACGCATGCAGGCCGATGGCGAACAGGTCGAACTGCTCGCCATGATGGACGCCTACCCCAGCGACATCTGGAAAGGAAAACCACCCCCCAGCGAACGCGACGCCCTCATCGTCCTGCTCGACGTCATCGGCTACGCCGGCAAAGGCCACCTCGGCGACGAAGGCCAAGAGCTATCACTCGAAGCCATGCGCACCCGCCTGCAACGCCCCGGCACCGTATTTGCCGAACGCGACGCAGCCGGCCTCGCCAGGCTCACGGGGCAAGCCATCGACTCCATGAACCTCTACCGTGGCCTGCGCCACCCGGTGTTCAAGGGTGACGTGCTGTTCTTCCACGCCGCGCAGCGCAACGCCGATGCGCCTGACTACCTCGGCTGGCAGCCCTACGTGAGCGGCGAACTGCGACGCATCGACGTCGACAGCACCCACAACAGCATGAGCCAGCGCGCGCCGCTCGAGCATATTGGCCGCGTGCTGGCGGAGAGACTGGAGAACTAAGGCACAAGCCTCAAGCCGTCATTCCCGCGAAGGCGGGAATCCAGCGACTTTGCCGTGCTGGTGAAAATCAACGTCACTGGATTCCCGCCTTCGCGGGAATGACGAAAGTAGGGCGGGCTCGGCGAGCCCACGCGTCACCAAACACATCACGCAGCAGTTCCCTCTCCCTGAGGGAGAGGGTGCCCCGTCAGGGGCGGGAGAGGGGGAAAGGGTACGAGCCACCGCGTGGGCACACCGTGCCCACCCTACGACCGCCGCGCACCAACCAAAGGACCCCGCATGACCACCACCCACGAATTCCAAAACAAAACCGCCCTCATCACCGGCGCCGCCCAGGGCATAGGCGCCGCCGTCGCCCGCACCCTCGCACAGCAAGGCGCCCGCGTCGCGCTCATCGACCATCAGGCCGACAAACTCGAAACCTTCGCCCACGCATTGCGCGCCGAAGGCCAGCAAGCCATCGCCATCCCCCTCGATCTGCGCGACGCCGCTGCCATCACCGCCGCCGTCACCCACACCGAACAGCAACTCGGCCCCATCGATCTGCTCATCAACGTCGCAGGCATCCTGAGAAGCGGCAACACGCTGGAGCTCAGCGACGCCGACTGGGAAGACAGCTTCACTATTAACACCACCGCCATTTTCCGCATGTGCCGCGCCGTCGCGCGTGGCATGGTGGAACGCAAGCAGGGTGCCATCGTCACCGTCGGCTCCAACGCCGCCCGCGTGCCGCGCCTGGGCATGGCCGCCTACGCCGCGTCGAAAGCCGCCACCGCCCACTTCATGCGCTGCCTTGCCCTCGAACTCGCCCCGCAAGGCATCCGCTGCAACACCGTCTCCCCCGGTTCCACCGACACCGCCATGCAACGCGCCTTCGCCAGCACGCCGGAGCAGATACAAGGCGTGCTCAAGGGCTCACTGGAGCGTTACCGGCTGGGCATTCCGCTGGGGCGCATTGCAAATCCGGAAGACATTGCCGAGGCGGTGTGCTTCCTCGCCTCGGATCGCGCACGGCATATCACCATGCATGACTTGTGTGTGGATGGGGGGGCGACGTTGGGGGTGTAGTTCTAATGTCTGAAGACTGATCCAACAAGTGCAGCACTAAGTGACAGCACACTGATCAGCGCAATACATAGCGCCGCACCCGTTGGTTTGGAATCCATTTTCTCAACTAGCTTGGTAATTGCTGACAGGGAGATGAGGCGCATGGCTGACCTTTGAGAGAAGTTGGGCAATCATGGCGTTAAAGAAGATGCTGCAGTGGCAATTGCCAGCAATTGCCAACGCTCAACGTGTTCTCTCTGACATCGCCGCTCTTACAGCTTTGAGCTTCTCTTCGATGGTTCGGCGGCTGATTTGAATGCCCTTTTGCTCTGCAGCGACCCCTATCTGTTTCGACAGATCGTCTAAATCGAAGTCTGCGACATGCGACACCAAACCGATGAGCACCAGAAGTGTGGTTCGCTCTTTGCTGGACAGTGCTTCATCAACGTGAGGGTTCGCAGTTTCGAGACTGCCTTTACCAAGTACTTCCGATTGCAAACGCAGAATTTCAGCAGTGCGCACCACGAAAGCACAATCTTTAGGCAGGCTGCCGGCTGGATAGTAGTCATCTTTTCTGAGACGCTCTTTCCGATCTTTTAGATACTGCTCTCTGTCTGTTTTGTGCTGATTTAGTAGCGCTTGCGCTCTTTCGGCATCGACTCCGTCATTGTGGATGCGCGCTTTGATCTCTTTAAGATGGGCTGTAGAGCCGCGTTGAAACTCGTTGTCATCAAAGCTTTCTAGAAGTTGACACACGACCCCTTCTTTTTCTAAGAAGGATCCATCTAGGGATTGCAGCGTAACGCTCGGGCCGCCAGTTTCCATTTGGAATAGGTGCTCCACGTCATGTCGGCCACCGCCCACCATGACTACATCCCATACTCCCCGTAGGTTGACGAGCTCACTTTCTAGGTTCAAGTATCGGTCTTCACCAAGCTGGATACTTTTCAGATATTTAACTGACTTTTTGCCCTGTTCTTCTTCAGGAATACCAGGTAGGCCGAATGTCTCGTTCGCTGGAATTTCAAACCATTCGACATCCTCGAAGCCAACAATCTTTCCCGGATGAGCGTATGTGCCATTGACCAGCTGCACGGACAAACGGATGCGTTCATCCAGAGCGAGGCGCAGTACGTCACTCTCTGATACCTCTTCCTCGAAGATCGCTGATAGGTGTTTGGCCGCTTCAGTTAGCGTAAGCCACTCCTTCAGTTGGAGAAGTTTACTCATTTCTATCTCTGGTCTTTATCTTCCAAAAATATGCCGTACCAAGACTATGTGCCACGGCGTCGCTGTACAGCCATCGTACTTGTGATCCCCTTGTAACTTAGCTGCGGTGCGTTAGCCTCGTCCTAAAGGTTTGGCCAAAGTGTTGCTACATATGCAAGCTCTGCATCAATGACTGCTTTGATAGGTCCCGTGGCTGTAGTTAGAGTAAAGAGCTTTGAGTTGCGAACATCCAGCACCGCCATGACCTCGTTGTGTTTGCAATGCGGCCTCAATGCAATCTCCATTAAGACAGTTACTAGTTCTATCCTCAGCTTCGACAGCGCGTCACCCTTGAAGTAGAGTTTTACGCAGTGTGGTACTCCATCGATTTTCAACCCCAACTCAGGGTTTATGGATACATCGATCCCTTGATTTGAGTACAGCGATTTGGTTGGCTCGACCCACTGTAGATTTTTCTTGCCCCACCACTTTCGATAGCCTTGTATGGCTGGAGGATAGTTAGAGCGTTTTTTCTGATCTGTAATGCCAGAGTAGAAAGTAGCAAGCGCTTGCTTGTCGCGGCCATCACGGTGGATCGCGACAATCTCTTCTCTCAATGGCTTATAGAAATCAAATGCTGGCGTGTACGCTGGCCTGGATTTTATTTCCGCTACCTTTGTTGCCTTAGGCGTTCCGCTCCTTGAGACGATATCAACCAAGTCAGTTAATGAGATCTGTGGCACTTGGTATCTCCTCTGTCGTTTGAACTTTGTTTGCTATCCCGAACGGGATATGAACCATAGGAATATTGCCCGCCGCAGACTGAAGGTGACTGCGCTGATCATCGAAGAACATATGCGGTTTTAGCACGCTAAGAATCCGAGCCTTTTCCATGCCACCGAGAAAGAAAGACTCGTCCGCGGAAACCCCCCAACTCTTCAATGTTGTGACAACCCGTTCGTGGCTGGGGGCATTTCTGGCGGTCACAATGGCAATGCGAAGAATCCGCTTGTAGTCAGGATCGATCTTGCGCTTTCTGTCTTCCAGCTTTTGCATGAAAGACAGTTTTTTGAATAGGTCTGCCAAAGGACCAGGTTGGTGAGGCACTCTTTGTTTTGCGGTTTCATGAGCGGCGAATTCAGCGACGTCGTTGTTCTGCTTAAAGACTGCTTCAGCTTCGTCATCTGCGATGACTCCGTCGAAGTCGAATGCAACGCGGAGCTCAACATCCAGAGGGTCGTCGTAAACCTTGCTAGGCAAGACCACTCCCGCTGGATAGTTCGCGTCTATTGCCATTTGAACGTCTTCTTCGTTGGCACTCAGAAATAGAGATGCATTGAAGGCTGGAACGTACTCGTGTGGAGATTTTCCCGTCATGAATGCGGCACGGGAAATATCTAGTTCGTAGTGGCGTATCGATCTGAAAATGCGCAATCCTGTCTCGGGTGAATTTCTGGATAGTAGAACGACTTCAACCGGTGATTGTTTTGGAAAGGCTTTGTTGATATTCAGGAAGCGACGTATGAAGGGAAAGGCAACGCCTTTGGCGCACGGCGTATCAATGAACTTTTCCTGATGCTGCCGGTACGCCTCAACACCGTCGTTGAGATAGATCTGATGGGATTCTGAAAGATCGAATAAGGCGCTCGACGAAATTCCGATCACCAGTTTTCGTTCAATTGGATATGCCAATGGATACCCCTCTTCTAAACATACTTCGCGATCGGCGCTAAATCGCCCGGCGCACAGCGTGTGCGCGGCTTTAGTTTCTAGTGATGTACTCGATGGATTGGTCGGGTCTCATGCGCGAACTCCCGGACTGCTCAGCAACCAGCACAACCACATGGCCAGAACGGCAACAAAGTTGATGGTGAAAACTGCACCACGCAGCCGCACATTCGTCGTGCAAATCTGAACGTATGTGTGCCACAGGCGCCCAGCAATGAACAGCCATGCCAGCCAGAGCTGCAGGGGGGCGTGAGAGGGCTGCTGCAGCAACAGCACGCACACCACGTAGAAGAAGAGCGGCCACTCGAACTGATTCGAGAGATTGGCGCTGATGCGCGGTGAGACTTTCTCCCAGGGATTGGAGCCGTCAGGGCGGCGACCCAAGCCCCAGACGGTAGGTGCGCGCACAAGGGTCAGCAGCACATAGAGGAGGGCGGTGAGCGCAAGGTGCGCTGCCATCGGATAGATCAGCGGGTTCGACATGGCGTCGCTCATGTTCAAGAAGTGGTGTGGTGAACGTAGTAGCCGTCTTCATTGCGGATGAAGACCGCGTCACTGCGAGGGAAGCACTTTCCGCTCAGTTTCAAAAGTTCGCCTTGAGTGCGTGGATGCTCCGTGTAGTCCACGACTTCGCTTCCGGTCGCAAAGATCACCACGTTGATATTTTCTGCACCCAGAAAGGATGTTCGAGCGTTGACGTCCCAGGAAAAGCCAAGGGTCCTTTGCGCGTGTACGTCCACAGCATACGGCCCAAGGAAACAGACCCGGGTCCAGTTCGGCCCCGCAAGCTTTGTCAGGTCCAGCCGGCCGATGCCCGCTGCGTGCTGTCGAGCAATCTCCGAGCTGATTTCTGATCCCCAATCGCTAACCAGCAGTTCCAGCAAGCCCACAAATACCAGCAATCCCCAGAGCAGCGGTCTGACGAACATGTTCTTTGTGCTCAACGTTAGTGATGTGCGAAAGATTCTAGCTGCCACGTGTCATGCATAACAGCGTTTCCGCAGATCCGCCTAAACGTATGTCATCTCAGGCTCCCGACACCGCCAACGCCGCCGCATAGCCCTCCGGCGCCTGCAGGCGCCACACCCGCGTTCCTCCACCTTGTGCGCTGCCGTGCTTATACAGCGTCATCGCATCCCCCTGCGGCTGCAGTGAGAAGGACTGGATGCGTTCGTCGATGCCGCTGCCCCAGGCTTTGAGCACGGCTTCCTTGCCGGTCCAGAGGGCGTAGAACATGGCGGCGCGGTCGGGGTGAGCGTCGCAGAGGGTGCGTTCGCTGGGGGTGAAGGCTTGGCGGGCGATGTTGGCGAGGGGGCGCTCGGGTTCGCAGGCTTCGATGTCGACGCCCAGTGAGTGGGTGGGGGAAAGGGCGAGCAGGGCGTAGTGGCCGGCGTGGGAGACGCTGAACTGCAGGGCGTGGTTGGCGAGCTGCGGTTTGCCGTGCGGGCCGTTGTGGATGTCGAGTTGTGAGGGCGGGGTGCCGAGGACGAGGCCCAGCCATTCGCGCAGGGCGCTGCGTGCCATGACAAATCTGCGGGCGTCGGCGGCGTGGTGGTAGCGCGCGGCGCGGGCGCGTTCGGGGTCGCTGAGGTGTTCGAGGGCGTGGTCGCAGACGTCGGCACAGCGAGAGAGGTCGAGCAGGCGGACTTGTATGTCGGCGGGCGCGCTGGCGGGCAGGGCAAGGGGCTGGGTGGCGGCGAGGGCGGTGCTGGGCATGGTGTTGTGGCCTGGGAACGGCTGCCGGGAGGGAGCGCGGTGGCGGCCCCGGATCGCCGGAAGTGGCGTGGCGACGGGCTTTGCGCTTGTGTGACCAGATTATGTACAAAATGCTTTTGCAAATGCGAATGATTCGCATATAATTATTTCGGGCTCACCAACGCTGATTGGATCGGGATAGGTGAGCCACAGGTTGCCGGACACTCCGCTCGGCGACCCGGGCGTCAGGCCCGAATCGGGAAGTCGGATTTGCAAGCCAGCGATCGTGTGTCGCGAGCCAGCATCTTTTTTCAGATGTATTGAGGACAGGGCCGCTACAGGGCTCTGCAAGAGTGGCAGCACTGGCTGTCGGCTCGACCCCACTGGAGCGCGTCATGCATATCGATCCGGAAATTGCCCAGACACGGCCTGCCGTGCTGATGGCTTCCATCATCCACCTGCTCAGCTGCAGCGCCCTGCATGGCCTGAGCATCGCCAAGTGCCGCTCGTTGTCGCAGTTGCTGACCGCGCTGGCTGAAGGCCCGGACGTGGATCCGCTGTTGCGTCGCGCTTGCCAGGAGGTTGCAGAGACCTGGTACGCACAGGCCGTCGTCATGTCGCACGACCAGATTTTCGAAGAGGCGCAGCCGCAGTCCGCCGCTGCTGCCTGGCACTGATCCTTTCAGGGAGAGCAGCATGCTGATGGCGACGACTACGACCCCCAACACTCCGGTGGCATTGCCCGAAGGCGCTGAATCGGCGCCGCGCTCGGCGGCCCAGCAGCCGGCGTGGAAAGTCATTGCTAGCGATGCGCTGTTGCGCGGCGACACCTGCGTGCACATCGAGCACGACGGTGTGTTGTACGTGCTGCGTGCGACGCGCAACGGCAAGCTGATCCTGACCAAATAACAAGGGCGCGGCTTGCCCGCGCCCGGTTCCCGTTTTAACCCCCACATCATCCTTCCCATTCATGGGGAGGGTGGTTGAGCACCATGCTCCTCCCCTGCAAAGGGGCGGCTGGAAGGGGTTGTCGTTCAGGCAGGCGTTTTCCTGTCTGTAACCATTACCCGAATGGCATCCGCCATTCATTTTTTGAAGGATAGTCATGTCACGTTTTACCGGCCCGCGCGTCAAGGTGATGCGCGCACTGGGCATCGAACTGCCCGGTCTCTCCCGCAAGAGCATTGCTGATCGCCCGCATCCGCCGGGTCAGCATGGTGGGCGTCAGAAACGCATCTCGGGCTTCGGCCTGCAGCTGCAGGAAAAGCAGAAGCTGCGCATGAACTACGGCCTGTCGGAGCGCCAGATGCGCCGCCTGATGGTCGATGCGAAGCGTAGCCGCGGTGCAGCAGGCGAGAAGCTGGCCGAGCTGCTGGAGCGTCGCCTGGACAACGTGGTGTTCCGCGCCGGCTTCGCGCCGACGATTCCGGCTGCACGCCAGTTGGTGAACCATGGTCACTTCAAGGTGGGTGATCGTGCGGTGAACATTCCGTCGTACCGCGTGCGCGTGGGCGAAGTGGTGTCGCTGAAGCGTGCTGACAAGCCGCTGGAAATCATCCGCCTGAACGTGGCCGAGCCGTCGCTGACGCGCCCGGAGTGGCTGAGCTGGGATGAGGCGAACCTGCGCGTGACGGTGACGCATCTGCCGGCGGCGAGTGATGTGCCGTTCCCCATCGACCTGCAGCTGGTGGTTGAGTACTACGCACAGCGCTTGTAACCCAGTCGCTCTTCGGGGATAAAACCAAAACCCCTCCCCATCCCTCCCCTTATCAGGGGAGGGCGGTCGAGCGCGCGGGTTTTGGCTCCTCCCCTGATAAGGGGAGGCGGGGGAGGGGTTGGGCCTTTCGCCGCAAGAACAACTCAAAAGCAAAGAGGCACGCCATGGCGTGCCTCTTTGCTTTTGTGCTCTGTCTTCAACCCTGCACCGGCAAATACAACTCCCAGCGTTTCTCGAAATCCGCCGGCAGGTAGCTGGCGTTGTGGAAGCTGCGCAGGCGTGGGCCGTTGGTGACGGCGTAGCCGGTTTCGCGTTCGACGCGGCGTGCGAGTTCGTCTTCGCCGGGCACGTCGTCGTAGCGGCCTTGCAGGGCGATGACGGCGTAATTGCCGGCGGGCAGTTCGCCATGCACGAGGCCCTTGATGGATTCGCCGAGGCGTTCGGACAGCAGTGCGGCTTGCAGCGAGACGTTGCCGGCAGCCTTGTCGCGCGCGAACTCGATGCACCAGCCTTTGCGGCGTTCGCGCGGAATGTCTTGCAGCAGGGCGCGTGCGCGCAGTTCGTCGAAGGGGCGCAGCGAATCGCTGATCTGGCCTTCGAAGGGGATGTACTGGATGGGCAGCGCCGCGAGGTGCGTGATACGGATGTCGGGCGGCGTGGCGGCGGGTGCGCGCGGACAGGTCGAGGGCGAGTAGCCGAACTGGCTGCGGAAGGCGCGCGAGAAGGCTTCGGCCGAGGTGTAGCCGCTGTCGAGTGCGAGGTCGAGCAGGCCGCCGTTGAGGCCGGCGCCGATGCGGCGGCGTGCGGTTTCGAGGCGCAGGCGGCGTACGCGGGCCAGCGGTGTTTCGCCGGAGTAGTCGGCGAAGACGCGCTCGAAGTGGAAGCGCGACAGGTGTGCGACTTCAGCCAGCTCGTCGAGCGTGAGGGCCGTGTCGAGACGTCGCTCCATGTGCTGGGCAACAGCTCGCAGGTGAATCAGTCTTCGGGTCAGGCGCTGGAGTTGCACGGTGCGGACATGGCAGACGTGAGTGACTTGGGTGCATGGTAGTTGCGGGTGAGCCCGGTCACAAGCCGTGTTGCCGCATATTTTTCATCAACGGCAGGACAAAATTCCGCTGCTGCGGTGCAGCGAAATTTTGCGTGAAACAGCCTGCAGAACGCTTCAGGAAGCGCTTGCCACCAGCATCTTCGTGTAGTCGGAACGCGGGGCGCCAAGCACTTCGTCGAGCGCGCCGGCTTCGACGACTTGGCTGTCCTTCATGACCATCACGCGGTGTGCCATGGCGCGCACCACGTCGATGTCGTGCGTGACCAGCACGTAGGA
This sequence comes from Rhodocyclaceae bacterium, assembly GCA_047600765.1. Taxonomy (GTDB): domain Bacteria; phylum Pseudomonadota; class Gammaproteobacteria; order Burkholderiales; family Rhodocyclaceae; genus Viridibacterium. Next base: position 1,382,437 of record JASGKF010000002.1, read on the forward strand.
GAGACTGAGCTGCGATTGCAGGCGCGTGAGCAGTTGCAGGATCTGTTGCTGGATGGTGACGTCGAGCGCGCTGGTCGGTTCGTCCAGCACAACGATCTGCGGCTTCACGATCAGCGCTCGCGCGATGGCGATGCGCTGGCGCTGGCCGCCGGAGAACTCGTGCGGGTAGCGTTGCAGCAGGGGCGCGACTTCGCCGCCTTCGGTGAGCTCGACGTCGCGCAGGGCTTGTTCGATGCGAGCGCGGCGCGCTTCGGGGCTCAGCGAGGGTTCGTGGATTTCGAGGCCTTCGCCGACGATCTGCTCGATGGTGCGGCGGGGGGAGAGTGAGGACAGCGGGTCCTGGAAGACGACCTGCACGACGCGTCGCAGGCGGCGTTGCGCGGGGCGATCGGCTTCGCGCCAGGATGTGTCGGTGATGCGGATCTCGCCATGCACCTTGTCCTGGCTGCCGTGCAGCTTGAGCAGGGCCATGGCGAGCGAGGTCTTGCCGGAGCCGGACTCGCCGATGACGCCCAGGGTTTCGCCGGGGGCGAGTTGCAGGCTGGCGTCGGCCACGGCGCGGAAGCTCTGCCGCCGGAACCAGCCGCTGAGGCCCTTGCCGGGCATGCTGTAGTCGACGCTGAGGTTCTGCGCGCTGAGCACGATGCCTTCGCCGGCTGTGCCGACCGTGCGTTGCGGGCGGCTGGCGACAAGCTTCTGCGTGTAGGGGTGTTGCGGGTTGTGCATCAGGTCTTGCGTGCGGCCCTGTTCGACGAGGTGGCCTTTTTCCATCACGGCGACGCGGTCGGCGAAGCGGCGCACGAGGTTGAGGTCGTGCGTGATGAGCAGGATGGCCATGCCGGTGTCGCGGCGCAGTTCGTCGAGCAGGTCGAGGATCTGGTGGCGCAGGCTGACGTCGAGCGCGGTGGTCGGTTCGTCGGCAATCAGCAGGCGCGGCTTGCAGGCGAGGGCCATGGCGATCATGACGCGCTGGCGCTGGCCGCCCGAGAGCTGGTGGGGGAAGCTCAGTGCGCGTTGCTCGGGCTGCGGAATGCCGACGCGGGCGAGTGCTGCGATGGCCTTCTGCCAGGCCTCGGACTTGCTCGCGCCTTCGTGCAGGGTGATGGCTTCGGCGATCTGCGCGCCGACGCGCAGCACCGGGTTGAGGGCCGTCATGGGCTCCTGGAAGACGACGGCGATCTCCTTGCCGCGCAGCTTCTGCAGGGCGGGTTCGTCCATCGTCAGCACTTCGCGTCCGTCGAACTGCACGCTGCCGGCGAGCTTTGCGTCGGGCATCAGGCGCAGCAGCGAGAAGGCGCTGACGGTTTTACCCGAGCCGGATTCGCCGACCAGGGCCAGCTTCTCGCCGGCTTCCAGCGTGAAGCTGACGCCGTCGACGACGGTGCGGGTGCCGAAGGCGATGCGCAGATCGCGTACTTCGAGCAGGCTCATGTCGTGCCCTCCAGCTGTTTGCGCGGATCGAGCGCATCGCGCAGCGCGTCACCGACGAGGATCAGCAGCAGCAGGGTGGCAACCAGCACGAAGAAGGTGGAGGTGGTGATCCACCAGGCGTCGAGGTTGGTCTTGCCCTGCGCGAGCAGTTCGCCGAGGCTGGGCGTGCCCGGGGGTACGCCGAGGCCGAGGAAGTCGAGACTGGTGAGTGCAGAAATCGACCCGGCCATCTCGAAGGGAATGAGCGTGATGACGGGTGTGAGGCTGTTGGGCAGGATGTGGCGGAACATGATCTTGCGGCGGCTCTGGCCCAGTGCGCGGGCGGCGCGCACGTAGTCGAGCGTGCGGTTGCGCAGGAACTCTGCACGCACGTAGGAGGCGATGCCCATCCAGCCGAACAGCGACAGCAGCACGATGAGCAGCAGCACGCTGGGTGAGAACAGTGCCGAGAAGATGATCAGCATGTAGAGCACGGGCATGGCGTTCCAGATTTCGGAGAAGCGCTCCATGACCAGGTCGACCCAGCTGGCGAAGAAGCCTTGCAGCGCGCCGAAGAGGATGCCGGCGACGGCGCACAGCGCGGTGACGCAGACGGCGAAGAACATCGAGATGCGGAAGCCGTAGAGCAGGCGCGCGAGCAGGTCGCGGCCGTTCTCGTCGGTGCCCAGCCAGTTGTCGCTCGTAGGTTGCGAGGGGCTGGGGTCTCTTGCGAAGTAGTTGATGGTGCTGTGGTGATAGGTGTTGAGCGGGAAGATGGCGAAGTTGCCACCCTTTGCGAGCTGTTCGCGAATGAAGGGATCGAGGTAGTCGGTGGGCGTTTCGAAGTCGCCGCCGAAGGTGGTCTCCGGCAGGTCCTGGAACATCGGTGCGTACCAGTGGCCTTCGTAGCGCACGACGAGGGGTTTGTCGTTGGACAGCACTTCGGCGAGCAGGCTGATGGCGAACAGGGCCATCAGGATCATCAGGCTCCAGTAGCCGAGGCGGTTGTGGCGGAAGCGTTGCCAGGCGCGGCGGCCGGGGCTGATGGACTTCTTCGGCTCGGTCATTGCACTACTCATACTTCACCCGCGGGTCGATCCACACGTAGGCAAGGTCGCGCAGCAGGCTGGCGACGAGGCCGATGAGGGTGAACAGGAAGAGGCTGCCGAGCACGACAGGGTAGTCGCGGCGGATCACCGATTCGTAGGACAGCAGGCCCAGGCCATCGAGCGAAAACAAAGTTTCAATCAATAGCGAGCCCGAGAAGAAGGCGGCGACGAAGGCGGCGGGGAAGCCTGTCATGATGGGGATCAGCGCGTTGCGGAAGACGTGGCGCCACAGCACGTCGCGTTCGGCCACGCCCTTGGCGCGCGCGGTCATGACGTACTGCTTGCGGATCTCTTCGAGCACCGAGTTCTTGGTCATCACGGTGATCACCGCGAAGCCGCCCAGCACCATGGCGGTGACGGGCAGGGTGATGTGCCACAGGTAGTCCATGGCCTTGCCCATCAGCGACAGGTCGCCCCAGTTGCTCGACACCAGGCCACGAATCGGGAACCACTGCACCAGAGAACCGCCGCCGAACAGTACGAGCAGGATGACGCCCATGACGAAGCTGGGGATGGCGTAACCGGCGAGGACCAGCAGCGTGGTCGAGGTGTCGAAGCGTGAGCCCGCGCGCACGGCTTTGGCGATGCCCAGCGGCAGCGAGACGAGGTAGGTGAGCAGGAAGGTCCACAGCCCCAGCGAGATCGACACGGGCAGCTTCTCGATGATGAGTTGCCAGACGCTCTTGTGGTGGTAGTAGCTCTCGCCGAGGTCGAAGCGCGCGAACTGGCCGACCATCTGCAGGAAGCGTTCGGGCGCGGGTTTGTCGAAGCCGTAGAGCTTGCGGATCTCTTCGACCTGCGCGGCGTCGACGCCCTGGCGGCCGCGATAGCCGCCGCCGCGTGCGCCGCCTTCGCCGCGCACGCTCTGGCCCTGCAGTTGCGAAACCATCTGTTCGACCGGGCCGCCGGGCACGAACTGGATGACGACGAAGGTGACGAGGATCACGCCGAACAGCGTGGGCAGCATCAGCAGCACGCGCCGCAACAGGTAGGCCATCATTTCTTGTTTCCTCCTGCTTGCATCCACCAGGTGGCGAGCGCCCAGCTGGGGCCCTGGTAGTAGTCAGGCATCACGGCGGGCTGGGCAAAGCGGTTACCGGCCCAGGCGAGGCGCACGCCGGGGCTGGTCCAGTTGGGTACGACGTAGTGGCCCCAGCGCAGCACACGGTCGAGTGCGCGGGCGCTGCTGAGCAGTTCGTCGCGGGTTCGCGCGCGCGACACCTGTTCGATGAGCACGTCGGCTGCTTCGTTGCGCACGCCGGAGAGGTTGTAGGAGCCATCGGTGCGCGCGGCTTTCGAGCTGTAGCGGTCATTCAGCTCCTTGCCCGGCACGGCGTTGTTGGCGAGTGCCATGGTGGTGATGTCGAAGTCGTAGGTGTCGCGGCGCTTCTTGACCATCGCTGCATCACCGATGCGCAGCTTCATGTCGATGCCCAGCTTGGCGAGGGCTTGTGCCCAGGGCGAGACGACACGCGCGAAGGTGGGCTGGTCGTCGAGCACTTCGATGGTGAAAGCTTCGCCCTTGGCGTTGCGCAACGCGCCGTCGCGCAGCTCCCAGCCGGCGGCCTTGAGCAGGTCGCGCGCCTGGCGCAGGTTGTCGCGCAGGCTGTTGGGCGGGGTGGTGTTGGGTGGCACGGGCACAGGCTGCGTGAAGAGTTCGGCCGGCAGCTTGCTGCGCAGGGCTTCGAGGCGGGTCAATTCACTGCCTTGCGGCAGGCCGCTGGCGGCGAAGTCGGTGCCGTGGAAGTAGCCAGTCAGCCGGTCGTACGAGTTGTAGAAGAAGCGTCGATTCATCCACTCGTAGTCCATTGCCAGGCTCAGCGCATGACGCACGCGCGGATCGCTGAACTTGTCGCGTCGCGAATTGATCATGAAGCCCTGGAAGTTCGACGGATTCTTTTGCGGCAACACGCTTTTGATGAGCTCGCCCGAACGGAATTTCGGCCCGGCGAAGCGGCGTGCCCAGTCGCGCGCGCGGAAGACTTCGATGACGTCGTACTCGCCCGCAAAGAATGCTTCGGTGGTAGCCAGCTGATCCTTGTAGACCTTGTAAGTGATGCGGTCGAAGTTGAAGAGGCCACGGCGCACGTTGAGGTCACGCGCCCAGTAGTTGGGGTCGCGTTCGTAGGTGACGTCACGGCCGAAGTCGACGCGGCCGATCTTGTAGGGGCCGCTGGCAATGGGGATGTCGGTGATGACTTTGTCCAGCGGTTTGCCGGCGCCCCACTTGTGGCTGAAGATATGCATGCTGCCGGCCACCATGGGTTGCTCGGCCGAGGGGTGGCGGAAGTCGAAGCGCACCGTGCGCTCGTCGATGATGGTGGCGCTCTTGATGTCGGCCAGCGAGGCACGCAGCACGGGCCAGGCTTCGGCGCTGGTCTGGCGGTCGAAGCTCCACTTCACATCTTTCGCCAGCACGGGCGAACCGTCGTGAAAACGCGCCTTGGGGTTGAGGCGGAAGGTCACCGAAAGGCCATCGGTTGCGGCGCTGACGTCTTCGCAGAGCAGGCAATAGGCCGTGGTTGGTTCGTCCATGCTCGGCACGAGCAGGGATTCGAAAAAGATCACGCCGTAGCCGGAGGGGTCGGAGCTGATGAGGCCGGGCGCCGCCGAGCCCTTGAGGGTGAAGGGGTTGTACTTGTCGAAGTTGGAGTCGGGCGAGTCGTTGGTGAGGCGTAGCTCGCCGCCCTTGGGGGCGTCCGGATTGGCCCACGCGAAGTGATGGAAGCCGGCGGGGTACTTGATGTCGCCGAACTGCGCGTAGGCGTGGGCAGCCAGGCTGGGGGCGGAAGGCAGCAGTGCGGCCAGGCCGATGCAGATCAGTCGTCGCACGATGGGCAGGGACTCTCTCGCTATGTGGGTCGGAGCTTCGTTCTTGCCGCGAGTGTAGCGCCTGTGCGGCTTGGCGCGGCAAGCGGCTTGCGCGGGGGCAATGTCATGCGGCGAAGTGTAAGATGGCCGATCCTGCTTCCCGCCCACCTTGCTCATGACGCTCATCCCGGAAATCGCTGCCGCCTTGCCCGAACTGGTCTCTGTGCGCCGCGATATCCATGCGCATCCGGAGCTGGCCTTCGGCGAGCACCGTACGGCGGCGTTGGTGGCGGACCGGCTCGAAGCGCTGGGCATCGAGACGCATCGCGGTTTTGGCCAGACGGGTGTGGTGGGCATCATCAAGGCGGGCAACAGTCCGCGTGGCATCGGCCTGCGCGCCGACATGGATGCGCTGCCGATCACCGAACTCAACGATTTTTCGTATCGCTCGAAGCATGCAGGCTGCATGCATGCCTGCGGCCATGACGGTCACACGACGATGTTGCTGGGCGCGGCGGAATACCTTTCGAAGCATCGCAATTTCGATGGCACGGTGGTGCTGATCTTCCAGCCGGCCGAAGAAGGCGAGGGCGGTGCGCCGGCGATGATTGCCGACGGGCTGCTGGAGCGTTTCCCGGTCGATGCCGTCTATGGCATGCACAACTGGCCGGGCATGCCGGCCGGGCAGTTCGGCGTGACGCCGGGGCCGGTGATGGCCAGTGCGGATCGCTTCGATATCGTGATTACCGGGCATGGCGCACACGCGGCCATGCCGCAGCAGGGCAAGGACCCGGTGGTGGCCGGCGCGCAGCTGGTGCAGGCGCTGCAGAGCGTCGTGTCGCGCGCGACCGATCCGCTCGATGCGGCCGTGGTGTCGGTGACGCAGTTCCACGCGGGTGAGGCGTATAACGCGATTCCCGTTGAAGCGCGTTTGTGCGGCACGGTACGCACGCTCAACGCCAATGTGCGCGCGGCAACCTGGGCGGCGATCCAGCGCATCTGCGACGGCGTGGCGCTGGCTTGTGATCTGAAGATCGTGCTCAAGCGTTCGGATGGTTATCCGCCGACCGTGAACACCCTCGACGAAGCACAGGCCTGTCGTAACGTCGCCACTTCTCTGGTGGGTGAGGCCAACGTGAGCTGGTCGCTGCGCCCGAGCATGGGGGCCGAGGACTTCGCCTACTTCCTCAAACAGCGCCCCGGTTGCTATGTGTGGATCGGCAATGGCGCCGGCGCGGGGGGCTGCATGCTCCACAACGCGCGCTACGACTTCAACGACGATGTGCTGGGGCTGGGCGCGTCGTACTGGGTGAAGCTCGTCGAGCACTGCCTGCCGCAGTAAGGCCGGGCCTGCAGCCCGGGGCTGCAGAAATCCGCTCTCCTGAACGCGCAGCGTCAGATATTTCCTGTTTCGTACGAAGGAATTCCGGCAGCCTGTCTGCCAGAACTTGCTGCACTGCGTTCTGTTCGCCAGACAGTGTGGGGAAATAGCAACGCTCCCCACCGCGTAAACCCGCATTCATTGGTGGAATTTGCAGATTTTTTGTGCGGAAGTGCCAAGAATGTTTCGGAGTCGTCCGAATGTTGCAACTGGATGAAAGGGAAAACCCTGTCTATATTGCAATGCAACAACGGCACAGAGGCGGTGCAAGGCTGCACCGGTCGAATAGATGTCAGGTGGTGTGACGCAGCTGATGAGTGATTCCATTTCCGAGGCCGTACCTTTTGGCAGCAAGCGACTGATCGATGGTCAGGAGCGCGTGCATTACTATGGGTACTGGATCAAGACCTACGAAGCGCCGGACGACACGCTGGCGGCCAAGAAGCGGCTGATCGAAGCCCTGACGCGACGCCTGTTCAACCACGTCGAGCATGGCGTCAATATCCCCGGTTATCGCCTTGCCGAAGCACGCAAGGCTTACGCAGAAGAGACCAACCTTGAGAAGCGCCGCGTCAAGGGCGCGATGCTGGCCGGCGCGATGTTCAATCGTGCGACCGACATCTTCACCAAGCTCGTCGAACTGCAAGCCGCTGGCGTCGAAATCGCGTCGGACAACGCCCTCATGCGTGAATGCGGCCGATGTCTGCAGGAAGCGCTGGAGCTCGGCAAGACGGTGTACCACCGCAGTGGCGAAGAAGGCATTGACGAGCTGTGGGGTGAGCCTTTCAAGGCCTTCTCGATTCCCGTCGATGTGTTCTACGAGAGCCGTTACATCAAGATCGCGCAAGCCATGCGCGACATCGACACCATCACCGGCGAGCTGAGCTCGACCTTCGCCAACGACCCTATGTTCGAAGGCATGGGCCCCATCATTGCCCACTTCGCGCATTCGGCGAAGATCAAGACCGAGACCCTGCGCACGGATGCGCAGATCTTCGACATCTGGGCCGATTTCGCCGTGGCCGGCGAACACCTGCGCAACTTCGAACCGCTGCTGCCGAATTCGCCGTCGGACGCCCAGATCCGTCAGGCCGAGCACGGTGTGCGGCTGGCGCGTCAGGTCAAGGGGCTGGTCTGTGACATCACGCGTGCCCGTGTCTCGATGCCCAAGAGCACCGACGAGATGGTGATGCGATGTCGGAAGTTCCGCGCGACATATTCGCGACTGGCACTGGCAGAGATGCCGGCCTGATCGGCGAGGAGGCACAAAAAAAGGCCCTGCGATGCAGGGCCTTTTTCATGTGACCTTGGACGTTTCAGCCCAGCAATTCGACGATGCGTGCTTCGATCTCGGCAGGCGTGGTGGTTGGGGCGATGCGGTCGATGACCGTGCCATCGCGGCCAACGATGAACTTGGTGAAGTTCCACTTGATGGCCTTGGTGTCGAGGATGCCGGGTGCGGCATCCTTGAGGAATTTGTAGAGCGGGTGCGCGGTGTCGCCATTGACGTCGATCTTGGCGAACATCGGGAAGCTCACGCCGTAATTGACGCTGCAGAAGCTTTCGATCTCGTCCGCGCTGCCGGGCTCTTGCGCGCCGAACTGGTTGCACGGGAAGCCGAGGATGGCGAGGCCCTTGTCGGCGTACTTGCGGTGCAGGGCTTCGAGGCCTTCGTATTGCGGTGTGAGGCCGCACTTGCTGGCGGTGTTGACGATCAGCAGCAGCTTGCCGGCCCACGGGGCCAGCGTCGTGGGTTGGCCCTTGAGGGTTTCAACCGCGAAGTCGTAGATCGGTGCGCTCATGATCGTGCTCCTCAACGAAAGGGGGCGAAGCCGGTCGGCTTCGCCCGGTCAGGCTTACTTGGCGTCAGCCACGCACTTCTTGACGAAGGCGTTCTTGGCGGCGCCGGCCAGCGGCTTGCCGTCCTTGCTCAGGGCCTTGGCTTCGCAGGCTGCGCTGGCGTCGGCGGGTTTGCCGGCAGCAGCGGGTTTGGCATCAGAGGCACCGCCCTTGGCATCGGCTTCGCACTTCTTGACGAAGGCGTTCTTGGCGGCACCCGCCAAAGGCTTGCCATCCTTGCCAACAGCCTTGGCCGCACAGCCGCTGTCGGCAGCGCCACCCTTGGCGTCGGCTTCACATTTCTTGATGAAGGCATTCTTGGCGGCGCCGGCGAGCGGCTTGCCGTCCTTGCTCAAAGCCTTGGCTTCACAGCCGGCGTCGGCAGCGAAGGCGAGGTTGGCAGCAAACACGGTGGCGATCAGAACAATCAGCTTGCGCATGGTAAGACTCCCTGAATCTGGTTTGAGGGGACGACGGTGCTGCACGGAAAAGCAATGCTGATTCTAGACCCGCCGCATGACGCAGGGTGTTTCAGACTGATACGTGGTCGAGCGTGAAGGACGCGCCGTCGCTCTCGGCCAGTGCGTCGCGCAGCCAGGGCATCTCGGCCTTGAGGGTTTGCGCCAGGGTCCAGGGCGGGTTGATGACGAACATGCCGCTGCCATGCATGCCGCCATCGGTCGCAGCCTTGCGCACCGACAGGGTGACATGCAGCCAGTTGGCGGCGCCGATCTTGACGAGGCGTTCGGGCAGTACGGTGGCTTCCAGCTTGGGCAGCATGGGGTACCACACGGCATAGGTGCCGGTAGCGAAGCGCTCCAGGCACTCGCGCAGCACGCCCAGCACGCGGCCGTAGTCTTCCTTCAGTTCGTAGGAAGGGTCGATGAGCACGAGACCGCGCCGCGTGGGTGGCGGCAGCAGGGCCTTGAGGTGGGCAAAGCCGTCGTCGGCGTAGACGATGGTCTGCTTGCCGCCCAGGTGATTGAAGTAGTTGGCGAGGGTGCGGTAGTCGGTGCTGTGCAGCTCGAACAGGCGCAGGCGATCCTGCTCGCGCAGTGCGCGGTGCGACAGCCAGGGCGAGCCGGGGTAGCTTTGCAGCGCGCCACCGTTGTTGAGCGCGCGCACTTCGGCCACGTACTCGGCGACGGCAGGCGGCAGGTCCTTGCGATCCCAAAGGCGGGCGATGCCACCGTTGTGTTCTTCGAGCTTGCTGGCGTGTTCGGAATCCAGCGCATAGAGGCCGGCACCGGCATGGGTGTCGACGATCTGGAAGCCCTTGTCCTTCTGGCCGAGGTAGCGCAGCAGCTGGACGAGGACGAGGTGCTTGAGGACATCGGCGTGGTTGCCGGCGTGATAGGAGTGGCGGTAGCTGAGCATATGGCCACGGATTGTACGCGGGGAGCGCTGGAGGGTGGCTCGGCGAGCCCACGCGTAAATAACCGTACGCCACCGGCCTGACGCCTTGAACGCGTGGGCACACAGTGCCCACCCTGCGCATTGCGTCGGCAGACCTTGCCAGAGTTGGTCTGGCGACCTCGCTTGTGTTGTTACTGCAGCTTGCCGTCCGCGTACTGCTTCTCGAAGCGTTCGCGGGCGCGCAGGTACTGGTTGCTGCAGTCGATGCGCGTCGCGTCGTCGCTGGGGTTGCTGCACTTGGGGGCGGGGCGGAAGGTGCGGCGCCAGGCGGCTTCCTTGGCGTCGGCTTCGGCGGCGGCCATGGCGGCAGCGGCTTCGCGGGCGCGCAGGGCGTCGGCTTTCTTCTGTTCGCGCAGCTGGCGATCCTGCTCGATCAGTTGTTGTTCGCGCTGCTGGCGTTGGGCGCGGGCTTCGGATTCGGCGCGGTCGTCGACGGCGGGAAGAGGCGCTGGCGCGGCGATGACCGCTGCCGGCTCGGGCTTGCTGCCGGAGGCCAGGGCGTCGACGGCGAAGCGGGCGCCGACCACGATGAGGGCGGCGCCGACCAGGGCGATGACCAGGTGCGTGGGGTTCAGCGGCGGGCGTGCGATCACGTCGTCTTGCACGATGCGGGGTCTCCTCGGCGGGCGGTTGGCGCGGCAAAAGTGCTGCAAGCATAGTCCTTCAGGCCCGGGCGGCAAAACCCTTTGCTCGCGCGCTGGCGGCTGCTCGTCGCCCCGCGCTGCGCGCCGGGTGGGGCTGGCGTATCATGCGGCGCTGATCGACCGGGGCAGACTGCGGCAGCCGGTCGCCGTGAACAGATCCAGGGCGTGTTCACTAGTAGGCGAGGGGATTGCGTTGAGGAATAGTGCTTGCGGGACAAGGCGCACGACGCAGTACGGGGTGGTTCTTCCGTACAAGGAGTGCAACGCCGTAGCGCAGGCCCTATTCCTCAACCCGAAGGGCTCGCACGAAATGGCCGCATGCCTGCGTTACGGCTCCTTGTCAGGGGGCCACCCTGCCGTCGTCGCCGTGCCTTGCCCTGCGGCCATTTCGTGCGAGCGCAACCCCTCGCCTACTGTGAACACGCCCTAGGAGCAGGATCATGCAGCAGCAGTCTTCCGGCCTGACAGGCATCACTTTCGGTAACAGCTGGCTCAGCGCAGCCCTGCGCACGCTGGCTGTTTTCGTGCTGGCCTATGTGTTGCCAGCCTTCCTGCTGGCGGGCAACCGCTTCGCGGGCTTCGTGCAGCTGCTGGCAACCGTGCTGTGCTTTGCGGGCTGCGCGGTGGCCATCTACCGCATCCTGCAGCAGCGTACGGCCGAAGAAGAGCCCATGCCTTTCGAAGCTACGATGTTCGTCGATGACGAACCGCCGCCGCGTGTGGCGCGCAGTGCGCCCGCCGCCGCAGTGCCTGCCGATGCGGCTCCGGCGGCTGAAGGCGCGACGGCTCCGGCCGCAGCCGCACCTGCTGTCGCTGCCGCGGCTCCCGCGCCGGCAAGCTTGCCTACTGTCTGGACGCAGGCGGCGCTGGAGCGCTTCTGCATTGCCCTCTACCGCTTCAACGGCCTGCGCAGCGAGATGGTGGCGACTGGCGTGCCGGGCGCGTACCGCATCAAGCTGTTCCCCCGCAACAGCGAAAAGGCCAACGCCCTGTTGCTGTGCGAAGCGGACGATGCCGTGCAGGGCAGCGCGCGCTACGAAGTCTTCGTGCGTGACATGGATGATGCGGGAGTGGAAAAAGGATTCTTCGTGGCGCCGGCCGGCTTCACGGCCGACGTGGCTGCGGTGGCACGCTCGCGGCATGTGACCCTGGTCAACGACAAGCTGATGCGTGCGATGCTGGACCGTCTGCCCGACGGTGCCAAGGCGGAAGCCATCGCCGCTGCCAACGGGGTTGTGTTGTAAGTTGTAACGCTGCCAGCGCAGCCGTAGCGCTGTGCTAGCCTCGTGGCATGACGGATCCTGTTGCATCTCCCTCTGCCGGCCCCGCTGAGAAAGCCGGGCTCGCGCGCATTGTTCGCCGCCTGGCTTTCCTGGGGCGGCGCCGTTTCCTGATTGGCTGCGCAGCCGTCCTGCTCGTGTACGGGCTGGCCGTCGGTGTCGCCTTGCCGCGTTACCTGCATGGCCTCATCGAGCGCGAGGCGAGTTTGGCGCTGGGGCGCCAGCTGAGCCTGGGCGCGTTGCACATCAATCCCTTCCTGCTGCACGCCGTGGCCGACGATGTGCAGCTGGCGGCGGCGCAGGGCGAGCAGCCCCTGCTGAGCATCGCTCGCCTCGAAGTGCGCGTGGCGCCGCTGGAGAGCCTGTTCCGTCGCGGTGTCGTGCTGTCAGGGCTGCGTGTGGATCAGCCGGCCGTGCGCTTCAGCCGGTTGGCGGCAGGGCGCTTCAGCTTCTCCGACATCATCGACCGCCTCAACGCGCGGCCGGCTTCGCCGGAGCCCAGCGAGCCGGCGCGTTTCGCGCTCAACAACATCGAACTGCATGACGGGCTGATCGAATTCGACGACAAGCCGGTCTCCCTGCAGCACCGCATCGACAACCTCGAGATCGGTCTGCCATTCATCTCCAGCATTGCTTCGCACGTGGCGGTGAAGGTGCAGCCGACGCTGAAGGCGCGCGTCAATGGCACGGTGGTGGCACTCGATGGCGAAGTGACGCCGTTTGCTGATCGTCGTGAAGCGACGATGGCGTTGAACCTCGATCCCTTCGATGTGACGCGTTACCTCGCCTACCTGCCCGACAAGCTGCCGCTGAAGGTGACTGCGGCCCATTTGACGACCCAACTGAAGCTGGTGTGGGACGAGCGGCCGGCAACGGGGGCGATGTTCACGCTGCGCGGTGAAGCCGCGTTGTCCGAGGTGCAGCTGGCGGATCGCGCCGGGCAGGATCTGCTCGGCTGGCGGCGTCTGCAGGTCGAACTGCTCGACGTGCAACCGCTGGCAACGCCGCAGCGCGTGGCACTTGGCAAGGTCGTGTGGTTCGAACCGCGCCTTGCCTTGCATAGACGTGCGGATGGCAGCCTGGCCTTGCCGGGAGTGTCAGGCTCTTCTTCGTCGACCGCTGCGCCGGTCGCGCGGGCGCGGCCGACGCCGGCGACTTCTGCCCCGAAGGCAGCGGCGTCCTCATCTGCCGCGCCGCAGATTTCGATTGCCAGCCTGCAGCTGCAGCGTGGCAACGTGGCCTGGCGCGACGATGCGGTGCGCGGGGGCTTCAGCAGCGAACTGGCGCCGCTGGAGCTGACCTTGCAGGGCCTGGGCCTGCAGAAGGGCGCCAAACCCGCGCAGCTGACGGCCAGCGTGGAGGCCGCCACGTCGGGCGAGTTGAAGGCGCAGGGCACGGTGGACGTGAATACTGGCGCGGTGGATCTGCAGCTGGGCCTCTCGGCGCTGCAACTGGAGCGCTATCGCCCTTACTACGCCGAGGCACTGGGCGCGGCGCAGCCATCGGGCGGGCTTTCAGCGGCCGTGAAGCTGGCTTGGTTGCCGGGCGAACAGGGCGGTTTGCGGCTGTCGCAGGGCAGCCTGGACGTAGCCAACCTGCGCGTGCCGGACCTGGTGGAAGGCACGGCCAAACCCTCAGCGGCGCAAGCGCCAGCGGTGCGCATCGCGCAGCTGCATTTCGGCGACATGTCGCTTGATATGGCCAAGCAGCAATTCACGCTGGGCGAGCTGCGCAGTCGCGATGCCAACCTGCGCGTACTCCGTGATGCGAAAGGTATCAACATCGTGCGCCTGTTCGCGGCGCCCGACAAACCTGCTGCGGCATCGCCGCCGGCTCCGGCTGCTGCGGCCAGTGCACCGACGCCAGTGCCGGCGGCCAAGCCCTGGCAGATCCGCACCGGCAAGGCCGACATCACGGCCTGGAATGCGAGCATTGAAGATCGCACGGGCCGCGAGCCGGTGACGCTGTCGCTGGAACAGCTAAGCCTGCAGGCCGAAGGCCTTGGCCCCGAGGCGATGGGCAAGTTGGGCATCGGTGCCGTCGTCAATCGCAAGGGCCGTGTGCGCGTTGACGGCAAGCTGGGCCTCTCGCCGCTGCGTGGCAACGTGAAGGCCGACCTGCAGGCCATCGACCTCTTGTTCGCCCAGCCCTACGTGAACAGTGCCGCCCATGTGTTGCTGACGCAGGGTGTGCTGGACGCGCGGGGCGATCTGGAATTCAGCCTGCCAGCGGAGCAGAAGCCGCGGGTCAGCTGGGCTGGCGATGTGGCGGTGAGTGGGCTTAACCTGCTTGATGAAGCCAACGACGCCGACTTCCTGCGCTGGAAGCGCCTCGCCGCTACGCGCCTGAGTTACAGCACCGAGCCTGCCAGCCTCAGCCTCAACCGTCTGCAGCTCGACGACTTTTACGCGCGCCTGATCCTCAACGAGAAAGGTCAGTTGAACCTCAGCACCATGCTGGGCCAGAAGCCAGCAGCCGATGCCAGCGCGCCGGCTGCCGAAGCGGAGAAGAAGCCCGAGGCGAAAGCCGAGCCCAAGCCCGCCGATGCCAATGCGCCAGCAATGAAGGTGCGCGTCGATGAAGTGTTGCTGTCGGGCGGCCAGATCAATTTCAGCGACCGTTTCGTCAAGCCGGCTTTCGACATGCGCATCGGCGGGCTTGGCGGCAGTCTGCGTGGTCTGGCGTCGGACGCTGATGCCATCGCCGAGCTCGATCTCAAAGGCAGCGTCGATCAGGTCGCACCGATCTCCATCGCCGGCAAGCTCAATCCGCTGCGACGCGACAAGGTGCTGGATATTGTCGCCAAGGTCACCGACATCGACCTCACCAGTACCTCGCCGTATTCCGGGCGCTACGCGGGCTACGGCATCAGCAAGGGCAAGCTGTCTATGTCGCTGGACTACCACCTGCGCGACGGCAAGCTGACGGCAGGCAACGACTTGCGGCTCGATCAGCTGACCTTTGGCGATGCCGTCGACAGCCCCGATGCCACGTCGCTGCCGGTGCGGCTCGCGGCGGCCTTGCTGAAAGATCGCAACGGCGTCATCGAACTGGACCTGCCTGTGAGCGGCACGCTCGACGATCCCGAGTTCAGCATCGGGCGCGTGCTGCTGCGGGCACTGACCAATCTCATCACCAAGGTCGTCAGCTCGCCCTTCAAGGCACTGGGCAGCGTCTTCGGTGGTGGCGAAGAGTTGTCGCGCGTTGAGTTTGTGGCGGGTAGCGCCGAGCTGTCTGCCGTCACGTTGACGCGGCTGGAGGCCTTGTCCAAGGCACTGACCGAGCGCCCCTCGTTGGTGCTGGATGTGGCTGGTGTCGCCGAAACGACGGCAGACACACCGGGGCTGCGCCGCGCCGTATTGCAGGGGCGTTTGCGCGCATTGAAGGCAGCTAATAGCGCGCGGCGTGGCGAAGCGGTGGGTGACGTTCAACGCACTGACGATCACGCCCGCCGAGTACCTGCCGCTGCTGCAACAGCTTTATTCCGAAAGCCCCATCCAGCGGCCGAAGAATGCGCTGGGGCTGGACCGGAAGCTGCCGCAAGCCGAGATGGAGGCCATGCTGATGGCGCCGATCAATATCGGTGAAAGCGATCTGCGCAGCCTCGCCAACCGCCGTGCGCAGGCCGTGCGCGACTGGTTGCTCGACAAGGGCAAGGTGCCGGGCGGGCGGGTGTTCCTGGTGGCTTCGCAGCTGGTCAATGACGGGGCTACGAGCGGTGGGCCGCGGGTGGAGTTTTCGTTGAAGTGACCGGATGGGAACTGAATGGGAGCCGTTGCATGACTGATGAGCATCACATCAAGTTGATGGAGAACATCAAGGAGTTCGGGTGTCAGGTCATGCACATTGCAGAAGAGGATGAGCTGCCGCCCTTTGCATACTCTGTGGGTGTCCAGCTTTCCACGGGGGCACCGGAAGTCATTGTTGTAGGGCTCAAGCAACCCATGGCGCACTTCGTGGTGAACGAATACAACCGCCGGGTGAGGCAAGGAGAAAGGTTCGTGCCGGGGCAGCTGTACTCTGGCTTTCTCGAAGGATTTGACATCCTTGTTTCAGAAGTTCATCGATCACAGTACGACGAGTACTTCGGTATGGCTTTCCGCTTGTACGAAGGCCCGGACTTCGATGTACTTCAGATTGTCTGGCCAAATACAGCAGGCGTCTGGCCTTGGGATGCTGAGGCGAGCGAATGGCTGCGTCAGAGGCAGCCCATCTTGTCTCATCCGGTAGATGACGTGCCCGGTGCGCTAGAGCCGTAGGGCGCAATAACCGAAGGGCATTGCGCCGTATTCTGCGCGTGTGATGAGGCGCAATGTGCTGCGTTCGTTACTTGCCGCCTGTGAAAGTGATGTGGCGGTAAGTTGAAAAGAGGTTGTCAAACCGCCATGAATCTACGATTGATTGTTTTCATTCTTCTTCTCGGACCCTTGGCGGCAAGGGCAGTGGAGTGCTCACCTGCCAAGCCAGAGACTTTCAACGCTTTTCTGGCGCGTTTCTCGAACGAATCTGCATTTGCATTCCAGCGAACAGTTCTCCCCCTTCAAGTGCTGAAGTGGGAGTACGGATTGAGCAAAAGCGGAAAAGACGGCGTAGCGCCGGTCAAGTCTTTGCTGCCTGGAGAAGGCTATGCAAAGTGGCCAACTTTGACTGGCGCCATAGAGAGCAATGGACTGCAGTCGCGTACTAGGGAGCAATCAGCGGCCAAGGCCGTGGTTGATGTCTTCAAAGCACAAACGGATTGGCTGGTTTCGTACCATTTCAGAAGCAGCGCAGGATGCTGGTACTTCTGGAAGTATGAGGATCGTTCGCTATGGAGCAGAGGACGCTGTGAGCAACCCATACGGCTCGTTCGCGCCACAACAGATGTTTGCCATTGGCACGCGAGTGTTTGTTTCGGGTGTTTGCGGGGGCTGGCGAAATAACTCAGAAGGCGTCATATCGAGCGCTCCGGAGCCTGTTCAAACGACGCAAGGCAAAGACTTTTTCTACTGGGTACAGTTCGATACTCCGCAGCATGACTTGAGTGATGGTGGACCATACGTGAAAGCGAAAATACTCAGTTGCTGTCTCTCAGACGTGGTGTGACTCTGTCGGACTGTACGGCCCGAAATCCATGGCATACGACAAAAACAAGTCTCCGGTTGGTTGGTATCTAGGCTCCTATCTCTTGCGATTTGTCGAGCTTGACGACGTGAATCGTGATGATCCTGAGGCCCGATTTGTGTCTTGGGAGAATACGGTCCTTGTCAAAGCCTCGACCATTGAAGCTGCGTTCACCAAGGTTGAGAAAATTGGTCAGAAAAATTCCAAACCCTACGAGGGGGGACAGCAAGGCGTCCATGTTCAGTGGGAGTACCTTGGGGTAACGGAGGTCTTGCCGATATATGAAGACATTGAAGACGGTGCAGAGCTGGCGTGGATTGAGCGAGCGCCCAGGAAGCTCAAGAATCTGAAGCAACGGGTAAAACCTAAAAGTGCAATTGGGCAATAGATGGGGCCCGATTGGTTTGCCAGAGCATGCAGGTATGGCAGCGGCTGTTTGGCGTTGATAGCCATCGCCATTACGGCATCGCTGTCAGCGATGTATTTGGTTGTCTGGCTGGCATTGGATGACTACGTGGCGCTGGTGTTTGGATCGGCTTGGCTATTGCAGTCCGGCTTGCTTGGCTGGAGCTTCTTGCGCATGCCTCCTTTGCGCCGGGTCGTCGCAGCGCTGTTGCTCGTCACGATTTGCGGTTTTTTATTGCCGCGACACAAATGCGGTTCGGAGACGGCGCCCACGGTGACCGCATCTTGTTGATCGTGCTTGCTTACTAACAGGTTGAGAAATGAAAAACGCCGGCATCAAGCCGGCGTTTTTCTTGTTGCTGCGTGCTGCGTCAGAACGCCGAGACGCCTGCTGCCTTCCACGCGTCGATGATGCCCACGCCGACCTTGTTCAGCAGGTTCGGGATGGTCGAAGGATCGTCGACGGTGTAGTTGTAGTAGGTCTTCGGATCGAAGGCCGAGCCGGCGGTCTGGAACGTTCCCGAGTTGTCGAGGATGTTGTTGCGCTGGACCAGTTCGCCCGGGCCGGATTCGGCATAGCCGACGTACGAGGGGTAGGGCACGTTCTTGAAGTAGTTGCCTTCCACCAGCACCTTGGCGTTCATGGTCGATGCCACGCCGTAGAGCGAGTTGTTGAGGAAGTAGTTGTTGTAGACGTGCACTTCGCCGAAGCGGACGCGCGGGTGACGCTGGTCGGTCATGAAGACGTTGTGGTGAACGGTGGTCTTCAGGAAGCCGGTGTCGCCCGAGGCGCTATCGCTGTGGCCGATCAGCATGGTCTTGCTGTGGTTCTTGAACAGGCTGCGGCTGACGGTAATGTGCGTCGTCTCACGCGTGATGTCGAACAGGCCGTCGTGTTCCTTGCCGTCCGGATAGACATCGCCATCCGAGAAGGTGCAGTGGTCGACCCAGACGTGGTGCGTGTTCTGGTTGATCTTCAGCGTGTCGTCCGGTGCGCCCTGGAAGAAGACGTTACGGATGACGATGTTCTGACGCTTGTAGATCTCGAAGCCACCATTGATGAGCTTGGAGCCCGGCAGGCCGATGACGGTCTTGTCGGAACGCAGGGGCACCATGCCGCCCATGTCGATGATGCCGTCGATGAGGATCACGTACTTGTTGTTGGAGTCGCTGTAGGTCTTGAGTTCGTCGAGGGTTTTCACCTTGACTGCGCAACCGCCCACGCCACCGGTGGTGGTGTTGAGGCCCATGGTGGGCACCGATGCGAAGCCGTCGACGACGACGCCATCAGTCGGCGTACCGGCCGTGACAGCGCAGGCGATCGGCGGCGTGCTGGACGAGGTCGAGGACTTGGACGACGAGGAGCTGGAAGAGCTCGATGACTTTGACGAGGAGGATGAGGACGACGACGAGGGGGCGCTCGAAGAGCTACTGCTCGACTTCGACGAAGAAGACGAGGAGGAGGGCGCAGAAGAGCTCGACGTGCCCGTGGGGACCGAGCACTCATTGGTGCCGCCTGCGACCTTGCTGCCGGCGCCGAAGGTGGCCTCACTGCAGACGAAGCTGCCGGTCAGGGTCTTGTAGGTGAATTTGTCAGCGCGACCGAAGGCGACGCTGGTGGCGCTGGCGACCGAACAGGTTTTGCCTTCGGTGCAGATGGTGACGTAGCCTGCGGGACGATTTGCTGCATGCGATGTGGCAGGCAGGATGGCGGCAGCCAGCAAGGCTCCGGCCAGGAGATGCTTTGCGAACATGACGACGAGTCTCCAGTGAATATTGTGGTTGTATGAGCGCCGCTGGCTGAAAAGCTGGCTGGGCAGCGCCTGTTCCGTGCTGGCGGGTGCCGGGCTACAGAACTGGATCAGCTTGGATCGTGGCGGCGGAAAATTCAAGTGCCGTTGCTGCGGCAAAATATCGAAATTGAGGAAGCTGCCGGAGTTGGTGGCGAGACTGGAAAATCAGGGAGTGAATGACATGGAAGAGCGGCTGATCACCATCGAAAGCAAGCTGGCGCTGGCGGAAGATTTGCTGGATGAACTGAACAAGACCGTCTTCCGGCAGCAGGAGCAGATCGACCTGCTGCAGAGCCAGATCCGCCTGCTGTACACGCAGATGCAGGGCGCCTCGGGGCAAGGCGCTGAAAAGCGCGATCCACGCGACGAGATTCCGCCGCACTACTGATTGCGTCGGCAGAAAGCAAAAGGCCCCGCAGAGCGGGGCCTTTCTTTTTGCTGCGGAGTCGGCTTACAGCTTGCCGGCGCCTGCGTTGCCCAGCACGTGTGCCTTGACTTCCGTTGCGGGCAGCGGTGCCTTGGGGTACGTCGGTGCCCAGCCCGTCGGCTCGATCTTGGCTTTCGGATCGGCAGCGAGGCGGGCGGCTGCCAGGTCGGCTGGTGCGCCGTTGACGATGCTGCCCTTGTCCGAGAACTTGGTACCGCCTTGCTGGATGAACGCAAATTCGGCGCCACCGTTCTTGATCTCGAAGACGTTGTTCTCCGAGTAGATGGTGCCGTCTCTACCCAGCGCCAGGGCGCCGCGGAAGATGTTGTGCTTGGGCGCCAGCTTCACGGTTGCAAGGTGGTTCTCGTAGGCATTGAGTTTGGAATCGTCATTGCCTGCCGCGTCACCCATGAACACGTTGTTGTAGCTGCTGATCTTGCCGTAGCGCACGCGTGGCAGGCGCTGGCCGGAGTTGTCGAACAGATTGTGGTGATAGGTCACGTTCAGCTTGCCGGCATCGGAGGTCATGCCATCACTGCTGCCGATGAGCGAGGTCTTGTCGTGGTCCTTGAACACGTTGTAGCTGAGGGTCACGAGATCGGCGCCATTGGTGATGTCGATGAGGCCATCGTGGTGCTGCACTTTCTGCTCGACCTGGTTCTGAGGCAGCGGGAAGACCGGCGGGAACATCTTGTCGGTGCGCTCGCCATCGCTGAAGGTGCAGTGATCGATCCAGACGCGCTTGCCGCCGTTGATCGAGATGTTGTCGTACTCCGAGTTCCAGCGACCGCCACGACATTTCTGCGGGCCGGTGTTGGCATCCACCAGGGCTTCCTGGCAGCCGGGGTAGTCCTTGTTGATGCTGAAGCTGTCGGCCGGGTCCCAGCCCGGGAAGTAGTCGAAGGCGTCTTCGAAGGTGATGTTGCGGATGATGATGTTCTCGGCGGTGTTGCCGATCATCAGGTTGCCGCGCACGATCTTGGCGTCTTTTCCGAGACCGACGATTGTCGTGTTCGACGTGAGATCAATGACGATGCGGGCCCTCTGCGCCTTCACCGATTTTTCGCGTGCTTCTTCCAGCGGGCCGCTCAGTTTGGCGGGCCGCTTGTTGCTGGCGAGCTTGGTGTTCCATACCGCCGGGGCGTAGGTCTTCACGTATTCGTCGAAGTTGTAACCGGGCGCGGCGTAGTCCTTCTCGAAGAGTTCCTTGTTGTTGTCATCGACAGACAGGTTGATGGTGCCCTTGACGTAGATGATCTTGGGGTTGGTGCCGCCGACGGCGAGAGCCTTGACGAGCTCGGCACGGTTGCTGACGGTGAAGACGTGTTCGGCCTTGGCCTTGGAGCCGCCATCGACGCCTGCGCCCACTGCAGCCCAGCCGTCGTTGGCCGGCAGGGCCTGGCGTCCGAGATCGACCGATGCAGCCGTGGGGGCTGCAGATCCCTTGCCCGAATTCATGCTCGAGCAGGCGGCCAGCGCTGCACATGCAGCGATTACGGACACGCCCAGAATGCTCTGTTTCATCCCTTACCTCCTTTTAGACGACACGATGTGATGGCGGGAGCCCTTTTTCATACCGGGCTCGCAGCACGGGTGCTGACCGCATTGTTGGCCGGTTTGTTCCCGGAGCGCGACGATTCTGACAGATATGTCAAAGCGCATGGGATCAGGTTTTCCGGCCACTGCACGACAAAATTCTTTCAGGTTTTCCGTGTCCGGATCAGATCAAGGAAGGGCCGGAAACGATCTTTTCTGCGTCTTTCACCGAGATGCGCACGGTTGCCGTGGCAATGACGTGCACGGTCAGCCATTCGGTGAGCCGGTCGACGCCGGGTGTGAGCGACAGGAAGCGGCAGCCGCACAGGCCTTGCGGTGAGCCGACGATGTAGTTGATGGCCTGCGCTTCGCCACGCAGCTTGTCGGGGATGTCGTGGATGCGCATTTCGAACGCGAAGGGTTCGC
This sequence comes from Rhodocyclaceae bacterium, assembly GCA_047600765.1. Lineage (GTDB taxonomy): Bacteria > Pseudomonadota > Gammaproteobacteria > Burkholderiales > Rhodocyclaceae > Viridibacterium. The sequence goes on from JASGKF010000002.1 coordinate 1,404,017, forward strand.
CACCCTTGAGCAGGCCTTCGGCCTTGACGCTGAAGCCTTCCAGCGAGAGGTCTTCGAGGGGGATGCGCTCGCCATCCACGATCAGCCAGAAGAACGGTGTGTCGCCACGACGGGCAATGAAGCGCTGTCTGGCGCGCTTTTCTTCGTTTTCGTTCGACATCGGGTGCGGGTTCCAGAGCGGAGGCTATCCGGGATATTTCGGTCAGACAGGCTGCGGACTTGAGCCGGAGCCGCATGCAGGGGCGCATCGCGGCTTGTGCCCTCGGGTTGACCCGTATCAACGCGAAATGCGCATCCGCTGCCAATGATGAAGGGAACCTGTCATCGAGCTGAAGGAAAGCGAATGGAACTCATCAAATGGACCCCCGACCTGAGTGTCGGCAACGAGGATATCGACGGTGATCATCGTCGCCTGTTCGAGCTGCTGGAGATGTTGCACATCGACATGCGCAGCGGCCTCGTCAATCAGGAGACGCAGGCCATCGTCGATGCCCTGATCCACTACGCCGACACGCATTTCTGCCGCGAAGAGGTGTTCATGCGCAGCATCGACTACCCCGAGCTCGGTGAGCACCAGGCGGCCCACGCGCGTTTCATCAGCGAGCTGGAAGCCTTGCAGTCGCGCATTGCGCGCGGCGCCCGCACGCCGGTGCTGGATATCGACCACTTCCTCACCAACTGGCTGCGCCACCACGTGCTGGTGATGGACAAGGCCCTGGCAGCCGCATTGACGACAGCCTGAAGCGCTGGCGTCAGAGTTCTCCGCTGCGGCGCAGGAAGCCCGGCGGGCGGGTGTCGACAGGGTTGCCGTCGACGGGGCGGTGGATGGTCGGGGCCTGTGGCACGTTGTTGATGATGGCGTCGAGCCAGGCGAGGATGGGCTGCCAGTCTTCGAGCAGCGGGGCGACCTTGCTGGCGGGAAAGTCGAAGATCGACAGGCCGTGTTCGAGGCAGGTGTTGTAGGCCTGTGCGGCCTTGAGTGTGCCGATATGGTCGAGCGCATGTTCGCCGGCCCAGTCATGCAGCACGCCAGCCTGCTTGGTGCGGCCGTCGATGCGCATGCCGACGCAGGCAATCTTGCAGCGGCCACTGGCAATGCGCGGGAAGGTGCGCAGCTCGGCAAGGCTGTCGGCGGCGGCCGTGCGGTCGAAGATCGATGGCGTGGCCGGAATGAGGATGGCGTCAGCGTAGAGCGCCACCTTCATCAGGCCGACGCCCTGGAAGCCGCCGGGCGTATCGAGCACGACATGCTCGGTGCCGGCTGGCGGGCGGGCGAAGTTACGTTCGTCCATGGTCCAGCCGCTGATGCGCGGCTTGTCAGCGGGGCGCAGGCTCAACCACAGGCGCGAGGATTGCTGCCGGTCCACGTCGCCGAGCATCACGGCATTGCCCTTGCTGGCCAGGTAGCTGGCGACGTGCGTGGAGAGCGTCGACTTGCCGGCGCCTCCCTTGCGGTTGATGACGGCAATGACTGACATGCTGGTCCGCTTCCTTCTTACTGCGCGGCGACCGTGTTGCGGCCGACACGTTGTCGCCAGGCCGGGTACTCGGTCTCCAGCAGTTTGGCGGGCCAGGCGCCGTACCAGCCATAACCGGTGCGGCGCTCGTGGTGGATATCGGCGTAGCGGCTGACACGCACGCTATCGCGGTTGGCGAGCACGACGCTGTTGTCCTGCAGGTCGTAGAAGCGCGCCCACAGCGGCGGTGCGGCGGGGTCTTCAACCATGCGGCGGTCGGTCGAAGCGGTGTGGTAGTCGTACTTGATCGGCGGGTCGATCTTGAAGGTTTCGAGACGCCAGCCCTTGATCTTCGAACGCTCCAGCCAGTCCACGCCGGACTCGATGGCGCGCACGACTTCGGGCGAAGGCTCGGGGATGCTCATCAGGTAGCGCAGCATCTCGACGGTTTCCTGCGACACGATGGAGGCCAGCTCGAAGCTGCGTCCCTGCGCAGGTTGCAGGGTCTGCGGGTCGTACTGGCCGGCCCAGCCGGTCAGGCGTCCGTTCTGCACGACCTGCAGTTGCAGCACGCAGGCGTCGCCGCGCTCCAGTGCAGTCTGCGCACGTTGCTTGACGCTGTAGGGCAGGTAAGCGAAAGGCGCGCTGCCGCTGCTGGCCTTGCGCAACATGCGCAGCACGCCCGACGTGACTTCGTCTGCCATGGTGACGAAGGGGTGGTAGCGCTCGGTGCCGGGCACCGTATGTGGCCAGCCGCCGCAGCGTTCGTGCTGCATGGAGAGCAGGTAGTCCATGCCCTTGAGCGCCGCAGTGCGGAAGCGCGGTTCATAGGTCTGCTGGTAGACGGCCGACAGGTACTCGATCTGCGAGTAGAACGTTGCGGTTGTCGAAGCTGCCCGTGGCGTTCGTCTTCTCGACGGCGATGGCACTTTTCTCTTCGGCATTCAGGACGCGCGTGAGGTCGCGGTTCTCGACCCAGCCGCCGTTGTCGCGCTGGTAGAGCAGAACGTTGTCGGCAATCTCGACGATCTGCTCGGGCGTGTACTTGGCGTAGTCGTTGCCGTAGCGGTTGCGCCAGTGGTTGATGCCGTCGGAAAAACCGTTCAGCGAGATCGCTGTGTAGGGACCGCTGCGAGGGGAGGGAGGCAGTAGTGGTTCGAGCAGGCTGCAGGCCGTGACGATCGGCAGCAGGCACACCAGGAGCAATTGGGTGGGACGAGGCAGCTTGCCAGAGCGGCGGGTCATGCAGGGTCTCCGTTGCAGGGCTGCCCGGAGTATGCCGCGTTCCGGCCTTACAGCGAAGCGTGGTTGCTTACGTGCGGCGTCGGGCTGTGGCTGGCCGGCGCGAAATGGAAGCCGCCGCCCTCACTCTTGGCCTGGTACATGGCACGGTCGGCGGCGCTGAGCAGGGCCACCAGGTCGCCGCCGTTGCGCGGGAACATGGCGACGCCGATGCTGACGCCCAGCTTGAGGCTCAAGGAATTGATCTGCAGCGGTTGCTCGAACAGCATGATGATGCGACGGCACAGGGCTTCGGCCTGGGTGTCGTCGAGGAAGGCTTCGAAAGCGATCAGGAATTCGTCGCCGCCAAGACGGGCCAGCACGTCGGACTGGCGACAGACCTGTTCGATGCGACGCCCCATGATCTGCAGGGCCTGATCACCGACGGCGTGGCCGTAGGTGTCATTGATGTTCTTGAAACCGTCGAAGTCGAGGATCACCACACCCAGCGGCGAGTAGTTGCGCCGCGCCTGTTCGAGGCGACGCTCCAGGTAGGGCATGATGAAGGAGCGGTTGGACAGACCGGTCAGCGAGTCGGTGCTGGCCAGCGTGCGCAGCTCGTCTTCGAGCTCCTTGCGGCGTTCGATGTCGAGCGCCAGTTCGCTATTGGCCCGCTCCAGCTGTTCGGTGCGTTCGCGCACGGCAGCTTCGAGCTGGGTGTTCTGCGCCACCAGCTCGTTGCGTGCGTCGGCGAGGCGCTGCATCAGGCGCGCCAGTGCAGCGTAAACGCGGCCGATGTCGTCCTTCTCGGTCAGTTGTTGCAGGGCGACAATCTGCGCCGGGTCGCCGGGGCGCAACTCGTCCGCGGTGCGCACCAGGCGGGCCAGCGGGCGACCCACGGCGCGCCAGAAAATGCCTTGTTGAATGACCAGCCCGACGATGAACAGGGCCATGCCCGACAGCACCAGCCAGCCGATGGGGCGGAAGGTTTCACGCAGCAGGGTCTCGCCGTTGATGGCGACGATGGTGTAGCCACGCACGTTGTCCTTGCCCAGTACGACGGGGTGCACGACGATCACGCCGGTGTTGGTGTACAGCGTGCGTGTCGAGCCGGGCTCGGGCAGGCTCTCGCCGATAGGCCAGGCGATGCCGCCGGCGTTGCTGCGGTATTGCTGGATGCCGCGTTCGTTGAACAACGCCGATTCGCTGAGCAGGGGGTCGCTGCGGATGACGGCGCTGCATTGCTCGTCGAAGCCGAGGAAGTCTTCGTAGCGTAGCTGCATGCCGAGCAGGCGCTCGGCACGGCTGGCCAGTTCGTCAGAGGCGATCTGCGCGCGGGCAATCGCATTCTGACGTTGTTGCTGATAGATGAAGGCCCCGCCGATGACCGTCAATACCGTCGCCACCAGTGCTGCGAACACCAGTGAGATCAGGTTGATGCGGAGGGGAAGCGAAATCGTCACTGCGGATCCCAGGAAAAGCGCGTCAGCACTTCGGCGTTGAGCAGGGTCGTCGCGTGAATGGGGATGCCCAGCTTGCGGGCACGTGCCAGCGAGATCATCGGGCGGCCCTTGGCGGTCGGTTCCGGCGTGATGCTGGCCGGCGAGACCTTGTCAACGAGGATGCGGCGCGCCATGCGACCCGCGAGGCGGCCCTGTTCGATGCCTGAGACGGTGACGGCGCACAGCGTGCCGCGCTCGATGCGCGTGTCCCAGAACGAGAAGTCGGGCAGCTTGCTGTTCTCGGCGGTCCACTTGAGCACTGCTTCGTAGTCAACGAATTTGCCGTCGGTGCCAGTGAACCGGAAGATGCCCAGCAGGCCGACTGCATCGACCTTGCCCTGCAGGTCAGCCATGGCCTTGCGGTACTCGGCATAGGTCTTGGGCTGCAACCAGTGTGTGACCTCGACGTCCTTGCGGCGTGCGAGCTCGGCGTTGATGCGTTCCTTGACGCCCTGCCAGGTGGGGTCGTCGTCCAGCACGATGGCCAGTTTCAGTTTCGGCGCAGCCTTGATGTCGCGCAGCAGGGACAGCGTACCGGCGAAGTGCTCGCGCTCCAGCACGCCGGTGACATTGCGTGCCTTGTCGAAGCCGTAGTCGGCATGTGCCTTGTTGACGCCCGAGTAAACGATGGGAATCGGGCCGTTGAGATATTTCACCGCGACTTCGGATTGCGCGACGTCGTCGGTGGTGTAGATCAGGTCGGGCTTCCAGCTGTCGATCAGCGCGATGGTCTGGGCCACGGCCTGCTTCAGTTGTTCAGGGGAATTGTGTTTGGCATCGAGGTCAACGGTGCGCATCACGACTTCCGCGTCGCCCATGCTTTCCTGGAAGCCCTTGGCTTGCTCCTGCACCCACACCCAGTCAGATTTGTAGCTGGTGACGTGCAGGATCTTGAGGCTTTGCGCCGAGGCGGCGGTGGCGGCCAGGCACAGCAGGGTGGTCAGGGCGGAACGCAATACTGCGGACATTTTCATTGTGGGTCTCCTTCGAGCCGGTTTCCGTGGCGTACGACGTTCCGGGTATTACGGCTCGGCGGGGGCTGGGCTGAAGCGGCAATTATCCGCTGTTCGTGCACTTGTTCCGCGAATGCCCGACGAGCGCATCAGCCGCCGCCGGGGGGCTTCTTCCCGCAAGGTTGCACCGTCTTGGCCGGAGTTTCCGTGCGAAAGGGCGCAATTCTGCCCCGACTCGGTGCCCATTACACCCCCTTTGCCCACAGGGGAGCATGGTGCGGAATTTGCAACATGCTGGCGTTTCTATCACTTTGGTCATAGCTACCCATGCCAGGCTTCCGTGTCGTCCCGCAGTTCGGCAAGTACCGCGAAATCGTGCTCGCCGTGGCCTTCTTTCTCATATTCGACCTCGCTGTCCTGGTGCTCAACTTCTACACGTCCTATCGCATTGGCGAAGATGCGATAGCCATCAACCTCGCCGGTCGCCAGCGCATGCTCTCGCAACGCATGGCCAAAGCCACGCTGGCGCTGGATGCCGAGATGCGCGTCGGCCCGGCCAACGAGCTGACGCGGCAAGAGTTGCGCGACGCCGTCCGATTGTTCGATACCACGCTGACGGCTTTCGGTTCGGGGGGCGAGGTGCCGGGCGCCGATGGCAAACCGGTGCGTCTGCGTGCCGTCGAGGATGCGGCGGGGCGCGAGGTGCTGGCCAAGGCCGGCGCTTTGTGGGAACCCTATCGTGACACGCTGAATGCGGCCGGGCAGGCACCCGCGCTGACCGATCCGTTGATGGCTGCGGCCTCTACGGCGGTGCTGGCGAACAACAAGCAGCTGCTGGCGCAGATGAACGCGTTAGACGGTGCGGCTGGAGGCGGTGGCCTCCACGCAGGCCGAACGATTGCGCCTGGTGCAGACGGTGGGCATCGTGTTCGCCTTGCTGAACTTCATGTTCATCCTCTTCAAGTTCATCCGCAAACTGCGCGAGAGCGACAGCAAGGCCGAACAGGCGCAACGCGAAACGGCCGAGATCCTCGGCACGGTGGGCGAAGGCCTGTTCCTCATCGACCGCAACATGATCGTGGGCGTGCAGCAATCTGCCTCGCTGAGCGGGCTGCTGGGCACGGCCTTGCCGCCGGGCAGCGACTTCGCCGCGGTGTTGCGCGGCATGGTCAAGGGTGACGATCACTCGTTGGCGGTCGACTACATCCGCCTGCTGCTGGGCGACCGGGTGAAAGAGTCGCTGGTGCGTGATCTCAACCCCTTGCGCGAGCTCTCCGTCGAGACCAGTGAAGGACCGCGCAATCTCTCTTTCTCGTTCAACCGCGTGATGGTGGAAGGGCAACTGTCGCACTTGCTGGTGACAGTGTCGGACGTGACCGAGCTGGTGCGTACGCGGGCCGAGCTGGCCGCTTCGCAAGGACAGGCCGACCAGCAGCTGTCGGCCTTGCTGGAGCTGGCGCGCATGCAGCCGGCCGAGCTGTCGCGCTTCATCAGCACGACGGAGTCGGCTCTGCTGGACATCAACGACAGGCTGCGCGCCATCGAAGGCAGTGGAGGCAACTACCGCCGCCTGGTCGAGCACATCTTCCGCGCTGTGCACACCGTCAAGGCCAACGCCAGTTTGCTGGGGGCGCAATTCATCGTGCATGACGCCGACCTGTTCGAGGGCCTGCTGACGACCTTGCGTGGTCGCGAGGCACTGACCGGCGATGAACTCATCGGTGTGTCGGTACATCTCAAGCAGTTGTTCGAACGCCTGGGCTGGCTGCGCACGGTGATGGCGCGCTTTGCGACGCAGGTCACCAGCGTGGCGGCCGATACGCCCGATCTGGCGAAGGCGCTCACCAGCCTGGCGCGGCGCGTGGCCAGCGATTACAGCAAGACGGTGAATGCCGAGATCCAGCTCGACAAGCTGGGCAGCCTCGAACACAAGGCCGCCTCGGCACTGCAGGTGATTGCGGCGCAACTGGTGCGCAATGCCGTGGCACATGGGCTGGAGGCGCCGCAGGAACGCTTCGAAGCGGGCAAGCAGGTGGCCGGGAGGCTGAGTGTGGTGCTGGCCGAGACCGGGCCGTCGCGCTATGCCTTGTCAGTGCGCGATGATGGCCGCGGCATCCACGCCGCACGCATCCGCGAAGCGCTGCAGCGGAGCGGCCGCTACTCGCCGCAAGCGCTCGCCGAGCTGTCGGACAAGCAGGTGCTGATGGAAATCTTCCGGCCCGGCTTCACGACGGCAGAGAAGTCCGACGAGCATGCCGGTCGTGGTGTGGGCATGGACGTGGTGGCTGAAGCCGTGCGACGCATCGGTGGTCACCTCAAGCTGCTGACCCAGCCGGGCGCCTTCACCGAGTTCCGCGTGGAGTTTTCGGCATGAAGATGCTGATCGTCGATGACTCGTCGGTGATGCGCAAACGCATCATGCAGGTGGCGCAGAACAAGGACCTGCCCGACATCGAGATCGTTGGCCTGGCACGCGATGGCGTCGAAGCCATCCACCTGACGCGCAAGCACCGGCCGGCCATCGTGACCATGGACCTGACCATGCCCAACATGGATGGCGTCGCCTGTATCAGCGAGATCGCCAAGGTCTCGGGCATGGCGCGCATCCTCGTCGTCTCTGCCCTCAGCGACAAACGCACCGCGCTGCAGGCCTTGATGAACGGTGCGCACGGCTACATCCACAAGCCCTTCACCGATGCCGAATTGCTGGCCGGCCTCAAGGAACTGATCAAGGACTGAGCCATGACACAGAAGCTGCAGGAGTCCGATATCCGGGCCTTCGTCGATTCCGTCTGCCACTTCTTCCAGCATTCCAGCGGCGAAGTGGCGGACGTGCGTTCCGCCTATCTCGCCGAGCCCAGCGAGTTGCTGCAGGGCTATGACTACACGGGCATCGTTGACGTGTCGGGCAACTGGCGTGGTGCGCTGTACTTCTCTGCACCGGGTGCGATGCTCGATCAGCTGTTGCGCGACGCCGGTGTCTCGGCCGAGCCCGGCTATGAGCAGCAGCTGGATCTCATCGGCGAGATTGCCAACATGTTCTCGGGGCGTGCGCGCAAGGCGCTGGGGCATGAACTGGAGATCTCGGTGCCGCGCCGTTGTCGCGGCGTGGCGATCCGGCCCTCGGGCGTGTCACGCCCCTATGTCATTCCGCTCAAATGGCGTGGCCATGCTGCTCAGGTGGTCGTTGACCTGCAGCGCGTCTGAGCGTCAGCCTCCTGGCGAAAAAAAGCCCGCACCGTGGGAACGGGCGGGCACAGGGAGGTCATAGAGACAGCAACAACGAGACAGCAACAGCACGGTGGGCCAGGCAGGCCTCGAGGACTGGATCAGTCCTTGAAAGCCTGCACGGCAAAACTCAGCAGGATGTCGTCCGAGACGACGGGCACCTTGGTCATGCCGAAGTCCGAGCGCTTGACGCGTGCGACGGCATTGGCGCCAATGGATTCACGCTTCTTCTGTACCGGGTGAGGGCCGGCCTGGAAGCTGGTGACGGTGAGCGAGACGGGCTTGGTGATGCCCTTGATGGTCAGGTCGCCATCGATGGCGACGAGCTTGTCACCATCGAAGCGCGCAGCGGTGGACTTGAAGGTGATCGCCGGGAAGCGCGCGGCGTCGAAGAAATCTTCACCTTGCAGGTGGCCGTTGAAGACGGGGTAGCCGGTGTTGACGGTGCGTGCGTCGATGCTGACTTCCACCGAAGCGCTGCGGGCGGCGCGGTCGAACAGGATCTTGCCGCTGGTCTGGTCGAAGCGGTGTGCCTGCGTGGTCCAGTTCAGGTGGTTGTATTCGAAGCGCGCAGCGGTGTGCGTCGGGTCGATGGTGTAGCTGTCAGCGTTGGCCTGGGCGGCGGCAGTGAAGCCGGCCAGCGCCAAGGCCAGTACGCAAGCGATGCGTTGCATTGCTGCTCCTTGATCATGGGATACGAACAGGGCGCCAGCTTATGGCGCAGGGACTGTGCGTACTTGATCGCAATGCTCGTCTTGCGGCGCGACGGAGAGGAGCAGCCAGGTCATCCGTTCACTGGGCGGGGTGAAGGGAGGCACGGTAGGAAAGTGTCGCAGCATGGGGCCGGCGATGACCTCACGCCCGGTGTCCTGTTTGACGCGTGCGGTGAGCTGCGGAATGTCGGCACTGTGCGGACCCGTGAAGCGGAAGCGTGCGTAGCTGCCCGCGGGCAGCGTCGCCGTGTCCAGCCCCTTGATGGTGGGCAGTGCGGCGCTGGGTACGCAATGCAGCATGCGCACCCAGGTGTCGGGGAAGCGTTGCGGGTTGACCCAGCCGTCGGGGTGCACGACCCAGTGCCGCCATTGCTTGGCCCCGGCACGTGCGATGCGCCAGGTCAGTTCGTCACCCGCCTGGAAGACTTCGGCAGCGCGACCGGCGTAAGGCAGGCAGATGACCGGGACGGCACCAATGTTGATGATGTCGAGCTGCGGCGTGCGGTCCGGCATGACGAGGACAGAAGCGCGTGTCGGCGGCACGCCGAACTGGCGTGAGAAGGCACGGCTGAAGGCGGCGATGGAGCCGTAGCCCATCTGCATCGCGAGGTCTGACACGCTGTGGGTGCTGCCGGTGATGAGCAGGTCGCGCGCGCGTTGCAGACGCAGGCGGCGCAGGGTGGCCATTGGTGTCTCGTGTACCTTCAGCGCGTACAGGCGTTCGAAGCGGCTGCGTGACAGGTGGGCGACGCTGGCGAGATCGTCGAGCGACAGGTATTCGTCGTCCAGATGCGCCGCCATGAAATCCATGACGGTCTGGAGGCGTCGGCGGGCCAGCAGGAACTGTTCGCGACTCTGTGGCATCGAGCAAGGAGGTCTTACGGGGTCAGGCTGTCTGGCGCCTCCTCACGAGGCGCGTAGCCAGCAGTATGCCGAGGATTATCGCGTACATCAGGGGTTCCCGGATGTCCCGTTTGACCAGCCACCAGTAATGGATCACGCCGGCCACGGCAACGGGGTAGACCAGGCGGTGCAGCCACAGCCAGCGCTTGCCGCCCAGGCGCTTGATCATCGCGTTGGTCGAGGTAATCGCCAGAGGCAGCATGCCGACGAAAGCCGCAAAACCGATGGTGATGAACGGGCGTTTGACGATGTCGGCGAGGATGGATCGCCAGTCGAAGAACTGGTCCAGCCACAGGTAGGTGGTGAGGTGCAGGCTGACGTAGAAGAAGGCGTACAACCCCAGCATGCGGCGCAGGCGCAGTACCCAGTTGAGATTCGTGAGGCGGCGGAAGGGCGTGACGGTCAGCGTGATGAGCAGGAAGCGCAGCGTCCAGTCACCGGTCGCACGCGTGATGTACTCGATCGGGTTGGCGCCCAGGTCGTCGTGCCAGAAACGCCAGGCCAGCAACAGCGCGGGGATCAGGCAGACGACGAAGAGCACGGCCTTGACGCGGCCGATCTGCTGCGGGCTCGGGCTGCGCAGCCAGGCAAGGAACGGAAAGGGCATCGATCAGAAGTTCTTTTTGAGATCCATGCCAGCGTACAGCGGTGCCACCTCGTCGTAGCCGTTGAACATCAAGGTTTTGCGTTTTCCGAACTCGCCGATGCGGCGCTCGGTGGCCTGGCTCCAGCGTGGGTGGTCGACGTCCGGATTCACGTTGGAGTAGAAGCCGTACTCATGCGACGCCGCCTTGTTCCAGGCCGTGCCGGGCATCTTGTCGAGCAGGCGGATGCGCACGATGGACTTGCCGCCCTTGAAGCCGTACTTCCAGGGCACGACCAGGCGGATCGGTGCGCCGTTCTGGTTGGGCAGTTCTTCGCCGTAGAGGCCGACCGCCATCAGCGTCAGCGGGTGCATGGCTTCGTCGAGGCGCAGGCCTTCCACGTAAGGCCAGTCGAGCACGCGCGAGCCGACGCCGGGCATCTGCTTGCGGTCGGCCAGGGTGGTGAACTCGACGAACTTCGCGCTGCCCAGCGGCTCGACGCGCTTGAGCAGCGTGGCGAGCGGAAAGCCCACCCAGGGGATGACCATCGACCAGCCTTCGACGCAGCGCATGCGGTAGATGCGCTCTTCGAGGGGGGCGAACTTGAGCAGGTCTTCGATGCCGATGGTTTGTGGCTTGGCGCACAGGCCTTCGATGCTCACCGTCCAGGGGCGTGTCTTGAGCGTCTGCGCCGCCTCGGCTGGCTCTTCCTTGTCGGTCGAGAACTCGTAGTAGTTGTTGTAGCGGGTGACGTACTTGTAGGGGGTGCTGGGCTCCGGCACCTTGTAGTTGCTGCCCGTGACCCCTGCCAGCTTGTTGCCGGCGTTGGCGAGCGAGGGCAGGGCCAGCGCAATGCTGCCGAGGCCCAGCTTCTCGACGAAGCGGCGGCGGTCGGCGTAGATCTCGGGCGGCGTGATTTCGGAAGGAATGATGTCGGCGGGTTTGCGGATCAGCATGGCGATACTCCGTCTGGTTGCCCCCATAAGACCGGTTACCCGGCCGGAACCTTACTTCGCTTCTGTATTGGTCTCGGCCGCGCTGAGCTGGTTCCACACTTCGCGCGCGATGGGCAGCAGCTTGTCGCGCTCAAGGTCGCCCGACAGCGCATAGCCAACGCGGTCGTCGAGCCAGTAGAAGACGCTCACCTTGCCCTCGCGGGCGAACTGGAACGAGCTGTCCGGCACGTCACCCTTCTGCGTGCGCAGGTGCAGGGTCAGGCGCTGGCCATCGGCGTTCTGGAACATGAACTGGGCAACCGGCCCCGTCTCGCTGGGCAGCATGCGGCCACCCATCAGCTCGTAGCCCATGGGGCCAAGCTGTGGCACCTTGAGCGGGCGGTCGAGGCGACGTGACAGCCATGTCACGAGGTGGGCCTCTTCGGCCGCTGCGACTTCGACCGCGTGGCGCTTCTCGGCCGTGTAGGTAGCGTGGGCGAGGGCGGCGATGTGGGGCAGGGTGGCCGGTTCCGGCTCGACATCGTGTTGCACATGCGCCACCCAGCCAATGCCTACACCCAGCACCAGCCAGGCGATGGCCGCCGCGTGGCGCAGCGGCGAGCGGTGGCTGGCGCGGCGCGCGGCGCGCAACAGGTGGGGCGGCACGGCGCCATGCAGCACGGCGTCGTAGTGGGCGTGCAGCACCTGGTTCTGTGCGCGCCAGGCCGCGATGCGCTGCTGGGCATCCGGGTCGCTGCGCAGCCGTTCACCCGCGCGGTCGCGGTCATCGACGTCGAGCCTGTCGTTTACGTAGCGCAACAGGGTGTCGTTCAGGGGCGAGAGTTCGGGATCGCTGCGCTTCATTTGACGATCCTCAGGCGCGACACGCCAGCATCGGTCTGCAGGATGCTGCGCAGCTTCTCGCGTGCCCGGTAGAGCCGCGACATGATGGTGCCCACCGGCACGCCGAGCACGCGGGCGGCTTCTTCGTAAGACAGTTCTTCCAGCGTGACCAGCAACAGGGCCTCACGTTGCTCCAGCGGCAGTTGCTGCAGCGCACGGTCGAGATCGCGCAGCATCAGGCCGTCTTCCTGCTCGCTGCGTGTGGCGGCTTCGGGCAGGTCTTCATCGGCGCGATAGTCGAGGCGGCCGGCGCTGCGCAGCTGGTTCACGAAGACGTTGTGCATGATCGTGAACAACCAGGCCCGCAGGTTGCCCGGTCGCCACAGGGGCCAGCGCGAGAGGGCCCGTTCTATGCAGTCCTGCACCAGGTCGTCGGCACGGGAGCTGTCGCCAGTCAGTGCGCGCGCGTAGCGGCGCAGGCGGGGAATTTCGGCAACGATGTCCTGCTGGGTATGCATGGGATAATCGACTGGCGCGAAGCGGGTTGCGGTCAAGCCGTATGAACGGGATTGATCGTAGCAGGTCGCGCGCTGCGTGGGCTTGCCGATAGCCCGGATGCTGCGTTGCGGCATCGCTGCGCGGCGTACGTAAGAGAGGTGTAAGTTCGACTGCATTTAATCGGCGCCAAAGCGACATGCCGGATAAACACCTGGAACCGGCCCGGAATTCCCCCCGCAAGCGAGTTCGCGTTGCGGCCGGAAGCCCGGATTGCTCGCCATAACCTAGGAGACTCAAGATGGCCACCATCGATTCCGTCCTGCAAGAGAATCGCGTTTTCCCGCCCCCGGCCGAAACCGTTGCCCGTGCCACGATCAGCGGCATGGCGGCGTACGAAGCGCTGTGCAAGGAAGCGGAAACCGACTACAGCGGTTTCTGGGGGCGTCTGGCACGCGAACACCTGGTTTGGAAAAAGCCCTTCACGCAGACGCTCGACGAGAGCGGCGCGCCGTTCTACAAGTGGTTTGCCGACGGGGCGCTGAACGTCTCGTGGAACTGTCTCGACCGCAATCTCGAGAACGGCAATGCCGACAAGGTGGCGCTGATTTTCGAAGCCGATGACGGCAAGGTGACGCGCACGACGTTCCGCGAGCTGCATGCGTTGGTCTGCAAATTCGCCAACGGTCTGAAGTCGCGTGGCGTCAGGAAGGGCGACCGCGTTCTCATCTACATGCCCATGTCGGTCGAAGGCGTAGCCGCCATGCAGGCCTGCGCGCGCATCGGCGCCACGCACTCGGTGGTGTTCGGCGGCTTCTCGGCCAAGAGCGTGCAGGAGCGCGTGGTTGACGCCGGCGCCACGGCCATCATCACGGCCGACGAGCAGTGTCGTGGTGGCAAGAACATCGGCCTCAAGGTGGTGGTGGATGAAGCCTTCAGCCTGGGCGGTTGCGAGGCGGTGCACAGCGTCATCGTCTATCAACGCACCGGCAATGCCATCAACATGGCGGCCGGACGCGATGTGTGGCTGCACGATCTCATCAAGGATCAGGCGGCGACCTGCGAACCGGAGTGGGTGGAGGCCGAGCATCCGCTGTTCCTGCTCTACACCTCGGGCTCGACGGGCAAGCCCAAGGGTGTGCAGCACTCGTCGGCGGGCTACCTGCTGCATGCCATCCTGACCAACAAGTGGACCTTCGACCTCAAGGGCGATGACACCTTCTGGTGTACGGCCGACATCGGCTGGGTGACGGGCCATACCTACATTGCCTACGGCCCGCTGGCCTGCGGCGTGACGCAGATCGTCTTCGAGGGCGTGCCGACCTACCCGGACACGGGGCGCTTCTGGCGCATGATCCAGGACCACAAGGTGAGCGTGTTCTACACCGCGCCGACGGCCATCCGCTCGCTGATCAAGGCGTCCGAAAACGCACCGGCCACGCACCCGCGCAACTACAAGCTCGACAGCCTGCGCATCCTCGGTTCGGTCGGCGAGCCGATCAATCCCGAAGCCTGGATGTGGTACCACGACAACGTCGGCGGCGGTCGCTGCCCGATCATGGACACTTTCTGGCAAACCGAAACCGGTGGTCACGTCATCACGCCGCTGCCCGGCGTGACACCGCTGGTGCCGGGCTCCTGCACGCTGCCGTTCCCGGGCATCCAGGCGGCCATCGTCGACGAGACGGGCAACGACGTGGAGTGGGGCAAGGGCGGCTTCCTCGTCATCAAGCGTCCCTGGCCGTCGATGATCCGCACGATCTGGGGTGACCCGGAGCGCTTCCAGAAGAGCTACTTCCCGACCGATCTGGGCGGCAAGCTCTACCTCGCGGGTGACGGCGCCGTGCGCGACGCGAAGACCGGCTACTTCACGATCATGGGACGCATCGACGACGTGCTCAACGTCTCGGGTCACCGCATGGGGACGATGGAGATCGAATCTGCGCTCGTGTCGTGTACCGAGCTGGTGGCAGAGGCTGCGGTGGTGGGGCGTCCCGATGAGCTGACCGGCGAAGCGATCTGCGCTTTCGTGGTGCTCAAGCGTGCGCGTCCGACCGGCGACGAGGCGAAGAAGATCGTCAAGCAGTTGCAGGACTGGGTGGCGAAGGAAATCGGCCCCATCGCCAAGCCCAAGGACATCCGCTTCGGTGACAACCTGCCCAAGACGCGCTCCGGCAAGATCATGCGGCGTCTGTTGCGTGCGCTGGCCAAGGGCGAAGAGATCACGCAGGACGTCTCGACACTCGAGAACCCGGCGATTCTCGACCAGCTCAAGCAGCCCCTCTGAGGCGGCATGACGGGAGCCTGAGCGGCATGCCCGGGGTCTGGCGATGAATGCGTCGCTTCGTGTGCTGGGCAAGCCCTTGCTCGCTGCGGCGCTGACGGCCGGGCTGACGGCGCTGGGCGTGTGGGTAACGCTGCAGCTGCTGCCGCCCGATCTGCGGGACAGCGCGGCGGTCGCGTTGGCGCAACGGCAGGCTGTGCTCATTACGCTGCTGCTGTTCCTTGCCGGGCTGGCAGCCTGGTTGCAGTGGATGTCGCAGCAGCAGCGCACGCAGCAGGTGCTGCGCATGGCCGAGGCCGTGTCCTTGCTGGCTCAGCAGGAACGGCAAGCTGTCGTCACCACGGTGAATGGCCTGGCTCCGCTGGCGGCGGCGATCAATCGCCTCGCTGTGGCGCAACGCACGCTGGCTACCGGCCAGCAGGCTGCTATCGACGCGGCACATCACGACATCGAGCGCGAACGGGCGCGACTGGCGGCCCTGGTCGACGACCTGGCCGAAGCCATCGTGGTGTGCAATGCAGAGGGACGCATCCTGCTCTACAACCGTCGCGCTGCACGCTTGTTCGCCGGCACCGGACGACTGGGGCTGGGGCGTGATCTCTCTTCGCTGGTCGATGCTGCGCAGCTGGAGCTCGTACGGGAGCGTTTTGCGCAACCTGCTGCGCGGGGTGTGCCGCAACGCTTCATGATGACCACGCCGGCCGGACGCCTGGTGCGCCTGCGCATTTCTCCCTTGCTGGACGCGGCCGTAGCTGACGCGAGCCTGATCGGCCTGGTGGTGCTGGCGGACGATGTGACGACCGAGGCCGAGCTGGCTGGGCGGCGCCAGCAGGCGGTGCAGACCCTGGTAGACCGGCAGCAGGCAGGACTCGGCGGTCTCGTGCAGCAGCTGCGCCGGCTGGGGCAGCACGAGGATCTGCCGGTGGCGATACGACAGGCGCTGGAGGAGGCGAGCCAGCGTGGCAGCGAGCTGGGCGTTCAGCTGGGCCAGGCCTTGCGTGATTTGCCGAACTGGGAACAGGGCGGTGCGCAGCGCGACGACATGCGCGCGGCGGATTTGCTGCGTGCGGCACAACGCCGCATCGAGTCGCGACTGGGCTTGTCGGTGCATCTCGATGCCCCCGACCTGACGGCACGCGTGTGGGTTGACAGTTTCCTGATGACGCAGGTGCTGGGTTTCCTTGCTGCGCGGGTCAGCGAGGCTTTTGATCTGCGCAGCGTGGTGCTGACGGCGCAGCCTGCCGGGGCCGGTGTCGAGCTGCGTCTGCGTTGGGCAGGCACAGCCTTGTCGCAGGAGTCGGCGCTGGGCTGGGAGCTGGAGCCGTTGCGCTTGGGGGGCGAGGCATCGAACTTGTCGGTGCGCGACGTGCTGCGCCAGCACGAGGCGGAGTTGCGTTACGAGCGGCATCTGGCCGCCACCGAATCGAGCTTTTGCCTGAGCCTGCCCGTCGTGCAGGACGCGGCGCGGGCTGACGAGCTATTGGAAGAGGAGGTGGTAGCGCCGCACGACGTGGCCTGCGACTTCGCCTTGCTGGGCTGGCAGGGCAGTTCGGCGGCGGATGAGCGCGCGCTTGCCGATCTGGCCTTCACCGTGTTCGACACGGAGACCACCGGGCTGGATACGGAACACGACGAAATCATCCAGTTCGGGGCCTTGCGCGTCCTGCGTGGCAGGTTGCTGCGCGGGGAGCGTTTCGAGCAGCTGGTCGATACGCCGCGCGAAATTTCCGCCGCGTCCCTGCGCATTCACGGCATCGCGCGCGAACGATTGCGCGGCCAGCCAGGCATCGTCGAGGTGATGCGGCGCTTTCACGACTTTGCGGCGGACAGCGTGCTGGTGGGTCACAACGTGGCGTTCGACATGCGCTTCCTGCAGCGCAAGGAGGCGCTGGCCGGTTTGCGTTTCGATCACGCTGTGCTTGATACGCTGCTGCTCTCCAGGATCCTGCAGCCCAGCCAGGCGTCGCATGCGCTGGAGGCTGTTGCCGAACGCTTTGGTGTCAGTGTGATCGGGCGTCACGATGCGCTGGCCGATGCCACGATGACTGCCCACATCTTCATCCGCATGATTCCGCAACTGGCAGAGCAGGGCATCAGGACCCTGGCCGATGCACGTCTTGCCCAACAGGAGAGTCGCTATGCGCAGATCCGTCACGGATGAGGAGAGCCTGCCGTCGTTCTCGCTTTACGAGCCCCTGCGCGGGCTGATCCGCCGCGCACCGGTGGTGTATCCGCGTGGCACGCCGCTGCGCGTGCCGGTGGAACGCATGTACGCCGACCGCATCGGTTCGGTGGTGGTGGCTGATCCGCGCGAGCTGCGGCCGCAAGGCATCGTCACGTTCAGCGATCTGCTCGGGCGTGTCGTGCTGCCCGGGGCGGATCTGTCGGCGCCTATCGAATCGGCGATGGATGAACACCCGGTGTGTCTGTCTGCCGATGCCACGGCCCACGACGCCATGCTGGCGATGGGGCGCTGTTCGGCGCGCTACGTGCTGGTGATGGAGCGCGACGGTCGCTTGTTGGGCGTGGTGTCGCGCGGCGATGTGTTCGGTGCGCAGAAGATCGTGCCCGAGGATGTGGTCAATCCGCTCATCTCGGCGCGCAGCAGTGGCGAGTTGGTCGACGCGGCTGCGCACGCCCGCCACTTCGTCAAGCGCCTGATCAACCAGGGGCTGGGTGCCAGCCAAGTGATCCAGTGGGCGACGTCGCTCAACGATTTCGTTTGCTCGCAGGCCGTGGCACTCATGAAGGCGCGTTTCGAGCTGCCCGGTGTGTGCTGGAGCTGGATGGCCTTCGGCTCGGAGGGGCGCTTCGAGCAGACGCTGTTGACAGACCAGGACAACGGCATCATCTTCGAGATGGCCGAAGGCGAAGACCCCGAGCCGGTGCGCGCCGCACTGCTGCCCTTCGCGCAGGCGGTGAACCAGTTGCTCGACGAATGCGGCTTCCCGCTGTGTCGCGGGCAGATCATGGCGGGCAACGCGGGGCAGTGCCTGTCGGACCATGAGTGGCGCGCGCGCTTTGAACGCTGGATCACGATGCGTGACCCCAAGGCCTTGCTCAACGCCAGCATCTTTTTCGACTTCCGCGCCATCCACGGTGACGGCGGTATTGTCGAGACGCTGCGGGGTTGGTTGCGCGAGCGAATCGCGGCCGAACCGGTGTTCCTGCGCATGCTGGCGGCGAACGCGCTGGAAAGTGCGCCGCCGCTGGGCCTGGTGCGCGCCTTTGTGCTCGAACGCAAGGGTGCGGTGCCCGGCACCATTGATCTGAAGAAGAGCGGGGTGCGACCCTGTGTTGACGCGGCGCGTATCTTTGCCTTCGCTCAGGGCGTCACAGCGACCAGCACGGTGGAACGCCTGCGCGCCGTGGCGGCGACCCCCGCGTTTGCGGGAGAAGACTTGCAGGCGGCCATCGATGGCTTCCTGTTCGTGCAGAATTTGCGCTTGCGCAACCAGCAACAGCACGGCGGCAACGAGAGCATGGCCAACCGGCTCGACCCCTACAAGCTGAACCGGCTGGAGCGCCAGATCCTGCGTCACGCCTTCCAGCAGATCAAACAGCTGCAGCAGCGACTGCGCGTGGACTACCGCCTATGAGGACCGGTGAGACGCGATGAGCGATTACGCACGCACCTATTTCATTTTCTTCGTCGGCTTCGTGCTGTTCGTCGTGGCCATGGCGCTGGGCGAACAATTGGGCGTGCCGCTGGGCTGGATCGGTTACGCCTTCCTGCTGGCGACCATCTTCATGTACGCCGTGATCGGCGTGCTCAGCCGCACGGCCGATGTCAGCGAGTACTACGTGGCCGGGCGGCGTATTCCGGCGCTGTACAACGGTATGGCCACGGCGTCGGACTGGATGAGCGCCGCCTCGTTCATCGGGCTGGCCGGCACGTTGTACGTGGCGGGCTTCGATGGCCTGGCCTTCGTGATGGGCTGGACCGGTGGTTACGTGCTGGTGAGCCTGCTGCTGGCGCCGTATCTGAGGCGCTTCGGCGAATACACGATTCCCGATTTCCTCGGAGCGCGCTATGAAGGCACGGCGCCGCGCTTGCTGGGCGTGGTGGCGGTGGTGATCACCAGCTTCGTCTACGTGGTGGCGCAGATCTATGGCGTGGGCCTGATCACCAGCCGTTTCGCCGGCATCGATTTCTCGATAGGCGTCTTCGTCGGTCTGGCCGGCGTGCTGGTGTGTTCTTTCCTCGGCGGCATGCGTGCGATCACCTGGACGCAGGTGGCGCAATACCTCGTGATCATCGTGGCCTACCTGACGCCGGTAGTCCTGATGTCCTGGAAGGCAACCGACAGCCCCGTGCCGCAGATTGCCTATGGTCGCGTGCTGGAGAAACTGGGCGAGGAGGAGCAGCGCCTGCTGGCGTCGCCGTTGGAGCAGCAGGCTCGTGAGGCGCTCGTCAAACGTGCCGAAGCCCTTACGCAGCGCATCGCCGGTTTACCTGCCTCTCTGGACGCCGAGCGCAAGCTGCTCATCGACCGGCTCGAATACCTGCAGGACGCCAATGCCTCGGCGCGCGACATCGCCAACGCCCAGCGCCAGCTACGCGCCTTGCCGGGTGACGCCAAGGCCGCACGCACGCAGTGGGAGGCCGAGTACCGCGACGTCGTCAGTCGCTCGCACGGCCCCGCGCCGCATGCCCAGGCCTACACCTCGCAAGGCGGGCAGGACAGCACGGCCCAGCGCACCAACTTCATCGCCCTGGTGTTCGTGCTGATGATAGGCACGGCCGGGCTGCCTCATGTGCTGACGCGTTACTACACGACACCGGGCGTGTCGGCGGCGCGCAAGTCGGTGTTCTGGTCGTTGCTGTTCATCCTGCTGCTGTACGTCACCGCGCCGGCCTACGCGGTGTTCGCCAAGTGGGAGGTCTATCACCACCTGGTCGGCACGCCGATTTCCGAGTTGCCTGCCTGGATCAATTCCTGGGGCAGGGTGGGTTTGGTCAGTGTCGAGGACCTCAACCTCGATGGCGTGTTGCAGCTGGCGGAACTCTCGATCCACCCCGACGTGATCGTGCTGGCAACGCCCGAGATCGCCGGCCTGCCTTACTTCGTTTCCGGGCTGGTGGCAGCGGGCGGTTTGGCGGCTGCGCTATCGACGGCCGATGGCCTGTTGCTGTCGATCTGCAGCGCGCTGTCGCACGACGTTCTACTTCAAGATCCTGAATCCCCAGGCCGCCACCCAGCGTCGCCTGCTGGTGTCCAAGGCCACCCTGATGGTGGTAGCCATGCTGGCGGCCATCGTCGCGACACTGCGGCCGGACAGCATCCTGTTCACAGTAGGGTTTGCGTTCTCGATTGCATCCTCGACGGTCTTCCCGGTGATGGTCAGCGGCATCTTCTGGCGGCGCGCCAACAAATGGGGGGCGATTGCCGCCATGATCGCCGGCCCGCAGGTGACCATCATCTATGCGGTGCGCACGCATGGCTTCTTTGGCGGCAGCATGGCCAATGCCTGGTTCGATATCCAGCCCATCTCCAGCGGGGTATTCGGTGTCGTGGCGGGTTTCATGGCACTCATCGTGGTCAGCCTCCTGACCCCGCCGCCGTCCGAATCGGCCCGCAACATGCTGGCGCGCTTGCGCGAGGTGCCGGACGAGCCCTGACAGAGCCGCCACAAGCGGCTTCTGGCCGGGTTCGAGGCCCCGGCTTCTCATCCCGCGCCTTCACTGCTACAATTCGCGCCCTTGTCCGGAGAGGTGGATGAGTGGTTTAAGTCGCACGCCTGGAAAGCGTGTTCAGGATAATATCCTGACGGGGGTTCGAATCCCCCCCTCTCCGCCACAACAACAAACGCGCCGCGAGCGCGTTTTTTGTTGTCTGTATGTCTCGCGCAGCGAGACGCCGGGGGATGAGAAACGCGGGTTTCGCTCGGCGTGCGAGCTTGGGCAAATGGGTCACCGGACTTCGCTTGCGACGGTTGCGGGCGCTAGGGCGGATAGACACAAGGCGAGCCGGCGCAATCTCTCTTTTCGCCGCAATAAAAAAACGCGCCTGGAGCGCGTTTTTTGTTGCCTGGATATTTACCCCTGCCGGGGTTTTACCCTAGCAGAAGCCGGTTTTGTTGCGGGCTCATGCCCAGATCAGCGAGGCCAGGCCGGCCATGGCTGCGCCGCCAGCAATCAGGGCGGCGATGGATTTGAGCAGGGTGATCAATGCGTTTTTCATGGTCATGACTCCAGAGTGTGGGTATCAACCCCTGAATGTGGGGCGGTACGTCGCTGTGGCGCAGGCGGATGTTCCTGCCTGGCCAGCCATGTCTCTCGGGAGGGAGTCGTTCTGATCGGACCTGTACTGGTCCTGTAGCGGGACAACATTCCTGCACCAAATGCGATGCAGTGCATACGGTCCTCTTGATAGTTCTGACGCGTATGCAGCTCCCGGGTTCGATCAGAAATGTCAAAGACTGCAAAACTGGCACTGGCAGGCCTTCGCGATCAAATGTATGCCACCAGAACAGCAATTTCTGTCAGGTCCTATAGCAATCCCTGTCAGCCCGCACAAATGCTTGTTGCTTAAAGTCTGATCGCTAACGTGTTACCGGTGCCTAATAAAAACAGAATGCGCCGCTTCAATGGAGTCGAGACGATGAAAAACAGGTTTTTGATGGCCGCCGGCTTGCTGGCGGCATTGGTGCTGAGCGCGTGTGGTGGCGGAGGCGGCGGTGGTGGAGGTGGTGCCGCAGGGACGGGGGCTTCGTCCTCGGCGGCGGCCAGCAGTGTCGCTTCGAGCAGTGTGGCGTCCAGCAGCGTCTCGAGCAGCAGTGTTTCCAGCAGCAGCCTGTCTTCCAGCGTTGCCAGCTCGGTGGCTTCCAGCGCTGGTGCCGTGACGGTGCACCTGCTGGGTGACTCGACGATGACGACCTACACCGAGGACCGCCGCCCGCAGTATGGCTGGGGCGAGAAGCTCGGTATGTTCTTCAACGGTTCGGTCACCATCAAGAACTGGGCGGCCGGTGGTCGCAGCTCACGCAGCTTCTATTACGAGACCGGCAAGTGGGATGCCGCCAAGGCGGCCATCAACACGGGTGACTACGTGATCATCCAGTTCGGCCACAACGACCAGAAGTACGGTACGGACTACAACGAGTACGGGACCTACGCGTACTGCAGTGATGGCACAGGTAACGGCGAAACCTGTACGGGCGCCATGGATGCAATCGATTCGACGGGTACCGTTGACAAGGGTCTGCACTCCTATTACCAGTTCCTCAAGAAGTACGTGGCCGAAGTGCGAGCCAAGGGTGGCATCCCCATCCTCATGACGCCCATCGTGCGTAACTACTGGGCCAGTGGCGCGATGACGGCCGAAGGTCAGCACAACGTGCCGATCAAGGGCACCGAGACGTTTGCGCGTGGCGATTACCCGGCAGCGATGAAGGCAATCGCGACGACCTATTCGGTGCCGCTGATCGACATCACGGCAGGCACGAAGACCCTGGTCGAAAGCTACGGTGCAACGGCTGCGGGCACGGATCTGTACTACCCCGACAGCACCCACTTGAATGGCACTTACGCGACCCTGGTGGCGAAGATGGCTGTCGATGGTCTGAAGTCGCAGAACATCCTCAAGAGCTACATCATCAGCGTGACGTCGCTGCTGGCCAGTCCCTCTACGCTGGCCTGGGGTGACCGTTACGTGGGCGACACCTCGTACAAGACACTCAATGTCTCGACTTTCGACCTCAGCCCCGCTAGCGGTACGGTGACGTTGACGGCGCCCAGCGGTTACAAGCTATCGCTGGACAAGACGACCTGGACGAGCACGCTGGATGTGGCCTACACCAATGGCGCTTTCACCAAGACGGTGTATGTGCAGTTCGCGCCCACGGCGGCACAGGCCTACAACGGCAACCTGACCGTGGTCATCACGGGCGGGGCTTCGCTGGGTTCTGTGGCGCTTAGTGGCACAGGTATCGCGGTGCCGTCGGGCGTGTCGACTTACGCCTTGTGGAAGATGAACGACAACGCCTTGACGGCGACAAGCGCCGGGTTGGTGACAGGCGCTGACGTTGTGGTCAGCAACCTCACGGCGGGTGCGGTCAAGGCCCTGGCGGTGGACGGCACCACGGTGAACGTCAATCGCTATAACTCCACGACCAGCACGGCGCACGATGCAACCAAGTATCTTCAGTTCACCGTTACGGCGCCGTCTTCGGGCAGCTTCTCGATCAACACCATTTCGGCCTGGTTGGCGACCAGCGGCGGCTCGAATACGCGTGCCGATATCGAGTACTCCCTGAACGCTGACTTCTCAGGTTCGGTGCGCCTTAATGCCGCTGATCTGACCTTCACGAACGACGTGATGGCCAAGACCGAGTACGCATCTCTGGCGATCAACGTACCGGCCAACGGCAAGCTCTACCTGCGCTTCTTCCCGTGGTACAGCTCGGTATCAACCGGCAAGTACCTCGCTGTCAGCGACGTGAAGATCTCGGGCATCGTCACGACGAGCCCCTGACCAGACATGGCGCTCCGTCTGATGGGGCGCCAACCAGGGCACTACGAGTCTGCAGTGCGATTGTTGTTCCTGTTCAAAACCGGGCGTGTGCCCGGTTTTTTTTGATGTGCAGGGATTGAGCTCAGGGTTTGATGAGGGCGTAGCGCTTGAGCAAGGTGCGCATCACGTTGCGCGAGACGCCCAGCAGTTCGGCGGCGCGAACCTGGTTGTGTCCGCAGAGCTGGAACGCTGTGGTCACCACGGTCGATTCGATGAGGCTGAACAACTCGGGCTCGCCGGTGCCGAGAAGGCGTTTGATGGACTCCGTCAGCTGGGTTCCGGGCGCTTGCGCGACAGCGGAGGAAGGGGTGTCCGGCGCGCTGATGGACACGAAGCGCAGGTCGCGAGCCGAAATGGTGTTGTCCTGGCAGACGAGCAGGGCGAAGTGGATGACGTTCTCGAGTTCGCGGATGTTGCCGGGCCAGGGATAGGTGGCCAGAGCGCGCAGGGCATCTGGCGAGAAGCGCGGCTGCTCAGTGCCCTGGCGTTCGCTGTAGAGGCGTGCGAAGTAGCGCGCCAGTGCTTCGATGTCGCCGGGCCTCTCGCGCAGGGCCGGGATGCGCAGGCTGGCCACGTTGATGCGGTAGAAGAGGTCCATGCGGAAGTGGCCCGACGAGACCGCTCGTTCCAGGTTGACGTTGGTCGCCGTGATCAGGCGAACATCCACGGGAACCGCTGTCCGTGAGCCCAGCCGCACGACTTCGCGCTCCTGCAGTACGCGCAGCAACTTGACCTGGATGGATTGGGGCAGATCGCCGATCTCGTCGAGGAACAGCGTGCCCTTGTCGGCTGCTTCGAACCAGCCCTGGCGAGCGCGCTGCGCACCGGTGAAGGCGCCGCTCTCATGGCCGAACAGTTCCGCCTCGACGAGGTTTTCCGAGAAGGCACCGCAGTTGACGGCCACGAAGGGGCCACTACGTCCGCTCAGCTCATGCAGGTGGCGGGCGACCAGCTCCTTGCCGGTGCCCGTCTCTCCCTGGATGAGAACGCTGGCCTCGCTGCCGGCGATCTGCTCGATGCGTTCAAGCAGGTTGCGCGAAGCAGGGTCAACGAAGACCAGCGCACGTGCGCGGATCGACAAGGGATTGGTGCTGCTGTCGGGCAGAGCGAGCAGTTTGTCCGGCAGATAGGAAGTCGGGCTCAGGGAACTCATGCAGTGTTGTGGCGAGGAAGCAGATGTCGGGGGTATTGCTGGCGCGGGTCGCGCGAGCCATGTTGTGCCCAGACTCTAAACGTCGTCACGACAGATGAAAAAGACGAATATCTGCGATCCTTATTCCGTCTTGAATGCGGGTGCGCCTCCACCCAGTTCCGCGTGGATACCTTGCAATGCATTGAGTGCGCCGTCAGCGATGGATACGCCCATGCCAGCAGGGACATGCCACTCGGTCTTGTTGATGCGGATCAGCGCGCAGCGCTGGTGCTCACTGAAGTGGCGAACTGTCGGCACACGGGTGCCTGCTCCCAGTTCGATGATGACGGGTGAGCGGAGCTGTTCGCGCCAGGCGAGGAATTCCCACTTCTGCGCCTGCGTCCGGTCTGCAATCCAGTCACCATCGCCGAACATCAGGATGTTCGGGCGCGCCATGGCTCCACAGCGAGGGCAGCGCGGCGCCGCGTTACGCAGCCGGCAGGCCTCTTCGTCCACGTCCGGGACGAAGTTCGCTGCGGACCAGATCTGCTCACAGCAGGCACGCATGCACTGCAGGTGGTGGATGCTGCCGTGGATCTCGACGATCCGTTGTGCGTTGAATCCCGCCTGCTGGAAGTGGCCGTTGAACATTGCTCGTGAAGACGAATGCGCCATGTTCGAGATGGCTGGCGATGTCGCGGAGTATGGCGAATCCGCCATGTGGGGCGGTTGCGCGGTAAAGCGCCAGTCGGTGTCCGTAAAAGCCCCATGCCAGTGCGGGGTCGTGTTCGAAATAGGTTGGCGAGGCAATTGACTCGAATGCGATGCGTTCGCGACCCAGCGCCGGGTAGGCATTCCAGAAGCCGTTCGGTCCGCGAAAGTCCGGCAAACCGGAATCCACGCCCATGCCCGCACCTGCCGCGATGATGAGGCCGTCGGCCTGCTCGATCAGACGCGCCGCGCGAGTGATGGGGGAGTGCTGGTCGTCGGTAGGCGGCATGATCCGGTTGCGTGTTCGGGATGCGGCATTATCGATGACGATGCGCTGATGGTGCTGCAACGGACGTCCGCATGTGTTGTCGCGCCAATGAAAAAGCCACCGCAAGGGTGGCTTGTTCATTGGTGGAGGCGGCGGGAATCGAACCCGCGTCCGAAAGTCCTCTACAACCGGATCTACATACTTAGTCGGTCTATTTGATTTAACCCCATGCTCAGCCGGTCGACAGGCCTGCATGGCGCGAGTTACCTATTTTTTAGCTCCGCACCAAGTAACCCGGTGTGGCACGAGTCCCTGTAAATGACACTGCCGCTGGTGTTACCCAACCTGACCCAGAGACCAATCAGTGCAGTGGCTACAGCCTTAAGCGGCTACAGCGAATTGCTCGTCGTTTGCGAGTAGAACTTTTCAGCTGGATTTACGAGGTAACTGATCCTCGGTATGCACCAAGCTGCTTCGCGACCCCCGTCGAAACCAGGTCGCCCCCAGCTGCGTGAATTCTACGCCGCAGGGGGGAGATAGTCCAAGACTTCTGCGGGGTGGTCGATGAGGTGATGGGCGCCCCATTCGGTGACAGGTTTGTCTAGGCCGAGGTAGCCCCAGCGCACTGCCATCGAGGTCATGCCGGCGGCATGTGCAGCGATGATGTCGCGTTCGTCGTCGCCAAGGTAGATGCACTCGGCGGGGCTCACGCCGCATTCGCGGGCGGCGAGCAGGAGAGGGTCGGGCGCAGGTTTGGCGTATGGTGTGGTATCGCCGCTGACCACGCTGGTGGCGCGCTCGGCAAGGCCCAGTGCAGCGACGAGGGGCTGGGTGTAGCGGCTGTGCTTGTTGGTGACGATGCCCCAGGGGATGGCTTGTGTTTCAAGGTGGCGAAGCAGTTCCGGCATGCCATCAAACAGTCGGGTCTGCACGCAGAGGTTTTGTGAGTAGTGCTGCAGGACGCGCTGGAAGAGTGGTCCGTAGCCTTCGTCCTGCGGGTGCAGGCCGTAACTGGCGTGCAGCAGGCCACGCACACCTTGCGAAATCAACGGTCGGAGCTGGTTGAGCGGCAAAGCGGGCAGTCCGTCGTCGATGCGCGTCTGGTTGAGCGCACCGGCCAGATCGGGGGCTGTGTCGGCGAGCGTGCCGTCCAGATCGAAGAGAACGCAGCGGATAGTGGCCTTGTTACGCATGCTTGATGCAGCGTACGAGGTAGTTCACGTCCGTGCCAAGGCCCAGGCTGTAGCGTTTGTCGAGCGGGTTGTAGTGCATGCCCATCAGTTCGACGACGTCGAGGCCGGCGTTACGGGCGAAGCGTGTCAGTTCGGCAGGCTTGATGAAGCGGGCGTATTCGTGGGTGCCGCGCGGCAGCATGTTGAGTATGTATTCCGCGCCGATGATGGCCATCAGATAAGACTTGGGATTGCGGTTGAGCGTGGAGAAGTAGACCGAGCCGCCGGGCGCAGCAAGGTCGGCGCAGGCTTTGACGATGCTGGCGGGGTCGGGTACGTGTTCAAGCATTTCCATGCAGCTGACGACGGCGTATTGCCCTGCGCGTTCGGCAGCAATCTGTTCAGCCGGAACCTTGACGTAATCGACCTCGATGCCGCTGTCCAGTGCGTGCAGACGGGCCACGGATAGTGCTTTGTCGGAGAGGTCGATCCCGGTGACGTGTGCTCCGCGACGCGCCATGCTCTCGGCCAGGATGCCACCGCCGCAGCCGACATCGATGACGCGTTGGCCGCTGATGGGGGAGTGGCTGTCGATCCAGTCGAGACGCAGCGGATTGATTTCGTGCAGGGGGCGGAACTCGGATTCCGGGTCCCACCAGCGGTGAGCAAGGGCGCTGAACTTGGCGAGTTCGGCTTCGTCGGCGTTGAGGGTTGCGGACATCGTTTCGGCCTCGGAAAAGAAAAAGGCCCTGCCGGGGCAGGGCCTTGCGGGTCAGCGTCAATATTACTTGATGCCGACTGCTTCCAGTTCGATGCGGCGGTCCGGAGCCAGGCAAGCCACGAGCTTCTTGTTCTTGCCGTTTTCAGCGCCCATCTTCTTGCACTTGTCGCCAGTCACGGGTTGCTTTTCGCCCTTGCCTTCGGCGTAGATGCGGTTGGCCGGAATGCCCTTGCTGGTCAGGAAGTCCTTGACCGACGCGGCGCGCTTTTCAGACAGGGTCTGGTTCGGTTCGTCCTTGCCGATACGGTCAGCGTGGCCGACGACGATCACGACTTCGAGCGACTTCAGTTTGCTGACATCAGCGGCGTACTTGGTCAGCGCGTCCTGACCCACAGCCGTCAGGTCAGCGCTGCCGAATTCGAAGGTGGCGTCAGCAGGCAGGGTGACCTTCACAGCCGGCGCTGCGGGTGCTGCGGCAGGGGCCGGTGCGGGAGCAGGGGCCGGTGCCGGGGCGGGAGCCGGAGCAGCCGTTGCCGGAGCCGCCGCAGGTGCAGCAGCCGGAGCGGCCTTCGGTGCAGCGGAGGCCGGGGCGGCGACCGGAGCAGGCTTACAGGCCGCTTCGCTTTCGGCGTAACCCGGTTCGCAGGCGCAGCCGATGGGCTTGCCGTCCGTGGTCAGGTTGGAGAGGGCCAGTTCCTTGGTCCAGTTGATGGTGCGCCAGCACCAGCCGAAGGGGTTGCGAACGATGATCTTGTTGGCGTCGATGGCGTAGGCCTGGACACCTTTGCCATCCGTAACCAGGTTTTGGGCGGAGGCAGAAGCAGCGCTGGCTGCGAGGAAGAGGGCGACAAGGATTTTGTGTGCGGTTTTCATAGGACTCTCGTTATCAGGCTGAACGGGTGGGGAGGCAAGAACTGTTGCCGTGTGATCGTTCGTCCGATTTGACCATCGCCTCGCTGTAAGGGGGCAACGTTCCTACCGCGCGACACGCCGACGGCTCAGGATCTCTTGTTCTGCAGAGAATTCTGCCATAGGCGCGAAATGGCCGGCAAATCTTCGTTGCGTTGCAACAACACTTGTCCGCTTGCTACAACGGCCTTTCCGTCAACCCAGACGTGGCTGACATGCTCCCGCCCGGCGGCGAAGATGAGATGGGAAGCAGGGTCGAAGACCGGCATTATTTCATTTGAATTCAATGAAATGGCGCATATGTCCGCGCGTTTTCCGGGGGCCAGGCTGCCAATGCGGTCCTGTAGTCCGAGTGCCCTGGCGGCCAGCAGGGTGGCCATCTGCAAAACTTTGTGTACTCGCAGCGCAGCAGCGTCATCGGCCTGGATTTTGGCCAACAGGGCGGCAAATCGCATCTCCTGCAGGATATCCAGACGGTTGTTGCTGGCTGCGCCGTCGGTGCCCAGCCCGACGTTGATGCCAGCGGCGAGCATGGCTGTGACAGGCGCGATGCCGCTGGCGAGCTTCATATTGGATACGGGGTTGTGCGCTACGCCCACTTGGTTGAGGGCGAGCAGCTCGATGTCCTTGTCGTTCTACGTGTACGCCGTGGGCAATCAACAAGTTCGGGCCCAGCAGGCCAAGCTTCTGCAGGCGCTGCAGCGGGCGCAGTCCATATTGCTTGAGGCTGTCATCGACTTCGTTGCGCGTTTCCTGCACATGGATATGGACCGGGGCGTCCAGTTCTTCGGCCAGGGCGCCGACGCGCTCGAAGGCGCTATCCGACACCGTGTAGGGGGCGTGCGGGGCCAGGGAGAAGTCGATACGCGAGTGCCCCAGCCACTTGTCGCGTACGGCGAGGCCCTTGTGAAGGTAGTCGTCGGCGTTAGCCGCGTAGTTGCCGGGGAAGTCCAGCACGACCAGTCCGACCATGGCCCGCATGCCCATTTCGTCGTAGGCACGCGCCGCCGCATCGGGGAAGAAGTACATGTCGTTGGCGAAGGTTACGCCACCACGCAGCATCTCGGCCGCGCCCAGCAGGGTACCGTGATAGACGAACTCCTCGGATACATGCTCGCGTTCGGCCGGCCAGATCGCCTCGGTGAGCCAGCGCATCAGCGGCAGGTCGTCGGCGTAGCCCCGCAGCAGCGTCATGGCCGTATGCGTGTGCAGGTTGATCAGGCCCGGGATCAGGAGGTGGTCTTCCAGCACCACCGTTTCGGCCGGGCTGAAACGCAGGCGGGCATCGCTGATCGGCAGCAGGGCGACGATGGCGCCATCACGGATCGCCAGCGCGTGGTTTTCAAGCGTTGTCTCTTCCGGCTCTACCGGAATGATCCAGCGCGCTTCGATGAGGGTGTCAATGCGTTCAAGTGCTTGATTCATGGGCTTGCGGGGGAATGGCGGGCCGGGTCTAGAGGGTGCCGGCATGTTACAATCGAACGCTTTCTGGGGGCCGTTCTGCCTGCATGCCGGGCGGCTTGGCTGACAACAGTACGTACGATCTTACGACACCCGCCGCTACATGAATTCATTCGCCAAGGAAACACTCCCGATCAGTCTTGAAGAGGAGATGCGTACCTCGTACCTCGATTACGCCATGAGCGTGATCGTCGGCCGCGCGCTGCCGGATGTGCGCGATGGCCTGAAGCCGGTGCACCGGCGCGTGCTGTTCGCCATGCACGAGCAGAACTTTGCGTGGAACCGGGCCTATGTGAAGTGCGCCCGCGTTGTCGGTGACGTGATGGGTAAATTCCACCCGCACGGCGACTCGGCCATCTACGACACCCTGGTGCGCATGGCGCAGGACTTCTCGCTGCGTTACACGCTGATCGATGGCCAGGGCAACTTCGGTTCCATCGACGGTGACAACGCGGCTGCGATGCGTTACACCGAGTGCCGCCTCGACAAGATTTCTGCCGACCTGCTGGCCGACATCGAAAAGGAAACGGTCGACTTCCAGCCCAACTACGACGGCAAGGAGCTCGAGCCGACGGTGCTGCCGACGCGTGTGCCCAACCTGCTCATCAACGGCAGTTCGGGTATCGCTGTGGGCATGGCGACCAATATTCCGCCGCACAACCTGTCCGAAGTCATCGAGGCCTGCCTGACCCTGCTGGGGGCACCGGATACGGATATCGAAGAACTCATCAAGCTGGTGCCCGCGCCGGACTTCCCCACCGCCGGCCTGATCTACGGCCTGCATGGCGTGCACGAAGGCTATCGCACCGGTCGTGGTCGCGTGATCATGCGTTCGCGCACCCACTTCGAAGACATTCCCAAGAGTGCTGATCGCCAGGCCATCATCATCGATGAGCTGCCCTACCAGGTGAACAAGCGCACCCTGCTCGAAAAGATTGCCGAGCTGGTGCAGGAAAAGAAGATCGAAGGGATCTCCGACCTGCGTGACGAGTCCGACAAGTCGGGCATGCGCGTGGTCATCGAGCTCAAGCGTGGCGAGATGCCTGAAGTCGTGTTGAACAACCTGTTCAAGCAGACGCAGATGCAGGACAGCTTCGGCATGAACATGGTGGCGCTGGTTGATGGCAAGCCAC
Source organism: Rhodocyclaceae bacterium (assembly GCA_047600765.1). Lineage (GTDB taxonomy): Bacteria > Pseudomonadota > Gammaproteobacteria > Burkholderiales > Rhodocyclaceae > Viridibacterium. The sequence goes on from JASGKF010000002.1 coordinate 1,435,158, forward strand.
GCCTGCTGAACCTCAAGCAGATGCTCGAGTGCTTCCTGTCGCACCGTCGCGAAGTCGTCACGCGTCGCACGATTTTCGAACTGCGCAAGGCCCGCGAGCGTGGCCACGTGCTGGAAGGTCTGGCGGTTGCACTGTCGAACGTCGACGAGATCATCGCCCTCATCAAGGCCGCGCCGACGCCGGCGATTGCCAAGCAGGAGCTGATGGGCCGCGAGTGGCGTTCCAAGCTCGTCGAGGAAATGCTGTCGCGCGCAATGGCTTCGGAATACCGCCCGGATGGCGTTGGCGAGAATGTCGGCCTGAGCGCCAACGGCTATCGCCTGTCCGAAGTGCAGGCCCAGCGCATTCTCGAAATGCAACTGCAGCGCCTGACCAACATGGAGCAGGACAAGATCGTCGGCGAGTACAAGGAAGTGATGGACATCATCGCCGACCTGCTCGACATCCTGTCCAAGCCGGCACGCATCACGCAGATCATCGTCGATGAACTGCTGGCCATCCGCGAACAGTTCGGCGATCCGCGCAAGTCCGAGATCGTCATGTCAACCGCCGACATCAACATCGAAGACCTCATCACGCCTGAAGACATGGTCGTAACCCTGTCGCACACCGGCTACTTCAAGCGCCAGCCGCTCGCCGACTACCGTGCGCAGAAGCGCGGTGGCCGTGGCAAGCAGGCCGCAGCGACCAAGGAAGACGACTGGATCGACCAGCTCTTCGTCGCCAATACGCACGACTACATCCTGTGCTTCTCGAACCGTGGCCGCCTGTACTGGCTCAAGGTCTACGAAGTGCCGGAAGGCAACCGCAACTCGCGCGGCAAACCCATCGTCAATCTCTTCCCGCTCGTCGAAGGCGAGAAGATCACGACGGTGCTGCCGGTCAAGGAATTCGACGAAGGCCACTACATTTTCATGGCGACCGCACAGGGCACCGTGAAGAAGACGCCGCTGACCGACTTCGCCAACCCGCGCAAGGCCGGCATCATCGCCGTGGGTCTTGATGACGGTGACTTCCTGATCGGCGTTGCGATTACCGATGGCAACTGCAATGTGATGCTGTTCTCCGACGCCGGCAAGGCCGTGCGCTTCGACGAGAACGATGTGCGTCCGATGGGTCGTACGGCGCGTGGTGTGCGCGGCATGATGCTCGAAGACGGCCAGAGCGTGCTGTCCATGCTCGTCGCCCACGGCGAGACGCAGAGCGTGCTGACCGCCACCGAAAACGGCTACGGCAAGCGCACCAACATCGGCGAATACACGCTGCACGGTCGTGGCACCAAGGGCATGATCGCGATCCAGTCGTCCGAACGTAACGGCAAGCTGGTCGCGGCGGTGCTGGTCAACCCGACCGACCATGTGATGCTCATCGCTGACAACGGCGTGCTGATCCGCACCCCGGTCAAGGACATCCGCGAACTGGGCCGTTCGACGCAGGGCGTGACCCTGATCAATCTCGATGCAGGCTCCAAGCTGTCGAGCATCGAGAAGATCGTCGAGACGGACGAAGATGAATCCGCAGAAGGCTCCGGCGAGGGAGATGCTGACGGAGCGCAAGAGTGACGCGCGTCTTCAACTTCGGAGCAGGTCCGGCAGCCTTGCCGGAAGAAGTGTTGCGCCAGGCTGCGGAAGAAATGCTCGACTGGCGCGGCAGCGGCATGTCTGTGATGGAAATGAGTCATCGCGGCAAGGAGTTCATGAGCATCCTCGCGCAGGCCGAAGCCGATCTGCGCGAACTCATGGCCGTGCCGGCCAACTACAAAGTGCTGTTCATGCAGGGTGGCGCGATTGCCGAAAACGCAATCATTCCGCTCAACCTGCTGGGCAAGAATGCCAAGGCGGACTTCGTCGACACCGGCTCTTGGTCGGTCAAGTCAATCAAGGAAGCCTCGCGCTACGGCGATGTGAAGGTCGCCGCGTCGAGCTGCAATCCCGACGCAAAGCAGGGCAAGTACACGGCGATCCCCGCCACGGCGAGCTGGCAGTTGCGCAGCGATGCGGCCTACCTGCATCTGTGTTCGAACGAGACCATCGACGGCGTCGAATGCTTCGATATGCCCGACATGGCAGCCCTTGGTGCGCCGCATGTGCCGCTGGTGGTTGACGTGTCGTCGAACATCCTCTCGCGCCCCATGGATGTCTCGCAGTTCGGGCTCCTATACGGCGGCGCGCAGAAGAACATCGGCCCAGCCGGGCTGACCGTCGTGATCGTGCGCGAAGACCTGCTCGACCAGGCGCAAGCCGTGTGTCCGGCGGCCTTCCACTACAAGCTCGTGGCCGAGAACGGCTCGATGTACAACACACCGCCGACCTATTCGATCTACATCGCCGGCCTTGTGTTCCAGTGGCTCAAGCGTCAGGGCGGTGTCGCAGCGATGGAAGCGCGCAATCGTGCCAAGGCCGCGCTGCTGTATGACGCACTCGATTCGACTGGCTTCTACGTTAACCACGTTGATCGTGCGTGCCGTTCGCTCATGAACGTGCCGTTCTTCCTGAACGATGAATCGCTCAACGAGGCCTTCCTCGAAGGTGCCAAGACACGTGGCCTGCTGCAGCTCAAGGGCCACAAATCGGTTGGCGGCATGCGGGCTTCGATCTACAACGCCATGTCGCTGCAAGGTGTGCAGGCACTCGTTGGCTACCTCAAGGAATTCGAGAAGAGTCATGGCTGATCCCCAGAACAACGGCGATCTGACGCCGGAACAGACCGAAGCCCTGCTGGCGGTGCGCAACGAGATTGATCGCCTCGACAGCGAGATCCTCGAACGCCTCGCCGCGCGTGCACGTTGTGCGCAGAAGGTTGGCGAGATCAAGAAGGGGCCGCTCTACCGCCCTGAGCGCGAAGCACAGGTCCTGCGCAACATCGCCGAGAAGAATCCCGGCCCGCTCTCGAACGAAGCCGTGCAACGTATCTTCCGCGAGGTCATGTCCTGGTGTCTGGGGCTGGAGCAACCGCTCAAGGTGGCCTACCTCGGCCCGCAGGGCACGTATTCGGAATCCGCGGCAAGCAAGCACTTCGGTGGCGCGCCGGACCTTTCGCCGCAGCAGACCATCGACGATGTGTTCCACGCCGTAGAAGCCGGCGCGACCGCGTATGGCGTGGTGCCCGTCGAGAACTCGACCGAGGGCGCCGTCGGCCGCACGCTGGATCTCTTCATGGCGCGCAAGGTCTCGGTGTGCGGCGAAGTGAGCCTGCGCATCCGCCAGAACCTGATGACGCAAGCTGCCGACCTGTCGCAGGTCAAGCGCATCTACTCGCACGCGCAGTCACTGTCGCAGTGCAATGACTGGCTGGCCCACCACGCACACGACATTCCGCGCCTGCCGGTGTCGAGCAATGCCGAGGCTGCGCGCCTGGCGGCTGAAGACAAGGAGGCCGCCGCAATTGCTGGTGAGCGCGCTGCACAGCACTTCGGCCTGCCCATCCTGTTCGCCAATATCGAAGACGACCCCAACAACACGACGCGCTTTCTCGTCATCGCGCGCCATGATTCGGGCCCGTCGGGCAAGGACAAGACTTCCGTGGCTTTCTCGGCGCTCAACAAGCCGGGCGCCGTGCATTCTCTGCTGCAGCCCTTCGCAGATGAAGGCGTGAGCATGACCAAGTTCGAGTCGCGCCCCTCGCGCACCGGACTGTGGGAATACGTCTTCTACGTCGATATCGAAGGCCATCGAGAGGATCCGGCTGTCGCGCGCGCACTCAAGGCGCTGGGCGAACAGGCCGCCTTCCTCAAGGTGCTGGGCTCCTACCCGGTAGCCGCCATCTGATTCATTGAAACCCGTGCTGCCGGCATCCGGCGGCCTTGTCCGGAGTTGATCGAAGCATGAGCATTGCCCAGCGCGCCCCCGCATACATCCGCGCCATTTCGCCCTATATCCCGGGCAAGCCGATTGCCGAGCTGGCGCGCGAGATGGGTCTCAACGAAGCGGATATCGTCAAGCTCGCTTCCAACGAGAACCCGCTTGGCATGAGCCCCAAGGCAAAGGCCGCAATGGTGGCTGCGCTGGACGACATCGCACGCTACCCCGATGGCAACGGCTTCGCGCTCAAGACCGCGCTGGCAAAAAAGCTGGGCGTAGGCATTGACACCCTGGTGCTCGGCAACGGTTCGAACGATGTGCTCGAACTCATCGGTCGTGCTTTCCTCGACGAGAACAGCAGCGGCGTCTTCGCCCAGCATGCCTTCGCTGTTTACCCGCTGGCGATCCAGAGCGTTGGCGGTCGTCTCATCGAAGTGCCGGCGCGCAATTTCGGCCACGACCTGGCCGCGATGAGCGATGCCATTGCGGCGGACACGCGCATCGTTTTTGTGGCCAACCCGAATAACCCGACCGGCACCTTCCTGTCCGGCGAAATCATCGAGAGCTTCCTCAAGCAGGTGCCCAAGGATGTGGTCGTCGTCCTCGACGAGGCCTACAACGAATACCTCGCGCCCGAGCAGCGTTACGACGCCGTGGCCTGGCTCAAGCAGTACCCCAATCTCGTCATCACGCGCACCTTCTCGAAGATCTATGGTCTTGCCGGTCTGCGCATCGGCTACGCCGTGGCGAACCCCGAAGTGGCGGATCTCATGAATCGCGTGCGTGCACCGTTCAATGCCAACAGCCTCGCGCTGGCTGCTGCGGAAGCTGCGCTGGGCGACGATGACTTCTTGCAGAAGAGCTACGAGACCAATCGCGATGGCATGGCGCAGATCATCGCAGGGCTCGACAAGCTGGGCCTGCAGCACATCCCGTCGGCCGGCAACTTCCTGACCTTCAAGGTGGGTGATGGCGCGGGCGTCAACAAGCGCCTGCTGCAGCAAGGCGTGATCGTGCGTCCCATCGGCGGCTACGGCATGCCCGAGTGGCTGCGTGTCTCCATCGGCCTGCAGGCCGAGAACGCGCGCTTCCTTGAAGCGCTGGCTGCAGCACTGAAGGCCTGAGCATTCCGATGAGCCTGAGCTTCCAGCGCGTCGTCATTGCCGGAGTCGGCCTCATAGGCGGCTCCTTCGCCGCTGCATTGCGTGCAGCAGGCGTGGCGAGCCACATCGTGGGCGTCGGACGCAGTGCCACGTCTCTGGAGCAGGCGAAGTCGCTGGGCCTCATTGACGAGATCCAGGCCGACTGGGCCGCCGCGTTGAAGGGCGCTGATCTGGTGTTGCTGGCAATGCCCGTTGGCCAGATGGCGGCCGTGATGCAGGCCATGGCGCCGCATCTCGAAGCGCAAACGCTGGTGACCGACGCAGGCAGCACCAAGGCCGACGTCATTGAAGCCATCTACACGCATCTGTCGGCCCATATCGCCAACGTGGTGCCGGCACATCCGATTGCCGGTGCCGAAAAGAGCGGCCCCGCTGCTGCAACGGCGGATCTGTATCGCGGCCGCAAGATCGTGCTGACGCCGCTGCCCGAAAACGCTCCGCAGGCCATCGACACCGTGCGCGCAGCCTGGGCCGCCTGTGGTGCGCTGACGCACCAGATGAGCCCGCAGGAGCATGACCGCGTGTTTGCGGCGGTCAGCCACTTGCCGCACCTGCTGGCCTTTGGCCTGGTTCACGATCTGGCGGGTCGCGCCAATGCCGAACAGCTTTTCAAGTACGCAGCATCCGGCTTCCGTGATTTCACGCGCATCGCCGGCAGCCATCCGGAAATGTGGCGCGACATCTGTGTCGCCAATCGCGACGCCCTGGTAGCCGAGCTCGATGCCTATCTCGCTGAGCTGGCCTGGCTGCGTGCCTTGCTGCTCAACGCTGATGGCGATGGCTTGGAGAAGCTCTTTGCCGAGGCCAGTGCAGCGCGCAATGCTTGGGGCTCATCGCAATAAGCCCTCGCACCAAACGATTTCACCGAAAGCAATCTGAATCATGGAATTTCTCGATCTGGCTCCGCTGACTTCCGCGCAGGGCACCGTACGCCTGCCGGGCTCGAAGAGCATCTCGAATCGCACCCTGCTGCTCGCCGCGCTTTCCGAAGGCGTGACGGACATCAAGGATCTGCTTGCCTCGGACGACACCGACCGTATGCTCGAAGCGTTGAAGACGCTGGGCGTATCGGTAACGAAGACGGGTGACAAGGACTATAGCGTCGTCGGCGCACCGGCAGGCTTCGCAAACAAGCAGGCGGATCTCTTCCTCGGCAATGCCGGCACGGCTTTCCGCCCGCTCACCGCAGCACTCGCGCTGGCTGGTGGTACGTACAAATTGCATGGCGTGCCGCGCATGCACGAGCGTCCGATCGGCGATCTCGTCGATGGCCTGCGCCAGATCGGCGCTGATATCGAATACCTTGGCAACGAAGGCTTCCCGCCACTGCAGATCCGCCCGGCGAGCATCAAGCCCGGCGGTGTCGTGAAGATCCGCGGCAATGTCTCCAGCCAGTTCCTGACTGCCTTGCTGATGGCGTTGCCGACCACGGGCGTCGAGACGACGGTCGAAGTGATCGGCGAGCTGATTTCCAAGCCCTACATCGAAATCACGCTCAAGCTGATGGCGCAGTTCGGTGTCGAGGTGAAGCGCGAAGGCTGGCAGCGTTTCGTCATCCCTGGCGGCAAGCGTTATGTGTCGCCCGGCACGATTTATGTCGAAGGTGATGCTTCTTCGGCGTCCTATTTCCTCGCAGCAGGTGCCATTGGTGGTGGCCCGGTGCGTGTCGAAGGTGTCGGCCGAAACAGCATCCAGGGTGACGTGGCGTTCGCGGCGGCGCTGGAAAAAATCGGCACCAAGATCACCATGGGTGACAACTGGATCGAAGCTTCGGCGCCGGAAGGCCAGCTCAAAGCCTTCGACATGGACTTCAACCACATTCCCGATGCCGCGATGACGCTGGCCGTGGCCGCGCTGTTCTGCGATGGCCCCAGCCGCCTCACCAATATCGGTAGCTGGCGCGTGAAAGAGACTGACCGCATCAGCGCCATGGCGACCGAGCTGCGCAAGGTGGGAGCAACGGTGGAGGAGGGCGAGGACTGGCTGCGCATCACGCCGCCCGCCAGCCTCACCGCCAATGCCGCCATCGACACCTATGATGATCATCGTATGGCGATGTGCTTCTCGCTGGTTGCATTGGGTGCGACGCCCGTGCGTATCAATGACCCGAAGTGCACGGCCAAGACTTTCCCTGAATATTTCGACGTCTTTGCGAGTGTGACGAAGTAAGCCCTTCGATCCTTCGCAACAAAAGGTTTTCATGCAACAGACCCTGATTGAACTTCTCGACGCGCGCGTCCGCGCTGCGCTCAATGCTGCGGGCTGCGAAGGCGCACCCGCCGTGGTGGCGCCCGCAGGCCGCCCTGAATTCGGCGACTACCAGGCTAACGGTGTGATGGGAGCAGCCAAGGCACGCAAGATGAATCCGCGCGCGCTGGCCGAGCAAGTGATCCAGCATCTGGATCTTGTCGGCATCGCCAGCAAGGTCGAGATCGCCGGCCCCGGCTTCATCAACATCACGCTGTCGCCCGAATACCTTGCATCGCTGGCGACGGAGGCCTTGGCGGATGCACGTCTGGCGGTGCCCGCGATTGCGGCACAACGCGTGGTGATCGACTACTCCGGCCCCAACCTCGCCAAGGAAATGCACGTCGGCCATCTGCGTTCGACCATCATTGGCGACGCGCTGGCGCGCGTGCTGCGCTTCCTCGGCCACACGGTGATTGCGCAAAACCACGTCGGCGATTGGGGTACGCAGTTCGGCATGCTCACTGCCTACCTCATCGAAGCGGAGCAGGGCGGTGATGTCGCCCTCTCTGATCTCGAAGACTTCTATCGCCGCGCCAAGCAGCGCTTCGACGAGGACGAAGCCTTTGCGACGCGTGCCCGTGAATACGTGGTCAAGCTGCAGGGGGGCGACGCGCAGGTCAATGCGCTGTGGAAGCGCTTCCTCGATATCTCCCTGCACCATTGCGAGGCTGTGTACGAGCGGCTTGGTGTCGGTCTGACGCGTGACGATGTGCGTGGCGAAAGCTTCTACAACAGCGATCTGCCGGTGGTCGTGGCCGATCTCAAGGCCAAGGGCCTGGCCGTCGAGAGCGAGGGCGCGCAGGTCGTCTTTCTCGACGAGTTCAAGAACAAGGAAGGTGAGGCGCAGGCCTACATCGTGCAGAAGCAGGATGGCGGCTTCCTTTATGCGACCAGCGATCTGGCCGCGATCCGCTATCGCATCGGCACCCTGCACGCCGACCGCATCCTCTACGTGGTTGACGCCCGGCAGGCGCTGCACTTCCAGCAACTGTTCACGCTGAGCCGCAAGGCTGGCTACGTGAGCGAAGCGACGAAGCTCGAACACGTTGGTTTCGGCGTGATGCTGGGCGACGACGGCAAACCCTTCAAGACGCGCAGCGGTACGACGGTCAAGCTGGTCGAGTTGCTGCAGGAAGCCGAAGAGCGCGCTTTTGCCTTGGTCAGCGAGAAGAACGCCGAGATGGCCGAAACCGAGCGCAAGCGCATTGCGCAGACTGTAGGCATTGGTGCGGTGAAGTACGCTGACTTGTCCAAGCATCGCAGCAGCGACTACATGTTCAGCTGGGACACCATGCTGGCTTTCGAAGGCAACACGGCGCCCTACCTGCAGTACGCCTACACGCGTATCCAGAGCGTGTTCCGCAAGGTCGAGGTGTGGAACGAGTCTGCTGAGATCGTCCTGAGCGAGCCGGCAGAACGTACGCTGGCGCTCGAACTGGCACGCTTTGCCGACGCCCTGACTGCGGTCAGCCGCGAGACGGCGCCGCACTTCCTGTGCAGCTATCTGTACGACCTCTCGACCCAGTTCATGCGCTTCTACGAGGCCTGCCCGGTGCTGAAGAGTGAAGGTGCGGTACGCGACAGCCGTCTGCGTCTGTGCCAGCTGACGGCACGAACCTTGCAAACAGGTCTGGGTCTGCTGGGCATCGAAACGCTGGAAGTGATGTAAATGAGCACGAAAACCCTGATTCCCGTGATCGCGATCGACGGCCCCACCGCTTCGGGCAAGGGAACGGTGGCGTCCCAGGTTGCGACGATCCTGGGCTGGCATTTCCTCGATTCGGGTTCCATTTACCGTCTCGTCGCCATGCAGGCCTTGCGCGAAGGCATTGCGTTCGACGATGCCGACAGCCTCGTGCGCATTGCTCGCGGGCTGAATGTGAGCTTCGAGGGGGAAGAGGTCCTGCTGGCGGGCGAAGACGTAAAGGAAAAGCTGCGTCAGGAAGAAGTAGGCAACGGCGCCTCGAAGCTGGCCGCCATTCCGGCCGTTCGCGAGGCTTTGCTGGAGCGCCAGAAGGGTTTCCGGCAATCGCCGGGCCTGGTGGCGGATGGGCGTGACATGGGCACCGTCGTGTTTCCGGACGCCTTCCTGAAGATCTTTCTGACCGCCAGCGCGGAGGCAAGAGCGGAAAGGCGCTATAAGCAGTTGATCGGCAAGGGATTGTCTGCTAACCTTGAACGTCTTGTACTGGATCTTCGCGAACGCGATGCGCGTGACATGAATCGCGCCGTTGCCCCGCTGAAGCCCAGTGAAGATGCAGTCCTGCTCGACACCACTCGAATGTCCGCCGATGAAGCCGTCGTTTTCGTGCTTGATCTGGCCCGGCAACGACTGGCCGCCGTAGCAGGCTGATTTGGCGCTGTTCCGTCCTCCCCGGGCGAAACGGCAGTTTTCAACTTACTGATGTACGTCGTGTCCGCACGACGCCCCGAGTCCTCTACATGTCCTCCATCTCCACAGCAGTGTTTACCGAAGACAGCTTTGCCGCGCTCTTCGAAGAAAGTCTCAATCGCCAGGAAATGCGCGCCGGTGAAGTCATCACCGCCGAAGTCGTGCGCATCGACAACAACTTCGTTGTCGTCAACGCTGGCCTGAAGTCTGAAAGCTACATTCCGCTCGACGAGTTCCGCAATGATCGCGGCGAGCTCGAAGCAAACCCCGGTGATTTCGTGCAGGTCGCCATCGAGTCGCTCGAAGACGGTTTTGGTGAAACCCGCCTGTCTCGCGACAAGGCCAAGCGCATCGCCGCCTGGAACTTCCTCGACACCGCACTGACCGACGGCACGCTCGTGAAGGGCGTTGTGACCGGCAAGGTCAAGGGTGGTCTGACTGTCATGACCAACGGCATCCGCGCCTTCCTGCCGGGTTCGCTGGTTGACATGCGTCCGGTCAAGGACACCACGCCGTACGAAGGCAAGGAATTCGAATTCAAGGTCATCAAGCTTGACCGCAAGCGCAACAACGTCGTGGTTTCGCGCCGCGCCGTGCTCGAAGTGAGCATGGGTGAAGAGCGCGAAAAGCTGCTGGCCAACCTGGCCGAAGGCACCATCGTCAAGGGTATCGTCAAGAACATCACCGACTACGGCGCATTCGTGGATCTGGGTGGTATCGACGGCCTGCTGCACATCACCGACCTCGCATGGCGTCGCGTGCGTCACCCGTCCGAAGTGCTGACGGTTGGCGACGAAGTCACCGCCAAGGTCCTGAAGTTCGATCAAGAGAAGAACCGCGTCTCGCTGGGCATGAAGCAACTCGGCGAAGATCCGTGGGTAGGCATCTCGCGTCGTTACCCGCAAGGCACCCGCCTGTTCGGCAAGGTCACCAACATCACCGACTACGGTGCATTCGTTGAAGTCGAGCAAGGCATCGAAGGTCTGGTCCACGTGTCCGAAATGGACTGGACCAACAAGAACATCCACCCGACCAAGGTTGTCCAGCTGGGCGACGAAGTTGAAGTGGCGATTCTCGAGATCGACGAAGATCGTCGCCGTATCTCGCTGGGCATGAAGCAATGCAAGGCCAACCCGTGGGATGACTTCGCAGCCAACCACAAGAAGGGTGACCGCGTGAAGGGCGCCATCAAGTCGATCACCGACTTCGGTGTGTTCATCGGCCTGCCTGGCGGTATCGATGGTCTGGTTCACCTGTCCGACCTGTCGTGGTCCGTGACCGGCGAAGAAGCCATCCGCAACTTCAAGAAGGGCGACGAGCTGGAAGCGCTCGTGCTGGCCATCGACGTCGAGAAGGAGCGTATCTCCCTGGGCGTCAAGCAGCTCGACGGCGATCCTTTCACCACCTTCGTGGCAACGCACGACAAGAACAGCCTGGTGACGGGTTCGGTCAAGTCGGTCGATGCCAAGGGTGCCGTGATCGATCTGGGCAACGATGTGGAAGGCTACCTGCGCGTCTCGGAATTCTCCCGCGACCGTATCGAAGACCTGACCAGCGTGCTCAAGGCTGGCGAATCGCTCGAGACGCTGATCATCAACGTGGACCGCAAGTCGCGTTCGATCAGCCTGTCGGTGAAGGCCAAGGATCAAGCCGAGCAGAACGAAGCCATGCAGAAGCTGTCGGCCGACAGCGGTAATGCCGCCAGCGGCACGACCAACCTCGGCGCGCTGCTCAAGGCCAAGCTTGGCAACACCCAGCAGTAATTACACGTACGGGCTGACATGACAAAGTCGGAACTGATCGAACGCCTGACTGTGCGTTTCCCGCAGTTGGGCGCCAGGGATGCCGATTTCGCCGTCAAGGTGATCATCGACGAGATGACCGCGTGCCTGTCACGCGGTCAGCGGATCGAGATCCGTGGCTTCGGCAGTTTTGCGCTGAATTACCGGCCGCCGCGCGTGGGACGCAATCCCAAGTCCGGCGACAAGGTGATGGTTCCCGAGAAGTACGTCCCGCATTTCAAGGCGGGCAAGGAACTGCGCGAACGTGTCGATCACAGCGGCGGGTCCGCAGCGTGAACGTGTGAAAGTGCCCTCGGGCACCATGTATTGAAGGGAAGGCGGTCTTTGGCCGCCTTCTTTTTTGTCTGTCTGTCGTGGATAATCGCGCGATGCGAATTTTTGTCTGGCTTGCCCGCCTGCTGGTGTTCATCCTGCTGCTGGGGTTTGCGATCAGGAATGACGCGCCGGTAACGCTCAACTTTTTCTTCAGCACACAGTGGAAGCTGCCACTGGTGCTGGTTCTGTTGCTGATGTTTGTGGCGGGTGCTGCGGTCGGGGTTCTTGCCCTGCTGCCCACCTTGTTGAGCAAGCACCGCGAAGTGTCCCGCCTGCGTCGTCTGCGTGGTGAGCCTGCCTTGCCGCGCAATGTGCGCCCCCAGTATCCCGACTCACCCTGAGGCCGGATACGCGTTCCGAAGGATCTTATGGAATTCGAGTTCTGGTGGCTGTTGTCCCTGCCGCTCTTCTTCGCTTTTGGCTGGGTTGCCGCGCGGATCGATATCCGCCACCTGTTGCGTGAATCGCGTTCGCTGCCGCGCACCTACCTGTCCGGCCTGAATTTCCTCGTCAATGAACAGACCGACAAGGCCATCGATGCCTTTGTCGAAGCTGTCCGGATTGACCCGCAGACCGTCGAAATCCACCTTGCCCTGGGCAGTCTGTTCCGCCGGCGCGGAGAGGTCGATCGTGCTATCCGCATCCACCAGGGCCTCGTCGATCGCGAAGATCTCAGCGAAGAACAACGTCTGAATGCCCTGCACGAAGTGGGGCAGGATTACCTCAAGGCCGGGCTGCTGGATCGTGCCGAAAGCGCTTTCATGCGCCTGCGTGAAACCGCGCTGAAAGAAACCGCCGAGAAGGCCTTGCTCGAGATCTACCAGCAAGAAAAGAGCTGGGACAAGGCGATTGCCATCGCGCGCGAGATGCCTGACCACGATCATCGTCGCGAGCGTCAGATCGCCCACTTCCATTGCGAAATGGCCTTGCAGGAAATCGCCGTGTCCCGTCATGACGAAGCCATGGTGCAACTCGAGACGGCACTGCGTATCAACCCGCGCTGCGTACGTGCGGCCATGCTCAAGGGCGACGTCCTGGCGGCGCAGGGGCAGGACGACGCGGCCCTGGAGACCTGGCGGCGCATCGAGCAGATGGATCCGCAGTTCCTGTCGCAGGTGGCTGATCGCATCCTCACGACGTCGCAGCGCAAGGGCGATGAAGCCGGTGCAATTACCTTGCTGCGTTATTACCTGGAGCGCTATCCCACGCTCGACCTGCTCGAAAAGATCTTCCGCCGCGAGATGGCGCAGGACCGACCGCAAGTTGCTTACGATCTCGTGCGCGACGAACTGGTCCGCAACCCGACCCTGCTGGGGTTGGACAAGCTGCTCGAAGCCGCTGTCATCACGGCGCCACCAGACAAGCGGCAAGATGTCGAACTGGTCAAGGGCTTGATCCATGGCCACACCCGTCGCGTGGCACGCTATTGCTGCACGCAGTGTGGATTCAAGGCGCGCCAGTACTTCTGGCGTTGCCCGGCTTGTGGCGACTGGGAATCCTACCCGCCCAAGCGAACCGAAGAATTTGATCTGGCCGTGTAAGCGGCTGCCGAGATTCCCCAACATTCACCATCCGGATTGGCATCATGAAAATTACCGTTGTAGGTACTGGTTACGTAGGTCTGGTCTCGGGCGCCTGTCTTGCCGAAGTCGGCAACGATGTGCTGTGCCTGGATCTGGACAAGGAAAAGATCCGCATCCTCGAAGAAGGCGGCATTCCCATTTTCGAGCCGGGCCTGCTGGAGATGGTCAAGCGCAACGTCGCTGCGGGCCGCCTGCACTTCACGACCGATATCGATCAGGCCGTCGCGCACGGCACCATCCAGTTTATCGCCGTCGGTACGCCGCCCGATGAAGACGGTTCGGCCGACCTCAAGTACGTCCTCTCCGCCGCGCGCAACATCGGCAAGCGCATGACCGACTACAAGGTCATCGTCGACAAGTCCACGGTGCCGGTCGGCACGGGTGACAAGGTGCGCGCCGCCATCGCCGAAGAGCTCAAGGCCCGCGGCGTTGAAGTGCCCTACAGCGTGGTGTCGAATCCGGAGTTCCTCAAGGAAGGCGCAGCGGTCGAAGACTTCATGCGCCCGGACCGTATCGTTGTCGGCGCTGAAGACGAACAAGCCATTCACCTGATGCGTGCGCTCTACGCGCCGTTCCAGCGCAATCACGAGCGCCTGCTGGTGATGGACATTCGTTCGGCTGAGCTTACCAAGTACGCTGCCAACGCCATGCTCGCCACGCGCATCTCGTTCATGAACGAACTCGCGCTGCTGTCTGAAAAGCTCGGTGCCGACATCGAACTCGTGCGCCAGGGCATCGGTTCCGATCCGCGCATCGGCTGGCACTTCCTCTACGCCGGTTGCGGTTACGGTGGATCGTGCTTCCCGAAGGACGTGCAGGCCCTGATCCGCACCTCCAACGGCGTCGAACAGCCCATGCACGTTCTGCAGGCTGTCGAAGTCGCCAACGAGCGCCAGAAGCATGTGCTGGTCAACAAGATCGTCGCGCGCTTCGGCGAGAATCTCTCCGGCAAGCGTTTCGCACTGTGGGGTCTGGCCTTCAAGCCCAACACCGACGACATGCGCGAAGCGCCCAGCCGCGTCATCATCGAAGAGCTGTTCAAGCGCGGCGCGACGGTCACGGCTTACGATCCGGTTGCGATGCATGAAGCGCAACGCATCTTCGGCGACGACAAGCGCCTGAGCTACGCTGAACAGCCTATGTCGGCTCTGGAAGGCGCTGATGCGCTCGTGATCGTTACGGAGTGGAAGGAATTCCGCAGCCCCGATTTCGATGGCATCAAGGCCAAGCTCAAGAGCCCGGTCATCATTGATGGCCGCAACATGTTCTCGCCCGAGCTGCCGCGTGCCGCCGGCCTCGAGTACTCCGGCATCGGCCGTAACTAAGCTGAGCACAGGCATGACCCGACTCGCAGTTCCTGAGACAAGCGGCGCCCGCATCCTCGTGGTGGGCGACGTGATGCTGGACCGTTACTGGTTTGGCGACGTCAATCGCATCTCCCCCGAAGCGCCCGTGCCGGTCGTGCATGTCGCGCGCACCGAAGAGCGCCCGGGCGGCGCCGCCAACGTGGCGCGCAACGCTGCCGCGCTCGGCGCCAAAGTCAGTCTGCTGACCGTGGTGGGGCAGGACGAAGCCGCTACAGCGCTGGGGCGTTTGCTGGAAGAATCTGGCGTGCGCTCCCTGATGCATGGCGATGCCAGTCTGTCGACAACCATCAAGCTGCGGGTGCTCGGTCGCCAGCAGCAACTGCTGCGCATCGACTTCGAGAACAAGCCTTCGCGCGAAGTGCTCGACGGCAAGCTCGCGCAGTTCGAAGCCGAGCTCGCCAATCACGATGTCGTGATCCTCTCCGACTACGGCAAGGGTGGTCTGGCCCACGTGCAGAAGATGATTGCCATGGCACGCGCTGCCGGCAAGCAGGTGCTCGTCGATCCCAAGGGTGACGACTACAGCATCTATCGCGGCGCCAGCCTGCTGACTCCCAATCGCTCTGAGCTGCGCCAGGTCGTCGGCAAGTGGAGCAGCGACGCCGATCTCACCACCAAGGCACAGACCCTGCGTGAATCGCTGCAGCTGGACGCCTTGCTCGTCACGCGCTCGGAAGAGGGCATGACCCTGTTCCAGCCGCAAGGCAGCGTGCATGAAGGCACGCGTGCGCAGGAGGTGTTCGACGTCTCTGGCGCCGGTGACACCGTCATCGCCACGCTGGCCGTCATGCTCGCCAGCGGTTGCGATCTCGCTTCTTCCATGCGCCTCTCCAATCACGCCGCCGGCATCGTCGTCGCCAAGCTGGGCACTGCCACAGTGACGCTCGACGAACTCCGCGCTGAATTCTGACAACAGGTCACACCATGGCTCGTTACTACATCGTCACCGGCGCAGCCGGCTTCATCGGCTCCAACATCGTTGCCGGTCTCAACGCGCGCGGCATCAACAACATCATCGCCGTCGACAATCTCAGCAAGGCCGACAAGTTCAAGAACCTTGTCGATTGCGATATCGCCGATTACATCGACAAGCACGAGTTCATCCAGGCCATCGAAGCGGGTGAGTTCGATGGTGGCGTCGAGGCCATCCTGCACCAGGGCGCCTGCTCCAACACCATGGAGCATGACGGCAACTATATGATGACCAACAACTATCGCTACTCGCTGTCGTTGCTGGACTTCTGCGCCGATCAGGCCGTGCCCTATCTCTACGCTTCGTCGGCGGCCACCTACGGCTCCAGCAACGTGTTCCGCGAAGAGCGCCAGTTCGAAGCGCCGCTCAATGTTTACGGCTACTCCAAGTTCCTGTTCGATCAGGTCGTGCGCCGCGCCATGCCCGACATCGAATCGCAGGTCGTCGGCTTCCGCTACTTCAACGTTTACGGCCCGCGCGAAGACCACAAGGCCGGTGCCGGCTCGTCCGTTGCCTTCAACGCCTTCCGCCAGTTCCGCAAGGAAGGCAAGGTCAAGCTCTTCGTCGGCTGTGACGGCTACGTCGATGGCGGACAGCTGCGCGACTTCGTGTACATCGAAGACATCGTGCGCGCCAACCTGTACTTCCTCGACAACCCCGACAAGTCCGGCATCTTCAACCTCGGCACTGGTCGTGCGCAGTCGTTCAACGATATCGCCGTCGGCGTCATCAACGCCTGCCGCCGCCATGCCGGCGAGGCTGAGCTGTCGCTGGTCGAGATGGCGCAGCAAGGCCTCATCGAATACGTTCCGTTCCCCGACATCCTCAAGGGCAAGTACCAGAGCTTCACGCAGGCCGACATCACCAAGCTGCGCAGCGCTGGCTACGACGCCCCGTTCAACGACGTTGCCAAGGGCGTAGCGAAGTACTGCGAGAAGCTGCTGGCGAAGGGCTGAACGTCCGGGGTGACGCGCCCGGGCTGCATGCCCGGAACGATATGACCCCATGCGTTTTGCTCACGGTCCGGCCTGCCGGACCTTGTCGTATACTCGCGCCATGATTGATGGCAGTCCGTACCCAACTGCCCGCCCGACCGGAGAATCCTGAAATGACTTATGTAGTGACCGAAGCCTGCGTCAAGTGCAAGTACACCGACTGCGTGGACGTCTGCCCCGTTGACTGCTTCCACGAAGGCCCCAACTTCCTCGTCATCGATCCGGACGAGTGCATCGACTGCACCCTGTGCGTGGCCGAATGCCCGGCCGAAGCCATCTTCGCCGAAGACGACCTGCCCGCCGATCAAGGCCATTTCACCGCACTCAATGCCGATCTGGCCAAGATCTGGCCCGTCATCGTCGAGCGCAAGGATCCGCTGCCCGATGCTGACGACTGGGTCAAGGTCAAGGGCAAGACGGACATGATCGAACGCTGATCGTCCGCTGACTGTCTGCCTGAGAGGCACAGAAAGCCCAAGGCGCATACCGGCAACGGTATGCGCCTTTTTCATGCCACTCATGGCAGCATCCAGCCCATGACGCCGGCCTTCCGCTCTCTCGCGCCAGACGCGGCATTCCTGCCCGCAGCGGCGCGTCACATCCTCGAATTCGCAACGGCGCAGGGCCGCCCGGCCGACCTGTCCGCGGCCAGCCTGCTGCTGCCCAACCTAAAGCTCGCGCCGGCAATGAACGCAGCGCTGCAGAGCGCCGCTGGTGGCCCTGTGCTGCTGCCGCGTACCAACACGCTCAGCGGCCTCGTCGAGCCCTGGTTCGCAGCCATCGAAGCGCTGCCTGACGCGCGCCGCCAGCTCATCCTGCATTCGCTGCTGCGCAGCCGTGAATGGTTCGACGACGCCATGCTGTGGGACGTGGTCGGCGAACTCACCCAGCTCTTCGACACGCTCACCGAACACGCCGCGCCGTTGCCGGAGAGCGAAGAGGCCTTGCTCTCGCGGCTCGAAGCCGGCTTTGAACTCAACAACTCTCAGGCACTGGCTTTCGAGGCGCGCGTCGTGAATACCCTCTGGCGCGCCGAAGCGCAGGGCAAGCCCTCGCGGGCAGCAGCGCGTTTGCTCGCTGCCAGCCAGTGGCTCGCGCAGCTCGATGGCCCGCTGATCGTGATGCTCGAGTCGCCCGATGCGGGGCCGCTGCAAGGGCTCATCGAGGCTGCCGCCGAGCGCGTGCCTGTGCTGCTGTTGCGGCCCGAACGTCAGCTCGCCGAAGGCCCGCTCGCCAGCTTGTTGCAAGCGGCTTGGCCACAGCAGGGCGAGCAGCCCTTGCTGGATCGCGTTGCAGGGTTGGACGCAACGGAAGCTCGCGACCGTTTACGCCTTGTTGCCGCCGAAAGCCTCGAAACGCTGGGGCAAGCCGTCGCCGATCAGGTGCTGGGCTGGCTCTGCGCAGGGCGCCGCAACATCGCCCTCGTCGCCTGCGACC
Organism: Rhodocyclaceae bacterium; assembly: GCA_047600765.1. Classification (GTDB taxonomy): domain Bacteria; phylum Pseudomonadota; class Gammaproteobacteria; order Burkholderiales; family Rhodocyclaceae; genus Viridibacterium. The sequence continues at coordinate 1,453,235 of JASGKF010000002.1, forward strand.
GCCTTGCCGCGCGCCGCGCGCGTGCCTTGCTCGAACGCGAGGGCGTGCTGGTGCAGGACGAAACCGGCTGGAAGATGGTCACCACGCGCGTAGCCGCCGTCGTCGATGCCTGGCTAGAAGTGCTGGCCTCGGATGCCTGGCACCGCGCGCTCATCGACCTATTGAGAGCCCCACTGCTGTTCGCCGACATCGACCCGCTCACGCGCGGTCAGGCCAGCGAGCTTATCGACCAGCTCATCCGCGAACACAACATCGCCAGCGGGCTGGACGTGCTGCGCAAGCTCGTCGATGCCTCGACCGATCCACGTGCGCGGGACGCCGCCGTGCTGCTTGAACGCCTCGCCAACGCGCGCGCCGCCATCAACCCTGCGCAATCCGTCAGCATCGCCGAATGGCTGCGCCGCCTGAAGAAGAGCCTCGAACTGCTCGGTGCCTTGCCGCACTTCGAGCAGGACGCTGCCGGCGGCATGTGGCTCGAATGGTTGGAGACACGGCAGGCCGAGCTGGCGCAAGATGAAGCGCGTTTCCGCTTCGCCGCCTGGCGCACCTGGTTCAACCGCCAGATGGAAGCGCAGCTCTTCCGAGACGAGAGTATCGACAGCCCCGTCATCCTCACCCACCTCGCCGCCACGCGCCTGCGTTCTTTCGACGCAGCCATCGTCATCGGCGCCGACGCCGAACACCTCGCACCGCCCGTGCCGCCCGGCTGGCTTACCCACGCCGGTGTGCGCCGCGAGCTGGGCCTGCCGGGGCTGGAGGCCGAGCGCGCACAACTGCGCGAAGACCTCGCCGGCCTGCTGCTCAGTAGTGACGCCAGCGTGATTGCCTGGCAAAGCCTGCGGCGCGATGAAGAACTCATGCCCGCTGCGGAAGTGGCCGTACTGCAGGCTGCGTTGACATTGGCGATGGGACAGGGGAGCGTGGTCGATCACGCCCAGCCGCGCGAGATCGCCATCAGCGCGCAGATCGCGCCAACTGCATTCGCTGCGCCGTCTGCACCCGCCGTACGCATCCCGCTGCGCCTGTCTGCGTCCGGCATGCAGACCCTCATCGACTGCCCCTATCGCTACTTCGCGCGCTACGTGCTGCGCCTCGCCGAGCTCGACGAACTCAGTGAAGGCATGGAGAAGCAGGACTTCGGAACGCAGCTGCATCGCATTCTGCACGAGTTCCACCAACGCTTCCCGCTGCTCGCCAACGTGGCAGACGATGGACTCCTTGTTGCGCTCGAAGCCATCACCGAACAGGCTTTTGCCGACGCTGTCGCGCGCAACTTCCAGGACCACGCCTGGCGACTGCGCTGGCGCAAGCAGCTCGCCGACTACATCGCCTGGCAACGCCAGCGCGAAGCGGATGGCTGGCACTGGCAGTCAGGCGAAGTGGAATTGCGCCGCGAACACGAACTCGGCGCGGATCGCACACTGACGCTGCAAGGCCGCATCGACCGCATTGATGATGGCAAGGACGCAGAAGGCGATGCCGCACTGGGCCTGCTCGACTACAAGTCGCGCGCACTCACCTCGCTGCGCACCCAGGTCAAAGATCCGGACGACATCCAGCTCGCGTTCTACACCCTGCTCGTCGGCCAGCATGTGCAGGAGGCTGCCTACGTCGCCCTCGATGGCGACACGCTGGGCGCAGTCGCCATCGATGAACCCGAGGAGCGCGCTGGTGCCTTGCACGACGTAATCACCGAAAGCTTCAACGCCTTGCTCGACGGCGCTGCGATGCCCGCGCAGGGCACGGCGGGGGCGTGTGCGTATTGCGAGATGCGTGGTGTGTGCCGCAAGGAATGGGTGGATGAGGAGCTTGTTGATGAGCGCTGAACTCCGCCAGCAACAACGTTTCCTCGCCCTCGACCCCATGCACAGCGTCGCCGTCGAAGCCTGCGCAGGCAGTGGCAAGACCTGGCTGCTGTCGTCGCGTTTGCTGCGCTTGTTGCTTGCAGGGGTGAAGCCCGGCGAGATCCTCGCGATCACTTACACGCGCAAGGCGGCGCGCGAGATCGAGGCGCGTCTGCGCAGCTTGCTGGTGGCGCTGGCTACGGTGACGGAGGACAAGGCGCTGGCGATGTTGGTCGAGCGTGGCTTGGCGCGTGACGAAGCGCAGGCGCTGCTGCCGCGTGCCCGGGGTTTGTTCGAGTCGACTTTGCAGGCCATGCCTGCGATGACGATCACGACTTTCCACGGCTGGTTTGCGCGGCTGCTTTCCGGTGCGCCGCTCGATAGTGGGCTGGCCGGACGCACGCTGGATGAGGCGGCGGGCGGCTTGCTGGACGAGGCCTGGGCGGCGCTGGCGGCGGATTGCGCGCGCGCGGCGGATGCGCCTCTGGCGCAGTCGCTGCTGTGGTTATACGAAGCGCTGGGCGCGTACAGCACGAAGAAGCTCTTGAAGGCCTTCGTCGAGCGTCGCGCCGAATGGCGCGTGTGGCTGGCAGGGTTGGGTGGTGCAGAGGGGCTGGCGTCGTGGCTGTCGACGACCTTTGGCGAAGGCGGCGATCCGCTGGCGGATTGCTTCACGCCGACGCGCCTCGGCGAGCTGGAGGATTTCGCGCGCCTGCTGGGGCAGAACACCGATGGTGACAAGGCGCTGGGCAATGCCTTGGCGCAGGCGGTGGTGGATATGCGCGCGCTGGCTGAAGGTGCGGCTTTCCAGATGGCGTTCAGCGCGGTGCGCACGGCCTTCCTGACCGCGAGTCTGGAACCGCGCAAGCGCAAGGCGTCTGGCGCGCAGGCCAAGCGTCTGGGCGCGGCGGGTGAAGAGCGATTCCTTGCCTTGCACGAGATGTGGAGCACACGACTCATCGCTGCGCTCGGCGCGCTGCAAGACCAGCACAACGCCGCGTTCAATCGTCACGCGCTGGCGGTCGGTCAGGCTTTGCTGGACAAGCTGGATGCGCTCAAACGTTCGCGTCGCGTGATGGACTTCTCCGACCTCGAAGCGGAGATCGATGCGCTGCTGGCGCGCGAGGGCAGCGGGGCCTGGCTGCAGGCGCGGCTGGATGCGCGCTACAAGCACATCCTGCTCGACGAGTTCCAGGACACGAACCCGCTGCAGTGGCGCATCCTGCGCGGCTGGCTGGATGCTTACACGGACATGGGCGTGACGCGGCCGACGGTGTTCCTCGTCGGCGACCCCAAGCAGTCGATCTATCGTTTCCGCCGCGCCGAGCCCAAGCTGTTCACGGCGGCGGCGGAATACTTTGCGCAGGAGTTCGGTGCGCAGCGCATCGGCAACGCGCACACCTTCCGCAATGCCGAAGGCATCGTCCAGCTCGTCAACGCGGTGTTCAGCGAAGCGCAGATGGAAGGCTTCGTGCCGCAGACGGCGGAGCGTGCCAGCTGGCCCTCGCGCGTGGAGGTGTTGCCGCTGGTTGAGCTGACAGCGGACGATGAGGTCGCGTCGCAGGCCGGGCTGATCCGCAATCCGCTGGAGGTGCCGCGCATCGAGCAGGAAGACCTGCGGCGCGCTGAAGAGGCGGCGCTGCTGGCCGAGCGCATCGGCGCGATGGCGGGGCGCCTGCACGTGCGCGGCAAGGACGGGCAGGAGCGGCCGGCGCGCTACAGCGATATCCTGATCCTCACGCGGCGCAAGACGCAGCTGGCGACCTATGAAGCGGCTTTGCGTGCAGCGGGCATTCCCTTCGTGAGCCCAGGTCGTGGCGGCCTGCTCGACACGCTGGAGGCGCAGGACCTGTTGGCGGTGTTGCGCTTCCTCGCCGACCCGGCCGACAACCTGCGCCTGGCGCACGCACTGCGCACACCGGCTTTCGATTTGACTGATGGAGACTTGCTGGCGCTGTCGGCAGCGGGTGGCTCGTGGTGGCCGGTGTTGCAGCGTCTGGCCGACGAGCACGTGGGCATGCAGCGCGCAGCCAGCTTGCTGCGTGACTGGCTTGCGGCGTCCGCACATCTGCCGGCGCACGATCTCATCGACCGCATCTTTCACGAATCCGATTGGCTGGCGCGCACGCGCGCGGCCGTGCCGGCCGCGCTGTGGCCCGGCGTGCATGCCAACCTCGAAGCGTTGCTGGAATTGGCGCTCAATGTCGATGCCGGGCGTTACCCCAGCCTGACGCGCTTCGTCGATGAGCTGGCGCGGCTGTCGTCGTCGGATGACGAGGCTCCGGATGAAGGCCTGGTGACGGCCAGTGGGGAAGACGGTCACGGTGGTGGACGTGTGCGCATCATGACTATCCACGGCGCCAAGGGCCTGGAGGCGCCCATCGTCTGGCTCATCGACGCCAATTCGGTGCCGCGCAGCAGCGAGGGCTACGGCGTGGCGATGGACTGGCCGGCCGAGGCGACGCTGCCGCAGCACTTCTCCCTGCTGGGCCGCATCGGCGAAGCGGGGCCATCGCGCGCTGAAATCCTCGAACGCGAAAAGGCCGCTGCCGAGCGCGAGGATCTGAACCTGCTCTACGTTGCCCTCACGCGCGCCGAGCAGGTGCTGATCGTGAGCGGCATCGAACCGGCGCGCGCGCAGAACGCGCTGACGCCCTGGAAACGTATTGCCGCGGCAATCAGCGCCCAGCCTGCCCTGGCGGGTGGCATGCCTGAAGAGGCAAGCGCAGAGCGCCTCTCCGGGCAGGTTGCTCTGGAAGCCAATGCGGGTGCGCCTCTCCGGCAGGTGCCCCGCATCGGCTCGCTGCGTCGGGGCGGGCAGGGCGTGGACGCGCCGCGCAATGCGGCTGGTGCCGAATTCGGCACAGCCCTGCATGCCTGGCTGGAGGCGCGCTGTGCCGGTTGGCCCTTGCCGCAAGTCGAGTCTGCCGTCGAGCAGGCTGGCCGCAAGCTGTTCGAACGTCCGGACCTGCAGCGTTTCTTCGACCCTGCGCAGTGCCTGCGCGCGGCCAACGAGGCTGCCTTTGTGGCAGCAGACGGGACGCAGGGCCGCATCGACCGCTGGGTCGAGCTTGCCGACGCCTTCTGGGTCATCGATTACAAGAGCGGAGACGCTGCCAGTGCGCCCATCGCGGAATACCGCCAGCAGATCGACGGCTACCGGGCTCTGCTGAGCCAGTTTGCCGGTCACAAACCGGTGCGCGGCATCCTGCTGTTTGCCGATGGCAGCGAGCAGGTGTTCGACTGAAGGCCGCCGCTTGCCGCGCCGCAACCCGTGAGCATGGCTCTTGCTCTATGATTCGACCGAACCTGAATTGATCCAATGTCGCGGGAGACACCCCATGCTTGTTAGCGAAATCCTGGCCATCAAAGGCACCGTCCTCTACACCATCAACCCCGAGCATTCCCTGCAACAGGCCGTTGACCTGATGACCGAGCTGGACATCGGTTCGCTGGTGGTGGTCGATGGCGGCAAGATGGCCGGCATGCTGACCTTCCGCGAGCTGCTCGCCGCGCTGGCCAAGGCCGGCAAGAACTGGCGCGAAGCCAAGGTGGCCGGTGCCATGCTGGCCAAGCCGGTCAGCGCACGCCCCGATATGGAAGTGGCCGAGCTGCAGCGCATCATCGTGGAGCATCGCCAGCGCTACCTGCCGGTCATGGACGGTGAAGTGCTGCTCGGAGTCATCTCCTTCCACGACGTGGCGCGCGCCATGCTCGAAGAGCAAGCTTTCGAGAACCGTATGCTGAAGGGCTACATCAAGAACTGGCCCGAGGAAACCGAATCCGAAGATTGATGTCAGATAGGCCATCACCAGCCGCTTCCGGCAGGGTGGCACCGCGTGTAGTGTGGGTGGTGGCGCAAGCCTGCTTCAGCGCAAGTCGGGCAGGCCGTTGATGAAACAAGATTCCCGCAGGGAACAAGGAGACATCATGGAAAAGATCTGGCTCAAGAGCTACCCGGAGGGCGTCCCCGCCGAGGTCAACGTCAACGAGTTTTCATCGATCGGCGACCTGTTCGAGCGTAGCGTCAAGCGTTGGCCGGATCGCGCGGCCTACATCAACATGGGCAAGTCGATCAGCTACAGCGAGCTCGACACCCTGTCCCGCAACTTCGCCACCTGGCTGCAGGGCGAGCTGAAGCTGCCGCGCGGCACACGCGTCGCGCTGATGATGCCTAACGTGCTGCAGTACCCGATTGCCATGTTCGGCACGCTGCGCGCCGGCTACACCGTCGTCAATTGCAATCCGCTCTACACGCCGCGCGAGCTGGAGCACCAGCTCAACGATTCGGGCGCCGAAGTCATCGTGGTGCTGGAGAACTTCGCCCACACCTTGCAGGCCGTCATCGACAAGACCAAGGTGCGTCATGTGGTCGTCACCAGCCTGGGCGAGATGCTGGGTCTCAAGGGCCTGATCGTTAACCTGGTCGTGCGCCACGTGAAGAAGCTGGTGCCGGCCTGGAATCTGCCGCAGGCCATCAACTTCAAGACTGCGCTGGCGCGCGGTGTCGGCCACGCGCTGCAGCCGGTGAGCGTGACGCACGATGACATCGCCTATCTGCAATACACAGGCGGTACCACGGGTGTTGCCAAGGGCGCGGTGCTGACGCATGGCAACATCATTTCCAACCTGCAGCAGGCGCATGCCTGGATCAGCCCGCTGATCGATGAAGGCGTTGAGACCATCATCACGGCGCTGCCGCTGTATCACATCTTCTCGCTGACGGCGAACTGCCTGACCTTCCTCAAGATCGGTGCCAGCAACGTCCTCATCACCAACCCGCGCGACATTCCCGGCTTCGTGAAGGAGCTCAGCAAGGTTCGCTTCACCGTCATCACCGGCGTGAACACCCTGTTCAACGCCCTGCTCAACAACCCGGATTTCGCCAAGCTCGACTTCTCCGGCCTCAAGTGTTCGCTGGGTGGCGGCATGGCGGTGCAGCAGGCTGTGGCCGAGCGCTGGCACAAAACCACGGGCATTGCCCTGCGTGAAGCCTATGGCCTGACCGAGACCTCGCCGGCGGTCTGCATCAACCCCATCGACCTCAAGCACTTCAACCATTCCATCGGTTTGCCGGTGCCTTCGACGGATATCTCGATCCGCGACGACGATGGCAACGAACTTGCCGTGGGGCAGGCTGGCGAGCTGTGCGTGAAGGGCCCGCAGGTCATGCGCGGCTATCACAACCGGCCGGACGAGACGGCCAAGGTCATGACGCCGGACGGTTTCCTGAAGACGGGGGACGTGGCCGTGATGGATGAAAGCGGCTTCCTGCGCCTCGTGGATCGCAAGAAGGACATGATTCTCGTTTCCGGCTTCAACGTGTATCCGAACGAAGTCGAGGATGTGGTTGCCACCCACCCCGGCGTTCTGGAGGTCGCGGCGGTCGGCGTACCCGACGAGAATTCGGGCGAAGCCGTGAAGATTTTCGTGGTCCGCAAGGATCCGGCCCTCACGCCCGAGGCCTTGATCGCCCATTGCAAGACCTCGCTGACCGGCTACAAGGTGCCGCGTCAGGTCGAGTTCCGTCAGGAGCTGCCTAAAACTAATGTAGGAAAAATTCTTAGGCGAGCTCTGCGGGACGAAACGACAACCCCCGCCTGACCGGCTCCCAGCCAGCATTGGCGTGACTTCCTGCATGGTGGTGGTGCACCTGCTGCCAAAAAGGGCGCTGATGCACATGCAGGAATTGCCACAGATGCCGATAGCGCCCGCTTGCTCAGGTGGGAATCTTGTGCTTGAATGCAATCGCGTTTCTCACTTCTGTTTGACCCCGATAACCGTGAACTCCGTCTCCTTCGCCCTGACCCCCCTTGCTGCTCGTGTAGTGGCACCGGTAGTCGTACGCGTAGTAGGCGTAGGCGGCAACGCGCCGTAACGGGGACTGAGTCAGACTCAAGGATTTCAACCCCGCCGGCGCAAGCCGGGCGGGGTTTTTCTTTTTCTGACTCTCTCCCGGCAACAAGCAGGCAAAAAATTCAGGGCACCGTAGCGGCGCCCGGCCAGAGGAGTCTGTCATGCGATTTACCGGAGCCCAGCTCGTTGTTCGATTGCTCGAACAACAGGGCATCACCACCGTCACCGGCATTCCCGGTGGCGCTGCCTTGCCGCTGTATGACGCGTTTGCCGAGCGCGACACCATCCGCCACGTGCTGGCCCGCCACGAGCAGGGCGCTGGCTTCATCGCCCAGGGCATGGCGCGCGCATCGGGCAAGGCGGCCGTCTGCATGGCCTCCAGCGGCCCCGGCGCGACCAACCTGATCACGGCCATTGCCGACGCCAAGCTCGACTCGATCCCGCTGGTCTGCATCACCGGCCAGGTGCCGTCGTCGATGATCGGTACCGACGCCTTCCAGGAGGTCGATACCTACGGCATCTCGATCCCGGTCACCAAGCACAACTACCTCGTGCGCAATGCGGCCGATTTGCTGCATGTGATCCCGGAAGCCTTCCGCCTCGCCGAATCCGGCCGTCCGGGCCCGGTGTGGGTCGATATTCCGAAGGACGTGCAGAACGCCGTTGTCGAGATCGACGCGCTGCCCGAACCCGGCAAGCCTGACCCCGTGCCCGCCGTGAACATCGACGAAGTGCGCCGCGCGGCCGAGCTCATCAACGCGGCCAAGACCCCGGTGCTCTATCTTGGCGGTGGCGTGATCATGGCCGAAGCTTCGGCACAGGCCGTGATGCTCGCCGAACAGGCTGGCATGCCGACCACGATGACCCTGATGGGTCTGGGTGCCATGCCGACCGATCACCCGCTGTCGCTGGGCATGCTGGGCATGCACGGCGCGGCCTACACGAACTACATCCTGCAGGAGTCCGACCTGCTGGTCGTGCTTGGCGCGCGCTTTGACGACCGCGCCATCGGCAAGGCCGAGAAGTTCTGCCCTGACGCCGCCATCGTTCATATCGACATCGACCCTGCCGAACTCGGCAAGATCAAGCGTCCGCACGTGGGCATCTGTGGCGACGTCAGCAAGGTGCTCGACGCGCTGATGCCCCTGGTGCAGGTTCAGTTGCGCAAGCCTTGGCTGGCACGCGCTGAAGAACTGCGCGCAGCCCATCCGCTCAAGACGCCGGGCATCGAAGATCCGCGCAGCCACTATGGCCTGATCGCCGCCGTGGCCGAAGCGCTCGACGATAACGCCATCGTCACCACCGACGTCGGCCAGCACCAGATGTGGGTCGCGCAGGCTTACCCGATGCGTCGTCCGCGCCAGCTGCTGACTTCCGGCGGCCTCGGCACCATGGGCTTCGGCATGCCGACGGCACTGGGTGCGGCGATTGCCGAACCGGAGCGTACGGTTGTGTGTTTCTCGGGCGACGGCAGCCTCAAGATGAACATCCAGGAATTCGCCACGATGGCCGACGAGCAGGCCAACGTGAAGGTGATCCTGATGAACAACCAGACTTTGGGCATGGTGTATCAGCAGCAAGACATGCTCTACGACAAGCGCTTCTTCGCGGTGAATTACAAGACGCGTACCGACTTCGTGAAGATCGCCGAAGGCTTCGGTATCGGTGCGTTGGATCTCGACAAGGTGGAAGACCCACGCGCTGCGCTGGCCGAAGAGCTCAATCGTCGCGGCCCCTGCTTGATTCACTGCTCCATCGACGTGGAAGCCAAGGTGCTGCCCTTCGTGCCGCCGGGCAAGTCCAATGTCGAAATGATCGGAGGCTGAGATGGAAACAGTTGTGGATGTGCGAGTGGTAGTCCCCAATCAATCGTTCGCCAAGGTCGTACTGGAGATGACGGTGCGCAACCACCCTGGCGTGATGTCGCATGTGTGCGGTCTCTTCGCGCGTCGTGCTTTCAACGTAGAGGGCATCCTGTGCATGCCCGTCGGTGACGGCACGCAAAGCCGAATCTGGCTGCTGGTGCGCGACGACGAGCGCCTGCCGCAGATGGTGGCCCAGGCCAGCAAGCTCGAAGACGTGCTGTCGGTCGAGCGCGCCAGTGCCGACCACAAGGTCTTCGAACGCCTCGAGGCCTTCTTCACGCCTTGATGGCTTGAGCGCAGGGGCGGGAAGGGCAGGGGCCGCATGTTAAAATCCCGCCTTTCCGCTCTTCGATAACGGCCCATCATGTCCGGCAGCACTTTCGGCACGCTCTTCACAGTCACCTCTTTCGGCGAATCGCACGGCGCGGCCATTGGCTGTGTGGTGGACGGTTGCCCGCCGGGGCTGGCGCTGACAGAGGCCGACATCCAGCTTGAACTGGATCGCCGTAAGCCCGGCACCTCGCGCCACGTCACGCAGCGCAAGGAACCGGACACGGTCGAGATTCTCTCCGGCGTCTTCGAAGGCAAGACCACGGGTACGCCCATCGCGCTGCTGATCCGCAATCAGGACCAGCGCAGCGGCGACTATTCGAAGATCATGAACACCTATCGTCCGGGCCACGCCGACTACGCCTATGCGCATAAGTACGGCGTGCGCGACTACCGTGGCGGTGGCCGTTCTTCGGCGCGTGAAACGGCAGTGCGCGTCGCCGCCGGCGCGATTGCCAAGAAGTGGCTGAAGGAAAAGCATGGCATCGTGATCCGCGGCTGGATGAGCCAGCTTGGCGAGATCCGCATCCCGTTCAAGGGCTGGCAGCACGTCGGCGAAAATGCCTTCTTCGCGCCCAACGACGAGATCGTGCCGCAGCTCGAAGCCTACATGGATCAGATTCGTAGCGAGCGCGATTCCATCGGCGCGCGTATCGAAGTCATCGCGACCAACGTGCCACCGGGTTGGGGCGAGCCGGTGTTCGACCGCCTTGACGCTGACATTGCCTACGCGATGATGAGCATCAATGCAGTGAAGGGCGTCGAGATTGGTGACGGCTTCGCCACCGTCGCGCAGCGTGGCAGTTACCACGGCGATGAACTGACGCCGGCCGGCTTCCTGTCCAACCACGCCGGTGGTGTGCTGGGCGGCATTTCGAGCGGACAGGACATCCGCGTCGCCATGGCCATCAAGCCGACCTCGTCGATTCCGCAGGAGCGTCAGTCGATTGACAAGCAGGGCGAGCCGACCATGATGATGACCACCGGTCGTCATGATCCCTGCGTAGGCATCCGCGCCACGCCCATCGCCGAAGCCATGCTGGCGCTGGTGCTGATCGACCATGCCTTGCGCCAGCGCGCGCAGAACGCCGACATCACGCCGGACGCGCCGCGCATTGCGGGCCTTGCGCCGGATGGTCGAACAGGACGTGCCGTCACCGCGTGACTGAGGGTGATTGACCCCCAGTCGGCGCGCCTGTTGAACGTACTACTTCTGCTACTTCGCCTACGTCGGCATCTTCATGCCGTACTTCGGGCTGTTCCTGCAGTCACGCGGCTTCGCTGCGACCGAGATCGGCATCCTCATGTCGATGATGCAGATCATGCGTCTGCTGGCGCCCAACCTGTGGGGCTGGATCGCGGACCGCTGGCAGAACCGCGTGGCCGTCGTGCGCCTGTCTGCGATCATGTCGCTGCTGGGTTTTGTCGCGATTTTCTGGGCAGAGGGCTTCTGGGCCTACTTCGCCGCGCTGGGCATCATGAGTTTCTTCTGGACGGCGACCATGCCGCTGCTGGAATCCATGACGCTCGACCATCTTGCCGAGCGTGCGGATCGCTACGGCCAGATCCGCGCCTGGGGCTCGGTTGGTTTCATCGTCGCCAGTTTCGGCATGGGCTTCGTGCTGGAGCATTGGAGCCTGGGCAGCATCCTGCCTGTGTCAACCGCCATCCTTGCCAGCATCGTGCTGGCATCCCTCGCGTTGCGCGAGCAGAAGGCTGCCCGGTCGCGGCATCACGAAGATCACGCAGGCCTGGGCAATATCCTGCGCCAGCCGGGCGTGCTGGCACTGTTGCTGGCCTGCCTGCTGATGTCCGCTGCGCACGGCGCACTGTACGTTTTCTATTCCATCCACCTCGATCAGGCCGGTTATGCCAAACCCTTGATCGGTGCCTTGTGGACCCTGGGTGTGCTGGTCGAGATCGGCGTGTTCTTCCTCATGCCGGGTCTGTTGAGACGCTACTCGCTGCGCGTCATCCTGCTGGTGTGCTTTGCGACGGCAGTGCTGCGCTTCACGGGCATTGGCTGGGGCGTGGCGTCTCTGCCTTTGATCGTGTTGCTGCAATGTCTGCATGGCATCACATTCGGTGCTTATCATGCTGCCTCGGTGGCAGCGGTGCATCGCTGGTTCGGGCCACAACATCAGTCTTTCGGACAGGCGCTTTACGGCAGCATGAGTTTCGGTGCCGGTGGCATCATTGGCGCAAGCCTGTCGGGCTGGCTGTGGGATCATGCCGGACCCGGCTGGACCTTCACCAGCAGCGCCGGCTTCGCGCTGGCCGGTTTCCTGATTCTCGCGCTGGCATGGCGCGGCTCTTCTCGTTAGGTGCAAACAATGCGTATCGGACTGAATACCTTTCTGCTCTTCGCTGTCGTGCTGATGACGACGGCCTGCCAGACCGTGCAGACCACGCAGCCCGGCGTGGTGGGCGTAACGCGTCAGCAGCGCATCATGGGTTCGCTCGACAACGAGTCGAAACAGATGAACAAGGAATCGGCTCTCGCCTACAACACGACCTTGCAGGGCGCCGCCAAGAAGGGCGAGCTCAACCCGGACAAAGCGCAGACTGAGCGCGTGCGGGCGATTGCCAACAAGCTGATCCCGCACGTCGTGATTTTCCGGCCCGAAGCGAAGAACTGGGCTTGGGAAGTGAACGTGCTGGCGAGCAAGGACGTCAATGCCTGGTGCATGCCCGGCGGCAAGATCGCTGTTTTCACCGGACTGATCGAAACGCTGAAAGTGACGGACGACGAACTGGCTGCCGTCATGGGGCACGAGATTGCACATGCCTTGCGTGAGCATGCCCTGGAGCGCCAGCCGCGCGTGATGGCGGCGCAGGTCGGTGGCGTGCTGTTGTCCGTCGGCTCGGCAGCCCTTGGTTTCGAATTGCCGCCTGAACTGGCCCAGTCAGCCTCGATGGCAGCCATCGCATTGCCGAATTCGCGCGAACAGGAAAGCGAAGCCGACCGTATGGGGCTGGAGCTGGCTGCGCGTGCGGGTTTCGACCCCAACGGTGCCGTAACGCTGTGGCAGAAGATGGCCAAGCTGGGCGGCAGCGCACCGCCCAAGATCCTGTCTTCGCACCCGCCCAGCGAGGAGCGCCAGGCCGATTTGCGTGCCACCGTTCCGTTGGTCTTGCCCTTGTACGAGAAGGCGCGCGGACACTGATCGGGTGGTGGCGTTGGCAGATGTGACAGATGTCCCGTTGCAGGCTTGACTGTCGCCGCCTTTTCGTATTGCCGATGTTGCGCTAAAGTTCCGCCTCCGGCGTGCGTTGTAGGGGCTTGACCCTGTGCGCTGTGCCCGGGAAATCCGAGTCGCGGCGACTACCCCGATGCCGCGAAACTGGTGAATGCTGATGAACCCCGCCCGTCTGATCATTGCTGAACGTTTCGATATCGCCATGCAGGCCTTGACCCGCGTCGGCGGCGTTGTCACGTCCACGGGCACCATCACCACCAAAACGACCCAAACCGTTACCGGATAGTTTCGTCCCGTGCCTCCGCTCAAGTTCCCGCCAGCGGTGGGGCGGGCGGACCAGAGTCCGGCGGGGACCGAGTTCAATTAAAGGAAATTGCAATGCGTGTAGGTTTTGTTGGCTGGCGCGGCATGGTTGGCTCCGTGCTGATGCAGCGGATGCGTGAAGAGAATGACTTCGCCCTCATCGAGCCCGTGTTCTTCACCACGTCCAACGTCGGTGGCAAGGGGCCGGATGTCGGCCGTGATGTCGAAACCCTCAAGGATGCCAAGTCCATCGCTGACCTGAAGACGCTGGACGTCATCGTCACCTGTCAGGGCGGTGACTACACCAACGAAATCTTCCCGCAACTGCGCGCCGCAGGCTGGAACGGTTACTGGATCGATGCCGCTTCGTCGCTGCGCATGAAGGACGACGCGATCATCATCCTCGACCCCGTCAACCTCAACGTGATCCAGGACGGCCTGCAGAAGGGCGTCAAGAACTACGTTGGCGGCAACTGCACGGTCAGCCTCATGCTGATGGCGCTCGGCGGCCTGTTCCAGAACGATATGGTCGAGTGGGCTACGTCGATGACGTATCAAGCGGCTTCTGGTGCCGGTGCGCAGAACATGCGTGAACTCATCGCACAGATGGGTCGCATCCACGGTTCCGTAGCCGACCTGCTCGCCGATCCCGCTTCGGCGATTCTCGATATCGACCGCAAGGTCGCCGAGACGATCCGCAGCGACGACTTCCCGAAGCAGAACTTCCGCAACACCGCACTCGCCGGCAGCCTGATCCCCTGGATCGATGTGCCCTACGAGCACGGTGCGAGCAAGGAAGAATGGAAGGGCGGTGCCGAGTGCAACAAGATCCTCGGCAAGCCGGCTTTCCGTACGCCGGGCAGCGTGCCCATCGATGGCCTCTGCGTGCGTATCGGCGCGATGCGTTGCCACAGTCAGGCGATGACTATCAAGTTGCGCCAGGATGTGCCGCTGGATGAAATCAGCGACATCCTCGGCAAGGCGAATGACTGGGTGCGTGTGGTGCCGAACGACCGCGAGCGTTCCGAGCGTGAGCTCACGCCCGCTGCCGTCACCGGCCATCTGCATGTCCCCGTCGGTCGGCTGCGCAAGCTGGCGATGGGCGGCGAGTACCTGACAGCATTCACGGTCGGCGATCAGCTGCTGTGGGGGGCTGCCGAGCCGCTGCGCCGTATGCTGCGGATTCTTCTACAAAAATGACAGTTGTTTGCCGGGGCCTGACGGTCCCGGCGAGTTGCATAAATACAACAATTGAGACCGTTAGACCCGGCTATTCAGGTAATGGATGAGCTTGCGACGATAACTCATTGATGTTATTTTGAAGTTTACTTTCACCACATCGGGCTGCCTTACGGCTGCGCCGCACGAAGCGTTATGAAAAAATCGTTCCTTCGTAGCACCCTTCTGGCAGCAATGATTGCTTCCATTTCCGGGCCAGCCATGGCCGCGGGTTTGGGGCGAATCAATGTGTTCAGTTCGCTGGGGCAGCCACTGAGAGCCGAGGTGGATATTGCGGCAACGCCTGAAGAGCTGGACGCCATGACGGCGCGGCTCGCTTCGGCTGATGCCCACGCCCGCGCCAATATCGAATTCGTCAGCGACTTCAGCGCCGTGCGCATGAGCATCGAGCGGCGCGCCAATGGCAGTGCTGTCGTGCGAATCACCTCTGATCGCGCGTTCAACGAGCCCTTTGTCAACATGCTGGTCGAGCTGACCTGGCAAGGTGGCCGCATCCTGCGTGAATACACCTTCCTGCTGGATCCTTCCGAGACGGGCGCGTCGAGCGCCAGAGCTGTTCCCCAGGTTGCTGAACCGGCTGTGCGTATCGACAGCGCTCCCGCTGTTCGTCCTGTTCCCACTCCTGCACCGGCAGTCGTGTCTTCGGCAACGCCTGCGCCCGCAGCGGCCAGCAAGCGTCCCGCGGCAGAGAAGCCCGCTGCAGCACCTGCCACTCCCAAACCCGAGAAGGCGCCCGCTGCGACGGGTACCGCAGGCGACTACACCGTCAAGTCTGGCGACTCGGCAACATCGATCGCCGGCAAGCTCAAGCCCGTCGAAGTGACGCGCGACCAGATGGTTGCCGCGCTGTACCAGGCCAACAAGGATTCTTTCGGCGGCGGCAACATCAATCGCCTGTCAACGGGCACCGTGCTGCGTGTGCCGAGCGCTGCTGAGGCAGCAGCCATCGACAAGGCTGAAGCACGCCAGATCATCGTCAAGGCCTCGAATTTCGAAGCGCTCAAGAGCGACGTTGCCCGTGCGGCCGAACAGGCGCCGGCACGTGAGGCCAAGCCCGCTCAGGCTTCGTCCGGCAAGGTCAGCCCCAAGGTGGAAGACAAGCCTTCGGCTAGCGGCCAGGCGCGTGACCAGCTGAAAATCGGCCGTACCGATACCAAGGAAGGTGCTGGTGGCGACGCCAAGTCGGCCAGCCGCATCAAGGCGCTTGAGGAAGATGTCGTGGCGCGTGACAAGGCGCTCAAGGAAGCCAAGTCCCGTGCGGATGAGCTGGAGCGCAACGTCAAGGAGCTCGAAAAGCTCGTCAAGATGAAGACTGACAGCTTGGCAGACCTGCAGAAGCAAGCTGCTGCTGCGGACGCCAAGGCGAAGGAAGCGTTGAAGGCTGCTTCGGCCAACGCGACCAAGGAAGACAAGGCCGCTGCGGCGGCGGCTGAAAAGGCCGCCAAGATCGCCGCAGCTGCAGCCGAAAAGGCTGCCAAGGAAGAGGCCGCTGCGGCAGCCAAGGCAGCGAAGGCTGCTGAGAAGGCCGCCAAGGAAAAGGCTGCTGCCGACGAGAAGGCGGCGAAGGAAAAAGCGGCCGCAGAAGCCAAGGCAGCTAAGGAAAAGGCCGCGGCTGATGCCAAGGCTGCCAAGGAGAAGGCTGTCGCCGACGCCAAGGCAGCGAAGGAAAAAGCGGTTGCTGACGAAAAGGCTGCCAAAGAACAAGCTGCTGCAGCGGCCAAGGCTGCTGAAGAGCAGGCTGCTGCCGAGAAGGCGGCCAAGGAACAGGCGGCTGCCCAAGCTGCTGCTGAGGCATCGGCGGCCGCTGCTGCTGCCGCGACTGCCAGCGAGCCGGTTGTGGCTGCTGCCAGCGAAGCAGCTCCGGCGCCCATCGCTTCGGCTCCTGTCGTGACGCCGGCCCCGACGCCGGCGACGGATACAGCCCAGGTCGTCAACGATTCAGGCGGCATCTTCACCCCGCTGACGCTTGGCGCGCTGGCGCTGGCTGCAGGTGGCGCTGGTTTCGTGTTCCTGCGTAACCGCCGTCGCAACGCTGCATCAGGTGCGATGACGACTTCGCTGAGCGAATCTTCGACCAGCCCGAATTCGGTGTTCGGCAATGCTGGCGGCCAGACGGTTGATACCGGCACGAGCATGCTGCATACGGACTTCAGCCAGTCCGGCCTGTCGGCAATCGATAGCGATGAAGGCGTGGATCCGGTTGCCGAGGCTGACGTGTACATGGCCTACGGTCGTGACGCGCAGGCCGAAGAAATCCTGCAGGACGCGCTCAAGAGCGATCCGACCCGCGTGGCGATCTATCTGAAGCTGCTCGAGATCTACGCGCAGCGTCGCAGCGTCAAGCAGTTCGAAAATGTGGCTACCGATCTCTATACGCAGACCGGTGGTGTGGGCGATGACTGGGCCAAGGCGGCCGCGCTGGGCGCACGTCTGGATCCGGGCAATCCGCTCTACGGTGCAGGCGAAAGCTCCGACAATACGACCGTGATCATTCCCAAGGCACAGGCAGCTGAAGTGCCGATGGAAATCTCGTTGCCGGTCGAAGAAGCTGCACCTGAACCTGCTCCGCAGCAGGAAGCCGTCAGCTTCGGTACGAACAATGTGTCGCAGATGCGTGCGACCTGGACGGTGCCCGGCGAAATCGGCCAGCTGGCACAAGGCGACGGCAACATGCCGGTGATGCCGGAGCCCGAACCCGAGCCGCTGCTGACTTCGACGTCGCCCGAGCCGCTGAATCTGGACTTCAACCTGGATCTGGAATTGCCGCAAGGTGACGAGCCGGAAACGCGCATCGAAGCCCGCGAGCCGGAAGGCGAACCGCTGTCGATCGACACGCAGCCTGATTTCTCGGCCAGCGAATCGGCCCCGCTTGAATTCGATCTGGATGTAGAACCTGCCGCTGCAGCGCCTGCACCGGCTCCGTCCGCGCCCGCAGTGTCGCAGTTCGCCGCAGCAGAAGCCGTGGTCGACAAGGCAATGAGCGAGTTGTCTTCCACCGATGCCATGGGTGTCGAACGTGCGATGGAACGTTCGCATGTGTCGGAAGTCGATCTGGAAAAGACCAACTTCGAAAGCAGCCTGCTCGACTTCGACTTCGAGCTGGGTGAAGACTCGAATGTCTCGCGCAGCAACATGGATCTCTCCGACATCCAGATCTCCAGCTCTGCCAGCCCGGCAGCAGCCCAGGTCGAAATGGTCGATACCAATGCAGCTTCGACGCCGGCCGTTGGCAACGTCGATCTCAACGACGAAGTGAGCACCAAGCTGGAACTGGCGCGCGCTTACGAAGAGATGGGCGACATCGAAGGTGCCAAGGAGCTGCTCGAAGAAGTCATGTCGGACGGTGCTGATACGCAGAAAGAAATGGCACGCACGATCCTGACGCGCATCGCATGATGCAATCGGAGGTTCCGCGAACACATCCGGCCGTCCTAGTGACGGCCGGTTTGTTTTGCATTGCCGCTTTGCAGGGCCTGATTGGCTACGCGTTCTGGCTATTGCTGCTCGCGTTGCTCGGCAGCGCATTGGCGCTTGGCAGGGCAGCCCTTGGGCGAATGTTGTGGCGTTCGAAGTGGATCTTTGTCTCCATTGTTGTCCTGTTCGCCTGGCAGACACCGGGGCGTGCAGTGATGGTCGATTTCTGGCAATTGAGCCCTAGCGTGGAAGGACTGATGCTGGCTGCCGAGCATGTGGCGCGTCTGGCGGGCATGATCGCTGTCATCGTGTTGCTCATGAGCCGGCTCCAGGTCGGCGATTGGGTGGCGGCGTTGCACGTGCTGGCCGCGCCTTGTCGATGGCTGGGTCTTGGCACGGACAGGTTTTCCGCGCGTCTGACGCTGGTGCTGGAGGCGGTCAGTGCAGACAAGGCAGACAAGGCAGACAAGCCTACATGGCGTGACTTGCTGGGACCAGTGAGCGCGATGGATGACGAGGCGTCATCCAGGACAGGTGTGATGAGCTGGGATCTTGCGCCCCCGTCGTCACGTGATCTGGGCATGTTGTGGCTGGCCTGGTCGGGCGCTGTCGGAGTGATGGCATGGTTCGCGTTGTCCTGAGCGTCGAGTACGACGGCAGCGCTTTCGAAGGCTGGCAGTCGCAACCCCACGGACGCACTGTGCAGGATGTGCTGCAGAAGGCCGTGCGCGAGATTGCTGGGCATGATGTGATCCTGCACTGCGCGGGCAGAACAGATACCGGCGTCCATGCAACGACACAGATTGCGCACTTCGATACGGATGCCCAACGTCCCCTGTCCGCCTGGGTGCGGGGGGTAAATTCGCATCTGCCCCCGTCTGTCAGCGTGCATTGGTCGCAGTGTGTGGGTGATGACTTCCATGCGCGTTTCAGCGCGGAAGCACGACGTTATCGCTATGTGTTGCTGAATCAACCGGTGCGCCCGGCGATCCTCGCCGGCAAAGTGGGTTGGCATCACGCACCGCTGGATCTCGTGGCCATGCAGCTAGCCTGTAAGTCGCTGGTTGGCCAGCACGACTTTTCTGCCTTCAGGGCGGCGTCTTGCCAGGCCAACACTCCGATTCGCCTGATGCATCTGGCGCAGGTCGGGCGGCAGGGGAAGTGCCTGTATTTCGACTTTGCTGCCAATGGCTTCCTGCATCACATGGTGCGCAACCTGGTGGGCGCTCTGGTGCATATCGGCAAGGGCGAAGCCGGGCCGGATTTCATGGGCGAGCTCTTGCGGCAGGCTGATCGTCGTCAGTCGCCGCCGACTTTCGCCCCGGATGGACTCTATCTGTGCGGGATTCGTTATCCTGAGCACCATGGCTTGCCCGATCAGGGGCAGCTTTTCGTCCCGCCCGCCATTACTGGAAGCTCATGCGAACCCGAATCAAGATCTGTGGACTGACCCGAGAACAGGATGTTGACGCGGCTGTGAGCGCTGGCGCTGACGCCATCGGCCTGGTTTTCTACCCGCCCAGCCCGCGTTTCATCGATATCGAACGCGCAGCGCAGCTATGCCGCCGTGTGCCGCCTTTCCTGAGCATCGTCGGCTTGTTCGTGAATGCCGAGGAGTCGTTTGTGCGCCAGCACCTCGACGCCTTGCCGCTGACCTGTCTGCAGTTTCATGGAGAAGAATGCGCTGAGGACTGTGAACGTTACGGTCGGTCTTACCTCAAAGCCGCCCGGGTGCGGCCGGGGGTCAATCTGGTAGACTACGCGGCCGCGTTTCCGGACGCTCAGGGTCTGTTGCTGGACGCTTGGGTCGATGGCTATGGTGGCGGTGGCAAGACTTTCGACTGGTCACTGATCCCGGAAAGCCTGCCTTTGCCGTTGATCCTGTCCGGCGGGCTGGACACCGAAAACGTGACGGAAGCGGTTCAACGCGTCCGCCCCTGGGCGGTGGATGTGAGCAGCGGCGTCGAGTCGCTGACCGGAGGCAAGGGAATCAAGGATGCAGCGAGGATCGCTGCATTCATTGCTGGAGTGCGCAATGCAGATGTCTGACCTCAAGTACGACATGCCCGATGATGGTGGGCATTTCGGACAGTTTGGTGGCGTGTTCGTCGCCGAAACCCTGATCCCGGCGCTGGACGAATTGCGCGCCGAGTACGAAAGGGCCATCAAGGATCCGGACTTCATTGCCGAGTTCCAGTATGAACTCAAGCACTACGTCGGTCGCCCCAGCCCGCTGTACCACGCCAAGCGCTGGTCCGAGATCCTGGGCGGTGCACAGATCTACCTCAAGCGCGAAGACCTGAACCACACCGGCGCGCACAAGGTGAATAACACCATTGGCCAGGCCCTGCTGGCGCGCCGCATGAACAAGAAGCGCGTGATTGCAGAGACCGGTGCTGGCCAGCACGGCGTGGCGTCGGCCACTGTGGCAGCGCGCTACGGCCTCGAATGCGTGGTTTACATGGGCTCGGAAGATGTGGCCCGTCAGGCGCCCAACGTGTTCCGCATGAAACTGCTGGGGGCAACGGTTGTGCCCGTCAGCAGTGGCTCCAAGACCCTCAAGGATGCGATGAACGAAGCCCTGCGTGACTGGGTGACCAACGTCGATTCCACGTACTACATCATCGGCACCTGCGCCGGCCCGCATCCTTACCCGATGCTGGTGCGCGACTTCCAGTCCGTCATCGGCGAAGAGTGCAAAGTGCAGTGCGCCGAGCAGATCGGCCGCCAACCCGACGCCGTCGTGGCTTGCGTGGGTGGTGGCTCCAACGCCATCGGCATTTTCTATCCCTACATCGAAGTGCCCGGCGTGCGCCTGATCGGCGTGGAGGCCGGTGGCCATGGCATCGAAACCGGTCGCCATGCCGCACCGCTGACGACCAATGCCCGCCCCGGCGTGCTGCATGGCGAGCGCGTGAACCTGATGCAGGATGAAAACGGCCAGATCATCGATACACACTCGATTTCGGCCGGCCTGGATTACCCCGGCGTGGGCCCCGAGCACTGCCACCTCAACGAAATCAAGCGCGCCGAATACGTGGCTGCGACAGATGACGAGGCGCTGCAAGCCTTCCATGACCTGTGCCGCTATGAAGGCATCATCCCGGCGCTGGAGTCCAGCCACGCCCTGGCGCATGCCAGCAAGATCGCACCGCAGATGGCGCGCGACCAGATCATCGTGGTGAACCTCTCCGGCCGCGGTGACAAGGACATTCCGACCATTGCCCGCCTGGAAGGCATCCCGCTCTGACCCGGCCCTGACTTCTCCGACACGAATCCGAATGTCCACCCGCATCCAGACCACTTTTTCCCGCCTCCAGGCCGCCGGCAAGCGCGCCCTGATCCCCTATATCGCAGCGGGAGATCCGCATCCCGGCATGACCGTGGGCCTCATGCAGGCACTGGTCAAGGGCGGCGCCGACATCATCGAGCTGGGCGTGCCTTTCACCGATCCGTCGGCGGATGGCCCTGTCATCCAGCGTGCCACTGAACGCGCGCTGGCGCATGGCGTCAGCCTGCGCTCGGTGATCGCCATGGTCGCCGAATTCCGCAAGACCGATAACCAGACGCCGGTGGTCCTGATGGGTTACGCCAATCCGGTCGAGGCCATGGGCTACGAAGCCTTTGCTGCCGCGGCCAGTGAGGCGGGTATCGACGGCCTGCTGACAGTTGACCTGCCGCCCGACGAGGCCGCAGAGCGCGTCGCTGTGCTGCAGCGTTTCGGTATTGACCCCATTTTCCTGCTCGCGCCCACGACGCCGCCGCAACGTGCCCAGGCTGTCGGAAAGCTGGCGAGAGGCTATGTTTACTACGTGTCCCTCAAGGGCGTGACCGGGGCAACCCACCTCAACGTCGGCAACGTGGCGGAAAAACTGGCCGAACTGCGCCAGTACATTCCCCTGCCGATCGGTGTGGGCTTCGGTATCCGCGATGCCGCATCGGCACGCGCCGTGGCGGACTGCGCCGACGCCGTGGTGATCGGTACGCGGATTGTGCAGGAGTTCGAGCAGGGCCCCGACGGGCTGGCCGAGCGTCTGATTGATTTTCTGTCAGGCGTACGTGCTGCGCTGGACGAGCCCCGAACCTGACCGGATTATTTGAAGAGGATTCAAGATGAGCTGGCTGACCAAACTGCTGCCGCCCAAGATCAAGCGCGACCAACCCGTTCGCAAGTCGATCCCGGAAGGACTCTGGATCAAATGTGAATCCTGTGAGGCCGTGCTGTATCGCTCGGACATCGAGCAGAGCCAGTATGTCTGCCCCAAGTGCGGCCATCACAAGCGCATTCGCGCGCGTCAGCGCCTCGACCTGCTGCTGGATGCAGAGGGACGTTTCGAGCTGGGCTCCGAAGTCGTACCGCTCGACCCGCTGAAGTTCAAGGACAGCAAGAAGTACCCGGACCGTCTGGCCGCGGCCAACGAAGACACCGGTGAAGCGGACGCCCTGATCGTGATGCAGGGCTCTGTGTGCAACGTGCCGTTGATCGTGGCGGCATTCGAATTCGACTTCCTCGGCGGTTCCATGGGTTCCGTCGTGGGCGAACGCTTCGTGCGCGGCGTCAAGGCTGCTTACGAACAGGATCTGCCCTTCGTGTGCTTCACCGCCACTGGTGGTGCGCGCATGCAGGAAGGTCTCTTCTCCCTCATGCAGATGGCCAAGACCACGGCAGCCATCACGCGTCTGTCTGCGCGTCGCCTGCCGTTCGTGACCGTGCTGACCGACCCGACCATGGGCGGTGTGTCGGCGAGCTTCGCCTTCATGGGCGACGTGGTGATCGGTGAGCCCGGCGCGCTGATTGGTTTCGCGGGTCCGCGCGTGATCGAACAGACCGTGCGCGAGAAGCTGCCGGAAGGCTTCCAGCGTTCGGAGTTCCTCATTGAAAAGGGCGCCATCGACATGATCGTCGATCGCCGTGAACTGCGCGAGCGTCTCGCCCAGGTGCTGACCCTGTTGTCGGGCCAGCCCGCCGTCAATAACTGATGTCCTTGCCTGATTCGTTGCAAGGCTGGCTCGACTGGATCGAGCGTCAGCATGCACGTCCCATCGAACTGGGGCTGGATCGTGTCCGCCGTGTCCTGCAGGCGATGGATCTGCACAACGATGCGGTCGTCATCACCGTCGGCGGCACCAATGGCAAGGGCTCGACCTGCGCCATGCTCGACGCCATGCTGCGCGCTGCGGGCTATCGCGTCGGCGTCTATACCTCGCCGCATCTGCTGAAATACAACGAGCGTGTGCGTCTGCTCGGACAGGATGCCGACGATGACATGCTTTGCCGCGGTTTCGCGGCGGTCGAAGCGGCGCGTGCGGGCCTGGCCGACACGCCGCTGACTTACTTCGAATACGGCACGCTTGCCGCCTGGTGGGTGTTCTGCCAGCAGGGGCTGGATGTGGTGGTTCTCGAGGTCGGACTGGGCGGCCGGCTTGATGCCGTCAATGTCATCGATCCGGACTGCGCCATCGTCACCGGCGTGGCCATGGACCACATGGACTATCTCGGTGACACGCGCGAAAAGATAGGCTTCGAGAAGGCCGGCATCTATCGCGCCGGTCGGCCTGCCATCTGCAGTGATCCGCAGCCACCGCAGTCGCTGATTGATCATGCGCGTGCAATCGGTGCCGATCTGCGCATTTCAGGTAGGGATTTCGGGTTTTCCGGCGACAAGACGCAATGGCAGTTCCGTGGCCGCCAGCAGCGGCGCAACAGCATGGCGTATCCGGCTTTGCGTGGCGCCAATCAGTTGCTCAACGCAGCAGGCGCGTTGGCCGCGCTGGAAGCCATAGAAGAACGCCTGCCGGTGCCGATGCAGGCTGTCCGCCAGGGCTTGATGCTGGTCGAAGTGCCGGCGCGCTTCCAGGTCTTGCCGGGGCGTCCGTCCGTGATCCTGGACGTTGCACACAATCCCCAGTCCGCAGCCGTGCTGGCCGACAACCTGTCCAACATGGGCTTCTTCCCGGACACCCATGCGGTGTGCGGCATGCTGGCTGACAAGGACATTGCCGGCAGCCTGCAGCCCATGCTGGGCCGCGTTGACCACTGGTATCTGTGCAATCCTGGCGGACCACGTGCGGCGACGCCTGAGGCCCTGCGGGATGTGCTCTTGAGCCTGGGCAGCAAGGCGACAGTGAGCCTCTTCGACGATCCGGCAGCGGCCTTTGCGGCGGCCAGGGCGAAGGCAGGGGAGGGTGATAGAATCGTGACCTTCGGATCCTTCCTGACCGTATCGGCCGTCATGCAGAGCCTGCAGCGACAACCGGCGGAGGCGGGGTCGGCAGCCCTTCCGACAGAAGCCCGCCATGGCTGAAAACGACGCCCAGCTCGAACTGAAGAAGCGCGCCCGCCGTCGCCTGATTGGTGCCGTGGCGCTGGCGCTCGCAGCCATCATCTTCCTGCCCATGGTCATGGACAGCGAACCGCGTCAGACCGGCAACGAGTTGCAGATCCGCATTCCCAGCCAGGAAGGCAGCAACTACACCTCCCGCGTCATCAACACCGCCAGCAGCTCGGCTCCGGTCTCCGTTCCCGGGGATCCCGAAATGAGCCCTGTTACCGTCAGCTCGGCACCGCGTGGTGCGGCGGCCAGTGCGGCAGCGGCAAGCAGCGTTGCGGCATCGAGCGTAGCGGCAGCGAGCAGCCCGAACGCCGGCAGCACGAGCAGTGTCGGCGGTGAAACGCGGGCCCGGGCTTTGCTCGAAAGAGGCGAAGAGCCGGCAACGAAATTCTTTGTCCAGGTTGGCGTTTATCGCGAACAGGACAACGCACGTGGCGTAGCAGCCAAGGTCAAGCAGGCAGGCATGGTGGCCAGCGTCGAGAAGGTGGGAGCCAGCACGCGCGTGCGCGTCGGCCCTTTCAAGACCAAGGCACAGGCTGAACAGGCGGTGGAAAAGCTCAAACGGGTGAGTCTAGACGGCGTTGTCACGGGTAAATGAGGGCGGGCAAGTGAGCGCGCTGTGACCGTTTTCGATTTCGTCTTCCTCGGAATCGTGCTGGCCAGCGTCCTGCTTGGTGCCTGGCGAGGACTGGTCAGCGAAGTGATCGCACTGTGCAGCTGGGCACTGGCGGTTTTCCTGGCCTGGCGCTTCGCGGCCTTGATAGCGCCCGTTGTGGCCCCATTTGTGACAACGCCAGCGCTTCAGTGGGCGCTCGCTTTTGTCGTCATTGTCGTGGTGGTGCTGCTTTTGCTGGCAGTGGTGCGTTTCCTGCTCCGCGAATTGCTGAAGGCAGCCGGCCTGGGATTGACGGACCGCGTGGCTGGCGCCTTGTTCGGCGTGCTGCGGGCAGTATTGATTGCGTTGGTGCTGGTTGCCCTGTGTGGGCTGACGAGCTTGCCGCGCGAAGCCTGGTGGCGTGGAGCGACGTTCTCCGCACCACTGGAAACGGTTGTGATTGCAGTGAAGCCCTGGCTCCCCAAGGAGCTGGCGGCACGTATCAGGTACAGGTGAGCTATGTGTGGAATCATCGGTGTAGTGTCGAGCACTCCCGTCAATCAGCTGTTGTATGACGGTTTGCAGGTGCTGCAGCACCGTGGGCAGGATGCCGCTGGCATCGCAACGGCTGAAGGCGGCCGCTTCCACATGCACAAGGGCCCGGGCCTGGTGCGCGACGTGTTCCGCACGCGCAACATGCGCAACCTTGCCGGTAACTGGGGCATCGGTCATTGCCGTTACCCGACAGCGGGCTCGGCCTACAACCCGGCCGAAGCGCAGCCCTTCTATGTGAATTCGCCTTTCGGCCTGATGCTGGCCCACAACGGCAATCTCACGAACGCCGATGCGCTCAAGCGTGAGATGTACCTCGCCGATCTGCGCCACATGAACACCAATTCCGATTCGGAAGTGCTGCTCAACGTGCTGGCGCATGAGCTGCAGGAAGCCTCGGGCGGTTCGTTCCGTCTCGACGAAGAAACGATTTTCCGCGCAGTGGCGGGCGTGCATCGTCGTGCCAAGGGGGCTTACGCAGCCGTGGTGATGATCGCCGGCTATGGCCTGCTGGCCTTCCGTGATCCTTACGGCATCCGCCCGCTGGTGATTGGCGAGAACGATGTGGGCGATCGCAAGGAATACATGGTCGCGTCCGAGAGCGTTGCCATCGACGTGCTGGGCTTCAAGATGCTGCGTGACGTGGCACCGGGTGAAGCGATCCTCGTCGATACCAGCGGCAAGCTTTCCACCGCGCAGTGTGCGGCGCCGGCACCTTACGCACCGTGCATGTTCGAGTTTGTCTACCTCGCGCGCCCCGATTCGCTGATCGATGGCATTTCGGTGTACGAGAGCCGCGTGAAGATGGGCAGCTATCTTGCCGAGCGCATCAAGCGTGACTTCGCCGATCTGAAGATCGACGTGGTGATCCCCATCCCTGATTCCAGCCGCAACGCCGCCATGGAACTGGCGAGCGATCTGGGTCTGCCGTATCGCGAAGGCTTCGTGAAGAACCGCTACATCGGCCGCACCTTCATCATGCCGGGCCAGGCTGTGCGCAAGAAGTCGGTGCGCCAGAAGCTCAACGCCATGCACCAGGAATTCGCCGGCAAGAATGTGTTGCTCGTCGATGACTCCATCGTGCGCGGCACGACCAGCCGCGAGATCATCAACATGGCGCGCGAAGCGGGTGCGACCAAGGTCTACATGGCCTCCGCTGCACCGCCTGTGCGTCACGCCAATGTGTATGGCATCGACATGCCCAGCCGTGCCGAGCTGATTGCTTCGTACCGCACTGAAGAAGAGATTGGTAAGGAGATTGGCGCCGATGCGCTGATCTACCAGACCCTCGATGACCTCAAGGAAGCCGTGGGATCGCTGAACCCGGCGATCAAGGAGTTCGAGACATCCTGCTTCGATGGCCGCTATGTCACGGGCGACATCACGCCGGAGTACCTCAGCTTCGTCGAAGGCGGTCGTGCCGACTCCAATATCGGTGAAGATCCCGAAGCCAGCCAGCTTGACCTCAACCTGGTGTCTTGACGACAGGCATTGCCTGAGAGTAGTTTTCTGCTTACGCGCCGATTTGATGCACAGCTTGCGGGCGCTTAATAAATCCAGCTAAAGCGATCAGGCCCGTTCTGACTCGCAAGAGCTGAACGGGTTTTTTGTTTTCGAGGTGACCATGAATCCTTTTGACGAACTTGATCTTGATCCCCAGACGCTCGCCATCCGCGCGGGCACGCAGCGCAGCCAGTTCGGCGAGCACAGCGAAGCGCTGTTCCTGACTTCCAGCTATGTCTTCAAGAGTGCCGCCGAGGCCAGGGGCCGCTTTGTCGGCGGCGAAGAAGGCATGGTCTATTCGCGCTTCACCAATCCCACGGTCAACATGCTGCAGACGCGCCTTGCCGCGCTGGAAGGCGCAGAGGCGTGTATCGCCACGGCGACGGGCATGGCCGCCATTCTGGCCGTGTGCATGGGCTTGTTGAAGTCCGGCGATCACATCGTGGCCTCGAAGGGATTGTTCGGCTCAAGCATCCAGTTCTTCAATCTCTACATGGCCAAGTTCGGTGTCGAGACCAGCTATGTGGATGCAGACGATCTGGCTGCGTACGCAGCGGCGATGAAGCCGACGACGAAGCTGTTGTTTGTCGAAACGCCTTCGAATCCGCTGACGCAGCTGGTCGACATTGCTGCGACGGCAGAGATCGCACATCGCGCTGGCGCGCTGCTGGTCGTCAACAACTGCTTCTGCTCACCGGCCTTGCAGCAGCCGCTCAAGCTGGGCGCGGACATCGTCATTCACTCGGCGACGAAGTACCTCGATGGTCAGGGGCGCGTTCTCGGTGGTGCGGTGGTTGGCAGCAAGGCGCTGCTCGAAGAGGTGCTGCGCTTCCTGCGCACGGCCGGGCCGACCATCTCGCCGTTCAACGCCTGGGTGATCCTCAAGG
This sequence comes from Rhodocyclaceae bacterium, assembly GCA_047600765.1. Lineage (GTDB taxonomy): Bacteria > Pseudomonadota > Gammaproteobacteria > Burkholderiales > Rhodocyclaceae > Viridibacterium. Next base: position 1,481,155 of record JASGKF010000002.1, read on the forward strand.
GGCTGGAGACACTGGATATCCGCATGCGCGCGCATTCGGAGAATTCGCTGGCCGTAGCGAAGTGGCTGGAACAGCAGCCGGGTGTCGAGCGCGTCTTCTATCCAGGCTTGCCTTCGCACCCGCAATACGAGCTTGCGTCCCGTCAGCAGAAGACCGGTGGCGCCATCGTGGCCTTCGAGGTCAAAGGTGGACAGGCCGAAGCCTGGCGCGTTGTCGACAACTGCCGCTTGTTGTCGATCACGGCCAACCTCGGTGACACGCGTACCACCATCACGCATCCAGCGACGACGACGCACGGTCGCATCACGCCAGAGGCGCGTGCAGCCGCCGGCATCAGGGATAACCTGATCCGCCTGGCCGTCGGACTGGAGGCGGTGAAGGACATCACGGACGACCTGGCGCGCGGTCTCGGCTGATTGCTGCTCGACAAACACAAAGGGGCGCTTGTAGCGCCCCTTTGTGTTTGTGCCGGGTGTGTGTCACAGCACCATCAGTGTCTGCCGGCCCCACCAGGATTGTTGTGGACCCAGTACGACGGGGGATTCGACGACAGCGCCTTCGACGCAGAGCATGCGCCGGAAGCCATTGTCGGGCAGGTCCTTGAGTTGCTTGCTGCGCTCGACCCAGGGGTTCCAGACCACAGTGTCGGGCAGGTTCTCGCTGTGGATGGCCAGCGCGCGGTGGTGTTCGCGCAGCAGCAGTGCGTTCTTCGTGCCGTGGTAGATGCGGTCAACTTCCTGGTCGACCATGAAGCTGGTGCCGGTTTCGCGGAAGCGCTTCTTGGTCAGTGAATCGGAACAGTCCTGTCCGCGCAGGCCTTCGAGTGCGCACTCCTCGACTTCCTTGACCGCGAGATAGGTGTGCAGGGCGGCAGTGAAGCTGAACGACTCTTCGCCGTCGTTGAGCACATCCATCTCGAGATCCAGGCGGTCGCCGGAGACGCTGATCGCCAGTTCCAGCACGAATTGTCCTGGCCACTCGGCAAGCGTTGCGTCGCTATAGCGCAGGCGCAGGTTGGCCATGGCGTAGTCTTCGCCGCCACGCGCGTCGACGAGCTCCCAGTTGGACTTGCGGGCGAAACCATGCGAGGGCAGCGGACCATTGTTGGCGAACTGCGGGAAGCAGATCGGGACGCCACCGCGCACGGCCGTGCCTTGCTCGAACACGGCATCGGGCGAGAGATACAGACGATCAGGGCCGCCGCGGGGTTTCCACGACACCACATGCGCGCCATGGTCGAGCACGATGGCTTCGCTGCCATCTGGTGCGCGCAGGCGCGTGGCAGGCATGCCGTTGAAATCGATGCGTTCTGCAGGATTGATGGTCGTCATGAAATGGCAATGAATGCGTTGATGCGCGGGATGCGAAGAGCTTACCGCGTCCTGCACTGGGCATGGCGGAAACAGTCCGTCGGGTGATCGTTGACCATGCCGACTGCCTGCATGAAGGCGTAACAGATGGTGGAACCGACAAATTTGAAGCCGCGCTGCTGCAGGTCTTTCGACATGGCGTCGGAGATCTCCGTGCGCGCCGGCACTTCGGCGAGGCTGGGCCAGCTGTTCTGTATGGTCTGTCCGTTGACGAACTGCCAGAGATAGGTGTCGAGGCTGCCAAATTCGGCCTGCACGGCGAGTACGGCGCGTGCGTTGCCCAGCGTGGACTGGATCTTCTGGCGGTTGCGGACGAGACCTTCATTGGTCATCAGGCGTTCGACGTCTTTGTCCGTCATGCGCGCGACGCGTTCGGGATTGAAACCGTAGAACGCAGCGCGATAGTTCTCGCGCTTGCGCAGCACGGTGATCCACGAGAGACCGGCTTGCGCACCTTCCAGCGTTATCAGCTCGAAGAGCTTGCGGTCGTCGTGCACCGGCACGCCCCATTCTTCATCGTGATACTTCACGTAGAGCGGATCATTGCCCGCCCAGCTACAGCGTGTCGTCATGTTCAGTGCTCCAGCTCGGTGATGACGTCGAGCACCCGCACTTCGGGCAGTCCCTTCATCTTGCCGAACAGCGGCGCAATCGCTTTCAGCAATGGCGCGGACTGTATCCATGCGGCGTGGGCATCAGCCGAGACCCACACTTCGATGGTGTTGAAATGGCGCGGCCCACCGCTGGCGACATAGACATCGCAGCGCAAGCAGCCTTCTGCCATGCGGGTCAGTTGTGCCATGTGGGAGAGTTGCTGGCTAACGGCGTCGACGTGCTGGGGCAGCGCTTCGGCCAGGGTGATGACGTGTATCGGCATGAATCAGGTGGGGGAGTGTGCAGCAGGGCGAGTGGGGCGTGGAGCGTTGAGGTCAAGTGTACCGTGCCTGAGCATGTGATCGTCGGGGTCGGGCGTCAGGACAAACCCAAGGCTTTGCGCAAAACGCAGCATGCGGTCGTTGCTGGCGAGGAAGACGCCCTTCATCGTCTGCAGCCCTCGTTCGTGTGCCGTGTCGATCAGGCTGTTCATCAGGAAGCGGCCTACGCCGCTGCCTTGCCAGGCGTCGGCTACGACGACAGCGAACTCGCAGCTGACGCCGTCGGGATTCGTCGCATAGCGGCTGATGCCGATCTGCACCGGGGCCTCGCCCTGTTCGATCAGCGCGATGAGCGCTATCTCGCGGTCATAGTCGATCTGCGTGAGCTTGGCGAGCAGGCTGGGCGGCAACTCGCGCAGTGCGCTCATGAAGCGGAAGTAGCGCGTCTCGGGCGACAGCTTGCGCACGAAGTCCTGCTCCAGCTCGGCGTCTTCCGGCTTCAGCGCGCGCAACAACACGGGCGTGCCGTCGCGCAATTGCCAGTGTCGGGTCAGTGTGGCCGGGTAGGGGTGAATGGCCATGTGATCGTATGGCTTGGCGCGCGGCGGGACACTCCCGATCTCCATGCGTGCATGCCAGACGATGGCTTCGTGTTCGTCCACAAGCAGCGGGTTGATCTCGATCTCGCGCACCCAGGGCAGTTCGCAGACGAGTTCGGAGATGTGCAGCAGGATGTCTTCGACATCGTCAATGCGTGCGGCGGGCATGTTGTTGTGAGCGCCTAGCAGGGTTGCTGCGCGCGTGCCACGGATGAGGTCTTGCGCCAGGAAGCGGTTGAGCGGGGGCAGGGCTACGGCGCGATCACCCCACCAGTCCGGGTCGGTGCTGCGTTCGCCGAAGCCGATCACGGGGCCGAAGACCGGGTCGCGCCAGACGCGGATCATCAGGGCGCGCGTCGATTCATATTCGCGCATGGCTTCGACGCAGATGCCTTCCTGGCTGGCGCCCGGCATGCGGGCATCGAGTTCTGCGCGCAACTCTTCGAACGCCAGGTGCGCGGCCACGGTGCTGGCGATGTTGCGGCGGGTCAGCAGCGAGCGCCGGGCAGCCGGCAGGGCGACATTGGGGCGCAGCGTGACGGGGAAGCCAATGTCGCGTGCCAGCGAGGCGGCTTCTTCTGCCGTGTTGGCGAGAAAGCTGGGTGGCACCGGCACGTGGAAGGCGGAGAGCACGGCCATCGCCTCCTGCCGCAGCAGTGTTGTGCGGCGACGCGCCAGCGCATTGTCGATGATGAAGCGCGCCGCTTGCGTCAGTGGCAGGCGTTCGTCAACGAGTGGGGCAGGGGCTTGCGTCAGCAGGGTCTGGTTGCGGTAGTAGGAAGAGAGGTGAGAGAAGAGCTCGACGGCGACCTCGGGCGTGCGCAGTGACGGGATGCCGGCTTCGCGGAACATCTCACGCGCCTCGCGCGTCTGGTCTTCGCCCAGCCAGCAGGTGAGGATGGGCTTGTCGGTGGTCTTGTGTAGTTCGATGACACGACTGGCCACTTCATTGGGGCGCGTCATCGCCTGCGGGGTCAGCAGGCACAGCACGCCGTCGACACCCTCGTCGTCGAGCAGCGCGGCCAGTGCGTTGGCGTAACGCTCGGGGTCCGAGTCGCCGACCAGATCGATCGGATTGTCGAGCGACCAGTGCGGCGGCAGGATGCGATCCAGCCGCGTCAGCGTGCGGGTGGACAGCTGCGCCAGCGGGATGCCGAGGTCACCCGCGCGGTCCGCTGCCATCACACCGGGGCCGCCGCCGTTGGTGATGATGGCGAGGCGGTTGCCACGCGGGCGGAAGTGGGCGAACAGCGCTTTCGTGGCGGCGTAGAGCTGGCTCAGGTTGTAGATGCGGATGACGCCGGCGCGGCGCAGGGCCGCATCGAACACCGCGTCGTCACCTACCACGGCACGGGTGTGCTGCTGTGCGGCCCGCAGGGATTGGGGATGGCGCCCGACCTTGAGGATCATGATGGGCTTGGCCCGCGCAGCGGCGCGTATGGCGGAGAGGAAGCGCCGTGCGTTACGGATGCCTTCGATGTAGAGCAGGATGCTTTCGGTACGGTAGTCCCACACCATGTAATCGAGGATCTCGCCGAAATCCAGATCGCTCGACGCGCCGAGCGACACCACATTGGAGAAGCCGATCTGGTTGGGCCTGGCGTAGTCGAGGATGGCGGCGCAGAGCGCACCTGATTGCGAAATGAAGCCTATGGAGCCCGGCAAAGCTTGCGCATGGGCGAAGGTGGCATTCAGGCCGATCCGCGGGCGCGCTACACCCAGGCTGTTGGGGCCTAGCAGGCGCAGGCCGTACTGGCGCGCCGTGCGGACGACTTCCATCTCCAGCCGCGCGCCATCGGCGCCACTTTCGCCAAAGCCCGCCGAGAGGATCACGGCGGTGCGCACGCCGGCCTTGCCGCATTGCTCGACGATGACAGGCGTCGTGGCAGCCGGGGTGGCGATGATGGCCAGATCGACCTTGAAGCCGACATCGCCGATGCGCCGCACGCAGGGGACGCCCTGCACGGACTTGTACTTGGGATTGACGGCGATGAGCTTGCCGCGGAATTGCCCGGCCAGCATGTTGCGCATCAGCACCTGGCCGAGGGCACCCTCACGTTCTGTGGCGCCGATGATGGCGACGCTGGAGGGCTCGAAAAGCGGGGAAAGGTAGTGCTTTTCATCCATGACAAGGCCTGTCGGAGTGCGCAGACTGCGAACGGGTGAAAACCGGTTGACTAGACCAAAGTAGTAGCCCGGGTGATTCGCAAGTCTTTGATTTGCAATGCATGCTCAAGCAAAAGCCATATCTTGCCGTTGATGAGTGTCAAGCCATTCGATCATCAGGTTCATTCTCTTCGCAATGAAGCTTAACCCCAGTCTCAAGGCTTACGGTATCAGGCAGGGCCTCAGCGTCGCGCTGATGCTGCTTGGGCTGTGGGTCATCCTTGGCTGGCTGGTACGCAGCGCCGTGATGGTGCAGATGATGCCGGGCCTTGTCGCCATGGTGATCAACACCGCCAGCTGCTTTGCACTGAGTGGCCTGGCTTTGTTCTGCTGTGGCCGGGATACGCCGCGCGCGCGGCGCCTTGTCGTGCTCCTGTCGTCCGTCGTTTTCGTCGTCGGCACCTTGATTCTCATCGAGAACCTTGCCGATGTCGGCAACCATTTCGACTGGGCGGGTCTGCACGACTGGCTCAAGGATGGCAATCCGCATCCGGGGCGCATGGCGCCCAACACCTCCCTGGGTTTTGTCTGCGCCGCCATTGCCCTGTTCATGACCCGTTACCTGCGCGATCGTCGCGTGGCGTGGCTGGCCATCGTTCTGAGTTTCGTGGTGCTGACACTGGGGGTGACGGGGCTGATCGGCTACTCGCTCAAGCTCGATGCGTTGTACAGCTGGTTCAAGGGCTCGCGCATGGCCTTGCATACCGCCAGCGGCATGATCACCCTTGGCCTGGGCCTGATGCTGGCGAGCATCGAGCTGTCGCAGCGGCATGAGTCTCTCGCCCCGGATCAACGCATCAGCCTCATCGGTTCGCTGACGCTGGTCCTTGTGTCGCTCAGCACCGGGCTGGCGGGGTTCGTGGCGTTGCAGGAGCGAACCAAGGAAGAGATTACCCATGGGTTGCAGGTTGCCTTGCGGGGGCGGCTTGTGCACCTCCAGTCGGCGCTGAACGAAGCCTATGACCGGACCCCGCCGCTGGCGGCGATCCTGGAGCCCTCGTCCGAACTGGCGGGGGCGCTCAAAGGCCCCGCGGGTCTACCGGCGTTGACCCGCTTGCTTGAGCGGCGTCGCGCGGCGAGCAAATTCCTGTGGATCCGGGTCAACCGACCGGACGGCAGCCGGCTCGTCGAGGTAGGGCAGGCTGCCGATCCCGCGAGTGTGGCGATTCGCCTGAAGAATGTGGAGTCCGAAGTGCTGTGGGACCAGGCGTACCAGCTGCGTACCTCGTGGCCTCTGTTCAATGCTGATGGTCAGCTCATCGCCACACTTAAGGTGATGCGTGCCTTGCCTGCACTCAACAAGCTGTTCCTGGATGACACCGGATTCGGCACTACCGGTGAAACCGGCTTGTGCGGTCTGGTGGACGCACAGACCATGCAATGCATGCCGCAACGACGCCAGCTCAAACCCTACAACGCACGGGTCATGCTGGCAGCGGGAGAAGCGACTCCGACGTCGATGGCGCTGAGTGGCAAGCAGGGCATCCATTTCGGCAAGGATTACCGGGGCAATCAGGTCATAGCGGCATACAGCTATGTGGGCGACACGGGGCTGGGCACGGCCGTCAAGCAGGATGCCTGGGAAATCTTCCAGCCCATCTCCGATCAGCTCAAGCGGGTCATCCCGATACTCTTGCTGCTGACGGCGGCGGGCATCTTGCTGCTTCACTCGCAGGTGCGACCTCTGGCGCGTCGTCTCGTGCGATCCGAAGCGGCGATGCGCGAAGCCAATCTGGCACTGGCCGACGAAGAGCAGCGCATCCGCGCAGTGCTCGACAACATCGGCGACGGCATTCTTACCATGGACCACGAGGGCTTCATCCGCTCGGTCAATCCGGCGGCCTGCCACATCTTCGGTTACGGGCAGGATGAGTTGATCGGTGTGGAGATGGCGCAATTGATGCCAGTCGCCTTGCGTGACATGCATCGCGCGGGCTTGAAGCGCTATCTTGCGCAGGGCAATGCGCGTGTCGTCAACAAGGGCGCCGTGGAGCTGACCGGGTTGCGCAAGGACGACACGGAGTTTCCGCTGGAGCTGTCGGTCACGCAGGTCGATGACCACGGGCAGATCCTGTTCGTCGGCATCGTGCGCGACATCTCGGAGCGTGCAGCGGCGCAGAAGGCGCTGCATGACGAGAAGGAGCGTTTGCGTGTAACCCTGCACTCGATTGGCGACGCAGTGATCACGACCGATACACAGGGCAAGGTGCTCTACCTCAACCCCGTGGCGCAGGAAATGACGGGCTGGCCCAAGGACGAGGCACAGGGGCGCGCTATCGAAGAGGTCTTCCACATCATCAATGACAAGACCGGTGAGCGCGCCGTCAATCCGGTCGAGCTGGTGCTGGCAACGGGCGACATCTCCGGCCTGGCCGAAAACACCGAACTGATCCGCCGCGATGGCCGGCACATCGCCATCGAGGATTCTGCGGCGCCGATCCGTGGGCAGGATGGATACGTGAGTGGCGTGGTCATCGTGTTCCACGACGTCACGCAGGCGCGCCAGCTCGCCGAGCAGATCAGCTACCAGGCTTCGCACGATGCGCTGACAGACCTGGTGAACCGTCGCGAGTTCGAGCGCCGCGTTTCCGCCGCGCTCTATAAGGCAGACAGTTCGCTGACACCGGACAGCAAGGGCACGGCCCTGTTCTACCTCGATCTCGACCAGTTCAAGATCGTCAATGACACCTGTGGCCACGCGGCCGGCGACCAGTTGTTGATCCAGGTTTCTGAATTGATCCGCAACCAGCTGCGGTCCGAGGACACACTGGCGCGTCTGGGGGGCGACGAGTTTGCGATCCTGCTCGAGAACTGCCCGCCGTCAGTGGCCGAGCGCGTAGCGGAGAAGGTGCGGCGCGCGGTCAAGGAATTCCAGTTCCTGTGGCAAGACAAGACTTTCGGAATCGGCGTCAGCATTGGCGTGGTCTCGCGCCGGGGTGACCAGCCGCTTGGCGAGCTGCTGCGCGCGGCTGACAGCGCCTGCTATGTGGCCAAAGAGAAGGGACGCAACCTCGTGCACGTCTATCGCGAGGAAGATGCGGATCTCGTGCGGCGCAACGGCGAAATGGGCTGGGTGGCGCGCATCGAGCAGGCCTTGCGTGACGACCGCTTCCAGCTCTATCTGCAGCCCATCGTGCCGAATGACTGGAAGCCGGGCGAACGGCACGAGCATTACGAAGTGCTGGTGCGCATGCGCGACCCGTCCGGCACGCTCATCCCGCCGAATGCCTTCATCCCGGCAGCAGAGCGTTATGGCCTGATGCCAGCCGTCGACCGCTGGATTGTCGAGCACGCGCTGGAGTTGCTCGCATCACGTGGCGAAGACGCGCCGCGCTTGTCACTGTCGATCAATCTGTCCGGCACTTCGATCAACCAGGATGGCTTCCTGCCTTTCGTGGTCGAGCAGATCAATCGCACGCAGCCGCCAGTGGGCACGATCTGTTTCGAGATCACGGAAACTGCCGCCATCGGCAACCTGACGGCCTTTGGCCGCATGATGCATGAGCTCAAGGCGCTGGGCTGCCTGTTCTCGCTAGATGACTTTGGCAGCGGCATGTCGTCGTTCGCTTACCTCAAGCATCTGCCCGTCGATTACGTGAAGATCGACGGCGCCTTCGTCAAGGACATCGAAGATGACCTGACGGACAGGGCGATGGTGGAGGCCATCAACAATATTGCGCACGTGATGGGCATCCGCACCGTGGCCGAATTCGTCGAGAACGAAGGCATACGCCGGCAGCTCGACGCCATCGGTGTGGACTTCCTGCAGGGCTACGGCATCGGCCATCCCAGACCTGCCAGCGAAGTGCTGGAGGCCGATGCGCAGCAGTTCGCCACGACCAGTGCGATCTGAGCCCTGGTAAACAGGCTTCCCGAAGCGGATTTCCTGCAGGATCTTGGCCGAGATCTCTTCGATCGATCGTGCCGTGGAGTCGATGAAGGGGATGCCTTCACGCTGCATCATCTTCTTCGCCGCTTCCAGCTCGTTGCGACAGTTCTCGATAGAGGCGTACTTGCTGTTGGGGCGCCGTTCCTGACGAATCTGCGACAGGCGTTCCGGCGTGATGGTGAGGCCGAACAGCTTGTTGCGGTAGCGCTGTATCTCGCCTGGCAATTTATTGCGTTCGAAGTCTTCGGGAATCAGCGGGTAGTTGGCGGCCTTCACACCGTACTGCATGGCGAGGTAGAGGCTGGTCGGCGTCTTGCCTGAACGTGATACGCCGACAAGGATGACATTCGACTGCTCAAGATTCTTGTCGCTGACGCCATCGTCATGTGCCAGCGTGAAATTGATGGCTTCGATGCGACGCTTGTAGTCCTCGCTTTCGGCAATGCCGTGGAAGCGTCCGACCGCGTGTGTGGACTTCACGCCGAGCTCCTGCTCCAGCGGCGCGATGAAGGTGCCGAACAGGTCGATGAAGTGTGCATCGCACTCGTGCAGCGCAGCAATCGTATCGGTCTGGACCAGTGTGCTGAAGACCAGCGGACGGGTGCCGTCACGCTTTTCGGCTTCGCGGATGTTGCGTGCGCAGTCGAGGGCCTTGTCGAGCGAATCGATGAAGGGTGCGCGCACCTGGCGGAACTCGCTGTCCGGAAACTGTGCCAGCAGGCTGTGTCCCAGCGTTTCGGCTGTGATGCCGGTGCCGTCGGAGACGAAGAAAACGGTGCGGCGGGGTTGGCTGCTCATCGTGATGCCCTCGTATATACCCATTATCTTCGTGCCGCGTGATGCCTATCACAACGGTTGGGGTAAGCTCTGATGCGGCGCACAAAATCGCGTCGATAGAATGCTGCCCAAAGTCGCTTGGCGCAAGTCTTTGGGCCAATAGATCACATTCTCTCTTCCTCATAGAGGTGCCCCGATGAGTGCGTACGTCATCCCGTTCGAGTCCTTGCGCATGACGGACGTAGAGGAGGTCGGAGGCAAGAACGCCTCGCTTGGCGAGATGATCAGCCAGCTAGCTGCAGCGGGGGTGCGGGTACCCGGTGGTTTCGCAACAACGGCGTTTGCCTACCGCGAATTTCTCGCCACGGATGGTCTCGCGGCGCGCATCCATGCGGCGCTCGAAACGCTGAATATCGATGACGTCGAAGCGCTGGCGAAAACCGGTGCGCAGATCCGTCAATGGATCATGGAGACGCCGCTGCCAGCGAAGCTCGAAGCGGACATCAAGACGTACTACGAGAAGCTGGTGGCGGAAGGCGAAGGCAGCTTCGCAGTGCGCTCTTCGGCCACGGCAGAAGACCTGCCGGATGCCTCGTTCGCGGGCCAGCAGGAAACCTTCCTCAATATCTCCGGCTACGAAAACATCCTGCACGCGATGCGTGAGGTGTTTGCCTCGCTCTACAACGACCGTGCGATTTCCTACCGCGAGCACAAGGGCTTCCGTCATGCGGAGGTGGCGCTGTCGGCCGGTGTGCAGCGCATGGTGCGCTCTGACCTTGGCGCGGCAGGTGTGATGTTCACGCTCGATACCGAGTCGGGTTTCAAGGACGTGGTGTTCATCACTTCGTCCTACGGTCTGGGCGAGACGGTGGTGCAGGGCGCTGTGAACCCGGACGAGTTCTACGTGCACAAGCCCATGCTGGACGCTGGCAACCCGGCGGTGATCCGTCGCAGCCTCGGCTCCAAGATGATCAAGATGGTGTTTGCCGACAAGCGCGAGGCTGGCAAATCGACGCTGGTGCAAGACGTTGCCGAAGCGGATCGCAACCGTTTCTCGCTGACCGACAAGGAAGTGCTGGAGCTCGGGCGCTACGCCCGCATCATCGAGAAGCACTACGAGCGGCCGATGGACATCGAGTGGGGCAAGGACGGCAACGACGGCAAGCTCTACATCCTGCAGGCGAGGCCGGAGACCGTGCAGTCGCAAGCCTCGGCGCTGGTGATGGAAAAGTATCGTCTCAAGCACCACGGCCGCGTGCTGGTTTCGGGCCGTGCGATCGGCCAGAAGATCGGTCAGGGCTCGGTGCGCATCATCAAGGATGCGTCGGAGATGGGCCGTGTGCAGGAGGGAGATGTGCTGGTCGCGGACATGACGGACCCGAACTGGGAGCCCGTCATGAAGCGCGCTTCAGCCATCGTTACCAATCGTGGCGGTCGTACTTGCCACGCCGCGATCATCGCGCGCGAGCTGGGCGTGCCGGCCATCGTGGGCTGTGGTGACGCGACCGAAGTGCTGGAAGAGGGCGAGAGCGTTACCGTGTCCTGTGCTGAGGGCGATACGGGGCACGTCTATCGTGGCCGCCTCGAATACGAAGTCATCACGACCGACATGGGCCAGATGCCCGATATCCCGGTCAAGATCATGATGAATGTCGGCAATCCTGAGCTTGCCTTCGAGTTTTCGCAGATTCCGAATGGTGGCGTCGGGCTGGCGCGGCTGGAGTTCGTCATCAACAACATGATCGGCATCCATCCCAAGGCCATCCTCGAGGTGAATCAGGCCACGGCGAGCTTGAGAGAAGAGATCCAGCGGCGTTCGCGAGGCTATGCCACACCGCGCCAGTTCTTCATCGAGCGTCTTGCCGAGGGCGTGGCGACCATCGCGGCGGCGTTCTGGCCCAAGCCGGTGATCGTGCGCCTGTCGGACTTCAAATCCAACGAATACCGCAAGCTGCTCGGTGGTGACATCTACGAGCCGGAAGAAGAAAACCCCATGCTGGGCTTCCGTGGCGCCTCGCGTTATATCGCGCACAGCTTCCGCGACTGCTTCGAGCTGGAGTGCCTGGCGATGAAGCAGGTGCGCAACGTGATGGGCCTGACCAATGTGCAGCTGATGGTGCCCTTCGTGCGCAATCTCGACGAGGCGCGCGGCGTCGTCGATCTGCTGGCAGATCATGGCCTGCGGCGCGGTGAGAACGACCTCAAGCTGGTGATGATGTGCGAGATCCCGTCGAACGCCTTGCTGGCCGATCAGTTTCTCGAATGCTTTGACGGGTTTTCGATAGGCTCCAACGATCTGACCCAGCTTACGCTGGGGCTGGATCGCGATTCGGGCCTCGTTGCCCATGCCTTCGACGAGCGCGACCCGGCCGTCAAGCAACTCCTGTCGATGGCGATCGGCTCGGCCAACAAGCTGGGCAAATATGTCGGCATCTGCGGGCAAGGTCCTTCGGACCATGCCGATTTCGCGGTATGGCTGATGGATGAAGGCATCCAGACCATCTCCCTCAACCCCGATACGGTGGTTGATACCTGGCTCAAGCTGGCGGCCCACGCATCGGGCTGACGAGCGGCAGCGACGGCACCCTCCTTGCCGTCAGGGACGTTAGTGCCCCGCATGTCGGGCCGCGGAATACGGCCCGTACTTACCCTGATATACCTGCTCTGCCCATTCGGGCAGTCATGCTAGACTTGCCGCCCAAGCTGGACCGGCTGGTCGTTCGCATGACGACGCAAGCCGCGACCCCGGTCGCGGACCCAGCTAAACGACTAGCCCCGCTATATGAAATGCCTTGGTCACAAGGCGTTGGGGCACGATAAACGAGGAGGAGCGTGTGGCACTGCTTCTATTGTCCAATCGAACCATCGCCAGGGCGGGCGTCCGCGCTGTGTCCCTGCGTGAGGTCGTCGTAGCCTCGGTCGTTCTGTGCCTTGTCGCAGGCGTCGCAGGCTTTGCCGCAGGTCTGGCCGTTGGCCGTCACAACGCTGCGGACTTGCAGGCTGCAGCCGAACCGGACCCGCTGCGTGAGGGTTATGCCATGCAGCGCCTGGGCGAAATGTCGGCCCGTCTGCTGGCGCTCGAAAACAACGCCAGCAGCTTGCTGCGCAAGCTCACCGGTATCGAACAGGTGCAGGGCGCGTTCACCAAACTCGAGAAGTCGGGTGCCGCACCCGCCCTGACGCCCAAACCCAATCTCAGCGTCAGCAAGGACGGCTCGGGCGGCCCGGTCATGGCGCCGGTCTGTGACAGCGTCGGCGTTCCCGATGCCATGCAGACTTCGGCACGCGATGGCGTCAAACGGGCGGAGGGTACGCTGGCCTGTCTGCAGAACGTGCTGCAGGCCATCGAGAAGACGGCCGAAACCCGCACCCTTGCCTACATGTCCCTGCCCAAGCAGGTGCCCATTCCCGATGTGGACCTGGGTTCGCCCTTCGGCAACCGCATTGATCCGATCACGGGCGCAGTAGCCTTCCACCCCGGTCTCGATTTTTCCGCCAAGTACGGCACCGACATCATGTCGGCGGGTGGCGGCAAAGTGCGTTTTGCCGGCTGGCACAACGAGCTGGGCAACGTGATCGAACTCGATCATGGCAACGGGCTGATCAGCCGCTACGCTCATGCCTCGCGCTTGCTGGTCAAGGTGGGCGATGTCGTGGCGCCCGGCCAGAAAATCGCAGAGGTCGGCTCGACCGGCCGCTCGACCGGTGCGCACCTGCATTTCGAAATCCTGCATGCAGGGCGTTACGTCGATCCCCTGCAGTACCTCAATGCGGTAAACAAGAATGCCGTCGCGTCGAAGCGCTGATCCCGTTACGCGTCGGCTGGGCAGCGCACGCTACGTCCTTACCATCCCGCGCCATCGCCAACCGATCTGGTGGTGGCTGGGCGCCTTGCTGTTGCTGGGCGCCGCCGGTGTCGCGATGGCCATGCGTGCCGGGACGCCCGAGGCCCAGGTGCTGGAAGAGCGCGATCAGCTGCGTCTCGAGGTCGGCAACCTGCAGCAGGCGCAGCGTCTCAGCGAGATGAAATTGCAACAGGAAGTTGCGACGCGCGAGGAACTTGTGAAGCAGGTTGATACACTCACGCAGAAGCTCAAGCAGACCGAGCAGGAGTTGAGCTTCTTCAAGAACCATCAGCGCGTGCGTGGCACGCCGACGGCGCCAGGGGGTGCAGCCCCCGAATCAGCCAGCCAGACGCTGGCGCCCGCAGTGCGCTGACGCAGAGGCGTCGCGCATTCCTGTCTGTATCACCTCGTTCGGAGAGCCCGGATGTTCGGCAGAAAGAAAGAGCCTTCCATTGATACTTCGACGCTGTCGAGCTTGATCGCCAGCAATGTCGAAATCGTCGGCAACCTGAGCTTCATGGATGGCCTGCACATTGACGGCCACGTGCGCGGTGATGTGCTCGGCAAGCCCGGCAGCCGCAGCTTGCTCGTGCTCAGCGACCGGGGCAGCATCACCGGCAATGTGCGTAGCCACGATGCCGTGATCAATGGTGTGATCGTTGGCGATCTGGAGGTCGAGCACTTCGTCGAACTGCAAGCCAATGCACGCGTGACAGGCAGCATCACCTATCGCTCCCTGCGCATGGACGCCGGCGCTTCGGTCGATGGCAAACTCAGCAAGCTGGGTGATGCCGATGGCAGCAACGTCGTCGAGTTGCCTGCTGGCAACCTCGCCACGGCATGATCGGCAAACTCTCTACCGTCGAAATCTCCACCTGGTACTGGCTGGCCCTCGGGGTTGTGCTGGTGCTCGGCGAAATCTTCATGCCCGGTGGCATCCTGGTGTGGATCGGTGTGGGCGCCGCAGTAGTCGGCATCGTGTCGGTCTTCGTCAAACTCACCCTGATCGTCAAGCTGGCGATCTGGATGGTGGTGGCGGGCATCCTGCTCGTGCTGTGGTTCAAGCTGTTCCGCGACAGCGACAGCTCGCGCGAGGGACGTGCTGAAGCTACCCTGGGTTACACGGGAACCCTGGTGCGTGTCGTCGCACCGGGAATGAATGGCAGCGTGCGCTTCAATCGTCCCATCCTCGGTGAAGAGGTGTGGGACTGTGAATCCAGCGTGCGCATCGATGCAAATACCAGGGTCAAGGTCGTTGCGGCCGTCGGACGCGAAGGCCGCAGGCTGCGCGTCACGGCGGTTTGAGCGGCCTGACCTCCAGATCAAAAGTATGAGGGACTGTTGTTGAGCCACTCTGTCACGCTTCGTCCAAGCACGCGCCTGACGCTGCGCCACTGTCTGCTGCTGGCCTTGCTGCTGGCCTTGCCGATGGGTTCCATGCAGGCAGAAGCGCAGCCCAAAAAGCAGACCAGTAAATCTGCCGCGGCAGCAAAATCCTCACCCAAGAAGGCGCCGGCGAAACGCGCGGCGACGACGAAACCGGCTCCCGCCAGCAAGGCGCGTTCGACATCGGGCGGCAGCGATTGCCAGACCGTGCGCGTCAAGTCCGGTAAGGGCTATCGCAATGTACGGCGTTGTACCAAGGAGCCAGCGGGTCCTTTGCAGGGTGGGGCGGTGACGCCGAGCGATTCCCCGCAGCCGGAATTGCGCGCGCGCACTATTCCTGACCGGGCCTACGCCGTTGACGGTCACACTTTCTTCCACCAGGGGCGCAAGTACCAGATCGTGGGGCTCAATGAGACCCTGGTGCCGGCCGGTAATGATCTGGCCAAGCAGCGCCTGCAACTGGCGCTGGACAGCGGTACGGTCTCGGTCGAGCCCGACAAGGTCGACGAGGCTGGCACCGTGCATGCCATCGTCAAGGTGTCGGGCAAGAACCTGGCCGACATCCTCAACGCGCGCTGATCTTCCCGGTCCTGCCTAGGGCAGGGCCGAGGCGCGCAGGCCTTTCTGCGCGATACGTTCCAGCAATCGCGGCAGTACTTCCAGAATGATCGGCGTCTTGCCTGCGGCATTGCCATCGTGCAGCAGCAGGATGTCGCCGGCTGCGAGCTTGTGCGTCAGGCGCGCCAGCACCTTGTCCGGATTGGTTTCGACGGTGTCGAAGCCGCGCCGTGTCCAGCTGGCCTGCTTGAGCCCGTTCTGGAACAGGATGCGATTAAGGAAGGCGTTGCGCAGTCCGGCCGGCGCGCGGAAGTAGCGCGGCGTGAAGCCCGTCGCGTCGCGGATGATGTCCTGCGCGCTGACGATTTCCTTGCGGATGCTCTTCGGGCCCATCACTGAAAAGCTGTGCGGATGTCGATCCGTGTGGTTCTCGAGCGTGTGACCGCGAGCGACGATCTCGCGGGCCAGCTCGGGATGTTGGCGAACTTTTTCGCCGACGCAGAAGAAGCTGGCCTTCACGTCATGCTGGTCGAGGATGTCCAGTACCTTGGGCGTCACAGCAGGGTCGGGGCCGTCATCGATGGTGATGGCGACGCGTTGTTGCGGATCAGGCAGGCGCAACAGGTTGGGGCCCAGCCAGCCGCTGCGTGGCCACAGCGTGGCGGCGGTGATGATCAGATGATCGACGACCAGCACTCCCAGCGTCCATTGCCAAAGTGACGGCTTTACAAGCGTCAGTACGGCTGCTCCGACGTGAGTCCACAGCGAGATCTGGATGAGCAGGGGGTAGTGAAAGGCAGACGGATTGGGGGACATCGGAAACGCGCAGCGCAGCAGCCGGAAAACCGGCAATGTTGAACGAAAGGGTGTGATTCTGCCTGATCACGAGAGCTGAAGAAGCATCAGGCCGATCAGGGCTGGCAGTCCCTGCACCCAGAAGATCCTGGGCTTGCCTGTGCTCCAGGCACCGTAGAGGCCGGCAACCAGGACACAGAGCATGAAAAAGCGCGCAGGTTCCCGCCCGGCATCGCCAAGCCACACACTCCAGAACAGGCCTGCGGCGAGAAAACCGTTGTAGAGCCCCTGATTGGCGGCAAGCACGCGCGAAGTACGGGCGTCTTCCGGCGTGTGGCGGAAAGTGCGCAGCCCGAGCGGCTTGTCCCACAGGAACATTTCCAGCACCAGAATCCAGACGTGCAGCAAGGCGATCAGCGTGATGGCAGCAGCAGCGGCGAATGACATGGCGGGCCTCCTGTCAAAGCTTGGCCGGGAATCATACTGCCCGTGCGATGCTGCGGCGCCGTTACAATCGGGCAATGACGACGATACTGGCCATCGAGACTTCGAGTGAGCGAGCCTCCGTGGCCTTGCTGTACGGGGGCACACTGATCAACCGCGCGCTGCCAGGCAGTGGCGCTGCGCATTCCGGCAACGTGCTGCCGACCATCCGCCAGCTCATGGCCGAGGCGGAATTGGGCTTGAGCGCGCTGGACGGGATTGCGTTCGGACGCGGCCCCGGGGCTTTCACCGGTGTGCGTCTGGCCTGTGGTGTGGCGCAGGGGCTGGCGCTGGGCGTCGATCGCCCGGTGGCCGCCATCAGCTCGCTGGAAGCCCTGGCCTTGCCGGCTGCCCGTGAAGGTGCCGCGCTGTACTGCGCCATGGATGCCCGCATGAACGAGGCCTACATCGGACGCTTCGTGGTGAACGGCGGCCGTCTTGTGGCGGAGGGTGAGGTGGTCTGCGTACCGCCGGCCGAGGCGCCCGTCCCGGCGACTGGAGGCTGGATCGGTCTGGGAACGGCCTTCGCAGCCTACGCAGGCCATTGGCCGCAGGCGCTGGCACTGCAGGTCAGCATGCGCGAGACGCAGGACTGGCCACTGGCGGAAGATGTCGCGCGCCTCGCCGCTGCGCAGCCTGATTGCTGGCAGGACGCGGCATTGGCGGCGCCGGAATATGTGCGCAACCGCGTGGCGCTGACCGTGGCGGAGCGTCTGGCGCAGGGAGGGCGCGCTTGATGGTGGCGATTCGTCCGCTGCAGCACGAAGACATCGACCGCGTAGTGCAGATCGACGTGCAGACCGACGCTTTTCCGTGGCGTGAGAAGAACTACATCGAAGGCATGGACGCTGGTTACAGCTGCTGGGTGATCGATGATTCCCGCCAGGATGCGGCGCCGGTGCAGGGCTTCGCTGTCATGATGGTGGTACTCGACGAGGCGCATCTGTTGAAGATCAGCGTCGCAACGGATTGTCAGCGGCGCGGGCTCGGTACGGCGCTGTTGCAGCACCTCTATGCCCGGGCGAAACTTGCCGGGGCCACACAGATGTTTCTTGAAGTACGACGCAGCAATGTGTTGGCGCGGCCGCTGTATGAGCGGCAGGCCTTTGTCGAAATCGGTCAGCGCAAAGCGTATTACCCGACGGAAGACGGTCGGGAAGACGCCATCGTGATGCGTCGGGAGCTTGTATGAATCGTTCGCAGATTCTTGCTGAAATGGGCATCAAGCCGGTCTGGCGATTGCGTCAGGCGGCGCCTGCAGAAGAGGCGACCACGGCGCAAGAGGTGGTCGCGGCACCGCAGACGGAGATGGAGCCAGTACCCGTTGCGCAGCATGTGGCGAAGCCGACCCAGCCCGTCGAGCTTGTACGCAGCGCGCAGCGTATGGAAGGCGCATCTGCCAGCGCAGACGACTGGGCAGCATTGGCGCGTGAAGTGGCCGATTGCAGAGCCTGCCGGCTGTGCGAAACGCGCAAGCAGGCCGTGCTGGGTGTGGGTGATACGCAGGCCAGCTGGATGCTGGTGGGCGAGGGCCCGGGCGCAGAAGAGGACGAGCGCGGCGAACCCTTCGTGGGGCAGGCCGGCAAGCTGCTCGATGCCATGCTGGCATCGGTCGGACTGACGCGTGGCAAGGGTGTCTACATCGCCAATTCGGTGAAGTGTCGCCCGCCCGGTAACCGCACGCCAACCGAAGAAGAAATCCTCGCCTGCCGTCCCTTCCTGGAACGCCAGATCCGCATGGTGCAGCCGCAATTGCTGATGGCTCTGGGGCGCCCTGCCGCTCAGACCTTGCTGGGGCAGGAGATCAGCATCAGTGCCGCACGCGGGCGCACGCATCGCTACGGTGAGCTACCCGTGCTGGTGACCTATCACCCGGCCTATTTGCTACGCACGCCGCAGGACAAGGCCAAGGCTTGGGAAGACCTGTGCCGCGCAACGGATCTCGCAGCCTCACTCAGCAAACCGGAATGAGCTTTTGAGGCAGCGCCTGCTGCCTCACTGCGGCCGTTGGCCGTTGCTCAGTGCTTGTGCTCTTCGAGCAGTGCCAGGTCGTCGTGCTCGGCCTGGTTGCGCAGGTGGCGCAGTTTGACGAGGTACATGCAACCGGCGACGAAGAGGCCGAACATAACGATCACGACATTGATCGACAGGCCGCTGCCGACCAGCACCGAGTAGAGCCAGGTCATCATCAGGATGCTCAGGTTCTCGTTGAAGTTCTGCACCGCAATCGAGTGACCCGCACCCATCAGCACGTGACCACGGTGTTGCAGCAGCGCATTCATCGGCACGACGAAGAAGCCGGACAGACCGCCCACCAACACCATCAGCACCATGATGGAGAGCATGCGCACATCCATCTGCAGGGCCATGCCAGCGATCTTGATGGGCTCATGCAGCTCGATCTGCGGCATGTAAGGCATCAGCACCATGATCGGCACGATCAGGCCCATGGCGATGCCGATGGGGACGACCTTCATCGACTGGCGCAGGCTCAGCATGCGAGCCGCCACGATGGCGCCAATGGCGACACCGACGGCAACGACACCCTGTAGCTGCGTGGATTGCGACAGACCGAGGCCCAGCTTCTGGTCAGCCCAGTCGATGACGATGAACTGGATGGTGGCACCTGCGCCCCAGAACAGGGTCGTCACGGCCAGCGAGATCTGACCGAGACGGTCGCGCCACAGCAGGTTGACGCAGTGGCCGAACTCCTTGATCAGGTAGAGCGGGTTGTTCTTCAGCGGCTTGCTGGCGACACCAGTGTCCGGTACGTAGCGGTTGAGGATGGCTGCAATGACATACAGCAGGCCGACGGTCAGCAGGGCGACCTGTTCCTTGTTGTGAATGACCGGCAGATCGAATGCCAGAACCCAGTTGCCGAAAGCCGGCAGGATCAGCAGGCCGCCCAACAGCGAACCGAGGATGATGGCGCCGACCGTGAGCCCTTCGATCCAGCCGTTGGCTGTCACCAGCTTCGAGGGCGGCAGCATTTCGGTGAGGATGCCGTACTTGGCAGGCGAGTAGGCAGCGGCGCCCAAGCCGACGACGGCGTAGGCGATGAGGGGATGAACCTCGAACAGCATCAGGCCGCAACCGACGATCTTGATGGTGTTGCTGATGAACATCACGCGCCACTTGGGCATCGAGTCGGCGAAGGCGCCGACGAAGGCGGCGAGCACGACGTAGGACAGCGTGAACGAGGTCTTGAGCAGCGGCGCGTATTCCGGCGGCGCTTTCAGCTGCTGCAGCAGGGCTATCGCACAGATGAGTAGCGCGTTGTCTGCCAGCGCAGAGAAGAACTGCGCTGCCATCACTACATAGAAACCAATGCCCATCCCAGACCTTCGTCCCTCTCCGCGCAGGGCGTAGCTCGCAGCCACGCCTTTGTCCTTGCCCCGGCAAGGTGTGCCTGCGCGGGTGTGGCGGGTTTATACCACAGGGCTGTTGCCCGACTCCCGTTCAGAGTTGTCAAAAGCCGGCAAAGGCCCGCCGCTCTGCGGGGGAGAGCATGACGATAGTCGGCGCGAAAGTGCTCCTAGGGGTATCTCAGCTTTCATTGCATCGCGCTTTGTGTTGCAATTCGGGATAAGTGTTGTTTATGTTGCGAGGCAGCATCATGGCCGATCGTCGATTGCAGGTTTTCCACGCCGTGGCACGCCACGGATCTTTCACCCGGGCAGCAGAGAACCTGTTCATGACCCAGCCAGCGGTGACCTTCCAGGTCAAGCAGCTGGAAGAACAGTTCAATACCCGCCTGCTCGATCGCGGGCACGGCAAGGTGTCGCTGACGCCGGCTGGCGAAATCGTGTTTGCCTACGCCGAGCGCATCCTCGGTCTGTCTGACGAGATGGAGACGCGCATCAACGAGCTCACCGACGAGCTCACCGGCGTGCTGACCATCGGCTCCAGCGCCACCATCGCGGCCTACTGGCTGCCCGCGCTGCTAGCGGCTTTCAAGCGCAAGTATCCGCGCGTCGTGCCGCGCCTGTTCGTCGGCAACTCCGAGAGCATCCAGAACCGCGTTGCGGCGCATGACCTAGATGTCGGTCTGGTCGAGCGCGATTCGACCGATCCGGACCTCGAATGCACGCAGGCCTATCGCGACGAGTTGCTGGTTGGTGTGCCCCCGGGCCATCCCCTGAGCAAGGCAACTTCGCTGACGCCTGCAGAGCTCCAGCCCTATCCGTTTGTGGACCGCGATCCGGGCGCCGCCATCCGCGCCTTGTCCGAACAGTTCTTCCGTGACGGTGGCGTGCCGCCCGAGACGCTGGAACGCACAGCCGAGCTGGGTAGCCTGGCGACCATCAAACACCTGGTGCGTGAGGGCATGGGTTTCGCAATCGTCTCGCGCATGTCGCTTGGCCGTGATCTGAGGGACGGTGCGCTGGTGGGCGTTTCACTTGAGCCCAGACTGTATTCCTCGCTCAACGTGATCGTGCCCAAGGACCGGTTCCGCGCACGCCTGCACTCGACCTTTGCGGAATTCGTGGTCGAGCATCTTGCCGAGTACGCACGTACGGCAGAGCAATCGGGCGAGGGCGTACCCGGCCAGACCCACCTTTGACAGCATGACCCGTCCCATCCTGGCGCGGATCGATACCGCGGCGTTCCGTCACAACTATCTGCTGGCCAAGGCGCGCGCGCCGCAGTCGCGCGCCTGGTGCGTCGTCAAGGCGAATGCCTACGGGCATGGCGTGTTGCGTTGTGCCGAAGCCGTGCGCGATGTGGCCGATGGTTTTGCGCTGCTCGATCTGGCCGAGGCGCGCATCCTGCGCGAAGCCGGCTTTACCCAGCCCATCCTGCTGCTCGAAGGTTTCTTCGATGTGCCGGGTCTGCTCGAAGCCGTGCGGCTGAACCTGGACGTCGTGCTGCATGACGAGTCGCAGCTGCGCATGCTCGAAGCAACGCCGTTGCCGGCGCCCCTGTCGGCGTGTCTCAAGCTGAATACCGGCATGAACCGGCTCGGCTTTCCCGCCGAGCAGTGCCCGGGCTTGCTGGCGCGCCTGCATCAGAGCGGCAAGCTGGCGCAGATCACGCTGATGACGCATTTCTCTGACGCGGATGGTGAGGGCATCGACGCCCAGTGGGCACGCTTTGCAGCCCAGTTGCCGGCCGGCATGCCGTTCAGCTGCAGCAACTCTGCCGCGCTGTTGCGCTTCCCGCAGGCGCATGGCAACTGGGTGCGGCCCGGCATCATGCTGTACGGCGCTTCACCGATGCCGGCGGCATTGAGCGCCGAGGCCATTGGTGTGCGTCCCGTCATGACACTCCAGAGCCGCATCATCGCCACGCAGACGCTTGCCGCGGGCGACACCGTTGGTTACGGCAGCCTGTTCCGTGCCGACAAACCGATGCGCATCGGCATCGTCGCCTGTGGCTATGCCGATGGCTATCCGCGCCACGCACCGAGTGGTACGCCGGTACTCGTTGAACGGACAACTGACGCGTACCGTGGGGCGTGTATCGATGGATATGCTGGTCGCCGATCTCGAACACTTGCCGCAAGCCGACGTCGGCACGCCCGTCGTGCTGTGGGGCGAAGGTTTGCCTGCCGACGACGTGGCGACTGCGGCGGGTACGGTCAGTTACGAATTGTTCTGTGCGCTGGCGCCGCGCGTGCCTGTCGTGCAAGCGGGGCATTGATGGCCAAGGCCAAAACGGTTTACAGCTGCACCGAGTGCGGTGCCCAGAGCCCCAAGTGGCAGGGGCAGTGCCAGGGCTGTGGGCAATGGAATACGCTGGTCGAGGCGATTGCCGAAGCACTTGGTACTGGCCGCTTTGCCTCGCTGGCCGCTGGCAGCGGCAAGTTGCAGAAGCTGGCCGAAATCGACCCGCGTGAATCGCCGCGTACGCCGACCGGCATCGACGAGCTTGATCGTGTGCTGGGTGGTGGCTTCGTGCCCGGCATGGTGGTGTTGATCGGGGGAGACCCCGGCATCGGCAAGTCGACCCTGCTGCTGCAGGCCCTCGCCAGCCTTATTGCGAAGCAGTCGGTGCTCTATGTCAGTGGTGAAGAGTCGGCCGAGCAGGTAGCGCTGCGTGCGCGACGCCTGCAGCTCGATTGCGGCGAACTGCCGCTGTTGCCCGAGATCTCGCTGGAGAAGATCCTCGCTACGCTGCGAGACAGCAAGCCCGCCGTGGCTGTTATCGACTCCATACAGACGCTCTATTCCGAAACCCTGCAGAGCGCGCCGGGTTCGGTCGCCCAGGTTCGTGAATGCGCGGCCCAGCTGACGCGCCAGGCCAAGTCGACCGGCACCTGCATCGTGCTGGTCGGCCATGTCACCAAGGACGGCGCACTGGCCGGCCCGCGCGTGCTGGAACACATCGTCGACACGGTGCTCTATTTCGAGGGCGATACGCATTCCAGCTTCCGCCTCGTGCGTGCTTTCAAGAACCGTTTCGGCGCCGTCAACGAGCTGGGCGTCTTCGCCATGACCGACAAGGGTCTGCGTGGCGTCAGCAATCCCTCGGCACTGTTCCTCTCGCAGCACGCCGAGCCAGTGCCGGGCAGTTGCGTGCTGGTGACGCAGGAGGGGACGCGGCCGCTGCTGGTCGAAATCCAGGCCCTCGTCGACAGCTCGCACGGCAATCCGCGCCGGCTCTCGGTGGGTCTCGAACAGAATCGCCTGGCCATGCTGCTGGCCGTCCTGCACCGTCATGCTGGCATCGTCTGCTCGGACCAGGATGTGTTCATCAACGCCGTCGGTGGCGTCAAGATCAGCGAACCGGCGGCCGACCTGGCGGTGTGTCTCGCCATCGTCTCGTCGTTGACCAGTCGGCCTTTGCCGAAAAAGCTCGTGATCTTCGGCGAAATCGGTCTGGCAGGTGAGATCCGCCCCGCACCGCGTGGCCAGGAACGCCTGCGCGAAGCCGCCAAGCTGGGCTTCGAACTGGCGTTGATTCCTACCGCCAATGCCCCCAAACAGCCCATTCCCGGCATGGAAGTGCGTGCCGTGGACCGCATCGAACAGGCCCTGGCCTGTCTGCGTGAGTGGCGCGATCGGTGAAATACACAACGGGGGAGTGGCGGCCGAAAGGCTAGAATGCGCCCCGACAAGATATTCCCTGCATTCAACCGAAATCACCAAGGTACAAGCATGAAAAAGCACTGGCTCGTCGGCAACTGGAAGATGCACGGCAACCTCAAGGCCAACGCCGAACTCTTCAATGCCATCCGTGGCAGCGCGGGTGAGCTGGCACCGGAAGTCGACATGGTCCTGTGCCCGGCCTTTCCTTACCTGGCGCAGATGCAGGGTCTCGTGGAAGGCACGGGCATCCAGATCGGTGCCCAGAACGCTTCGGATCACCTGCGTGGCGCCTACACGGGCGAGACCTCGCCGCTGATGCTCAAGGAGCTGGGCTGCGGCTTCGTCATCATCGGTCACTCGGAGCGCCGCTCCTACCAGGGTGAGAACGACGGCCTGATGGGTCGCAAGGCGCTGGCGGCCATCGATGCCGGCCTCGTGCCCATCCTGTGCGTGGGCGAAACGGCGGAAGAACGCGACGCTGGTCGCACGCACGAGGTACTGGGGCGTCAGCTTGATGCGGCTTTCGGTTATATCCGCACTGCGCACGACAACATCATCGTGGCCTACGAGCCGCGCTGGGCCATCGGTACCGGCATCGCCGCGACGCCCGAGATCGTGCAGGCCGAGCATGCCTTCCTGCGTGCCCGCATCGGTCAACGTGATGCGGACTTCGCCAAGCGCCTGACCATCCTCTACGGTGGCAGCGTCAAGGCCAGTAACGCAGCCAGCCTGCTGTCGATGCCCGACGTCGATGGTGGCCTCATCGGTTCGGCCGCGCTCAACGCGGGCGAATTCGTCGCCATCTACAAGGCGCTGGTCGAAGTGACCAAGAAGCGTCTCGCCAAGGGCGCCTGATGCGTCAGGTTGTTCTCGATACGGAAACCACCGGCCTGGACTGGCGGACCGGCGACCGCGTCGTCGAAATCGGCTGCGTCGAGCTCGCCAACCGCAAGCTGACCGGGAACAACTATCACGTCTATCTGAACCCCGAGCGCCTGGTCGGGGATTCGGAGCGCATTCACGGCCTGTCGGACGACTTCCTTTCTGACAAGCCCTTGTTTTCCCGCCTCGCAGCCGAGTTCGTTGACTACGTCAGCGGCGCCGAGCTGATCATCCACAACGCCAGCTTCGACGTCGGCTTCCTCAACATGGAGCTGGAGCGGCTGGATCTGACGCCGCTCAACAAGCTTTGCCCCAGCGTCATCGACACGGTGCGCATGGCCAAGGAAATGTGGCCGGGCAAGAAGGCCTCGCTTGACGCGCTGTGCGAACGCTACGCCATCAACAACTCGCACCGCACGCTGCACGGTGCCTTGCTGGACGCGGAGTTGCTGGCCGAGGTCTATCTGGCCATGACGCGCGGCCAGGAAACCCTGACCATGGGGCTGGATGCAGATGGCCCGGCGAAGAACGCAGATGGCAAGCTGGTGGAGCGGCCGCCGCTGCGCGTGCTGAGCGCCAGCGAGGCTGAACTGGCCGAGCACGACAAGGTGCTGCAGGAGATTGCCAAGAAGGCGAAGTGCCTGTGGTTGCCGCCGGCGCCTGCTGAAGGCACGGTTTAGCGCCAGAGTTGTTCGGGGCGGATGCGGAAACGCATCTTGTCGCGCGGCACGACGGCGCGGATTTCGAATTCCTTGTTCGACGTATCGCGGCGCAATGGCTGGCCGTACGACAGGCCTGTCGAGCTGGCGAGGCTGATGACCATCGGCGCATTGGCGAGCTTGCCGCGGCTATGCACGATGCCCGTCTCGCCGTTGGCCAGTGCCACGCAGGTGCCGGGCGGGAAGATGCCGATCTCCTTCACCAGTGCAGCCGCGAAGATGTTGGGCTCGTTGCCCGAGTCGATGAACAGCGAACGTGCGGCTTCGGCCGAAGTCACCGGGGCGCGTGCCGCACGCGGGCTGACCTTGGCCGAGAAGATGTCGGCGGTCTGGATCAGGCGTGCTTCTTCGCCCGGTGCGGTGATGCCGAAGGGATAGCCGCCGCCGCCGGCGCGTTCGTGGTGGTCACGCACGGCGGCCAGCCAGATCTCGTCGGTGATGCCGGCTTCACGCAGCATCTCTTCACCCAGTGAGGGGTGACGCTGGATTTCGCGTCGCTGCTCGGGCGTCGGGGCACGGCGCTGCGAGCACAGCAACTGCTGCAGTTCGACCATTGCCAGGTTCATGGTCATTGCCGCGCAGGCCAGGCTGGTGCGGCGTTCCGGTACCCATTCGAGGCGTCGCGCGACCAGCTCGCAGAGCACGGCCGTATGCAGGCTGTGGATGATGGGATAACGCCGCTGGTCGGTGAGGATCATGGCGGCCAGCGCACCGTCCGGGCTGCGTTCGGCGAGTTGCTGCACCAGGCGGGCGAGGCTCAGCAGCTGGCGCTGGAAGTCGGGTTCGACGCGCACGTTGCGCAGCAGGGCGTCCAGCTCGTCAAGGATGTAGTCCCACACGCGGAACGCGTCGTAGCTGTTTGGCTCGATCCGTCGTGTGCTGCTACCGCGCAGGGAGGACGAGTCGACGAAGATGCCACGCGCGGCCAGCACCTGCAGCTGGGACTCGCGCGTGATGACGTAGCCTTTCCGCAGCAGCAGGTGGTTGTGGGTGTCGTAGACATCCCAGGGCAGGGGTTTGCCAAGTTCGAGCTGATCAGCCTCTACGGGCAGGCGCTTTTCCATACCCTGTTAACGCCCGTCCCCGGCTCCAACTTGAGGCTTGGAACTGTGGAACAATGCGCGCTGGCTTGAAATCCCCGACGCAGCAGACATGGCTCAAAAACAGTACGACGAATCCTCTTTCCGCGTCCTCAAGGGCCTGGAGCCGGTGCGTGAGCGCCCCGGCATGTACACCCGCACCGACTCCCCCTGCCACATGGTGCAGGAAGTCATCGACAACGCCGCCGACGAGGCCTTGGCTGGCTTCGCTAAGAACATCCACGTGGCGGTCTTCCGCGACGGTTCGGTATCCGTGACCGATGACGGGCGCGGCATTCCGGTCGGCCTGCACCCGGTGGAAGGCTTGCCGGTCGTGGTGCTGGCCTACACGGTGCTGCACGCGGGTGGCAAGTTCGACAAGAAGAGCGGCAACTCGGCTTACGCGTTTTCGGGTGGTCTGCACGGCGTGGGCGTGGCGGTGACCACGGCGCTGTCGACGCGCGTCGAGGTCGAAGTGCGTCGCGAGGGCAAGGTCCACCAGATTCACTTCGCCGATGGCGGCCGCGAGATCGGTCCGCTGGTCGAGGCTGGCAGCGCTGGCAAGGCGACCGGGACGCGCGTGCGCGTGTGGCCGGACGGTCGTTACTTCGATTCGCCCAAGGTGCCGATGGGCGAGATCGAGCGCCTTTTGCGCTCCAAGGCCGTGCTGCTGCCGGGCGTGCAGGTGATGCTGGACGTGGAGCAGGCCGATGGCAGCTTCGTGCGTCAGGAATGGAAGTACGCCGATGGCTTGTCGGGCTACCTGCGCGAGATGACTGAAGGTTCCGAGTCCGTGGCGCCGCTTTACAAGGGCGAGGTCTACGCCGGCGAGGATGAAGACTTCGCGCCGGGTGAGGGCGCGGCCTGGTGCTTCGGCTGGTTCGACGGCGTGCAGCTGTCTGAGAGCTACGTGAACCTGATACCGACTGTTGCCGGTGGCACGCATGAATCGGGCTTGCGCAGCGGCGTGTTCGAAGCCGTGAAGAGCTTCATCGAGCACCACAGCCTGCTGCCCAAGGGCGTCAAGATCCAGCAGGACGATGTGTGCGGCAAGATGAGCTTCGTGCTCTCGGCGCGCATCCTCGACCCGCAGTTCCAGGGCCAGGTGAAGGAAAAGCTCAACTCGCGCGAAGCGGTGAAGCTGGTCTCCTCGATGCTGATGCATCCGTTCGAAGCCTGGCTCAACCAGAACGTCGAACACGGTAAAGCGATTGCCGACATGGCCATCAAGCAGGCGCAGTCGCGCCTCAAGGATGCGCAGAAGGTCGAGAAGAAGAAGAGCAGCGGCGTCGCTGTGCTGCCCGGCAAGCTGTCGGACTGCGAGAGCGAGAACATCACCGAGAACGAGCTCTACCTCGTCGAAGGGGATTCCGCCGGCGGCTCGGCCAAGCTGGCGCGCAACCGCGAGACGCAGGCCATCCTGCCGCTGCGCGGCAAGGTGCAGAACTCCTGGGAGATCGACGCCAACCGTTTGTTTGCGAATGCCGAGATCCACGACATTTCGGTCGCGCTGGGTGTCGATCCGCATGCGCCTGACGCAGCGGACGCCGTGCTTACCAACCTGCGTTACGGCAAGCTCATCATCATGGCCGATGCCGACGTGGACGGTTCGCACATCCAGACCCTGCTGCTGACGCTGTTCCTGCGGCACTTCCCCAAGCTCATCGAAGCCGGCCATCTGTGGATTGCGCTGCCACCGCTGTACCGCGTTGACGTGCCCGCGCAAGGCAAGAAGCGCCCGGCGCGGCGTTTCTACGCACTCGATGATGGTGAGCTGTTGTCGATCCGTGATCGCTTGGCCAAGGAAGGCTATCGCGAAGACCAGATGGAGACTGGCCGCTTCAAGGGTCTGGGCGAGATGTTGCCCGCACAGCTGAAGGAAACCGCCATGGACCCGGCCACGCGCCGCGTGCTGCCGGTGACGCTCGAAGGCGTGACCGAGGCGGCCAGGCTTTTCGACATGTTGATGGGCAAGGGCGAGGCTTCGGGCCGTCGTGCCTGGATGGAGCTGAAAGGCAACCTCGTCGAGGCGGATCTTTGAGGCACGCGACTGCGCGTCGCGCTTTGCTGTGGCTGATCCCGGCGCTCATCGCCGGGGGCGCCGCGGTCGACCAGCACGTTGCGGGCTGGGGACAGCCTGTCGTGAGTGCTCTCGTCTGGCTGGTCTTCGGCGCCTTGCTGGCATTGGAGTCGCCGGAGCGCCGCATCGCCTTGTGCCTGTGCCTGGTCATCGCCACACTGGGTGAAGTCTTCCTGTCACTGGTCTGGGGGCTGTACGACTACCGCCTGCACAACATTCCGCTGTTCGTGCCACCAGGCCATGTG
Organism: Rhodocyclaceae bacterium; assembly: GCA_047600765.1. Lineage (GTDB taxonomy): Bacteria > Pseudomonadota > Gammaproteobacteria > Burkholderiales > Rhodocyclaceae > Viridibacterium. The sequence continues at coordinate 1,509,934 of JASGKF010000002.1, forward strand.
CTGCTGTTCTGGTTCGGCATGCAGACCGCGCAACATGTGCCCGGCAAGCTGCTCGATGCCGTGCCAGCGGTGAGTGGCATTGCGTCGCTGGGCTTGCTAGTCAGTGGCATCGATGGCCTGAGTCTCGCGTTGTGGGGCCTGTTCATGCTGGCGTGCTTCCTGGGCCGGCACTGGAAAGTGTCCTCGACGCGTTTCTATGCCTGGATGTTCGTGCTGGCGCTGGTCATGGAGGTCTTCGCCACGCGCGTCGGCAACTGGACCTGGCGGCCCGTTGTGCCGGTGTTGGGCTGGAGCACGCTGAACCCGCCGCTGGCGGCGGGCACTTTCTATTGCATGCTGGACTTGCTGGTGTTCGCTGCGGCGGCCCGCGTGTCCCGCTTTTCCTTGCGGCCTGCGCGTGACGCAGAGCCTTCGAGTCATTCTTGAGGAGAGTCTCGTGAAGTTTCCCGTGAAGACGGTTGTGATGAGCGCAGCACTGCTGCTGTCGGCAATGTCCGTGCAGGCGGCCCCCGAGGTGGTGGCAACGGTCAATGGCAAGGGCATTCCGAAGGCCCTCGTGGATCAGCTGGTGATCGACAACGGCGTGCAGGGCAAGCCGGAAGAAGCGGGTTTCCGTGATTCGGTGAAAACCGAGCTGGTGCGCCGCGAAGTGATGGCGCAGCGTGCCGTGGCGCTCAAACTCGACAAGACGCCGGCTTACCAGGCCGAGCTCGCCAACGTCAAACAGCAATTGGCCCAGGCCAAGGTGCCCAAGGAACAGATCGACATCGCGCTGGGCTTCAACACCCAATCCATGTTGGCCGAAACCTTCATCCAGGACTTCGGCAGCAAGTACAAGGTCACCGAGCCCGCCATCCAGGCGCGCTACAAGGAGATCGTCGCCAAGCGCGGTGGTACGGAATACCACATCCGCCACATCCAGGTCGCTGGCGAAGCCGAGGCCCGCGCCATCATCGGCAAGCTCGCCGGCGGCGCGCGCTTCGAATCGCTGGCAACTGAGTCGCAGGACCTGGGCAGCAAGGATCAGGGCGGTGATCTGGGCTGGAGCAAGGCCGAAGGTTTTCCGCCGTCCTTTGCCGCAGCCGTGCGCGAACTCAAGCCCGGCCAGAGCACGCGCGAGCCCGTCCAGACGGAATCGGGTTATCACGTGATCCGCGTCGATGGGTCCCGTCCGGTAGCCGTGGGCAGCCTTGATGCCTACCGCAAGGAGATCCGTGACGAGATCATCCAGACTGCGCTGGACAAGGAAGTAGCCGCCCTGTTCCAGAAGGCGAAGATCCAGTAAGCCTCGGCTCGGGGTAAAAGCAAAAAGGCCGCATCTGCGGCCTTTTTTGTTTGTGTTCGCCCGCCTCAGTCGAAGAGTGCGTCGATGTCGGCCTGCAGGTTCTCGTTGACGGTGGCAGCCGGTACGGCCGGCGCGGCGATGAGGCCCTTCTGGATGAGGATTTCATAACGGGCGATCTGGTTGCGCCCGTTTTCCTTGCAGAAGTACAGCGCTTCGTCAGCGCGGCTGAGCATCTCGGCCGGCGTCAGGGCCGGGTCGATCTGCACATAACCGAGCGAGCAGGTGACCTTGCCGACTTGCGGAAACTCGTGGTCAGCCACGGCTTGGCGGAAGCGGTCGAACACCATGTGGGCGTGGTAAGCGGACACGTGGCGCAGCAGCACGACGAACTCTTCGCCACCGAAGCGGAACAGCTTGTCGCTGCCACGGAAACTCTTCTTCATGACGTCGGCCACGCGGATCAGCACTTCGTCGCCGAACAGGTGGCCGAAGTTGTCGTTGATGCGCTTGAACTTGTCGATGTCGACAACGCCCAGCCAGCAGAACTTCGGTGCCAGCGTGTCGGGGCCGATGGGTTGTTCGCTGTTGCGGCGCTGCGCTTCTTCGGCAATCGCGATGAAGCGGTCGAAGTTCTCGTCGAAGGTCTTGCGGTTGCACAGGCGCGTCAGGGTGTCGAGCTCGGCGTAGTCGAGCAGCACGAGGTGTTCGGCGTAGATGTTGAACAGCTCGCGTACGCAGTCGAGCAGCTGTTCGCTGGGTTCGGCCGCGCACTGCACGTCGAAGATCGCGACAGTGGTGTTGTGCTGGCGGATGGCAATGGCCAGACGCATGGTGCCGCCTTCGTTGTCGGCAGCCACGCCGTCAGGGGTCGCGGCGCAGACTTCGAGCAGAGGGTCGGCCGACAGCTGGTTCTTCTCGCTGTCGAGGCTGTCCATGTCGGTGATCGAGGAGATGCCACCGCGTACCGCCCAGGCACAGGGAATGGTCAGCATGCCTTCGGGTGAAGGACGCACCGAGTGCAGCAGGGCTGAATGCGCGTCGAGGATCTCGAGCGCGGCCACGACGACCGACTCGGCGATCTGTTGCCGGTCACGCGATGCTTCCAGCGACTGCAGCTTTTTCAGCAGTTGTAGCAGGGCGGTTTCTGATCTCATTGACGGCAAACAGGGCGGAATGTGGCGTCAGACGGCGTTGTCGGGTCAGGGCATAGTCATCTCTAACGGCGGGTTGTAACAAAAGCTTGAGTACCCGTCTGCCAAGCCTTGCGGATTCAAACACGGCGCTCGGGCCAGAAACGACAAAGCCCGCTTGTGGCGGGCTTTGTCGTTGATTCATAAAGACTTTCAGTCGATCTGGCGGCGCAGTACGCCAATCGGCGGCGCCCAGTCATCGACGGGCTTTTTCTTGCGCGTGACCAGGGTCAGTTGCGCCGGCTGGAACACGTTGGCGTTGTGCGTGACCGGCGTGGTGATGAGGTATTGCGCCCGGGTGGCGCGCAGGAAGGCGCCGACGCGGTCGATGTTGGCCACGTCTAGGTGGGCGAAGGGCTCGTCGATGAAGACGAAGCCGCCGGGGCGGGCATCGTCCATGAGCAGGCCGATCAGCAGGATCAGCGACTTCATGACCTGTTGGCCGCCCGAGGCTTCGCCGTCGTTGAGGCTCTGCGCACCCTTCTGGTCGAAGTCGAACTGCACTTCCAGACCGGCAGCGCCCAGCGTGGCGTCGTCGTTGTCCAGCGTCGGCACGGGGCATTCGACGTGCACGCCAGAGAGTTCGCCCAGTGCACGCAGGTTCTTGCCGTACTGGCGCACCGTGGCGCGCAGCTTGGCGATGTAGGCCGCGCGGGCGTCGTCGACCATGCTGCGGGTGCGTTCGGCATAGCCCAGGCGCTGGCCGTAGTCGGTTTCGCGTTGTGTCAGCTCCAGCGAAAGCTTCTCGCGCACGATCAGCACGTTCTCGTCGGTGGGCCATTCGCCTTCGTTGAGGCGACGCTTGAGGCGCGAGAGCTCGTTGCGCGCACCGGCGAGGCCGCCATAGTGCTCGGCGAGTTCGGTGAGCGACTCGGGCTCCAGCCAGTGACGCGGCATGCCGCGGCGCTTGTTGCGCAGACGCATCAGGCGGGCAGCCTGTTCGAGGCGTTGCGGGCGGGCGTCGGTGGTCAGGCGGCCCAGCGTGTCGCGGGCCTGGGCGAGGTCGCGCGTGCGGCGGTCGGACTCGATGGCGATGCCCGACAGGCGTTCCTTGCAGCGTTCGAGATCGGCCTTGGCCGCTTCGAGACCGCGCTCGGCACGTTGCATGGCGTCCAGCGCGGCGGGCTTGTCCTGTGCGGCGGCGTCGAACTCGGCGGCGCGGCTCAGCATCAGTTCGGCGGCCTGCATGCCCAGCAGCTTCTGGCGTGCCGACTGCATCGCGGACTCGGCTTCTTCCTGCTTCTTGTGCGCCCAGGCGAGTTGCTTGTCGAGCTCGCCGACTTCTTTCTGCAGGGCTTCGAGGCGGGCCGTGCGTGCCAGTTCGCCGAACCAGAAGTCCAGCGGCACGCCAAGGTGGCGGGCGCCGCGGCGTTCGCGGTGGTAACCGTCGCGGGTGATCCAGTCCTGCTCGCGCGGCAGCTTGGCACCAGCGGCGGCGTTGTCGACGCGACGGATGCGGCCCAGCAGTTCGACCAGCCACTTCGGCGGATCGCCGGCGAAGTTCACGATCTCCAGCAGGCTGCCGACCGGCGCGTCAGGCGCGGGGCTGCGGTCCGGCACGATGAAGTGGCGGAAGCGTTCCTGCTCGCCCAGCGACCAGGCTTGCTGACGGTCGTTATCGTCTTCGAGCAGGATCAGCGAGCGGTAGGGTCGCAGGATGGCCTCCAGCGCACCCTGCCACACGGGATCAGCAACTTCGATGATCTCGGACAGCAGGCGGTGCTCGATGCCGGCGTCGAACAGCACCTTGCGGAAGCGCTGCGTATCGGCGTCGGCGGGCGGGCCGCTACGTGCCTGCGAGTCACGCAACTGTTGCGAGACTTCTTCGAAACGGGCGGTCAGCTCGCGGGCTTTTTCGCGCGAGGCCTGCCAGTCGGCATAGGCCTTGGCGGCGGCGTCTTCGGTGTTGAGTGCGTCGCTGCCATGCTCGCGGGCCACGCGTTCTCTCAATGCGTCGCGCTCGGCGAGCTTCTTGTCGATGTCGCGCAGCACGTCACGCGCCGTGAGCCAGTGCGCATTGGCATCATTGACGCGTTGGCCCGCTTCGTCGAGCCAGGTCTGCGCCTGCTGTTTTTCGTTACCCAGGCTGCCGACGCGTGCTGCGGACTCGTCACGCACGCGCGCTGCCTCGCGTAAGGCATCGCGCGTCTGCTGCAGGCGATCACGCCAGGTCTTCACATCCACCACCAGCTCGGAGACTTCGAGACGCGGCACGGCGTCGTTCTCCAGCGCGGTCGCTTCGCCATGCAGGTTGCGCCATTCGAGGAAGCGGTCGGCTTCAAGACGCTTGCCCTCGGCCTGCGTCTTGAGGCGGTCGAGGTCCAGCGACAGGGCTTCGAGTTCGCGCTGGGCGTTCTTCTGTTCTTCGCGTGCGGCCTGGTAGTTGTCGAGCACTTCCTTGTCGCCGAACACGTCGAAGACGAGGTCGAGCAGGGCGCGTGGCGAGTATTCGCAGAGCTTGTCGGTGTCGCCCTGTTCCAGCGACAGCACCTTGGCAATGGCGGGTGTCAGGCCGGCGTAGGCGAGGCGCGACTGGTAGTCGCGCAGGCCCAGCCATTGCGCCGACTCGTCGAGTTGTTCGACGCTGAGCAGACCGTCTTCAATCGTGTATTCACGCGTCCAGTCGCCACCAGCGCGCTTCACGCGGCAAGCCAGCGTGATGTCGTCCTTGAGGCAGGGGAAGAAGGGGCGCTTGCCTGTGGAGCCTGGCCGGTTGCTGACTGTCGCGCGGATCCAGGCCACGCCGGCATTCGCGCGGCGCACGTAGCGGCGGAAGTCGCGCTTGCCCGAGCAGCGCAGCGCGAACAGCGTGCGCATGGCGTCGAGCAGGGTGGTCTTGCCGGAGCCGTTGGGGCCGACGATGGTGATGATCTGTGCATCCAGCGGCAGCGTGAAGCGGCGCCAGAAGTCCCAGTGAACCAGTTCGATGTCGCGGATGTGGAACATGCGTTGTCGTTCTTCTCTATCTGGTTAGCGACGGGATTCGATTTCGTCTTCGTCGAACTCGTCCATGACGTCTTCGTCGAGTTCGGTCTGAGTCGGTACGCTGCGGCCCGCAGCGGCGAGCACGTCGGCGAGCGTGCCGTTGATGATGCGGTCGGCGAGTACGCGGTAGTCGAGCAGTACGTCGAGCAGCGGGCCTTCGAGCAGGTAGCCACCGCGGCGCTCGATGAAGCCCAGCCGCGCGAGCTTGCCCAGCGCGAAATTGCGGATCTTGGTCTTGCCACCCAGCTGGGTGCCGAAGTCGGCGAGCAGCGAGGCTTCGGACACGGCGCCCGAGACTTCGTCGCCGTGCACGATGGGCTTCTCCTGGCCGAACATGTCGTTCTGGCCGTCGTCTTCGCGCGAGCGGCGGCCGAGCTGGCGTTCGCGCTTGGGCAGGATGATCAGTGCCCACAACACGATCAGCAGGGCGACTTCGTCGCGTGTGAGGCCCATGGTGCTGGCCTGGTAGTCGCGGCCGCCGAACACGGCCTCGTGCACGTCGATCTTCAGGCCGACGGCGATGTGTTCTGCAAACGGGTTGTCCAGCAGTTCGAGGCCGACGCCGGCGAGTTTGCTTTCCAGTTCGCTACGGAAAGCCTCATCAACCAGCGCGCGGCGTACCTGCGCATCGTTGCGCGGCAGCCAGCGGTGGGCCAGCAGGCGGGCGGTGAGGGCGGTGATGTCGTTGTCCATCTTCTTCCTTTCAGGCGCCGCGACGCACGACGTTGCCGGCCGAGATGTGCGACACCTCGTCTTCCATCACTTCGATGAGGTGCGATTCGAGCATCAGGTCGTAGGGCATCTGGGTGAGATCGGCGACCGGGCCTTCGGCTTGTGCTTCTTCATTGCCGAGCAGGGACAGCAGCGACAAACGATAGCTGGCGGGGCCGAATCCGCCGCCGAGCACGAGCTTCTGCGCGGGCGTGGCTGTCGGGATGCCGGCGAGTTTTTCGGTGAGGCGGATCAGCAGGCCGAGGTCTTCGGATTCGGCTGCCTGGTCAACCGGTGCCACTTCGGCAGGTGGCAGGGCGGTGTTGGCTTCCATGCGCTGCACTTCTTCGGACAGCACGGATTCCGCACGGTCCAGCAACTCGTGGCCACCGGCGAGGAACTGCGCTTGCGGGCCGGCGCCGAGCGCGCCGTCGCTGAGTGCCGCGATGCGCCGCACATCGAGGCTGCGCAACCAGGCCGCCGCGTCGGATGACGACACACCCGAAGCGCCTAGCGTCACGCGCTGCGATTCGATCTTGTTGAGCGCGCGCTGGAAGGCTGCGTCGACGCGCGCCAGGCGGCTCTGTGCGAGGCCGATGGAGTGCGCGACGCGAGCGACGTCGGGCGTGATGTCTTCTTCGCTGGCGAGCAGGTCGCGCAGGATGCGCGTGCCCTTGTCGAGCCAGCGCAGGTTGCCGGAGAGGCGCGAGCGCGCGTCGAGGATGCGGAACTCGGAGCCCGAGGCGATGGCGTCTTCGAACGAGGCGGTGAGCGCGTTGAGCTTGGCCAGCAGGTGCTGCAGCATGTCCGGCGTGACCGTGCCCGTAGCCTGCATGCCGGCGAGCTGGGTGGTCAGGAAGCCGAGCTCGGCGTCTTCCGATTCGCCGAAGCGCAGCAGGGCCGACACGGCGGCGACGGCGTTGCGGCCACTGTCCGAGAGCTGATACATCCCGTCTTCACCGAACACCATCAGGCCGTTGTTGCGCAGGCGGCCCAGCACGGTTTCCAGCTTGACGGGGTCGATGTAGGCGAAGTGGCGGCGCAGCTCGTCCGGCAGCCAGCGCGGCAGGTCGGCACGCGCACCGATCTCGCGCAACACGTGCAGGCGGACGAAAACTTCTTCTTCGCCACCGCGGAACAGGGCGATGAAGGTGTCGACCAGCGGGCGGGCGCGGACGAGCGCCCACAGCGTGGGCACGTCGTCAGGCTCGAAGCCGGGATTGAGGAATCCCGCCAGGTCGAAGTCGGCTGCGCTCGACATGCGCCGGTCAGACGCCTTGTTTCAGGCTGGCCTGGATGAAGTCATCCAGGTCGCCATCGAGCACGGCTTGCGTATTGCCGACTTCGTAGTTGGTGCGCAAGTCTTTGATGCGGCCCGAGTCGAGCACGTAGGAGCGGATCTGGTGACCCCAGCCGATGTCGCTCTTGGAGTCTTCGAGCTTCTGCTGCTCCGACTGGCGCTTGCGCAGCTCGGCTTCATAAAGGCGCGCGCGCAGCATCTTCCAGGCTTCGTCGCGGTTGCGGTGCTGCGAACGGTCGTTCTGGCACTGCACGACGATGCCGCTGGGCACGTGGGTCAGACGCACGGCGGAGTCGGTCTTGTTGATGTGCTGACCACCGGCGCCGGATGCGCGGTAGGTATCGGTGCGCACGTCGGCCGGGTTGATGTCGATCTCGATGGAGTCATCGACTTCGGGGAACACGAAAACCGACACGAAGCTGGTGTGGCGCCGCGCGTTGGAGTCGAACGGCGACTTGCGCACGAGGCGGTGGATACCCGTTTCGGTACGCAGGTAACCGTAGGCGTAGTCGCCGCTGACCTTGATCATGCAGCTCTTGATGCCGGCCACGTCGCCTTCGGACTCTTCCATCAGCTCGACGGTGAAGCCCTTCTTTTCGCAGTAGCGCAGGTACATGCGCTCCAGCATCTGTGCCCAGTCCTGCGCTTCGGTGCCACCGGCGCCCGACTGGATTTCGATGAACGCCGTGCAGGGGTCCATCGGGTTGTTGAACATGCGGCGGAATTCGAGACCTTCAACGCTGGTCGCGATGGTGCGTACGTCGCCCTCGACCGAGGCGACCGTGTCTTCGTCCTCTTCCATGCGCGCCAGCTCGAACAGCTCGTCAGCGTCCTTGAGGCCGTTGGCGATGGATTCGAGGGTGTGGACGATGTTCTCCAGCGTGCGCTTTTCCTTGCCCAGCTCCTGCGCGGTTTCCGGGTTGTCCCAGATCTTCGGGTCTTCGAGCTGCTTGCTGACTTCGATCAGCTTTTCAGCCTTGTTATCGTAGTCAAAGATACCTCCGCAGCGAGTCGGCGCGGCTGCGCAGGTCGCTGATGGCGTTGGCAATGGCGTTGAGGCGTTCGGCTTCCATTAGGGTTCCAGCTGGATGTGAGGGCGGTCGGCGATTATACCGGCTCGTGCCAGCCGGGACGGCAGCTAATCCAGGCGGTAGGTTTCCAGGTGGATGCTGGTCTCGGTGCTGCTGATGCCCTTGATGAGGCGGATGCGTTCGAGCAGCTGGGCCAGTTCGGCGAGGTTGCGCGCGCGCAGCTCGGCCAGCAGGTCCCAGCGGCCGTTGGTGTCGTGCAGTGAGGCGATGCCCGCTTCGCCGAGCAGGCTGGCAATGACACGGCGGGTTTCGTTGCCTTCGACCGCGATGCTCATCCAGGCGCGGATTTCGTCGGGGCGGGCGTCCGGGCGCAGGCGCACGGTGTAGCCGACGATGGCGCCCTGGTCTTCCAGCCGGCGGATGCGGTTGCTGACGGTACCGCGCGAAACGGCGAGCTTCTGCGCCAGATCGGCAAGGCTCAGGCGGGCGTTGGCCTGCAGCAGGCTGATGAGTTTCTGGTCGGTGGCATCCATGCCGGGGCTCCTGTTGCGCTGCGGTAGAAACTCTGTCTTTACGTCAATCATGGCTGACGAAATGCCAAAAATCTGTGCTGGATTGCAGGTATTTGTCCATTTGAATTGCCGTACCCCTGAGCCAGACTGAAACATGGGTTGCTTGGGGAGGGGATCATGTCTGTCGGCCTGCCTGTAGAAACGCTGTTCCTGGATGCCCGCGACGTGGCGCGTCTCGTCGCGAGCCGGGGTGTTGCGCGCTGCCTGCGCGATCTGACGGACTACCTGCACAGCGACTTCCTGCGCTGGCCGGCCTTCGAGAAAGCGGCCCGGCTGGCGAGCCATTCGCAGGAAGGGGTGATCGAGCTGATGCCGATTTCGGACGGTCTTCACTACAGCTTCAAGTACGTGAACGGCCATCCGCGCAACACCGTGGCCGGCATGCCGACCGTGATGGCGTTCGGCGTGCTCGCCGATGTGGCGACGGGGGCGCCGCTGCTGCTCAGCGAGCTGACCCTGGCTACTGCGCTGCGTACAGCAGCGACGTCGGCACTGGCGGCGCGTCACCTGGCGCGCCGCGACTGTCACCGCATGGCGCTGATCGGCTGCGGTGCGCAGAGCGAGTTCCAGGCGCTGGCCTTCCAGCACCTGCTGGGCATCGACGAAGTGCAGTTGTTCGACGTCGATAGCGCGGCGATGGAAAAACTGACCAACAACCTGTGGGACAGCGGCTTGCGCGTTGTGCCCTGCGCCGACGTGGCTGCTGCCGTGCAGGGTGCGGACATCGTCACCACCATCACGGCCGACAAGCGTCGCGCCACCGTCATTCACCCTGAAATGCTGGAGCCCGGCATGCACCTGAATGCCGTGGGCGGCGATTGCCCCGGCAAGACCGAGCTGCATGCCGATGTGTTGCGCCGCGCGCGCGTGGTGGTCGAGTACGAGGCGCAGACGCGCGTCGAAGGCGACCTGCAGCAGATGCCGGCGGACTTTGCCGTCACCGAGCTGTGGGAAGTGCTGGCCGATCTCAAGCCCGGCCGGCAGGACGATGCGCAGATCACCGTGTTCGATTCGGTCGGCTTCGCGCTCGAAGATTTCTCGGCGCTGCGCTACCTGCATGTGCTGGCGCAGGCCCTGAAGCTGGGGCGTCTCGTGTCACTGGTCGGTGCTGCGGCGGATCCCAAGGACCTGTTTGGCAGCCTTGGCCTGCCCACCAGTGGTGAGAGCGTGGAGCAGGTGCTAGAAGCTCTCGCGCATGCGTAGAAAGCTCGCGAAGCGTGGCAGCCCGCTGGCCGTGAGGTCGCGATAGCGATAGGTCACGGTGCTGCCCAGCGGCGGGGGACTGTCGCGCTGCGCATCCGAAAAGCCCGTGCCCAGGCGGAAGCGACGTCCCTCGGGTGTTTCGACGAGCAGCGCGCCGAGCTTGCCGGCGAAGCGACCCTTGCCCGGCAGGTGGCCGACGACGATGGCTTCGGTGTCCAGCATGGGCTTGAGTTTGAGCAGCACGTCGCTGCGGCCCGTGACATAGGGCGCGTCGGCCCGGTGCAGCATGAGGCCTTCAGCACCCTGGCGCACACGTTCGTGCAGCAGGTTGGCGAGTGCCTTGCGATCAGTGATGCGGAACTGTTCGATGGCCTGTAGCCAGGGTACGCGAGCTTCCTGTAGTAGCGCGCGCATCGCGGTGGCGCGTTCGCTGAAGCTGCCGGAGGCGCCGGGCAGCTCGAAGACCATGTAGCGCACTTCGCGCCACTCCTCGTCAACGGGGATTTCGCGGCGCACGATGGCTGAGAGGCGGTCGAACTGGCGCCGCGCGATCCACAGTTCGCCATCGAGTGGCACGGGTGGCAGGGCGCGCGTGAACCATTGCGGCGCGGGCACGGGATTGCCGCTGCGGAAGCGCAGGACCTGACCGTCCCAGATGCCGCGCACGCCGTCGAGTTTTTCGCTGACCAGGTAGTCGGCCGGATCAATGCCGTCGCGCCAGACATTAGCGAGCAGGATGTCGGGCGCGGCATGCAGGCCCAGCGAGGTGAGCAGGCAGATGAGAGCAGTCAGCAGGGCTTTGCAACTGGGCATGGGGAAGGCTTCGCAGAAGGGGCGAAGCGCATCCTGTCACTGGCGGCGGCCGGATGACAGTGGATTGCCCGGAAGGCTTGCCGGCGTCAGGTCGGGGCAGTGGGGAGTGCGTGCTGGCGTGACCACACGCGACCGGTCGCGATGTCGAAGATGATCTGCCGATGCCCGACGCCGAACAGGCTCTCGGCCACCAGCGGGATCTCCAGCCCCTGCAGCAGGCAGCGCGCGGCTTCGCCATTGCGCAGGCCGATCAGCTGCGCGTGGGCTGGTTTGCGGTCGGGGAACATGTTGCCGCCGCCGAACAGCTTGGCGACGCATTCCCGCGGATCGACGCCGTGGCGCACGAGGCCTTTGAGCATCAGCAGGATGGCCTCGTCGCCGTAGCGTCCGTCAAGCTCGCTGACTTTCGGCACGCTGCGCGTCGATAGCAGGAAGTGCGACATGGCACCGATCAGGCGTTCGGGGTGCCACAGCGTGATCGACACGCAAGATCCCAGCAGGGTGCTGACACGGCAATCGGCATCGCCGACGAAATATTCACCCGGATGCAGCAGGACGTCGCGTTGCTGGCGGGCGGCGTGCATGGCTGTCAGGCGCCGGGCTTGCGGAACACGGATGGGGCAATGGTTTCCAGCCCGCTGGCGACGTTCTGCAAGCTCTCCGAGTGGCCGATGAAGAAGAAGCCACCGGGCTTGAGCTGCGCCAGGACGCGGGTGACGACCTCGCGCTTGGTCTGCTCGTTGAAATAGATCATCACGTTGCGCAGGAAGATCGCATCGAACATGCCCAGCTGCGGCAATGGCGCATTGAGGTTCACCTGCTGGAAGCTGACGCGCTGGCGCAGGCTGCGCTTGATCAGCATGGCGCCCTCTTCGGGGCCGGTGCCGCGCAGGCAGAAGCGTTTGAGGTAGTCCTTGGGGATAGTGGCGCTGCGCTCGATGGCGTAACGCCCCAGGCGCGCGCGCTCCAGCACGCGCGTGCTGATGTCGGAGGCATGCACCTCCCATTGACCGTCGGCTAGTTGGTCCGACAGCAGCATGGCAAGGCTGTAGGCTTCTTCGCCGCTGGAGCTCGCAGCGCTCCAGATGCGCAGCGGTGCTTTGCCCGGCCAGCCAGTGGCAAGCTGGGCCTGCAGGAAGTCGAAGTGTTTGCGCTCGCGGAAGAAGCTGGTCTCGTTGGTCGTCAGCAGGTCGATGGCGATCTGCACTTCGCCGGCGTCGCGTTCGTTGTCTAGCAGCTTGAAGTAATCGCCGTAGCTGTCCAGCCCGCGTTGCTTGAGTCGCTTGGCCAGTCGTCCACCCACCAGCGGACGTTTGGCAGGCGACATGCTGATGCCTGTCGCCTTGAGGATGAACTGGCGGAACTGTTCGAACTCGCGTTCCGAGATGTGGGGTTGCGTTGTTTGCATCGCAGGATCCTGGGATGCCGGCTGCGGATGACACAAGCCATCCGCAGCGGCTGCTGCGGGTTGAGCTCAGGCCGCTTCGCCAAGCTGAGCCGAATTGCCGAGTGCGGAGAAGGACTCCAGCTCGTCGAGCGACAGCACGCGTCCCACGTTAAGCAGGATCACGAAGCGGCCGGCCAGCTTGCCCATGCCCTGGATGAAGTCGCTGCGGATGCGTGCGCCGAAAGCGGGTGGCGGTTCGATGTCTGTCGCCGCGATGTCAAGCACTTCGTTGACCGCGTCGACGATGACGCCGATGTCCTGTTGCTGTTCGCCGTTGTCGACTTCCACGATCACGATGCAGGTGCGTTTGCTGACCGTGCTCGGGCCCCGGCCGAAGCGCGCCGACAGATCCATGACCGGTACCACCGCGCCACGCAGGTTGATGACGCCCCGCACCGCGCTGGGCATCATCGGCACCACGGTCAGGTCATCGAATTCGATGATCTCCTTGATGGCGAGGATGCCGATGGCGAAGACTTCGTGGCCCAGCATGAAGGTCAGGTACTGACCGGATTCGCAAGCATGCGCCAGCGTGGCCGCCGCGACGGCTCGGTGATTGCCGGCCGTAGCCGGCGTGTTGTGCTGTTGTGCCATGTCTGCCTCCTCAGAAGCTCGCGAAGTGGGCTTCGTCGGGCTCGCTCATGATGTTGCGTGTCGACGTGACGGCCGACTGGATCATGGCGCGGGCTTTGGAGGTGGCTGGCTTGCGCATCGGGCGTGCCGGCGCGCGGCTCACGGTCTGCGTCTTGAAGAAGGACATGGTCTGCTGCAGCTGCTCGGCCTGGCTGCTCATCTCTTCTGCCGTAGCGGCCAGCTCTTCGGAGCTCGACGCATTCTGTTGCGTCGTCTGGCTCAGCTGGCCGATGGCCGTGTTGATCTGGCTGACACCGGCCGACTGTTCTTCGGATGCGGCGGTGATCTCCTGCACGAGGTCCGAGGTCTTGCGGATGTTGGGCACCATATGGTCGAGCAGCTGACCAGCACGCTCGGCCAGCTCGACGCTGCTGCTGGCGACCTTGCCGATCTCCTGCGCGGCGACCTGGCTGCGTTCGGCCAGCTTGCGCACTTCGGCGGCCACGACGGCGAAGCCCTTGCCGTGCTCACCGGCACGGGCGGCTTCAATGGCGGCATTCAGCGCCAGCAGGTTGGTCTGGTAGGCGATGTCGTCGATGATGCCGATGGTCTGCGCGATCTGCTTCATCGCCGACACTGTGGCCTTGACGGCTTCGCCGCCTTCGTTGGCTTCGGTGGCGGCCTGACCGGCCATGCCGTCGGTGATGCGTGCGTTCTCGGTGTTCTGCGAAATCGAGGCCGTCATCTGCTCGATCGAGGCACTCGTCTCTTCGACGCCTGCAGCCTGCTCGCTGGCGGCTTGCGACAGCGACTGAGCCGTCGAGCTCACCTGTTCGGAGGCGCTGGACAGCGCTTCGGCACCACTGACGACTTCATTCACGACATGGCTGAGCTTGCTCACCATGTCCTGCATGGCCTTCAGAAGCTGGCCGGTTTCGTTGGTGGTCGTGGCTTCGATGCGTATCGTCAGGTCACCTTCGGCGAGGCGATTGGCGGCATTGACGGCTTCGCTGAGCGGCGCCGTGATGCTGCGCGTGACCCAGAACGCTGTGACGCAGGCCAGCAATACGGCGATGCCGGCAAGAACCAGCATCGTGCTGTGGGCTTCCTGATAGTTTTTCAGTGCCGATTCACCGGCGGCTGTCATGAGCTCGCTCTGGTAATCCGTGAGCGCATCCAGTTTTTCGAAGTAGGCAACGCGTGCACCGCGTACATCGCTGAACAGCAGGTCGACGGCGGTGTCGTGCTTGCCGGCCTGGATCAGGTCGACCACCTTGTTGCGCAGGGTGACGTAGTTGCTACGCGCCTCCTGCATGCTCTTGAAGAGCTCGCGGCCTCGGTCGCTGGCGATCATGCTTTCGACCTTTTCAAGCCGCTCGGAAATTGACTTCGTGCCGGCGGCAATCCCTTCAAGTTCCTTCATGCTCTTTTCCAGCGAGCGGTGCAGCAGGGAGTTGCTGAGGGCACGCACCTGGTCATTGACGTCGTCCTTGACGCCGGTGAGCAGGGAAACTTTGACGTAGCGATCCTTGACGATCAGGTTGATCTCTTCATTCAGGTGGCTCAGACGCGAGATACCCAGGGCGGTGATGCCCACGAGCAGCAGCAGGACAAGGCCGAAGCCGAGGCCCAGGCGAACGCCGATTTTCATATTCGCAAACATGTTCATCCTTCCAGTGAGTATTGAATTGAAAGTAGTTCGACTCGCAGATGACTTGATTTATGCGGCATGCGCTATGCGTTCGCGCTGCTCTGTGTGATGTGTCGCAGCGCTGTCGATCTGGCTGAACAGTGCGGCGATGTCGAGAATCAGGGCGACCTTGCCGTCGCCCAGGATGGTTGAGCCGCTGAGGCATTTGATGTGGCTGAAGATCTTGCCCAGCGGCTTGATGACGGTCTGGAATTCGCCCAGCAAGGTATCCACCATCAGGCCGAAGCGATGTCCTGCGTGCTTGACGACAACGATGTTCTGGTGGCCTTCGTCGCTACCGCCGAGGTCGAAGTAGTGACGCAAACGGATGAAGGGCAGCACTTCACCACGCAGGTTGGTGTAGTCGCTATCCAGCGCAGCCGGCAGGTCTATGCATTCCTCGATCATGTCCAGCGGGATGACGAACACAGAGCCACCGACGCTGACGAGGAAGCCATCGATGATGGCCAGGGTCAGCGGCAGACGGATCTGCATGGTGGTGCCGACGCCTTCTTCGCTGTGGGCGTTGACGCTGCCGCGCAGGGCGGTGATGTTCTTCTTCACGACGTCCATGCCGACGCCGCGCCCCGAGAGGTTGGTGATCTGGTCGGCGGTTGAGAAGCCGGGCTCGAAGATCAGGTCGCAGACCTCGCTGTCGCTGAGGACTGCCGTGGGGGCGATCAGGCCGCGTTCGACGGCCTTGGCAAAGATGCGTTCGCGTTTCAGCCCGCCACCATCGTCGCTGACTTCGATGACGATGCTGCCGGAGTCGTGGAAGGCGTTGAGCCTGATGCAGCCCAGCGCGGATTTGCCGCGTGCGAGGCGTTCCTCGACAGGCTCGATGCCATGGTCGATGGCGTTGCGGACGAGGTGGGTGAGCGGGTCGGCGATTTTCTCGACGACGGTCTTGTCGAGCTCGGTGTCTTCACCACGGATTTCCAGAATGATGTCCTTGCCGAGCTCGCGCGAGACTTCGTAGATCACCCGCTGGAAGCGGTTGAAGCTGGCGCCGATCTTGACCATGCGCAGCTGCAGTGCGCTGTCGCGGACGGATTCGACGAGTCCCGTCAGCGTGGAGGTTCGCTCATGCAGGCCGGCCACGTTGGCCTGGCGTGCGTGCAGATCGGTGCTGGCAGCGGCGATGATGAGTTCGCCAACCAGGTTGATGAGCTCGTCGAGCTTGTCGGCGTCGACGCGTATCGTGCGCGACTCCTGCGATTTGTTGTCCCGCATCTGCTTCTGCCGGGCCAGTGCGGCGTCGACGACCGGGGCCTGGACGGCGCTCTGGTCGACGAGGATTTCGCCGATGGCGGCGACCTCGTCGCCCTGGGCGCGCGCCGATTCCTGCTGCTGCAGGGCGGTGGCCAGCTCGTGGCTCGTGATCGAGCCACAGCTGAGCAAGATGTCGCCAATGCGGGCATTGTCTTCTGGCAGTTCTTCGATGAGGCGGATGTAGTCGGTGATGCGGCTGTCCGGCGGCAGGATGCGGATCTGGCAGTCGTCGACCACGAATTCGAAGACATCCTCGATCGTCTGCTTGCTGGCATCGCTGCGCAGGGCGATTTCGAAACCGAGATAGCAGGACTCGGGGTCCATCTCCGTGATGGACGGTAGCGCATCCGGCAGGGTGACGATGGCGGTGATCTGGCCGATACGGTTCAGGTAACGGATGAAGGCCAGCGGCTCCAGCCCGATGCGCAGCACGTTCGGGTTGAAACGCAACGAGATGTGCCAGGTGTCGCGTAGTGGCTGGTCCGGGGCGGGAATGACTTCCACCGGTATCGCTTCCGGCTCGCAGGGTGCGGGACTTTGCACATTGTCGACACCCAGCAGGGCGAGCAGGGCCTGGACCATGGGCTGGCCGCGTTCGCTGAGGCTGTCATCGCTCGTAAGGGTACCGGCTTCCAGTGCGTCGACCAGCAGGGCGATGTGATCGGCGCAACGCAGCAGCAGTGAAACCAGATCGCGTGAGACGGGGAGCTCACCCGAGCGCATGTGGTCCAGCACGCTTTCGACGGCGTGGGTGAAGCTGATGATGCGGTCCAGCGCGAACAGTCCCGCTGAACCCTTGATGGTGTGCGCGGCGCGGAAGATGGCGTTGACCGGTTCGCTGGTGTCGTCGCTGTGTTCCAGCGCCAGCAGGGCACTCTCCATGCTCTCCAGCAGCTCACGGCACTCGAGCACGAAGATCTGGATGGCGTCTTCAGGGTAGTTCATGCTGGCTCCTCATCAGGCCGCGTGGGCGGACAGCAGGATCGGGTCATCGAATTGCGCGGCGATATCCAGCGTCTCGAAGACCTCGACGACTGCGGCGCTGTGGTTCGTCAGATGCAGGGCCTGACCGCGGGTTTGCGCTGTCCGCCTGGCTGCCAGCAAGAGCTGGACACCGGTGGTGTCCAGCTCGGTGACGGCGGAGAGATCGAGCGCGATGCTTCGCTGCGTCTCCAGTGCGGCAATCAGCGCCTGGCGGATTTCTTCGGCGCGATAGATCGTTATCTCGCCTTCCAGCTTCAGCAGCAGGGCCTCTGCGGAGGCAGAGGGTTGGCTCGGCGCGCTCATGGCTGGATCAGCTTGGCCACAGCGTCGAGCAGGGCTGCAGGCTGGAAGGGCTTGAGGACCCAGGCGCGCACGCCGGCGGCCTTGCCTTCCTGCATGCTGCTTTCCTTGCTTTCGGTGGTCAGCATGATCACCGGCGTGAACTTGTAGCTGGGCAGCTGCTTGAGTGCCTTGACGAAGTTCACCCCGTCGAGCTGGGGCATGTTGACGTCGGAGATGATGAGATTCAGCTTGCGCCCGTCCAGCTTGTCGAGGGCATCCTGTCCGTTCTCGGCTTCGACGATGTCGTAGCCTGCACCCGCGAGGGCCATGCCCAGCGTGCGGCGCATGCTGAACGAGTCGTCGACGATCATGATGGTTCGGTTCATGTTCACTCCGTGATGTCAGTGGCAAAGGTGGGGGTGCGGCAGGCATGGCGAGACAGGCTGCGCTGCGCGCAGGCCGTCTGGCTGGCGGATGTGGTGACGTCAGCGCAAGGCCGGACGTGGCGGTGTGGGCCATGCCGCAGGCAAGCGGATGGCAGCGATGGACGCGAGGAGGCAGGCAGCCCCGGATGCAGTGCGGACATTCAACCTCCTGGCCTGTCGTCGGGCGATCAGGTCGTCAGATGGTCAAGCCTGGTAGCAGGCAAATCCGCAAGGTCTGGGCGGGCCGATGGGCCAGGAGCTGGCCCATGAGGAGCTCGGAGCGCGCGACGCCAGTGGCCGCGCGATGAGCTTGAGGCCTCTATCGGCGGTGTTCGGACGTTTCTTTAATGATTTCCTGCGCGATGTCTGCCATCTGGATGCGGCGCGCGCGCGCCTCTTCGCGGATGGCTTCGAAGGCTTCGCGTTCGCTGACGCCCTGGCTGTGCATGCGGATGCCGATGGCAACACTGAGGGCGCGGTTGGCTTGCAGGGCGGTTTCGAGCTGGCTGGTCGAGCGCGTCAGTCGGTCGAGATCGTCGTAGCGCGCGAGGGCCGAGCGGATGACCGGCACGAGCTGTGTGGTGTCGACCGGTTTGATGAGATAGGACAGCGCACCGCGTGCGATGGCGGCGGCGATCTGTTCGTCCGAGTCGTAGGCGGTCAGCACGACGAAGGGGATGTGGCGTTGCGTGGCCAGCCATAGCGCCAGGTCGAGACCGGACATGCCGGGCAGGCCGAGGTCGATGAGGACAAGCCTGACAGAGGTGTCCTGGTGTTCAAGAATCGCGATGGCTTCTTCGCCGCTGCGCGCACTGACTGTGCCCCAGCCAGCCTTCTGCAGGGCGCTGACGAGGATGTGATGCACGATGTCGTCGTCTTCGACGACCAGGATGTTTTCTTGTGACGGGTTCATTTGCGAAGTCTCTCTCCCTTGAATTGATGTTTTGTCGAGATATCACGCCGGTGCGATGCCGGCCTGTCAGGATGTATCGGTTTGTGCCTCCAGGATGTCGGCCGTGCTTTCCAGTACCGTGAAAGCCTTTTCGAGATGCGCAGCAAGGCGTTCGCTGTGCTCCGGGCTGAATGCCAGGCCTTCGTCGAGCAGTTGGTGGCGGATGCTGGATGCGTAGTCGGACAGATGCCTGGCGCCCAGTGTCGCGGCCGTGCCTTTGAGGGTGTGCAGGATTTTCGCCACGGCTTCTGCGCCTTCCCCCTGGTATTGCGCAGCGAGGTGTGCGGGCAGGTTGGCGTAACCGGCGCGGAAGCGTCGTGCCGCGCTGGCGTAGAGGTGATGGTTGTTACCCAGCCTTTGCAGGGTGTCGTTGAGGTCGAAGCCGGGCACCTGTGGCAGGCGGTCCGGTGGGCGCGCCGTGGCGACGGGTGTGGTCGGGGCCGGCTCCTGGCGGCAGAGTCGGAGCAGGAGGGGGACCAGCTGGTCGATCACGATGGGTTTGCCGAGATGCGCGTTCATGCCGGCATCCAGACAGGCCTGTACGTCAGAAGGCTGCACGTGAGCCGTCAGGGCCACGATGGGGAGCTGTGCGCAGCGTGGCAGGCCGCGGATGCTGCGCGTGGTGGCCAGACCGCCGATGCCGGGCATCTGCAGGTCCATCAGCACGGCATCGAAAGCGGATGCGCCGTCGCTGAGCCACTGCACGGCTTCGACGCCGCTTGCGGCGCCGGTTGTGTGCGCACCTTCCTGCATCAGCAGGGCGGCCATCACGCCGCGATTGAGTTCGTTGTCTTCCACGATCAGTACGCGCAGCCCGGCGAGGCGCAGGCGTTGCTGGTCGAGCACGAGTCGCAGCGAGGGCGTGGGAGCCGCTTCGATGCTGGCGTCAGGGGTGTCGGGCGTCGCCGCCATTTCAGGCAGGCGCAGTGCGAACCAGAAACGGCTGCCTTGTGCCGGTGCGCTCCTGACCTGCAGTTCGCCGCCCATGAGGCGAACGAGCCGCTGGCTGATGCTGAGCCCCAGCCCTGTGCCACCGAAGCGGCGCGTGATCGAGGTATCGGCTTGCGCGAACTCGGCGAAGATCGCTTCCAGCCGCTCGGGCAGGATGCCGATACCGGTGTCTTCCACCGCGAACTCGATTTCGTCGACACGGATGTCGTGCTGGCGTCGCGAGACTTCGAGCCGGATCGTGCCGCGCGGCGTGAACTTGATGGCGTTGCCGACAAGGTTGAGGAGGACTTGCTGCAGGCGGAAGCGATCACCGACGACATTCAGCGGCACGTCTGGTGCAATCTGCAGGCTCAGGTCGATGTCGCGGTTGCGCATGCTGGCCTTGAGCGTGGTCACGGTTGTCTCCAGCATGTGCCCGAGCTGGAAGGGCTTTGCCTCGATCTCCATCCGGTTCGCGTCGATGCGCGAAAAGTCGAGGATGTCATTGACGATCTCGCGCAGCAGGGTGGTGGCCAGCTGCAGCTTGCTCACCAGTTCGCGCTGTGGCGGATTCAGCAGCGACGCATCGAGCAACTCGCAGAGGCCGGACACCGCGCTCAGCGGCGTGCGGATCTCGTGGCTCATGTTGGCGAGGAACTGGCTCTTGGCCTGGCTGGCTTCTTCGGCCTGCAGCTTGGCGTCCTGCAGTACGCGCTCGGCCTGCTTGCGCTTGCTGATGTCGTGCAGGGCACACAGGAAGCGGATGAACTGGCCGCGGCTGTCGTGCTGCAGGCGGCCATCGAGGGCGGCGGTGATGATCCGTCCGTTCTTGCCCAGCAGCTCGAACTCGCCGGCGATGCGTGCGGGGGTCAGAGCGTTGCGGAACAGTTGCGGATGCTGACGGTGGGTGTCGCCTGTCCACAGTGTGCGGAATGCCTGACCCAGCAGTTCGTGGCGTGTGTAGCCCAGCATGTCGCAGAACTGGTCATTGACGTCGAGGATCACGCCTTGCTCGTCGAGCGATTGATAAGCCACGGGAGAGAACTCGACCAGGCTGCGGAAGCGGCTCTCGCTGTCGCGCAGCGCCATCTCGGCACGCCGGCTTTCGGTGATGTCGAGAATCTGCGTCATGAACAGCAGGGGAATGCCGCGCTCGTCGCGTACGACAGAGACCGTGATCAGCACCCAGATGATTTCGCCACGCTTGTGGATGTAGCGCTTCTCGAGCTTGAAGTGCTGGCGCTGGCCGGCAACCAGTTCGGCCTGGATGGTGTGGTGCAGGTTCCGGTCGTCGGGGTGTGTGATGTCCTGGAAGTGCATGCCTGTGAGCTCTTCGCAGGCATGTCCGGTGATGTGGGCCAGGGCGCTGTTGACCTGGGTGAAGTAGCCGTCCGTACTGACGAGTGCCTGACCGATCGCCGCCGCATCGAAAGCCGAGCGGAACAGTTCCTGTGCCTCGCGCAGCGAGGCTTCGGTACGCACGCGATCGGTAATGTCTTCCACGGTGCCGACGACACGCGAGCCTTCAGCGTCGGCTGCGGCTCGCAGGGCCCCCTTGACGTGGATCTGGCGAACCGCACCGTCGCTCCGCATCAGGCGGTAAGTGCTGTCGAGTGGCCGCACGTTGCGGGAGGCGTGGTCGAGGTCTGACGCGGCACGTTCCCTGTCGGCTTCGACGAGGCAGCTGACGATCGCTTCCCAGGCGGACGTGAAGTGCGTCGAGTCGTAACCCGTGATGCCGGACATTGAGGCGTCCCAGGTCAGCACGTCGGTGGCAGGGTCGTACTCCCAGAAGCCCAGCGAGGCGATCTGCGTGGCCGTGCGCAGACGTTCATCGGCCTTGCGCCAGGCGGCTCGTGCCTCGGCATTGCGACGGCTGCTGGCACTCAGTCGTCGTTGGTGAAGGGCGAGCAGGGCGAAGGAAAGCATGGCTGTCGCTAGCCAGATCACCAGGTACTCACGGCGCTTGCTGCGCCAGTCAGCGAACACGTCCGCGCTGGAGCGACTGACTGCCGCAACGAGCGGGGGGGAGAAGTGGATATGCGACCCGCGTACCGTGTGCTGCGCCACGATCCGGTCCTGCTGCGTGATGGCAGAGGGACCCTGCAGGACGGTGGCGTCCTTGCCGCTCTCCATGTGTTGCGCGAACAGCGAGCCAGGCCGGGACATGGCAAACCCACTCATTCTGGCGATGAAGGGGTGGGAGAACAGCAGGGTTCCGTTGCCCAAGGACACGAAGCTGCGCATGTCGGTGGTGTGGAGCACCGAAGCCAGCAGGGGCTCGAAATATTCGATGCCTATGCGTGCGATGACCCAGCCTTGCAGCGCGCCGTCTGGTCCGTGCAAGGGGTGCAGCAGTCGGACCTCGAGGTCCTTGTTCTGCTTGTTGCCGGGCGACACGGCGATGTACATGTCGCCGGGGCGCGTCGTGCCGGGCGTGTGGCGCCAGTCTTCCGGGTTGATCTGCGTGTTGACGAGTGTTGCGGGGGAGCCCGCCAGCACCTTGCCACGCGTGTCGCTCCACAGCAGCTCACGAACGCCGTTGGGCAGCAGGCTGCGGGAGATTTCCAGGCGTTGCGAGAAGGCGGCGTGGGCCTGATCGGGCGTGGCCTGTATGTTGGCGGTCAACGCGGAGAGGAGGGCGTCGACGGCTTCGGTCTGCTGTTCGAGATTGCGTGCCAGGACCTTGGCCTGCGCAGCCAGCAACTCTTCATTGCGTGACGCAACGTGCTGGCGGGTGAAGCCCAGGTTGAGTGCCATGCCCAGCCCGAGAAGCAGCAGGAACAGCACGAGGAGCAGCCATTGGCGCGCGAAGCTTGCTCTCTGCGGAAATGGTGCGGGCGTCTCGTGCGGTGCTGTCTGCATCTCGATTGCCATCCCTGCGCGATCACCGTTATCTGTAGCGTTTCAATCTATCACTTTTGTAGTAGTTGAGGGGTGCGAGTGCCTGCATGGCATGAGACCAGTGCGACATGCTGCAATGCGGGGATGGCCCGCGTCGGTTCGGTACTGCCGGGTGAGCCTCAAGGTTTGCCCAGCAGGCGCGCGTTGCCGCCTGCTGCGGCGGTGTTGATGGTGACCACCTGCTCGCTGCAGAAGCGCAGCAGGTAGTGCGGGCCGCCGGCTTTGGGGCCGGTGCCCGAGAGGCCTTCGCCACCGAAAGGTTGCACGCCGACGACGGCACCGATCATGTTGCGATTGACGTAGACGTTGCCGGCGCGCGCGCGGGCGGCCAGGGCCGCGGCGCGGCGGTCGATGCGTGTGTGGATGCCCAGCGTGAGGCCGTAGCCCAGGGCGTTGATGGCGTCGACGACAGCGGCGGGGTCGCCCGACCAGCGCACGACCTGCAGCACGGGGCCGAAGATTTCCTGCGATACATCAGCGACCGAGGCGACTTCGAAGATGTGCGGCGCGACGAGGTGATGCGGCTGAGCTGGTGCGGTGGGGGCCAGACGGATGCGCGCGGTTTCGCGCAGGCGGCCGATGTGGCGTTTGACGGTGGCGAAGGCTTCGGCGTCGATGAGCGGGCCGACATCGGTGGCGAAGTCGGCCGGATCACCGACGCGCAATTCGCTGGCCGCGCCCGCCACGAGATCGAGCACGCGTTTCACGATGCCGTCGTGCAGGCACAGCAGGCGCAGCGCCGAGCAGCGCTGGCCAGCCGAGCGGAAGGCGCTTTGCAGCACAGCGTCGGCCACCTGCTCGGGCAGTGCGCTGGCGTCGACGAGCATGGCGTTGATGCCGCCGGTTTCGGCAATCAGCGGCACGATAGGGCCATCCTTGGCGGCCAGCGCGCGCTGGATGATCTTTGCTACGGCAGTGGAGCCGGTGAACACCACGCCGTTGACCTGCGGATGGGCCACCAGCGACGCACCGATGATTTCGCCGGTGCCGTGCAGCATCTGCAGCGCACCGGTGGGGACTCCGGCGGCATGCAGCAGGGACAGCATCTCGGTGGCGATGCGTGGCGTCTGCTCGGCCGGCTTGGCGATCACGCAATTGCCGGTGACGAGGGCGGCTGCGATCTGCCCGGTGAAGATGGCCAGCGGGAAGTTCCACGGACTGATGGCGATCCACACGCCACGTGCGCGCAGCTGCAGCGTGTTCTGCTCGCCCGTCGGGCCCGGCAGGGTTTGCGCTTGCTGCAGGCGCAGGGCTTCGTCGGCGTAGTAGCGCAGGAAGTCGATGGCCTCGCGCACTTCGGCAATCGCGTCGGGCCAGCACTTGCGGGCCTCCTGCACCAGCATGGCAGCGAAGCGTGGCATGGCCAGTTCGAGACGCTCTGCTGCGAGTTGCAGCAGGCCGGCACGCGTCTCGACAGGTTGTTGTGACCACAGCGGAAAGGCGGCACGTGCGCGGCGCATGGCGGCATCGACACTGGCGGTGTCGTCAGTCTGCAGTGCAACCAGTGGCAGCGTGGCCAGCGCATCGCCGAGGGCTTCACGTTGTTCTGCTTCGGCCAGGTCGAGGCCGGAGGAGTTGAGGCGCTGCATGCCGAACAGGTGGTCCGGCAGCATGATCGGGTGACCGCTCTGCAGTGCGAGAGGAGATTCCAGCAGTTCGTCGGTGCTGACGTGATCATCGGCGAGCTGATGCACAAAGGATGCGTTGGCACCGTTCTCCAGCAGGCGTCGCACGAGGTAGGCCAGCAGGTCGCGGTGCGCGCCCACTGGTGCATAGACGCGGCAGCTGACGGGCAGGGCCTGGAGCACTTCGCGGTAGATGCCTTCGCCCATGCCGTGCAGGCGCTGCAGTTCGAAGGGCGCTTCGGCGTCGCGCGCCAACTGCACCAGGGCCGCGATGCTGCCCGCGTTGTGGGTGGCGAATTGCGGGAATACACGATCGGGGGCTTCGAGCAGGCGCGCGGCACAGGCGAGGTAGGAGATGTCGGTGTGCTGCTTGTGCGTGAAGACGGGGTAGTGCGGCAGGCCGAGTTCCTGCGCGCGTTTGATCTCGCTATCCCAGTACGCGCCTTTGACGAGCCGACACATGAGCTGCAGGTCGTGACGCTGCGCCAGGCCAATGACGTGATCGACGAGATCCAGTGCGCGTGTCTGGTAAGCCTGCATGGCGAGGCCGAAGCCCTGCCATTGCCGCGCATGGCGTGCGACCAGTTCGAGCAGGGCCTCGAAGACATCGAGCGAGATTTCCAGCCGGTCGACTTCTTCGGCGTCGATGGTGAGATTCATGTTGGCGGCTGCGGCCTGGTCGCACAGTGACCACACACGCGGCACCAGCTCGCTCATCACGCGATCCTGCTGTGCCCATTCATAGCGTGGGTGCAGGGCGCTGAGCTTGATCGAGATGCCATCCTGTTCGCGGCAGTCTTTCGCCGGGTCCCGTTCAGCAGCAAGTCGCCGGATCGCCTCGCGATAGCTCGCGAAGTAGCGCTCGGCATCGTTGGCCGTGCGTGCGGCTTCGCCCAGCATGTCGTAGGAGAAGCGCAAGGCAGGCTGTGTGCGGCGCTGCGTCTGGGCGACGCGCTGGGCGTCCTCGATGGTTTCGCCCATCACGAATTGCGCGCCCAGCAGCTGCACTGCGCGCAGCCCGGCCGCCACGACGGTGCGCGCACCGAGGCGCTGCCACAGGCCCTGATGCTCGCCTTCTTCGGGTAGCAACTGACGCGACAGCTTCATCGCCATGCCTGACACCTGGCCGAGCAGCGAATCATGTCCGTCGCCGAAATTGGCGCGGCCCAGCTGGTCGGCCGTCAATGCGATGGCGGTTTCGAGATCGGGGATGCGCGACAGGGCTTCGGCCAGCCGCATCAGCGCCAGGCCTTCGGCGCTGGAGATGGGGTACTCGTGCAGCAGGCGCTCCATCGCCCAGAAATGCGGTGGATGCGAGCGCACCGCTTCGACCCAGCCGCGGGCGGGGCGCGTGGCCTGCCCCCAGTCGAGGCGGTTGCCCAGCTGGATCAGGCGGTCGGTAACGACGCTTCGTTCGTCACGGTAAGGCGATGGCAAACGCATGGGTGACTCCATACGGCTGGTCTGCTCTTATCATCTTAGGCATTGATTGCGCCTTCGCTCCGGCTTCATCCCGCCTTTCTGCCCGCCATTTCGTGACTTCTTCCCCGCCACGCCGCATTGCCCACCTCGACATGGATGCCTTCTACGCATCGGTCGAGCTGTTGCGCTATCCCGATCTGCGCGGTCAGGCCGTGGTGATCGGCGGGCGTCGCGACCATGCTCCGGTGACGCAGCCAGACGGCACGCGGCAGTACGCGCGGCTGCGTGACTACGTCGGGCGTGGCGTGATCACGACCTCGACCTATGAGGCGCGTGCGCTGGGCGTGTTTTCGGCGATGGGTGTGATGAAGGCGGCCCAGCTGGCGCCGGACGCCGTGTTGTTGCCGACAGACTTCGACGCTTATCGTCACTACTCGCGGCTGTTCAAGGCGGCGGTGCGGGCCATCGCGCCCAAGGTCGAGGATCGTGGCATCGACGAGATCTACATCGACCTGAGTGACATCGACGAAGACAGCTTGCCGCTGGCACAGCGCCTCAAGCAGGCCGTGCGTGACGCCACGGGGCTCAGCTGCTCGATCGGCATCACGCCCAACAAGCTGCTGTCCAAGATCTGCTCGGAACTAGACAAGCCTGACGGCATCACCCTGCTGTCGCACGATGACATCCCCAGCCGCATCTGGCCGCTGGCCGTGCGCAAGATCAACGGCATCGGCCCCAAGGCTGGCGAAAAACTCGCTGCCATGGGCATCACCACCATTGGTGAGCTGGCCGCGGCGGCGCCCGAAATCCTGCAGGCGCAGTTCGGCCGCAACTACGCGCTGTGGCTGCACGAAGTCGCGCATGGTATTGACGAGCGGGCTGTCGTCACGGAATCCGAGCCCAAGTCCATCAGTCGCGAGACGACTTTCGAGCGCGATCTGCATCCGCGGCAAGACCGCACGCAGCTTGGCGAGATCCTTACCCACCTGTGCGAGCGCCTCGCCGCCGACCTGCTGCGCAAGGCTTACGTTGCGAAGACCATAGGTATCAAGCTGCGCTACGACGACTTCCGTTCGGTGACGCGCGACCTGACTTTGCCCGAACCGGTGCAGGACGCAGCGAGCGTCCTGCGTGCAGCACGGGAATGTCTCAAGCGTGTGCCGCTGGATCGGCGCCTGCGCTTGCTGGGCGTGCGCGCCAGCGCGCTGTTGCCATTCGACGATAGCGGCGGAACGAGCAGTACCGAACAAGGCGAACTGCCGTTCTAAGACATGCAAAAACTGAAGCGCCAAAAAACAAGGCGCCCATCGGGCGCCTTGTCTGCGGGGCTGGGGCTGCTTACTTCTTGCGACGCGATGCCACCACACCCATGATGCCCAGGCCGGTCAGCAGCAGGGTCATCGGTTCCGGCACTTGCGTGGCCACGTTCGTGAACACGAAGGTTTCGTCGTTGTAGTTGAAGTCACCACCACCGTTGATGTCTTCGAAGGCAACGAAGGTGCCAGCGGAAATGACGGAGTCGCCTGCGAAGTCAGTCGAATAAACGTGATTCACACCGTCCCAGTTCAGCGACTTGTCGGAATACCAAGGGCCAACGCCGCCCGGAGCCAGATTGATCATCTTGAACACCAGCGTGTCACCAGCGGTGGCGTAGCCCAGGACCAGGGAAGCGCCGTAGGCCGAAGTCTTGTTGTTCAGGCCTTGCACGCCAGTCTCGACGCCGTTGATCAACAGGGTCAGTTCGTTGGTGTAGCCAGCGGTCGAACCGTAGAAGTAGGCCGTCACGGCACCCGTGGTGGCAGCGGTGAAGCTGTAGCTGGCGGCGTTCTGCACACCGGCGTTGGGGTAGGGGATCGGGCCGGCCACCGAGGCGCCCGAGAAGCCGATTGCGGCGGCGGTCAGTGCTGCGAAGGCGATCTTCTTTGCGTTCATGTTGGTTACTCGTCTCTGGATTCTGGTTGGCACCCGCTGGATCACGGGCCTGGTCTTGCTTCTGGACAGGCTTTAGCAGTAGTCGTGCCAGTGCTGTAAAGATAAGTAAATTCAGTGCTTTGCGAGCGCATGCTGTATTGCGGCTGGCGCAATGGTAAAAATTCCCGACGCAGGCGGATGGCTCCTGCGAGCCTGTCAGGAGGCTGCTTGCGGCGCGAGGCCAAGTGCGTGGGCACGTATAATCCGCCCCTTCCCGCAGCTGCCGCACGCCACGTTCTGACCATGCTCCGCATCACCGAAATCAAGCTTCCGCTGGACCACCCGGAGGAGGCGCTGCACGAGGCCATCCTCAAGCGCCTGGCCATCACGCCGGCCGAGCTGCTGTCGTTCAAGGTGTTCAAGCGCAGCCCCGATGCCCGCAAGAAGTCGGACATTGCGTTGATCTACTCGGTGGACGTCGAAGTGCGCAACGAGGCGCCCCTGCTGGCGAAAGTGACGGCAGCGGATCGCAAGCGCAAGGCGCCGGGCATGGTGATGCCGTCGCCGGATATGGCCTATCGCTTCGTGGGCCACGCGCCCGCGGGCTTCAGCGAGCGGCCGGTGGTGATCGGCATGGGGCCATGTGGCTTCATGGCAGCGCTGTTGCTGGCACAGATGGGCTTCCGCCCCATCGTGCTGGAGCGTGGCAAGCAGGTGCGCGAGCGTACGCAGGACACTTGGGGCCTGTGGCGCAAGAAAACACTCAATCCCGAATCCAATGTGCAGTTCGGCGAAGGTGGTGCCGGCACGTTCTCGGACGGCAAGCTCTACAGCCAGATCAAGGATCCACGCTACCTGGGTCGCAAGGTGCTGGAAGAGTTCGTCAAATCCGGTGCGCCCGAAGAGATCCTCTACATCAGCAAGCCGCACATCGGCACCTTCCGCCTCGTTGGCATGGTCGAGAAGATCCGCGCCGAGATCGAATCGCTGGGCGGCGAGATCCGTTTCCGCAACAAGGTCGAAGACATCCTGATCGAGGACGGACAGGTCAAGGGCCTCTACGTCAGTGCGCCGGACCAGGACCGTGAATTCATCGCAGCACGCCACGTCGTGCTGGCCGTGGGCCACAGCGCGCGCGATACCTTCGAGATGCTTTACGAACGTGGTGTGTATATCGAGGCCAAGCCGTTCTCGATCGGCTTTCGCATTGAGCATCCACAGTCGCTCATCGATGATGCGCGCTTCGGCAAGTTCGCCGGCCACCCGACTCTGGGTGCAGCGGACTACAAGCACGTCTACCACGCCAGTAACGGCCGCTCGGTTCTACAGCTTCTGCATGTGCCCGGGCGGCACGGTCGTTGCGGCAACTTCGGAAGAAGGGCGCGTCGTCACCAACGGCATGAGCCAGTACTCGCGTAACGAGCGCAACGCCAACGCGGGCTTCGTCGTCGGCATTACGCCGGAGGAGGACTACCCGGGCCATCCGCTGGCCGGCATCGCCTTCCAGCGCAAGTGGGAGAGCCGCGCTTTCGAGCTGGGTGGTGGCGAGTACATGGCGCCGGCGCAGCTGGTGGGCGACTTCATTGCCGGTCGTGCGTCGACGGCGCTGGGCGAAGTAGTGCCGTCCTACAAGCCCGGTGTCACGCCCTGCAGCCTTGCGACGGCCTTGCCTGACTATGCCATCACGGCCATGCGCGAAGCCCTGCCGGCGCTGGACCGGCAGATCCGCGGCTACGCCATGCACGACGCGGTGCTCACTGGCGTCGAAACGCGGACCTCGTCGCCGATCCGCATCCGGCGTGGCAAGGATTACCAGAGCGTCAATACGCGTGGCCTGTTCCCGGCGGGTGAGGGTGCCAGTTACGCAGGTGGCATCCTTTCCGCAGCTGTTGACGGCATCGAAGTTGCCGAAGCCGTGGTGAAGAGTCTGCTGGGCTTGCCCGACTGAGCTTGCTGACAGCAGCAATGAAAAACGGGGCCGTGGCCCCGTTTTTCATTGGTGTCGCGCGAATTACTTGCGACGATGTGCAGTGAAGCCCACCAAGCCCAGGCCTGCGATCAGCATGGCCCAGGTGCCGGGTTCGGGCACGGGGGCGGTCAGCACGATCAGCTTGGAGGCGGCGTTGGCGACAGCGTTTGCAGTCTGGTCCTGCTCGGCGATGATGTAGATCGTGCCCTTCTCGTCGATGGTCACGCCTTCGATGCCGTTGTCGGGCAGGATGTTGGCGAGGTCCAGTGTGCTCAGCACGGTGCCCGTGCGGGTCACTTCGACGAGCTTGCGTGAGCCCAGGCTCAGCACCAGCAGGTTGTCGGCATCGTTGGTGCCGACAAATGCGTCGACGCCCGACAGCGTTGCCACGTCAGACAGGGTGGCCAGATTCATCAGCGAGCTGTTGAACAGCGTGCTGGTGTTGGCGACACCACCCAGGTTGTTGCCGAAGCTCAGCGTGCCGCTGCGGATGTCCTCGGGAGCTTCCTGCTTCACCATGACGTAGCTGCCATTGCGCGAGTCGTAGGCGATGCCTTCCAGACCGCTGTTGCCCACGTTGTCGTTGCTGATCGACACGCCTGCACCGGCGAGGTTGGCAGTGCCTCCAGCGATGTAGCTGAAGCTGTAGGCGTCGTAGAGGCGCTCTTCGCTGACGACCAGCCTGCCGCCGCCGATGTAGGCGAGGCCTTCGGTGTCGTGCTTGCTGCTGCCGGTGCTGGCCCAGTTGAACGCCATGGCGCCAAGGGTCTGGCCGGTCTTCGAGATCTCGACCACGCCCGTGCCTTCATCGCCGACGTAGAACAGGGTGCCGCGATCACGGGCATAGGTGATGGCCGAGCCTTCGAGGCCCGACACACCGTTGCCCGGGTTGATGTCCAGCGAGTACACGCCCGATACGCTGTAGCTGCCGAGGTTCAGCGATGTGGCGCTGGCGATACCGCTCAGACCGACGGCCATCACTGCTGCAAAAAGTTTCGTGAAGTTCATGTTCTGGATCTTTCTGTAATCAGGCGGTGCGGCGGCGGGACATCACGCCGATCATGCCGAGGCCGGCCAGCAGCATGGCGTAGGTGGAAGCTTCGGGCACGGCGGCGATGCTGCCAGGCGAGCCGATTTCAGCCACGTCGTTGATGGCGACAAAGGCGCCGTTGGTGCCGACGACGCTCAGTTGCGTGACGGTCGCGAGGCCCGCTGCGTTGTCGAAGGTCTGGTACGGCGAGCTGCTGTCGGACACACCGAAGCTCACGCCGGTTTGCTTCACGCCAGCGGCGTTGAAGATGTTCACGGCGTCGCCATCGGTGCTCAGGCCCAGGCCCGAACCGCTGTAGTAACCCACTTGCAGACCCGGCTTGCCGGCAGCGCCGAACCAGGTGGAGAGGAAGCTGGCGGCGGCAGAGCCTTCGGTAAAGATCACCGACTCACCGGCGGCAATGCTGGTGATGCCGGTCAGCGCAGCGGCGCTGGCGAAGCTGTTGCTGCTGTCGTCGAACTTCCAGCCGCTGATGTTGACGGCGCTGCTGCCCGTGTTGGTCAGTTCGAACCAGTCTTTGGCGTAGGGGGAGTTGCCGCTGGCCCACGGCGCGACTTCGGTGATGACGATGGCAGCGTGTGCGCTGCCGAGGCTGATGAGTGCGACCGCTGCGGCGAGTGCCTTCAGCGTCGGGCGAATGATGTGCATTGCTCTGCTCCGGTTGATCCGGCTTCGTCGTCTGGTGCCTCCGGCAGATCGAAGCCTTGTCGTGGTGTATGGCCGGAGAACGCGCGAGCTTAGGCAGCGCAGATTGCAGGGCCATGACAGCTGTTCTGGCAGGCGCTTCAGGCCGGAACTTTCGGCATCTGGCAGCGACAAAACCGGCATGCCGCTCCTGCTTTGCCGCAGCGACGGTGGGCATGGCTGGGGCCTTGAACTTGGGGCTCTTGCATCCATCTACGCTTGCACGCGCTCCGCGTCGTCACACTCCCCACATGCCTCCCATCCGTTTCCTGCTGACCGTTGTCGGCCTCATCGCGACCCTGCACCTGTACCTCGCGATCCGCCTCGTGCCCGACCTGCCCGTGTCCAGCGCCGCGCAATACGCCGTGCTGGCGTTGCTGCTGCTGTCGACCTTGCTGCAACCGCTGGGCTTGCTCTCGCGTGCCTTGAGCAGCGAGGTGTGGCGTGATCGTCTCGCCTGGCTGGGCATGGGGTTCATGGGCTTCTTTTCGTCGCTGTTCGTGCTGTCGCTGCTGCGCGATGTGATGCTTGTCGTCGCCTTCGTCGTCGATGTCAGCGGCCTGTTCGAACTGGATTTCTCTGCGCTGGAAGCGATGTCGGCTGTGACCTGTCTCGCGCTCGCAGCCATAGTCACTGCGTGGGGCTTCATCAATGCGCGGCGTCTGGCACGCGTTGTCGATGTTGACGTGCCGATTGCCAACCTGCCGGTCGGCCTGCAGGGCTTCCGCATTGCGCAGATCAGTGATGTACATGTCGGGCCCACCATCAAGCGTGGTTACCTCGCGCGCATCGTGCAAGCCGTCGAACCGGCTGCAGCCCGACCTCGTCGCCATCACTGGCGATCTCGTGGATGGTCGCGTCAGCGATCTGCGCGAGCACGTCTCGCCGCTCGCCACCCTGCAAGCGCGTCACGGCAGCTACTTCGTTACCGGCAATCACGAGTACTACTCTGGCGCACATGAGTGGATTGCCGAGCTGCGGCGTCTGGGCCTGCGCGTGCTGCTCAACGAGCATGTGCAACTCGACCACGACGGTGCCGGCATCGTGCTGGCTGGCGTCACCGACTACAGCGCCGGCGCCTTCGACCCCGCGCATCGCAGTGACGCCAGGGCCGCCATCGCTGGCGCACCGGCCGATGTGCCGCGCATCCTGCTCGCACACCAGCCACGCAGTGCAAACGCCGCCGCAGCGGCCGGCTTCGACCTGCAACTCTCCGGTCACACCCATGGCGGCCAGTTCTGGCCCTGGAACCTCTTCGTGCCGCTGCAGCAGCCATTCACCGCGGGCCTGCATCGCCTGCAGGACTTGTGGATCTACGTGAGCCGCGGCACCGGCTACTGGGGGCCGCCAAAGCGCTTCGGCGCGCCGTCCGAGATCACCTGCCTGCGCCTCGTGGCGGCCTGACGCCGCCAAGGCTTCAGGCGGGCAGGGCCATGCTCTGGCACTTGTCGCAGAGCTCCCAGGGCAGGCAGGCGCAGACGCGTGCTTGTTCGACGTAGCGACTCCCTGTGCGGAACTCCCCGCCCACCGGCGCCTGCGCTTTCGCTGCCGGGCGGCTGGCCGTTGCCGGGGCCGAGCGTGCTGCGGCGTCGCGCGGTATTGGCTGCCACTTCGCGAAGGGCGCCATGTCCGGCTTGTCCTGCACGTACCACAGCTTGTTCGCGGCATCCCAGCGCGCGCCAAGGGCTTTGGCTGCGTCCTTTTCGGCGAAGGGGACTTTCAGATCGAATCGCATGGTGTGAGCGGCGTGAGGGAAGAGGGCGCGATGATACCGAGGTGGCTGCGTCGTGAGTTGCCCCGTGAGTCTGCGCCCTCGTCAACGATTGCATGAACACGCCGCTGTGTGCCCGGCCCCGATCTGATCCGCTGAACAGGCGCCTGCGCATTCTGTGCCGCGACATTGAGCCATCCGGACTAGATCTGCCATTCGGGCGTCATCGCCGGGCAACAGCTGATCACTAAAGTGCATTGCGTTGCCGTACCACCTGACACAGCACGGTGTGTGATTCCAATGTGTGGTGAGCGGACGAACCTTTCATTTGCCATCACCCTTCACATCCGGGAGTCTCAACATGATCAAGACCACACTTCAGCTGACGGTGCTTTCCGGCCTGATGCTGGGCTTTGCCGGCAGTGCAGCTGCCACGACCTACACCAACGTGCCGGCTGGCGCCACCAACGGCCTGCCGTTTGCCTACTTCGGCAACGCAGCCAGCCCCAGCGGCGACGCGCCCAAGGTTGGCGAAGTTTTCTCGCTGACGTCGGCTTCCACGCTCTCGTCGTTCAGCTTCTACGCGCTCGGCAACACGACCGCGTCCCTGCAACTGAACATCGCGCAGTGGAACCCCGACACCAACGCCAAGAACCAGGCCGTCAACACGGTGGGCGCCTCGCTGCTCACCACAACCGGCTCTGCCGTCGAGACCTACAACGCGACCTCGGGTGTGACGACCATCCAGTTCGACAACCTGGGCCTCAGCCTGAATGCCAATACCAAGTACATCGCCTACCTGAGCAGCAGTGATCCGACCGTGACCGGCATTCAACTGTCGCGCACACAGACCGCGCAGGACGCCTCGGGCTTCGGTCTTGGCTTTGCCTACCTTGGCAATACCCCGGGCACCAGCTGGCAGCTTCCGTTCAGTGGCAGCGGCTTCCTCAGCCTGCAGTACTCGGCGGTCACGGCGCCGGTACCGGAGCCGGTATCGGGTGCCATGCTGCTTGCCGGCCTGGGCCTCGTCGGCTTCGCCGCCAGGCGTCGCAAGGCCACGTACGCCTGATTGCCTGGCACAGGTAGCGAACAGCGGGGGCTTCGGCCCCCGTTTTTTGTTTCCGGCCCGGCAGCTTCTATCTGCGTGACAGATTGCACGGTGCGCAGGGCGGATCGTTCATAGGCATGAACTACTGCACGGCAGGTGCCATCCTGTTTGTTGGCTATAAAACAAAAACAATAAAAATATAAAAACCAACAACAAGGGAGGTTTCTGTGAAAGTTCGTGCGCTGGTTTCGATCTTTGGTTTTGCCCTGTCCCTCGCTGCTGCGGCTCCGGCCCAGGCCACCGTGATCAATGGTGGTTTCGAGAACAACTTCAGCGGCTGGACCGTCACCGGCGACGGCTACCTTGTCACCCAGACCGGCAACAGCCGCAGCCGCCACGACTACCAGACCTATCAGGGCTGGGAAGGCGCGGATGTCTGGTTCGGCAGCCCGGCCAAAGACGGCAGCACCTTCGCCGTGTTCGGCTCGCATGGCAACGAAAGCTCGGGCGGCCTCACCTCGTCGCTGTGGACCGCCACCAACCAGTTCGTGAGCTTCTGGACCGCCGGCAACTACACCGCCAACCAGGGTAACAACCGCGCTTACGCCGAGATCCTCAGCAGCACCGGTGCCGTACTCGCCAAGCAATACCTCAGCAGCTACAACGACAGCGTCTGGCGTCAGTTCACCTTCGACCTCGCCGCACTGGGCTTGCAGAGCGGTGACCAGTTCAGCTTCCACTTCGAAGACGGCTACAGCTGGAGCGTCATCGACAACATCGCCGAATCCGGCCCCGCGCTGCCCGGCGGCTCCGCCGTGCCGGAACCGGCCAGCCTCGCGCTGGTGGGTGTGGGCGTGTTGATGCTGGCGCGCCGTCGTCGCCAGAACTGAGTCATTCCGGCTCAAGCAAAAAGGCCACGCAATGCCTGGCCTTTTGCATGACTGGCGTTTGTGTTCAGAACTCCAGCTCGCTGGAGGCCAGCATCACGGCTCCCACCGCTTGTGGCACGTTGTCGCGCACGTAGATGTACTTGCAGGCCAGCGGTACCGAGGTGAAACCCGTCGGCAGGCTCGAGCACTTGTCCTTGGGCGCAGGCAGGGCGCCCGAACTGAGGTCGGTGCGGAAGTCCGCATTCACGTAGGCGTTGTAGGTACCACCCACGCCCATGCCGGCGACACCGCCTTTCACCGTCACCGTCGAGCCCGAAATCACCACCTTGCTCTTGATGCCTGTCCAGGCCTTGGTGGCGACGGTCTTCGACGCGCTGCTCAGTATGCCGAGGCGTGCGCCCTTGGCGAGGCCGTAGGCGAACAGCGCACTCGCCGACGTCTCCAGCCAGTTCTGCTGGGCCGCCACGCTTTCACCGGAATAGCCGCCATTGGCGGGCAGGGCGGTGTTGCGCACATCTGTCACCTGGTACCAGAGGCCCGTGCTGGCGTCCTGCTGTGCGGCCAGACCCTGTGCGAGGGTGTTGGCGATGCTCACCAGCTGTGCGCGGTCGGCGTGATTGCTGGGCAGGTGTTCGAGCACGTCGATCAGGCCGGCGAAGTACCAGCCGATGGCGCGGCTCCACAGGATGGGCGAGACGACCTGGCCGTTCTTCGGCGGCATCTTGCCCGAGCCCGGTTGCAGGCCTGCCCACACGCCGTCCGAAGCGCCGTTCCAGGCGTGGTACGGCAGCTTCTTCGACGCATCGAACAGGCGCTCGTAAGCGACCTTGAACTGTTTGGTGACGATGTTGAAGGCCACCGTGGCATCGCCGGACTTCACGGTATTGGCGTACTTCGCGGCATACGTGGCGAGGAAGGGCTCGGTCATGTAGAGACCGTCGAGCCACTGCTGATCGGGGTAGTTCGATTTGTGCCAGAACGCGCCACCCGAATTCTTCTTCAGCGCATCGATGCTTGCGCGCACCTTGGTCATCGCAGTCAGGTAGCGGGCATCCTTGGTCTTGTCATAGAGCCCCGGCAGCAGGATCGCCGGCTGGATGCCATCCTGGTTCGTCGAGGTCGGCACGCTGCCACTGCTGCTCACGTACTTGTCGACGAACTTCTTGACGTAGTTGTAGTACTTCACGTCACCCGTCTTCTCGTAGAGCTTCCACATCGCACCGAGCGCGACGCCATTCGTGTACTCCCAACCCTTGGGGTTAGGCGTGGCGGGCACGCTGGAATAGGTGAGGCTGAAGCACTTCGTGCCGCAGCTCGTGCTGCTGAGGTCGGACCACTGCGTGACCATGTAGTCGGCAACGGACTGGCCGACCGTTGCGGACAACGCCTGCGACGAAGCGAAGAGGAAAAGCGTGCTGAATGCAGACGTGATCAGTCTGCGCGAGTTGCGCGGATACGGCATCGATGTCTCCTTGTTCCCGTTTGTAGCGAACCATGGCTTGGCTGCGGCCTGGATCCGTCTGGATGTTGTGAGTACGGCGCCCGCATCCTAGCCCCGCGCGGAGCCGGACGCTCCTGCGGCGCACCACGAAATGGGAAAAACGAAACTTGGAAAATCGAACGGGGGAAAAACGCGAAATGCGCGTGACGCCTTGTGCCGGCTCGCTACGGCCCCGCGCTCTCGCAAGCCGGCAGCAACACCGCTTGCAGGACGAGTCCCTTGTCGGGGTCCTCGGCAAAGGCCGCGATACCGCCCTGACCAGTGCGCCAGCTGGCGGGCTGCGGCAAGCGGCGCTCGACGGAGATCTTGCCGTCCGTGCCCACATTGCCCAGCGCAATCAACTCGCGCACCACCTGGTCATGGCGCAGCAGCACACCCGCGTTCTCACCCGTCTTCACACTGCTCGACAAGCCATTCTCATAACGCGCCAGCCACAGCTTGCTGCGTGCGGGTGCCTGACCGCTCAGCGAGACCACGAGGTCACCCGCCTCGCGATTGGTGCTCAGCGTCAGCATGGCGCGTGGCGCTGTGGCAGCGAGCTGCGCGAGCGCGCGATCCAGCCCGCCGCGATACCAGTCACCCAGGTTGACGCCATTGAACAGCACCTGCGGCGTGTAGACCGTCGGGCTGCGTCGCTGCTGCGCGGCCTGGCGTTGGCGTTGCTCGAACTGTGGCGAAGCGAATCTATCCTTCCAGCCGATGTAGTCCCAGTAGGGCACGTGGAAGGCGAGGGGTACTACATTCGCACGCAGCTTCGCGTTGGCCCCCAGCAGCGACAACCAGCGATCCGCAGGCGGGCAGCTACTGCAACCCTCAGAGGTGTAGAGCTCCAGCAGCGCGACGGGCTTGTTGGCCGTTGCAGAGCACGTGCCGCCGGCTAGTGAATCAGTACAGGCCAGTGCGCACAGCAGGCCTGGCAGGATCAGTCGCATGGTCACACTCCGGTGAGGGGCATACTGCTTCAGACCGGTTGGGCACCGCGATGCTTACAAACGAAAAGGCCACGCATTGCGTGGCCTTTGTGTTGACTGTCTGACAGGCTAGACGCGGAAGCTGTCGAGCTGCTGCCGGATGTTGCCGGCCACGCCGTTCAACTCGCTGGCCGTGTGGGCCAGGCTGTTGGCGGCGTTGCTGTTCTCTTCGGAGAGCTGCGCAATGTGTTCGACGTGGCGTGCAACGCCCTGGCTGGCCGCTGCGTTCTCGCCCGTTGCATTGCTGATGTCGCGTACAAGGGTAACGATCTCGTCGGTGCTGCGCAGGATGTCATGGATGGCATCGCCGGCCTTCTGCGCCATCGCTTCGCCAGACGATACCTCGGTCACATTGAGTCCCATCGCCACCACGATTTCGTTGACGTTGGCACCGATGGCTTCGATCTTGCCCGAGATGTCCTTGGTCGAATTGGCGGTGCGCTCGGCCAGCTTGCGCACTTCGTCGGCCACCACGGCAAAGCCGCGGCCGTTCTCGCCCGCGCGGGCTGCCTCGATGGCGGCATTGAGTGCCAGCAGGTTGGTCTGTTCAGCGATCTCGCGGATGACGCTGACGATGGAGCGGATGCTCTCTGACTGTTCGCCCAGCTCTTCGACACGGCTCGCAGAGTCGCGCACGCGCTGCGAAATGTTCGACATGCTGCTGGCCAGTTGCACCACGACATCGCCGCTACGACCGGCAAGATTGCTGGCTTCGTTGAACAGAGGTCTTTGCCGCAGAGGCGTTGTCCGAGACCTGGCTGATGCTGACCGTCATCTCTTCGACGGTCGCCGCCATCTCGCTGGCCGAGGTGCTGCCATCACCCGCGGCTTTGGCCACCTGGTTCGAAGACGATGCCAGATCGACGGCGTGCGAGGACAGGCGCCCCGCCTCCTGCGACAGCTTGGAGATCATGCCGCGCAGCTGGCTGCGCATGGCCTCCATCTGCGTCATCAGGCTGCCGGGGTATTTTGCGTTGATCGCTTGCGTGAGATCGCCCGAGCTGATGCGGCGTACTGCCTGCATGGCTTCGTGCGGTTCGCCGCCCAGTGTCTTCATGACCGAGCGTCCCAGCCACAGCGCAATGACGAAACCTAGCCCGATGGCGGCACAGGTCAGCACCAGCACGGTTGCCTGCACACCGCGCACGGTGAAGGCGATGCTGTCCATATCGTTGGTCGCATCGTTCACGTAGAACCTTCTGCAGGTTGCGCACGCGCTCGGTCAGCGCAGTGGCGGTCTTGTCGAACGCGGCCAGCTTGTCGCCTGCGGCATCGATGCCACCTTGCGACATGTAGAGATCGGCCATTTCCTTGCCCATGGTCACGAAGCCGGCAAAGTCCGTCTCCAGGGCCTTGAGTTCCTTCTGCGCCGACTCTTCGTCGGTCAGTGAATGATCGTTCTGCAACTTCGCGATGTTGGCCTTGATCGTCTGCATCGACGCATCGGCTACCTTGAAGGGGTCCTTGTTGAACGCCGCCGCAGCCTGCACCAGGCTTTGATGCACGCGAATGGTTTCGAAGGCGATCTCATCGACCAGGATGGCGTTCGGCAGCGAGCCTTCACGCATCTCGCCGACCTTTGAATTCACGCGCAACAGGGATGAAGACGTGATGACCGCGGTCAGCGCCATCAGGCCGAGAATGCTGCCAAAGCCGAAAGCCAGCTTCTTCGTCAGGCTGAGTTGTTCGAACCGCTCAAACATTCTTTCCTCCTCCGGAAAGGCATTCGAGGCCAGCATCGGCTGGCCTCGGCTTCAAGTGCTTCGGTCTGGCTTATTTCGCGGCTTTCTGGAAGGCCGAGATCACCGCAGCGGTGTCACCGGCCGGCTTGCCCATGGTGATGAAACCGAGCGGGCGCTCCAGTTTCTTGGTGTCGATGATGGTGACCTTGTCTGCATCGACAAAGCCCTTGCCCACACCGCCGAAACCCTCTTCCGTCACGGCAACCTGTTCGAACACGCGCTTCACGGCCGGCTGCGGCTTGCTCGCGGCACCGTAGTCCTGACCTTCGAGCACGATGTGCTTGATCATGGCGCGCGTACCACCGGTCAGCGCGTCGGTGAAGACCGTGATCGGCGCATCCTTGCCGCCCACTTCCTTCCAGTTGGTGATCTTGCCGGTGTGGATGTCACGGATCTGCGCCCAGGTCAGCTTCTTCACCGGGTTGTTCTTGTGCACCACGAACACGATCTCGTCGTTCTTGATGACCGTGAAGACCAGTTTGGACGGGTCCACTTTCTTGCCCGCCGCTTCAGCCGCTTCCACAGCAATGTTCAGCGGCTCCGAACTCATCGACGCATCGCACTTGCCATCCGCCAGATCCGCCAGCCCGCGACCGGTCGCATTGCCAACCACGGTAAGGGTGTGACCGGAAGCCTTCTCCACGTCCGCCTTCAACGGGTTCACGAGACGATCCACCACCGTGGTGGCGCCATTCATACGAACCTCTCCCGCCGAAGCGGTGAGGGAACAGGTAGCGATCAGCAGGGCGGATGCAAGGGTGGAAAGGCGCATGTCGGGGACCTCCTTGGTCGATAAACAGCCTGGAAGCGGCCAGGCATGAAGGGGAAACGGACCGAGGTGACTTTCACCTCTTGAGGACGTTTATCGACCGGCTATTCACCGCGCTTTAGCGTTTTATTGCTGCTGGATTTGTTAAATTTCAATAGAAATCAGTACTTTCCCGCGTGCGCTTGCAGCGGATTGCGATAAGCGTGGGGGTGTCCGTTTCAGCGGGAGAGAGCCCGGCTGCGGCAACTGCAGCCGGCGATGGGGCCGGTAGCGCGGGCTTGGCGCAGGGCGTCAAATAAGCGCAGCACGTCGCGCCGAACTGATTGAGCAGGAGGTCCAGGGGCGCACCCCGGCGGAAATGCGGGATCCCCAGCCCCGCTCCCGGCATGTGGCCACGCTGAACGACGTGCTGCTTTGATTTTTCAGCAACCTTGCGTCGTCAGCCCGACGCACTCGCGTAACGACTAGCGACCTTCCCGGTTCTTGCGCAAGGTATGGACCACGGATGCCAGTGGGGTGGATGTCCGGGTCCCGACGATATTGCGCGTCACGCCCGCGTACTCCGCAAAAAGCCATTGCATCAGATACTGCTGACGCTCGGCAACAGGGGGCGGAAATTTCTCGTAGCGCAGTTTGTGCAGCTCCGCCTGTTCCGGGAATTCGTTCAGCGCCTCTGCGAGCAAGGCTTCCCCGCCGCTTTTCCACCCGTCGTCGTTGCCATATGACCCCAGGACACGGCTGACCGCGAACTTGGCGACGTGGTAGCGACGCCAGCCCAGCTCGTCGCTGGCCTTCAGGCCAGCTTTGTCGCGCACCGAGACTTGCAAGAAGGCCAGAATTTCCAGCGCGGCAATATCTCCTTCAGCGCTGCGTGCCCGGGCATCCAGTGTGGCCCGGTGGCGATCCAGAAGCTCCTGCTTGGGGAATGCGTCCAGATAACTGATGCGTGAAAAAAGATACTTCGCCACTTCCGAGTTCTTTGGCAGTTCCCCGCCTTCAATCACGAAGCGGTAGCGCCGCAGGATGTCGGGCACAGCGGCTGAGTTCTTTGCTGCAATGACTTCGTTGGCGCAGTCCAGTTCGCGAGCAAGTTGCAGATCAGCAGGTTTCAGCTCTTTTGCCAGTGCGCGCACCACGTCGAATGCCTCGCGACTCTCGCTTGAGTTCCACCAGTCCCTTTTCCAGTCGAGCGCATTGCCGATCAGGGTGTTGAATGCCTTGTCATCTCCCCGGCGGGCTTTGGCTAATGCTTGGATATGCGTGTCCAGCGCCTGGGTGCCCATTGCCATTTCTGCCAACGCGAAATCGAGCGCTATCCGGTTAGCAGGCCACTGGATGCGATCCCACAAGGCCAGCGCCTCGTCGATCCGGCCGACGCGGAAGAAGCAATATGCGGCAATCGCTGTGGCAGGCCCGCCAAGAGCGCGGAGCTTGTCGGCCGCCTGCCACTCCGGGATGGCCCGATTGCAATCCCCGGCACGCTGGTAGTCATAGGCGAGCTCAAGATGGAGTACCCCCTCTGTTGGGGCGAGCTTGAGTGCAGCTTGATGAAACGGTGTCGCCGCTACAGGGGAGACCCGATACACCAGATCTCCGGCGACCAACTGGCTGACCCAGTCATCTACTTTGGTTTCACTCCGGACCGCAGCAACGTAGCCATCAAGGTCGCCGTTGTAGACCTTGCCCAGGTTTTTCTCAGCAAGAACCGAGAATCTGGTGCGCCACTTCTGAAGGTCTGCAGGGGCCTGAGGCGCTTGCGGTTGCGTGGCGCATGATGCTGCACATAGCAGCAGGAGGATGCTTGCATACCGGATCATGGAGGTGCCTTGTGAATGTTGTTCTGAGGGGGGCGCACAGGCTGGTGCACTTGGGTGCAGCACATCAGCATGTAGCCGGATGCAGCGTAGCGGAATCCCGATCACCCGGGGCGGCGAACAGACCCGCCTCGGTAGATCTTGTCCGTGCGCAGTTGCTCCAGCAGCCTGACCGCCATCTGGTCGGCGGCCTGCTCGTCGAACTGCGAAAGTGATCCGCTGTAGCCGATGTCCAGCGAGCCGCGCCAGATCATTTTCTGACGCTCCCTCGAATACAGCGTGGCTGCGAAATCCAGGTAATGGCGTGCCCCGGAGCGCCCGGCTTTGACAGGTGTCAAGGTGAGCACCATGGACGCATCCGGACTGCCGGGTGGCAGTGTCGCTGCGACGTCGTTCAACGCGAACACCTTCGGTACCCGAACCTTGAGCAGTGGCACGAGCGCATCAAGATCCTTCTGGTTCAGTCCCCGCTCCGAACGACCACCTTGAACGTCGATGACCACCGATCTGAGGGGCGGCGGCGAATCCACCAGCAGTTCGCCATCCACGCCCGACGACGCGCAGCCGGCAAGGCTTAGCAGCATCCCGAGGAACACGCAGGGGAGAATGGCTTCGGCACTGACGGTAAGCGTACGCAATGCGTTCTGGATGCGGCGCATCTGTTCAGTCTCCTGAAGGTTCAATTGAGGCCGAACTTAGCACGCTGCAGGCAGCGCAGACGCGGCATGGCGCAACTCAAAGATCCTGATCAAATCGCACGGGGCGTTTCTCTGGCCATGCCAGGAAAGTGAGACTCGCAGGGCGCCAACGGGCTCCGTGCATCAGTACATGCACCGCGGTGGAAATGCGTCAATGCAAAACCTGACCCTGAGTCCCTTGACCCTGGGCCCCTCGTGGGTCCCTCGAGTCCTGCCCCGCGACGGACTTGCAGATCTGGATCCGGCGGATTCAAGATGCTGCAGTTCGGGTGTTGCAGATATTTCTTGTTGGTGTTTTTTGTAAGTTCATATTTTGTAAGTGTATTTATTTCTATGTTAAAGATGACGTGTTTTTTTGTTTGAGATAATCTTGTGGCCTCTTTGAGTTGACTCACGTTCCCAATGCCCACTTTCCAGCATCAGGATCTCGCCCTGCTCAACCCCGCATTCGACTCCCCGCTGGTCGATGTGGTGACCGAGCTCGAGCACCTTCGGCGCTTGCGGCTGGAGGGCAGCACTCCGCCGCTGATGTTCCATCAGCTCAAAACCATCTTTCACATGCTGGAGAGCTTGGGCTCTGCTCGCATCGAAGGCAACCACACAACCTTGGCCGATTACGTGGAGAGCCGCCTTGAAGCACAGCCCGCCACGTTGAACGACCAGCTGCGCGAAATGGCCAACATCGAAGAAGCGATGAACTTCATCGAAACCAGCTTCGAGCCCGGTCAGGACATCACGGACCGCTTCCTGCGCGAGCTGCATGCTATCGCCGTGCGTGATTTGAAGCGCGAAGGGGACGCGACCCCCGGCGCATATCGCAGGGCCTCCGTCCAGATCGCGCAGTCGGAACATTTGCCGCCAGAAGCCTTCCGGGTTCCGGACTACATCGACGAACTCGTTGCGTTCATCAACCGGCAAGACGCCCCCAAGTACGACCTCATGAAGGTCGCGCTGGCCCACCACCGTTTCGCCTGGATTCATCCTTTCGGTAATGGCAACGGCCGGGTGGTGCGTCTGCTTACCTACACACTGCTCATCAAGTACGGCTTCAACGTCAGGGAAGGCGGCCGCGTCCTCAACCCCACGGCCGTTTTCTGCAACGACCGCGAGCGTTACTACGACATGCTGGGGCAGGCAGATACCGGCACGCAGCAAGGGCGCGAAGCTTGGTGCACCTACGTACTGCGCGGCATGCTCGAAGAACTCTACAAAGTTGACCGCCTCACCGACAGCGGCTACCTCACCAGCCGCATTCTTGAGCCCGCTTTGCGCCATGCGCGAGACCGTGGCTTGCTGACGCCGATGGAACAACGCATCCTCATGACGACAGCTAGTGCCGGCATTGTCAAAGCCAACGACCTGCAAAGCGCCATGCCGGACATGGGGGCCGCTCAGCGCACCTACCAGATCCGCAAACTCGTCGAACGCAAGATGCTTCTGCCCATCCATGAAGGCGCACGCCAATACACGGTGGGCTTCAGTAACAGCTATCTGATTCGCGGGGTGATTCAGGCGCTATCGGCGGAGGGGTTCATTTCGGAAGCGTTGAATCGGCCGCAAAGCTGACGTTTCGGGGACTATTCAGTTGAGGAGTTAGAGCGTGAGCAAATCCGCGCTTAGCGTCGTACTTGATACCAACGTCTTCACGCCCAAGCACTTTGATTTACTCGCCAATAGTCCACTTCCTAGATTGTGTAAGGCCGGGCGGATCGTACCGGTATATGGACACGTGTTCTTGGATGAGATGTGGCGTGCGTATGGCAACGAAAATCGCCGCGTTCAACTCGTTGAACGATGGATTCCGTTCATAGTCTCCACTGTGAGTCGCTTTTGCGAAGACTTCATTACCATCTGGCATCGCGAGCTTGTAGAAGGACATGGTAGAAACACGAACATTTATATGTCTTCGCGAGTCCAAGGGTCGGTGTTGGTTGGTTTGGCAAATGCCCCCCTCGATGG
Source organism: Rhodocyclaceae bacterium (assembly GCA_047600765.1). Taxonomy (GTDB): domain Bacteria; phylum Pseudomonadota; class Gammaproteobacteria; order Burkholderiales; family Rhodocyclaceae; genus Viridibacterium. The sequence continues at coordinate 1,554,248 of JASGKF010000002.1, forward strand.
TTCGTGGAGAGCTTGGCACGCTACCCAAAAAGAGCGAGCCGAGGAAGACGCGAAGCGAGTCACACAACGCAGATTGTTTACGGAAATTCGACAGGAAGTAGCCCAAAAGTTAAAGGAGGTCGGCTACTCCATGCGACAACATGGTGGCCCAGTGCCGTTCGAAGAGTTCTTACAGGCTGAAATTGACGGAACTGGACGTGAGTTCATTAAAGCCTTGGTGAAGTGTCACAACACCGGCGATGTCGCAAGTCGCTGGTCCCGAGACAAGGCTGCGTACCCGTACTTCACGACTTTCGTAACCAACATGATCTACAACGGTTACTACAGCGCTACACGCCACAATGATGGGATTGATCTGAACGCTCAAGCTGACTTGGATTTGATGAGCCATCTCTTGCACGCCGACGTTTTGGTCTCGAACGAAACTGATTATCTTAGAAAAGCGTTCGAAGACTTGTGGCGACCGAAGGGCAAGGTCATCTTTACATCACCAGAGTTTGTTGCATTCATTAACAAGTTGATTTGACTTGTCTCTGGGGTCGCAAAGAAAAGGCCACGCATTGCGTGGCCTTTTTATTGTTGTCGAAGCGGTGCTTAGCTCTCGTACTCCTCCATCGGCACACAAGCACAGAACAGATTCCGATCGCCATACACATCGTCGATGCGATTCACCGACGGCCAGAACTTGTTCTCGCGCACCCAGGGCAACGGGAAGACGGCTTCGTCGCGGCCATAGGGGCGGTCCCATTCGCGGCTGATGACGTCGGCCTGCGTGTGCGGGGCGTGCTTGAGCGGGTTGCTGTCGGCGGGCAGGGTGCCGGCTTCGATGCGGCGGATCTCTTCGCGGATGGCGATCATCGCGGCGATGAAGCGGTCGAGCTCGGCCTTGGGTTCGGACTCGGTGGGTTCGACCATGATGGTGCCGGCGACGGGGAAGCTCATCGTGGGGGCGTGGAAGCCGTAGTCCATGAGGCGCTTGGCGATGTTGACTTCGCTCACTCCTGTTGCAGCCTTGATCGGGCGGATGTCGAGGATGCACTCGTGCGCGACGCGGCCTTGCGAGCCGACGTAGAGCACGGGGTAGTGATCCTTGAGCTGGCGCGCGATGTAGTTGGCGTTGAGGATGGCGATCTCGGTGGCGCGCTTGAGGCCGGCGCCGCCCATCATGCGGATGTACATCCAGCTGATCGGCAGGATGCTGGCCGAGCCGAAGGGAGCAGCGCTCACTGCGCCTTGACCTGCGTGTGAGCGGCCTTCAGCGCCAGTGGCGGCGACGGCGTGGTCGGACATGAACGGGGCGAGGTGCGCGGCGAGGCCGATGGGGCCCATGCCGGGGCCACCGCCGCCGTGCGGGATGCAGAAGGTCTTGTGCAGGTTCATGTGGCTCACGTCGGCGCCGATGGTGGCGGGCGAGGTGAGGCCGACCTGTGCGTTGAGGTTGGCGCCGTCCATGTAGACCTGGCCGCCGGCAGCGTGCGTGAGGGCGCAGATTTCCTTGACCGCTTCTTCGAACACGCCGTGCGTGGAGGGGTAGGTGATCATCAGCGCAGCGAGCGTGTCCTTGTGCTGCTCGATCTTGGCCTTGAGGTCGGCGACATCGACGTTGCCGCTGTCATCGCAATTGACGACGACGACTTCGAGGCTGCACATCTGCGCGGTGGCGGGGTTGGTGCCGTGTGCAGACTTGGGGATGAGGCAGACGTTGCGGTGTGCTTCGCCACGCGCGGCGTGGTAGCGGCGGATGGCGACGAGGCCGGCGTATTCGCCCTGCGCACCGGAGTTGGGCTGCATGCAGATGGCGGGGAAGCCGGTGACGGCGCGCAGGTAGTCCGACAGGCCTTCGATCATTTCGAGATAGCCGACGGCTTGATCGCGCGGTGCGAAGGGGTGCATGCGGCCGAACTCGGGCCAGGTGACGGGAATCATCTCGCTGGTGGCGTTGAGCTTCATGGTGCAGGAGCCCAGCGAGATCATCGAGTGGTCGAGCGCGAGGTCGCGGTTCTGCAGCTTCTTCAGATAGCGCAGCATTTCGTGTTCGGTGTGGTGCGTGTTGAACACGGGGTGGCTGAGGATGGCGCTGGTGCGCACGAGCTCTGCAGGGATGCTGGTGGGCAGTTGTGCGTCGAACGCGTCGATGTCGTCAGCGCTGAACGGCTTGGCGAGGTCGCAGACGTTGGCGAGCTTGCCGGCTTCGGCGAACACATTGAGCAGGGCGAGCACGTCGTCGCGCGTGCTGGTCTCGTCGAACGAGAGCCCCAGCACCGAGGGCGAAACCGGGCGCAGGTTGTAGCCGGCGGCAGCGGCCGCGGCGAGGATGTGCGCGGTCTGCGTGCCGGTGGCCACGTCGAGCGAATCGAAGAAGGATTTCGTGACCAGCTTGAAGCCGGCCTTGGCGACGCCGGCTGCGAAGATGGCAGCGAGGCGGTGGATGCGCGAGGCGATGGTCTTGAGGCCAACAGGACCGTGATAGACCGCGTACATGCCGGCCATGTTGGCGAGCAGCACCTGCGAGGTACAGATGTTGGAGTTGGCCTTCTCGCGGCGGATGTGTTGCTCGCGCGTCTGCAGCGCCATGCGCAGCGCGGTCTTGCCGGCCACGTCTTTCGACACACCGATGATGCGGCCAGCCATCGAGCGGGCATTCGATTCGTGCGTGGCGAAGAAGGCGGCGTGCGGGCCGCCGAAGCCCATCGGTACACCGAAGCGCTGGCCGGAGCCGAAGGCGATGTCGGCGCCCATCTCGCCGGGGCTCTTGAGCAGTACCAGCGCCATCAGGTCGGTGGCGACGGCCACGCAGGCGCCCTTGGCCTTGGCAGCGGCGATGAGCGCGCTGTAGTCGGCGACTTCGCCCGTGACGTTGGGGTACTGCAGCAGCACGCCGAAGCTGTCGCTGTCAGCAGCTTGCGCGGCGGGAGCAATCAGCAGCTCGTAACCGAAGTACTCGGCGCGCGTCTTCACCACGTCGATGGTCTGCGGGAAGCAGGCGGCGTCGACGAAGAACACATTGCTCTTCGACTTCGACATGCGGCGCGCCATGGTCATGGCTTCGGCTGCGGCGGTGGCTTCGTCGAGCAGGGAGGCGTTGGCGAGTTCCATGCCGGTGAGGTCGCACACCATCTGTTGCCAGTTGAGCAGCGCTTCCAGACGGCCTTGCGCGATCTCGGCCTGGTAGGGCGTGTAGGCGGTGTACCAGCCGGGGTTCTCCATCACGTTACGCAGGATCACGCCCGGCGTGATCGTGTCGTAGTAGCCCATGCCGATCAGCGAGCGCTTGACCTGGTTCTTCGACGCAATGCCCTTCAGCTCGGCCAGCGCGACGTGCTCGGGCACGGCGTCGGCAATCGGCAGCGGTTTTTCGAGGCGGATGGCGGCGGGCACGGTCTGCGCGATGAGCTCATCGATGCTGGCAGCGCCAACGGCGGCGAGCATCGCTGCGATCTCGTGTGCTTCGGAGCCGATATGGCGGCCGATGAAGGCGTCGCGTTGTTCGAGGGAAGAAAGGGATTGCGTCATGACAATGGGTCCTGCGTAGGGCGGGTGAGCCGTAAGGCGTAACCCGCCGGTCGTAAAAATATCCGGGCGCAAGGCGCCCGCTTAAAGGCTGTATCGGCGGATTACGCTGCGCTCATCCACCCTACGAAATCAATCGCGCTCTGCAGCGCGTTTCAAGCGCACAAAGATGGCCAGCAACCAGATGGCTGCCAGCCCGCCCATGAGCCATTTGCCCCGCGTGAGCATGAGCACCAGGAACACCATGCCGCCCGCGACCAGCGCGTAGCGGATCAATTCCTGGATGGGGTCACGTTCCTTGCGGGGCACGTGAATCAGGCTGCGTTGACCGCAGCCTTGTAACCGGCAGCGTCGAGCAGGCCGTCGACGTCGTCGAGGTTGGCGGGCTTGATCTTGAACAGCCAGGTGCCATAGGCGTCGGTGTTGACGCTCTCGGGCGCGTCGGTGGCGGCGCTGTTCGATTCGATGATCTCGCCGGAGACCGGGGCGTAGATGTCGGAGGCGGCTTTGACCGATTCCACCACGGCAACTTCTTCACGCGCGGTCACGACGCGGCCGGCTTCCGGCAGCTCGAGGAAGACGATGTCGCCGAGCGCGTTCTGCGCGTGGTCGGTGATGCCGATGGTCAGCGTGTTGTCCGGCTCCTTGCGGATCCATTCGTGGGACTCGGTGTAGCGCAGGTTGGCGGGGATGCTCATGTCGGGACTCCTTGGGAAGCGAATGTTGGAATATGAGTGTTCGGATGAGTGTGTATGCAGTGTGATGCTTAAACCAGAACCTTGCCGTTGCGCACGAAAGGCATCTTGACGATGCGTGCCTTGAGGCGCTTGCCACGGATATCGACTTCCACCGTGTCGCCGACGTTGGCGCCGAGCGGCACGCGGGCGAAGGCGATGGAAGCATTCATGCTGGGTGCGAAGCTGCCGCTGGTGGTCTCGCCTTCGCCCTGCGCGGTGAAGACCTGCATGTGGCTGCGGAGTACGCCGCGGTCTTCGAGCAGGATGCCGACGAGGGCCTTGGTGGCGGGTTTGGCTTCGAGTGCGGTGCGGCCGACGAAGGCGCGGTCGGTCTTCATGTCGATCGTCCAGCCCAGACCCGATTCGATGGGGTGGGTGCTGTCGTCCATGTCGGAGCCGTAGAGGTTCATGCCGGCTTCGAGTCGCAGCGTGTCGCGTGCGCCGAGGCCGATGGGCTTGACGCCTTGTGCAGCCAGCGCGTTCCAGACTTCAACGGCTTTCTGCGCGGGCAGGATGATTTCGAAGCCCTGCTCGCCGGTGTAGCCGGTGGCACACAGGGTCATGTCATTCCATAGCGCTGCTTGAAAATACTTGAGCGGTTCCGACACCGCCTGCGAACCGGGCAGGGCGGCCCACACCTTGGCCTTTGCGTTGGGGCCTTGTACGGCAATGATCGCGTAGTCGCGGCGCGGCGTGATGCTGACGTTGCCGCCATGCAGGCTGGCCGCCTGCTTGCGCATCCAGGCCACGTCCTTGTCGGCGGTGCCGGCGTTGACGACGATGCGGTAGAAGTCCGGACGGAAGAAGTAGGTGATGAGGTCGTCGACGACGCCGCCTTCTTCATTGAGCATGCAGGAGTACAGCGCCTTGCCGTGCTCGGTGAGCTTGGCGACATCGTTGGCCAGCAGGTGGCGCAGGAAGTCGGTGGCGCCAGCCCCTTCGATGTCGACCGGCAGCATGTGCGAGACGTCGAACATGCCGGCATCGGCGCGCACGATCTTGTGCTCTTCGAGCTGCGAACCGTAGTGGATGGGCATGTCCCAGCCCGCGAAGTCGACGATCTTGGCGCCGGCTGCGAGGTGGGTGGCGTACAGCGGGGTCTGCTTGGACAAGGGGCTCTCCGGGGTACAAATGAAAAAGGCCAAACACAAAGATTGTGCTTGGCCCCCATCTGTCCTTGGTACCTGAGAGATTACGGCTAGAAATCGCCGGGTGCCCCTTCGGTGGACGCCATCAATGTGGCATCGCTCTCCAGATTTGTTTTCCTTGTCCGGTCCTTTTGCCTGAGCGTTCCCGGGGGGTTGCGCCTTCGGCCGTTCAGTGAAGAACCGTCTCCCGAACAAGGGGTGCACAGTACCCGTGCATGCCTGAAAACTCAAGCTGCGAGCCATGTGCCGGGTGGCTCAGCCTAGCGGGGAATCCATACAGATCAAGAGCATGGCGTTGGTCAGCCAGTGTGCGGTGATGGCGCGCCCCAGGCGGGGAGGATTGCCGGCGAACCAGCCGTAAAGGCCCCCCGCCAGCGTGGCGAGCAGGGCGAAGCGCCAGCCCCAGTGAACATGGACCAGACCGAACAGCAACGCTGACAGGAGCAGCGCCAGGAGTCGTGCCTTGGGCTGGTGGCGGCTGAGCGCGAGGGTGAGCCCGCCTTGCAGCAGGCCGCGGAATAGCACTTCTTCGGCAACGACCGTGAGGAACAGGTTGCCCAGCAGCCAGACCGGCAGCAGGGGCAGCCAGCGCGGGTCGGGTCGGGCGAGCCCGAGCGCCATGGCGAGCAGCCCGATAAGCAGTACGCCACAGGGCAGCAGCAGAAGTGCGTAACGAGGCCGCGGGGCAGCCGGGGCATCGCTGCGACGCCAGGCCATGACGAGCAGTAGCCCCGCGATGCCCTTGTCGATGCGCCAGTTCAGGGGCTGCCCATGACGGCCGAACTCCGTGCTCCATTGCAGGGGCGTGAAGCCGGGCCACAGGTGCAGTGCCGCTGCGATGCTCCAGGCAACGAGGGCAATCAGGTACAGCCGCGAGGGGCGCCACAGCTGGAGTGCCAGCAAGGCTGCTGCACTGGCCAGAGGCAGGATGGCTTGCGTGTCGAACAGGCTTCCGGCGCCGGTCAGCAGGATCGGCAAGGACAGCAGTGCACCGATCAGACGGCCGCGCTGGCCCGGTGCGAGCCACTGCGCAGCCATGGCAGCGAACAGTGCGCAGAAAGCGATCAATGCGGGCCAGTCGGGCAGGGTGGGCAGGGCGTGCATGGGCGCCGAGCATATAGGCAGCTGCGGTCGTTGAGCCGATCGGCTGCTAGACTGCGGCGCCGGAACTGGCAACTGTGCTTGCGGTGGCCCGATGTGGTGATCAGAATTGATGGGAGGGCGTTGCCCTGCTGTCACAGTGAGCTTGATCCCCGCAAGCTCGGGCCATCGATCCATCTTGAGCTATAACCTGTTGATTCACTGACACCATGTCCGCCCTGAACGCCGACCTGCACTGCCACTCCACCGTATCCGACGGCATGCTCAGCCCGACGGAGCTGGTGCGCCGTGCCGTGGCGAATGGTGTCGAGTTGCTGGCACTGACGGACCACGATGAACTGGGCGGTCTGGCGGAAGCGCGTGCCGAGGCGGATGCCTGGGGCTTGCGCTTCATCGACGGGGTGGAGGTTTCGGTGTCCTACCTCGACCAGACTGTGCATATCGTCGGTCTGGGCATCCAGCCGGATTCCGAGGCCTTGCGCAACGGTCTGGCGGCGGTGAAGTCAGGGCGTGGCAGCCGGGCCCAGCGCATGAGTGACGAGCTGGCTAAGATCGGTATCCGTGGCGTCTATGAAGGCGCGGCGAAGTACGCGGAGAATCCGGAGCTGATCGGCCGAGCCCACTTTGCGCGCTACCTCGTCGAGATCGGCATTGCGCGCGATACCTCAGAGGTGTTCGACAACTACCTCGTGCGCGGCAAGCCCGGTTTCGTCGACCATGAATGGGCAACCCTGGCAGAGGCCCTGGGCTGGATTCATGCCGCGGGTGGCCTGGCGGTTATTGCTCACCCCGGCCGTTATCGTTTCTCGCGCGCCGAGATGACGCGCCTGTTCGACGAGTTCCGCGATCTGGACGGGGAAGGCGTTGAGGTAGTGACCAGTGCGCATACGCCGCAGATGACCAATGAGTACGCGACGATGGCGCGCCGTTATGGCCTGCTGGCATCGCGCGCTTCGGACTTCCATGCCCCCGGTGAGGGCAGCATGGACCTCGGCAAGATCCCGCCGCTGGCGCCGGACTTGACGCCGGTCTGGACGCGCCTCATCTAAGCCGTATGTCCCAGTACTTCGAGTTACACGCCGAGCATCCGCAGCCGCGACTGATCCGTCAGGCCGCAAGCATCCTGCGCGAAGGCGGCCTTATTGCCATGCCGACCGACGCGGCCTATTCGCTGGTCGGCCACATCGGCGACGCGGACGTGCTGGACCGTATCCGGCGCATTCGCGGCGTTGACGAGCGCCATCACTTCACGCTGATGTGTCGTGACCTGTCCGAGATTTCGACCTACGCCCGCGTCGACAACGCCCAGTTCCGCCTGCTGAAGGCCACGACGCCGGGCGCCTACACCTTCATTCTCGAAGGCACGAAGGAAGTGCCGCGCCGCCTGTTGCACCCCAAGCGCAAGACCATAGGCCTGCGCGTGCCGGATCACCGCATCGTGCTGGCCTTGCTGGAAGAGCTGGGGGAGCCCGTGATCTCCTCGACCCTGTTGCTGCCCGATGAGGACACGCCGCTGTTCGATGCCCACGACATCCGCGAACGGCTGGAACGCCAGCTGGACCTCGTGATCGATGGTGGTCCCTGCGGCATGGACCCGACGACCATCGTGGACCTCAGCAGCGGCGCGCCCGAGCTGATCCGCGAAGGCTGCGGCCCCCTGGCGCCGCTGGGCCTGTAGCCGCGCGCCCCATCAAGTAGAATCTCCGCCCGTGGGTCTGCTGGACGGATCCGCATTCCGACTTTCGTCGCTTCCGGCCCGCGCCGGTGGCCACACTCAATAATCATTCCAAAACCATGCACGCAGAACGAGTTCTCTCCGGCATGCGCCCCACCGGGCGTCTGCATATCGGCCACTACCACGGCGCCCTCAAGAACTGGGTACGCCTGCAGCAAGAGAAGGAATGCTTCTTCTTCGTCGCCGACTGGCACGCCCTGACGACGGCTTACGACGATGTGAGCGTTATCGGCAACAGCGTGTGGGACATGGTCATCGACTGGCTCGCTGCGGGCGTCGACCCCGAAAAGTCAGTCGTCTTCCTGCAGTCGCGCCTGCCGCAACACGCCGAGCTGCACGTGCTGCTGTCCATGATCACGCCGCTGGGCTGGCTGGAGCGCGTGCCGACCTACAAGGACCAGCAAGAGAAGCTGTCCGGCAAGGATCTCGCCACCTACGGCTTCCTCGGCTATCCGCTGCTGCAGAGCGCCGACATCCTGCTCTACCAGGCTAACCACGTGCCCGTCGGTGAAGACCAGGTGCCCCACATCGAGCTGACGCGCGAAGTGGCGCGCCGCTTCAACCACATCTTCGGTCGCGAACCGGATTTCGAAGAGAAGGCCAAAGCCGCTGCCAAGAAGCTCGGCGGCAAGCGCGACAAGCAACTCTTCGAGCTGCGCACCCGCTTTCAACAGGACGGTGACAAGGCCGCGCTGGAGCAGGCTCGTGCACTCGTCGCGGATTCCGCCAGCCTGTCGAACGCTGACCGCGAGCGCCTGCTGGGCTACCTCGACGGCAGCAGCAAGCGCATCCTCACCGAACCGGGCGCGCTGCTCACGGAGGCTTCGCGAGTTGTCGGTCTGGACGGTCAGAAGATGTCCAAGTCCTACGGCAACACCATCATGATGCGTGAGGATCCCGAGTCGCTGGCCAAGAAGATCAAGACCATGCCGACCGACACGCAGCGCGTGCGCCGCACCGATCCCGGTGAGCCCGAACGTTGCCCGGTGTGGCAATTCCACCAGGTCTATTCCACGCCCGAAACGCGCGAATGGGTGCAGGCCGGCTGTCGCTCCGCCGGTATCGGCTGCCTGGAGTGCAAGCAGCCCGTCATCGATGCCATGCAGGCCGAACAGGCGCCCATGCACGAACGTGCCATGCAGTACGTCGCCAACCCCAAGCGCGTGCGCGAGGTCGTCGAGCACGGTAATGAACGCGCGCGCGTCGTCGCCGAGCAGACCATGCAGGACGTGCGTGCGGCGATGGGGCTGGCGTATAGCTGATTTCTCCCGGAGCCTTCGCCATGTTTTTCTCAGTTCATAGCAAACGATTCTGGATGCTTGTCTGTGGCATGTTCGCTGTCGTGTCCGCCGAGGTGGCGGTTGCAGCTTGCCCGGCGGGCCTGGATATCGCTGCATTGCAGGCAGACCGCAACAACGCACAGTCGCTCCACCGTCTTGGAGAGGCGTACCTCAATGGTGAGTGCGTTGAAGTGAGCGAAAAAAGGGCTGCAGATCTGTTCCGTCAGGCCGCTGAGCTGGGTCATCTGCAGGCGCAGAACGACTACGGGAGCTTGTTGTGGGCCGGACGCGGCGTGGAGCGCAGTTTCTCTGGTGCGGCCGAATGGTTTCGCAAGGCTGCTATCGCGGGAAACAGCGCAGCGCAATATAACTTCGGCTACGTTTTGCGGAATGGTGAAGGTGTTTCCAGGGACGACAAGGCGGGACTCGACTGGATACGAAAAAGTGCCGAGCAGGGCTATGCGGAAGCGCAGATTGCGTTGAGCCATGCTTATCGGAACGGCAATGGGGTGCCCATCAGTCCAACCGAGGCTGCTGCGTGGCTCAAGAAAGCGGCCGATCAGGGGAGTGCTCGAGCTCAGCGGGGCTTGGCCATCATGTATCGCGACGGCACCGGGGTGGCAGGCAGTCCTGAAGAGTCTTTTCAGTGGATAAAGCGCGCTGCAGAAGCTGGCGATGCGAATGCGCAGAATGATTTGGGGCTGGCGTATCGCAACGGCCGTGGCACAAAGCAGGATCACGCATTGGCGCTGGAATGGTTTCGCAAGTCTGTGGAGCAGGGGAACCGTTGGGCGACATGTAACCTGGGAGAAATGTACGAACTGGGCCGTGGCGTACCGGTGAACTACGCGACGGCGATGGAGTACTACCAGCGTGGCGCCGAGCTGGATAACGCAGCTTGCATGAGCAGCCTCGCCTGGATGTACATGAAGGGGCGTGGTGTTCCCATTGATCGTGCCGCAGCAATCAAGTTGTATCGCCGTGCTGCAGAAATGAACAATGCCCGTGCCCAGAACAATCTGGGCGACGCTTATGAGCGTGCCTTGGGCGTCGATCAGGACTGGGACAAGGCCATCTACTGGTATGGCAAGGCATTGGCCAACGGGAACTACACAGCTTCATTCAGCATGGGATACATGCATGAGTTCGGCTGGGGGGTAAAGCCGGATCCTGTGGAAGCTGCGCGCCTGTACCGGATTGGCGCCGACAAGGCACATGCACTCTCCCAAAATGGGTTGGGTAGGCTCGCGGATGCCGGGCGTGGCATGGATGTGAATCTGTCCTTGGCTTTTTCACTCTTCAGCAAGGCAGCCGATCAAAACAATCTCTGGGCACAGTACAACCTTGCAGGCGCTTACCTCTCCGGCCGTGGGACGCAGCAGAATGCTGCACTTGGGCATGAGTGGTTGTACAAGGCGGCAATGGCGGGGTTGCCGCGAGCTCAACTTGCTTTGAGTTTGCGGGACGATTCGGAATCTCAGCGCATGCAATGGTTGAAACAGCATGTGCCGTTGCAGATCAAGGCCAGTGAAGATTCCGATCAACTGCCCATGAAGTACATCTCGTCAGCGGAGGCATTGCTGTTTGCCGCCGATGTAGAAAGACTTCTGGCGAAGTCTGGCCTGCAGGATTTCGAACGCATGCAATTGGCCATGATGTACTGGAGCGGATTTGCCGTGCCCACGGATGCCTTGAAGGCCTGCGCTTGGGCCATGAGTGTCAAAAGTTTTGATAGAGAAGCGCAGAGCCTTCTGCAGTCAACGTGCCGAACCCGGATTGGCAAGCTGTCGGCAGAGGACAGGAAGCAGTTTGATCAGCTTTCAAGCAAGGTGAGCGGTGGCTGAGACGGTCACAGAGACTGATTCTGCGCAACAGGGGTTGCCTCTGCGTTTCATGGCGCGCATTCACGGCGAGCCCATGGCGCAGATGCCGACGGATCTCTACATCCCGCCCGACGCGCTGGAGGTTTTTCTCGACACCTTCGAGGGGCCGCTCGATCTCTTGCTCTACCTGGTTCGCCGCGCCAATCTCGACATCCTCGACATTCCGATGGCGCCGCTGACGGCGCAGTACCTTGAGTACATCGATGCGATGCGGGCTTCCAACCTGGAGCTGGCGGGGGAATATCTGCTGATGGCGGCCATGCTGCTCGACATCAAGTCACGCATGCTGCTGCCCAAGCCGCCGCGCGCGAATCCGGACGATGTGGAGGAGGATCCGCGTGCGGAGCTGGTGCGCCGGCTTGTCGAATACGAACAGATCAAACGTGCTTCACAGGTGCTTGACACCTTGCCGCGCGTTGAACGCGACTACGAATGGACGGCGGTGCAGATCGCGACGGCGGCAGTTGAGCGTTTGCCGGATGTAAACCTCAGCGATTTGCAGAATGCCTGGCTGGGTCTGTTGCAGCGGGCCAGGCTCAATACGCACCATCATATCGGCCGTGAAGCCCTGTCGGTACGCGAGTACATGACCGAGATCCTGCGCCGTCTGCAAGGCTGTGAGTATGTGGAGTTTATCGAGCTGTTCGATATGAGCCACGGCGTGGCAAGCCTGATCGTGGGCTTCCTCGCGGTGTTGGAACTGGTCAAGGAGCGTCTGGTGCAGATCACCCAGAATGCGCCAATGGAAACGCTTTACGTCCGTCTGCCCGAACATGGATCCGAGCCCGAACCCCTTGCCGCCTGAAGAGATACGCGAGATCGATGACGCGGCTGCGCCAGTGACGGAGCCGGCCACGGCCGATGTGGCGCTGGCCCTGCAGGTGCTGGAGGCGGCCTTGCTGTCGGCTGACGAGCCCTTGTCCAATACCGATCTGCGTCGCTTGTTCGAGCCCGATATCGGTGCTGACCTGATCGGCCGCCTGCTCGCCGAGTTGCAGCAGAACTGGCAGGGGCGCTCGGTAGAACTCAAGCGTCTGGCCTCGGGTTGGCGCTTCCAGACCCGTGAAGCCCTGCAGCCATATCTGGAGCGGCTCAGGCAGACCCGGGCGCCCCGTTATTCACGGGCGGTACTGGAAACCTTGGCGATCATCGTGTATCGTCAGCCCGTCACGCGTGGCGACATTGAAGAAATTCGCGGCGTGGCCGTTTCAGCAAACATCATCAAATTGCTCGAAACGCGCGGTTGGATCGACACTATCGGTCACCGCGATACGCCGGGACGCCCGGCCCTCTACGCAACTACCCGCAAGTTTCTGGACGACCTCGGCCTGCGCAGCCTGACTGAGCTGCCGCCTTTGTCTTCCCTTTCCGACATCGAAGGAGTTCTCGATCTTGTCGAACCCGCAGAACACGCGTCGCCCGACGCGTCGCAGCCCCCGCAAGACGGCTGACGGGGCTGTCAGTGCCGCGCCGGAAGGTGCATCGCCGCGCCGTAACCGCCGCAACGGCAATGCCGCCGAGGCTGAGACCTTCGAAACGCCGGTCTACGCTGGCCCCGGATACGATGATGACGATTTCCCCGCGTATGGCGGCGGAGACGAATCCCACGACGAAGACGAGCACGAGGACGATAGCCAGCTGGCCTTCCTCGGTCGCAAGGGCGGCAATCTGCACGCCAATGCCAAGCCCGAACTGGGCGGTGGCGAGCGCCGCGGCGGACGTCCTGGTGGCCGCGGTAAGGCTTCCGGTGAGATGCTGGAAGACGGCGAGCGCATCCAGAAGGTGCTGGCTGCTGCGGGCTACGCGTCGCGTCGCGAGGTTGAGGAATGGATCGTTGCCGGGCGCGTGAGCGTCAATGGCCTGCCCAGCTTCCTGGGCCAGAAGATTTCGCAAGGTGACCGCGTCAAGGTCAATGGCAAGCTCATCAATGTGCGCTTTGCCGAACGCGCGCCGCGCGTGCTGATCTATCACAAGCCGGACGGCGAGATCGTCTCAAAGGACGATCCGGAGGGCCGTCCCAGCGTGTTCGACCGCCTGCCGACGCTGCGCCGTGGTCGTTGGATCGCCATCGGCCGCCTCGATTTCAACACCAGCGGCCTGCTGCTGTTCACTGACAACGGTGATCTGGCCAACAAGCTGATGCACCCGCGCTACAACTTCGACCGCGAATACGCCGTGCGTATTCTTGGCGAACTCAGCGAAGAGCAGCGCAAGACCTTGACGACAGGCATCGAGCTGGAGGACGGCCCGGCCAAGTTCAACATGGTGCGCGAAGACGGTGGCGAAGGTGCCAACAAGTGGTACCGCGTTTCGATCTCCGAAGGTCGCAACCGCGAAGTGCGCCGCATGTTCGAGGCGCTGGGCCTGACGGTCAGCCGCCTGATGCGTGTGCGTTACGGTCCGGTGGCCCTGCCGCCGCGCCTGAAGCGCGGCATGTTCGAAGACATGGTGCCTGAGATGGTCAAGGCACTGGTCGGCAAGGAAGGTGCCCGCGCCAGCAAGCCCGGCGCTGGCAATCCGTCCCGCCGTAGCCGTAATCGTCGTGGCGCCAAGCCCATGGGGCCCCGTCAGGCTGCACAGCAGATCGCGCCGGGTGTGGATCTGGCAAGCCTGCCAACCCAGGAGGGCGCACCTGCCGCCGCTTCCGGTGAAGCCAAACCAGCCGGGCAGCGCCGTGGCAATCGCCGGCGTGGTGGCAACCGCCGCAAGCCAAAGGCGCCGGCGCCTGCGGGCGAGATCTGAGCGTTCGGGATAGCGGGGCGCGACAGCCGGGAACGGGGGGCGTAAAGCGGCCCGGTCACCGCGCCTGAGCAGCCCCGTTCCTGCGAATTGTTCTGCGCGCCGCATTTACTGCGGCAGGGCAGCATGCTATAGTCCTGCGGTTATTTCGCTCCGCATCCGGCGTGGTTTGTCGGCGACGGAAGTCAGCGTGAGCGAGTCTTTCCGGTGGTTTGGGTCGCTTTTGGACCCGGGGATGGGCGTTTCGCCCATTTTTTATTTGTGTCGTCGATTCGTGAAGTCGGATCGGTACGGGCTTGGTTTTCGATGGATCTTTTTCGCGTTGTGGATGAGGCCGTGAGCGGTCTCGGGTTCGAACTGGTTAACCTTGAAATGTCGCCCAAGGCGAGGCTTCTGCGCGTGTTCATCGATATCGAGCGCGGCATCACGGTGGATGACTGTGGCACGGTGAGCCACCACCTGCAGCGTGTGTTCGAAGTGGAAGGCGTGGATTACGACCGCCTTGAGATTTCGTCACCGGGGCTGGATCGCCCGCTCAAGAAGGCGGGTGACTTCGAGCGCTTCGCAGGTCAGGACGTGCAGATTCGTATCCGTTTGCCGATCGCCAATCAGCGCAACTTTGCGGGTCAGCTGCAAGGGCTGCGTGATGGCAAGGTCGTTGTGAAAACCGAAAAAGGGGAACAAGCGTTCGATCTCGTGGATATCGAGAAGGCGCGCCTTGTGCCCAAGTTTGATTGAGCTTTGTTGAATCAGTGCCTGCGAGAGGGGATTAAGCAATGAGCCGCGAAGTGCTGCTGCTTGTGGATGCGTTGTCGCGTGAAAAAAACGTGGCCAAAGAGACCGTGTTCATCGCGCTGGAAATGGCTTTGGCCTCGGCCACCAAGAAGCGCATCCATGACGACGCCGATGTGCGCGTGTCGATCAACCGCGAAACAGGCGAATACGAGTCGTTCCGTCGCTGGGTTGTGATGCTGGATGCCGAAGTCGAGAACGACGAGGCGCAGATGGGCATCATCGATGCGCGTGAAGAAGATCCGGAAATCCAGATCGGTGACTTCATTGAAGAGCCGCTTGAGCCCATCGACTTCGGTCGTATCGGTGCGCAAGCTGCCAAGCAGGTCATCCTGCAGAAGATCCGTGATGCCGAGCGCGAACAGATCCTCAACGACTTCCTGGAGCGTGGCGAACATCTCGTCACCGGTTCGGTCAAGCGTATCGAGCGTGGCAATGCCATCGTCGAAGCCGGCCGTCTCGAAGCCGTGCTGCCGCGTGACCAGCAGATCCCGAAGGAAAACCTGCGTGTGGGCGACCGTGTGCGTGCCTACCTGCTGCGCATCGACCGCAATGCACGTGGCCCGCAACTGGTGCTCTCGCGCAGCGCGCCCGACTTCATCTCCAAGCTCTTCGAACTTGAAGTGCCCGAGATCGAAGACGGCCTGCTGGAAATCAAGGCGGCTGCCCGTGACCCTGGCCTGCGCGCCAAGATTGCTGTGAAGGCCAACGATGCCCGTATCGATCCGATCGGTACCTGTGTCGGTCTGCGTGGCTCGCGCGTCACGGCCGTGCGTAACGAACTCGGCGGCGAGAACGTCAACATCGTGCTGTGGTCGGCGGATGCTGCGCAGTTCGTGATCGGCGCACTGGCACCGGCCGAAGTGAGCTCCATCGTCGTGGATGAAGAAACGCACACCATGGACGTGGTGGTCGACGAAGGCAATCTCGCCATGGCTATCGGTCGTGGTGGTCAGAACGTCAAGCTGGCATCCGAGCTGACGGGCTGGAATATCAACCTGATGACCGAGAGCGCAGCTGCTGAACGCAGCGAGCAGGAACAGGGTCGCCTGCGCAGTCTGTTCTGCGAGAAGCTCGACGTGGACGAGGAAGTGGCCGACATCCTGATCGAGGAAGGCTTCTCGTCGCTCGAAGAAATCGCCTACGTGCCCATCGCCGAAATGATGGAAATCGAAGCCTTCGACGAAGACACGGTGAACGAACTGCGTCAACGTGCGCGCAACGTCCTGCTGACGGAAGCCATCGTGAACGAAGAGCAGCTCGAAGGCGTGGAAGAAGCGCTGTTGGCACTCGAGGGCATGGACAAGACGCTGGCTGCCAAGCTGGCTGCACAAGGCATCAAGACACGTGACGATCTCGCCGACCTCGCGGTTGACGAGCTGGTTGAAATGGCAGGGCTCGAAGATGCCCGTGCCAAGGATCTGATTACCAAGGCGCGCGCGCACTGGTTTGAGCAAGCGGGGGAGTAAGAGCACGATGGCTGACATGAGCGTGGCGGATTTCGCCACGGAACTGAAGATGCCTGCGTCTGCACTGCTTGAGCAGTTCCAGAAAGCGGGCGTAAGCAAGGGGACGCCGAGTGACAGCGTCAGCGAGCAGGACAAGACACGTCTGCTCGACTACCTGCGTCGCTCCCACGGTGAGACCGAACCCAAGGCGAAGATCACGCTGACGCGCAAGCAGACCAGCGAGATCAAGGCCGTCGATTCGACTGGCAAGTCGCGCACCGTCAACGTCGAAGTCCGCAAGAAACGCGTCTTCATCAAGCGCGATGAGTCGGAGCTTGCTGCCGAGCCTGCACCGGAAGCCGTTGTTGCTGCGCCGGAGCCCGTTGTCGAAGCGCCTGCACCGATGCCTGAGCCGGTCGTGGAAGTCGTGCCGCCTCCTGCGCCCGAACCGGAACCGGTGGTGGTCGCAGAGGTGGTTCCCGAGCCTGAGCCGGAACCTGTTGTGGAAGCCCCCGTGGCTGCTGCAGCGCCGGAGCCTGTTCGTGAAGAGAAGCTGACGGCACGTCAGCTTGCTGACAAGCGTCACTCCGAGCTGCTGGCTCGCCAGGCTGCCGAATTCGAAGAGAAGCGTCAGCGCGAAGCTGCGCGCAAGGTTGCCGATGAGGCACGCCGTGTCGCAGAAGAGGCGCAGCGTGTGCAGGCGGAGCAAGCCAAGGCTGCTGCTGCGGCAAAGCCTGAAGGCAAGACCGGTACGCTGCACAAGCCAACCAAGACCGACGACAACAAGCCCAAGAAGGCTGTCCAGCCTGATCGCAACGCCAAGGTCGAAGAGGCCAACAAGCGTCGCACGATCAAGACGCGTGGCGACAGCGGCACGGGTACGGGTTGGCGTGGTGCCAAGGGCGGTGGCCGTCATAAGCAGCACGATCAACAACCGTCCTTCAATGCACCGACCGAGCCGGTCGTGCGTGAAGTGCATGTGCCCGAGACGATCACCGTCTCCGATCTCGCCCACAAGATGTCGGTCAAGGCCACTGAAGTCATCAAGAAGATGATGATGCTGGGGCAGATGGTCACCATCAACCAGGTGCTGGATCAGGAAACCGCGATGATCGTCGTGGAAGAACTGGGTCACACTGCGATTGCGGCCAAGCTTGACGATCCGGAAGCTTTCCTGGATGACGGTGACGAGCAGAAGGATTTCGCACTGGAGCCGCGTGCTCCGGTCGTGACCGTCATGGGCCACGTCAACCACGGCAAGACTTCGCTGCTCGACTACATCCGTCGCGCCAAGGTGGCTGCGGGTGAAGCCGGCGGCATTACGCAGCACATTGGCGCTTATCACGTCGAGACGGCCAAGGGCATGATCAGCTTCCTCGACACCCCGGGTCACGAAGCCTTTACGGCAATGCGTGCGCGTGGTGCCAAGGCGACCGACATCGTCGTGCTGGTTGTTGCTGCGGATGACGGTGTGATGCCGCAGACCAAGGAAGCCATCCATCACGCGAAAGCGGCGGGTGTGCCCATCGTCGTGGCGGTCAACAAGATCGACAAGCCCGAAGCCAACCCCGAGCGCGTCAAGCAGGAGCTGGTCGCGGAAGGCGTGGTGCCGGAAGAGTACGGTGGCGATGCCATGTTCATGCCCGTGTCGGCCAAGACCGGTAAGGGCATTGATGAGCTGCTTGACGGCATCCTGCTGCAGGCAGAAGTGTTGCAGCTCACAGCTCCGAAGGAAGCGCCGGCCAAGGGTCTGATCATTGAAGCGCGTCTCGACAAGGGGCGCGGTGCGGTGGCAACCATGCTGGTGCAGAGCGGTACGCTCAAGCGCGGTGACGTGATTCTCGCTGGTGCGACCTTCGGTCGTATCCGCGCCATGCTCGACGAGAACGGCAAGAACATCAACGAAGCGGGTCCTTCGATTCCGGTCGAAATCCTTGGTCTGTCAGACGTGCCTGCCGCTGGTGATGAAGTCATGGCACTTGCTGACGAGCGCCGTGCGCGTGAAATCGCCCTGTTCCGTCAGGGCAAGTTCCGCGATGTGAAGCTCGCCAAGCAGCAGGCCGCCAAGCTCGAATCGCTGATGGACCAGATGAAGGAAGGCGAAGTCAAAGTCCTGCCCCTTATCGTCAAGGCCGACGTGCAAGGTTCGCAAGAAGCGCTGGTGCAGTCGCTTTCCAAGCTGTCCAACGAAGAAGTGCGCGTGCAAGTCATCCACGGTGCCGTGGGCGCGATCTCCGAGTCGGACGTCAACCTTGCGCAAGCATCCAAGGCTGTCATCGTGGGCTTCAACATCCGCGCTGATGCCGGTGCGCGCAAGCTGGCCGAGAGCTACGGTGTAGACATCCGCTACTACAACATCATCTACGACGCGGTGGATGAGGTGAAGGCGGCCCTGTCTGGCATGTTGGCGCCGGAGAAGCGCGAGCAGGTCACGGGTATGGTCGAGATCCGCCAGGTCTTCGTCATCTCGAAGGTTGGCACCATCGCCGGTTGTTATGTGATGGAAGGCTTCGTGAAGCGCAGCTCGCGTGTTCGCGTCTTGCGCAACAACGTGGTCGTCCACGACGGCGAACTGGACTCGCTGAAGCGCTTCAAGGACGACGTGAAGGAAGTGAAGTCGAACTTCGAGTGCGGTCTGTCGATCAAGAACTTCAACGACATCGCCGAAGGCGATCAGCTGGAAGTGTACGAAATCCAGGAAGTCGCACGTACGCTGTAAGCAGCATCGATGTTTTGGTGCGACGACAACGGGCCGTGTGGCCCGTTGTTGTTTTGAAAATGCAGAAAGGGCATTGCCATGCCGAAAGACTATTCTCGCAGCTCGCGCGTTGTCGAACAGATCAAGCGCGAACTGGCTGAACTCATTCGCCTCGAAGTGAAGGATCCGCGCGTCGGCTTCATCACGATTACCGACGTCGAGATCACGCCGGACTACGCACACGCCAAGGTGTTCTTTTCGTCGTTCAAGGGCAAGGATGCCGCTGACGAGGCGATCAAGGGCTTGCGCAGCGCCAGCGCTTTCCTGCGCCGCGAACTTGGCCGCCGGGTGCGTATCCATACGACGCCCGAGCTGCACTTCCACTACGACAACTCCATCGAAGAGGGCACGCGTCTTTCCGCCATCATCGACAAGGCCATGGAAGACACCGCACCGGCAGATGAAGAAACTGGTGACGGTGCAGAGGGCGACAAGTCCGCATGAACGAGCAGCGTCCGCGCAAGGTATGGCGTCAGGTGCATGGCGTGCTGTTGCTCGACAAACCGGACGGCATGACATCCAACACGGCTTTGCAGAAGGCGCGCCGTGCCTGTTCAGCTGCCAAGGCTGGACACACTGGTACGCTGGATCCCATGGCGACCGGTTTGCTGCCGGTGCTGTTCGGTGAAGCGACCAAGTTTTCGCACATGCTGCTTGATGCCGACAAGACCTATCGTGCAACTCTGCGTCTTGGCAGCATGACCACGACGGGGGACCGCGAAGGCGAAGTGCTCTCCGAGCAGGCTGTGCTGTGCACCGAGGCTGATGTACGTACTGCCGCAGCGGGCTTTCTGGGCGAGATCGACCAGGTGCCGCCGATGTACTCGGCACTCAAGCACGAGGGCAGGGCGCTGTACGACTATGCGCGGCAGGGCATCGAGATCGAGCGCAAATCGCGACGTGTCACGATTCTCGAACTCGAGGTCGAGTCGGTTGCGCTACCGGACGTGCAGATCCGCGTTCGTTGCAGCAAGGGTACCTATATCCGCACGCTGGCAGAAGACATTGGCAAGGCTCTTGGCTGCGGCGCACATCTTGTTGCCCTGCGTCGCATCGCAACGGGGCCGCTGACGCTAGAGCATGCAATCAGCCTGGCTGAGCTGGAGGCGCTCGATGAGCCGATGCGTGAATCGCGACTGTTGGCGCCGGACAGTCTGCTAGCGCATTTGCCCGCTGTGCAGTTGGGGGGCGAGCTGGAGCAGCGTTTTTCGCATGGCAATCCCGTGCGCATGGATCAGGGCACAGCTCCCAGGGGTGAGGTTCGCGTCTACGGCGAGCGATTCATGGGGCTCGGCCGGATCCAGGACGACGACATGCTGCGCGCCGTGCGCCTGGTGGCGTGGAATGACGAGCAGGGCAGCGTGGCCTGACACCGCCGATTGCTGTCCGCCGGGGCGTGTCAGCGTAGTGTGGCGAGGTGGTCAACGTCGTTCAGGCTGTACTCGCCTGGTCGGCCATCTTCATCAAAACAGAAACGATTGATGCAGCAGTTCTCCTGCTTGAAGCTCGTCCACTCCAAGACGGGGCGTCCCAGCAGCTGTAGCACCAGTGCCCGGTTGATGCCTTCGTGTGCCGCGATCAATATCTTGCGAAACGGCTGTGCGTGCAGGTCGGCGAGAAATGCCGAACAGCGTTGCCAGACGTCGTCAATCGTTTCTCCACCGGGCGGGCGATACACCCAACGCAGCGCACCACTGGCGGCCAGGGCGTCCTGATAGACCTGCACCGATTGGCCTTCGAAATCACCGAATGAACGCTCCTGCAGGCGCAAGTCGAGCTGCACGGGCACAGCCCTGTCCTGTGCAACGGCTTCTGCCGTGTGGAGGGCGCGTTGCAAGGGACTGCTGACGATGTGATCGAACAGATCATCGCGTAAGGCGTCGGCCAGTGCGTTTGCCTGCAGCAAGCCGTTTTCACTCAGCGCGATATCGCGGCGGCCTTGCAGCAGTTTTGCGGCGTTGCTGGCTGTCTGGCCGTGGCGGACGATGGTGATGTGGCGCATCAAGCTACAGGCAGGAGGAGAGCGGAAGAGAGACGGAGGCGAGTAGCCGGCCAGCTCACGACGCAGGGTCCTTGTTGTTCATGCTGATCTTGACGAGGTCCACCACATTGCTGATGCCCAGTTTGGTCATCAGGCGAGTCTTGTGAACTTCTACGGTTCGTACGCTGATGTCGAGCTCTGCGGCAATCTCTCGGTTATGGCGGCCGCTCACCACGTGCTGCATGACTTCGCGTTCGCGGGGTGTCAGCTTGTCCAGGCCCTGCTGGTTGCGCGCTTTCTCCGATAGCGCGTTACGGTGCTTCGTCTCGCGTGCGAAGGCCTCTTCGATGGCGGCAATCAGGGCGTCGTCGTCGATGGGTTTCTCGAAGAAATCATGGGCGTTCGCCTTGAAGGCCTGACGCGCGACGCTGGCATCGCCGTGCCCCGTGATGATGATGATGGGCAGCAGGCAATCCAGCTCGTTGAGCCGCGTCTGTAGCGCCAGTCCATCCATGCCCGGCATGCGCAGATCGATCAGCAGGCAGCCCGTCCAGCCCGGCTTCCAGGCCTGCAGGAAGCCTTCCGCACTGGCAAAGACCGCCGTGCGATAGCCACGCACTGCGAGCAGCAGACTCAGCGCGTCGCGCACCGAAGGGTCGTCGTCAACGATGAAAACGGTCAGCTCATGCTGCGACATGTGCAGCTTTCTCCGTGAATGGCAGTTCGAATGTAAACACGCCCTGCGTTCCGATCTCGGCCCACAGTTTGCCACCGTGCGTCTCCACGATGGCCTTGCTGATGACCAGCCCCAGGCCCAGACCGCTCGACTTCGATGATACGAAAGGCTCGAAGAGTTTGCCGGCAATCGAGGCTGACACGCCAGGGCCGTTGTCACGCACGGTAACGCGCAGCCGGCCGCCAGCCAGCACGCGTGCCGTCACTTCGATCAAGCCGGACACTCCTTGCTGCAGGGCGATGGCGTCACTTGCGTTGGCGATCAGATTGCGCAAGACGAAGCCGATCTGCATGCGGTCGAGTTGCGCAATTGCCGCCTCAGGTACATCCAGAACCATCTTGATGCCCTGCGCTGCCAGCTTCTCTTCGAAAGACTGGATGGCTTCCTTCAGCATGTCGCCGACTTCAACGATCTCCAGCTTCAGTGTGCCCGCGCGGAAAAACTCCTTGAGTCGGCGCACGACCTCCGCAGCACGGGTCGATTCCGCGGCGAGGCGGCGAATCGTGTCCTGCAGCAGTTCGCCGGTCTGGCCATTGTCGAGCAGGTATACACACGCCTTTCCATACGCAGCGATGGCAGTGATCGGCTGGTTCAGTTCATGTGCCAGCGCGGTGGCCATGTCACCGGCGGCAGCGAGACGCAGTGAGCGCTTCATGTCTTCTTCTGCGCGGCGCAGTTCATCCACGACCATCCCGAGGAAGAAGCCTACCAATGCCAGTGCTGCGTCCAGCAACTGGAACTCCACCACCGAGTGCACGCCACTGCGTCCCCACTCGGCGCCGATGATCACACCGACCTGCATCAGTGTGGCAGCACAGATGGCGCCAATGAAGCCATGCCGCGCGGCGGCCCACACCAAGGGCGGAAACAGGAAGTAGAAGTGACTGGACTTGGGGTGGAAGGGGGGCAGGAAAACCAGCACGAGCATCAGTACCGACAGCAGGCCGTAACCCAATGCTTCCCACTGCAGCAATGTGTCGCGTATGCGCTGCCGGCCTTCCTGGCTGGAGAGGGTCCAGATGATGGGCATCGCGACAATCAGGCCGACGAGATCGCCGACGAGGAACTTGGTGAATGCCGAGAGCCATTCTCCATCCGGAATCAGGCCGGTCAGGTCGAGGAACAACAGATAGCCCAGGCTGTTGAATGTCGAACCAACGACGATGACGCCCAGCCACACCAGCAAGTCACGCCGGTTGTTGAACAGTGCAATGTTGCAGAAACGTCGCAGGGCCGTTCCCATCGCGCCGTAGCCGGCAACCAGCCAGCATGACAACGCGATAGTGACGATCCAGCCTTCGGGTAGCCCGCGTGTCACCCATTCGCTGAGCATCAGTGCCAGGAACCAGAAGGGCGCGATGCTGCGGCCACGATGCAGCCAGAACACGATGCCCAGCGCAGGTGCCGGATTCCAGGGGGTGATGTTGAGGCCGAACAGCGGCTCGATATAGCTCAGGCGATCCAGCGCCACATAGGTTGCGACAAAGAGCAGCGACGGCAGGTAGCGGCGGAAAAATGCGTGCATGGACGAATGGTGCGGGATGTTGCGCCCGACTGCCAGACCGGAACACGCGTACGGGATGCACTTAGTTCTGTTGGTCGGATCGGCAAGCTGCCATGCGATCAATGACTTGTGTGCAAACGGCGGCTGACGTGGCGGCAGGGACTCACTTAAGGGAGGTAGCGAATTTTGCGGTCGGCCTGTCTTCCGTAGGATCAGTGCAGCGTTGAGCTCGCCGCCGCGCCGCAGTCCGACAAGCCCTGTGATGACCGATCCGATACAGACCCTCCGTATTGAAGCCTCCATCGACGCAGTCAATGGCCGTGAGTCCACTGCTCAGGGGAGCTGCCTCATACCCATGCGCCACCTGCTCGTACCCATCGCGTCGCTGGAAGAGGTTGACAGCGCGGTGCGCTACGCCCGCTTGCTGGCCGAACGCCACATCACCGTCCGCATCACCTTGTTGAGCATCGAGCCGGAAACATCCGGGGCACCGGCGAGCTCCGGTAGTTCGATCGCGGTGAATGCCTGCGACCTTTCCAGTATCACCTTGCAGGCCGCGGTTGCGCGCGTGCAGGCCGCTGACGTCCCGTGTTGTCTGCTGATCCGCAGTGGTGAGCGTGTGTTCACCATCCTCGACGTCGCCGAGCAGCTCAACTGCCAGGAGATCGTGGTGTCTGCGGCAAAACCTGCATTCATTCTCGGCGCCATGTCCAGTGGCTGCCTGGATCGCCTGCTGCGCGCGCAACGCAGCATCCCCGTGATCCTCATCGAGAACACCGGCACTGCCGGCGCCGGATCAGCGAGAGCCGCCTCGCCTGAAGCGGGGCAGGCCCCGGATCACGATGACGGCGCTGAGGCGCCCACACCCACTGCGCGGGTGTCACCTTTGCCGCGCTGGCTGGCATCGCTGCGCAACTGGTTTTCCCCTCGCAGCCCACGCCCTGCTGGCGCGGCCCTGGAGCGCTCATGAACTGGAGAGAGGTAGCAACAAGAGGCACCGGCGTACCGGGTGATGTTGGCCCGGTACGCAAGAGTGTCGTTGCTGCCATCGAGCCTGCTGAATGGATTGCATGACGAGCAGCATCGCATCACCACAACAGATACGCCCCGAGGCGTACGTACAAAACGAGGAGACTGAAGTGTTCAGCATCACCATGAACGCTGTTCGTGGGCGCATCCAGCAGTGGGAGCTGCTGGTTCGACCGCGACAGCAAGTGGCCCAGCGCAAGGCCGCACCCTGGAAGCGTAGCTATCAACCCGTGGTGGCAAATCTTTTACGTGAGCGCTCGCCGCGCAACGTGCTTGACGTGCCGAGCGGAGAGGGTTGGCTGAGACCGGAGCTGGACGACTGCTGCGTCCTCGACGGCATCGATCTGTATGCCGAGCGACCTGCGGGCTATCGCGGCTTCACGCGCCAGAATCTCGATGACGGCCTGCCCGAGACCCTCGGCCGCTATGAGGCCATCGTCAGTTGTGAAGGCATCGAGCATTTCGGCAACCCCGAGCTGTTCTTCCGCACCGCCCGCCGTCATCTGGTGCCGGGTGGCATGCTCGTCGTCAGCACCCCCAACACCTGGCATCCCGCTGCACGCCTGCAGTACCTGTTGCGTGGCTTTTTCCCCAGCTTTCCGTGCCTGGTCGGGCGCGTGCAGCGTGGTGATCACATGCACATCATGCCGTGGTCATTCCCGCAGCTATACCTGTACCTGCAGCTCGCCGGTTTCAGCAATATCCGCCTGCATGGCATACCTGAACGACAGCCCAAGCATCTCTTCGAGTGGCTGTTCGGTTTGCCACAGGCACTCTATTGCCGCCACAAGCATCTGCGGGCCACATCGCCGGCGCAGCGTGCCTTCTGGCATCAAGCAGGGTCACGCCAATCACTGTTTGGTCGACGGCTCGTCGTCACGGCGAGCGCCTGAGAGGAGTGACGACACGCATGTCCAGTCTGTCACGCCGATTCTCGCGTCTGGCCCGATCTGTGACGGCTTCAATCGCGGCACCCTTGAAGACCTCACGTTCGTTTTCGTTGACGATCCTGTTCTGGATCGGGCTGCAAGTGGTGGCGCTGCTTGCCGTCAGTCTGTGGCTCAGCCCGCCCCGCGCCAAACCCTTGCGTAGTCAGGCCTTCGAGAAGTTCGAAGCTGGAGCCGAGATCAACCGGGCGCTGTTCGTTGTGGCGCCGCGGGTCTATGACTTCAACCTGCGCATCAGTCTGGGAGCCGGGGCTTCGCAACAGGCCGCAGCGCGGGACATGCTCAAAGCCCTGGGCCGACACAACCTGCCTGTGGCGCGCGCGGCATCCGCCACGGCGTCGCAGGCTGTCAGTCTGCATGTACGCATTCATGCGGCCGAAAGTGTCGGTCAGCACCCGCTGACCGATCGCGTCGTCAGGCCATGGCGTACCGTGTCTGCGAGCAAGGACCACCTTACCCTGCACATCGGCACAGTCGAGTTGCAGCCGGGGTATTACCGCCTCAGTGTTGCCGCCCTCAATATCCCGCCGGTACTTGCTACAGCACGCGTCAGTCTCGAAACCCAATGGGAGCCTGTGGCCACCCGCAAGCGCCAGCAGCGCATGCCAGACAGCATCGCGGCGCTGCTGCCATTGCTGGACCGCGAACGCATTCTCGACATGGCCATTGAAGAGGACTTCTCGCAGCAGCATGCCCTCCAGTCGGCGGCCAGGCTGCGCGGCATGGACAGGGGTTTCTGGCACATGGATTCCTACAGCATCCCGCGCAGCAGCGGCGTGCTCCATGCCTGCGACTATCAGGCGCGCTTCCATCGCGACACCGGCAACTTCTGGCTCATCCGGCGCTGCGACGGTCAGTCCACCACCGCGTACCAGGGGGTACTCGCCGAATGGCAGGCCCCCGTCATGGCGCAGCGTCCCTTGCTCAGGTTCTGAGCGCGCGCAGGTCGCGCATCGTCTGCTGCCTTGTTCCTGTTTTCAGTGAGCGAGGTCTTGAAAGGAGGCTTCGGTCTCCTTCTTTTTTTGGAGAGAAGCGGCGCTCAGCTGGTGCCGGAGTTCAGGCCTCGATCCGTCAGCGACAGCTGGCCCAGGAACTGCCGCTTGAGCTGGTAGAGCTGGGCAGGGCGGTGGGCCTTCCCGCTTTCCATCGCGCCGGCGATGGGTTCCAGGATGTCGAGCTCTTCCATCTTGCGGCGGAAGCTGACCTTGTTGATGGGTTCGCCAAGGATGGCTTCATACACCGCTTGCAGCTGGGGCAAGGTGAACTGTTCGCCACAGAGATGGACAGGCAGCGATGAGTACGTGCTCTTTGCCCGGACCCGTTCGACAGCCATGCGTACGATGTCTGCATGATCGAAGGGGAGCCCCTTCACGCGCTCAACGGATGTCAGTACGCCACCGTTCGCGCCGATGCCGGCCAGTGCTGTGGCAGGCACCAAGGCGTAGTAGGCAATCGATACTGACCAGCCGCGCGGATCGCGACCCCGCCCGGAGAAACTGGCCAACTGCTCGAGGTAGGGGCCGGTGATACCTGTTTTGTCCTTCAGCATGCGCATGGCGGCATCCTGGGCATCCTGATCCGCCTGTTCGTGAATGAATCCACCGGGTAATGCCAGGGTGTCTTTGAATGGCTCCTTGTCGCGCTGGAAGAGCGCTACTTTCAGGGCATTGCCCTCAAGGGTCAGCAAAACGACATCGACAGTGCAGATAATGGCGGGCATGCGCAGGCGGGGACGGCGGAAGATTGATTCTTAGTATCGTATATCAACAAAGTATTTTTGCCGTATTGCTGTATAAAAACCCATCTAACACATACTTAGATGCATAACTATACTAAGCATCAAGGACGGGTTGTCCTTGCTCTCGAATCGAAAGGGAAGCCATGAACAAGATCAAGAACCATCTCGTGATCATCGATCCGCAGAATGATTTCTGCGATCTGCCCGAAAACTACTGTCCGGATCGTGCCGGCGACAAGACCCGCCCCGCATTGCCGGTAGCGGGGGCGCATGCCGACATGCTGCGCGTTGCGGCCTTGATCAAGCAGGCCGGCGCGGCGCTCACCGACATCTCGGTGACCCTGGATTCCCACCAGCATCTCGATATCGCCCACCCGACATTCTGGAAGCGTGGCGATGGCTCCGCC
Organism: Rhodocyclaceae bacterium; assembly: GCA_047600765.1. Lineage (GTDB taxonomy): Bacteria > Pseudomonadota > Gammaproteobacteria > Burkholderiales > Rhodocyclaceae > Viridibacterium. The sequence continues at coordinate 1,581,721 of JASGKF010000002.1, forward strand.
GTGACACCCTTCACCGCCATTGCAGCGAGTGACGTGCGCGCCGGGACCTATGTGCCGCGCCAGGCCGATGCCCTGCCGCGCGTGCTGGACTACCTCGACGCGCTGGAGAAGGCGGGCCGCTACACCCACATGGTGTGGCCGGTGCACTGCGAAATCGGCACCTGGGGTCACAATGTTCATGATGATGTGCGCGTGGCCTACAACGCCTGGGAAGAAGCCCGCCTTGGCATCGTCAACAAGGTCGTCAAGGGCACCAATCCCTGGACCGAGCACTACAGCGCCATCAAGGCCGAAGTGCCGGATCCGGACGATGCCGATACGCAACTCAATGCCGGCTTCATTGCACAGTTGCAGCAAGCCGACCGCATCTACATTACCGGCGAAGCGGGCAGCCACTGCGTCAAGGCAACGACCGAGCATATCGTCGAGAGTTTCGGCGCGGCGGAAGTCGGCAAGCTCGTGATCGTCACTGACTGCATGAGCGCCGTGCCAGGATTCGAGCCGCAGTACGCAGCCTTCATCGATGACATGCGCAGCAAGGGCGCGCGTCTGGCGACTTCGGCTGAAGTGATTGCGGAGCTGAATGCGGCCTGATCGGACTCAGGCAGGATCAGTACAGGACACATTGGAGAAAAGCATGACAAACAGGGAGCCGGTCGTTCGCAGTCTGCTGGAGAACGATCTCTATAAATTCACCATGTGGCAGGCCTTGCTGCATAGCCATCCTGGCGCCCAGGCCGAGTATGCGTTCGTGTGCCGCAACGCGACGGCATTTCCGTTGGCGCAGCTCAAGGAAGAGGTTGAGGAAGAACTGGATCGGCTGTGCTCGCTGAGCTTTGCGCAGGACGAGCTGGACTACCTGCGCAGCCTGCGTTTCATGAAGAGCGACTTCGTGGGACTTCCTGTCGGTGTTCCGCTTCCAGCGTCGATTCATCGAGGTGCGTGCCGAGGGCGACAAGCTCGTGGTCAAGGCCAAGGGCCCGCTGGTGCATGTGATGGGCTTCGAGATCTTCGTGCTCTACATCGTCAACGAGCTGTACTTCCGGCGTCTGCCAGCGGGGGCCGAAGTGCAGCAGGTGGCACAAGAGCGTCTGCGCGCAAAGATCGCCTATCTCAAGGAGCACAAGGCAGAGCTGACGCAGGATGCCGAGTTCCCCTTCATCTTCTTTGACTTCGGCTTGCGTCGTCGCTACTCGGGTAGCTGGCACGAAGAGGTGGTGCGGACTTTCGCCGAAGAAGCGCCCGAGCATTTTCGTGGCACCTCGAACGTGTTGTTCGCCAAGCGTTACGGTCTGACGCCGATCGGCACGATGGCGCACGAATACCTGCAGGCTTACCAGGCATTCGGTTTCCGCCTGCGCGATTTCCAGAAGGCGGCGCTGGAGGGCTGGGTTCAGGAGTACCGCGGCGATCTGGGTATCGCGCTGACCGACGTGGTGGGCATGGATGCCTTCCTCGACGACTTCGATCTGTACTTCACCAAACTCTTCGACGGCCTGCGGCACGATTCAGGCGATCCGACAGAGTGGGGCGAGAAGGCGCTGGCGCACTACAAGAAGCTGCGCATCGATCCGCGCACCAAGCGGCTGGTGTTCTCGGACGGTCTGGATATTCCGCGCGCGGCCAACCTGTATCGCCATTTCACCGGGCGCATCCCGACCAGTTTCGGCATCGGCACGGACCTGTCCAACGACACGCCGCACAAGGCGCTCAACATCGTCATGAAGATCATGTCGTGCAACGGACAGCCTGTGGCCAAGCTGTCGGATACGCCGGGCAAGACCTTGTGCGAGGACGAAACCTATCTGGCGTACCTGCGCCAAGTATTCAAGCACCCTGCCTGACGTTGAAAGGAAGTATTGGAATCATCATGCGAGTCATCAACAACATGACCTTGTTCTGGAGAACGGACGAGCCATTCTCCAACTGGCATCCAAGCCCGTTCGTGATTGATGGTCGGACATTCAATTGCGGGGAGCAATGGATGATGTACAGCAAAGCCATGCTGTTCGGTGATGAAGAGATTGCCGGCAAAATCATGGCGGAGGCTGTGCCGCGCAAGCAGAAGATGCTTGGTCGTCAGGTGAGAGGCTTTGACGGCGAGGAGTGGACCGCGCAATGCGAAGACATCATGTACGAAGGCCTGCTGGAGAAGTTTCGTCAGAGCGAGCAGATGTTGAAGGCAATGCTTGATACCGGCGACACCATGTTGGTGGAGGCCAGTCCTGACGACGCAATCTGGGGAATTGGCCTCGAAGAGTCGGATCCACGTGCATGTAATCCCGAGCAATGGCTGGGGCAGAACAAGCTAGGCAAGGTTCTCATGAGGGTGCGTGACTCTTTGAGAGCCAGCCGCTGACCAATATCAATGTGACCATCAACATGACTGCAATCCGGATCACCCTCGCACAAATCAATCCCACCGCTGGTGATGTAGCCGGCAACCTGGCGCTGATGCAGGACGCTGCGCGTCAGGCGCAGTCAGACGGTGCGAAGCTCGTCGTCTTCCCGGAGCTGTCGCTGACGGGTTACCACCCCGGCGACCTGCTGGACGACGCGGGCTTCATCGACCGCGTAGAGAGCGGACTGTCGCAGCTGATGCTGGCGACGCGCGACACGCCAGACCTGTACTGGGTCGTCGGCTCGCCGACGCGTCGCGAAGGGCCGGGCAAGCAGCTGCACAACAGCCTGCTGGTCGTCTGCAATGGCGAAATCGTTTTGCGTTACGCCAAGCAGTTGTTGCCGACCTATGACATCTTCGACGAGCGCCGCCACTTCGAACCTGGCCCCGACGTGGCCAAGGTGTTGCGCATCGGCGACGCGCAGATCGGCTTCCTGATCTGTGAAGACGGCTGGAACGACAGTGGCACGGATTACCTCGTGAATCCGTTCACCCGTCTTGCGGATGCCGCGCCCGATTTCGTCGTGTCGATCAACGCCAGCCCGTCGAACATCGGCAAGCGCGAACAGCGCCACGCCTTGTTCGCCGCGTCGAGCCGTCGCCACAAGCTGCCCCTCGTGTATGTGAACCAGGTTGGTGGCCATGACCAGCTGGTGTTTGACGGTGCTTCGTTCGCGGTCAGTCCGGAAGAGGGCGTTGTCTTCGAAGCGCAACGCTTCCGCGAAGACGTCGTGACCCTGCAGTTCGATGCCGGCGTCTTCAGCAACGTGGCCGGGCAGCGCTTGCAGCCGGTGTCTGCCGAAGGGATTCCGGTGATGGAGTTCTATCGTCGCCAGATCGTGCTGGGCCTGCGCGACTACGCGCGTCGCTGCGGATTCCGCAAGGCCGTGATCGGCTCGTCGGGTGGCATCGACAGTGCGCTCACCATGGCGCTGGCCGTCGAGGCGCTGGGGGCCGACAACGTCGTCGGCATCACCATGCCGTCGAAGTTCTCGACCGAAGGCAGCGTGAGTGACTCCGTAACGCTGTGCCGGAACCTGGGTATCCAGCTCATCGAACATCCGATTCGCGATCTGGTCGAGCAGTACAGCCGCGGCTTCTCGGCAGCCTTCGATTCGCCGCTGCAAGGCTTGCCGCTCGAAAACCTGCAGGCCCGCGTGCGCGGCACCATCCTGATGGAGTACTCGAACGCCTTTGGCCACCTTCTGCTGACGACAGGCAACAAGAGCGAGATCTCGGTGGGTTACTGCACCCTGTACGGTGACACCAACGGTGGTCTGGGTCTCATCGGCGATCTGTACAAGACCGAAGTCTTCGAGCTGTGCCGGCATATCAACGCCAGCGCGGGGCGCGAAATCGTGCCCGTGGCCATCATCGAGAAAGAGCCTTCCGCCGAGCTGGCGCCGGGGCAGCGGGATACCGACAGCCTGCCGCCGTATCCGGTGCTCGACACCATTCTCAAGCAGATCATTGAAGGCGAGCGTCTGGGCGTGGCGGAGCGTGAGCCGGTGAAGCAGGAGTATGCGCAGCTGACATCCAGCGATGAAGGCAAGGCGCTCGTGCGTCGTATCCGCCAGATGATTGCGCGCAACGAATACAAACGCCGTCAGGCACCGCCGATACTGCGCCTGCGTGGCCGTGCTTTCGGCAGCGGACGCCAGATGCTCATTGCAGCGCGTTACGAATTCTGAGAACGGGGAAGAAGAGATGAGCTCTCATGATGTCGCGGTACTGATCGGTCGTTTCCAGCCCTTTCACAAGGGTCATGCCGCGTTACTGCAGAAGGCGCTGGAAGTGGCGCCACGAGTCGTCGTGGTGCTGGGATCGTCCCTGCAGGCGCGCAACGCCAAGAATCCTTTCACCTGGGAGGAGCGCGCCGCGATGATTGGCACGGTGCTCGATGACGAGTCGAAGTCGCGCGTGAGTTTCGTACCGATGCGCGACTATTACGACGACACGCGCTGGGGCAAGGCGGTGCTGTCTGCCATCGAGAGCACGACCCAGCCCGGTCAGCGTGTCGCGTTGGTGGGCTACCTCAAGGACGCATCGAGCCAGTATCTCAACCGATTCCCTGACTGGGAGTTCATCGGCATGTCGCAACAGGGCGACATCGATGCGACCAGCGTGCGGCAGATCTACTTCGAAGGCGAGGATGCTGCGGTGACGCAGGTGCTGCTCGAAGGCTTGCTGCCGATGAGCATCGTGCACTACCTGAAAGGCTGGGCTCGTCTGCCGCACTTCGCCAACATGCAGGCAGAGCACCTATCCATCGAGAGCAAGAAAAAGAAGTGGGGTACGGGGCCCTTCATCACGGTCGACGCGGTCGTGACGGCCGCCGACCATGTGTTGCTCGTGAAGCGCGGCTTCGCGCCGGGCAAGGATCTATGGGCGCTGCCCGGTGGCTTCCTCGAATCACGTGAGCGTGTGATGCAAGGGGCCATTCGCGAGCTGCGCGAAGAAACGGGTCTGGCCTTGCTCGAATCAACACTGGAAAGTGCCTTCCGCTCCGCTGCGGTTTTCGATCACCCGGATCGCAGCCTGCGCGGACGCACCATCACGCACGCACATCACTTCGATCTGCGACAGGCCAAGCTGCCCGAGGTGGCCGGTGCGGACGATGCGGCGGAAGCGCGCTGGACGCCCATCGCCGAATTGAAGGAGATGGAAGATCGCTTCTTCGAGGATCACTTCAACATCCTCAATCACTTCCTCGCACTGACGAACTAGCCAGGGCAATGACCGGAACGCCGGCTTTCACGCGTCAGCCACTACGGATCGGGGTTGTTGGATTCAGCCAGCCGGAGTTCGACCACGATCTTGCCCGGTCACTGCTCGAAGCTGCGATCTGCAAGGCTATCGCGCAATTCGGTCATGACGGTCTGGCGTCGGAGATTGAGGTTGTGAGCGGTTTGACAAGCATGGGCGTGCCACTCATCGCTTACCAGCTGGCGCGAGCGCGTGGTTTCAGAACCGTCGGAATTTCTGCGAAGCAGGCGCTGCGAGTCAAGGCCGGCGTTTTTGCGGTGGATGCCTGTCTGATCGAGGGAGAAGCGTTTGGAGATGAATCCTCGCTTTTCGTCAGCTACATAGACTGCCTGATTCGCGTAGGCGGTGGTCCGCAAAGCCACAAGGAAGTATCGATGTTTCGTCAGCGCTGTACCGAAGAGCGTTGGCAAGTGCAGCAGCGCTTGATCGAACACGATGTTGCCTTCCTTGGCTGACATGAAAACAAGAACAACAACATTCAAGAAACATGAACCTGATAACAGAACAATACGAAAAACAGACAGCACGCTGGCCCACAGAGGGTCAGCACATTCTTGCCCAGTACGACGCCGAATCCATCGTCGTGTACCAAGCGTATCGCCCTTCGATCGGGCAGTTCGCGATCGCCAACGGCTATCTCGGTGGTCCGGATTTCAGCCTGTCGCGCATGAGCTGGATAAAGCCCAACTTCCTGTGGATGATGTATCGCGCGGGTTGGGCCACCAAGGAAGGCCAGGAAGTCATTCTCGGCTTGCGCATACGTCGCACCTTCTTCGATGCTTTGCTCGAAGCGGCCGTCGCCTCATCGTTTGAAGCAAGCGGCATGGCGGATCGCGCAGTGTGGCAAGAGGCGGCGCAGGGCTCCGACGTTCGCCTGCAATGGGATCCGGATCATTCCCCGGCGGGTGACATGCTGAACCGTCGTGCGGTGCAACTCGGTCTTCGTGGTGACACCCTCAGGGTGTTTGCGAAAAGCGAACTGCTCGAAGTCATAGACATGTCGGACTTCGTGGCGGCCCAGCGCCAGCACATTCACGACTGGCGCACTTTGATGACGCCGCGCGAAGAGGTTTACGTGCCGGCAGCTTTGTCGGCAGGGGAAGGGGACCGTTGATGCTGGATTTCCTGACCGCGCCGGTCATGACCCTCATGGGGATGCCCATGTCCTGGGGCGACATCGGCGGTTTCCTGACGGGCATTGTCTGCGTCTGGCTGACGGCGCGCGCCAACGTCTGGAACTTCCCCGTCGGTATCGTCAATGGCGCCATTCTGGGACTGGTGTTTCTCTCCCAGCGCCTCTTCGCCGATGCCTGTCTCCAGGTGGTCTTTATCGTCATGGGGGTGTCCGGCTGGTATCAGTGGCTGAGCGGGCATCACGCACGCGAGGATTCGCCGGTCTTCCGGGTGACGATGGGTGTGCAGCTGCGCCTGTTCGCTGTCGCGATGCTGATGACCGTGCTGTTCTGGCAAGTGCTTCTGCATGTCAAAGGCAGTGCCCCGCTTGTCGACGCACTCATTACGGCACTCAGCCTCTGCGCTCAGTGGCTGCTGAACCGCCGTGCGCTGGAGAGCTGGTGGTGGTGGATCGTCGTGGATCTGATCTCGATCCCGCTCTACTGGAGTCGTGACCTGCCGCTGATTGCGTTGCTCTACGTCGTCTTCCTGCTGATCTGCGCGCGTGGCTTCCTGTCGTGGCGCAAGCTCGTGCCCGCACGAATGGTGGGGGCGGCATGAGGCGTCCATACCGGCATGGCCTCGTCGTCGGCAAGTTCTACCCACCACACGCCGGCCACCTGTACCTGATCCGAACGGCGGCACAGCATTGCGGGCAGGTCACGGTCGCGCTGCTGGCGAGCAGTGTGGAAAGCATTCCCATGTCTGCGCGTCTGGCCTGGTTGCGGGATTGCTGTCGGAGCTGGCCGAACGTCCGTGTAGTGGCCGAGCTGGATGATGTGCGTGTCGATTACAACGATCCGGATGTCTGGGAAGAGCACGTTGAAATCATGCGTACCGCCATCGCTGAAGCGGATGCTGAGCGTGAGTCATCATTGCCCGTCGACGCGGTCTTCAGTTCAGAAGCCTATGGCGACGAACTGGCACATCGCTTTCAGGCTGCGCACGTTTGTCTTGATCAGGCGCGAAGCCTTTTTCCCGTTTCCGGCACGGCTGTGCGCGCCAATCTCTACGAACACTGGAACGATCTGCCTCCGCCGGTACGCGCGGGTCTCGCAGTGCGGGTCGTCATCGTCGGTGCGGAATCGTCGGGCACCACGACGCTGGCCCGCGACCTCGCCACTGCGCTGCGCGCTCGCGGTGATCTCTGGAACCAGACGCGATGTGTGGCGGAGTACGGTCGGGAGTACAGCGCCAATCTTGTCGCGCTGGCCCGCGCCAGCGGGCTGTCCGGTACGCCCGCCGATATTGCCTGGCAGGAAGAAGACTTTGTGGCCATAGCGCACGAACAGAGTCGTCTGGAGCAGGACGCTGCCATGAACGGCAGCCCGGTGCTGATCTGCGACACGGATGCGCTGGCGACGACGATCTGGCACGAACGCTATCGGGCGTGTCGCAGCGCGAAGGTCGAAGAGATTGCCGCGGCGATGCCGCCCAGAGCGCTGTACGTGCTGACCAACCATGACGGCGTGCCGTTCGAAGATGACGGGCTGCGCGATGGCGAACACCTTCGGCCGTGGATGACGGAGCGTTTCAGGCAGAGCCTTGCGGTGCAGGGCGTGCCATGGATTGAGGTCAGCGGTGACCGGGCACAGCGACTGGCAAATGCCATGCGTGAGGTGGATGTCGCGCTGATCAAAGCCCTGCAGTTCTCGGTGCCACTCGAATACAGGAGTTCGCAAGCATGAATCCAGTAGCTGACCTGGCGCGGCCCAGCCGGCAGGACCGATATCGGGGCTGCCTGCTGGGATTGGCCTGTGGCGACGCGCTCGGTACGACTGTCGAGTTTTCCGCACGTGGTTCGTTTCCGCCGGTCACCGATATGGTGGGAGGCGGCCCTTTCTCATTGCAGCCGGGAGAATGGACAGACGACACGTCGATGGCCTTGTGTCTTGCGGCAAGTCTGATCTTCCGGAAGGGATTCGATCCTGTCGAACCAGATGAACCGTTACTGCAACTGGACTCGTGTCGGGTACATGAGCAGCAACGGGCGCTGCTTCGATATCGGCGTCACCATTTCGCGGGCGCTGGATCGCTATCTCGAAACAGCGGATCCTTTTGCTGGCGACATTGATCCGCACACCGCTGGCAATGGGGCCTTGATGCGCCTTGCCCCGATTCCGATGCTGTACGCCGATGACCCGGCGCAGACTTTTCTTTACGCCGGCGAAAGCACGCGCACCACGCATGCCGCGCAGGAGGCCATCGAGTGTTCGCGCCTGTTTGCGTTGCAACTCAGGCAAGCGCTGTTGGGCGCATCGCGCGAGGAGATTCTTGCTGTGTCCTGCCCGGAGCCCTTGTCGCCAGCCGTGCAGGCCATCGCCCGGGGTGACTACCGTGGCAAGTCGCGCAACGAGATCAGGGGTAGCGGATACTGTGTGGATGCGCTGGAAGCCGCGTTGTGGTGCTTCTGGGGGGCCAGCAGCTTCGATGAGGCTGTGCTGCTGGCGACGAACCTTGGCGACGATGCGGATACCACGGCGGCCATCTGCGGGCAGATTTCCGGTGCATGGTTTGGTGTGCAGGGGATTCCGGAGTCCTGGCTGCAGAAGCTGGTGATGCGCACGGAGATTGAGGAAATGGCCGTGCAGCTGCTAGCCCTGGCCGAGCTGCGAGCGACAGACGCATGAGTGTGTTCAAGGTTCGGGCCGTCAAGGCAGACATCACGACTTAGCAGGTCGATGCAATCGTCAACGCCGCAAATTCCAGTTTGCTGGGTGGTGGGGGTGTCAACGGTGCTATCCATCGTGCAGCAGGCCCGGAGCTCGTGCACGAATGTCGATTGTTGGGAGGATGCAAGACCGGCGAAGTCAAGGCGACCAAGGGCTACCGCTTGCCAGCGCGTTTCATCTTTCACGCCGTGGGCCCAGTGTGGCGGGGTGGGAACAACAACGAAGCGAGCCTGCTGGCAGCCTGCTACGAAAAAGCCATCCGTCTAGCGACACAGCATGGCGTGCAGTCCATGGCGTTTCCGAGCATCAGCACGGGCATTTATGGCTACCCGATCGAGTCTGCATCAGAGATTGCCGTGGCCACGGTTTTCCAGCATGAAAGGGAAGCACGTTGCAGGAGGTGATCTTCTGCTGCTTCTCGGAGCACGACCTGTCCATTTACGAAGCGGCCTTGCGCCACGGAGAGTGAGCCAGCTGCTGCGAGCATGACGAATCAACATGAAGAATATTGAAAAGACGAGCAAATTCCTGAGTTTCATATTGCGTCACAAGCCTGAAGACATAGGCTTGGTGCTGGATGCCCAGGGGTGGGCGAGCATCGAGGAGCTCATGCTCCGCGCAGGGCAGCACGGTACCCGCCTGGATCGCGAACTCATCGAAGAGGTCGTCGAGACCTCGGACAAGCGCCGCTTCATCATCAGTGACGATGGCGAGCGTATACGTGCGAATCAGGGACATTCCATTCCCGTGGATCTGGGGCTCGTGCCGGTATCGCCCCCCGATCTGTTGTTTCACGGTACGGCAACCCGTTTCGTCGAGGCCATCCGTGTAGAAGGCTTGCTGCCCCGGGCGCGTCATCATGTGCATCTTTCTGCGAACAGGGAGACCGCGGCGGCAGTCGGTACCCGCCACGGCAAACTGGCCATGCTCGAAATCCGGTCAGGTGACATGGCACGGGCGGGGCATCCGTTCTATGTGTCGGTCAATGGGGTCTGGCTCGTCGATGCGGTGCCGGCGGAGTTCATCCGCTTTCCGGAATGAAGAGCGCATGGCGAAGTCCTGTTGGTCAGAACAGGAATTCTTACCAAAGAGCTGTCAAACATCGACGTTAAAATCCAACGACTCATGCTGGCAAAGTTTGCTGGCGAGACTTTCCGCAATCATCAGAAGCACTTGCTCCCTATACGAAGCCAAATGAATTCACTGCAACAGTCTGCCCAGCAAGTTCGCACCAGTATCCGTGCCGCTACGTCCGGTCTGATCGGCCGTGATCAGATGGCCGAGTTGATGATTCTCGCGGCTGTTGCGCAGGAGCACCTGCTTGTCATCGGCCCGCCCGGTACTGCCAAGAGTGCCGTGGTCCGCCGTGTTGCACAGACCATGGGCGGGCGATATTTCGAGTATCTGCTGGGGCGCTTTACGGAGCCGTCCGAGCTCTTCGGAACGGTAGACCTCAAGAAGCTGCGCGAGGGTACGGTAGAGACCGATGTGTCCGGCATGTTGCCGGAGGCGGACATCGCCTTCCTCGACGAAGTTTTTCTCGGTTCGACCGCTATCCTCAACACCCTGCTGGGTGTCCTGAACGAGCGGCGCTTCCGCCGCGGGCACACGCAGATTGCCTGTCCGCTCCGGGTCTGCGTCGGAGCGGCCAACGGCTTGCCGGATGACGAAGCGCTTGCAGCGTTTGCAGATCGTTTCTTGCTGCATCTGTTCGTGCAGCCTGTTGCTGACCATCAGCTGGAAGCCATGCTGGCCGGTGGCTGGCAGTCGGATCAACGCCCGGTCGAAGCGCGGGACAGCATGACGCACCTGGATACGCTGTGTCAGGCTGTGCGTTCGGTCAGTCTGGATGTCGCGCGGCCGGCACTCGTCAATGCCATCCGCAAGCTGCGCGAAGCAGGGATCCAGCTGTCGGATCGCCGCATCGTGAAGGCCCAGCGCCTGATTGCGGCCGCAGCGTTGCTGGGAGGGCGGATGGAAGCGAGCCAGAATGATCTGTGGCCGTTGTTCTACACATTGCCGACGCGCGAAAGCCAGTTGCAGGCACGTGAAGTGTTGCGCGATCAGCTTGCTGCTTCTGCCAACGAGAACTTGTTCAGCGCGGTGGAAGAGGCCAGCTTGCAGCCCATGTCGCGCGTTGCCCGTCTTGTTGAATCTGCCCGGCATTGCCTCGCCGGCAGCAATGGCAGTCAGCGTGCTGACGCAGAAAACCTGCTGCGTGAGATCGATGCCAACTTCACGGCCGAGAACCTGCCTGCAGAGCTGGCGGGCTTGCGCTTGCAGTTGGCTGAATTGCTCATCGTACCGGCCTGACGATGGCTGCCGGGTTGCGTTGGCAATGGCGTGCGCGATCGCGCGCGCGCGAGCCTGAAGGCATGCTTGCCTGGGGCGACGCTGCCTTGCGTTTGCACGCCCGCATGCGGGAGATGGATGAAGCGAGGCTGGCAAGGCTGGCTTTGACAGCAAGCCGTGATGCGCTGATCGTGACCGGAGCTGTCGATGACTTGCCATGGGCAGAGGGCGCAGGCTACTTTGCAAGCAGCCTGGAGGCGCCCGCACTGTACATGCCGACAACGCTGGAGGCTGACGTGCCGGCGGATCTCCTGTCTGCGGCCTTGTCCAGAGTGCACACGCGTGTGCCACTGCTGTTGTGGCCTGACCCCAGGGCGGTTTTCCCGCTGGACAGGTTGTTGCCCGCGTCGCCAGCGTTGCTGGCGCGGATCCAGGCGAACTGGCAAGCACCCGGAGCTCGGGCATGAATATCGAGTTGCCGGACGAACTGGCTGGCTGGGGTGAGTGGTTGAGCTGGTTTCCGGCAGACCTGGTGCCTGACACGGGTGACCTTCTGCGTCGCTTGCACCCGCTGCTTGGGCCGTATCGGGGTTATCGGCCGGGTGGAGTGCCGGAGCCTGATGGCTTGGGCGATCTGCACCGGCGTGGCTCTTACGAGCGTCTGCTGGCCAGCGAATGGTTGTATGCAGATGAAATGCCGGACGAGTTCTTGCGGCGAGCGGCAGCAGGCGAACACCTGTTCCTCGCGCCGCGTCCGCGAGCCCGGCAGGCAGATAAACTGATCGTCGCGCTGTTTGATGCGGGGCCGCGTCAGCTCGGTGCACCACGTCTGGCCCAACTTGCAATGTGGATCCTGCTCGCGCGTCGCGCACGCGAGGCGGGCGGTGATTTACGCTGGGGGGTGCTGCAGGAGCAACCATCCCTGAACGAAGCGAACCAGCTGGAGCAGCTGCGCAAGTTGTTGCGCGCGCGCAGCTATGTCGTGGCAACTGACGAGCATCGTCAGCAATGGAGGGACTGGCTGGAGGCAGAGTCGTTGAAGCCGGCCGAGTGCTGGTTGATAGGCCCCGCGTTGCCCGAGCTCCCGCAGCGCAATGATCCTTGGAGTCATCGCGTATCGCTGCGCGTGTCCATCAACGCTACAGCCCTTGACGTTGCCGTGCGCGATGGGGGGCAGAGACGTGCGATCCAGCTCACTCTGCCGAATGAGAAATCTGCTGCGCAACTGCTGCAGGGCCAGTTCACCAAGGCGGCCCTGACGACAACCCCGCAACGTCTGTCCAGCCCGGACAAACTGGCCATCACGCTACCACCGATCCTTGGCACGCAAGGCAACCACGTTGCGGTGCCACTGCTGGAGGGGCACGGGGTCCTGGTGTTTCACATTCCGCGCAAGCAGAGTCAGCAAGTCGGTAAGCCCAAGCGTCAGGCATGGCCATCCACGCTCAGCCCGCTGGCGTTGGCTTTTTCCGGCAAGAAGGTGGGTGGTGTGTTGAGTGGGGCAGCAATGCTGGATTTCTGGCAAGTGGATCGACTGAGGAGTGTTTCGCGTCCGCCACGCGAGCAGTTCGAAGCGTCGTCCGGGCGAGCCGACCTGTTGTCCAGTGCATGGTGCAAGGTGCACGGCAGCGATCAGTTGTTCGTGCTGGATCAGGCCGGTCGCCTGATCCACTGGAAGGCCGATGCTGGCGGTCGTACGCAGATGACGCATTTCGACGTCAATGTGCTGGGCATGGCGCAGATGGACATCGGTGGTGTCGTGTACCTGTGCGACGAACGCGGGCAGCTCACGCTCCATCGTTCGAACTGGGCAGGCAAGCGCGAATGGACTTGCGTACTCGATCCCTCGTTTGGCAAGACGAGTGTGCTTTTTGCAGGCGCGTCGCTGTTCAGGATCGCGGTCGGTGGCTGTGCAGTCCGCTACGAAGAGGCGCCGGAGCGCTGGCGGCTTTACACGCCCTCGGGCAAGCCAGGGCAGCCGTTCGACTCAGCCGATGTCACCCTTCCTGCTGGCTGGCAAGCCATCGGCTTCGTGCTGGAGCGTAACGTTGCGCGCTTCTCGCTGGTGTTGCTCGGGCCGCAGCGGAATGCACTGGTGCTGTTCAGCGATGGGCAGAGCGAAGCGCTGTACATGACGGCGTCGCCGATCCGGAAGTTTTCCGTATCGCCCGACAGCGGTGACGTGGCCATGCTGACGGACGAACGCGAGCTGATCGTGTATTCCGTTCGTGATCGCGCGGTCAGGCTGATCATGGATGGCAGGGGGGAGGCACGCGATGCGAGCTGAGCCTGTGTCACACGCGTTCAGCAGTGCTGGCGCGCAAGCGTCGGCCAGTGTGCGTCGCCCTGTCTTGCAGGGACGTCAGCCGGTTGCGGCGATCTGGTTCCCCGGTGGGCTTTTCGGGGGCACCGAACGAAAACTTCGCATCCTTGAATGCTGGCGAGCGGGGGCACGACTGTATGCCTTTGTTGATGGTGACCTGCTGCGTTATGCGCGCAGCGAGGAGATGGATACCGCCTGCATGAAGGGTTGGGCATTGCGCAACGAGGATGGCGTGTTGTGCTCGGCTGTACTGGAGCCCGTGGAGACGGCCAGTCTGCGCATTGCCGATGTGCGCCTGGTCATCGGTGGTGACATCGTGTCGCTGAAATTCAGCGAAGCGCAGTTGGTCGACCCGGGTGAATGGCTGCATGTCGGTGACTATGCCCTGGTGGAGACCTATGACTGTCGCATCACCTTGCCGCCGCCCGAAATGGAGGTGCCACAGGCTGTGCCAGATGTGCGTGAGGTTCTGGGCTCGGCGGTTCCACCGGCCAGCCCAGAACGCGAGAGCTTCCTGCGTGCCATGCAGGCACGTGCCGCCCAGGATGACAAAGGCCGAAGGACTGGCAAAGCCATCGGGGAGAGCACGGGGGCTGTCACGAACGCCCTGACTGGCCTGCTGTTTGGTGGACTGGCTGCCGTGCTCGGGGCACTAGGCGTGGGGCGTAGTGGTGGCAGTGCACAACAGGGCGGCGCTGCACTCAAGCAGCATGCGTGGGGTAATGAAGTGGCACCGCGCCAGACCGAGCGCAAGCCACAACGCTGGCGTTCCTGGCTGGCAAAGCTGGCGATGACGACGCGCTTGTCCAGCCTGCTTGGCCGTCAACACGCAGCCTATCTGCAGCGCATGATCGACATGTTCGAATCCGGCAAACTCGATGAGGCCTTGCGCCACGCCATTCCACTTGGAGGTGATCAAGCTTCTCTGGGCCAGGCATTCGGCACGCCGCAGGCGCGGCAGAATCTGTCCTTGAGCCAGCACCTGCAGCAGGCACCCAGCGTGCACTATGGCGAAAACGTCGACGACTACCTCCGGAAGCTCTATCGCCAGAGCTTTCAGAAGCTCGACCGTGAAGGGCGCATCGAAGAGGCTGTGTTCATCCTGGCTGAACTATTGCAAAGTCGTCAGGAGGCGCTGGACTACCTCGAAAAGCACGGGCGCTACAAACAAGCCGCTGAGCTCGCGCTGGCTTGGGATAGGCCGTCCGACGTCATCGTCAGGCTGAGCTGTCTGGCCGGCGACTGGCGGCGTGCAATCGCCGTGGCGCGTCGTGATGGTTCTTTTGCCAATGCCGTGCTGATGCTTGAGAAGAAGTATCCGGACCCGGCTCGCCGACTCCGTCAGGCATGGGGTGAGACGCTGGCGGCGCAAGGCAAATGGCTGGAAGCTGTCGACGCCGTATGGCCTGTGGAGGAGGCGCGCGAGATGGCTTGTCAGTGGCTGCTCGCAGCGGAGGCAAGCGGGGCCTCCCTTGCGGCGCGGGCATTGGTGAAGCGTGCCGTACTTCTGCCGGACACACTGGATACCTACGCCGACTACCTCATGGCATTGCGTGACGAAGCGGAGCGCAGCGAGGAGCGCGCAGCCTTGGCCGAGGCGTTGATTGCGACCCAGGCGGCTCAGGGGCGTATTGCCGGTCTTGCACGTGTCATCGTGAATGCCGTATTGGAGGACCAGACCCGCGAAACGGGGCGGCTCGACAAGAAGTCCCTGCAGCGGCTACTGGATCTCTCCGGCGACCGCATGCTGCAGTCGGACCTGCCCAACGCATCCTTGCCTGTTGCGAAGCCGACGCCGCTGGCTAGCTTGGCGAAGTGTGGTGAATGGCAAGCACCGCAGGCTGGTTTGAGGGAGATTCTGGATGCCGTGCCGCTGGAGGGAGGTCGTTATCTTCTGGCATTGGGAGAGGCTGGCGTTGTCATTGTCAACAAGAACGGCGCAGGCATTTGCCGCTTCCCTGTGCCTGCGGAGCACTTCGTCATTGCCAGCAGCGGGCAGGTTGCGCTGGCCTTGGCACGTCGCAGCGAAGTGTGGCGAGTTGCACGCCTGGATCTGAGCCATCGCAGCGTCAGCGATCTGGGCGTCATCCAGTGCGATCACCACGCCAGACGATTCGATGGCAGCAACTGGAGTGTCGTGCAGGGCACGTCCCTGCGCGTGCTCGACACTACCCGCTCATTGCAGTCCGTGCTGTGGCAGGTGAATGATCTGCCCGGCCCCGTGCATGCCTTGTTTTCTGATGGGAACATCGAACAGTTGCTGATCAGGGGGGCGGATGGCGCGTGTGAGTGGTGGCGCTACACCTTGCCGGAGCGTCGTCTCGCCGGTCGCGACGATCTGAAGCTCGAAGCGGAACAGTTGCCTGTGCTGGGGCGTCGCTACGAAGTGACGCGGCTCTCATTGGGCGAGTCCAGCGTGGGTTCAGTTGTGCTGCGCTATTCCAGCCACACGGGTGGGCGCGAAATTGCCCTGCCAGTCACTGAATGGGCCGAGGTGATGAACCTGCAGGTATATGGCGACTGGCTAGCGATTGTCATGAATCTGCAGGACATCCTCACCATCTGGTTCATTCACATGCCTGATGGACAGTGCAAGGCCAGCGTGACCTGGCCATTGACGGAGGGTGTCGGCCTGCGTGTCGAGGGGGCTCGCTGGCTGGCCTTCGACGGACAGGGCCGCTTGTTTGTGCTGGATACCGATAGCTGTGCCAGCGTGCGTATCTCCGTGCAATAGGGCGCTGCCGTTCCCTCGCTACTCTTTGACGTAGCTCTTGTGGGCTTTCCCGGGCAGAAGTTTGTCCATTGCCGGGTGGGGCTCACTGAAGTAGCACGCTGAACCCGACCGTGCCGCTGGCGCCGGACTGCAATGTTCCGGTCAGTGTCCATCGCAGCGCTCCGGTCGCACCCACGGCCGGCTTCACGCTCACGGTGCAGGCGCTGATCTGGTTGGGCAGGCTGCCGCAGTTGGCTGCGAGGAAGGTGGTGTAGGCCGGAGTGCTGTCGAACAGCACCAGGTTTTGCAGTACGCCTTTGCTGCGGTTTTCGTAGCGGATCACGTAGGCCAGCGTTTCGCCGGGGGCGGCGGTGGTCTTGTCCACGGTTTTGATGAGGACCAGGCCGGCATCGCTGGCGCTGCCGATCAGGGTGAGGTCGAGGCGTGTGCCGTTCCAGCTGATCGCGCTGTTGGCGTAGGTGAAGGCTGCAGCGAGGCTCTGACGGTATTGCGCATTGAGCGGCGCGTTGGCCGGTGAGTTGGCTTTGACGATGAGGCACAGCTTCTGGTCGGCGACGACTGCGATGGCGGCGGACACCACGGGCTCACCGGCGTCGAGCACGGCGTTGCAGTTGCTGTCGAGATAGAGCAGGCCGGACCAGATGCCGCTGGGGGTCGCAGTGCCGCTGAGCGAGAGCGTGACTTGCCCTGCCGTGCCGGCGATGAAGTCGTGCGGGTAGTAGGCGACGTTGCCGGGCAGGATGCTCTGCTGGCTGTCGGTGTTGAGCACGCTGAGTGGTACGTCGGCGAAGCGCAGTCCGGTATAGGTGCTGCCCACGGTATTGGTGAAACTGACCGTGTCGGTGCCAATCGTGTAACTGCCGCTGGTGGTGCCGGCATTGCCGGCAACCGAGGTGTGGACGGGGGGATTCGTCTCCGTCACGTTCGACGGTGGCGCTGCCTACTGCGGCCGGAATCCACAGCGTGAAGCTGCCGCTGGTGCTGGTCGTGGTGGTGTCGTGCGTCACGCTGCCGGCGGCGTTGGTGGCTTTGACGGTGACGCTGGCAAGACCGCCTTCACTGCCGTCCTGCGTGCCGTTGTTGGCGCTGCCGCCGCCGATGCCGTTGTCTTTGAAGACGGTGCCACTCACGCGGCTGCCGTTGTAGAGGCCGAAGTTCTGATTGCCCAGGTCGCCATGCGGCATGGTCAGGCTGCGCGTGCCGGTCGAGGCTTCCGTGTTCAACCAGCCAGACGGCATGGTTGCCGTGACGTCGGACAGCGTGGCGTTGGTATCGAGCACGATGCTGTAGCCGGTACCGGCGGTGACGGAAGCGAAGCTGTAGACACCGGTGCTGCTGTTCACGCTGACGGCTTCGAGTGCTGGCCCGGAGGGTGTACCGGAAGGCACGAGCTTGGCCCACAGCGTCTGCCCGCAGCCCGCTTCGCTGCTGTCGAGTGCGGCGTTGTGGTTGGTGTCGCTGTACGCACGGCCGGACAGGGTGCAGCCGTACATAGCGCCATTCACGGTGATTTGGGATTGCCCGAGTTGCATGCCGAAGAGGCTCAGCAGCGGATCGACGAGTCCGGTCAGCAGCGGGCTGACAACGGGTGTGATCAGCGCGTTCGAAACGATAGTTTTGATCGGCGTGAGCAGAAGGGAGTCGAGCAGCAGACTCGGGGAGAGCTGCACCTGCAGGCTGCTGGTGAGGCTGCTGAGCAGGTTGGAGACGAAAAGCGCCGAGGTCGTCGCGGTCTTGGTCTCGGGGTAGGGGCCGCTGAAGTTGAGCACGTTGTTTGACGGCGCCGTGCCGTGCGCGATGGCTTTCATCTGGATGCTGGTGTTGACCGGCAGGCCGGCGACGGTCATGTTGAGTGAACCGATGGTGGCGAAGCTCACTTCACTGTCGAGGATGTCATGCGTGCGGTTGAAGAACACGCTGTCGGCAATCTGGCCGATGAAGAGATCGGTGACGCCCGGCGTGGCGTGCACGGTGATGGCGCTGTTGATGGCGTTCACGGCCTGGATGGTGCCGCTGGTGCGTGCCACTTCCAGGTAGAGCTGCATCTGGGCAATCGTGACACTGGCCGAAGCAACGAAGCCCAGCCCGAGGCTGCCTAGCCCGTTGAGGGACGAAGCGTTGGGATTGAGGTCGACGAGATCGAGGTTGAATTTGACGCGGATCGCGGCCGAGTGGAACTGCACGCTGCCACTGGAGGGCCCGCACAGGATGACTGGCGGCTCGACCACCTGCAGGTAGAGGTCCACGCTGTTGATGAGCGAACTCTGGCCGACCTGCACACCCGTGAGCGAGACAGGCGAGGGTGAGGTGGTGAGCACGTTGCGGTAGTTGAAGAGCTGCGCACTGCCGGTGATGAGGTCGAGCAGATTGATGCGTGTGTTGGCGAGCATGCCGACGGGAAAGTCGACGTCGAGCAGATCGCCGACCTTGACGCGGTCGGTGAGCGGCGCGACTTGCGCTGACAGTGTGTTGAGCGCGGTGGCGGCGGCCGTGGCGCCATCCGCGTTTGCGGCGCTGGCTGCAGCGGTGAAGATCTGTGCTGGCGTGGCGTTGAAGGCGAGTGCGGCGTCGGGTGTCAGCGTGCTGGTTTGTGTCTGCAGTGCGTTGATGAACAGGCCCAGCTTGATATCGGCTTGCGCTACCGAGTTCCAGTCGAGCACGTTGATGCTGGTTGAGCTCAGCAGCCGGCCCATCACGGCGTTGAGCAGGGTGCCGCGCGTGGAGTCGATGCTGGCGAGGCGCGGTCCGGCTGTGACGCAGGCGCCGTGGGTGCAGGTGGCCTGGGCATCGGGCACGAGCAGCAAGGCGTGCAGGCACAGCAACAAGCGGAGGGTGTGGAGGAAGCGGGCAGTCATGAAAACGTGCTCACGATGTTCACCATTTCTCGAAAAGCTTCTCGTCGAATTTGAAGCGCATCCGCAGGTAGATACCGCGTGCGGTACTGTCGTCCGGTGCGAGATCGCGATCACGGAAGCCGTAGAAGTTGTAGCCCAGCGACAACCAGAGGTTCTGGTCCAACAGGTAACCGAGCTCGGCACCCAGGCCGTCTTGCTTGGCCCTCCCGCCGGCCGAGAAGAGCCGGCTGAATTGCAGGCCCAGGTCCCATTTGCGCGTGAACTCCCATATTGCGCGACCGGAGACGAGATGCGTGATGGCGCGGCTGCGCAGGTCGTTCGAAGTGTCCAGCGCTGACTTGGCTGCGTAGCGCGCCGTCAGTACCAGCGGGCGTGCGGGCTGAACGTTGGCGTGCGTTGACACGATATGTGCCTCCCGGTTGTAGCCCGAGCTGGGTGTGTCGTCCTTTTCGTGCTTGTACTCGTAGCGCGCCAATGCGTTCCAGAAGTTGGTGTCCGCATCGCGGTAGGCGAAGCCGGCTTGCAGACGCTCCTGCTGGCGGTCGCCGCTGTTGGCGGCTTCGTTGTCCTGCAGGGTGAAGATGCTGCGCGCGAGGAAGGTCCATGCACGACTGAGGCGGCCAGCCAGTCCGAGCGTATTGAGCCAGGAGTCGCCCGCTTCTGCGTGGCGCCATTCGAGACGCGCGGTCGATTTCCAGTCCGGATGGACGAGGTATTCCATCGCGCCTGTCACCGCAGTTGCCTCGCGGTTGACCGGGGAGCTGCCGCGCTCCGTCACCTCGATGCGCTCGAAGCTTGTGTCAACGCGCAGGTTTTTGGCGAGTGACCAGCGGTTGCGCAGGCCCATCGCGGCTTCGGCCTCGCGGCCGGGGACTGTGTCGCGGGCGCGGTACTCGCTGAAGGCGCGACCGTTGTCCATGTAGGCGCCATCGATGCCCAGCACGGCGGTATTGCGTTGTTGGTCCCCGGTTCCGGAATAGGCTCCAGGTAGCGACGAGACGAGTTCATAGCGGCCATACACACGGCCAGATGTGCCCAGGCGGTAGTCACCACCGAGTGCCGCAAGTCGTTTCGCGTTGTCGTCGACCGACTGTTCCAGTTCGCTGAAAACCGTAACGCCGGGAATGCCTGGTACTGGCGCAGAGAGCTTGAGACGAACGCTGGAGGAGTCAACTTCCTGCCGGTTGATGGATGGCTGCGCGGCTTCATGGAAATTGCGAAGCCCGAGTTCGAGCTTGAGCTTGCCGTCGAAAGTGTGTTCGACGCCACCCAGTACGTCGTAACGTTCCTGAGACATGGCGGGGTTTTTCGTGGTGATCGCATCGACGACGATCTGCGTCTGATCGGCGACGCGATAGCCGAGCTTGGCGCCGGACTCGCTGCGGCCCTGATTGAGGGGAGAGGAGGGATTGTCGAAACTGTTGTCGGTGCGGCCGGTGTGGATGCGCCCTTGCAGTTTGCCTTCGTCGCGGCGCACCTCTATGCGCGATGCATCGCCGCTGCCACGGCTCAGACGATCCGTGTTGGCGACTTCACCGGTGACGCTGAATCCTCCGCCCTTGACGCTGAGGTTGACGCCCGTGAGCTTGGACGGGTCTTGCGGGTTGCGGTCTTCCACGGCGACGACGCCGATTTCGGAGCGTAGTGGGCCTACCGGGGGCAGTTGCATGCGTACGTCGGTGCCAGCGAGCCAGAACTGTTCGCCGCCTTGATCGACTTCGTAGGTGACGCGGATGTAGTTGTCGTTGAGGTCTGCGTCCACGCTGGGGATGGGCGAACGGAACAGCAGGCGGCCGGAGAAGGGCTCCAGCGCGTAATCGGTGAAGCGTGCCTGCGGTACGGTGCGCACGATGTTGCCCGGCTGTTTGCGGTCGCGCGTAATGATCTCTACCCGCTCGCTGTTCTCGATGAGGGATGTGAGCTTGAGTGGGTAGGGCCCGGAGGTGCCGTCAGCGCGGATTTCTTCGACAACCTGGCGACTGGTGTCGCGCGTGGCGAAGCTGTCGGCGCTGAAAGGGCCGTTCTCGTAGTGGTGTCGCGCGCCATTGAGGCTGCGGTTGTAGGCTGCGAGGCTGCGTGCGGGCGTGAGCTGAACGCCAGGCATACGCGAGGGCGCTGCTTGCGTATTGAAGTCGCCATAGAGCAGGTAGGAGGCGCCCTTGTCAACGCGTACGTACAGGTGGCCCGTTGATTGGGCATCGAAGCCCTTCACCGATTCGTCGCCGTAGACCGGGTAGAAACGGTCAGGCTGGATGTCACGGAACAGGCGTTCGCGCGTGTCCTTGTCCGAATCGTAGGCCAGGGTCAGCAGATACTCGCCGAGCACTTTGCCCTTGAGGAACAGCGCCGTGCGGGCACCTGCTTCGCGGCGTTCTTCCTCGTTGCCGCTTTGCCGTGAAAAGTGTGTGATCTCCCGTTCAAAGCCGTCGCCTGAGTTGGCCGACTGGATCGAGCCGTTACGCAGTTTGCTGAGTTGGAGCCGACCTTCGACGACACCGACAGCCAGCATGTCCCGCAGCGCTGGCAGGAAGCGCAGACGCACTTCCGTGTTCAGCAGACCGCTCGCTGCACGCAAGCGCACCTCACCTGGCTCGGCAGGTGAACGCAGGGCGAACGCGCCCTGTCCGTTCTCTATGATGACCTGCACGCCGGGCTCTATCGGGTCGAGGTCTTGCGTTATCCAGGCTCCACCGTCCGTGTCCAGTGTCAGGTGGATGCGTCCGCCGACAGGCAGGCCGTCAGCATCGAGTGCGCGAATACGCACGGGCGTTTGTGATACGCCGTCGGGGCGTGCCGGTTCACTGGGCTCGAGGGACAGACGATGAAGATCGCCGGGCGCACGCACGCGAATGCTGTGCTGGCCAAAGCGATTGCCAAAGGGATCGAACTGTTCAAGCTGCAACGTGTTGTTGCCGGCGCGCAGGTCCACGCCGACGTACTCCGTGACTTCAAGTTGCCGTTCTGCCAGCTGGATGCGAGAGCCGATGCGTGATTCCGGAATTACCTGCCCGTTGACCGACAACACCACACGAGCACCCAGCGTGCCCTTGATGTGTAGCGTCAGTTGGCGCGTAGTCAGCGTGGCGCCGTCAGCAAGATCAACGAGGCTTAGCGTGTTGTCCATCTCGGAGAGTCGTTCGGCAAGAGGGCGTGGGGCATTCGCAGCGGGTGCAGAAGCCTCTACCGCGGGGTTGTTTGCGGAGGGATGGACTGGCTGGGCCGGTGCGGGCCCCAACGTACCGCTGGCCGCTCCGGCAGGCGTGCTGCGTGGGGGCGCATCGAGTGTGAGTGGCTGAGCGATATCTACCGGCACAATGCTGTCGCTGCGTGACAGTTGCAGGCGACGCTGGATTTCCTGCATTACGCCCGGTGAGCACTCGAGTGCGAAGTCTGCGCGATGCAGTTCGCCGTTCTGCAGGTCGATGAAGCGCGTATCGCCACTGCCTGCGTGGCGGTTGGATATGGGGCGGAGTTGTGCACCTTGTGGCAGTGTCGCCGCATCGACCTTGGCGACGTGGGTGCGCGGTGACAGGCCGTAGAGGCTGAACTTGCCACCCATGTCGGATTGCGCCCAGGTGCCGTCTTCCAGCCAGATGCGCACGCCGGGCACCGCCGGCTCGCCTTCATCTTGTACGTCGTTGGCGTTGCAGTCTGCGTACATCTTGCCGAGCACGTAGCCCTTGGTGTCGAAGACGCCGCCTTCCACCTGCACAGTTGCAGAGGCCACGTTGCTGGTGCGCGACATGGGCGTCGCGCTCGCGGCGCGTGCGCGGTTCGACGGATCGTCCCAGCGGCGTGCCGGGGCCAATGCGTACGCGGTAGGTGACTTTCGTTGTCGCGCTCGTTGCCAGCGTGCCCAGTGCGAAGGGCATGATGCGGCCGGATTGCATGACCGGATCGGGCAGCGGCGCGCCATCACGCCGCGCGCTGCCGGGCACGTAGGCGAAGCCGGGCGGCAACTGATCGCTGAGTACCACGCCCGGCAGGGACGTGCCGCTGACGTTACGCACTTGCACGCTGTAGTTGACGAAATCTCCTATCTCTGCAACGCGGCGAGAAGAAAGCTTCTCGACGAGGATGCCGCCGTTGATGACGTCCGGATCTACGGGCAGATCGATCATCACGGCGCCCGTCGCCAGGTTGACCGGGAAGCTGCCGCCAAAGGAACCGGAAGGATCTATGGCACGGCCGGGTGGCAGATTGCCTACGGATACGATCGAGGCAAAGTTGTAGCCAGATGGGGGCTGCACGGCGAGGCGGTAGATGCTGGGGGCGACGCGCGGAAAGACGAAGCGTCCCTGTGCGTCGGTGACGACGGTGGAAGGAGCGGGCGTCGTGCCGTCCACCTGGAATACCTGGGCGGGGCCGCCGGCATTGCCACCGTTGCCTGCTCCGGCCACGTCGATCAGGCGGACGGTGGCGCCGGCGACCGGTGCGTTGCTGACACTGTCGAACACCACGCCGTAGGGGTCGATCAGCAGATCGGCGACGGCCGTACTGCAGCCTCCAGTAAAAGCATGCACCTTGTCATGCTTCTTCACCTCCATCTGTCCATTGCCCGATACGGGTGCAACTTGATCGGCATTGGCTGAAGGGATGGCCGACTGCACGCGGAACCAGCCGGTGTTGGGACCAGTTTCGACGGCCTGGAAGCTTTCGGTGTCTCCCGTCAGCTGCGAATGCAAGGTCAGGGTCAGAGTCTCGACCACTGACGCATTGCTGTTGCACCCCGCGGTGTCCACTTGCAGGAACAGCGAGGAACCGACGAGCGCGATCTTCTGCTCCGTGCTGAAGCTCGCATCGGTGTAATAACGCAGTACAGGTGGGCTGGGGGCGACCTGCAAGCTCACCGTGTTGGACTGCACTGCGATCGCTCCGGAGCTGCCGTCTACAAGCTGGCTTTGCGCAACATTGCTCAAGGTGCCCGTTGCATTGGCGTTGATCTGGATCTGCATGCTGAAACTGACCGAGGTGCCGACCGCGAGTGATGGCAAGGCATAGGCCACGACATCCACCATGGCTGGATCGGCCGGCGGAATGCTCTTGAACTGCATCGCTGGGGCGCCGACATAGTGATACATCAGCTTTGCTGTACTGCTGCCGGTGGCCTTGGTAAAGGTGGTATTGGCCGGTACCGGATGCATGATCAGGACCTGCGTCGTGGGGACGTCATCGAGCAGGAAGGGCACACCCTGCGCAGGCTGACTGCCGATATTGGTAAGCAGGAGCTGCAGGCTGATGACCTCGCCTTGTGCGGGGCTGAGATTCGAGGCTTGTTGGCTCAGCAGGAGTGTGGCGCCGTTGCTGCTGACGATGGTGCTGAAGGTCTGTGCTGTGCTCCCCGTGCCTTGCACGGACAGGGCCAGCTGTGCCGTGGCGCCCGAGCCCACGGCCGGCAGCTCACCGACGATAACGACGTGCACCGTTTCGCCCGGTGACAATGCGATGCTCAGTAGAACTGGTTCGCCTGGGTCCACGGTGCCGTTCTTGTCGAGGTCATGACGGACGTGGAGGTTGACGAGGTTGAAGTCGTCCGACGTCTGGTTGATGGCACTGATCGTGTAGGCGTCCGCAGCGTTGCCCGTGTTGGTGATCTGGTGCGGTATGGCTACGGTTGTACCGGGCGGGTACTGCGCTGTCTGCCCGTCCGTGACATCCACTTTGTGTGCTTTGCCGACGATGACGCGCACGGTGTTGGAGTCGAGCAGGGATAGCGCGCCGCTTGGCTCATCCTGAAAATGGATATTGGCCTGGTTCTCGATTTTCGTGCCGGCCGCAGGCTGGGCGTGTGCCAGACCAGCCAACAATGCGAAGCCAATCAACAGTACCCGGAAAAGTACCCTGATCGGCTTCTGGTTGGATGCCATCGGCATGGTCTGTGGGCGACCTTGGGTGCCGGATCTGAAGGCATGGGCGCGTCAGGGGTTGATACGCACGCCGAAGGTGATGACCGCAAATTGCCCTGGTGTCAGTGTTCCCACCGTTGCCTGAACGGTGCCCGCCGCGCCGCTCGCAGGGGCCGAAATGCTCCCCACCGTCGTCGCTGCCGGTACTGTGATGTGGTACGTGGTGTTGGCCGGTGTGCCATCGCTCACCACCACCAGGGTTACGTTGGAGACCCCCATGTTGGTGGCGGTGATCTGGTAGCGGATGCACGCACCGGGTATTGCACCGGTAGTGATGTTGCTGGCAGCGAAGGCCGTGTCGGCAGTGCCGTCGCAGGCGGCATCGAGTGCCTGCAGCTTGCTGAGGAAGACCTGGCCGGCGATGATCGATGTGCTGTCTGTCACCGCGATTGCCGATGGGGCTGCAACGCTGTTGATCGTGCCGGTGGTGGTGGCGGTCAGCGTGGACGTGTTGATGGTGCCTGTAGCGACGCCTGGAGGGGCGAAGACCTTGACGAAGAGGGTGGCGCTTTCGCCCGGGGCGAGACCAGCTGCCGTACTGGCGCCGTTGCTGCCGCCCGTGAGTTGCGACAGATCGGTAACGACCGGATCACCGGCATCAAGCACGCCGTCGTTGTTCTTGTCCCAGTACAGCGTGGCGCTGAAGCCACTTGCGCTGTTGGTCAGCCCGAGCGCTACGGTGCTGGTACTACCGTTGCCTTCCAGCACATTGCCGGTGTTGGTGATGGTGTGACTGAAGACCACAGAGCTGCCAGCGAAGGCCTGGCCGTTGTTGTTGGGCGTGAGGGAGAGGCTGCGTGCAGTAGAAACCAGTACGGCAGCGTGCAGTGCATCGCCGATGCCAGAGGTGGGTGAGAGGCCGCGGAAGTAGAGATCGACTGCACCGGCCGAAGTACCCACAGGCACGGTGACATCGGCGTACACCAGCTTGTTGGCACCACCATTGATGACGCCGGTGTTGCTGATGACGGCTTCGCTGGTGTCGCGGAAGACGACGCTCCAGCCGGTGGGCAGCACGAAGGTCGCGAGTGTGTTGTCGGTGGTGGCTTGTAGATTGAAGGTGTCGGCTACGGAACTGCCGTTGCTCACATACAGGTTGAAGCGCGTGGTGCTGCCGGCGCTGCCAGCCGTGGTGACCACGGCAGATACTTCCGGGCCAGCGCCGAGACCTGGCGCACCGACGCCCGTGGAGTTCAGCGTGAGGTCGACGCTGTTGGCGGAGATGGCGTTCAGCACATCGTTGACGGTCTGCGTCTTGGTCGGGTCGGCTTTCGACGTGGCGATCTTCTGCACACTGTAGGGACCGGCACCACTGGCGCTGACAGGCAGCGTGGCCTTGAGCACGACCGTGGTACTGAGCCCGGCACCGAGAGGCCCTGTGTCTGGCACGCCATTACCGTTGGTGTCTACGAGTGGGGTGACACCATCGGCTTTGTAGAGCACGAAGGTCGTGCCGCTGGGGAAGCTACTGGTGCCCAGCGTGATATCGAAGCTGTCGGTGCCGTTGCCGGTATTGGTCAGCGTATTGCTGAAGCTGGCGACGCCGCCCTGCGCGACGCTGGTCATGGTGTCACCGGTCAGCAGCAGGGCAGCCGTCTGGATGACGATGAACTGCACCGCATTGGTGGGACTGCTTGGGATGCTGGCTGCGCCGTTGTTGTAGCTGAAGCCAGCAATATTGAGCGTGGCAGCGAGGGCGCCCGGTGCGAGGCCCGAGTTGATGTTCGCCTGGAAGGTCAGCGTGCCGGAGGCGCCGGCCGCCACCGAGGCGATGACCGCGGTGACGCGCGTCGCGGAAGTGACGTTGTAGTCGTAGACGATGCCGCTCTGGTTGTCGCTTGCGTCGGCATCGGTCAGTGCTGTTGAGCCGGTCACGCTCCAGCGCGCGGAGCCCGCCACATAGGTCATGCCGGATGGGATCACGTCGGTGATCGTCACGGCCGTGGCATTGCCTGTACCGCTGTTGGTATAGGTCAGCGTGAAGGTGCGCGGCCCGCTGCCGGCCAGTCCTGTGGCGACGTCGATGGCCTTGGTGACGTTGATGATCGCGTTGCCGGAGACGGTGGTGGTGTCAGTGTTCGATGCACTTTGTGCAGGCGTGTACACGCTGGTTGCCGTGACTGTCAGCGTATTGGTGCTGCCCGCACTGGTTAGCGGCGGGACGAGACCGACGGCGACGAAGCTGAAGCTCGCGCCAGCGGCCAGAGAGCCGGTCGTGGTGATCGGCACTGTGCTGTCGGGCACGCCATCGCTGTTGGCATCTGCGTAGAGCGTTACCGAAGTAAACGCAAAGCCGCTGGTGACACTCGTACCGAGCGTGAAGCTGTCAGTGCCATTGCCGGTGTTGGTGACCGTGTGCGGATAGCTCACCAGCCCGCCTGGCGCGGCCTGCTTGGTGCCGTTGGAGCCGAGTGTGAGGCTGGCAACCTGTTGCACGATGGTCACGACCGCGTTACTGGTGACCGTACGCGTGACCAGCGAGGCGTCAGAGTAGGTGGCCGAAGCCTGGTTGCCGATGCTTGTGCCAGCGGCCGGCGCTGCGACCGCAAGTGACGGTAGCAGCGTAAGGTGAAGCAGGATCAGTGTGAGGGTGAGGAGGTGAAGGATGCTGGCATGTGCGTAACGGATCGGTGCGCTCATCGTGTGGCTCCTGCGTGAGCGGTACGTTCGATGTCGGCGAGACGCATGCGGGAGCGGACCGTGGCGCTGCTGCCGGCTGGCATGTCTCCAAGTTGCCAGCGCAGGAAGCGATATTCGGACAGGGGAACCAGTTCGATGCGGGTGCGTCCGTCTGCCCCGGTGACGGTACGGCGTAGTGGTAGCGCTTCGTACTTGATGCCGTCCAGGCTGGCCAGTGCTCCGACGGGGCGGGCGGTATCGGCAAGGTAGCTCATGCCTGTTTCGGGCACAGGCAGGGTAGCCAGCACGTTACGAACGGTGGCCTTGCCGGTGTTGCGGTAGGTGGCCCGGTACTCGATGGTGTCGCCGGGGCGTGCGGTTTCTGCAAGCTGCAATCGTTCGCCACCGTTGGGGGCAGAACTGACCACGAAGGCCTGGAGGTTGACGACGACATCTGCCGGATAAGCGGGCAGGGCATATGTCGCAAGGGCTGCAAGCAGCGCCAGGCCTCGCAGGAAGTGCTTCAGCATGATCCGTCCTCCTCGGTGCGGCCTGTACGCCTGCGCGTCTGATGTGGACGCACAGAAGTACGAGTTCGCACTCGTTTCGCCCCGACCCCCTGTTGATTCTGGAATTTTTGTTAATTAAATGTGATATGCATATGAAAACAAACGCATATCCATATGTAATTTATTGTTTACGAATAGATGCTTTGGGCATGACTTGCCACTGCCCTTTTGGGCGCATGGCCTGTCCGGGGCGGGACGGAAGGCTGCCCGTGGGGCAGCCTCAGGGGAGGAGTGTCGGCGGGGTGAGAGATGTCAGCCGCAGGTGCCGACCGCACCGCAAGCCGTACAGAAATCGCAGCCGTCCTTGCGGATCACTGACAGGTTGCCGCATTCGTTGCACAGCTGGCCCTGCATGACGCGGGCTTCGCGCTCGTCGCGCGGGGCGTCGAGGATGCCCATGTCGCGTGTCGGGTAGCCGTTTTCGTCGAGGACACCGAGCATGGCGTAGCGGTGGATGACGAGGCGTGCGAGGTAGGCGATGGTGCTGGGCCAGTTCTGCTGGCGGCGGGTGCCGGGCACGAAGGCCATGAAGTCGCCGAGGGGCTCGGGGTAGCTGAGGAGCTTGCGCAGCTTCATGCCGATCCAGGCGGGGTCGAGGACTCGCATGTCCAGCGAGAGCAGGCGTGCGAGGCCATCGAGGGCGCGCGGGTAGTTGCCGGACAGCCACATCGAATACGGTCGGGTCATGCCGTCAGGCAGGGTGATTTCCTTGAGACCCAGTACGAAGTCTTCGCCGGTTGCCGGGTTGTTGATGTCAACGGTCCAGGAGAGTGTGCCGTCGGTGCCGGTCTTGGGTTCCTGCACGCTGAAGACGGCGTCCTGCACCGGGGTGTCACCGATGTTGTCGAAGGCGCCAAGCTTCTCGCAGCGATGGCGCACGATCTGCGCGAAGGCGGAGACCATGCCGGGCACGCGACGGCGTTCGCCATGTGGGGGGAAAGGCAGGTCGAACGCGGACTCACCAACGGTGAAGGCGAGCTGGTCTAGCTTGAGCTTGAGCCAGGCGCGGTCATTGGCACGCATGTCCATCGACAGGGTCTTGGCGAGTGCGCCGAGGCCGCGCGGCTGGTCGGCGCCGTTGACCCAGACTTCGAAGGGGTGCGCGCCGCGGCCGTCTTCGGGTTCGATGTGGCCGACGAAAATCGCGAAGGAGCCTTGCGGGCTGTCGAGCATGTAGGTCCACGAGCTGTTGCCATCGGGCAGCTCGGGCCGGCCCGGCCAACGCAGGCTGGAGAGGACGGGCGCCGGCAGCGAGGGGATGCTGAGTCGGCGGTTGGCGTCGCTGATGGCAACGTCATGGGGTGAGCGCTTCTCTTCGGTTGCCGCAGGTGCGGGCTCGACGGACAGCACCGAACCCAGCACGCTGTTCGGGCGATAGGTGGCCAGACCTTTCAGGCCAGCCTTCCATGCCGACATGTAGAGGTCTTCGAAGTCGGCGTAGGGGTAGTCGGCGGGGACGTTGACGGTCTTGGAAATGCTGGTGTCGATGTAGGGGGCGACAGCGGCGACCATGTCCTTGTGCGCCTGTGCAGAGATCTCGAGCGCGGTGACAAAGCTCTGCGGCAGCTTGCCCATGTCGCCACCGAGATGTTTGTAGAGGCGCCAGGCGTAGTCCTCGACGGCGTACTGCTTGTGTGTGCCGTCGGCCATGCGCTTCTTGCGCTGGTAGGTCCACGAGAAGGGCGGCTCGATGCCGTTGCTGGCGTTGTCGGCAAAGGCGAGCGAGATGGTGCCGGTGGGGGCGATGGAGAGCAGGTGCGAGTTGCGGATGCCGTGCTTGCGGATGGCGTCCTTGATTTCGCTGGGCAGACGCGAAGCGAAGTTGCCGCCGGAGAGGTAGAGGTCGGCATTGAAGAGCGGGAAGGCGCCGCGCTCTTTGGCAAGCTCGACCGAAGCGAGGTAGGCGCGGTCGCGCATGAAGATGCTGATTTCGCTGGCCTTGCTCTGCGCTGCAGGCGTGTCGTAACGCAGGCCGAGCATGATGAGAGCATCGCCAAGGCCGGTGAAGCCGAGGCCTACGCGGCGCTTGCTGGCGGCCTCCTGCGCTTGTTGGGGCAGGGGCCAGTGCGTGGCGTCGAGTACGTTGTCGAGCATACGCACGGATGCGTCGAACGTTCTTGCCGAAGGCGGCTTCATCGAAGCGCGCCTTGTCGGTGAAGGGGTCGAGCACGAAGCGCGTGAGGTTGATCGAGCCGAGGCAGCAGCAGCCGTAAGGCGGCAGCGGTTGTTCGGCACAGGGATTGGTGGCCTCGATGGTTTCGCAGTAGCCGAGGTTGTTGTCCTTGTTCATGCGATCGAGGAACAGGATGCCGGGCTCGGCGTGGTCATAGGTCGAGCGCATGATCTGATCCCACAGATCGCGGGCGCGCACCTTGCGATAAACCCACCAGCCGTCTTCGCGCTGCCATGCGCCGCTGGCCTTGATCTCCGAGCCGGGCTCGGCGCGGTGGGCAAGTTCGACGTCGCCATCGGCTTCGACGGCCTGCATGAAGGCGTCGGTCACTGCTACCGAGATGTTGAAGTTCGAGAGATCACCTTCGTCCTTGGCGTGGATGAAGGTTTCGATGTCGGGGTGGTCACAGCGCAGTACACCCATCTGCGCGCCGCGACGTGCGCCGGCGGATTCGACGGTTTCGCAGCTGCGGTCGAAAACCCGCATGTAGCTGACCGGCCCACTGGCGCGCGACTGGGTGCCACGCACGAGCGCGCCTTCGGGGCGGATGCTGGAGAAGTCGTAGCCTACGCCGCCGCCGCGCCGCATGGTTTCGGCGGCGTGGGCAAGCGCGGTGTAGATGCCGGGGCGGCCATCCGTCTCTTCGGTGACGGCATCGCCGACAGGTTGCACGAAGCAGTTGATGAGGGTGGCGCTGAGGCTGGTGCCGGCAGCGGAATTGATGCGGCCAGCGGGAACGAAGCCGGCTTCCTGTGCGAGGAAGAAGCGTTCTTCCCAGGCGCTGCGCTGCTTGTCATCGGATTCGACAGCAGCGAGCGCGCGTGCGACGCGGCGGCGGACATCCTGCACGCTGGCTTCGTTGCCCTTGGCATATTTCTCAAGGAGGACTTCGGCCGAGATTTCCTGATCTTGCAGGGTCTGTACGGTTTGCTGGGCCATGGTGGGCCTCCTTGCAGATGGGCGCGGATAGCGGAGCAGGGCGCTGCCGCAGGCTGGTGGGTTCAGCGCATCAGTGCGCGAGCCCCATGGCGACGAGCATTTCGAGCAGGCTGGCTTCGGCGGCAGTGACAAGGGCACTGACCGAGGCATCCTGGGCGCCGGATAGTGCCTGCCAGGTGCCCAGGTGCTTTTGCGCGAGATCATCCAGCGCGATATCGGACTCGATGTCGTCGTCGAGATGCCGGGCGAAACGGATGCAGGCGGCTTGGGGGGCCAGGTCGCCGGCCTGCTCGGGTTGCAGCTGAGCGCCCAGCGTGACGCCGAGCCCCACGGGCAAGCGCCAGCTGTGGGCCAGGGCGACGCCGACTTCGGCGAAATCGCAGCCAATCACTTCGCGTTCACGGGCGGCGCGTTGTTCGAGTGAAAGGCCGCCGCTGGAGAGAACCAGATCGCTGAGGTCGGGGATCGCCTGGTACATGACCAGGTGGCCCATGTCAGAGAGCAGGCCGAGCAGGAACATGCGTTCGGCGAGTACGTCGCCGCGCTGTTCGGCCATCACGCGGCACAGCAGGGCGCAGCGCACCGAGCTGCGCCAGAAGCGCAGCATGTCCATGTTGCCGGCATGCATGCCGCCGAAGGTGGTGGCGATGCTGCTGGTGAGGACGATGTCGCCGAGGGTGCGCAGGCCGATGAGGTTGAGTGCCTGGCTGAGGGTGTCCACGCGTCGTGGCAGACCATACATGGCGCTGTTGGCGACGCGCAGGACGGCAGTGCTGAGGGCGGGGTCGCTGGCGATTTCCTGCGTCAGCTCCGCAATGGTGGCGTCAGGATCATCGAGCTTGTCGCGGATGCGGTAATAGACGCTGGGCAGACTGGCGAGCTTGTCGAGGCTCGCCACCAGTTCTTGCGCACGGTACATGGTGACTCCCGATCAGGTTACGGGAGCAGTGCGCTGGCTGCTTCGCGGGTCAGACGCGCTTGAGTTGGGCGAGCTCGCAGGAGGCGAGCTTCTCAACGACGGCAACGACTTCGAATGTCACGTTGCCTTCACGCTGTTCGACCGTGATGCGCACGCCCGGTTTCAGGTCGCCATGCGGGGCCAGCAGACCGGGGTTGCCTTCAAAACACTGCACCCGCGGCAACAGTAGCACAGGCAGGGTCTGGATGTTTCCGTCTGGAAGCTTCTTGTCGATGGTGTGGGGCAGGGCTGTGCCACACAGGCGTTCGAGCGAGATTTCCTTGCCGGTGGTTTCGTGACTGCGGGCACGGCGGACGATGCTGAGGTGCACGCTGGCGCGTTCCAGCGGGCGCATGGCGACGAGTTCGCCCACGTTGATGGGCAAGGTGTGCGGGCCGGCTTCGCGCAGGCTGAAACCGGTGCGCGCCTGTTCGAAGATGCGCCATTCGCAGGCGACGGCGGGGATGGCGCCTACGACGCGGGGACGGCCGTTCTGCAGCGACTTCCAGGCGCCGCTGGAGAGGTATTGCCGCACGGGGTCGAAGCCGGTGATGAGGGTGGCGAGCGGCTGGTAGTCCTGCTTCATCTTGCGGCTGGAGCGCGAATCGGACCACTGTTCGGCGCAGCGTGTGAGCATGAAGGCGTAGGAGGCTTCGTTGGCCACCATGGGCAGGCCCAGCTTTGTAGCGTGCAGGCCCTGGCGCAGGCCGGCGAGCTGTTGCTGGATGCGGTCAACGAGCTGGCGGCAATCGAGCAGGCGCTCCTTGTCGAGCAGCGCCTGGCCGGGCTTGAGCTTGCCGGGGCCGCGTTCGGCATCGCTGAAGACGAACATGCCGGGGCCGAGATCTTCGGGGGCGGGCGTTTCAGCTGATAGCGTGGCGAGGTGGCCGAAGCGGGCGATGTAGAAGCGTAGGCGCGAGAGCTCGGCGCCTTCGAGGCTGGCTGGGTCGCAAAGTGCGAGCAGGCAATCGCGGACCACGACCTGTTCGACCGTATCGGTATCGTGGTCGAAAGCCGGGATACGGGAGAGGTTGTGCGCCTCGGCCAGCAGCAGAAGCCTGCGCAGCATTTTCCAGCGGCGCGGTGAGCCGGCAGAACGGGCGCGCTGGGCGATGGCGGCACGGCGGTGGATGAGTTGGGCCGCGCGCAGGATGGCCGCACCGAAGATCTTGCCGTGCAGGTGGCGTTGCAAGGCGCTACCGTCCATGGCCTGGACGATCTTGACGCAGGCTTCGGAGAGGGCCTTGAGCAGGCGGTCGCAGGCTTCCGAGGCGTGGCGGCTAGCGGTGTCGAGAGGCAGGCGGCACTGATCCAGCTGGGTTTCGAAGCGCTTGAGCAGCGGTTCGGCATGGTTGAGCATCTGTTCTATTTGTCGGAACCGCTTGCTGGGCGATTCGGACGAACTGGCAATGCTCGCGGCACGCTGGGTCAGGTTGTCGAGGATGACCAGAGGCTTGTCTGACGGCAGGTCGGCGAACCAGCGCGACATGTCCCGGCTGAGCGGTGCCACGCTGTGGCTGCCCGAAGGGAGCACGGCTTGCAGGAAGCTGAGGCGGGCAAGGCGCGCGGGAAGACGCATGGCGATGTTGAAATCCATTGGTTACAACCGAAAGCCGGCACCTTTGGGTGCCTGTCGGTGCACGTTACGGTTCGCGGCGGGAAATGATGAGGGGCGGCCGCGAACCGGTCGTTGCAGACAGCCCAGCGGAGTCTATCCCTGCCCGGGCGTCGCCGGGGCAGGGCTGACGAGGTCGCGGTAGGCGTGCCAGGTGGCGTGGCCAACCAGGGGCATGGCGACGATCAGCCCGATATGGAAGGTGGCGAAGCCCAGAATCGTGAGTGCGGCGATCAGGAAAGCCCACAGCAGGCAGGGCCCGGGATTGTGGGCCAGGGCCATGGCGCTGGACAGCATGGCGGTGATGGCGTCCTGGTTGCGGTCGAGCATCATGGGGATGGAGACGATGCTGACGGCGAACACGAACAAGGCGAAGAACAGGCCCACGCAGGTGTAAACCAGGATGAATTCGAGGTTTTTCGGGTCGGTGATCTGCAACAGGAAGCCGCTCAGGCTGGGCATCTCGTCGGTGTAGAACAAAGCGAAAACGACCAGTGAAGCCCGCGCCCAGACGAGAAAGATGACCATCAGCACCAGCGAGAAGATGCCGATGTTGCCGGCATTGCGGCGCCAGACCGTCAAGGTTTCGCTGAAGGGGCGTCGTTCGTTACGTGTCTGCTGGCGACTGATTTCGTACAGGCCGATGGCGAGAAACGGGCCTAGCAGCATGAAACCCGATGTCATGGCCGAGCTGTACTGGTAGGCGTGCTCGAAGACCTTGGTAACCGCAAGCCCCATGGCGGCAAAGCAGAAGCCGAAAAAGAAGCTTTCCTGCGCGCGGGCCAGCATGTCACGCGCTCCCTGTCGTAACCAGCGGAAGGGAGCGCTGAAACCGATTTCGGCGATGGGCGGGAAGAGGCCGGGCGGGTCGATCGGCGCCGTGTCGTTTCCGGCGCCGTTTGCGGTGGCATGTTCCACCGGTGGATGGGGATGAGGGCTGCTGTTCTGGGTCACGCCTGTCTCCGTTGCGCAACGGGAGGCTGCGGACGCGTCAGGGCGGTCAGTCAGCTACTCCCGGTCGAGGCTTTTGCGCAGCATGGTGCCATGCGGGGCGGAGCAGGGCCAGCAGCTTGGCAGCAATCAGGCGCGGGCGTCCGGTTGCAGCATGCGTTCAATGAGATTGATGCGGTCACGCACCATGAGCTTGCGCTTCTTGAGGCGGTGCAAGGTCAGATCGTCGCTCCAGTTGCTCAGGCCGAGGCTGGAAATGGTGTCATCCAGTTGGCGATGCTCGTCACGCAGCGATGCCAGCCGGATTTCAAGGCTCATGGACTGATCAAGTGTCTCGGTCATCATCGTCCTCCAGCTTGTTTCATTTCGACCGTTAACCATTGCATGCGTCCGGTCGTCGTTAATTTGAGTCAATTTGTTAAATACGGCTTGAGTTTTCCCGGCTTGAATCCGATTTGAGTATCAGGCCCGGCGACTTCACCGGACCTAACTTGACCAGAGGAGGGCAAGCCATGATGGTGGTCCTGAATAACCCGATTCTTTACGTGGTGGATTACCCCTCCGTTGATGGGCTGGAAGCAATCGACAAGCGGCGAGCAAAAGGCGTCTTCCTGTACGGTACGGCTGCACAGAAGTTTCGCGATGAGCTTGCCGATGCCCTGTCACACGGAGAAAGTGCCGACGAACTGGACATTTGCATCGACCAGTTCGACGCCCTTTTCACCCAGCCTGCGATTTACCAGTGAGGCCCGTCAACAAGGGCTACAAGAATCAGCTTAGATACCCGCGCGTGAAATAGTTCATAGGGAAAAACCGCAAGTCCGGGCGCCGCAAGGCGCCCGTTTTGTTTCTATTGTGCACTGCCGCGTGAAGTGTTTGGGGCGGATACGCCCTAAAATCTGTAGCTTCCAGAGGGAAGCAGCATGAGCAAAGCCTTTACACGCGAAAACGATCAGGACGCCGAGCAGGACGAAGAGGACGGCGCCACGGCGGGCTTGCCGGCCGGAACGAAAAATTACATGACGCGGCGCGGCTTCCAGACGCTGAAGGCGGAGCTGGACAATCTGCTGCGCGTCGAGCGTCCCGAGATCGTGTCGGTCGTCTCCTGGGCGGCCAGCAATGGCGACCGTTCGGAGAACGGCGACTACATCTACGGCAAGCGCCGCCTGCGCGAAATCGACCGCCGCATCCGCTTCCTCATCAAGCGCCTGGAGTCCGCCAGCGTGGTGGATCCCGAAGAGCAGGAAAACATCGACCAGGTCTTTTTCGGGGCCACGGTGCGCGTTTGCGACCAGGACGGCGAGGAGTCGGAGTTCCAGATCGTCGGTGTCGACGAGGCAAATGCCTCGCAGGGCCGCATCAGCTGGATTTCGCCGATGGCGCGCACCCTCATCAAGGCGCGTGAAGGGGATACGGTGAAGCTAGTGACGCCGGGCGGCGTGCGCGAGATCGACATCCTCGAAGTCCGCTACGTCTGAGTCAGACCTTCAGGACAGTGCATCCGGCGCAGTGACATCGCGCCCGCGACGGCGGCGCACCACGGCCACCTTGTGCGGCAGCGTGAAGATGAAACGTGCGCCTTCGCCCGGACTGGATTCCGCCTGGATGCTGCCGCCATGGCGCTCGATGATGCGCCGCACCGAGGCCAGCCCGATGCCCATGCCGCCGTAGCCCTGATCGGCGTGCAGTTGCTGGAAGGGCTGGAACAGGCGCTTGGCATGCGCCATGTCGAAACCCACGCCGTTATCGGCGACGGTGTAACGCATGAATTCCGGCGTCGATTCGGCCGTGATGCTGATGTAGGTCGGCCAGGATTGCTGCGTGAACTTCCAGGCGTTGTGCAACAGGTTGCTGATGGCATTGCGCAGCAGTGATTCGTCGCCCTCGGCGAACATCTCGTCCTGCACGTGCAGTTCGGCCTGGCGCTCGGGGTCGGTGATGCGCAACTCGGCGAAGACATCGTTGGCCAGCGCTGTGAGCGAGACCGTCTTGATGTTGAGCGGGCGGCGCAGCACGTTGGCAAGGTTGAGCAGCTCGTCGATGAGTTCGCCCATGCGCAGGCTGGCGCGCATGATGCGGCCCAGGTGGTCGCGGCCTTGTTCGTCCAGCTGCTCGCCCGCATCTTCCAGCAGCGCGTGCGAGAAGCCGTTGATGGCACGCAGCGGCGCCCGCAGGTCATGTGAAATGGAATAACTGAAGCCGACCAGGTCGCGGTTTGATTGCTCCAGCTCGGCGGTGCGCTGACGTACGCGGTCTTCCAGCGAGGCATTGATCTCGGCGAGCTCCTGCTGGTCCGCTTCGCGGCGCTGGCTGTCGCGATAGATGATCCACAGCATGAAGGCCAGCATGCCCAGCAGGACGCCGGAGCCGGCCACAAGGCGGTTGCGTTGCGTGCGGTAGCTCGCCAGCGCTTCGGCAGGCGTCGGTGTCGCGCTGTGCAGGCTGTCGATGAGGC
Organism: Rhodocyclaceae bacterium; assembly: GCA_047600765.1. Classification (GTDB taxonomy): domain Bacteria; phylum Pseudomonadota; class Gammaproteobacteria; order Burkholderiales; family Rhodocyclaceae; genus Viridibacterium. The sequence goes on from JASGKF010000002.1 coordinate 1,619,122, forward strand.
GTGCGGCGCCGGGGGTTGCACCCAGCGTGGCGAGGATCTGTTGTTCCAGTTCGTGGGCGGCAGCCTGACGGGCGTTCTGGCTGGCCATCTCGCTCTGGTAGTCGCGGTCGATCAGCACGCAGGCCGTGGCGATGAGCAGCAGCGCGGTCAGGACGTAGCCGATCAGCAGACGCCGGGCCAGCCGGGGGCTGTGGCCTGCCGTGTCCGGCGCAGGCCGCTGGCGGGCGGCAGGGGGCAGGGCGGCAGTCATGGCTTGGACGAACGGGAATGGGGCTTGAAGTAGCACGATTGGGCCCCATATTAGGCGGGTCTTGTACAACACTCATCCCGGAATAGAAGGAGCTTTTGCCATGTCCGACACCAGTCAAATCGAAAAGCGCGGCTTTCAGGCCGAGGTGAAGCAACTGCTTCACCTGATGATCCACTCGCTGTATTCGAACCGCGAAATCTTCCTGCGCGAACTGGTCTCCAACGCCTCCGACGCCTGCGACAAGCTGCGTTTCGAAGCTCTCGACAATGGCGCCCTGTTCGAGAACGACGCCGAACTCAAGATCCGCATCAGCTTCGACAAAGCCTCGCGCACCGTCACGATTTCGGACAACGGCATCGGCATGAACCGTGACGAAGCCATCGCCCACCTCGGCACCATCGCCAAGTCCGGCACCAAGGAATTCTTCTCCAAGCTCTCCGGCGACAGGCAGGCGGATGCCAACCTGATCGGTCAGTTCGGCGTGGGCTTCTACTCGGCCTTCATCGTGGCCGACAAGGTGACGGTGCTGACTCGCCGCGCGGGTGATGCAGCTGATGCTGGCGTGAAGTGGGAATGCTCGATGGCCGGTGATGAAGCCGGCGAGTACTCGGTGGCGCAATACACCAAGGCCATCCGTGGCACCGACATCATCCTGCACCTGCGTGAGGGTGAAGACGACCTGCTGTCCGGCTGGAAGCTGCGCAGCATCATCCGCAAGTACTCCGACCACATCGTCCAGCCCATCGTCATGCAGAAGGAAGAATGGGACCAGGAGAAAGCCGAGAACGTCCTCAAGGACGAAGACGAAACCGTCAACCAGGCCAACGCGCTGTGGACGCGCTCCAAGAACGACATCAGCGAAGACGACTACAAGGCTTTCTACAAGCACGTTTCGCACGACTACGAAGACCCGGTGGCCTGGAGCCACGCCAAGGTCGAAGGTCGTCACGAATACACCCAGCTGCTCTACGTGCCGAAGCGCGCCCCCTTCGACCTGTGGGACCGTAACCCGCGTCAGGGCCTGAAGCTCTACGTGCGTCGCGTCTTCATCATGGACGACGCCGAGAAGCTGCTGCCGCACTACCTGCGCTTCGTGCGCGGTGTTGTCGACTCGGCGGATCTGCCGCTGAACGTCTCGCGCGAAATCCTGCAGGAGAGCAAGGACGTCGACACCATTCGTGGTGGTTGCACCAAGAAAGTCCTGGGCCTGCTCGAAGACCTCGCCGAGAACCGCAAGGAAGACTACGCAGCGTTCTGGACCGAGTTCGGTCGCGTCCTCAAGGAAGGCCTCGGCGAAGACAACGCCAACAAGGACAAGATCGCTGGCCTGCTGCGCTTTGCCTCCACCAATCTCGATTCGCCCGAAGAGTCCGTCTCGCTGAAGGACTACATCGGCCGCATGAAGGAAGGCCAGGAGAAGATCTACTACGTCACGGCCGAGAGCTTCAACGCCGCCAAGAACAGCCCGCACCTCGAAGTCTTCCGCAAGAAGGGCATCGAAGTGCTTCTGCTGTCCGACCGCATCGACGAATGGGCCATTGGCTACCTCGTCGAGTTCGAGGGCAAGCAGATCGTCTCGGTCGCCAAGGGTGATCTCGATCTCGGCTCGCTCGAAGACGAAGCCGACAAGAAGAAGGTTGAAGAGCAGGCCGAAGAGTGCAAGCCCCTGCTCGAGAAGGTCAAAGCATCACTGGGCGACAAGGTCAAGGAAGTGCGCGTCACCAGCCGCCTCACCGACAGCCCGGCCTGCCTCGTGGTCAACGAGCACGAGATGGGCGCCAACCTTGCGCGTCTGCTGAAGGCAGCCGGTCAGAACGTGCCGACCTCAGCCCCCATTCTTGAGATCAACCCCGAGCATCCGGTGGTGACGCGCATGAAGGGTGAAGAGGCGAAGTTCGATGACTGGGCTGCTGTGTTGTTCGATCAGGCCTTGCTGGCTGAAGGTGGCACGCTGGACGATCCGGCGACTTTCATCAAGCGCATGAATCAGCTAATGCTCGACATGAGCAAGTGATTTGATTTACGCATAAAGCTACTGCGCGTGCGGATCTCGAAACTCCGGTGCTCAACGTACTCACGTACGCCTCCGCTCCTCGGTTCGACCTCCATCCGCTCGCTACGCTTTCTGCGTAAATCAGGGGTGTCGTAGAACGTTGGAAGGGCCGCTGTTGCGGCCCTTTTTTGTAGCTATTGCTGAGTCAGCGCCAATCCTTTTATGGCACGAAACCTCGCTTTGGCAGGCAATTCGCCTAGTAGCGGTGTCGCAGGCGTCTCCGGCGAGATGCGCGGCCAGGGATTGCTGCCGAAGAAAGCCGGCTTGGCGCTGAGGTAGAGCGAGGCTGGCAGGCTGTGATTGGCGGTGCCGGCATCCCACACGGTGGTCTGCGTGAAGTAGTCGTAGTTGCCGTGGCGATAGGTGCGTGCCAAGGCCAGCGGATCGGGGGCTGAGGTATTGTCACCGTCGTGACCGATATTCCAGACGGGTACCTTCGACACGGAGACGTTGTAGTTCGAGTACCAGTTGGCGTCGGTCTGGTAGATGAAGCCGGTCTGGTTGTAGGTGTCGCCATGCGGGTCGGTGCCACTGAGCAGAGGCATGGCCGGGAAGCCCAGCACGTTGCCGACGAAAGAGAACCACCACGCATGTGCGTCGACGCCGACGATGCGGCGACCGAACGCGTCGACCAGCGACAGCGGCGGCGCCGAGATGCGCAAGCCGGTGAAGTGGTTGCGGTAGTAGGTGCCGTAGATGGCATTGCCCCAGTAGGACTCGCTGTCGGCGTTGAAGCACTCGTTGCCTTCGAACAGCTCCATGTGCGCGCCGGCATAGTGATTGGCGCCGCTGCCGACTTCGGGAATCTGCACGTAGCCGGCGCCGTAACCGTCCTGCAGGTAGTTGTAGCCGAACACGTTGCCGCCGCCTGAGGCGCGGCCGATGGTGAGCTTGTTGAAGCCCCACACGATGTTGTTCTCGAACAGGCAGTCGGAGCTGTAAACGTTGAGACCGATGCCGTAGCCCGCGCCGCCGGGGTTGGGGTCGCGCGTGCTGTGGAAGAAGGAGTCGCGCACTTCGCAGCGGAAGCTGTTCTCGAGGTTGCAGCTGTGGCCGATGCTGCCCGAGCTCTCGACGTTCTTCACCCAGCAGTAGGCACAGGCCCAGAAGTGGATGTTGCCGCCGCCGTCACCACCACCGCCATTCACGACGGCGACGTCTTCGATGCCGCTGTTGCGCGTGGCGTTCAACCTGGCTAGCCCAGAGCGCGCTCCAGCCCTTGCTATCCGGGTCCTGCGTCGAGAAGCGGCAGATGTGTGCCGACAGGGCGGTCTCGAAGTCGATGTGCAGCGGTGTGTTGAAGGTGAGCTGGTTGCCGCTGATGGCGGTGATTTCGAGCGTCTGGCCAATGGGGCGGTTGAGTTCGCAGAACCAGCGCCGCGTATCGTCGGTGGGCGACAGCGTGTTCTTGCCCCAATACACCTTGCGCACCGGCGCGACGGTGTCGGAGCGCGTGTCGTCCGAGACCTGGTTGAGCGTGATGATCTCGCCGATCTTGAGACTGGCCGCGCTCGATACGGTAATGCTGTAGCTTCCCTTGGCGCCATTGGCGGTGAGGGGACGCGACTCCGTGTGCTTGACCCAGCGCGTACCGACGATGATGACCGGGTACGACGCGTTGTCGGCTTGCACCAGCTTCGTGGCCGATGAACCGGCGCCGCGCAGGGTGACGTTGGAACGCGCTATCTCCAGCCCCATGCCGCTGATCTTGAAGGTGCCGGCTGCGAGACGCACGACCTGACCGGCCGGGCAGGCGTTGAGGGCGGCCTGAATCGCTGCCGTGTCATCACCGCCGCTGGGGCTGAGGGTCTGGTAGATCGTGTTGCGCGCAGGGATGCCGCCCACAGCGTTGAGGCCGGGGTTCCAGACGGTGCGGCGCTCGGTCGGCATGAAGTCGCTGCCGACACTGCTACTGGAGCTTGAACTGGTGACGGATGATGACGAGGACGAGGCTGCAGCGCTCGATGAGGCGCCGGAGGCCGAGCTCGAGGCGCCGCTTCCCCCGCTTGTACTGCCTGAACCTCCGCCGCCGCCCGTGCCGCCACAAGCGGTGAGCAGGGTCAGTTGGCCAAGGGTGACGAGGGCGGCGCGGCGACTGGGCTGTGTTTTCATGGGCGGAACATTAAGACCCTGCAACTGGCGCCGCCAGTTGCCCATGATGGCCGGAGGCCAGTGCTGCCCCGGCGGTCAGCCCGATCCGGAAAACGATAAAAATGCTTAAGGAATAGTGGCTCAGCGAATCACGCCATGCACTGCCGCAATATCCGCATCACCATGCCCGGCGAGCAGGGCGCGCTTGAACAGCTCGTTGCTGGCCGTGGCGGTGTGCAGGGTCTGGCCGAGCTCTTCGCTGAGTGCGATGGCGAGGCGCAGGTCTTTCTGCATGTGTTTGAGCGGGAAGCTGGTGCTGTAGTCGCCGGCGAGCAGCATCGGGCCCTTGCCTTTGAACATGGGGCAGGCCATGGCGCCGGCATCGAGCACTTCGAGGATCTGCGCACCGTCGAGATTGCCCTTCATGCCCAGCGACAGTCCCTCGCTGAAGGCGGTGAGCATGCTGCCCATGATCATGTTGACGACGAGCTTCATGCGCGCGCCCTGGCCGACTTCGCCGAGATGCAGGCGCTTCTTGCCAAGCTTGTCGAGGGCGGGGCCGGCGTCGTCGTAGAGGCTGCGGTCGCCGCCGGCGAGGATGACGAGCGTGCCGTCTTCGGCAGGCTTCTTGGTGCCGGAGACGGGGGCTTCGAGGAAGCGGCCGCCGCGTTCAGCAATGGCGCCGGCAATGTCGCGTGCGGTCTGGTCGTCGACGGTGGACATGTCGATGTAGCCGCGTCCGTCACCGATGCCAGCCAGCACGCCATCAGGGCCGAAGCAGGTGTCGCGTGCGGCCGCCGGGTCGGCGAGGATGGCGAAGGTGATGTCGCAATTTGCGGCGACTTCGGCAGGGGTGGCGGCTTGTTTTGCACCAAGCTCGACGAGCGGGGTGCAGCGCGCTGGCGTGCGGTTCCAGACGGTTACGTCGAAGCCGGCGCGGATGAGGTTGGTGGCCATGGCACGGCCCATGATCCCCAACCCGAGAAAACCATAGCGAATCACGATCTGCTTCCTTTCAATGTGCAGTCAGCACAGTAAAGGAAAGCGGGCGGCGCGGCGCACGCGCTGGTGTATGTCGTTTATTGGAAGGGCGGGATGTTGCTGTGGTGCTTCACTGGAAGCCGACCGGAACGACGCTCGGTGCCGAGAGATGCAGCCGGTTCTTGCCGGCATGTTTTGCGTCATACATGGCTTTGTCGGCACGATGCAGCAGGTCGTCCAGACTCTCGCCTTGCGGGTCACTGCAGAGCGCGACACCGACGCTGCAGGTGATGCCATGGCCGATGCTGGCCATGCGATTGACGATGCGCGAACCGAGCTTGTGGGTGATCGATTCGAGGAAGTCCAGCGGTGCGGCAATGACGACACCGAACTCGTCGCCGCCCAGGCGGCCCGCCGTGTCGGAGCCACGAATGGTGCCCGACAGGATGGTGGCGGCCTTCACGAGTACGGCGTCGCCCTGTTCGTGCCCTTCACGATCGTTGACGGCCTTGAAGCCATCGAGATCAATGACCATGACGGCGAGGCCGAAACCATCGCGGCGCGCCTGTTCCAGCAGGTCGCAGGCCCGTTCGAAGAACAGTGCACGCGCAGGCAGGCCGGTCAGGTGATCGTGGCGAGCATCGAGCAGGGCGCGCGTGGTTTCGGCCTGTGCGCCCATGGCCGCGGCGAGGTCGCGGCGGATGCGTTCTTCGCGGCGTTTGAGCAGGCGGGTTGCGACTGTGCCACCGACTATGACGATAAGACTGATCAGGGTGGCGATCAGCGTACGTGCGGTGCGTTTGTTCCAGTACTTGTAGATGATGGGCCATTCGAATCCGGCCATGACCATGACATTGGCGGGACGGAGGATTTTCCAGGCGGCCAGACGAGGCAGTTCGTCCAGTGGCGAGATGATCTCGGCGGTGCCCGTGTCGGCAGTCTTGATGGTGTCGGTGAACAGTGTGCTGCTGGCGATTGACTGTCCGAGGTATTCCTTGACCAGTGGGCGTCGGCCGAGGATGTTGCCATCGCCATTCGTGACGAGGATCAGGGCGTTCTTGCTTGAACCGGCCAGGGCGTAGAGGTCTGTCAGGTAACTCGTGCTGATGCCCGCCGATACGATGCCGGCTAGTTCGCCATCGGGGCCGGGGATGCGGCGGCTGAGGTAGAAGAGGGTGCGTTCGGGTTCGAGCTGCGAGCGCAGGGCCGGGCCGATGAACAGGGTGTCCTTTTCGTGCAGGGCCTGGAAGTCGGGGCGGCTAGCCAGATTCAGTTTGGGTGGGACGGGGCTTTCCGAGCTGGCCACCACATCGCCCTGTGGGTTGAGGATGAGTACGCCGACTTTGCCGGGTATGTCGTCGGTGAGGTCCGTGAAAGCTGCACGAAAGGCCGGATCGTTGAATCCACCAGAGCTTGCCTGGGTCTTGGCGGCGAGATCGCGAATCTTGACGAGACGGTTGTCGGTCAGCTCGAGTGAGCGCTCCGTCTGTGCCGACACCAGATTGACGAGGTCGACCAGCAGGCCGCGATTGGATTGAAGGACTTCTTCGTGGTCGCTGTGGATCGACACCACGGCGTTGATGATCAGCACGCCCATGAGGACGGCCGCCACGACGTAGCTCAGATGCCGGCGCTTGCTCGTGTGCGGGATCCCGGATGGTGTCGCGGTTCTGATAGCCATGTCTCCCAACTCCCTGATGGCATACAGTTTTTATATCACTTTGGTTTAGGAAAGACAGTGCGGGGAATCCTCCAGAACGCCATCAGCATGAACTGGCTCACGATGCTGCGATGCGAAATCCGGCATCAAGGACAGCTTTGTGTCGCTAGCCGAAACGCAGCTTCATGACGAGGATGAAGCTCGCCAGCGCCAGGGTGATGGCATTGGCGACGATGACCGGCCAGGCCCCGATGAAGAGGCCATAGACCAGCCAGAGGAAGACTCCGGTGACGAAGACGCTGTACATGCCCAGCGACACGCCTTTTGCGGAGCGTGTCTTCCAGGTGAGCCAGGCTTGGGGAATGAAAGCTGCAGTGGTCAGCGTTGCTGCGGAGTAACCGACGAGGTCTTCAAAGGACAAGGGAATGGTCCGAGTGGGTGGCTCCTCGCCATCTACTTTGTGCGGGCAGGTGACGTGACAGGAAATCCATCTGGTCTGCGAGGATGTTGCGGTTGGAGAGAATGAGATATTCGGCCTTGTTGGGCACGTAGGGCGCGTAGAGCAGCAGCATGTGCGCTTGCTCCGGCGTACGTCCAGCCTTGCGCTGGTTGCAGTTGCGGCAAGAGGTCACGACATTCATCCAGATGTCGGCGCCGCCCTGCGAGACGGGTTTGATGTGATCGCGGGTCAGGCGCGCCGTGCTGAATGTGTCGCCGCAGTAGCCGCAGATCTGGCGGTCGCGGTGGAAGAGTTCGCGGTTCGACAGCGGTGGGGTCTGATGCAGGCTGCGCGGGTGCAGTGCGCGGCCCTTGATGGCGATGATGCTGTTGGCAGTCATCTCGGAGCGGCGGCCGGTGAGGCGTGAATATCCGCCGACAAAGGTGAAGCACTGTTCGCCGGCATCCCAGGCGACAAGGTTCTTGGAGTAGTAGAAGAGGGCGTGTTGCCAGGTCACCCAGCGATGGGGCTGGCCGAACATGTCCAGCGTCAGGATCATCGGACGCCTGTTCGGGTGGAGTGGGCGCAGCTGCGTTGAGTGCATGATGTCACCGTCCTGCCGTGGGTACCGCCGTTGAAGATTCCTTGTTGCGTTGGGTAGTGGAACAATGAATCCGGACGTGACTCCCGGTGCCCGGAAGGTGCGTCGCAGTTAGCTTATCCGGTTGGGTATGTGCGCAGCAACCGGAATTTTGAAACATGACAAGCCGGAGACACATGCAGCACTGGAAGACACTGCTGGGCTGGGGGTTATTGGCTTCGTTGCTGCTGCACTGGGTTGCGCTGGATCTGTTGCGCGGAGCGGGTTTCGGGCCGTCCGGAGCGGCGTCGCCGGTTTTGCTGGTGCGACTGGATGGTAGCGCTGCGAACCGTGATGCCGATGGACACAAGGTTGATGCAGCGGATGACGCCGTGGCGAAGGAACCCCCGGCTGTGACTGCCTCTGCCTCGCGCTCGGCTGCGCTTGCGCCGTCTGTGAGGCATTCACCGCTGCCGGAAACAGTGATGTCGCAGGAGGGCATCGCTGCGGTTGAAACGTCACTCGCTACCGATCATGCCAAAGACATGTCTGTTGCCAGTGGCTTGCGTTCAGGGTCGCTTGACGAAGCCATGCTGGCACTGCGCCTGAACGTGGCCGAGGTCCTGCGTGGATCTCCGCGTTTGCTGGACGGTTTGCCAGCGGGCTCACGCACCTGGGTGCTGGAGTTCGATGCGTCGGGTCGGCTGATGGCAGTACAGGGTGAGATGCCCGAAGCGCTGCGCGCCGGCCTTGCGGCCGCGATCAGCCGCGTATCCGTGCCGGAAGCCTTGCGCGGTCGGCTGCTGCGCTTGTCGCTGGATCTGGAGTGATCCAGGCGCCGGGTTCAGACCGGATCCGGCGGTGGCAGGTTGATGCAGTGGCAACCGAACTGCCCGGTTCGGCGGTCCGTAAAGTATTGCCTCAGTGAAGTGGCGACCGAGCGGAAGGCAATCTCGGCCCAGGGGACGTCGGCTTCGTCGAACAGCTGCACGTCCAGCGATTCTTCACCGGCCGCGAACTCCGGCACTTTCAGCGTGGCGCGGAAGAAGATGTGGACCTGGTTGATGTGGGTGACATTGACGACCGAGTAGAGCGCATCGATGTTGACGTTGGCGCAGGCTTCTTCCAGCGTCTCGCGGCGAGCCCCGTCGGCTGTGGTTTCGCCCATCTCCATGAAGCCGGCCGGCAGGGTCCACAAGCCGCGGCGTGGTTCGATGCCACGACGGCACAACAGGACCTTGCCCTGGTATTCAGCAATGGCGCCGACCACCATTTTCGGGTTGATGTAATGGATCTCGCCGCAGGCGTCGCAGACGTGCCTGGGTACCGAATCACCGGGTGGAACGCGCAGCACGACGGGCGCACCGCAGCATGAGCAGAAGTTCATGGTCGGGGGGAGATTGGAAACGGCTTCGAGTGTAGCGCATGGCAGATTGCGACTGGGGTGGCTACAGCCAGCACGGAGGACCGGGCGGCGTAGCGGGGGCCCAGATATGGCTCAAGGCAGGCTGACGGCTGCCGATATGTGCACGCTGGGAGCTGGTTTCCGGAAGCGCCCACCTGCCGAAAGCAGAAGGGGCGGAAGCCAGAGAAGATGAGGGCGTGATCATGGCACCACCGATCGACACGGCGAGACTGGAAGAACTGAAGGCCTCGGGCGATCTGCCTTCGCCTAAGGGGGTGGCTTTGGCCATCATGCGGCTGGCGACCCAGGAAGACGCGTCGATGGCCGAGATGGCGCGCATCATCCGCACGGATCCGGCCTTCGTAGGGCGCCTGATCAAGGCTGCCAACGGTGTGATCGGCTTCGGCCGGCGTCCCATTGCGTCTGTACAGGATGCGCTGACCGTGCTGGGCATGCCCGCCGTGCGCACGATGGCACTGGGGTTCTCCCTGATGACCCACTTCCGCTCGGGTCCCTGCAAGGCATTCAACTATTCCCGCTACTGGTCCGGCTGCCTCGTCAATGCCGTGGCGACCCAGGCGGTGACCTTGCGCACGCGCGCGGCTGCGCCGGACGAAATCTATTGCCTGGGCCTGTTGTCCCGCGTGGGCGAGCTGGCGCTGGCCACCCTCTACCCGGTCGAGTACTCCGAAATCCTGACTACTGCCGAAAAGACGCCTGGCTTCGACATTTTTGCCGCCGAGAACAAGCGCTTCGGCATGGACCACGCCGAACTGGGTGCGGCGATGCTGGCGGACTGGGGCATGCCGCGCGTGTTCAGCGAGTCGGCTTATGTTGCTTCGCGTGGTATCGAGGGAACATTTGTCGAGGGCTCCCGCGAGCGCACGGTCAGCAATACCGTGGTGTTCGCGCAGGCTGTTGCCGACCTGTGCCTGGCGACCGATGCGACACGCGCCGGCACCATGCGCCGCGTGCTGACACTGGGTTCTCGTCTGGACTTCGACGAGGGCGCGACGCGCCAGCTATGCAACGCGATCGCCAATGACTGGGCCGACTGGGGGGCGCTGCTGAGCGTGGAGGCGCAGCGCATTCCGCCGGCCGAGTCCATCGATACCAGCGAACCGGAGGTCGACGAAGACGCGCTCACCGTGCGGGAAGAGCCGGAAAGCCTGCTTGCCGACGAAGCTGCAAATGCGGATGGTCTGCCGGCGACGACACGTTTGCGTGCCTTGACGGCCATGGCGGATCCCCTGGCACGTGCAGCGATGCGTCAGTTGCTGGGCAGCGCTGGATACGATGTGGCGGAGGAGTCCGATATCGCACTTGCCGTCGAGCACGCGCTGGATCACGAGCCGGAACTCATGATCATTGACTGGGCCATGGCGGGCGAAAGCACCAAAGACTTTCTGTCAACCTTGCGCAAGACGCGCGCGGGGCAGGGGATTTTCATCATCGTGGTGGCCGATGCGCCTGACGACGAGTTCCGTGTACGTGTCTTCGAGATCGGTGCTGACGACGTATTGTCCAAGCCCGCCAGCCCGCGCCTGCTGCTGGCACGTTTGCAGGCCGGGCGTCGCATGTCTTCCCTGCAACGCGAAATCGAACGTGATCGCGAAGAGATCCGTCATTACGCTGCCGAGCTGGCTGTGAGCAATCGCCGCCTGCAGGAAGTGGCCATGCTGGATCCGCTGACAGGCTTTCCTAATCGTCGCTTCTTCGTTGAACGCCTCACGCAGGAATGGGCCGCGTCAACACGCAACAAACGCCCGCTGTCTTGCGTGATGGTGGATGTCGAACAGCTTCCGCGTGGTCAATGAATCTCACGGACATGAAACCGGTGATGCAGCGCTGCGCCAGGTGGCGGCTGCACTGCGTTCCGTGTTGCGTGCGCATGATGTGGTGGCGCGCACTGGCGCCGATGAATTCCTGATCCTGTGTCCGGATACTTCGCTCGAAGCAGCACAGGTTTGCGCAGACCGTCTGCGCATCGCAGTGGAAAATGCCGATATCGTGGCCGGCATGCTTGCCTTGCGGCTGACGGCCAGCATCGGGGTGGCTTGCCGTGACAGCTCGGTGACGGACGCCGATACCCTGGTACGCAGGGCGGAACAGGGAATGGAGATCGCCAAGCAGAGCGGCCGGAACCGGGTTTCAGCCGTCCAGCTGCGCCCACAGTCGGCCTGAGTGCCTAGAAGAAAGCACCTGTTGGCGAAAAATTAACGACTTGAAAACAATGATTTACATCAATTTTCGAGCCTGTTGCTAAAGCGGAAATGGCGCCGCTCCGTAGAATCGCGGAACAGCAGCCTGAACCCCTTCCTGTTGTCCCGATACCCCTTTGCCCGATGACTGTAGGACAAATTCCTACGGGCGTCTGCGCGCGCCTTGCTACATCATTTTCCGCTGCATCCTGATTGGATGTAGGCCCCCGGTTGGGAACAATGCGTCCCATGGCATCGCAGCTTGTGGTGCCCCTGATCGCCGGGAGTAGATGATGGAATCGAACATTCAGAACGAGATCAAGGAACTCAACCTCGCCTACCTGATGCTGGCGCAGCAGATGCTGCACGCCGATCGCGAGGCTGCAATGCTCAAGCTCGGTGTTGGCGAAGACATCGCCGACCTGATCGTCAAGCTCTCGCCGGGTCAGATCCTGCGCATGGCTTCGAGCGACATGCTCCTGTGCCAGTTCCGCTTTGATGACGAGCTGCTCCTTGGCCTGCTGTCGAATCATGACCGCGACAACCAAGCCGCCCGTATCCACGCCACCATCCTCGCTGCTTCGCAGCCTGTCGGCCGTCTGGCCTGAGGGAGTACGCCATGCGCATGAAGAGTCTTGTCCAGGACGCCCGTGAAACCCAGTTGGCCATGGAAATGATCGAGCTGGGTGCCCGCATGCAGATGCTCGAATCCGAGACTGGCCTGTCGCGTGAGCGCTTGCTGAAGCTCTACAAGGAAATCCGCGGTGAATCGCCTCCCAAGGGCATGTTGCCGTTCTCGACCGACTGGTTCATTCCCTGGCAGCAGAACGTTCACGCCTCGCTGTTCATGTCCTTCCTGCGCTTCATCACCAAGAACACGCAGCTGAAGGGCCTGGATGCCACGCTGAAAGCCTTCCGCATGTACCGCGACCACGTCGTCTCGAACGATCTGGACCAGGTGTTGAGCCTGACCCGTGCCTGGACCCTGGTGCGTTTCTTCGACGCCAAGATGCTCCAGCTGGCCTGTTGCACCAAGTGCAGCGGCGGTTTCGTGGCCCATGCCTACGACCCGACGCAAGGTTACGTCTGTGGCCTCTGCCACATCCCGGCCCGTGCCGGCAAAGGCAAGCGCGTCACTACCCGCAGCAGCGAAGAACTGAAGATCGCCGTCTGAGTACGGCATCGCAACCCCCGTTTTCCGAGTCGTCTCTCTCCGTCTGACCTCCTCCCTGCCTTGCAGGGGGTTACGAACCGCCAGCCAGTCTGGCGGTTTTTTTTGGCTGGCGCGGCCGCGATCAAGAACGTTGCGGGTCGTCCAGGGACTTCCCGGCTCCGTCGGGCCAGCCCGGGGGCACACAAACCGTCAAGTTTTGCCTGCGAGTAGCCGATACCCAACAGGGGCGCAGCGAGAACGCGTCCGGGCACGAACAATCATTCCTGGGGCTGGGCAATGTTCCTGATTATTGGCTATGTGGTGATTCTGGCGGCGGCACTGGGTACCTACGCGGTGCACGGCAGCCTGGCGGCGCTATGGGTGCCGATGGAGTACATCGCCATCGTCGGTCTCACCATCGGCGGCTTCATCGCAGGCAATGGTTCCAAGGCCATCAAGGCCACGCTGGGTGCGCTGCCCAAGGTGTTCAAGGGCTCGGGCAAGAACAAGGCGCTCTACGTCGATTTGCTGGCCATGCTGTTCGAGATCCTGTCCAAGGTGCGCAAGGAAGGCTTGATGTCGATCGAGAACGACATCGAGAACCCGGAAGCCAGCGCCATCTTTTCGAAATACCCCAAATTTGTGCACGACCACCACGCGGTGGAGTTCCTCACCGACTATCTGCGCATGATGGTGGGCGGCAACCTCAATGCCTTCGAGCTCGAGAACCTGATGGACGTGGAAATCGAAACCCACCACCAGGAAGCGCACATGGCGCCACACATCGTGGCCAAGGTGGGTGACGCGGTGCCGGCCTTCGGTATCGTCGTGGCCGTGATGGGCGTAGTGAACGTGATGGGCTCGGTGGGCGAACCGCCTGCCGTGCTGGGCAAGATGATTGGTGGTGCTCTGGTCGGCACCTTCCTCGGCATCCTGATCTCCTACGGTTTCGTGGCGCCCGTTGCGGGCCAGCTGGAGCAGATCTGCGAAGAGGACGGCAAGATCTACCAGTGCATGAAGGTCGTGCTGCTGGCGAGCATGAACGGCTATGCGCCGCAGGTGGCCGTCGAGTTCGGCCGCAAGGTGCTGTACTCGGGCGACCGGCCGGGCTTCAAGGAGCTCGAAGAAGAGATCAAGAACCGCAAAGGCAAGTAAGCCGGGACCATCGCCGTGGCCGACAATTCTCAACAGCCAATCGTCGTCAAACGCATCAAGAAGGGCGGAGGCGGGGCGCATGGTGGCGCCTGGAAGATTGCCTATGCCGACTTCGTGACGGCCATGATGGCCTTCTTCCTGCTGATGTGGCTGCTGGGTTCGACGACCCAGGGCGACCTCAAGGGTATTGCGGACTACTTCCAGAACCCGCTGCGCCTGTCCCTCAACGGTGGGCGTGGCACGGGCGCATCGAGCAACCCTATTGAAGGCGGTGGCAGCGACCTGACCAAGACGATTGGCGATGTGGCCAAGAGCAACTTCAAGGAGAAGCGCGCGATCGCCAAGGTCGTCGTGACTCCGCCCGAACAGCAGCAGGTCGACAGCACCAAGTATGCGAAGGACCAGGGGCAGTCTCGAGAGAAGGTCGATGGCGCAGCCAGCGAGGCACTGGCCGAGCAGGAACGCGTCGAGCGTGGCCAGCTACAGGAGCTCAAAGGGCGTATCGAAGCAGTCATGGAGGCCAGCCCGACCCTGCGCAACCTGAAGAACCAGTTGTTGATGGACATGACGCCCGATGGCCTGCGCGTGCAGATCGTCGATGAACAGAACCGGCCGATGTTCGATACTGCCAGTTCCGATCTCAAGCCCTACACGCGGGACATCCTGCGGGCGCTGGGCAAGGAACTGAACGGCTTTGGCAACCGGCTGAGTATTTCCGGCCATACGGATGCGGCACAGTACGTGGGCAAAGCCAGCGGCTTCACGAACTGGGAGCTGTCAGCCAATCGGGCGAATGCCTGCCGGCGTGAGCTCGTCTCTGGTGGGCTGGAGACCGACCGCATCATTCGCGTGGTGGGCATGGCTTCGTCGATTCCGCTCGACCGCAGCGATCCGTTCAGCCCTGCCAACCGGCGCATCAGCATCATCGTGCTCAACAAACGTGCCGAAAAGGAAATCCTGCAGGGCACCCCCACCGAACAGCCCGAATCGCAGGCGTCGGCGCCACGCGAGCGGAAGTTCATAGATCTGCCGACACGCTGACTTGCCTGGCACTCCGGCGGGGTGTTTCGCCCGTTTGTCATAGTGCCGGACGGCCGTTGAGTATCCGGTTTGCGCTGTGACGGCACGTTGCCGGCATATCGACGATGTTGATGACGATTGCGTCGGCAAGCGACTGGGTCTACACCGATATTTTGCAGTGCAACCCTCAAGGCGAGGCATCTGCTGCCGATTCTCTGGAATAGAAACCTTACGCGTTGAGTCTGCCGGAATGCCTGATTCATCCGGATATCGAGTGCCAATGCGGAGACCGGTTTGTGATGATCATTTTTGATGACGGGGGCGCCACATGGCCAAGACAGTACTGACAGTTGATGACTCGGCCTCTATCCGCCAGATGGTGGCCTTCACGCTCAAGGGCGCGGGCTACGACGTCGTGGAGGCGGTGGACGGGCAGGACGGCCTGGAGAAGGCTTCGGCCCGCAGCGTCGACCTCGTGCTGACCGACCAGAACATGCCGCGCATGGATGGCATTTCGCTGATCAAGAACCTGCGTGGCATGCCCACGCACAAGAGCACACCCATCCTGATGCTGACGACCGAATCGTCGGACGACATGAAGAGCCAGGGGCGCGCAGCGGGGGCGACGGGCTGGCTGGTCAAGCCCTTCGACCCGCAGAAACTCATCGAAGTGGTACGCAAAGTCATCGGCTGATATTCACTGCGGGGGCAGCATGGCTATCGACATGACGCAGTTCTACCAGGTGTTCTTCGAGGAATCTCAGGAACATCTGGCTGCGATGGAATCGCTGCTGGTCGCCATCGATCCGGCCGCGCCTGATTCCGAAGACCTCAACGCCATCTTCCGGGCTGCGCATTCCATCAAGGGCTCCAGCGCGACTTTCGGATTTTCCGATCTCGCCGAAGTGACGCACGTGATGGAAAACCTCCTCGATCGCGTGCGCAAGAATGAACTGCCGTTCGACCGACGGCATCGTCGATGCCTGCCTCAAGGCGGGTGACGTGCTGCGCAACCTGCTCGGTGCCCACCAGGGGCATGAGACGGCTGACCACGCGGCGGCTGACGTGGTGCGTGAGCGCCTCGAGGCCCTGATGAAGGGCAACACGGTTGCTGCGGCAGAACTCAGCGACGAAGAACAGGCCGACGTGGGCTTCATCATCTCCTTCAAACTGCAGTGCAAGGCAGATGAGCATCCGCGTGTGCTGGAAAACCTGCTGGCCGAGCTGCGCCAGCACGGTCGTCTGGTGCTCGAAGAAGCCGGCAGTGGCGGCCGTCATGGCAAGGCCACACGGCTGCGCCTGTGCACCGAACACGATGAACTTTCGCTGCGTGCCCTGCTGGATTTCGTGGTGGGCAGCAGCCTCAAGATGGAAGGCGTCAAGGGCAAGGTCGGTTCGCTGGTGCAGGAGGAGGCCTACGGCTTCTTCGACGACCTGCCTGCCCCTGCAGCAGACGCGCTGGAAGATCCGGATGGGGCCTACGGCCTGTTCGAACTGACGCCCGCCATGATTCCGGCCAATGCCGAACCCGTGGGCATGGAGGCCGAGGATGGCTCCTTTGGCCTGTTCGACGTCTCGGGCCTGCCTGCGGCTGAACCGGACAAGCCTGCTGCGAGCGTCCACACCGACGAGTCGGCGAAGCGTACGACGCTGGCGCCAGAAGCCGGCAAAGCTGCGGCGGCGCCACGTGCGGCGCAAGTTGGCGAGTCGGGTTCGA
Source organism: Rhodocyclaceae bacterium (assembly GCA_047600765.1). Taxonomy (GTDB): domain Bacteria; phylum Pseudomonadota; class Gammaproteobacteria; order Burkholderiales; family Rhodocyclaceae; genus Viridibacterium. The sequence goes on from JASGKF010000002.1 coordinate 1,635,827, forward strand.
TCCGCGTCAGCGTCAACAAGGTCGACCAGATGATCAACCTGGTCGGTGAATTGGTCATTACCCAGGCCATGCTGGCGCAGGCTGCTTCCAAGGTTGACCCGGTCCTCTTCGAGTCCTTGCTCAACAGCCTCGGTCATCTGGAGCGCAACACCCGCGATCTGCAGGAGTCCGTGATGTCGGTGCGCATGCTGCCGATCTCCACGGTGTTCAGCCGATTCCCGCGCGTGGTGCGCGATCTTTCGCAGAAGCTCGGCAAGAAGGTGCAGCTGATCATGTCCGGCGAGCACACCGAACTCGACAAGACGCTGATCGAGCGCATCACCGATCCGCTGACTCACCTGATCCGCAACAGTCTCGATCACGGCATCGAGTCGCCCGACAAGCGCAAGGCCGCAGACAAGGTCGAGCAGGGTACCGTGACGCTGCGCGCCTATCACCAGAGCGGCAATATCGTCATCGAAGTCGGCGACGACGGCGGCGGCCTCAACCGCGACAAGATTCTTGCCAAGGCCCGCGAACGCGGCCTGTCCGTGCACGACAACATGAGCGACCAGGAAGTCTGGATGCTCATCTTCGAACCCGGCTTCTCGACGGCTGATGTCGTCACCGATGTGTCCGGCCGCGGTGTCGGCATGGACGTGGTGCGCAAGAACATCAATGCGCTCAACGGCCGCATCGAGATCGATTCGGTGCTGGGCGTCGGCACCCGGGTCACGGTACGCCTGCCGCTGACGCTCGCCATTCTGGATGGCATGTCGGTCGGGGTCGGCGAAGAGGTCTACATCATTCCGCTCGACTACGTCGTCGAGTCGCTACAGCCCGCCGAAAGCATGCTCAAGAGCCTGTCCGGCGCCGAGCGTGTGCTGCAGGTGCGTGGTGAGTACCTGCCCCTGATCAGCCTGCGCCAGGTGTTCGGCGTGCCGGGTAACGATCCGCCCCATGCTTCCGGCATCGTCATCGTGGTCGAGTGCGACGGCATGAAGGCTGCGCTGTTCGTCGAGCAGATCGTCGGTCAGCAGCAGGTCGTCATCAAGAGCCTGGAGGCCAACTACCGTCGCGTTGTCGGCATCGCGGGGGCAACCATCATGGGCGATGGCCACGTGGCGCTGATCGTTGATGCATCGGCTGTCGTCAGCATGGCGCGGCACAGTCTGCCAGTCGCAGCCTGAGCCATTCCGCTGTCGTCATCGAAGCCACATCGCTTGCCGATGTGGCTTTTTCTTTGCGCGTTCAGCGGCCCTTCTTGCCTGCATCGGGAGACGAAAGCCCCAGCCCCGCCAGCCGCCCTTCGATATCGTTGTCTATAGGCGCACTCTTCTTGGCGCGCAGCCACAGGTAGACCTTGGCCTGGACGGTCTGCGCCGCTTTTTCTTCAGCTTCGATTTCAAGCTGCGTCATTTTCTTGGTGGGATTCTTCTTGCGCCAGAGGGCGTGGGCGCCTTCGTGAGCCAGCTCGCAGGTTGTCGGGAAAACCTTGCCGATGTAGTTGTCGCTGACGAGGATGTCGGTGCCGTCCCAAGCCCCGCGTTCTTCGAGCGGTTCGTAACGGATGCGCCCCTCTTTGTTGAAGGCGGTCAGCAGGGCGACGATTGCCTTGCCGTGCGCCGTGCTTCCGTAAGTCGACTGCTGGATCAGCGTGATGTCGAAATCGAACATGGCCTTGTGTTCGGCAGCGGTGTCCGGATCAAGAACGGTTTTGGTGTCAGCCACGATAGCTCCTTGGGCGATGCGGAAAATTGACGCCGACTGTAGGGCGTGCGGAGCTGATTGGACAAGCCGACTGAAGAGCAGGTTGCAAGGCGGTGAAGCGAAGGGACGCCCACCGCCGTCTGGCAGCAACGGCAGGCGTGCCGGGTGAGGCTATTGCATGGGTTCCGGCTTGTTCATGGTGTCACGGGCGTTGAGGAACTCGAGTTCGGACAAACGACCATCCCGGTCACGATCGGCCGTTTTCAGCCAGCTGCTGACGATGTCCGAGGCACGGGCTTCCTTGCCATCGATGAATCCATCGCGATTGACATCGAGCTGGGCGAAGCCGGGTACTGCGCTCTTCGGCGGGTCTGCCGCGTATGCCGGGCTCAAGGACAGGTAGAGCGCCGAGGCAATGAGGAATCTGCGCACGGTCTGTGGATGTAGGGAGCTTGGGTTCATCTATGACTCCTTGTGAGGACAGGGGAAGGGGTTCCGGGAAAACAGGCAACGGGATCCCACAGGCTTCATCGCAGCTTGTGTGCCAGACAAAAAATGTCGCTCCATCAGTGGTTTACGGATTTGCGGGAAATCGGATGCGTTGGTGTTTCGGGACACATCCTGGCAAGGGATCAGTAAAATCAAGCACTTGAAGTGTCGCCGCAGCCCAACGCCGGTTGGCGACCTCGCGATCCGCCGGGCGGGCGGGAAAATCGCAATACGCATCAAGACAGTCAAAGAGGCCGGCTACAGCATGCCGCGCGAAGAAGACGCCGGGAGGCCTTGATGAGAACAACGATATTTATCTGCGCTGCAATGCTGTTGTTGGGAGGGTGTGCAATGGATGGTGCCCGCAAGGCATCCGGCCCCGTGTTGACGGGCGTGGTATCCGTCGGTGGTCCTCTGGCAGGTGCCAGCGTCACGGTGGCAGACGCCAGCGGCCAGAAGCGCAGTACGAAGACCGATGCTGCGGGCGTCTACGTGCTCGACACGGCCGGGCTCGTCGCGCCCGTGGTGGTCTCAGCCGTCGAGGCTGGCAACGACAACTGTACGGACAGTGGCCGCCTGTGGTCGCGTTGCATGGCCTCGGTGCTGGCAAATCTGTCTGCAGGAGAGAGCCGCGCCAACATCAACGCGCTGACCGACAAGATCGTCTCCGACGTGGCGCAAGGCCTGAAGTACAAGGGTCCGCAGGGCATCGTCGATGCCGGTACTGCCAAAGGCGTGACGGCCGATGCGGTGCAGAAGGCCACCGAAGCCCTGCGCCCGGTGTTCGCGCAGGCCCTGCGTGATGCCGGTGTGGCAGATACCGAGCGCTTCGACCCGGTCGGCATCGTGATGAAGGCCGATCGCAAGGGCGTGGATGCGATTCTCGACGTGCTCGTGCACAACCGTGGTTACGACAACAACAGCGGCGTGCCCGGCGGCACCTTGCTGCTCGACGCGGACTACCGCTACGTTGGCAAGATGGATGCGATCAGCAGCGTCGAGCCGCTGGACCTGAAGTACGCACAGGCTGCCAAGGCGAAGATCGTCGATCCGGCCTTCACGCGCATCGTCATCGTCGGTGATTCGACGGCAAGCACCTACGAACTGGCGCGCCTGCCGCGCATGGGCTGGGGCCAGGTGTTCGAGCCGTTGTTCAAGGCAGACGCGAAGGTGAAAGTGCTCAACGGCGCGAAGTCCGGCCGCAGTGCGCGGGCTTTCCTCAACCAGGCTTACTTTGCGCAGATGGCGGCCTACCTGCGGGCGGGTGACTACGTGCTGATCCACATGGGGCACAACGACCAGAACTGCGAGAGCGACAAGAAGGATCGCGGTGCTGCCGACGTGGCCAACCTGTGCACCTATCCCAACGACGCCGCAGGCAAGCCGCAGTTCCCGGCGGGCAAGCCTGAAATGTCGTTCCAGAAGACCCTGGAGACCTACATCGAAGTGGCACGCGCCAAGGGGGCGATCCCCGTGCTGATGACGCCGACCACGCGTGTCTGGAACAAGGACCGCAAGGAAGGCTTCCCTGTCGTGCCGAATCACTTCACGCGTCAGAACCCGGCCGGCGGCATCGCATTCATCGGTGACTACGCGCAGACCATCCGTGACGCAGCACGCGCCAACAAGCTGCCCCTGATCGACATCGAAGCGAAGACGATCAGCTTCGTCAATGCGCACGAGCAGGACTGGCGGGACTACTGGCTCGCCGCAGACCCGCTGAAGTTCCCCTGGTACGCCACGCAGTCGGTCGGCACTTTCGCCAAGCCGGACACCACGCACTTCCAGCAGAAGGGCGCCGAAGCCGTGGCGACGATGGTTGTCGAAGGCCTCCGCGAGACGCCGGAACTGAAGGCGCTGGCAGCGAAGCTGAAGTAAGACCGCCGCACTCACCGCAGCCTCTTGGCTGCGGTCCATACCTGAAGCGTTTTCCCCGCGGGGCGGGCGTGACGCCGCAAGCCGGAGACATTGTTCATGAATGTGATTCGTCAGATCGCTATCGCCAGCCTGCTGGCTAGCTTGCTGGGCTGCGCGGGCAGCGGCTCGGGCGGGCCACAACTCCGCGGTGTGGTCGCTGTGGGCGGCCCGCTCGTCAACGCCGAGGTGAGTGTGGTCGACGCCGCAGGGCGGCGCCGCGTGACGCGGAGCAATGCACAGGGTGAGTACCGCCTTGACGCCGCTGGCCTGACGCCGCCACTGCTGATCTCGGCCATCGAGGCCGGCAGCAACCGCAACTGCCGCTACAACGCCACGCTGCGTGCGCGTTGCCTGGCGTCGGCGCGCCTCACGCTGGGTGCAGGTGACAACGTCGCCAACATCAATCCGCTGAGTGACCGCATCGTTTCTGACGTGGCGGTGGAGCTGAAGTACGTTGGTCCGCAGCAGCTCGTCGATGCCGGCAAAACAACCGGCCTTACCGCAGAAGCGTTGGCGGCAGCGCGGAGTCGCATGCTGGCCGGCTTCCGCAGTTCGTTGCAGGCTGCGGGTGTGAAAGACGTGGAAGCCTTTGACCCCGTTACCACGCCAATGAAGGCCGACCACACAGGCTTCGACGCCGTGCTGGATGTGGTCAATCACAACCGCAACTACGACAACCCGAGCAGCGAGTCTTCGCACACGGTGCTCACCGATATCAGCTTCCGGCCCATTGTCGGTCTGCAAGGCAACGGGCCTTACGAGCCGCTGGATTTCACGCGCGCACAGCGCGAACTGAACGAGATTCGCAGCGCGAAGATCCGCGTCCTCGTGGTGGGCGATTCGACGGCGGCCACCTATGAGCTGGAGCGCATGCCGCGCATGGGCTGGGGCCAGGTTTTCGAAGCGCAGTTCAAGCCGGGTAGCGGCATCAAGGTGCTCAATGCCGCGCGCGCAGGGCGCAGCTCCAAGGATTTCTACATGGGCGGCTGGCATCAGCAGATGGCGCGCTTCATGAAGGCCGGCGACTACGTGCTCATCAACCACGGCCACAACGACCAGAACTGCGAAGGCAAGAAGCCGCAGCGAGGCCCGGCGGATGTAGCGGGTCTGTGCAGCTATCCCAACGACGCCAGCGGCAAGAAGCAGTTCCCCGAAGGTCAGCCAGACATGTCCTTCCAGAACTCACTGGAGCGCTACGTCATCGAGGCGCGCGCCGCTGGCGCCATCCCCGTGATGATCACGCCGACCACGCGCGTTTGGAACAAGGACCGCAAGGAAGGCTTCCCTGTCGTGCCCAACCACGTGACCAACGCGAACCTCGGTGCCGGGGGCTTTGCCTTCGTCGGCGACTACAGCCAGACCGTCAAGGACACGGCCCGCACCAACAAGTTGCCTCTCATCGATCTCGAAGCGAAGACCATCGCCTTCGTGAATGCGCACGAGAAGGACTGGAAGGACTACTGGCTGGCGATTGCCGACACGGTGAAGTATCCCTACTACGCCACGCAGAGCAGTGGCACGTTCGCCAAGCCTGATACCACGCACTTCCAGCAGAAAGGCGCGGAGGCTGTGGCGGCGATGGTGGCGGAAGGGATCCGCGAGACGGCAGAGCTGAAGGCGCTGGCTGCGCAGCTCAAGTAATACAAGCTACGCAGCTTCAGATCGCCGCGCCAGCAATGCGCCGGATATCCGCTAGGCACCCGAACTCCTCTTCGGGTGCGTGCTGGCGTAGCGAGTCCATGCTGCCGTAGCCCCAGGCAACAGCACCGAAGGCGACACGTGCCTTGCGTGCTGCTTCGATGTCCGTGATCTGGTCGCCGATATAGAGCGCCTGCTGCGTCGGAACGCCTGCGTTCTTCAGCAGGCGCCGGATGCGCGCTGTCTTGCCGAACACGGACATGCCACATTCGAAGTGGCTGACCCGTCGTACGTTGTCGGGCCCCAGGATCCTGCAGATGTTGTCGTGCGCATTGGACGACACGATGGCCAGCTTGACGCCGGCCGCTACAAGATCCTGCAGTACCCCATCAACGCCTTGGAACAGCGGGATCTGGTGGGCTTCCTCCCGCATCAGTGCGATGAAATCCTTCGCAACCAACGGAAAGCGCCAGGCTGGCAAGCCGACGTGACGCATCATTTCGCGCGCGCCGCAATGCCGGTACTGATCCGCCTGGGACACATCAATAGTGCTGAAGCCGTGGCGTTCAGCAAGCAGGTTGAAGCTGCGGAGGAAGAACGGAAACGAGTCGGCAAGAGTGCCGTCGAAATCAAAGACGGCCAGCTGGTATTTCATGCAGGGAAGTGACTCAGTTGTCGCTCTTGAAAATCCCCGGCTCCAGCTGGTGTCGTGACAGCAGGCGATAGAACTCCGTGCGGTTGCGCTTGGCGAGCCGCGCGGCCTGGCTGACGTTGCCTTCGGTGAGGCGCAGCAGGCGCACGAGGTAGTCGCGTTCGAAGCGTTTGCGGGCGTCTTCGAAGGCTTCGATGGCGGGGTTGTCTTCGTGGACGGCGCGCTGCACCAGCAGGGCCGGGATGATGGGGGTGGTCAACAGGGCGACGGTCTGCTCGATGACGTTGTAGAGCTGGCGCACGTTGCCGGGCCAGGGTGCGGAGACCAGCAGTTCCATGGCTTCGGGCGCGAGGGTGAGGTTCTCGCGCTGGTAGCGTTCGGCGAGTTGCTGCAGGAAGTGGTTGGCGAGCAGCGGGATGTCTTCGCGGCGTTCGGCGAGCGCGGGCAGGGCGAGCGCGACGACGTTGAGGCGGTAGTAGAGGTCGTCGCGGAAGCGGGCTTCCTGTCGGGCGACGTCGATGTTGCGGTGGGTCGCCGAGATGATGCGCACGTTGGTGGGGATGCTGCGTGTGGCGCCGACGGGGCGCACTTCGCGTTCTTCGAGTACGCGCAGCAGCTTGACCTGCAATGGCAATGGCATGTCACCGATTTCGTCGAGGAATAGTGTGCCGCCGCGTGCGGCCTGGAAGAGGCCTTCGTGGTCACGGTGTGCGCCGGTAAAGGCGCCTTTGACGTGACCGAACAGTTCGGATTCGAGCAGGGCTTCGGGAATGGCGCCGCAGTTGATGCCCACAAAGGGGGCCTTGGCACGCGGGCTGGCCTTGTGGATGGCGCGCGCGAGCAGTTCCTTGCCGGCGCCGCTTGGGCCCTGGATGAAGACGCTGACTTCGCTGCTGGCGATGAGGCGGGCCTGCTGAAGGAAGTCTTCCATCAGCGGGCTGCGGGTGACGAATTCGGAGCGCCAGCTGCTGTCGTTGCTGTCGTTGTTGACGGGGTGGGTGCTGACGCCGGAGAGGTCGACGGCGCGGCGGATCTGGGTGATGAGTTCGGCGGCGTCGTAAGGCTTCGTGAGGTAACCGAAGACGCCGCGCTGCATGGCGTCGACGGCTTCGGGGATGCTGCCGTGCGCGGTGAGCACGATGACGGGCAGGGTGGGGTGGTCGTGGCGGACAGCATCGAACAGGGCCATGCCGTCGATGCCGGGCATGCGCAGGTCGGTGACGACGATGTCAGGACGTTGCGTGGCGAGCTGCGCGAGCGCTTGTTCGCCGCCGTTGGCGGGGCTGACCTGGAAGCCGCTGGCCTTGAGGCGGATGGACAGCAGGCGCAGCAGGTCGACGTCGTCGTCGACGAGCAGGACGCGCGGCGGGACGAGGCCGGGCGCGGCAATGGGGGCGGATGTGGCAAGGGTTTGCATGAGAAGGTCCTTTACCTGACGGGGCGTTCCAGCATTTTCTTTTCGATGTCGCGGATGGCGTCCAGCTTCTGTTGTAGCTGTTCGCTGCGCTTTTGTTCGTCACGCAGTTTTTGCTGTGTCTGACTGTTGACGTCGTCGAGCTTCGAGCGTTCCTGCAGCAGGGGCAAAAGCAGGGTGGCGAGTGGATGATTGCGACCGCTGCCGTTGGCTTCGCCCGGCGAGACATCGAGCAGGCTCAGGGCGCGGCTGCGGTCGCCTTGCGGCATGAGGGCATGGAACAGGGCGAGGCGCAGGCGGTTGTCTTCGCTCTTGTTGCTGCTGTAGGCGCGGTTGAGGCGTTCGAGCTCGTTGGCCTGATCACCAGCACTGCGCCCGTGCCATTGCTGGACGAGTGTCAGTAGCTGCAGTGTGCTGCCGTTGGGGGCGGGCAGGCTGGGCGGCTGGCTGGCGCTTTGCGGAGCAGAGCTTGTGCCCGGCGTGCTGCTGCCGGTTGTGGTGTGGCCGTTCAGTTCCTGCAGCAAGGTGCAGGCGGTGCAGGCGGTGGCGCAGAGCAACAGGGAGAGTTGGCGCAACAGACTCATTGACGGGATCCCTGGGGTTGGCTGGGCAAGTGCACGCCGAAGCGTGTGCCGTGAGGCAGGTTGTTGGAAATGTTGACGCTGCCACCATGCGCGGTCACGAGTTCGCGCACGATGGAGAGACCGAGTCCGGTGCCCTTGATGGAGACATCGTAGGGCGGCGGTTCGCCCTGAACGAAGGGCTCGAAGATGCGTTCGCGCTGTTCCGGGGCGATGCCGGGGCCGAGATCGGTGACTTCGATGAGCACTTCGTCCGCGTTCTGCTTGGCGACAAGGTCGATGATGCTCTCTTCAGGCGCGTATTTGGCGGCGTTCGACAGCAGGTTATCGAGCACGATGCGCAGCTTCTCGCGGTCTGCCTCGATGGTGATGCCGGCGTCGTCGGCGAACAGCGACAGTCGGCGCGCGGTGAGGGCCAGTTTCTGGTCGGCTGCGAGTTCTTCGAAAAGGCTGGCGAGTACCACGGGTTCGCGCTTGAGCAACATGGGCTTGAAACGTATGCCGCTGTAGTCGAGCAGGTTTTCGATGAGCTGGCGCAGGCGGCCGGCATTGCTGCGCAGGATGCCGACGACTTCTTCCTGTTCGGGATTGAGCTTGCCGGTGACCTGGTCAGAGAGCAGGTGGGTGCCTTCGTAGATGGCGGTGAGCGGGGTCTTGAGCTCGTGCGAGACGTGGCGCAGGAAGCGCATTTTCTGGTCGTCGACCTCGGTCAGGCGCAGGCGCAACCAGTCGAGTTGTTGCCCGAGGGCTTCGAGGTCGCGTGGGCCGCTGACGATGATGCGCTGCTCCAGCAAGCCGTCACCGAGGTCGCGGATGCCGCGCCCGAGCTGGCGGATGGGGCGGCGGATCAGGAAGACGACACCGCCGACAAGGATGAGGCCGACGGGGATGAGGATCAGCAGCCGCCATAGCAGCTGGGTGCGTGCAAGCTCGGCCTGCGCGCGCAGGGAGCGGATGTCGCGCTCGATGTGGGCATCAGCGCGGGACAGGACTTCGGCAGCGATGCGGTGCATGTGGCCGAATTCTTCGATGACCTTGCGCGTCTCGGCAGGATTCAGTTTGTCGCGTTGCAGGCCTTCCCAGGCGGTGGCTTCACTGTCGGCGAGGCTGTTGAGTTCCAGCACGGTGTTGCTGGCGCGTGCGCTTTGCTGCAGTTGTTCGACCGTGTCGAGGAACTGCGCACGCCGCGTTGCGTAAGCATCGAGCAGCCCGTGTTCGCCGAGCACCAGTTGCTGGCGGGCAAGCCGGTCGAGCCCGGTGATCTGCTCATCGAGTTCGCGACTCAGGCGGGTGATACGCACCGCCTGCGCGATGGCCTTCTCGCTGCGCTCAGTGAGCTTTTCGAGCGCGACATAGGCGTCGCCCAGTGCCAGCACGAGCGGCATGGCGACCAGGCCGAAGCCGATCAGCAGGAGCTTGAGGAAGGAGCCGGGATACCTGAGCTGCATGGCAACATGATGCCAGCCACCCGGCCGGCGCTGTAAAACACAGGTTCGGAGCCGGGGGACGCCGCGACGAGCGGTTCCCGCGAATCAGGCGCGGAGGGCGATGGCAGCGTTGTCGGCTTCGGTGGAGAGGCCGAGGCAGCTATAGAGTTCGGCGAGCTCGCGCTGCAGCAACAGGCCTTCGCCAACGTGCTGGTTCTTGACCGTCTCGAAGCCCAGCTCGGAGCGGAACAGCATGGCATCGGCGTGGGCGCAGGAGACGGTCAGCAGCGTGGCGCCCCAGGCGTGCAGGCTGGGCGCAATGGCGCCAAGCAGGAGAGGCAGCAGGCCGGCCGGCTGTCCGAACTGGCGGCACAGGGCCTGGGCGTCGATGTCGGCGACAATATGGCCGGCGGCTTCGAACTGGTCGGCCGCACGCAGGAATCCATCGTGCTCACGCAGACTGGCCAGACCATCATGGCGAACCCGCCAGGAGCCCAGCGCACCGCAGCAGGGCTTGTGCAGCGAGGTGTCGAGCACGAGGGCCACAAGCGGGGCCTCGTCGTCGCGTACGCTCAGCGAGGGCATATGTGCTCGATCTGCGTTCAGCAGGGTCAGTGCCTGCTGGCGTTGCCAAGGGGTGAGGGCGAGGCCGCTACGCAGTTTGCCGGCGGCGGTCTGCGTGCTTTGCTCGTCGCCAAGACCACGCAGGAACTCGACGAGCCCGGGACGCGATGCAGCATGTCCGGCCCTCAGCGGGGGAGCAGAGAGGCGGCTGCGTGAAGGACTGGCGGGCAGTTGCGTGCCGCTTGTCTCTGGTGGTGTCGTCGAAAAGTGGTAGGCCACGATAGGGTTCCAGCAAACTTGTCGGACAGTATTGGCAACAAATGTGCCCGTTTTTTTACAACTAATGTAAACATGTACTTACGACGCTACCGGCTATAACCTTAGGCCTAGTTTTGTCGCCCGTTGACGACAGCCTGGGTGGCTTTGCGGCTTGCAGGCTTCAGCTTCTGCCGCAAAGGGTCGATAGAGGTCTGGAGGTGACGTCATCCTGCAGGCAGCGACCTGAGGGAGCTTGGTGATGCACACGAAAGGAAACGCCATGCGGTATCTGATCTGCGTCTTTGCCTGCTTGCTGGCAGCCCTGACTGCCCCGGCAGGCGCGGCGCCGGACGTGTTCATCCTGGACGCTCCGGTCAATGCCATCGACAAGCGCAATGACTACACGGACAAGTTGCTGACCCAGATCCTGCGCAAGACGCAGGCGAAGTACGGCCCCTTCCGTATCGAGTACGCCCCGGAATACATGCAGCGTGACCGCTTGCTGGCCGAGCTGAAGCGCGGTGAGGTCGTCAACATCACGGCCAAGGCGACGCGACCGGATTGGGAGTCCAGTGAGCTGATCCCGATCTACATCCCGGTCGACAAGGGCATTACCGAGTACCGCATCGCGCTGATCCGCCAGGGCGACCAGGAGCGCTTCAGCAAGCTCAAGTCACTTGATGAACTGAAGAAAATTCCGCTGGGAGTGGGCAACGGCTGGTTGACGCGGCAGGTATTCCAGAAGCTCGACTTCACGCTGGAGACGGGCTCTGACTGGGAAGGGCTCTACCAGATGCTGATGAGCAAGCGCTTCGATTACTTCCCGCGCGCGCTGTCCGAGGTGTTCGTTGAATACGATGACCGTATCGGCAAGTTCCCCGATATGGCGATCGACAACTCCTTCATGCTGTACTTCCCTTTACCCAAGTACTTCTTCGTGAGCCCGCAGCATCCGAAGCTGGCGAAGCGGGTGGAAGAAGGCTTCAGGATGATGATCAAGGATGGCAGCTTCGACAAACTGTTCCTCGACCATCACCGTGATCTGATCGCGCGCGCCAGTTTCTGCACGCGCAAGATCTTCCGCATGGAAAATCCCCTGCTGTCCGACAAGACGCCGCTCAACGTTGCCGAGTACTGGTACGACCCGTTCAGCGGCCGCAAGGGCCGGGCTTCATCGCATGCAAGTTGCGCCAGTGGCCCGCACGCAGGCGCGCGGGCCAACTGAGGGTTGCAACAGGGCTCAGGCCCGCAGCCCTTCGACGATCTGCTCGGCAGCCGGCACCAGGGTGCGGAACTTCTCGGCCAGCGTGTCGCAGCTCTGGCGCAGGCACAGCAGATCGGCGCCAGCCACGATCATCGTCGCGCCCGCATCCACGCATTCCTGCGCAAAGGCCTGATCGGCACTGACGATGCCGGCCGGTTTGCCGCAGGCGCGGATGCGCCGGATGGTGTTGAGATACAGGCGGCGCATGGCGGGGTGGTTGGGTTGCCCCAGGTAGCCGACTTCACCAGCAAGGTCGCCCGGGCCGATGAACAGGCCATCCACGCCATCCACCGCAGCGATTTCTTCCAGATTACGCAGGGCTGCTGCGCTCTCGATCTGCACCAGTACGCAGATCTCCTGTGCAGCGCGATTGACGTAGTCGGTGATGCGTCCGTAGTTGGCGGCGCGGCTGACCGGGGCAATGCCACGCAGGCCGCCTTCCGGAAAACGCACCGCCTGGACGGCAGCCCGCGCTTCTTCGGCGTTGTCGACATGGGGAATCAGCAGCGTCTGCACGCCGGTGTCGAGCAGGCGCTTGATCAGCACCTTGTCGTTGGCTGCAGGGCGCACGGCCGCGTGCGTGCGGCCTCCCTGCATGGCTTGCAACTGGTGCATGACGGTGAGCACATCACCGGGACCGTGTTCGGTATCGATGATCATCCAGTCGAAACCCGATCCGGCCACGACTTCGGCCGAGATGGAATGTGCGAGTAGGGAGAACAGGCCCAGCTGGAGCTGATCGTGGGCGATGGCGGATTTGAAAGCGTTGTGCGGCAGTTGTTGCATGACTCTTCACCTCTTGAGACTGTAGCTGGGCCCTCGTGGGGTCGGATCACACGCCATGGCGGGTTGCGCCTGCGGCATGCACGCTGGCCCAAGCAAGCAAGGGGCCAGACGTTCCATCTCAGAGTACAGATCTGCGATGACAGTCAGTCAGGGAGGAGAGGGGCAAAAAGGCAGTGAAGCAAAGAGAAACGGGGCGAATGCCCCGCTTGCTAACAATTGGCGACAACTCAGAGCTTGGCGCAGTCCGTCAGACGGAACTCGACGCGACGGTCGATGGCATCCTGCAGGTCGTCTGTGCCGGTGCCGACGATGTTTTCGGTCCAGCCGCGGCCAACGGCACGCGAGCGTCGCTGGATCTGCGGGAAGTCCTTCTGCATGAGTCGTTGCACCGTGGTGGCGCGTTGCAGTGACAGCTGATCGTTGAAATTCGAACTGCCTGTCTTGCTGCTGTGACCGGCGATGATCAGACAACCTTCGCTGCGCGCGAACAGCTTGGCGATCTGACGCAGCCAGATGCCGTACTGGGCACGCAGTTCGTTGTCGTTCACAAAGTCGGTTGACGCGACGCCGAAGATCAGCTTGGTGCTGATGTTGTTGTTCTGGTAACCGATGTTGACCAGCTGGCCGAACGCGATCTCGGCTTCGTTGAGTTTGCCGAGGCGGCGATTGGTCTGATAGAGACCGGCGTAGGTTTTCATGATCTGGCCGTCAGGGCGCAGCGAGGCGGTCTTGTACATGCCCAGCGCCTGCTCCAGCTGGCCTGATTCGTAGGCCTTGTCGGCTTCGGTGATCAGTGAAGCCGTGGGCAGCGAGTTGAAGTATTCCGGATCCGCCTGGTTACCGGGGGCCATCTGTGCAGTCTCGATCTGGCCGGCGACGCGCTTGTCCTTCAGGTACATCGGGCTGTCGGAATAGGAAGCTGTCGGCGTGACGTCGATCTTCTTGTCAGCGATCCAGGCTTCTGAACTCGCGACGACCTTGCCCGACTTGCGCTCCACCGCAGCCAGCGCCAGCTTGTACATCTTGTGTTTATCGGCGGCCTGTTCCGGATTCACCGTGTAGAGGATGGCGCCGCTGATGACGTAGCGCGCCGAATCGTAGTTCTCCAGGCTCAGCGGCAGCACCGACCAGTGGCCTTCCGAGATACGCGTGGCTTCTTCAGCAAGGATGCGCTCGACCGCCAGGCTCGACTGATTGACCTCGGCCGTATTGGCGTTGACGACGGGATCCAGCATCAGGATGGTCTTGCCGGCCAGTCCGGTCATTCCGACAGCGCGGCCGGTAATGCCTTCCTGCTTCTTGACCTGCGTGATCAGCGCACTGGCCGCAGTGCGCACGGCATCGTTGAAGCTTTGCGGTGCGGCCGTGGACTTGGGGGCGGATTTACAGGCGGCCAGTTGCACGATGCACAAGGCAGCCAACAGGGCGCAGCTTGCGCGGAGGAACGAGGTATTCATTGCAGGACTCTCTTGTCTGACCCGTGTCCTCTTTGTGTTGCTTGCGCAGCACCGGGACCGTTGTATGGCAATTGCATGATGGGTCTGCCGGACTGCCCGAACCGACCCTTGTTCTCCCGTATTTTAGTCCCGGGACTGGTTTGTCCGTAAGCGCATGGACTTAGGGGCGGTTCCCGCCGCGCGACGGTCGCTTCGCCTGGGGAAATGCCGTCCTGTCAGGCCGCCTGCAGCAGGTGCATGGCCGCGCCGGCGCTGGCGGCGAGCAGCAGCCACCACAGCGGGTTGCGGCGTGACGTGAAGCCCGCGATGGCGCAGGCGCCAGCGATAAGGAGATGCGCTGTGTCCGTGGCACTGACACGCACCAGGGCGGTACCGCTGCCCAGAACCAGGCCTGCCGAGATCGGCGCGAGGGCGAACTCGATGGTGCGGCGCCAGCGCGTGCCGCTGAAGCGCTGCCACAGGCGGCCAACCTGGTAGGACAGCAGCGCGGGCGGCGCACACATGCCGACCGTGCAAGCGAGCGCCCCGGCAAAGCCGGCGAGCTTCCAGCCGATCAGCGTGACGACCAGGACGTTGGGACCCGGCGCAGCTTGAGCGATGGCGAACAGCTGGGTGAATTCAGCGTCCGTCATCCAGCGCCCGGTGGCGACGATGTCCTGGTGGATCTCGGGCAGCAAGGCATTGGCGCCGCCCACAGCCATCAGGGAGTAGAGCGCGAACTGCCACAGCAGGGCTGCGGCGCCCGGTGATTCGTTCATGGCTGGCTCCGGGTGGCGTACCAGCCAACGCCAATGCCGATCGGCGCCAGCAGCACCAGCACCACGATCAGCGGCAGCTTCAGCCACATCACACCGGCCAGCCCCAGCAGGGCGATCAGCAGCACTTCTGCGCGACGTTTGAGGCGGTTGAGCAGGCGGATGCCGGTCGCGAGCACCAGCCCCGCAGCGCCGGCCGCGACGGCTTGCAGGATGGCCTGCAACAGGGCGGAACCAGCCCAGCGCTCGTACAGGAGGGCCAGGCTCAGTACGATGATGAATGGCGCCCCAAGCAGGCCCAGTGAGGCGAGCAATGCACCGGTCGCGCCATGGAAGCGCTGGCCCACGACGACAGCCACATTGCAGATGTTGGGGCCCGGAAGGCACTGACCGAGGCCCAGCAGGTCGGCGAACTCTTCTTCCGTGAGCCAGCGCTTGCGGTCCACGAGCATGCTGCGCGCGTGGGGCAGCACACCACCGAAACCGGACAGGCCGCATTCGAAGAAGCCTCGGAACAAATCCGTGCGTGAGGGCTTGCTCATAGAGTGCCCAAAGCCTGTTTAACTAACTCTACGACCATCCCTACCAACCCAACGATAGCAGACGCAGCAAGCAATATTCTTATCAGCCAGAGTGAGGTGACATCGGCGAAACGATGAATTCGATCTAACAGCAGCTCAGGTTTAGGGCCAGAGTGCGGAGTTTTTGGGATGAATGCTTGCGCCTCCGCTCTGATGGCCGCACATTCTTTTAACCAGCTTTCAATCCTTGTTGCATCAGAGAGCAGGCGTAGCAGCGTGGGAAAACGCATTTCCAGACGCTTCAGTATTTCGAGCCGGAACGGGATTTCATTGCGTGGAGGATTCTTGCGCTCTCGTAGCTCCCGCAGCAAGGAAAGGTACTCGCTGCGCTCATGGCCGGGGAGCTCCTGGAGAGCAATCATTTCCTGGACAGCCTCGTTCATCGCATGACCGGCTGACCCCAGCCCCAGCAAGTGACGCCTATTGTCGAACCAGTCAAAGTGGTCGATCGCAACAGTCAAAAGGGTTTCGTTGCCGGGACGCCAGCCTTGGGCAAGATGCAAGGCAAGTCGATGCTCGAATCGTTCGCGCATTTCAAGGCCTTCCGGCAAGCTCTGTTCGAGAATTCGCTCCAACGCCTCAGCATTGCCGGCCTGCGCAGCTGCTGCTGCAAATACGGCCTGGAGGATCTCCTCGAATGAGACCTCCGCCGCCTCTGCACTGCTTGGGTTCGTGAAACGTGACTCGACATGAGAAGATGCAGCGGGCGAAGCATCGCTTGTTTGAGCCTCACCTACAGGTGTGGCATTCAGGGACGCGTTCTTTGTCCACTTCAGCGCTTCCTCATAGGCTTCGCGTAACGACTGGAATCCGGCGGAGTCCGCGTCCTGATCTATCAGTTTCAGTTCACGAGCGTAGGCGCGCTTTACCGCGCGTTCATCTGCATTGGTATTCAGGCCAAGCCGATCCAGAAAATAGGGGGTGCGCATTATGGTGTCGCTCAGTCTGTGGTGTCGTCATGCAGAAAGCTTTCTCGCTCAATCGCGTCAAGCGCTTCCCTGATGTGGACTTTGGCTTGAGCAATCAGCCGCGGATCCTGGCTTTCCAGTGCATGTTCAAATGCCAGTATCTGTTGTGCCAGCCACTGTCTGGCGTCCCCTTTGATTTGCAGAAAGATGCGCTCTGCTCTTGCAAGCAGCGTGCGATGTTCTGCCTGATCCCGCGGATGTATCTTCAGAGTGGCAAGTTCGCTAAAGCGCCTCTTGATTTCTTCGTCGCTCAGAAGCCCCGGATTCTCCTGAATAAGAAGACGTCGATTCGCCCCCGTACTGACAACGGTGGCTTCGACTTCCAGTAAGCCGTTCACGTCATAGGTGAAACGCACATCTACGCCTGATTCACCCGGGCGGTTTTGAAACAGATCGACTTGCAAGCGTCCGAGGTGGATGTTGTCGCGGCTGAGTCGTGCTTCGCCCTGGAATATGTTCAGTTCCAGTTGCATCTGGCTTTCGTTGACGGGGAAGTAGCGCTTGACGCGGCTGATGGGGACGGGACTGTTGCGCTCGATGATCGGGTCGAAGTGCCCGCCGGACCATGCGTTGCCCATGCGCATCACAACTTCGACTCCCATTGAGTAGGGAGCTACGTCCGTCATGACGACTTCTTTCAGTGCCGCATCTTTCATCTTCAACCCGGCCTGGACTGCTGCGCCAAGAGCGACGACTTCATCGGGGTTGAGGTCACAGGAGGGAAAGCGTCCAAACATGCGTGTCGCGAGCCGCCGCACAAGTGGCATGCGAGTTGCACCACCGGCCAGCACGATATTGTGTAGTTCGGCACTGCGGATATTTGCATCGCGCAGTGCGCGCTCTACCGGGCTTCTCAGGCGATTCAGCAATGGCATGCAAATTGTTTCGAACTGGGACTCCTCCAGCTCCATTGCGTAAAGGGTGTCGCCGTGCTGGATCTTCAGATGTGTTGTCGAGGCGTCGGACAGCGCATGTTTTCCGCGTTCCGCCATTGCGATGAGCTGCTGGGCGAATGCTGGATCTTGCTGGAGTTTTTCAGGGATTTTCTGATGTTCAACGAAATGCGAGACGATGGCGCGGACGAAGTCTTCACCGCCAAGGCAATTGTCTCCAGCCGTCGAACGCACCTCCATGACTCCTTCGAACAGTTCAAGGATCGAGACGTCGAAAGTTCCGCCGCCAAGGTCGAAGACGAGAAACTGGGTTTCATTGCCACCTTGATGGATACCGTATGCCAGAGCTGCAGCGGTGGGTTCGTTCAGAAGGCGTTCGACTCTAAGCCCTGCGATCTCACCAGCTGCGCGCGTTGCCTTGCGTTGCGCATCTGAGAAATAGGCCGGGACGGTAATGATCGCTTCGGTAACGGGCTCGCCCAGAAAGGCTTCTGCATCGGCACGCAATGATTTCAGTACCAGAGCCGATAGCTCCTCTGGTCGGAAGTTGCGTTTGCCGAGCTTGATGCTGCGATCACTGCCCATGTAGCGTTTGAAGACCGCAGCGCTCTTGTCGGGATGGGTTTGCAAGCGTTCCAGAGCCGCGCGGCCTATGAGCAGGCTGCCGTCTTCGTCAATGCTTACGCAAGATGGAGTGAGAAATTCACCCAGACTGTTCGGAATCAGCTGTGAGCGACCTTCGCGCCAGACGGCTATAAGGCTGTTCGTTGTTCCCAGATCGATACCGACGATCATCTTGTTCTCGTTGTCTTGATGGAAGGCGCCATGTTAGCGGGAGTTGCGGATGCACTCCGCAAGACAGGGCGAATGGACAAGTGTGACGGACAAAAAAACGGCCCGCATATGCGGGCCGTTTTACCAAATGACGCTTGTTTAGACCTTTACCTCGTCAGCGATTTCCTTGTACTCGCTGATCTGGTCGAAGTTCATGTAGCGGTAGATCTTGCCGGCGTCGGCGTTGATGACGCCCATGTCGGCCTGATATTCCGCCACGGTCGGCAGGCGACCGAGCTTGGAGGCAATCGCAGCGACTTCGGCCGAAGACAGGAACACGTTGGTGTTCTTGCCCAGACGGTTCGGGAAGTTACGCGTCGAGGTCGACACGACCGTTGCGCCTTCACGCACCTGTGCCTGGTTGCCCATGCACAGCGAGCAGCCGGGCATCTCGGTACGTGCGCCAGCGGTGCCGAACACGCCGTAGTGGCCTTCCTTGGTCAGCTCGGAAGCGTCCATCTTGGTCGGCGGGGCGACCCACAGCTTGACGGGGATGTCGCGCTTGCCTTCGAGCAGCTTGGAGGCTGCGCGGAAGTGGCCGATGTTGGTCATGCAGGAGCCGATGAAGACTTCGTCGATCGGCGTGTTCTGCACTTCCGACAGGACCTTGGCGTCGTCCGGATCGTTCGGGCAGCACAGGATGGGCTCCTTGATGTCGGCAAGGTCGATCTCGATGACGTGTGCGTAGTCGGCGTTTGCGTCCGGCTCCAGCAGCTTGCCGTTGACGATCCAGTCTTCCATCTTCTGGATGCGGCGCTCAAGCGTACGCTTGTCGGCGTAGCCGTCGGCGATCATGTTCTTGAGCAGCACGATGTTGGAGCGCATGTACTCGACAATGGGCTCCTTGTTGAGGCGCACCGAGCAGCCAGCGGCCGAGCGTTCGGCGGAAGCGTCCGACAGTTCGAAGGCTTGTTCGACCTTGAGGTCGGGCAGACCTTCGATTTCGAGGATGCGGCCCGAGAACTCGTTGATCTTGCCGGCCTTGGCAACGGTCAGCAGACCTTGCTTGATGCCGTACAGGGGGATGGCATGCACGAGGTCGCGCAGCGTCACGCCGCGCTTCTGTGCTTCTTCCATCGAGCCCTTGAAGCGGACGAGGATCGATTCCGGCATGTCCAGCGGCATCACGCCGGTGGCAGCCGCGAAGGCAACCAGACCGGAGCCGGCCGGGAAGCTGATGCCGACCGGGAAGCGGGTGTGCGAGTCGCCGCCGGTGCCGACGGTGTCGGGCAGCAGCATGCGGTTGAGCCAGGAGTGGATCACGCCGTCACCGGGGCGCAGCGAGATGCCGCCACGGTTCGAGATGAACTTGGGCAGTTCGCGGTGCGTCTTCACATCGACGGGCTTCGGATACGCAGCCGTGTGGCAGAAGGACTGCATCACGAGGTCGGCCGAGAAGCCCAGACAAGCCAGATCCTTCAGTTCGTCGCGTGTCATCGGGCCGGTGGTGTCCTGCGAGCCGACCGAGGTCATCTTCGGTTCGCAGTAGGTGCCGGGACGCATGCCGGTGCCTTCAGGCAGGCCGCAAGCACGGCCGACCATCTTCTGTGCCAGCGTGTAGCCCTTGCCGGTGTCAGCCGGGTTCTGCGGCAGGCGGAACAGGGTGGAAGCGGGCAGACCGAGGAACTCACGTGCCTTGGCGGTGAGGCTGCGGCCGATGATGAGGTTGATACGACCGCCAGCGCGCACTTCGTCGAGCAGCACGAGGGTCTTGAGTTGCGATTCAGCGATGGTTGCGCCGCCCTTGGTGGCGGTGACCTTGCCGTTGCTGTGGTTGACGTTCAGGGTGATCTCGTCGCCCATGTCCATCTTGGCCACATCGATTTCGATGGGCAGTGCACCAGCATCTTCCTGCGTGTTGAAGAAGATCGGAGCGATCTTGCCGCCGAGGCAGACGCCGCCGAACTTCTTGTTCGGCACGAAGGGGATGTCTTCGCCAGTCCACCACAGCACGGAGTTGGTCGCGGACTTGCGCGAGGAGCCGGTGCCGACCACGTCGCCGACATAGGCCACGAGGTTGCCCTTGCCAGCGAGGTCCTGGATGGCCTTGATCGGGCCGCGCTTACCGTCTTCTTCAGGCGTGATGCCAGCGCGGGTGTTCTTCAGCATGGCGAGGGCATGCAGCGGGATGTCCGGACGGCTCCATGCATCAGGCGCAGGCGACAGGTCATCGGTGTTGGTTTCACCAGTGACCTTGAGTACGGTCAGCTTGATGCTGCTCGGGAACTCAGGGCGCGAGGTGAACCACTCGGCATCGGCCCAGCTCTGCACGACTTCCTTGGCAGCGGCGTTGCCGGCCTTGGCCTTTTCGGAGACGTCGTGGAAGTAGTCGAACATCAGCAGCGTCTTCTTCAACGCGGCAGCTGCGATGGGGGCCAGCGCGGCGTCGTCGAGCAAGTCGATCAGCGGCTTGACGTTGTAGCCGCCGACCATGGTGCCGAGCAGCTCGGTGGCCTTTTCTTTGGAGACCAGCGCGACGCTGAGGTCGCCATGGGCGACAGCGGCGAGGAAGGAGGCCTTGACCTTGGCGGCGTCGTCCACGCCGGGGGGAACGCGATGGGTCAGCAGTTCGACGAGGAAGGCTTCTTCACCAGCGGGAGGTGTCTTGATCAGTTCGATGAGTTCTGCGGTCTGCTTGGCGTCCAGCGCAAGGGGCGGGATACCGAGGGCGGCGCGTTCAGCGACGTGTTGGCGATAGGCTACGAGCACGGTCTTTCCTCCAGCTTGGTGTGTGTGTTTCAGTGAAGTTCAAAAAAGCGCTTGCGGGCGGCCAGCGGCATGTCGCAGCCGATGGCATGGGCCCGCTTGAGCAGGTTCCAGTAATAACGATAAGACGCGCGGTCGTGGAGTTGGCCTTCCCGCTGGGTCGGCCCCCAGTCTGCATCCTGTGCAGCGCCGAGGATCTCTGTGGCCTCCTGCAGTGCGCCGTTGTCGGGACGCATGGCGGTGAGGATGGCCTCGACCTGGTTGGGATGGATGCTCCACATGCGCAGAAAACCGAACTCCTGCCGCGCACGTCCTGCATCTTGCAGAATCCGTGCCTGATCGCGGAGCTCAGTGGTGACGTTGTGCGTCGGCACGATGGCGTGAGCCAGTGCCGCTGCAACGATGTCCGATTTCGCACGACGCAGCAGCGGGTGATCGAACTGTCCGGGGCTGGTCATGGTGCTGGCGTCCAGCGCGCCATGGTGGCTGCTGACGAAGTCCATGAGGCCGAAGTCCAGCGATTCGACGCCGGGCTGGGCCGCAATGGCCCAGACATCGCGCAGGGAGCCGTGTGTTTCGATCAGCACGTGCAGGGGAATCGGTCTAGGGTTGTGACGGATGATGTGGTGTTGCGCTTCGCAGCCGCGCAGTGCCTGCAGGGCCAGCTTGACGTCGTCGACACCACGCGCCTTGGGCAGCGTGACATAGGCGATGCGCGGGCCGGCTTTGCGGATCAGGTGTTGCAGATCGGCCAGCCAGCAGGGATGCGTGACATCGTGGATGCGCACACCGATGCGGCCGAACTGGTTCTCCGGGCTCATCAGTAGGGATGCGACCAAGTCGGCATGCTGCGACTCGTTGCCGACTGCGGCGCCATCTTCACAATCGAAGGTAACGTCGATGGCCGGGATGCCGTCGCGCGAATATTCGACCTGCATGGCCATCGCGCGATGCATCAGCTTCTCGCTGCCTGCGTAGTGATCGACCACGGGAAGCGAGGGGAGTTGCCGCCCCTCGGTGAGCAGCACGGTATCAGGATGCTGATGCGTGCTCATGTTCTTCCCGTTTCCGTCCTTGACCTCAGGCCAGAGATTACGCCAACAAGTCGGCGACGCCGGCGCGCTCTTCTTCGAGTTCCTTGAGCGTGAAGTTCATGCGATCACGCGAGAACTCGTCGATTTCCAGACCTTCGACGCGGGTGTATTCGCCGTTGGCGCAGATCACGGGCACGCCGTAGATGATGCCGGCGGGGATGCCGTAGGAACCATCGGATTCGATACCCATGGTGACCCACTCGCCGTTCGAGCCGAGGAACCAGTCACGCATGTGGTCGATGGCGGCGTTGGCAGCCGAAGCAGCCGACGACAGGCCGCGCGCTTCGATGATCGCAGCGCCGCGCTTGCCGACGGTGGGCAGGAAGGTGTCGCGGTTCCAGGCTTCGTCGTTGATCAGCGACTTGACGTTGTCACCGTTGCTGGTGACGAAGCGGTAGTCGGCGTACATCGTCGGCGAGTGGTTGCCCCACACGACCAGGTTCTTCAGCGAAGCGACATCGCGGCCCGACTTGGAAGCCAGTTGCGACAGGGCGCGGTTGTGGTCCAGGCGCAGCATGGCGGTGAAGTTCTTGGCGGGAACGCGGCCGAACTTCTTGGCGGTTTCCTTGGCGATGTAGGCGTTGGTGTTGCAGGGGTTGCCGACGACGAGGACGCGGCAATCCGGTGCAGCGTATTGGCCGATGGCGGCGCCTTGCACGGTGAAGATCTTGGCGTTCTCGGCCAGCAGGTCCTTGCGCTCCATGCCGGGGCCGCGCGGGCGGGCGCCGACGAGCAGGGCGGCTTGCGAATCCTTGAAGGCCACGTTCGGGTCATCGGTCGCGATCATGCCGGCCAGCAGCGGGAAGGCACAGTCTTCCAGTTCCATCATCACGCCCTTGACGGCCTTTTGCGCTTGCGGCAGGTCGAGCAGCTGGAGGATCACCGGTTGGTCTTTGCCGAGCATTTCGCCGCTGGCGATGCGGAACAGCAGGCTGTAACCAATTTGACCGGCAGCGCCGGTGACGGTGACGCGAATGGGGGACTTGGACATTGAAAACTCCTGGATCAGTGGATCGCTGGTCGAAAAATCATCGGGGAAAGACACCGTTGCCGCAGATCGGGGGATGCGTTCCAGCTGCTGCTTCTAATATGACAAGCGAAGCGGGCAGGTGGCACGGAACGGCACAGATGTGAATGTAGCGCAGCATTTCTTGCCATGCAGCATTCCTTGCGCGGTTCATTGCCTTGATTGCGAAACGTGCCGAGAATACACCCCTTCGGCCATGTTCGTCAAAAGCTAACATATGTCTTATATAAGACGTAAGAGGCAATATGGACGCTCCTTGCTTTTTATGCTTCAATGCCCTCCATGGCACACCTGTCGCCGACTTTCAGCCCCCTGTACCAACAAATCAAGACCCTGATCCTGCAGGCGCTTGAGGCGGGGGAGTGGGTGCCGGGGCAGGCCATCCCGAGTGAGCAGGATCTGGCAACGCGGTTCGGTGTCAGTCAGGGGACGGTGCGCAAGGCGATCGACGAGCTGTCGGCAGAGAACATCCTGCTGCGCCGCCAGGGCAAAGGGACATTTGTTGCCTCGCATCATGATCCGCGCGCATTATTCCGCTTCCTGCGCCTGGTGCCCTTGTCGGGTGGTGGCGCGCAGCCGGTGAGCATGCCACTGGAGTGCTGGAAGGCGCGGGCCGGGCAAGAGGCTGCGAAGAATCTGCAGGTGGCGATGGGGAGTCCGCTCACCATCATCCGTCGCCTGCTGAAGTTTGATACGAAGCCGGTGGTGGTCGATGAGATCTACCTGCCGGGAGAAGTGTTCCAGGGCTTGTCCCTGGAGGTGTTGCAGGACTGGGAAGGCTCGCTGTACAGCCTTTTCGAAACACGCTTCGGTCTGCGCATGATTCGTGCATCCGAACGTATCCGTGCGGTGGCGGCAGAGCGCGCGCCGGCGGAGTTGCTGGGGGTGCCCGAGTACACCCCCTTGTTGTCGGTGGAGCGTGTTGCATATACGTACGGCGACAAACCGGTTGAATGGCGGCGGGGGCTGTATTCGACGGCAGAACATTTTTACCTGAACGAGCTCAGCTGAAGCCGGGGTTCGTTCTTGCGGGATTGGTTCAATAAAGCAGCGCCCAACGCTGCGTGATTTGTGGAGGTGCAAGGTATGGCAGAAGCTAGCGTCAGCAAGCCACGGCCCAAGCATCTGGATCTGGTCAAGATCCGGTTGCCGCTGCCAGGGTTTGTTTCGATTCTCCATCGCGTCAGCGGTGCAGGTCTCTTCCTCTGTTTGCCGCTGCTGGTGTGGCTCTTCGGCGCAAGCCTGGGCTCTCCCGAGCAGCTGGAAAGCTTCCGTGCCGTCATCGGCAATCCCTTCGTCAAGCTGATCCTGCTGGGCCTGCTGTGGTCCTACCTGCATCATTTCTGTGCAGGCATCCGCTTCCTCCTCCTTGATATGCACAAGGGCATCGAGCTGCCGCAGGCGCGCTTCACCGCCGCCGTCGTGCTGGCCGTCAGCCTGGGCCTGACCGTTGCGATCGGAGTCTTCACATGGTGAAACGTCTTGTAGTCGGCGCCCACTACGGCTTCCGCGACTGGCTGATCCAGCGCCTGACCGCCGTCGTGATGGCGATCTACACGCTGATCTTCGCGGTCAACGTCATCTTCTGCATGCCGGCCTGGGACAACGCTTCGTGGCGTGGCCTGTTCGCTGGCGGTTTCATGCGCTTCATCACTTTCCTGTTCTTCCTGTCGCTGTTCTATCACGCCTGGATTGGCGTGCGCGACATCTGGATGGACTACGTGAAGCCCATCAGCGTGCGCCTGACCCTGCACGCCATTACCGCTCTTCTGCTCATCGGCTACGCCGGTTGGGCTGCCCAGATTCTGTGGAGGCTCTAATTGAAAGTCGCCAAGCGTACGTTTGATGCAGTGATCGTCGGTGCCGGTGGCGCCGGCATGCGCGCTGCGGTGACCCTGGCGGAATCCGGTCTGAAGACCGCCGTCATTTCCAAAGTTTTCCCGACCCGTTCGCACACCGTTGCGGCACAGGGTGGCGTGTCCGCATCCCTCGGCAATTCCGAGCCGGATCACTGGACCTGGCACATGTATGACACGGTCAAGGGCTCCGACTGGCTCGGTGACCAGGACGCCATCGAGTTCATGTGCAAGCAGGCGCCGCAAGTCGTCGTCGAGCTCGAGCACTACGGCATGCCGTTCGACCGTACCGACGAGGGCAAGATCTACCAGCGCCCCTTCGGCGGCCACATGTCGAACTTCGGCGAGAAGCCCGTGCGTCGCGCCTGTGCGGCGGCTGACCGTACCGGCCACGCCATGCTGCACGCGCTGTACCAGCGCAATGTGCGCGCCAATACGCAATTCTTCGTCGAATGGATGGCGTTGGACCTGCTGCGCGCTGCCGATGGCCGCGTGCTGGGCGTGATCGCCATGGAAATGGAAACCGGCGAGATCACCGTGTTCCAGGCCAAGGCCACGCTGTTCGCCACCGGCGGTGCCGGTCGCATCTACTACTCCTCGACCAATGCCTTCATCAACACCGGTGACGGCGTGGGCATGGCGGCACGTGCCGGCATCCCGCTGGAAGACATGGAGTTCTGGCAGTTCCACCCGACCGGCGTGGCCGGCGCGGGCGTGCTGATTACCGAAGGCGTGCGCGGCGAAGGCGGCATCCTGCGCAATGCGTCGGGCGAGCGCTTCATGGAACGTTACGCTCCGAACGCCAAGGACCTCGCTTCGCGTGACGTCGTGTCGCGCGCCATGGTCACGGAAATCAACGAAGGTCGTGGCTGTGGTCCCAACAAGGATCACGTGATGCTGGACATCACCCACCTTGACGCCGACGTGATCAACAAGCGTCTGCCCGGCATCCGCGAAATCTCCATCCAGTTCGCCGGTACCGACCCGATCAAGGCACCGATCCCCGTCGTGCCGACCTGTCACTACCAGATGGGGGGTATCCCCACGAACTACCGTGGCGAAGTGGTCGATTACGGCAACGTCATCCCTGGTTTCTACGCCGCTGGTGAATGCGCCTGTGCCTCGGTGCACGGCGCCAACCGTCTCGGCACCAACTCGCTGCTCGACCTGCTGGTGTTCGGCAAGAGCTCGGGCGAGTCGATGGTCGAGTTCATCCGCAACGAGCCCGCCGCGCTGCCCGAAATCCCGCAAGGCGAGATCGACAAGGCACTGGCCCGCGTCAATCGCCTGAACACGCAAACCAACGGTTCCGACGTCAACGAAACGCGTCTGGCCATGCAGCGCACCATGCAGGCACATGCCGGCGTGTTCCGCTTCAAGGACCTGCTGCAACAGGGCGTTCGACAAGATCCTCGAGATCGAGAAGGACGTTCAGCGCACCGAGATCAAGGACAAGTCCATGGTCTGGAACACCGCGCGTATCGAAGCGCTGGAGCTGGAGAACCTCATCGAGGTTGCCAAGGCCACCATGCTGTCGGCCAACGCGCGCACCGAGTCGCGTGGCGCCCACGTGCGTGACGATGCACCGGACACTCCGGAAAATCCGAACGGCCGCGATGACAAGAACTGGCACAAGCACACGCTGTGGTATCGCGACGGTAACCGTCTCGAATACAAGCCGGTGAACATGACGCCGCTGACTGTTGAAACCGTTGCGCTGAAAACGCGTTCGTACTGATTCCGGAGCTCACAAAAATGGCCACTGATACCACTGTGCGCACTGTCAAGTTCAAGATCTATCGCTACGATCCGGACAAGGACGCAGCGCCTTACATGCAGGACATCTCGATCGAGCTCGATCCTTCCGATCGCAAGCTGCTCGACGCGCTGACCAAGATCAAGGCGAAGGAAGACTCCGTCTCCTATCGCCGCTCGTGCCGCGAAGGCGTGTGCGGTTCGGACGCGATGAACATCAACGGCAAGAACGGTCTGGCTTGCCTGACCGACATCGACAGCCTCGCGCAGCCGATCACGCTGCGTCCGCTGCCGGGCCTGCCGGTCATCCGCGACCTGATCGTCGACATGACCCAGTTCTTCAAGCAGTACCACTCGATCAAGCCCTACGTCGTCAACAACACGCCGGTGCCCGAGCGCGAGCGCCTGCAGACGCCGGAAGAGCGCGAAGAGCTCAATGGCCTCTACGAGTGCATCCTGTGCGCCTGCTGCTCGACGAGCTGCCCGAGCTTCTGGTGGAACCCGGACAAGTTCGTTGGCCCGGCTGGTCTGCTGGCGGCTTACCGCTTCATCGCCGACACGCGTGACGAAGAGACCAATGAGCGTCTCGACAACCTTGAAGACCCGTATCGCCTGTTCCGTTGCCACACGATCATGAACTGTGTGGATGTGTGCCCCAAGCACCTCAACCCGACCAAGGCCATCGGCAAGATCAAGGAATTGATGCTGTCGCGTGCGGTGTAAGCAATGAGTCTGCATGCCCAGCGTGAGAAGGTGAAGTGGCGGGCCCGGCGTGGTTTGCTGGAGCTGGACCTGTTCTTCACCCGCTTCATCCAGAACGATCTGGACACGCTGGATGCTGCTCAGCTGGATAACTTGCTCGACCTGCTGGTCTGTGATGACCACGAACTGTGGGCCATGCTCAACGGTTCGAAAGACTGCGAAGTCGAGCGCTGGAAATCGATGGTGACGCTGCTGAAGAGTCGCGCGCCGGATTGTGCTGGAAGTGTTTGAAACCCCGGTTTAAACCTTGGATCTGTTGAAGGGAAAGAAATCATGACGACCCCGCGTAATGCCACGCTGACCCTGGACGGTCAGTCCTACGAATTCCCCGTTCTTTCCGGCAGCGTCGGGCCTGATGTCATCGACATCCGTTCGCTCTACGCGAAGTCCGGTGCTTTCACCTTCGACCCGGGCTTCATGTCGACGGCAGCCTGCAAGTCCTCGATCACCTACATCGACGGTGACAAGGGCGAGCTGATGTACCGCGGCTACCCCATCGCCAACCTCGCAGAGAACTGCAACTTCCTCGAAACCTGCTACCTGCTCAAGAACGGCGAACTGCCGAACAAGACGCAGTACGACGAATTCGAAGGCACGGTGCGCAAGCACACCATGGTGCATGAGCAGCTGACGCGCCTGTATCAAGGCTTCCGTCGCGACGCGCACCCGATGGCCATCCTCGTCGGCGTGGTCGGCGCACTGTCGGCCTACTACCAGGACTCGCTGGACATCACCAACCCCGAGCACCGCAACATCGCCGCGATCCGCCTGATCGCCAAGATGCCGACCATCGTGGCGATGGCCTACAAGTACACCGTTGGCCAGCCCTTCATGTTCCCGCGCAACGACCTGGGCTACGCCGAGAACTTCCTGCACATGATGTTCGCGACGCCGTGCGAAGAGTACAAGCCGAACCCCGTGCTGGCTCGCGCACTCGACCGCATCCTGATCCTGCACGCTGACCACGAGCAGAACGCTTCGACCTCGACCGTGCGTCTGTCCGGTTCGTCGGGTGCCAACCCCTTCGCCTGTATCGCAGCCGGCATCGCCTGTCTGTGGGGCCCGGCACACGGTGGCGCCAACGAAGCCTGTCTGGAAATGCTCAACGACATCCAGAATCAGGGCGGCGTGGCCAAGATCGGCGAGTTCATCGCCAAGGTCAAGGACAAGAACTCCGGCGTCAAGCTGATGGGCTTCGGTCACCGCGTCTACAAGAACTTCGACCCGCGCGCCACGCTGATGCGTGAGACCTGCCACGAAGTGCTGGGCGAACTGGGCCTGCAGAACGACCCGTTGTTCAAGCTCGCCATGGAACTGGAAAAGATTGCGCTGGAAGACGAGTACTTCGTGTCCCGCAAGCTGTACCCGAACGTCGACTTCTACTCCGGCATCGTGCAGAAGGCCATGGGCATCCCCGTGCCGCTGTTCACCGGCATCTTCGCACTGGCCCGCACCATCGGCTGGATTGCGCAGTGGAACGAAATGATCGGCGACCCCGAACAGAAGATTGGCCGCCCCCGCCAGCTCTACACCGGCGCTACGCCGCGTAGCGTGACGTCGATGGCGCTGCGCTGAGCCTTGCGCGGCCCTGATCACATAGAAGAGGTGAACGAATAATGATGAAACCCTTCCTCACGAACTCCTACCTGTTCGGCTCCAACGCGCCGTTCATCGAGGAGCTCTACGAGACCTACCTGGAGAATCCGGCCGGCGTGCCGGATCAATGGCGCGATTACTTCGACCAGCTGCAGAACATGCCTGGCGCCGGCCGCGACGTGGCGCATGCGCCCGTCATCGCCTCGTTTGCGCAGATGGCCAAGCAGAGCAAGTTCGCCGCCAACACCAACGGCGTGGCCGACAAGCGTCAAGTCGGCGTGCTGCAGATGATCAACGCCTACCGCTTCCTCGGTAACCGCTGGGCGCAGATCGATCCGCTGAAGCGCCAGGAACGTCCGCCGATTCCCGAGCTGGAGCCCTCGCACTACGGTTTCACCGAGGCTGACCTGTCGGCCCCGTTCGCCATCGGCTCGTTCCAGTTCCAGCAGAACCCGCAAGCCACGCTGCGCGAGATTCTCGAAGCCGTGCGCCAGACCTACTGCGGTTCGATCGGCGCCGAGTACATGTACATCTCGGACATCGCCCAGAAGCGCTGGATCCAGTCGCGCCTCGAGCCGATCCGCTCGACGCCGGCACTGCCGACCGAACAGAAGAAGCGCATCCTCGAACGCCTGACGGCTGCCGAGACGCTGGAAAAGTACCTCCACACCCGCTACGTCGGCCAGAAGCGCTTCTCGCTCGAAGGCGGTGAGTCGGCCATCGTCGCGATGGACAACCTCATCAACACCGCTGGCGCGCAAGGCGTGCAGGACATCGTGATCGGCATGGCCCACCGTGGCCGCCTCAACGTGCTGGTCAACACCCTCGGCAAGAGCCCCTCGACCCTGTTCTCGGAATTCGAAGGCAAGGCTGCGAGCGACCTCACCGCCGGTGACGTGAAGTACCACATGGGCTTCTCCAGCGACGTGAATACCGCTGGCGGCCCGGTGCACCTCACGCTGGCCTTCAACCCGTCCCACCTCGAGATCGTCAATCCGGTCGTGCTGGGTTCGGTGTTCGCACGCCAGAAGCGTCGCGACGGCAAGCAGGAACAGGCGCTGCCCATCCTCATCCACGGCGACGCCGCCGTGGCGGGTCAGGGCATCAACCAGGAAATCCTCAACTTCAGCCAGACGCGCGGTTACGGCGTCGGCGGCGCAGTGCACATCATCATCAACAACCAGATCGGCTTCACCACCTCCGATCCGCGTGATGCGCGCTCCTCGATCTACTGCACGGACATCTTCAAGATGGCCGAAGCACCGATCTTCCACGTCAATGGTGACGATCCCGAAGCTGTCGCGCTGGTTTGCCAGCTGGCTGTCGAGTTCCGCCAGACCTTCAAGAAGGACGTGGTCATCGACCTGCTGTGCTACCGCAAGCTCGGCCACAACGAGGCCGACGAGCCCATGGTCACGCAGCCGCTGATGTACAAGAAGATCGGCCAGCACCCCGGTACGCGCAAGCTGTACGCCGACAAGCTCGTTGGTCTGGGCGTCTGCACTTCGGACGAACCCGAGCAGATCATCGCCAGCTACCGCGAACACCTCGACCGCGGCGAGCTGCTGTACAACCCGGCACTGTCGGGCCACACCCGCAAGTACGCGCAGGACTGGACGCCCTTCATCAAGAAGGACTACACCGACGCGGGTGACACCTCGGTGCCGATGGGCGAGCTCAAGCGCCTCTCCGCGCGTCTGACCGACATCCCCTCGGGCTTCACGCTGCACCCCACCGTCTCGCGCGTCATCGAGAACCGCAAGGCCATGGGTGCTGGTGAGCGTCCGCTGGACTGGGGCATGGGCGAGAACCTCGCTTACGCCTCGCTCGTCGCACAAGGTTACGGTGTGCGTCTGTCCGGTCAGGACTGCGGCCGCGGCACCTTCGTGCACCGCCACGCCGTGCTGCACGACCAGAACCGCGAGAAGTGGGATTCGGGCGCCTACACGCCGCTGCGCAATGTGCAGGAAGGCCAGGCCCCGTTCGTGGTCATCGACTCCGTGCTGTCCGAAGCCGGCGTGCTCGGTTTCGAATACGGCTACGCCACTGCCGAACCGAACGAACTCGTGATCTGGGAAGCCCAGTTCGGCGACTTCGGTAACGGTGCACAGGTCGTCATCGACCAGTTCATCAGCTCGGGCGAAGCCAAGTGGGGTCGTCAGGCCGGCATCACCATGCTGCTGCCGCACGGTTACGAAGGGCAGGGCCCGGAGCACTCGTCCGCACGTCTGGAGCGTTACATCCAGCTGTCCGCCGAGAACAACTGGCAAGTCACCATGCCCTCGACGCCGGCACAGATCTTCCACCTGCTGCGTCGCCAGATGATCCGTCCGCTGCGCAAGCCGCTGGTGGTGATGACGCCGAAGTCCCTGCTGCGCCACAAGGACGCTGTGTCCTCGCTCGACGAGCTGGCCAGCGGCAGCTTCCAGACCGTCATCGCCGAAGTCGAGAAGCTCGACGCCAAGAAGGTCAAGCGCGTCGTGCTGTGCAGCGGCAAGATCTACTACGAACTCGCTGCCGAGCGCCATGCCAAGGGCATCAAGGACGTCGCCCTGGTACGTATCGAACAGCTCTACCCGTTCCCCGACGAAGCACTGTCGGTCGAACTGGCCAAGTTCCCCAACGCCAAGGAAGTCGTCTGGTGTCAGGAAGAGCCGGAGAACCAGGGTAGCTGGTACTTCTTCGTGTCGCGTCAGCATCTGTCGCGCTCGCTGCCGAAGGGTGTCTCGCTGCACCTCGTCAGCCGCCCGGCCGCTGCGTCGCCCGCCGTCGGTTACTACGCCAAGCACAACGCACAACAGAAGGATGTGGTGGAAGGTGCGTTCGGACCGCTGGATCAAGGCTCTGCCAACTGATCCGCCCGCGCACAATAAAAACCAAGGACCAATCAAATGAT
Source organism: Rhodocyclaceae bacterium (assembly GCA_047600765.1). Lineage (GTDB taxonomy): Bacteria > Pseudomonadota > Gammaproteobacteria > Burkholderiales > Rhodocyclaceae > Viridibacterium. The sequence goes on from JASGKF010000002.1 coordinate 1,667,686, forward strand.
CATTGAAGTCAAAGTTCCGCAGCTCTCCGAATCCGTGTCGGAAGCTACCCTCGTCAGCTGGCACGCCAAGGAAGGCCAGGCCGTCAAGCGCGACCAGAACCTCATCGACATCGAAACCGACAAGGTCGTGCTCGAAACCCCGGCGCCTGCTGATGGCGTGCTGGTCAAGATCATCATTGGCAACGGCACGACCGTGACCAGTGGTGATGTGCTGGCTCAGATCGACACCGAAGCCAAGGCTGGCGATGCCTCATCTGCCAACACTCCGGCCGCTGCAGCAGCGCCTGCCGCCGCTCCGGCTGCTGCCGCACCGGCCCCCGCAAGCGCCAATGGCCCCGCAGCCCGCAAGATTCTCGCCGAGAAGGGCGTTGATGCAGCCAGCGTGCAAGGTACGGGCCCCGGCGGACGCGTCACCAAGGCCGACGCCCTCGGCGCCGGCAAGCCTGCCGCACCGGGCAGCAGCGCCACCGTGTCGACCGTGGTGCCTGTTGTCGTCGGCGTCGGTCAGCCGCTGCCGCAACCGCCCGCACCCGTGTCGGTCGAAAGCGTCCTCGCCGACCGCCCCGAACAGCGCGTGCCGATGAGCCGCCTGCGCGCCCGCGTTGCCGAGCGTCTGCTGCAATCGCAAGCCACCAACGCCATCCTGACCACGTTCAACGAAGTGAACATGGCCCCCGTGATGGAGCTGCGCAAGAAGTACGTCGAGAAGTTCGAGAAGGAACACGGCATCAAGCTCGGCTTCATGTCCTTCTTCGTCAAGGCAGCCTGCGCCGCCCTCAAGAAGTACCCGATCCTCAACGCCTCGGTCGATGGCAATGACATCGTCTACCACGGCTACATCGACATCGGTATCGCCGTCGGTTCGCCGCGCGGCCTCGTCGTGCCCATCCTGCGCAATGCAGACCAGATGAGCATCGCCGACATCGAGAAGAAGATCGCCGAGTACGGTGCCAAGGCCAAGGACGGCAAGCTCAGCATGGAAGAGCTCACCGGCGGCACCTTCTCCATCTCCAACGGTGGCGTGTTCGGTTCGATGCTGTCGACGCCGATCATCAACCCGCCGCAGTCCGCGATCCTCGGCATCCACGCCACCAAGGAACGCGCCGTGGTTGAGAGCGGTCAGGTCGTCGTGCGCCCGATCAACTACTTTGCGATGTCCTACGACCACCGCATCATCGACGGCCGCGAAGCCGTTCTCGGTCTGGTGACCATGAAGGAAGCGCTGGAAGATCCGGCCCGTCTGCTGCTGGAAATCTGATAGCCGTTGTTTGAAGGGGCGCGCTGGTCGCGCCCCGTTGCCAAGGACAAGAAAATGTCGAAAGAATTTGACGTCGTCGTCATCGGTGGTGGTCCCGCCGGCTACGTGGCTGCGATCCGTGCCTCGCAACTGGGCCTCAACACCGCCTGCTGCGAATCCGAAGCCTATGCCGACCCCAAGGGCGAACCGCGTCTGGGCGGCACCTGCCTCAACGTGGGTTGCATCCCCTCCAAGGCCCTGCTGCACTCATCCGAGCTGTACGACCAGGCTGCCCACTCGTTCGTCATGCACGGCATCAAGGCCGACAAGGTCTCCATCGACGTGCCGACGATGATCCAGCGCAAGACCAACATCGTCACGCAGCTGGTTACGGGCATCAAAGGCCTGTTCAAGAAGTACAAGGTCACCTTCGTGCCGGGCCATGGCAGCTTCGTCGGCCAGGTCAACGGCAAGTGGCAGGTCAAGATCGGTGACGAAATCGTTACGACCACGCACGTCATCGTTGCCACGGGTTCGTCGGCGCGTCACCTGCCGGGCATCCCGGTCGACCAGAAGCTGATCCTCGACAACGCTGGCGCACTCGACATCAACGCTGTGCCCAAGCGCCTCGGCGTCATAGGTGCCGGCGTGATCGGCCTCGAAATGGGCTCGGTGTGGAAGCGTCTCGGTTCCGACGTCACCATCCTCGAAGCCGCGCCCGATTTCCTCGCCGCAGCTGACTCCGCAGTCGCCAAGGAAGCCTGGAAGATCTTCACGACCAAGCAAGGTCTCAAGATCAACCTCGGCATCCAGCTCAAGGAAGTCACCGCCGGCAAGGACAGCGTCACCATCAAGTACGAAAACGACGAAGGCCTGCAGACCCTGGAAGTCGACAAGCTCATCGTCGCTGTGGGCCGCACGCCGAACACCAATGGCCTCAACGCCAACGCCGTCGGTCTCGCGCTCGACGAGCGCGGCCGCATCAAGATCGACGAACACTGCGCCACCAACCTGCCCAACGTGTGGGCGGTCGGCGACGTGGTGCCGGGCCCGATGCTCGCGCACAAAGGCATGGAAGAGGGCGTGATGGTGGCTGAAGTGATCTCGGGTCAGGCCGGTCACATGAACCACAACACCATTCCCTGGGTCATCTACACGCACCCGGAAATCGCCTGGGTCGGCAAGACCGAGCAAGAGCTCAAGGCCGCCAATGTGCCGTTCAAGGAAGGCAAGATCCCCTTCCTCGCCAACGGTCGCGCACTCGGCCAGGGCGACACCACGGGCTTCGTCAAGGTCATCGCACATGCCGAGACCGACGAAATCCTCGGTGCCCACATCATCGGTACCAACGCTTCGGAGCTGATCGCCGAAGCCGTGGTGGCCATGGAGTTCGGTGCTTCGTCGGAAGACATTGCTCGTACGTGTCACGCTCACCCGACGCTGTCGGAAGCGTTCCACGAGGCTGCACTTGCCGTTGATAAGCGTTCTTTGCATTTCTGATCGGCCAGACTGGCTGAATTGAAAGCACGACGGGGTGGGGCGTCACAAGCGCTTCACCCCGTTTCACTTCCGAGTGTCGTCTGATGTCCCACGAAATCCTCAACGTCCCTGAATTCGGTGTCATCGAAGCCTACGAGGCGCAGCTCGCCATGCGCGGCTACAAGGCCGACGTCGCGCAGCGCAAGGCAGTCAATCGACTGCAGGCGATGTACACCGAGTTGCTGGCGTTCAAGGCAGCGCGGCGCACGGCGCTGCGCAAGCTCTTCATCCACCCGGACCTGCCGCGCAGCATCTACCTGTGGGGCGGCGTGGGGCGTGGCAAGAGCTTCATCATGGACAGCTTCTTCGACGCTGTGCCCTACAAGCGCAAGCGTCGCGCGCACTTCCACTCGTTCATGCAGAGCATCCACGCCCAGCTGCGTGCCGCGACGAATGAAGACGACCCGCTCGCCAAGGTCGCCGACGACATCGCCACCAAGACGCGCCTGCTGTGCTTCGACGAATTCCACGTATCCGACATCGCCGACGCAATGATCCTCGGCCGCCTCATGCAGGCCCTGTTCGAGCGCGGCGTGGTCTTCGTGATGACCTCCAACTACCCACCGGATGGCCTCTATCCCAACGGCCTGCAACGCCAGAACTTCCTGCCCACCATCGACCTCATGAAAGAGCGCTTCGACGTCGTCGAAGTCGATGACGGCACAGACTACCGTTTGCGCTCACTGGAGCGCATGAACACCTTCATCGTGCCGACCGGGCCCGAGACCGACGCAAAACTCTCCGGCCACTTCGCCGAGATCGCCGGTGTGCCCGGCAAGCCTGCCGACCTCGACGTGCAGGGCCGCAAACTGCACGCACGCCGCGCCGCGCCCGGCGTCGTGTGGTTCGATTTCGAAGTGCTGTGCGGCGGCCCGCGCTCGCAGAACGACTACCTCGAACTCGCCCGCGAACACCACACGCTGTTGCTGTCCAATGTGCCCGTCATGAGCAAGGATCAGGGCAACGAAGCGCGCCGCTTCACCTGGCTCATCGACGTGCTCTACGACGCCCGCGTCAAACTCATCGTCAGCGCCGCAGCCGAGGCGCCCGAGCTGTATCGCCAAGGCCCCAACGCGCAGGAGTTTCCGCGCACCGTGTCGCGTCTCATCGAGATGCGTACGCGCGAGTATCTCGCCGAGCCGCACAGGCCGGAGTAAGGGGAGAGTAAGGTGGATAAGCGCAGCGCATCCACCGTTCCACCCGTTGCACGCGTGGATGCGCTGCGCTTATCCACCCTACGTAGTGTCACAAAGGTTTTGCTGGGCCTGCCCGGATGGGGCAGCTATCATGCCGCTCCCCCAAGAAGTTCCTCCCCATGATTTCCGTCAAGAACGTAACGCTGCGTCGCGGCGTCAAGGTCGTGCTCGACCGTGCCTCTGTCAATTTCACGCCCGGCGAGAAGATCGGTCTCGTCGGCCGTAACGGCGCCGGCAAGTCTTCCTTTTTCGGCCTGCTCAACGGCACGCTGCACGAAGACAGCGGCGAGTTCTCCATCCCCACGCAATGGCAGATGGCGCAGGTGGCGCAGGACATGCCGGAGACCGAGCAGGGCGCGACCGACTTCGTGATCGAAGGCGACAACGTGCTGATGGCGGCGCGTGCCGAAGTGGCGGCGGCGGAAGCCAGCGATGACGGCATGGCCATGGCGCATGCCTACATGGCCTTGCACGATGCGGGCGAACACGACGCACCGGCGCGCGCGCAGGCACTGATCCTTGGCCTGGGCTTCACGACCGCGCAGCTCGATCAGCCGGTCAACAGCTTCTCGGGCGGCTGGCGCATGCGCCTGCAGCTGGCGCGCGCGCTGATGTGTCCGTCCGATCTGTTGCTGCTCGACGAACCGACCAACCACCTCGACCTCGATGCGCTCGTGTGGCTCGAAGCCTGGCTCAAGCGCTACGCCGGCACCATGGTCGTCATCAGCCACGACCGCGAGTTTCTCGATGCGGTGACGCAGGTGACGGTGCACGTCGATAACGCCAAACTCGTGCGCTACGGCGGCAACTACAGCCGCTTCGAAGAGATGCGCGCCGAACAGATGCTGCTGCAACAGGCGGCGATGGCCAAGCAGGCCGACAAGATTGCGCACCTGCAGAAGTTCATCGACCGCTTCAAGGCCAAGGCCAGCAAGGCCAAGCAGGCGCAGAGCCGCGTCAAGGCGCTGGAGCGCATGGAGAAGGTCGCGCCAGTGCTGGCCGATGCCGAGTTCAGCTTCGAGTTCAAGGAGCCGCTCAACGTCCCCAATCCCATGCTGTCGATGCTCGACGCGAGCTTCGGCTACCCGCCGCCGGACGACACGCCCGATGCCGCGCCCACGGTCATCGTGCGCAACATCAACCGCTCCGTGCTGGCGGGCCAGCGCATCGGCATCCTCGGCGCCAACGGTCAGGGCAAGTCCACGCTGGTGAAGACGGTCGCGCATGCGCTCAAGCCCATTCTCGGCGAGATCAGCGAAGGCAAGGGCCTCAACATCGGCTACTTCGCCCAGCAGGAACTCGACGTGCTGGATCCGGAGGCTTCACCACTGCTGCACATGATCCGGCTGGCCAAGGACACGCCGGCCCACATGCGCGCACCGGGCCAGAGCGGCACCGAGCAATCACTGCGCACCTTCCTCGGCACCTTCAACTTCAGCGGCGACATGGTGCACCAGGCCGTCGGCACCATGAGCGGCGGGGAGAAAGCGCGCCTCGTGCTGTGCATGATCGTCTGGCAACGCCCCAACCTGCTGCTGCTCGACGAACCGACCAACCACCTCGACCTCGCCACGCGCGACGCGCTGGGTGTGGCCCTCAACGAATTCGAAGGCACGGTGATGCTGGTCAGCCACGACCGCGCCTTGCTACGTGCAGTGTGTGATGAGTTCTGGCTGGTGTCCAAGGGCGCCGTTGAGCCCTATGACGGGGATCTGGATGATTACCAGCAGTTCCTGCTGGATGAAGCGCGACGTGTGCGGGAAGAGGCGGCTGCGGCGTTGAAGAAAAAGTAGGGCGCAATAAGCAAAGCACATTGCGCCGGATGTTTGATTGGCATTGGGCACCTTTCGGCGCAATGCTCTACGGTTATTGCGCCCTACACGCTGTAGGGTTAGTCATCGTCGTCCTTCCAGCCGCGTTTGGTGATCCGCTTCCCGGCAGGCACCAACTTCCCAGTCAGGGCCATTCCTTCCAAGAGTTCGCGATCTGTTGGGCCTAGTCGGGTGTCGCGGACTTGCTTGTATCGGGTAACTCCTTCACCGAACCTACCTTCTTGACCATTTAGCGGCGGCTCAAATGCATGAATCATGGCGGCTTCAAAGTGGTCCAGTAGCTGTGCTGTAGAAATTGAGAAGTTGCTTCCCGGCTTTGATAGCCGAGGCTTATTTCCGCCGACGACGCTTCGTAAGCCAAACCAGGTGAACGTGTCCCAGCGGCCTGCCAAGTCATCCGTAAGGAAGTGAGCCTTCAATCTTGAGAATAGTGTCTTGTTAGCCTGTCCGATGTAGATCGGCTTGTGATCGGAATACAAGATGTATATGCCGCTCTGATGTGCGAAATTGACGACAGGCGCGGTGATATTTTTTCTTGGCACTCCGTCGAGGTGTGCGGTTTCGTGTGCTGAGTACCAATAAACGTCATCGGCCCGCCAGCGGGCGCCCAAGCAGAGTATCGGAGCTGTAGGCATAGTGTCCTTAGATGTTTAGCGTTTGACGTTGGAGGCTGCAACGGGCACTCACAAGTGCAGCTTGTAGGCAGGCCCTCACGCCGGAACTTTCTGACGTCTGTTGGTTTATGTTGTTTTGCTGTTTAAGGCGACGAACATGCCGGCAGAAATGAGATATCTGTCCTTAGCATCACCGACGTTGATCAGTGATCCGTCGGGGCCTCGCATCTTCGTTTTGGACGCGATCAAGTTGTTAACCCAATCCGAAACAGGTTGCTTGTCGAATGAGGCTTCTTTGGGATGGTGTGCGAAGTGATTTCGTATTTTTTTGATTAAGTGCAGATCGTCACATTGCACTTTAGACAAGAACCCGAAGGCTTGCGCTAAGTCTATTCGCTGAGAAAACGACGAAAGCGCCCCCTCAGAGGCAAAGAGGCGATCAGCGAGTGAAGGATCTACCATCTTCTCTTTTAGGAAAATACCGAGGTAATTTTCAACATAACTGCCAGCAAGTACAGCAGCACCACGATCTGTTTCGCTTTTGAACGAATCGAAAAGCGATTGGAAGTCTGTGTGGGAAAAATCAACTGGTTTCATCGGATGATCAACTTGATATAGAGCACATTTTTGTACCCGAATCTGATTTGTTTAGCCCACATCCGGTCTGCACATTGGGTGAGAAGCTGCTTGCCGACTTGTATGCTGGGGTAGGCGGTGTATGAATTTGCCGCATTAAATGGCACGAGTAAACCGATAAGGCCGGTTTTGTCATTTCAGGGCACGAAGGGATCGCAACTCTTCCGAATGTAGCGTAGCGGAATCCGGGACAGTCCCCATGGGCAGTCCTCGGTTCTGGCTACGCGTCGAACTCCTGCGTGACACCCCTGTCCGCCGCCTCCCGCGCCATCAAGCTCGCATAGGTCGCGCTGAACGCATCATCACTGCTGACGATGCACAGCCCCGTGCCCAGCACTTGATCAACAAAGCTCGCGAAGATAGAGCGCTCCGGCAGCAGGGGCAGGTTCTGCAGGCCCTGGGCTTCGTCGTTGAGCAGCCAGACATTCCCCTCACGTACTTCGAGCACGCCGCGGGTGCCGGCGATGCGGATGCGGTCGTCATCGTGTGACGGTGCCGTGCCGGGTCGCAGGTAGTCGATGCTCACCGTGGCGGCGATGTCGTTGCTCATCTGGAACAGGCATTGCGCCGAGACTTCGAGGTCGCCGTTGCTGCCGTTGTGGGCGCGGCTGTGCGAGGCGCTGACGCTGATGAAGGATTCGCCGGACAGCCATTGCAGCCAGTCGATGGCGTGGCTGCCGACCCAGGGGATGAGGCCGCCGCTGCGTTCGCGGCTGGCGAAGAAGGCAGGGCGCTTGCCGAGCTTGTAGGACTTCTGCGCGTGCATGAGCCGCACTTCGCCGATGCGGCCGGCTTGAACTGCAGCGTGCGCAGTGAGGAACCATGGCTTGCAGCGGATGCCGAACATGGCAGCGAAGTGCTGGCCGCTGGCCTCGTGTGTTTCGATCAGCGTGGAGAGTGCATCGAGGCGCGTGGCGACGGGTTTTTCGCTGAACACGTTGTGGCCGCGTTGCAGGCATTCGGTGCTGATGCGGGCGTGATCGCCAAAGTGGCAGTTGACGGCGACGATGTCGGGCTGGATGGTATCGAGCATCAGGCGCCAGTCATCGAAGCGCGGGGCTGCGATGCCGCGCTCCTGCAGCATGGTGGCGAGCTTGCTGAGGTCTTCGCCGTCGGAGCCGGCTGCGAAGCCGACCAGCGCGACGCGTTCGTCGAGGCCTTCGAGTACATAGCGGTAGTGGCCGCTACCGCCGATAATGCAGACACGCAGCATGGAATACCTTTGAGTTCGGGAGTGTGTTCATGGGCACCATCAATCGCAGCTGGCATGAAGCCAACCGCATGCCGCCAAAAGCGACGGCAGCGCAACGCATTGCCTGGCATCTGGCGCATCAGCAGCATTGTTCATGTCGTCCGGTTCCGGCGGGTGTGCAAAAGCTGATTGCGGCGCGTGCTCAGGAGGGCAAGACATGAAGGCGCGGTTGTGGTGGTTCTGTTTCTGCCTGCTGCTGCCAGTGCATCTGGCGCAGGCGCAGCAGCGACTCGAAATCATACCCTTGCAGCATCGTCTGCCGGATCAGGTCTTGCCCACCTTGCAGGGTCTGCTGGAGCCGGGTGCGACTTTGACGGCGGCGAACAACAAGTTGTTCCTGCGTGCCTCGCCGGCGAACATTGCGCAGATTCGCGAGGCGCTGGCGGCGCTGGATACGCCTTCGCGTCGTGTGATGATTTCGGTGCGACAAGGCGGCACGAGCAGCGGCAACTCACGTGACATGGGTGTGCAATCAGGGCGCGTCATCGTGGGGCCGGACGGCATCGTGCGTGCGCAGGCCGATGTGCGCGCCGAGGCGCGCACGACCCAGGGCAGCCAGAGTGCGCAACAGCAGGTGCAGACGGTGGAGGGTGGCGAGGCGTCGATCTTCCTCGGTCGTTCGCTGCCGATTCCCATGCGCCAGACTTTCGTGCGCCCCGGTGGTGGCGTGCAGGTTGTGGAGGGCGTGCAGTACGTTGACGTCGGTACGGGCTTCACGGCGCGGCCGGACCTGATCGGCGAGCGTGTGCGGCTGACCATCTCGCCGCAGATGATGCAGGCGGGGCAGGGCGGTGTGGTGTCGGGCAGCCGGCTGAGCACGCAGATCGAGGGGCGATTGGGCGAGTGGATTTCACTGGGTGGTGGCAATATCGAACGCAGCAGCGGACAGCGCGGCATTGCGTCGGATCGCGCTGCGCAGAGCGAGCAGAGCAGCGAGGTCTGGCTCAAGGTTGATGTCATTCAATAAGGACTACCCATGAGTGAACGCCGCAAGCGCGTGAGTCTGGTCGGGGCGCCTACCGATATCGGCGCCGGCATGCGTGGCGCATCGATGGGGCCCGAGGCGCTGCGGGTGGCAGGCATTCACGCGGCATTGGCGGCGCGTGTGGCTGAGGTGGAAGATCGCGGCAATCTCGGTGGCCCGGCCAATCCCTGGCAGAAGCCGGTGAGTGGCTACCGCCACCTGCCTGAAGTGGTGAGCTGGAACCTGCTGGCTTTCGAAGCGTTGTATGACGTGCTCGCTGCGGGGCGCCTGCCGGTCTTGCTGGGCGGCGATCATTGCCTGGGCATCGGCTCGATCCGCGCCGCCATGCGGCATTGTCGCGAGACGGGCAAGCACCTGCGCGTGCTGTGGCTGGATGCGCATGCCGACTTCAACACGCCCGCCATCACGCCCAGCGGCAATCTGCACGGCATGCCGCTGGCCTGCCTGTGCGGCATGGGGCCGACCGAGCTGGTGCACCTCGCTGGCGAGCCCGGTCGTTTGCCCATCGAAGCCTTGCGCCTGATCGGCGTGCGAAGCGTCGACGAAGGCGAGCGCCGGCTGGTGCATGAGTCGCGGCTGGAGGTGTTCGACATGCGCTTCGTCGACGAATGGGGCATGCGCCACACCATGGAGCAAGCCTTGTCGGGCATCGACGAGAACACGCACCTGCATGTCAGCTTCGACGTCGACTTCCTCGACCCCGACCTCGCGCCCGGCGTCGGCACCACCGTGCCGGGCGGGCCCAGCTACCGCGAGGCGCAGCTGTGCATGGAGATGATTGCCGACACCGGCCTGATGGGCTCGCTGGACATCGTGGAGCTCAACCCCGCGCTCGACGAACGCAACCGCAGCGCCTTGCTGGTGGTGGATCTGGTGGAAAGCCTGTTCGGCAAATCGACCCTGATGCGCATGGGCTGAGGGGCGAAACAATCGCACCGCTCGTCTCGCCGGGTGCGCAAATTCCAGCACAGTCTGCTGAAAACTAAGCGTTTTCCCCTACGACTTCCGTATAATCCGCGCTTTCGTCGATTTGAAAGCGTGCTGCCTGTCGGCACGCTGCCTTGTCCGGATGTCCCGTTCTTTTGCCGGGCCGATGCAGGGGCTGGACGTCTTCAAAGCCGTCGCTGCCCAGCTCATCGTCCTTCACCACCTCGCCTTCTACGGCCCCATGCCCGACGCCGCCTGGTCGCTGGCGCCGGATCTGTTCGGCTGGCTCGCCAACCATGCGCGGGTGGCGGTGCAGCTGTTCATCGTGATGGCTGGCTTCCTGACGGCCCACACGCTGGCGCCGGCCGGGCAGTTGTCGGTTCCGGTGGGCTTTGGCCTCGTCGCCCGTCGCTATTTGCGGCTGGCCTTGCCGTTCTGTGTGGCCCTGCTGGTCTGCATGGCCTGTTCGGCTCTGGTGCGCGGCACGCTTGATCCGGCTCTTGTGCCGCACGCGCCCAGCGCACGGCAGTTCCTTGCGCACGTCTTCCTGATGCACGACCTGTTCGGGTTCGACGCCCTGTCGGCCGGCGCCTGGTACGTCGCCATCGACCTGCAGCTGTTCGTGCTGTTCCTGGGCCTGATGCACTTCGGTGGCCGCATCGGTCAGTACGCCGGCGCCGTCCTGGTGTTCTGCACTGCGCTGGCCGGCTTCTTCCATTTCAACCGCGATGCGTCATGGGACGTGTTCGGCGTGTATTACTTCGGCGCCTATGGCTTGGGCGTGTATGCGCGCTGGGCGCTGAACTCGCTGGTGTGGCGGCGCGCCTTCGGGGTGCTGGCGGTGATTGCCGTGCTGGCACTGATCGTGGATTACCGCGTGCGCCTGGCCGTGGCGGTGGTGATGGCCTGCATGCTGTGCTGGTCACTGCGCTGGCAGCTGGCGCCACTGGTTGCGGCGCTGAGTCGATATCTGGCGCGCACCAGCTATGCGCTGTTCCTCACCCACTTCAGCGTGCTGCTGCTCATCAACATGGTGGCTACCCGCTGGTTCGGCCATTCCCGTGGCGGCAACCTGGCCGGGCTGCTGCTCGCCTGGGGGCTGGCGAACGTGGTGGCGCATGTGTTCCACCGCCGCGTGGAAGTGCCGGCCCTTCAATGGATTGCACGGGTGCGGCCGCGCCTGGCTGCGGGCGCCGCAGCGGCTTCGGCCTGAGCGAGCAACCCGCTTTTATTCAGCGTACGTAGTGCACGCCGTCGGCGGCCGGGCCTGAGCTCGCCTCGGCCTGTTTGCGCGCCAGGAAATCGGCCGTCGTGCCGATGACGCGCGCCGGATTGCCGGCGACGACCATGCCGTCTGGCACAGCTCCCGTCACCACACTGCCTGCACCCACGATCACGTCGTTGCCGATGTGCGTGCCGGGCAGCACGATGGCGCCGGCGCCGATGAAGACGCGGTCACCGATGCTGACTGGCGCGATGCGCACCTGACCCAGTGCGCGGTTCATGCTCGCGTCGTGGGCCAGGATGATGACGCGCGGGCCCAGCGTGACTTCGTTGCCGATGCGGATGTGCTGGCAGTGCCAGGCATCGATGCAGCAGTCGTCCTGCATGTAGAAGTTGCTGCCGACTTTCAGGCCACGGCGCAGCAGGCGTGGCAGCGGGTCGCGGCGGAGCAGCTGACGTAGCAACTGAGGCAGCAGTTGACGCAGCCAGCCCGGCATGTCACTCAACGAGGTCTTCGCCGCTGGCTAGCAGGCGCGCGTAAGCGCCGTTGGCAGCCAGCAGTTCGGCGTGGTTGCCGATCTCGACGATGCGGCCGCGCTCCATGACCACGATGCGGTTGGCGTCGCGGATGGTGGTCAGGCGATGGGCGATGACCAGCACCGTGCGGTCGCGGCGCAGTTCGACGAGCTTCTCGCGGACGACACGTTCGGACTCGTTATCGAGCGCCGAGGTGGCTTCGTCGAGCAGCAGGATGGGCGCGTTCTTGAGGAAGGCGCGGGCAATGGCGAGACGCTGGCGCTGGCCACCGGAGAGCTGGTTGCCGTTGGTGCCGATGCGCGTGTCGAAGCCCTGCGGCAGCTTCTGGATGAACTCCAGTGCATGCGCTTGCACGGCAGCTGCTTCGACATCGGCCTGCGTGGCGCCCTGGCGGCCGTAGGCGATGTTGTGGGCTACGGTGTCGTCGAACAGGGCGGCGTGCTGGCCGATCAGCGCGAGCTGCTGGCGCAGGTCGTCGAGCGGCATGTCCTGCAGCGGCACGCCGTCGATGAGGATGCGGCCGGACTCCAGCTCGAAGAAGCGCGCTACCAGCGCCAGCAGGGTGGTCTTGCCGCTGCCTGATGCGCCGACGAAGGCGACCGTCTCGCCGGGAGCGATGCTCAGTGTGAAGTCCTGCACCGCCGGGGTTTCCTGCCCCGGGTAGCTGAAGCGCACCTGCTCGAAGCGGATCTCGCCACGCGCACGCGGCAGCTTCAGTTGGCCCTGATCTTTTTCGGCGGGCAGGTCGATCAGTTCGAAGATGCTCTGTGCGCCTGCGAGGCCGCGCTGGATGGTGCTGTTGATGTTGGTGAGGCGGCGGATCGGTTCGAAGATCAGCGAGGTCACGGTGACGTAGGCCATCAGATCACCGGGGGTCAGCATGCCGGTCGACACCAGGCTGCCTGCTGCGTAGAGCACGCCGGCCACGGCGGCAAAGGCCAGCACCTGCACCATGGGCACATTGACGGCCGAGATGCGCACGACGCGCATGGTCTCGCGGCGCAGGGCGTTGGAGATGTCGGCGAAGCGTCGCGCCTCATGGCCGCGTGTGCCGAAGATCTTGATCTCGCGCAGGCCCGTCAGCTGTTCTTCGACCGCATTGGTCATCTCGCCCATCTGCAACTGCTGCTGGCGGTTGGAGGCGCGCATGCCAGCGCTGGCCTTGCGGATGATCCAGGCGATCACGGGGCCGATGGCGAGGATGATCAGCGTGAGGTGCCAGGCGCTGTAGAACAGCCAGGCGAAGAGGGCGATCACCGTCAGCGTGTCCTGGATGACGATGATCCAGGCATTCGACAGCGCGGCACCGACCTGCGGGATGTCGTAGGTCACGCGCGACAGCATGCGGCCCGAGGTTTGCGCCTGGTGCGTGCTGAGCGGCAGCGCCATGTGGTGGTCGAAGACGATGCGGCGCAGGTCGTCGATGGCCTTGTTGGCGACCCACTGGCTGGAGACGTTGGAAGCGTATTCGGCCAGGCTCTTGCACAGCACGATGCCCACCAGCATCAGCAGGATGGGGCCCAGCGCGCTGCGGTTCTGGGCGATCAGCACCTCGTCGACGAGGTACTTCATCTGCTGCCCCAGCAGGGGCGTGAGCCCGGCGACGGCGGCCATGGTCAGGATGGACAGCAGCGACACGCGCCAGTAGGGCTTGATGTAGCCCAGCAGGCGGCGGTAGAGAAGGACGGAGTCTTTCATGGGCGGCCGCTTATTCGCGGTGCAGGATCTTGTTCAACAAAAAAGTCCGACACGCCTCGCACCTTGAAGGTCTGCTTGAGTTGTTCGCGGTCGTACTGCTTCGTCAGCCAGTCTTCGAAAGCGATCGACTCATTCTCTGCGTCGAGCAGGTACTTCTCGAAGAAGTAGTCCAGCACGCCGGTCTTGGAGCCCTTGAAGTGGCCGTACTTCCAGGACAGTTCGTCCATCGCGCTGGCGATGGCGTCCTTGCGGCGGAACACGCGGTACAGCGCAGCGGCGAAGCCGGCACGGTCAGCGCCCGACTTGCAGTGCACGAGGGCGGGGTATTCGATCTTGTCGAACATGGCCTGCGTGGCCAGCACGGCGTCGACCTCGGGCGCGCTGCGCGACAGGATGCCCTTGTGGTTGACCAGGGTGATGCCCAGCTCGCGGCAGGTTTCTTCTTCCAGCGCGTAACGCAGGGTCTGGTCGGCGCCGCGCAGGTTGATGATGGTCTTGATGCCGTACTTCTTCGCGTACTTGCGGATCTGGCCGGGGCTGGGCTGGCTGGAACGGAACAGGCCACCCGGCAGCGCGTACAGGTTGTTGTAGAAGACGCGGAAGATGCCATGGTCGACGAACAGCATGTCGAGCCAGGCGAGGAAGCGGCGGAAGGGAGTATTGATGCGGGCAACGGCGGGCTGCCCGGTTGAGTCAGTGCTCAAAAGTCGGTTCCGGTGTGCGAAGGCCGGGATTATCGCCGAATTCGGCGCCCGGCGTGGCGCCTGGCGGGGCGGGTTGCTCAGCTGCCGTTGTCGTCGGCCGGCGGTGCGATGCGTACCACTTCATCCATCGCGGTGAGGCCCTTGGCAATCTTCAGCGCGCCAGACACACGCATTGGCTTCATGCCTTCGCGGCAGGCGACGTTGCGGATGGCGGCAAGGTCCGCGTCGGGGCGTACCAGCTGGCGGATCGCCGGCGACATGAGCATGGTTTCGTAGATGCCCATGCGGCCCATGTAGCCGGTGTTGCGGCATTCCAGGCAGCCGACCGGGCGATAGACCTTGGCAGGAGGTGGGGCCTTGAAGGGCAGGGCCAGCTTGTCCCATTCGACGAGTTCTTCGGGCGTCATCTCGTCGGAGCGCTTGCAGTGCGGGCACAGGGTGCGCACCAGGCGCTGGCCCATGATGCCCAGCACGGTGGCGTTGAGCAGGTAGGACGGCACGCCGAGATCGAGCAGACGCGTGATGGCGGCCGGGGCGTCGTTGGTGTGCACCGTGGACAGCACGAGGTGACCGGTCAGCGAGGCCTGGATGGCCATGTCGGCGGTTTCGAGGTCGCGGATTTCGCCGATCATGATGATGTCCGGGTCTTGCCGCATCAGGGCCCGCACGGCCTGCGCGAAGCCCAGGTCGATGTTGGCGAGCACCTGCATCTGGTTGAAGCTCTCTTCGACCATTTCGATCGGGTCTTCGACCGTACAGACGTTCACCTCGGACGTGGCGAGCTGCTTGAGCGTGGAGTAGAGCGTGGTCGTCTTGCCGGAACCCGTCGGGCCCGTGACGAGGATGATGCCGTTGGGTTGCTTGGTCATCGATTCCCAGCGCTGCAGGTCTTCCTCGGTGAAGCCCAGCTCTTCGAAGGAGCGCACCAGCACTTCGGGGTCGAAGATACGCATGACCAGCTTCTCGCCGAAGGCGGTGGGCAGCGTAGACAGACGCAGTTCCACCTCCATGCCGGCAGGTGTGCGCGTCTTGACGCGGCCGTCCTGCGGGCGGCGTTTCTCGACGACGTCCATGCGGCCGAGGATCTTGATGCGGCTGGTCATCGCGTTGATGACCGTCATCGGCAGCTGGTAGACCTGATGCAGCACGCCGTCGATGCGGAAGCGCACGAGGCCGATGTCGCGGCGCGGCTCGATGTGGATGTCGGACGCACGCTGGTCGAAGGCGTACTGCCACAGCCAGTTGACGATGCGCACGATGTGCTGTTCGTTGGCGTCGAACTGGCGATCGGTTTCGCCGAGGTTGACGAGCTGTTCGAAGTTGGTGATGCTCGAGCGCTGCTGCTGGTCGCCCGTGTTGGCTTTCTTGACCGAGGCGGCGAGCTTGTAGAACTCGATCTGGAATTTCTCGATGTCCTGCGGGTTGGCCAGCACGCGGCGGATGTTCTTGTGCACGACGCGCTGGAGTTCGACCTCCCAGTCGCGCACATGGGGCTCGGCGGTGGCGATGACCACTTCGGCGCTGGTGACTTGCACCGGCAGCACCTTGAGGCGGGCTGCGTAGGCGCTGGACATGACTTCGGTGACGGTCGCGAAGTTGATCTTCAGCGGGTCGATGTGCATGTATTCCATGCACACCTTGCCGGCCAGCCACTCGGTCAGCCATTCCAGGTGCAGCAGGCGGTGCGGCGGTTGCGTCGACTTGAACTTCTTGTCGGCGATGATCACCAGCGGGTGGGTGCCGGTCTTCTGCAAGTGGCGCGCTTCCATCGCCAGCTGGGCTTCGTCGCGTGTGATGAGCTGGTCTTCCAGCATCATCTTCAGGATGTCCTTGAGGACTAGGGGCTGGTCGCCCTGGTGGGCACGCGGCGCAAGGCTGGCTGGATTGGACATGGAGGACGGCTGTCGGTCGGCGCAGGGGAACGCAGGCAATGTAGCCCAAGCCGTGTGGGGCGGCAATTGCGGCGGGCCGCCGTCCGGCGGGCGTCGGGTAAGCGCGTGTTAAGATTTTCCCGCTGCCCGCTCTGGCGGGCGATCCTGCATATTCCCCGTACCACCCTCCGGGCACGACGCCGGCATGCATCGATGCTGCTGCGCTGCACGCCAGACGTTGCTCCATGTCCGACGACATCCTCCTGCACTTTGCTGAAGACGGCACGCTTGCCCAGACGATTCCCGGCTTTCGCCCGCGTCCGCAGCAGACCGAGATGGCCCAGACCATCGCACAAGCCATCAAGGGCTGTCGCGTGCTGGTGGCCGAAGCGGGCACGGGCACCGGCAAGACCTTCGCCTACCTCGTGCCGGCGCTGATGTCGGGTGGCAAGGTGATCGTGTTGACGGGCACCAAGACCCTGCAGGACCAGCTCTTCCATCGCGACCTGCCCGCCGTGCGCAAGGCGCTCAAGCTGCCGGTGACGGTGGCCTTGCTCAAGGGGCGGCAGAACTACGCCTGCCACTACCACGTCGAGCAGGCCAAGACCGAGGGGCGCTTCATGAATCGCGAAGATGCCCACTACCTGCCGCGCATCGCGCGCTGGATGTTGCAGACGCAGACCGGCGACAAGGCTGAATGCGATGGCGTGCCCGAAGACGCGACAGTGTGGATTGCCGCGACCTCGACACGCGACAACTGCCTGGGCCAGGAATGCGCCTACGCCAAGGATTGCTTCGTGATGGCGGCGCGGCGGCGCGCGCAGGAGGCCGACGTGGTGGTGGTCAATCACCACCTGTTCTTCGCCGACGTGATGCTGCGTGACGGCGGCATGGCCGAGCTGCTGCCCAACTTCAACACCGTGATCTTCGACGAGGCACATCAGTTGCCCGAGACCGCCAGCCTGTTCTTCGGCGAGAGCGTGTTGACCGGGCAGTTGCTGGACCTCGCGCGCGACACGCGCATGGAGGCTGTGCAGAACGCCAAGGACTACATGCCCTTGCAGGACGCCACGCGGTCACTGGAAAAGTGTGCGAAGGATCTACGCCTCACCCTGCACGGCGAGAACGCGCGCCTGAGCTTCTCGCAGCTGGCTGACAAGGCGGCGCTGCACAGCACGCTGGATACGCTGGAGAAGGAGCTGGAGAGCTTCCTCGTGCACGCCGAGTCGCAGGCCGAACGAGCCGAGGGGCTGGAGAAGTGCTGGCAGCGCGCCACCGTGCTGGCCGATTCACTGACGCGCTGGCGCCGTGTCGATGCGCCCGATCTGATCCGCTGGGTCGAGGTCTTCAGCCACTCGCTGTCGCTCAACATCACGCCGCTGCGCGTGGCCGAGATTTTCAAGAAGCAGGTCGAGGGGCAGGCCAAGAGCTGGATCTTCACCTCGGCCACGCTGGCCGTCGGCCGCAGCTTCGAGCACTACACCGGCGAGCTGGGCTTGAACCTGCTCGAGAACCCGCCCGAGACTGCCATGTGGGGCAGCCCGTTCTCCTACGGCGAGCAGGCCATGCTCTACGCGCCCGAGGGCATGCCCGATCCCAACAGTCCCGGTTTCATCGAGGCCGTCGTGGACACGGCCTATCCGGTGATCTGCGCCGCACAGGGTCGCGCCTTCGTGCTGTGCACGTCGCTGAGGGCCATGAAGCAGGTGCATGAAGGCTTGCAGTTGCGTTTCGAGCGCGACGGCAAGACCTTCCCCATGCTGCTGCAGGGGCAGGGCTCGCGCAGCGAACTGCTCGAACGCTTCCGTCGCCTGGGCAATGCCGTGCTGGTCGCCAGCCAGAGCTTCTGGGAAGGCGTGGACGTGCCCGGCGACGCGCTGTCGGTGGTCATCATCGACAAGCTGCCCTTCGCCCCGCCCGATGATCCCGTGCTCAAAGCGCGTGTCGAGTGGATGGAGAAGGAGGGCAAGAACCCCTTCATGGAATACCAGCTGCCGCGCGCCGTCATCAACATGAAGCAGGGCGCCGGACGCCTGATCCGCACCGAGCAGGATCGCGGCGTTCTGGTGGTCTGCGACCCGCGCATGATCACCAAGCCCTACGGCAAGCGCGTCTGGCAGAGCCTGCCACCGATGCGCAGGACGCGCGTGCTGGATGAGGTGGTCGAGTTTCTGGAGCAGCTGCCGCCGCCTGCGACTGGCGGGTTTTGAAAGAATGATGCGTGGATAAACGCAGGTCGGCCATTAGCGGAGGTCGTTGAGGTCAGGCAGAGAACGTGTCTGATCGAATGTGAAGCTTCAGAAACGACTGACCCGCCGAAGCGGGTCAGTTTTGCTACAGATACCGGGGTTCGGTCAGCGTTGCGTGCGGCGACGGCTGATGCCCAGGCCGGCCAGGCCGAGACCGATCAGCAGCATCGATGCAGGTTCCGGCACGTGGGCAACTTCGATGATGCCGCTGTGGCCGCCAGCGAAGCCGGCGCCGGTGTCGGGCAGGTCGTTCCATTGGCCGGTGCTGAGCCAGTTGATGACGGCGTAGTCTTCTTCGTAGCCGCCGCCACCGCCGTTGGGCTCGCCGCCGGCCCAGTTGGTGTAGGTCACGGCGTCGCCGCCGATCCACTTCCAGACACCTTCGCTACCCGAGTCGGTCAGGCCGATCCAGAAGCGATCGGTAGAGCTGATCGTGGTGCGCAGCCAGTTCTCTTCTGCGGCGTCGTTGATCGAGACGAGGTTGCCGCCGATGCCGACAGCCGCGGCTTGGGCTTCGGTCCACAGCAGCTTGCCGTCATCCGTGTCTGTGGCGATGTAGTAGTCGTTGCCGCCGTAAGTGCCGACGAAGGTGGTGATGGGGGCGGCGAAGGCCATCGTGGAGGTGGCGAGCGCCAGTGCGGCGATGATTTTTTTCATGTGTGATCTCCCTGAGCGTGATGTCGTGTCAGGTGAGTCAGCAAAATGGGTGCCAATGACTTGATTGGCAGTCAAATCAACGCCTTGGCGCTGGGTGAGCGAGGCGCTTTACACCTGCTGTAAGAAAGCCCGACGGCTGTGCTGCACGTCGGGCGCCCGGGCTTCGTGCGGCTCAGAGCAGTTGGTCGGATTGCGCGGGCAGATCCTGACAGGCTTCGATGCGCCAGGGCATGTCGGCGGCTTCGAGGGACAGGCGGGCCATCACCTTGGGGTCGAGGCTGGCGATGATTTCGTCTGCCGACTGGCCGTTGCACAAACCCATGGCGACGGCGGAGGAGATGTTCGACTACCGCCGCCAGCAGGCTGGCGTTGCTCTCGACCGGCGTGACGTAGCTGCGCAGGGCTTCCTGGATTTCGGCGGGGAAGTTCCAGCGCGCGGCGAGCTCGGCACCCACTTCGCAGTGATCGGTTTCCGTCAGCGAGCGCTCGACCTTGAGCTGGTCGACGCCGCTGGGGGCTTTCTCGCGTGTCAGCTGCTTCGAAGCGGCGGGGTAGGCGAGGTGCAGCACCAGCTGGCCGACGCGATGCATGAGGCCGGCCGTGTAGGCGAATTCGATATTGACGCCGTCACGCTTGCCGAACACGCGGGCGACACCGGCGGTGACGAGGGCGTGGCGCCAGAAGAGGCGCATGTCGACGCCTTCCACCTTGTTGAAGCTGCGTGACATGCCAGAGGCGATGACCAGTGAGCGCAAGGCTGACAGGCCGATGAGGGTGACGGCCTGGTCGATGGCGCCGATCTTCTTGCTGACGCCGTACTGACTGGAGTTGGCCATCTGCAACACACGGGCGGAGAGAGACTGATCCTGCTTGACCTGTGCGACCAGCGAGCTGATGTCCACGTCTTCCTTGCACAGTGAGGCGATGAGCTCCTGCACGATCTTGGGGATGCTGGGCAGGCGGGGCAGGTTGGCGAACAGCTTGTCGATGGCGGCGGACATGTCGGGGTCTCTCACTTTTTGCGGCGATGTTTCCTTTACGGCGCGTTGAGGGGGCGCCTTGACCGTCGCGACTTGGGGCGAACCCTGATCAGGCTCAAAAACCTGATCGGGGAAGGCCACGACAATAGGGGCGTTCAATTCATTCCCCTCGAGGCCCGTTCATGGATACGTCACGGCAAACCCTTCATTTCGCACAGGACTGGCCCTCGCTGGGCCTGCCCGCCCACGTCATCGAGGTTCTCAGCGCAGCCCCTTCGCTGGCAGTAGCCGAGACGCGCGAAGAGTTGCTGGACTGGGCGCTGGGCCGTGCCAGCGGCAGCACAGACTGGAGCCCGGGCAACCGTGAGGACAAGGGCGAGTACGAGGCAGCGTTCGATGTGCCGGCCATGGGCCGCGTGGTCGAAGCCGTGGTTACCAAGGCGCGCAACGGGCTGGCCGTGAACTTCCCAGATCCGCGCATGCGGCGCCGTGATCCGGACGCCATGGTCATCGGCGACAAGCTGCCGACCGACAAACCGACCTATGCCGAGCGTTTCGGCGAGAGCTTCGACAAGACGCGCCAGAAGACGCTGGACTGGCTCAAGACGCAGGACCTCGTCGTGGTGCCGTTCTACGCCGGCCCGGCCGATCTGGGCTACGGCGCCTTGCTGATCTGCCCGCGTCAGGCGGCCTTCTTTGCGGGGGCGCTGGCCGATCTGCAGGGCATGATTCCCGGCAGCCAGGTGCCGGCCGGTTTCAAGCTCTCGGGCGGCGTCATCTTCATTGCGCCACCGTTCCGCCACACTCATTTCGATGGCAAGCAGGTCGTCGTGCATGCGCGCTGCGAGACGCACCAGGAGATCTACGCCTACAACCTTTACCCCGGGCCCAGCGCCAAGAAGGGCGTGTATTCGCTGCTGCTCGACATTGGCGAGCGCGAGGGCTGGACCACCAACCACTGCGCAGCGGTGGGCGTGGTGACGCCCTACGACAACCAGCTGGTGATCATGCACGAGGGCGCTTCGGGCGGCGGCAAGAGCGAGATGACCGAACACATCCACCGCATGGAAGACGGTCGCCTGCTGATCGGCAAGAACGTCGTGACGGGTGAAGAGCGCACCCTGGTGCTGCCGGAAGCCTGCCATCTGAACCCCATGGCCGACGACATGGCTTGCGCGCACCCGCACTACAACGAGGGGCAGACCAAGCTCGCTATCCGCGACGCCGAGGCTGGCTGGTTCGTGCGCGTGGACCACATCAAGCGCTACGGCACCGATCCGCACCTCGAACGCCTGTGCCTGCATCCGGACCGGCCGCTGATCTTCCTCAACCACTACATCGTGCCCGGTGGCCAGTGCCTGATCTGGGAGCACATCGAAGACGCGCCGGGCAAGCCTTGTACGAACCCCCGCGTGATCATCCCGCGCGACATGGTGCATGGCATCCAGGACGGACCGGTGCAGATCAACATCCGCAGCTTCGGTGTGCGTTGCCCGCCCACGCACAAGGACAGCCCGCAGTACGGCATCGTCGGCATGCTGCACATCCTCAGCCCCGCGCTGGCCTGGTTGTGGCGCCTCGTGGCGCCGCGCGGGCACGCCAATCCCAGCATCCAGGATTCCCGGGGCATGCAGTCCGAAGGCGTGGGTTCGTACTGGGCTTTTGCGACCGGCAAGCGTGTCGATCAGGCCAACCTGCTGCTGCGGCAGATTGTCGAGAACACCGACACGCGGCACGTGCTCATTCCGAACCAGTACATCGGCGCCTGGAAGGTCGGCTTCATGGCCGAATGGATTGCCCGCGAATACCTGGCCCGCCGTGGCAGCGCACGTTTCTCGCGCGAGCAGCTCATCGAGAGCCCCTGCGCTTTGCTGGGCTACGAGCCGCGCCAGATTCGCGTCGAGGGCTCACTGATCCCGCCGGTCTTCCTGCATGTGGGTAGCCAGCTGGAAGGCGGTGCCGAGGTGTATGAGGAGGGCGCACGGCAGTGGCGCGAGTTCTTCAAACGCGAGCTCAAGCCCTTCCTGACGCCCGAGCTTGACCCGCTGGGCCGCAAGATCATCCAGGCATGTCTGGACGATGCCACGCAGGAAGACTACTGGAAACTGATTCCGCACCAGATTTTCAAGGGTTGATCGGTGCATGATCGGCGAAATTGCCGCGCCGACGTGAACGCATCGGGTCGCTTATGGCAATAGCTGTTGGCTAACTATTTCATGCTTTGAATTAGTTGTGACTAATTGAATGTCATCCCCCGATCTGCCGTAGGCAACAGAAGGGTGTTGCGGCGCAGCGGCGTCGTCACCTCGATGTGAGCAATGTGATCGTGACCAACACAGGTCATGACCCAGCAGACGGGGGAAGCGACATGAAATGGTTTGAAAGCTTGGTCGGCGGCACGCGCGCAAAGGCGGACCAGACCGTGGTTGCCAACAATGAGCTGGCTGATCTGCGGGGGCAGATTGCGGCGATAGGAAAGTCCCAGGCCGTCATCGAGTTCAATCTCGACGGCACGATCATTACCGCCAACGACAACTTCCTCAACGGCATGGGCTATCGCATCGACGAGATCCGTGGCCAGCATCACCGCATGTTCGTCGACCCGGAATACGCACGCAGCGCCGAGTACCGCCAGTTCTGGGAACGGCTTGCCCGCGGCGAGTACGACGCTGGCGTATATCGCCGTGTCGGCAAGGGTGGTCGCCCTGTGTGGATCCAGGCCAGCTACAACCCCATCCTCGACGCCTCGGGACGACCGTTCAAGGTCGTGAAGTACGCGTCGGACGTGACGGCAGAGCGCATGCGCAACGCCGATTACCAGGGCCAGCTCGACGCCATCGGCAAATCACAAGCCGTCATCGAGTTCAACCTCGATGGCAGCATCATCACCGCCAACAACAACTTCCTCGCCGTGCTGGGTTACAGCCTTGAAGAAGTGCGCGGCCAGCACCACCGCATGTTCGTCGAGGCGGAATACGCCCGCAGCGCCGAGTACCGCCAGTTCTGGGAGAAGCTCGGTCGCGGTGAGTACGACGCCGGCCAGTACAAGCGCATCACCAAGAGTGGTGGCGAAATCTGGATCCAGGCCAGCTACAACCCCATCCTCGATGTCGACGGCAAGCCCTGCAAGGTCGTGAAGTACGCCAGCGACGTGACACGCAGCGTCAAGGAAGCCCGTGCGCTACATGAGACCGTCGAACAGACCTCGCGCGTTGTCAGCGACGCAGCGGGGGGTAACCTGAGCGGGCGCATCCCGCTGGAAGGCAAGACGGGCCAGCTCGCTACCCTGTGCGAGTCGGTGAACCTGTTGCTCGACTCGATGAGCGACGTCGTGCGCCAGATCCAGCAGACGGCCGAAGAAGTGCTCAACGGCGCCAGCGAGATCTCGCGTGGCAACACCGACCTGTCTTCGCGCACCGAAGAGCAGGCCAGCAGCCTGGAAGAAACCGCCAGCACGATGGAAGAGCTCACCGCCACGGTGCGGCAGAACTCCGACAGTGCTGCGCAGGCCAACGAACTGGCACGCCGCTCCAACGACGACGTCGTGCGCGGCGGCGAGGTCGTCAAACGCGTGGCGCAGACCATGGGCGAGATCAACGCCAGCTCGCGCAAGATCGCCGACATCATCGGCGTGATCGACAGCATCGCATTCCAGACCAACATCCTCGCGCTCAACGCCGCTGTGGAGGCCGCGCGTGCAGGCGAACAAGGGCGGGGCTTCGCCGTGGTTGCCTCGGAAGTGCGCAGCCTCGCGCAGCGCAGTGCGACCGCCGCCAAGGAGATAAAGACCCTGATCGGTGAATCGGTCAGTTGCGTGGAAGAGGGCGGCAGGCTGGCCGAACAGGCCAGTACAGCGATGACCCAGGTCGTGACCTCATTCGAAGCCGTCTCCAAGCTCGTGACGGGGATCAGCGATGCCAGCCGCGAGCAGACGACGGGCATCGAGCAGGTCAACAACGCCGTCTCCCAGATGGAGCAGGTGACCCAGCAGAATGCGGCCCTCGTCGAAGAGGCCGCCGCCGCCGCCGAAAGCCTGGAGGATCAGGCCCGCGGCATGGTGCGTTCGGTGCAGCACTTCAAGCTGGCCTGACCCAGCGGGCAGGGCTACGGAAACGAAGGCGGGGCGTTGCCCCGCCTTTTTTGTTTGCCGAACGGGCGTTCGCGGTTGGCCTGGCACCGTCCGGGCAGGGGCTGCATGGGGGCTGCTGCTTTGGGGGATAATGCGCCTCCCCTGAACAGTTTCCAGAGTCCAGCGATGACCCGCCTCAACGACCGCCTCACCGCCATGGAGCAGCACAACGCGCTGCTCGAAGACCAACTCCGCCAGCTGCCTTTGCCCATCGTGTCGGCCTTCCGGGCCGGTGCAGGCGTGCAGGCCGTCAGTTTTGACGCGACTGGCGATGTGTTGAGTACGAGCGATGCGGCACGCGTGGCCGAGATGTTCCCGCAGACCACGGCGGCCAACGCCGGCAAGGTGCTGCGTGGCGGTGCGCCGCTGGCACAGCGCCCGAGTGGCAAGCGTGTGGCGGTGCTGTTCTCCGGTGGCCCCGCACCAGGTGGCCACAACGTGGTGGTGGGCCTCAAGCAGATGCTGGGCAACGACAACGTGCTGCTGGGCGTGCGTGGCGGCCCCAAGGGCTTGCTGAATGGCCGCCTGGAGCCCGTGACGGACGCCGACGTGGCAAAGATCCGCAACAGCGGCGGCTTCGACTACCTTGGCACTGACCGCACCAAGATCAAGACGGCCGAGCAGTTCGCCAAGGTGCGCGAAGTGGCCGTCAAGAACGCCCTCGACGCCATCGTGATCATCGGCGGTGACGACTCCAATACCAATGCCGCCGTGCTGGCTGAAGAGCTGTTTGCCGGCGTGCATGCTGATGGCCGTGGCGTACAGGTGATTGGCGTGCCCAAGACCATCGACGGCGACCTGCAGCTGGGCGACCTGCTGCCGATCTCGTTCGGTTTTGACACGGCAACGCGCATTTACGCCGAGCTGGTCGGCAACATCCTGCAGGACTCGCGCTCCTCGCTGAAGTATTGGCACTTCGTGAAGCTGATGGGCCGCGCCGCTTCGCACGTGACGCTGGAAGTGGCGCTGCAGGCCAAGCCGGCGATCACGCTGATCTCGGAAGAAATCGCCGCGCAGAAGCGCTCGCTGGGCGACATCATTGAAGAGATTGCGCAGACCGTCGCCAGTCGCGCTGCCAAGGGCATCCACCACGGCGTGCTGCTGGTGCCGGAAGGTCTGATCGAGTTCGTGCCCGAAGTGAAGTCGCTGATCGACGCGCTCAATGACGTGCTGGCGCACGCTGACGGTTTTGCGGCGCTGGATGAAGCCGCCAAGCGCGCCTTTGTTGGCGGTAAGCTCGAAACCGCACATGCCGCGCTGTTCGCCAGCCTGCCCGAATACATCCAGGACATGCTGCTCGCTGACCGCGACTCGCACGGCAACCTGCAGCTGTCGCTGATCCCGACAGAGCAACTGCTGGTCAACATGACCAAGGCCCGCCTCAAGCAGATCGACGCGAAGATTCCGTTCGCGACGCAATGCCACTTCTTCGGTTACGAAGGCCGTTGCGGTGCGCCGACGCTGTTCGACGCCGCCTACACGCTGAACCTGGGCCTCACGGCCGGCGCACTGATTCTTGCTGGCAAGACGGGCTACATGGCCAGCATCGGCAACCTCTTCGGCGGCGGCGTTCCGCTGGCCATTCCGCTGGCCGGCCTGCTCAACATCGAGCGTCGCCATGGTTCGGAGGCCGTGGTGATCGAGAAGGCCCTCGTCAACATCGACGCCCCGGCCATGCAGTACTTCGTGAGCCGTCGTGCCGAGTGGGCGCAGGCTGACCTGTTCGCTTCGCCCGGCCCGCGCCAGTTCTGGGGCCCGGTGGCGAGCCAGGTGCCGCTGTCGGTGGCGCTCAACCGCGAGGCGGACGACGTTCTGTTCCGTTTCGGCGAGGCTTGATTCTGGACTGATCTCACGTTTGTTTGCATTGCGGCGCTCAAGGAGCGCCGCTTTTCTGTCGTTGTCTCCCTAATGAGAAGTCCCGCGTTCCGCGGGCTGTGGTTGAGACAAGGAACAGGAAATGAGTCTGCGCAAGCGTTTGTGGCTGTCGTTCGGCCTGATGATCGCTCTGGTTGTGGTGCTGGGGGGCGCGTCACTGACGGTGACTCGCCTGATCATCGCGGAGACGCATAACGTCGAGGAAGGCAAGGCACGCAGCGACCTCGCTGCAGGGATCCGGCTCAAGGCCATGCGCCAGACCTTGCTTGCGACGCAGATCGCAGGAGCTTCTGGCGGGTCGGTGGAAGTCATCGACGGCTCGCGTCAGGAGCTCGTGACGGCCACCGCAGCGGATGTTGAACACCCTGGGCAAGATGCTCACCGACCCGCAGTCGGCCGAACTGATGCAGGCCATGGATGCCGCTCGCGCTTCCTACAGCTCGGCCATAGAACGTGTTGTTGATATGGCCAAGCAGGGCGATCAGGCCGGCGCGCAGCGCAGCCTGACGGCCGAAGTCGGCGCACGCTGGTCGCGTTATGAGCGCGCCATCGACGCGCTGGTGGCCGCGCAAGATGAGTTTGCCAAACAGTCCAGTGAGGACGCTGCCCGCTTCGAGAAGATCGGCACCATCGTCATGCTGGTCGGCGTGCTTGCTGCAGCGGCGATTGCGATGTTCAGCGCTGGTGTGGTCGTGCGTTCGATCATGAACCTCATGGGCGGTGAGCCGGAAGATGCCGTGCAGGTCGTGCGCCAGATTGCTCAGGGCGATCTGACGCGTCGTGCGCAGGCTACGCGCCCTGACAGCCTGATTGGGCAGGTCGAACAGATGCGGCAGAACCTCAACACCACGTTGCAGGAATTGTCAGCCCGTGCACGGGAACTCAACGATCATGCACGTGGCATGTCCGGCGCGGCAGAGCAGATGGCCAGTGCGGCAGGCAATGAATCGGATGCTGCGTCGCGCATGGCAGCCACCATGCAAGAGATGACGGTGAGCATCACCCACGTGTCGGACGGCGCCGGCTCGGCCGCGCAGACCGTCAACGAAGCCGGCGAAGTGGCCACGCGCGGCAGCAAGGTCGTGCTGGATCTCGCCGAAGGCATGGCGACCATTTCACGCGGCGTCAAACAGTCTTCAGAATCCGTGACCGAGCTGGGGCGTCAGTCCGAGCAGATCCGTTCCATCGTCGGCGTGATCCGCGAGATCGCCGACCAGACCAATTTGCTTGCACTCAATGCCGCTATCGAGGCCGCGCGCGCAGGGGAGAGTGGCCGTGGTTTTGCTGTGGTCGCTGATGAAGTGCGCAAGCTCGCCGAACGCACGGGCAAGTCGACGCAGGACATTGCGGCGATGATCGAAGCCATCCAGGGCAATGTGGACAGCGTCGTGGTGGCGATGAACAAGAACGCGCAGGATGTCTCGCAAGGCGAAGTGCTGGCCGTGGAGGCCGGCAAATCGATGGGCGAGATCCACAGTGCGATGAGCAACGTGGTCGAGATCGTTTCCAGCATCAGCCATGCGACGCGCGAGAATTCGTCGGCAAGCCAGGATGTCGCACGCACAGTCGAGCAGATCGCACGTCTCTCTGAAGACAACAGCGGCGCAGCGGGCAAGGTGGCTGACACGGCACGTCAGCTCAATGGCGTGGCGGGCAACATCAATCAGGCGATTTCACGCTTCCGCACAGCCTGAGGCTGATCCGGTACGCAACCCAGGGGGACGCGCAGGCGTCCCCATTTTCATTCCAGCTCGGCGGCCAGCTTCTTCAGCCAGGCATCCACGTCCTTGGGTACGTCCAGCTTGCGGCGCGTGGGCTCCGGTCGCGGGTAGCCGCCGACTTCTTCCTGGCTGTCGATGATGCGTCCGCCACCGCTCTGTACCTCGGCGACGATGCGCGTATCGACAGCATCACGATCCTTTGGCCGCGCACCGGCGCTGCGCAGCACGGCGGCCTCGGTGTCGGCTGCCGGGCGGGCAACGAGACCTGTGGGCCACAGCGGCGCCTTGTCGAGCAGGGTGACCTTGCCCAAGGTCATCGGCATGGGCTCGCCCTTGCGGTCGAAGGCCAGGTTGTCGTTGAGCCAGGCATCGGCGCCGGCGTCGTTGGTGCCGACGCGCAGCAGGGCGAGATCCTTGCGCGTGTTCGGGCCGTGCCGCAGCACATTGCCGACCACGGCCATCTGCGTGTTTGCCGGCATCGTCCGGCCCGTCCATTCGCTCGGCACACCGCCGCCGCGCACGGCGTAATCACCCGGGTTGTAGATCAGGTTGTTGACGACGACGCCGGTGGCGTTTGTCTTGTACCAGGGGTTGCGGTCGCGGTTGTGGGCGTAGAGGTTGCCGATGATGGCCACCTCCTGAACGTTGTCGTGGATCAGCGAGCCCATCGAGTGCTTGCCCTTCTCGTGCGTCGCGTCGAGCAGGCCCTCGGCAATGATGTTGTTCGACAGCGTGACGCGGCCGGCCGTGCCCTGCGGGCCGTAGTAACGCTCGCCGCTGACCGACAGGTTTTCATCCGTGCCCCAGGCAAACGAGCAGTGGTCGACCACCACGTTGCGTGCCCTCGGGCCGGTGATCGACACATCGCGCTCGAAGCCACTCTTCTTGGCCATGCCCGCATCACCGATGCGGAAGCGGATGTGCTGCATCAGCACGTCGTGCGTGCCGATATCCATGCCGCCACGGATCAGCGTGATGCCCGGTGAGGGCGCCGTCTGGCCGGCGATGGTGACGAAGGGCTCGCGGATTTTCAGGTCGGTCTTTTCGAGATCGATGACGCCACCGACTTCGAAGACGATGATGCGAGGGCCCGACGTCAGCAGTGCTTCGCGCAGGCTGCCGCTGCCGAAACTGTTCAGCGTGGTGACGCGGATGATCTCGCCGCCGCTGCCGGCCTTGGTTTCGGTGCCGAAGCCTGTGAGCTCGGCAGAGAAGCTGGCGTGCATGAAGAGGGGCAGGGTGATGCAGATGAGGAGCTTCTGGGGGTGCATGGGTTTGTTCGGAGTCTGATGACGGGTGTGGGTGGCGTGCGGGAGATTTCTCCTCTCCCGCCCCTGACGGGGCACCCTCTCCCCGAGGGAGAGGGAACTGCTGCGATCACGCCGGAGCGTTTGCGGTTCCCTCCCCCTGGGGGGCGAGCAAGGAGTTCGTGTGGCATGCCACACGCTTGCGCAGCCGTCTGGCAATGCAGTGCCAGACGTGGGCCGCGAAGCGGGTGGCCGGAGGCCGGGAGAGGGGAAAAAGTGCGGCAATCTCACTGGAGCTTTAACGGCACCACCTGTAACCCCTGCAGCTCAAAACCCTCGCCGGATCCGACGATAGCGCCAGCGCAACAGGCCCAGCAGCCCCAGCGCGCCCCCTGCGATGATCGCAGCGGCCCACAGCCAGCCATTCTCTGATTTGGTCCAGGGCAGGTGCTCGAAGTTCATGCCGAAGAAACCGGTGACGATGGTGGCAGGCGCGAACAGGGTGGTGATGATGGTCAGCAGGCGCAGTTCCTTGTTGAGGCGGTTGCTGACAGTCGAAAGATAGAGGTCGAGCAGATCGCCGATCTGGTCGCGCAGGGCGTCGAGTTGTTCGATGAGGTGTACGCAGTGTTCATACACATCGCGGAAGTAGGGGATGGTGTCCGGCTTGACGAGGCCTGCGGTGTTGCGCAGCACACCGTTGGTGACTTCGCGCGTTGGCCAGATGCTGTGGCGCAGTTCGTACATCTCGCGCTTGAGGTGGTTGATCTGTTCGACCGCGTTGCGTGGCGGGTCGACGATCAGCAGGTCTTCGAGCTTCTCGATATCGGCTGAGAGCTTCTCGGTCACCACGAAGTAGCTGTCGACGATGGTGTCGGTCAGCGCATGTAGCAGGCTGTCCGGGCCGCCACGGCGTAGCAGGCTGTTGTTCTTGCGCAGACGTTCTCGAACCGCGTCGAATAGGCCGGTCGAGCGTTCCTGGAAGCTGAGGATGAAGTCCGCGCCCATCACTAGGCTGATCTGTTCGGCCTGGCAGTCACGGTCGGCGCTGTTGTAGTCGAAAGACTTCAGAACGAGGAACAGGTAGTCGCCGTAGTCTTCGAGCTTCGGGCGGTGGTGGGTGTTGACGATGTCTTCGAGCACGAGGGGGTGCAGGCCGAAACGCTGGCCGATTTCCTGCATGACGGAGGCATCGTGAAGACCGTGCACGTTGAGCCAGTAGAGGCCGTTCTGCTTCTCATACTTGCGTGATTCTTCCAGCGACGAGAAGGTGATCTCGATGAGTTGCTGGGGGTCGTAGTCGAACAGTGTGATGGCGGCTTGCCGCACTTTCACCTGACCGACGTGCTGGATGCTGCCGGGGTCCATGCCGATCTTGTGCTCTTGCAGCGCGGTCGTCAGCAGGTCTGGTGCGGCTTCCTTGTCAGGTGTTGCCTTGTGACGTTTGTGCGAAAAAAGGTGCACGACTGGCGTCCTCACTGGATGTCGGCCCGGCGCCAGGCGGCGCTAGGTGGGTTCCGTATGATGCACTCCGCTTTCCGGCGCGTACAAGTGAAAAGAGCGGCATGTACATCGCACATGCCGCTCTCCATCACTCATGCCGGAGTGCTCAGCTCTTCAGCACCACCAGCACTTCGTCGAGCATCTTCTTGGCGTCGCCGAACAGCATGCGGTTGTTGTCCTTGTAGAACAGCGGATTGTCCACGCCGGCGTAGCCGGAGGCCATGCTGCGCTTCATGACGATCGAGGTCTTGGCCTTCCAGACTTCCAGCACCGGCATGCCGGCGATGGGGCTGGACGGGTCTTCCTGCGCTGCCGGGTTCACGATGTCGTTGGCGCCGATGACCATGGCGACGTCCGTATCGGGGAAGTCGTCGTTGATCTCGTCCATTTCCAGCACGATGTCGTAGGGCACTTTGGCTTCGGCGAGCAGCACATTCATGTGGCCCGGCATGCGGCCGGCGACCGGGTGGATCGCGAAGCGCACATTGACGCCCTTGGCGCGCAAGTGGCTGGTGATCTCGAAGACGGTGTGCTGCGCCTGTGCGACGGCCATGCCGTAGCCGGGCACGATCACCACGTTCTTGGCTTCACGCAGCAGCTCGGCGGTTTCAGCGGCGAGGATGGGGCTTACTTCACCGGCCGGCTCGGCGCTGCCACCTGCAGGCTTGGCGGCGGGTGCGCCACCATCGGAGCCGAAGCCACCGGCGATCACGCTGATGAAGTTGCGGTTCATCGCCGCACACATGATGTACGACAGGATTGCACCCGAAGAGCCCACCAGTGCGCCAGTCACGATCAACAGGTCGTTGCTGAGCATGAAGCCGGTGGCCGCAGCTGCCCAGCCCGAGTAGCTGTTGAGCATGGAGACCACCACCGGCATGTCGGCACCACCGATGGCCATCACCATGTGGATGCCGAACAGCAGCGAGATGACCGTCATCACGATCAGCGGCGTCATGCCGGCCTCAACCGTTTCCGCTTGCAGGAAGGCGTAGCCGAAGTAGATGACGACCAGCAGGCCGATCAGGTTGATGAAGTGGCGACCCGGCAGCAGTAGGGGCTTGCCGCCGATCTTGCCGCTGAGCTTGCCGAAGGCGATCACCGAGCCCGAGAAGGTGACGGCGCCGATGAGGATGCCGACGTAGATCTCGATTTCGTGGATGGCCTTCTCGGCGCCCGTAAAGGTGATGGACGTGTCGATGTAACTCGCGAAGCCGACCAGACACGCAGCCAGACCGACGAGGCTGTGCATGAAGGCGACCAGCTCGGGCATCTGCGTCATCTTGACGACGCGTGCGAGGTACAGGCCGATGGCACCGCCGACGACGGTCGCGCCGATGATCCAGGGCAGGCCGACCGACGCGACGCGCGGGCCGAACACGGTGGCCAGCACGGCGATGGTCATGCCGATCATGCCGTAGAGATTGCCGCGGCGTGCGGTCTCCTGGTTGGACAGGCCGCCCAGACACAGGATGAAAAGAATGGTTGCTCCGAGGTAGGAGACAGTAGCCAGACTTGCAGACATTCTTCAGTTCTCCTTATTTACGGAACATCGCAAGCATGCGTTGCGTGACGGCGAAGCCGCCGAACATGTTGATGGTGGCCAGCACGATGGCGCCAATGGCCAGTGCCCGGATCACCGTGTCAGGGCGCGAGATATCTGCCGACAGAGGCGGTGCGATCTGCACCAGTGCGCCGATGGCGATGATGCTGCTCACCGCATTGGTCACGCTCATCAGCGGCGTGTGCAGCGCGGGCTTGACGTTCCACACCACCATGTAGCCCACGAAGCAGGCCAGCACGAAGACCGTGAAGTGGCTCAGGAAGGCGGCCGGTGCGTTGGCGCCGATGAGCCAGAACAGCGCTGCCGCGATGCCGAAGACGACGGCCAGCTTCTGGTGCGACATGGGCTCCGAAGGCTCGCCGTGCCCGTGGGCAGACTTCTTCGCCACGGGTGCAGCAGCCGCAGCGGGCTTGGCTGCAGCGGCCGGAATCTTCGGCGCAGGTGCCGGCCAGGTGATCTCGCCTTCCTTTATGACGGTGAGACCACGGATCGCGTCGTCTTCGAAGTTGACGTTGATCTGCCCGTCCTTGGTCTTGCACAGCTCTTCGGTGAGGCGGAACAGGTTGGTCGCGTACAGCGTCGAGGACTGGCGCGAGAGGCGGCTCACGAGATCGGTGTAACCGACGATGGTGACGCCATGGCGCACCACGGCTTCACCAGGAACGGTCAGCTCGCAGTTGCCGCCTTGTTCGGCGGCCATGTTGACGATCACGCTGCCCGGCTTCATGGACTTCACCATGTCGGCCGTGATCAGCTTGGGCGCCGGTTTGCCGGGAATCAGCGCGGTGGTGATGATGATGTCCACCTCGCGCGCCTGCTGCGCATACATCTCGCGCTGCGCCTGCTGGAAGCCCTCGCTCATGACCTTGGCGTAACCGCCGCCGCCCGAACCGTCTTCCTCGTAATCGACTTTCACGAATTCGCCACCGAGTGACCTCACCTGGTCAGCGACTTCGGCGCGCGTGTCGTTGGCGCGCACGATGGCGCCAAGGTTGGCGGCGGTGCCGATGGCAGCGAGGCCTGCCACGCCCGCACCGGCGATGAACACCTTGGCCGGCGGCACCTTGCCCGCAGCCGTGATCTGGCCGTTGAAGAAGCGTCCGAAAGCATTTGCCGCTTCGACCACTGCACGGTAACCGGCCACGCCGGCCTGCGAAGTCAGCGCGTCCATCTTCTGTGCACGCGACAGCTGGCGCGGTAGCGCGTCGATGGCCAGCACGGTGGCCTTCTTGGCGGCCAGCTTCTGCATCAGATCCGGGTTCTGCGCAGGCCAGATGAAGGAAACGAGCGTGCCGCCTTCGCGCAACAGGCCCACTTCCTCATCGCTCGGGCCACGCACCTTGAAGACGATGTCGGCACCGGCCCACAGCGCAGCGGCGCTATCAACAATCTCGGCTCCGGCAGCACGGTAGGCATCGTCATCCAGGTTGGCGAGGGCGCCAGCGCCGGACTCGAGCTTGACGCTGAAACCCAGCTTGATCAGCTTCTCGACGACTTCGGGAACGGTGGCAACACGTTTCTCACCTGCAAAGGTTTCGCGTGGCACTCCAACAATCAGTGACATGCAGGGTTCTCCATTAAAAAGGGACAAGACTGCTGACTTTCAGCCATGCGCGACCATACTACAAAGCCATGCTTGAGACCCATGCCCAGCGCAAATCCCCGATATGATCCCGCCGCCATCGGGTTGAGCCCGAACTTCATGATCTGGATTCCGCCATGAAAAATATGATTTCTACGCTTGCCCTGCTGTTGCTTGGGGGCTGCGCCAGCTTTACCTATGTCGAGCCGAAGTCAGGGCCGGTTGCCACGATAACGATCCGGACATTGGCTCCGCATTTCAATATCGGTGTGGTTGCCTATAGCGGGAATATCGAAGCAGAGAGTGAGGGGGACTCAATCGGCATCCTGAATTCCGGTATCCCGGGGGTGCCCAAATCCTCTGAACTCACGGTGAGGATATCGGCCAGTCAGAACTTCAGGTTCTCGACGAAGATATCGAACACCGATTTGAAGGGAATCATTCCGGTACCGGGTGTTGGTGTTTTCATTGCCACCAACGCCTCACTCTGCAAAACCCACACTGAATTCAAGCCCAGGGAAGGGGGCAGGTATCTTGCTCTTCACAAGGACTTGCCCGGTGGGGGCTGTCAAATGGACGTTTTTGAAGTTGGACAGGACGGACAGAATCAGAAAGTGGACGTGCTGACAAAAGACTTTTGCGTTGACCCCAAGCTTGACGGGCATGGTTTTGTGAGTAGCGGCAAGTACCGGGTTTGCAAGTACTACAAGTAGCCGTTGCAGCCTTCATCTCGGTGGGGCGGAACGCAAAACGGTTCCGCCATCCTCTCTTCTGCACCGGTTGAAGCCACCTTGCGGTGGCTGGAGGAACCTCCTCTGGAGTTCGACCCTACCGCGATGCGCGCCACTTCCGCCACAGCCGGCGCACTCCCCAGCCAGCCGGCACGATGATCAGCAGCCAGGGCAGCAAGGCAGCGCAGAAGGTGATCAGGCCGCCAAGGCTGGTCATGATGACGTGGCCGGCTTCGTGCCAGGCGCTGATGACCGGGCCGAAGAAGCTGCGTTCGGCGACGCCGGGGCGGGTGCGGAACTGGATGTGCAGGGCGACCTTTTCTGTTTCGTTGGCGAGCGCCTTGCGCAGGCCGCTGTAGCTGTCGAGCTGGGACTGCGTGTCGGCAAGCTGGCGTTCGATCTCGATCACGTCCTTGATGCTGCCGCTGCGCGAGGCAAGCATGCTGCGCAAGCGGTCGCGCAGCTGGGTGAGGTTGTTGAGGCGGGCCTCGGTGTCGATCACGGCGTCGGTCTTGTCCTCGGCGTTGCGGCTGTGCTGCACGACTTCGGC
Source organism: Rhodocyclaceae bacterium (assembly GCA_047600765.1). Taxonomy (GTDB): domain Bacteria; phylum Pseudomonadota; class Gammaproteobacteria; order Burkholderiales; family Rhodocyclaceae; genus Viridibacterium. Next base: position 1,702,726 of record JASGKF010000002.1, read on the forward strand.
GTCGCCATTGAAGCCGGCGAGGAAGGCATCCACGGCTTGCGGCGGCATGCGCACCGACAGCGTGGCATTGGGCGGGGCGTAGCTGGTTTCGCGTTGCAGGCTGGCGTTGAGGATTTCGCAGCCGGCTTGCAGACAGCGTTGTGTGGCGGCGTCGTAGACTTTCTGCAGGTTCGTGGCGCTGCTATCGACGACGAGCTGGTGGCTGAGGGCGATGTAGCGGCGGCTGGGGGCTGCTGCCTGCTTGGCTTTGGCCATATCTGCGGCGCCAGCTTCTTGGCTGCCCATGAATCCCTCTCCGAGTACGGAGGCAGGGCTTGCTGCCGGGACCCCCTCCTTGCGACTGCAGGCCGTCAGGGTGACGAGCAGGGCAAGTGCGAGGCTGATGGTCAGGCGGTTGCGTGAGGATCTGGACATGTCGGTGCTCCGTGAGTGGGGACGGATGTGTAACGAGCATGATGCTTCAACGGGGTTAGACTCGTGTGTCATGGGTCCCGGGGTGTGCTGTAGCGTCCTGGTTGATGCTGGCTTTTGTGGAGTGCGTGCCGTATGGGTCTGAATCTCAGGGAGGTCGATGGCGTCGCCATCCAGTCAAAACACAGGGCGACCTGCCATTGCGGCGGGGTCGAATTCGAGCTGGATCTGCCGGACGGTCTTGTCGATGTACGACGCTGCGATTGCTCGCTGTGTCGCCGCCGGGGCGCTATCGCCGCGTCGATCCCGTTGTCCGGCATCCGGCTACTGAAGGGCGCGGAGTTACTCAGTCTCTATCAGTTCAATACGAAGACGGCCAAGCACTATTTCTGCAAGGTGTGTGGCATCTACACCCATCATCAACGCCGATCCAATCCCAGCCAGTACGGCTTCAACGTTGCATGCCTGGAAGGCGTGAATCCTCTCAAGATTCCTGAAGTGCCGACGTATGACGGGGTCAATCACCCGGCGGATCGCAAGTAGTCAGCCCGGGGGCTCTGATCAGTGCCCTGCTGATTGGGGCGCGTTTTCCACCTGGTCGAGAATGTGGTGCGTCATGGCGATGGCCAGTACATGCTCGCCCATGAAGACCGCCCCCAGCCGGTCTTTCTGGAAGCTGGCTTCCTCTTCTTCGGAATGGACGCGGGTAACGGTGTCGATGTCGGGCTTGAGCATGCGGGCGGTGTCAATCATCGTGCGTGCGCCGATGGCATCGGGCACGGCGATGACCAGCATGCGCGCCCGCGCGACGTGGGCCTGGATCAGCACGGCGGGGTCTGCCGCGTCACCCGCCACGGCAGGGATGCCACGTTGCCGCAGCGATTCGACGAGCTCGCGGTTCTGCTCGGCGACGACGAAGGGTATGCCCTTGGCAAGCAGCGACTCGCCGATGTGGCGCCCCACGCGGCCGTAACCGACCAGCAGCACGTGACCGGTGAGGCGGTGTGACTCCACCGTCATCGGCAGTTCGGCCAGCGGATCGTCCGGGCGCTCGAAAGCGCGTGCGAGCGTCGAGCGGGAACGGATCCAGTTCTGCACCGGCTCGATGGCAGCGAACAGCAACGGGTTGAGGGCGATGGAGATCAATGCGCCGGCCAGGATGAGGTTTTGCCCCTCGATGGGCAGCAGGTTCAGCGACACGCCGAGCCCGGCGAGGATGAACGAGAACTCGCCAATCTGCGCGAGGCTGGCCGACACCGTGAGCGCCGTGTTGAGGGGGTAGCGGAAGGCCAGCACGAGCAGGAAGGCCGCCAGGGTCTTGCCCAGCATGATGATGGCGACCACGCCCAGCACGTGCAGGGGCTCCTTGATGAGCATGGCAGGGTCGAACAGCATGCCCACCGAGACGAAGAACAGCACGGAGAACGCGTCCTGCAACGGCAGTGACTCGGCTGCCGCACGCTGACTCAGCGCTGACTTGCCGACGACCATGCCGGCGAGGAAGGCGCCCAGCGCGAACGACACGCCGAACACAGCCGCTGCTGCGTAGGCGATGCCGACCGCCACGGCAATGACGCACAGCGTGAAGAGCTCGCGTGACCCGGTACGCGCCACCTGCCACAGCACCCAGGGCAGCACCCGGGCACCCACCACGAACATCAGCACGGCGAATACGGCCACCTTGCCCAGCGTGAGGGCGAAGGTGGTCAGCAGCGCCATGCCGCTCGGCGTGGCCGTTGCGCCTCCCGCATCGCCACCCAGCCAGCCTGCAAGGGGGGGCAGCAGCACCAGCACGAGCACCATCACCAGATCTTCGACAACCAGCCAGCCGACGGCGATGCTGCCGTTGATGGTGTCGAGCAAGCCGCGCCCCTCCAGTGCGCGCAGCAGCACCACCGTGCTCGCCACCGACAGCGACAGCCCGAAGACGATGCCGGCTCCGAGGCTCCAGCCCCAGAACCACGCCACACCCGCGCCCATTGCGGTCGCCGCCGCAATCTGCGCGATGGCGCCGGGCAGAGCGATGCGGCGGACCGACATCAGGTCGTCGAGCGAGAAGTGCAGCCCGACGCCGAACATCAACAGCATCACGCCGATCTCGGCGAGCTGCCCCGACAGGTGAACGTCGGCTACGAAGCCCGGTGTGGCAGGGCCGATCATGATGCCGGCGACGAGGTAGCCGACCAGGGCTGGCAGCCGCAGACGTGTCGCCACAAAGCCCAGCACCAGGGCCAGCCCCAGAGCTGCGGCAATCGTCGTGATCAGGGGAACGTCATGCGGCACGCTTCATCGTCCTTTGTAGTGGGTGTTTTGGGGGCGGGGAGCCAGCAGGGCGGCGAATTTGCCGGACAGACGCTGCTGGTGATGGTCACCCCGTGTTCAAGGGGCTCCGGCAGCGTTGATGTCGAGCCAAGTATGAGGCAGCTCTTGAAGAATAGTTCCGCGTTGCAGGGACGGAAAAAGCGGCTTTTCAGTCAACGCCTATTTCGATGGATGCGTGTACCACCTTCTGCGCGTTGCCAAACATCAGTCGGAGCGTGTGCAGTTTGTAAACCACGACAAAGCTCTGACCGGAAAATCCCCCCGAGCTCCACGGCTGCTCGGAGATGTCTGCGTTACCAATCCGGGCTCTGGCGGCCCGCATGTCTAGACCCACCCAGGTTCGCGCATGGCGCCGGGTCGCCCAGATGGCGATTGGCCAGAAGGTGATGCCAAGTGCCACAGCGAGCATTGCCCATGCGAGGGCTGCAACAGCGAGAGTCAGAGTCATCAAAGCGTAGAAGCGTAAGGGCGGAGGCCGTAGCTTGTAACGCAAAACGCCTTGTCTTGCCCATAACTATCGGGACGGCGACCCGATGCACTCCCCGCGTTGCCTCAGCGCGCCCCGCGCGGTTGTAACCACTTGGGCAGGAAGCCATACGGGTCCTTGATCTCTTCGCTCGGGACGATGCCTTGCGCGTGCAGCCACTGTTGCAGCTTGCCTTCGATGCAGGCGTCGAATACGTCGGTGGCACCGCCTACGAACTGGCCGCCGACGAATATCTGCGGCAGGGTATTCCAGCCGGTGTGCTCGCGCAGTGCGGCGCGCAGCCGGCCGCCACGGTCGCCGGCCTGATACGCGACGGAGTCGAGATCGACGCTGCGATAGGGAATGCCGTAGCGATCGAATAGCTTGCGCACGGACCAGCAGAACTCACACCACTCCAGCGCGAACAGCACCACGGCTTGCTGCGGGTTGCCGATCTCGCTTTTCAGTTCGTCGCGTGCGGCGTCGTCCACGGGCAGCATGGGGGCCGAGGCAGCGGCAGTGCTGACGTCGAAACGGTAACCCGGCGTCGAACGCGAGATGGATATCTCGTCGTCTGTCATTTCTTCAGGAACGTCGGCAAACAGCGGTGTGCTCAGATAGCGTTCGCCCGTGTCGGGCAGCATGCACAGCAGTGTGCTGCCCGTCGGTGCGCGCGCTGCGACTTGCAAAGCGCCGGCGAACGTGGCGCCTGACGAGGTGCCTACGAATATGCCTTCGTGTCGCGCGAGGTCGCGCGCCCAGCGCATGGCTTCGCCGCCGTTGATGGGAATGAACTCGTCGATGCGCGCGGCCTTGATGACCTCCTCGGCAATCGCCGGGATGAAGTCCGGCGACCAGCCTTGCATCACGTGCGGGCGGAACCCCGGGTGGCTGCCGCGCGCCGTGCCGTCGTCGTTGCGTGCCTGCGGGATGCCACTGGCGAGGATCGCCGAGTTGTCGGGCTCGCAGACGATGATCTGTGTGTCGGGGCTCTTCTGCCGCAGCACGCGCGATACGCCACTGAGCGTGCCTGAGGTGCCGAAACCGGTGACCCAGTAGTCGAGCGGCAAGTCCTCGAAGGCCTGCAGGATTTCCACCGCTGTGGTGCGGGCATGCGTCTCGGCATTGGCGGGGTTCTCGAACTGGCGTGGCTGCCACCAGCCATGCTGCTCGGCCAGTTCTCGCGCCTTGGCGACCATGCCTGAGCCTTTCTCCGAGGCTGGCGTCAGCACCACGCGTGCACCGAGAAAGCGCATCAGCTTGCGACGCTCGACGCTGAAGCTCTCGGCCATGGTCACGACCAGGGGGTAGCCTTTCTGCGCGCACACCATGGCCAGGCCGATGCCGGTGTTGCCGCTGGTGGCCTCGACGATGGTTTGCCCAGGCCGCAGTTCGCCGCGTCGCTCAGCATCTTCGATCACGCCCAGCGCCAGCCTGTCCTTCACCGAGCCCATCGGGTTGAAGGACTCCATCTTGACGAAGAGATTGACGTGAGCTGGCGCCAGCTTGTTGATGCGGATCACCGGCGTGTTGCCGATGGTTTGCAGGATGTTGTCGAAGCGCCTGTGCGCAGGGAGCATGGTCATGATGTGGTTCGTGCCTTCAATGTCAGATTCGTTGTAGTTCATAGTGCTTCGGCGAGCGCTTCGGCAACCAGCTGCGTGCCGACTTCATGCACTTCGTCGAGCAAGGCATCGACGTGTTCCCAGCTGGTGCGGGCCCCGATGAAACACGGGCGGATGGCCAGCTTGCCGTTGATCACGGTCGTGCTGGGCATGTTGCGGTTGTTGCGGACCAGTCGACGGTGGATGTTGCGATTCAAGGCGTCGAGATCGGCGATGCGTTTATCGACGTAGCGGAAGCAGCAGATCGACAACACGGGTTGGCGCAGCAGTTCGAGGTGCCGATCAGCATTGACCTGCAGTGCGAGGTAGCGCGCCATCGCGTTGTGACGACAGATGCGATCGCGCATGCCGCTACGGCCGATTTCGCGCAGCAGGGCCCACACTACCGCACCGCGCGAAGGCGCAGACAGTTCTACGCCCATGTCGCCGTACGGGGTGCCCATGCTGTCCAGTGAATGACCGAAGCTCTCCTGCGCGAGTGAGCCCTCAAGGTAGGCCGCCGGCTCCTGGGTGAAGGCACGGCGCAACAGCTCCCTGTCACGCACGAAGGTGGCGCCGATACCCACTGGCGCGCCCAGCCATTTGTGTGGATCGACGATCACCGAGTCGGCTTGCTGAAGCCCGTCATACAGGTGTGAGATGGCTGGATCGAGCACACCGGGCAGGCCGTAGGCGCCATCGAGATGCAGCCAGATGTCATGTGCGCGCGCCAACTCTGCCAGTTGCGCTATCGGATCTATGGCGCCTGCATTGGTGCTGCCGAGATTGCCGACGATGGCCACTGGCACGCCATTCCCGTGTCTGAGTTCCGCGGCGAGCACGTCTACACGCATGCGCCCCTGCCCGTCGCAGGGAATTTTCACCAGGGCATCGCGGCCCAGCCCCAGCACCGCACAGGCGCGCTGGATGCTGTGGTGGCTTTCGGTGCTGGCGAATACGCGTGCGAACTTGCGCACGCCGGATTTTGCCGGGTCGATGCCCATGCGCTCGAAGGCGCGCTGACGAGCCGCCCCCAGCGCGAGGAGATTGGCGACCGAGCCGCCGCTGCTGTAGATGCCCTGCATGTCGCCCAGACCGAACAGGTCGGCGAGCCATTGCAGCGACATGTCTTCGAGGAATCCGAAGGCATGCAGCCCGAGTCGCTGCGGTGCGGCGACAGCGCCCGCCAGCGTGGCCAGCGCGCCAACCGTGGTGGCCCCCGTGGTGATGAACGAGGTGCAGCCGGGATTCGGTATGGGAGAGGCATTCGGCAGCAGGTGACGACCGATTTCGGTGATCACCGCATCGATGCCAACGCCTTGCTCCGGCAGCGGCCGTTGCAGGGCTGCACGCCAGCGCTGCGGTGAGGCCATGGCGTCGTTGCCTGCGAAGCGCAGATATTCATCAAGGTCGTGCGCGAGTCGTCCCATGTAGTGAGGGAGGTTCCCGCACTCCGAGTGATCGCTTAGTAAATGGTCGTTCATGCTGCTATCCATCTCGCTCGATTCGAGAATTGACGTGGATGGAACCCGGCATGGCCGGGCCCATCGCACGCTGGCTCAGGTTGCTCAGGCGACCTGCGCGAGCTCGTGACGGTTCTCGGTCGTCGGGTCGATCATCGTCCGCACTTCGAACACACGCGTGGCGGGGAAGCCGCTGATACGTGCATGCTCGTGAATCAGGCTTTCGTCCTGGGCCAGATAGATGCAGAAGGTACGATCGTCCGTCACGTACGAATGCACCCACTGCACCTTGGGTGCCAGCTGCGCCAATGCCTTGTTGGATGTCCCTGCTGCGTCGGACAGCTCGCGTTGCTTCAGCGAACCCACACCATCGATCTTGCGTTCGATCACAAACTTTTTCATGCTTGATACTCCTTAAAAATTGATCAATCGTCTGTCAGCCGGGTTTCCTCGGCCTCGGCCCCGTTGGCCGTGATTGAGACGATACGCAGCACCTTCGGGCGTAACTTGTACTGAAGCTGGATTAACTTGGAGAGAATTGGAGCCGGTTGGAGATGTGGCGTCATTCGGCCAGAATTCTTCTTTCGAGCTAGCTGGCAGGGGCTGCACGGTATGTCGGAAATCTATCGCTTCGCGGGAATGGAACTGGATTGCTCGCGCTTCCAGGTGCGCCGGTCCGGCAAGGTGCTGGCGGTGCAGCCGCAGGTATTCGACGTGCTGCGTTATCTGGTGGCCAACCACGACCGCATCGTTTCCAAGGACGAGTTGTTCGACAATGTGTGGGCCGGCCGCGTGGTGTCGGAGGCCACGCTGAGCAGCCGCATCAAGGCCGTGCGCCAGCTGATCGGTGACACCGGCAAGGAGCAGACGCTGCTGCTGACACTACGCCATCGCGGTTTCCGTTTCGTCGGGGCAGTGGAGGCCGAGCTGCCGGACCCGCGGCGCATTCTTTCCGCCACTTCAGGTCCGGATGCGCATGCCGCGGTGGGCATGACATCAGCAAGCTCTGGTGCGGCCAGCCTCGATCCGCCAACCAGCGTCGCGGTGCTGCCCTTCGAGATGCAGGGCGGCGACGAGCCCGCTACGGATCATGTGGGGCAGGGCGTTGCTGCCGACATCATCATGCTGCTGGCGCGCCATCGCTGGCTGACCGTCATCGCCCGCGGTTCCAGCTTCGCGGTCGACGCGCGGGCGACACCGCAACAGATCGGCGCCATTCTCGGTGTGGGCTACGTGCTGACGGGGCGCATCCGCTGGCATGATGCGAGCGGCCGCGTCGATGCCGAGCTGACGGATTGCAGCAGCGGACGTTTGCTGTGGAACCAGAACTACAGCATCGAGCGCAGCAGCATCCAGGCCGTGCCAGAGCAGATCGCACAGCAGATCTCGGCCACGATTGAGCCGCGACTCGCACAGATCGAGCAGCAGAAAACCGGGCGCAAGCGACCAGAGGATTTTCAGGCTTGGGATTGCTGCCATCGCGCGTTCTCGCACCTGTTCCGCTTCTCGGTGGACGACCTGCGCACGGCGAAATCGTGGTTTGCGAAAGCACTTGAATTCGATGACAGGCTGGCCCGCGCACACGCGGGGCTTGCCTATGCGTCGGTGCAACTGGCCTTCTACGGTCCGCCTGCGCTTCGCGATGACGAACTTCAGCAAGCGCTGAGCGAAGCCAAGACGGCAATCGACATCGAGCCGGACGACGCGTTCAGCCGTTTCGCATTCGGGCGCACGCTCTGCCTGCTGCGTCGCTACCCCGAAGCACAGGCAGAGCTCGAACAAGCCATCGAGCTCAACCACAGCTTCGCCCAGGCCTGGTTTGCGCTGGCCTTCTGCTTCACGGTCTGGGACAAGCCCGAAGCCGCCTTGCCGCTGTACGAGAAAGCGGTGCGCCTGAGCCCGCAAGACCCGCACCTGTGGACCTTCCACCACATGCGCAGCTTTGCGCTGTTCCGCCTCGGCAGGCTGGTCGAAGCCGAAGACTTCGTGCGCGCGGCCTTGCGACAGCCGAATGTCACTTACTGGCCGCTCGCGACGCTATGTGCACTGCTCGGTGAACAAGGCCGGATCGAAGAAGCGAAGGCGGTCGGCGAACGCTTGCGCCAGATGAAGCCTGGTTACAACCTGGCCTATGCGAAGGAGGACTTCTTCTTCGTCGACGCTCCGGAGTTCGTCGAGCAGTATCTGCACAACCTAGCGCTCGCCTATTGAGTTCTCCCCTGAGAGGAGGTGCTGCCGCTTTGCAGGCGTCACCACCATGGCAGGAGGCAAGAAGAGTGGCACGCTAAAACGGGGCCGCCCCCGGTTGCAAGGTCAGGCACCACCCCATCCGGGCAGCTGGCTAGCCTGCCAGATCCACTGGGAGAGCTGTGCCTCGTCGAGAGTTTCGCCTTCGTGAATATGGAGATAGCGAACTTCTGCTTGCCTGGAGTCAACGGGAGGCAAGGGGGTAAGCGCACTGCCACGAAAGAAAGCCACCTTGATGTACTTGTCGTAGCAATGAAAGCTCAGGAACCAACCTTGGTCGGGCATGCCGTAGAAGGGCGAGTTCCATTTGACGGCTTTGGTTATCCCTGGCACGGCGTGTTCAATCAAGGAGTCCAGAAGATGGCCGACGCTGCTCTTCCAGCCCGGCATCGCGGCAATGTAAGCCTGGACAGGGGCATTGCTATCGGCCTTGGCGATCTGAGGATTCCCACCGGCGAGAAGCCTGGGTTTGGTGGGCATGGGCCTGTGCTCCGGACCGGGATGCAGACTCAGCGCGTGATGACGCGCCGGGGATGCAGTTCCTCGTCGAGCAGGCGCTCGATGCGGGCAAAGACTTCGAAGCGCGAGAAAGGCTTCTTCATGAAGTCGTCGGCACCGATGCGGGTGCCGAAGAATTGCTCGGTGGCCTGTTCGTTGCCGCTCATCATGATGACGGGGATGTCGCGGGTGGCGACGTCGCGGCGGATGGCGCGCAGGGCGGCGAAGCCGTTCATGCCGGGCAGGACGATGTCGAGGAAGATGATGGACGGCTTGTGCTCTTGCAGGAGCTCGATGCCGTGCTCGGCGTCGAGGGCTTCGAGCGTGACGTAGCCGGCCGAGCGCAGGATCTTGCGCAGGGCGGCGCCGATGGTGGGGGAGTCGTCGATGATGAGGACCTTGGTGCCTTCGGGGGCGTCGCGGCGCGGGCGTGCCCGGCGCTCATTGCCCTGCAGCTCGGGGACGAACTGGGGTTCAGGCCTGGGAGGCTGGGCAATGGGCGACTTGCGCCCGAACAGCTTCTTGAAGAGTCCCATGAAACGATTCCCTCGATCTTGTCGGCACGCCGTGGCGGGTGCCTTTTCTCATGCTGCGTTTCAGGCCCCTTGTTGCCGGGGCCGGGTTCATGCCGCGATTATGGCGGCATGCTAGCGGGAGTCGAGGGGGACTGCACGTCCCCTTGTCAGGCCGGAAGGGCAGCCAGGCGCCAGAGGGAGGTAACTTCCTTGCCGCGCGCAGCAGACAGCGGGTCGTTTTCGTCGCGGGCCTTGGGGTGCGTGGGGCGGGCGTTGAGGCGGCCAACCACACGCAGGCCGTTGGCAGCGAACAGGGCTTCCAGCTCGGCGCGGCTGCGCAGGCCCAGGTGCTCGGCCAGGTCGGAGAGGATCAGCCAGCCTTCGCCGCCAGCCACGAGATGTGCCGCCAACCCGGCCAGGAAGCCTTTGAGCATGCGGCTGTCCGGGTCGTAGATGGCGTTCTCGATGGGGCTGCCAGGTTTGCCGGGCAGCCAGGGCGGGTTGCAGACGATCAGCGCAGCCTTGCCCTGGGGGAAGAGATCAGCCTTCTCCAGCTTGACCTTGGGAATACAGTTGAGGCGCTGCAGGTTGTCGCGCGCGCAGGCCAGGGCCTTGTCGTCGATGTCGGTGGCGACCAGCTTCTTGACGCCGCGCTTGGCCAGCAGGGCGGCTATGACGCCGGTACCGGTGCCAACGTCGAAGGCAAAGGCTTTGGGATCTTCGGCCAGTACCTTGGGGAAATCGGCCTTGGCGATGAGTTCGAGGTATTCGCCCCGCACCGGCGAGAAGATGCCGTGCCAGGGGTGGATGCGTGCGCCGAGCACGGGAATCTCGACGCCTTTCTTGCGCCATTCGTAGGCGCCGATGAGGCCTTGCAGTTCCCGCAGCGACAGCAGGGCTTGCGGCAGTTGGGCGGCTTCGTCGCCAAAGACCTGCTGGCAGGCTTCAGCGACGTCGGGAGCGCGCTTGAGCGCAACCTGGAAGCCGGCTTCAACCGGCACCAGCACCATGCCCAGGATGCGCGAGCGCTGAGCCTGGGTCATGCGGTGCTTGTGGAAGGCTTCGGTGATGCTGGCGGCAGGCTTGGCCTTGCCCGCGCTGCGTTCGACGCGGCGAGCTAGCGCCTGCAGTAGCAGCTTGGCGCTCTGGAAGTCGCCATGCCACAGCATGGCTGTGCCTTCGGACGCGAAGCGGTGTGCGGTGTCAGCGTCGAGCTGGTCGTCGACCAGTTCGATGCGCTTTGGCGGGTTGTGGCCTGTGGCAGAAAGCCAGACGGCCGAGCATTCCTGCCCGGCCGCCGTCCACGTGATGGTGGGATTCGTCACTGTTTATTTGTCGCTGAGTGCTTCAACGCCGGGCAGGGCCTTGCCTTCGAGGAATTCGAGCGAAGCGCCGCCGCCGGTGGAGACGTGCGAGACCTTGTCTTCGAGGCCGGCCTTTTCGACAGCGGCGACCGAGTCACCACCACCAACGACGGTGACGGCGCCCGATGCGGTGGCGTCGACGAGGGCGTGAGCCACAGCGTAGGTGCCCTTGGCCGAGTCGTCGATTTCGAACACGCCCATGGGGCCGTTCCACAGCACGGTCTTGGCGCTGCGTACGATGTCGGCATAGCGAGCGGCGGTCTTGCTGCCGATGTCCACGCCTTCCTGATCAGCCGGGATGGCGGTCGCAGCGACTTCGACGAGGCCGTCGAGCGTGCGCGCATCAAAGTCCAGCTTCTTCGTGACCATGGTGTCGATGGGTAGTTCGAGCTTGTCGCCAGCCTTGGCCATCAGCGCCTTGGCCAGTTCGATCTTGTCGCGCTCGCACAGCGACTTGCCGACTTCGAGACCCTTGGCGGCAAAGAAAGTGAAGGCCATGCCGCCGCCGATGAGCAGCTTGTCAACCTTGGGCAGCAGGGCTTCGACGACGTCGATCTTGCCGCTGATCTTGGAGCCGCCAATGATGGCGACGAGGGGACGCACGGGCTTGTTGACCGCTTCGCCGAGGAAATCGAGTTCTTTCTTGAGCAGGTAGCCGGAGGCGCGTTGCAGCTTGATGCCGACGACCGAGCTGTGCGCGCGGTGGGCGGTGCCGAAAGCGTCATTGACGAACACGTCGCCGTGGCGCGAGAGGGCGTCGCGGAAAGCTTCGATGGCTTCCGGCGTGGCCTTGGTGACGTTGCCTTCCTTGTCCTTGACCTTGCCTTCTTCCTCGATGTGGAAGCGCACGTTTTCGAGCAGCACTACTTCGCCAGCGGCGAGCTTGCCGGTCACGGCTTCGACTTCAGGGCCGATGCAGGCGGGCAGGAACTTGACGGGCTTGCCCAGCAGGGCTTGCAGGCGCTCGGCGACAGGCGCCAGGGTGTACTTGGGGTTGGCCTTGCCGTCCGGACGACCGAGGTGCGACATCAGCACCACCGAGGCGCCTTGCGCCAGCGCGTACTGGATGGTCGGCAGGGCGGCGCGGATGCGCTTGTCGCTCTCGACCACGCCATTCTTGACGGGCACGTTGAAGTCGACACGCATCAGCACACGCTTGCCTGCGAGCTGCAGGTCTTCGATAAACAGTTTGGTCATTTTTGTTCCGCTGGACAGAGGGGAAAACCGGGAGGAGGCAGGATTTTGCCAGTACGAGCGCGGCGTGTCTTGTACTGGATCAGTTTGGCGCGGGGGGAAAGCTGGCGCGGGGCCCGCTTTGCCCTCTCCCCAATTGGGGGCGAGCAGGGAATTCGTGGAGCTTTGCTCCACGCCTGCGCAGCCGGCAGGCAGTGGAATGCCAGCCGTGGGCGCGGAGCGGGGGGGCCCGAGGGGCCGGGAGAGGGCGGCGGCTGAGCGTCGTCTTAACGCACGGCCGGCGTCGTGCGCACCACCGACGCCAGCTCAGGTGCCGCATTTGCCATAGCTTCGACAACCATGCGACCCAGCACGTAAGAACCTTCAAGATTGAAGTGCGTCTTGTCCGGCACGATGCCGCCATTGCCGTCCGACTTGGTCGGGCCCAGCTTGTGTGCGGCTGCCTCGCCCAGCTTCTCGAAGTAATCCTGGCTGATCGTGTGCAGATCGAGCAGGGGCACCTTCATCTCGACCGCGACCTGCTTGACGGCCTCGACGTGGGCAGCAAGGTCATCGCGGATCTTGCCGTCGGGCTGGAAGTAGCGCCGCGCGATGGGCGTGACGAGGATGGGCTTGATGCCCGCAGCTCGGGCCTCTTCGACGTAGCGGCGCAGGTTGGGCGTGTACTCGGTGACGAGGTCGGTTTCGCGCACACCGCGCAGGCCAGTCTGCACGTCGTTATGGCCGAACTGGATCAGCATCCAGTCGGGCTTGAGCTGCACGGCACGCGTCCACAGCCCCTCGTTGCGGAAGGTCTTGGTACTGCTGCCACCTTTGGCCGTGTTGAGGCAGTCGGCGTTGACGAGGTTGGCGCAGAAGCCTGTGCCGTAGCCTTGCTTCTCGGTCTGTGTGGAGTCGCCTACCAGTGCAATACGAACGGGCACATGTCCGTTGCCGGCCGGTCCCGTGCTTGCACACGCTCCCAATAACATGGCAGCAATCAACGCGATGCAGGAGGAAAAGTGGCTGGAGCGCTCGAGAAACGATTGAGTAGTAGCGGGCATAGAGGATTCGGTGCAGATAGTGACGTGCAATTTAATGCGCTTGATCACCGAATGCATTGCAGCAATTGCGACAATCCAGAGGGGTAATGCGTCTGCTTGCAGAGATTGCTAAATCATAAAAATCATAATATCCGGCGCAGATTCGACAGTATCAACGCCGGTTTTTCGCGATCGTTTTGCTGGTCGGAGCAATGCATATGCCCAACCGGGTAGGGGGGCTGGCCATCCTTGGCCTGAGGGCTTACCCGTATTAACATCTTTTCAGGAGTTTTAACGACAACAACATAGAGCGCCGAACAAGCGCCAGCCCATCCGCCGCGGTGTATGGGCCTTACGAGGTTGATGTGGCAGAGCGTGAGTCACCAGGGACCAAGGGCTTTCCAAATGGAATGGCTCGAACTGCAGACGCCGGAGGAGCGGTACGCACTCGGGTCCTGCTTGTCCACCAGAATTTTCCGGGCCAATTTCGCCATCTCGCACAGCATTTACTTGGGCGCGACGATGTAGAAGTGATCGGCCTTGGCCGCGATACGGCCCCGGGACTGCCAGATTTCCCCTGGTTCAAATACAAACTTCACCGAGACGTCAAAACCGAGACGCATCCTTACCTGCGGCAGATGGAGTCCGCCGTTCTTCACGGTCAGGCCGTTGCCCGATCATTAGGCGAACTCAAAAGGAAAGGCTTTACGCCTGACATCATCGTTGCTCACCCCGGTTGGGGCGAAACCTTGTATGCCAAAGAAGTGTTTCCCGAGGCCCGCTTGATCCACTTTTGCGAGTGGTATTACTCCACCTCAGGTGCCGATTTCAACTTCGACCCCGAATTTCCGAACAATCTCGACGATCATCTGCGCATCACGACCTGGAATGCGCTGCATTTGCTGAACCTGGAGAACTGCGACGCCGCCATTGCCCCTACGCACTGGCAAAAGAGTCGCTTTCCAGAGGTTTACCAGCACAAAATCCAGATCATCCATGAAGGAATCGATACCGCGAATTTGGGGCCCGACCCTGGCGCGTGCCTGGAAATTCCTATGCCCACTCGCGGGGAATGTGGGTCTGTGCTGGGGGAAGGGCAAGCTCCCACACCTGGCACGTCGTTGGTTCTCAGGGCTGGCGATCCCGTCATTACCTACGTCTCCCGCAACCTGGAGCCTTACCGAGGGTTCCACACATTCATGCGCGCGTTGCCTGAAGTCCTGCGCGCGCACCCCACCGCCCGGATCATCGTCGTAGGGGGCGACAGCCGCAGCTATGGCGCATTGCCTAAAGACGCCAGAAGCTGGCGCGAGAAAATGTTGCGGGAGTTGTCCGCGCAACTCGGTGACGATCTCCATCGCATCCATTTCCTTGGCAAAGTTCCCTACGAGACCTACAGGAAGGTCCTTCAGATCTCCGCGGCCCACGTGTATTTCACGTACCCCTTCGTTCTCTCCTGGTCCCTGCTCGAAGCCATGGCCACAGGTTGCCGCATCATCGCCAGTGACACGGCGCCTGTGCGTGAAGCGATTCGTCACGGTCACAGCGGCACACTCACTGATTTCTTCGACGCTGAGCAGCTTGCCATGTATATGCTGGACGCGTTGAACGCTCCGGTGGCGGGCGACGCCATGCGCAGGCAGGCTGAGCGAGATGCCTGCATGTACTCGACCCAGAATGGACTGGCTGACTATGTGACCCTTTTAGGGCTTGACCCCACGAAGCATGCCCGGCCCGCAACGGGCACGCCACACGATGCCGTTCAAGCCAGTCCTGCAGAGAGGCCGCCCCATGAGCAAGTCATTTGAAGCCACGAACAGTTTGGGCGACTGCTTGCCGCCCCAGGCAGGGGATAATGGCGCCAACGGTCTGGTTGACCTTCCACGCGTTGCCCAACAGCTAGACGCGTTGAAAACCCTGCCCGAATTTCACCAATGGGCTCGCACCACCTTGCGCGACATCATTCCGCACGGTGCCCTGGCCTGTGTGTTCTGCCGCACCCATGCAGGCGGCTTCAATCTCGACTACGTCCTGACAGTTGACTTCCCGCGCCAGCACTTCGACCTCATCCGCAATAACGCGGGAGGTATCGATACGCCTATTGCGCGACGCTGGCTGCAAACGCGGATGCCACAAATATTCAACCCGGATTGCCCGTGGCCGGACGTGTCAGCGGATTGGTTGCGCAGCTTCCATCTGAGCCAGCTTGGCCAGACCATCACCCATGCTGTTGTTGATGATGTCGAGTGCGTTGGCAGCTACTTCGGCTTTCACCGCTTGCCCCACCCCGCCGGGGCGCACGAGGCGCAGTTGCTCACTCAGCTCGTGCCACTCATGCATCAGAGCTTCGTCCGCGCCATTGAGTCCTACGAAAGCGGCATTGGTCAGGATGCGCCCCTCACCCTGCGTGGCGTAACCCTGTCCGTGCGCGAAAGCGAAATTGCGCGGCTCATCGCCCACAGCAAATCCAATGGCGAAATCGCCGAGCTCCTGCAGCTGAGCCAGAACACCGTCAAACACCACGTCACCAGCATCCTCAACAAGACTGGCAGCGCCAGCCGTGCGGGCATAGCTGCGCTCGTGCAGCAGCAGGCTGGCCCGCGTCATGGCACCAAAGTGCTATAGGACCGTCGCGGAGATGGACGCTACGCTTGCGGTCTGTCGGTATCAGCCCCGATCTATACATACATCCTCCTGCCGCGTCTCACCAAAAAGCGCCAAACCGAGTCCTCACATGATTTCGTGCCCGCTCATTCGCCACAGAATTATCTGCGGCTTGCTGTTCATCAGCAGCCTTTCCGCTTGCTCCCCAAGCCCTGATTCCACGCGTGGCCCAAACCGCAAGACAGTGGCTACGGCCAAGGCTAAGTTCGATGAGTACTGCAAGACCAAGGCTGGGGAAAAGCTCTACCGCGTGGTGGAGGATGTGGAGGGGGTGTATCTGCTCAAGTTGCGCCCGGAGAAACCTAATTTCAACGATCAGTTCGCGATGGATGACCCGTATGGGCATGACAGCGGCGGGGAGTATTACATCTCAAGCTTTTTACGGGCGCTGATTTTTCATCCTGAAAGAAGCGTAACTACGGGTAGCCCTCGACGTAGGGGCTATCTCTATGTTGAAGCCATTGATCCCGAGGATAGGCAGCGTTATCGGTACACGGGCAGTTGGAAGAATGTGCTCAGAACCTCGGACATCATGAATGGTGGAGATGGCAAGACGCAGTACTACTCCAACGAATTCGTGCTGAACAAGACTCCCGCAAAAGGCCCCGCATTGCGCTACGGGGTGACTTATGACGACATCTCGACGTCTGAAGATCGCAAGTACTGGATTGCGGGCAGTTCGCTACGCGTGCTGGATCTGCAGACGAATGAAGTGATAGCTGAGCGGATTGGCTACATGTGGGATCCGGGGCAGGGAAATGAAAATGGGGGGCGCTCGCCTTGGTTGTCGGCGGCGGACCATGCGTGCCCGGACTTTCTCCGCTTCAAGAATGCACCTTACCGTCAGCCTGGTTTTACAAACCAGAGGCAGCAAACCGAAGATTTCGTCGAAAAAATCCTGATCCCTAAAGTGGAGAAGTAATTATGCCTTTGACCGTTTCCCAATCTCTAGCGTACGCGCAGCTGCAGATGGCTGCAGAAGCTTTCCTCGCTGACGTAAACGGCAATCTAGTAGGCGGCCTTGCAGCTGCCCTTGTTGAGGGAAACAGCCACGCTTCCAGATTTCCAAATTTAACGGAAGCGAAAGCCTTCCTGCAAAAGTGGCAGGTTGTTGCCCAGAAACCCAACAGCGGCACAGGATTCTCTGCAACGATATTTAAAAATCAGGAAACCGGCGATTTTGTGATTTCCATACGCAGCACCGAGTTCATCGACGACGCGGTACGTGACAGCGAATCGACCAACAAGGACATCAAAGATACTGGCTGGGGTTTTGGTCAGATTGATGACATGCGCAATTGGTACGAATCAATCAAGAGTCAGATTACCGGCCCGCTGTCGGTTACTGGTTATTCTTTGGGCGGTCATCTCGCAACAGCTTTCAACCTGCTCTATCCTGGTGTGGCGAGCAAGGTTGTGACTTTCAATGGCGCAGGCGTGGGGACGGTTCAGGGGTTGCCAACCCTGGTTGGTCAGCAGGCGCTGCTGGGGCAGATGATGGATCGTTTTCACGCGTTGCGAACTAATGAGTCCAATGCGGCTCGCGAGCTGATGCAGTCCGCGATAGGCAGAGACACTTACGATTCCTTAAAGAATAAAATTGAAACTGCACGCATTGTTGGTCAGCTGACCAGTGACATGCTGTCGAAGATGATTCTTGAATTGCCATATCAAATTCTCAATGTCAGTGATGGGTTTCTGCTGTATGACGCTTTGAGTCGAATAAAAAGACTCGTTTCAGAGAGCGAACGGATCGCTACCTACACTTCAGGGGATGGCTCCAAACCTAAGAAAGTGCAGCAATCCATTACAGATTCTGAAAGTCTAGACTATCAACTCGCAGTTCTGGCCACGAGCAAACAATACAACACTTCTTCGTTAGGAGTAATAACTGGCGCGACGAATGTGTTCTTTGGCAAAACTGTGCCTGCAGGAGGTGGGCTGAATAATCAGTATGACCTTGTGGGTATGGAGATGGATGGAGCGATTGCGGCTTCGATGGTGGCTCATTCGCAATACCATTACGGCGCAGATCAGAATGTTTTTATTGAAGACCAGCCCGGTGTGCGGGGGAATGCATTGGCGGCTGCCTTGTCAGAGACGCTGGCTTATTCGAGCGCCAAGCTCCTTGTTAACAATTACAGTGAGAACGACTTTGGCGATACGCACAGTCTTGTTCTGATCATTGATTCACTGAAGGTACAGGATGTGTTCCAGAAGCTTGATCCCTCTGCGACACAGGGCGTGCTCAACAGCATTCTTGTGGCAGCCTCAAATCTGAAGGCATCGTCGAATGGTAAAGAAGGCAAAGCCGAAGGCGATGTACTGGAAAACATGCTTAACTCCTTGGGGGATTTTCTGCTTGGCGGACGAGATAAGAATACAAAGCGCCTTAAAGGCGATCCGTCTGGCAATACTTGGTTCCGCCTCGATAGCCACAACGACTACACCGGGCGTGATGATTTCTACAAAACACTAGACGATTTGGTGAAGTCGCCCGCCTACGTTGCATTGTTGAAGTCGAGCGGTTTGACCTTGCACGCGGGTGCTCCCGACGGCACAAAAGCAAAGGATTCGCTTGGGGCACTGATCGCGTTGCAGACATTGAGCCCATTTTGGTTCGATGGAACGGGTTTGGAAGACGCGCTCAAGATTGTTTGGACAGATGTTTTCGATAAGTGGTCTGCGGACAAAAACCTCAGCACGTCAGAACGTGCAGAAGGCAAGGCGAACTTCAGTGATCAGTACCTTACTGATAGGGCGAAGCTGCTTGCGCTTGTGGTCGAGCGGAACGAGCGGAATGTCAGTGGCACCTACCTCCCGCAAAACTTTGCGGAGTCCGCTCAAGGGGAGCGCTACCTCGACAAGACCAGCAACACTGACATCAGCACTGGCATCGCACTTAATGCAAGCCTAAAGCCCCAAATCATCTTCGGCAAGGACAAAGGGGACGATGCAAATGACGTCCTCGCGGGGGGCAACCTCGGCGACCACCTGTATGGCGGCGGCGGGGATGATGAGCTGAAAGGTGGCAAGGGCAAGGACTGGCTAGAAGGCAATGCTGACGTTGACAAACTCGATGGAGGTGAAGACAAGGACACTCTGTTGGGCGGTGAAGGTAATGACAGTCTGGATGGTGGTGCAGGCGATGATAGTGTGATGGGAGGGGAGGGCGAGGATACCTACACCTTCAAATCGGGCTGGGGCGCGGATGTGATCGTTGACTCCGACGGACAAGGATCTTTGAAGGTAGAGGGCTTTGATTCCGGACTACCGCTCGGAAAGAAAATCTCTGACGATCTGTGGAGAAGCGAAGACAAGAAAGTCACTTACCGTCGCGTTCACGGACTTGCCGGCGGCAAGGATTTGTTGATTGCGTTTGCAGACCGCAAAGACACCATCACGATCCGTAACTGGACGTCGGCGAAGAGCCTGGGTATTTCGCTTGAGGATCCGGTGCTGCCTACGCCTACGCCTACGCCTACGCAAATCATCGCGACAAATGACATGGTGGACTGGCAGGGCACCTATTCAACAACAGACGATCTGCCAGATCCGGATCTGGACAACGAAATCATTGGCGCTGGGGTGGGGCGCCGCTTGTTTGGCAAGGCAGGCAATGATCGCGTATTTGCTGATCAGTCTATTACGCTGAATGAAGCCATCACAAAAGGCGAGATTCAAGAAGCGTCTGGCGTCGTCGGTAGCTATCTTGATGGCGGCGAAGGCGATGACTACATGGTAGGGGGGGCGGGCAACGATTTGATAGTGGGCGGTTTCAGGAGCCTGGTTGCTGGTGCAACACCCGCCCGCGACACTTTGATCGGCGGTGGCGGGGACGACATATTGCTGAGTTCCGCCGCCTTCAATACTTACTTCCCGATCAATTGGGAGCAGGGCGGGCAGAAAGAGCGGCCCATCACCGGATATTCGGATGGTTGGTACAGCGCCGCGGGCTTCACGCGAGACTGGACGCCAAAGCTGATCGTCAATCAATACTTTGATGGCGTGGAGACTTTCCATTTCGACGTAGTTCCAATTGTTGTCTCCCCGTCTTATTCAGCCAGCAAGATGATCTTTGACCTGGTGGGCAATGACACCACTGCTGGCGATGACAGTTTGTTTGGTGGCTCCGGAAACGACTTGATGATCAGCGGATTCGGTAACGATTTTCTCAAGGGTGGTAGTGGTGCTGACACGATCGTTGCTGGCGTTGGGGCGGATGTCTTGTTGGGAGGCAGCGGGAAAGATTATCTCTTGGGGGATAACGGAGATTTCGGCGCGGCATCCGGTGAAGACTGGATGGATGGCGGCGACGAAGACGATGTGATGTGGGGGCAGGGAAGCGGCGACAAACTGTTTGGTGGTAAGGGTGCAGACACATTGATCGGTGATGGAGCCAGCATCTATGTTGGGGATGACTATCTCAATGGTGAGGCAGGCAATGACGTGCTACTCGGAGGTGGCGGGGCAGACTCGATCCTCGGCGCTGACGATGACGACAGAATCATTGGAGACAGCCGCGATGCGCTGATTGCCCCCGTCGATACTCATGGCAATGATTATCTGGATGGCGGGGACGGCAAAGACAGCATCTGGGGTGGCGGCAAAGACGACACGCTTGTTGGCGGAAAAGGCAACGATCTGCTGTTTGGGGACGACGAGAGCAAAAAGGTCTCGGCGAGTGCTCACGGAAAAGACCTCATGGATGGCGGGGAGGGCAATGATCAGCTAGTCGGGGGAGGCGAGCAGGACTCCTTGTTTGGGGGCGATGGCAATGACACGTTGATGGGCGATGACAAGAATGATCGTCTGAGCGCAGACAGTCATGACGATGATCTGCTAGATGGTGAGGATGGCGATGACATTCTTGCTGGTGGTGGTGGAGCGGATACTTTGTTCGGCGGAGATGGGGATGACACGCTACTGGGTGATGCCGACGATGACGATACGATCGACGATCAGTATCAAAAGGCGGACGTTCTGGACGGCGGCGGTGGCGACGATCAGCTGAAGGGGAGTGGTGGTGACGATTCGTTGTATGGCGGTGAGGGCGATGACGCCCTGAGCGGCGACGATGGTGATGATTATCTTGAAGGCGGCGAGGGTAAAGACGGCCTGCTTGGTGGTGATGGCAAGGACACGCTCGTTGGTGACGGGAAAGACCACCTTGAAGGTGGCGCCGGGGATGATGAATATGTTCTGGGCCTTACTGATGGCTGGGCGACTTACATCAAGGATACAGACGGGCGGAACACGATTAAAGGTGGCACGTCTTCTGTGAAAGTGTTTTTTGGTGCCGGGCAGATCTACGTGCAGCTCGATAGCGCGATGATTGCTTTGGCAAGCGAGCAAGAGCTGGATTCTCTGTATGTCAGTCTGTCTGGCACTGAAATGAGTCTTCGGCAGGCCATCGATGCAAGTGATGGCATGCTTCACAGCTCCGTCTATGTGCCTGGTGTCGGGCTTGTTGATACTGCCAACGTGACAACGTCGCAAATGCTGACCGGGTCACACATGTCTGATCAGATCGGAGGCGGGATCGCAAACGATCAGATCTCCGGGCAGGTTGGCAACGACTCTTTGTCTGGAAACGGTGGTAACGATGCTTTGTGGGGGGATGTCGGCAATGACACCTTGGTTGGGGGAGAAGGAAATGACCAGCTCTATGGAGGGGCTGACTCGGACCAGCTGTTTGGCGGGGCTGGCAAAGACGTTCTGAATGGAGAAAACGGCGCTGATCTCTTGCACGGCGAAAAGGGCGAAGACCAGCTCTATGGCGCGGATGGAAATGACACCGTGTATGGCGGGGAGAACGATGACGGTCTCTACGGGGGGTATGGCGACGACGATTTGTCTGGAGATGACGGAGCAGACTATCTCGGTGGCAATGATGGCAAAGATATTCTGTTGGGTGGTGCTGGGGATGATGTGCTGTCTGGCGACGAAGACAATGACACCCTTGATGGAGGCGCTGGAGATGACAGGTTGTATGGCGGCGATGGCGCCGACACTTACCTTTTTTCGAGAGGTGGTGGGCATGACACCATTGGTGGTGGGAGTCCAGGCGATGTACTGCGTTTCGCGGCAGATATCTCCGATCTAGATGTGGCGATCAGTCGCACAGGAAATTCGCCAAACTACTCGGATCTGAAAATTTCCATTAACGGCACAGACGATTTCGTCGTTCTGGAGTCCTATTTCAATAATGCGGGAGCCGACACGAACTCCATTGTTTTCGGTAATAACGTCAGCTGGAATTTTGAGTATGTAAAGTCCAGGATCATGAGTGGGAGCGAAGGCCGGGATGTCATTCTGGGCTCGGATTTGGGTGACTCACTCAGTAGTGGTGGTGGTGATGATGAAATATATGCTGGTGGTGGAAACGATACCATCATTGGCGGGGTCGGTAATGACAGGCTTGCTGGCGAAGCCGGTAGCGACACATATGTGTTCCGTCCCGGCGATGGGTATGACCTCGTGGAGAACGCAGATAACAGTTCTGGACACATAGACACAATCTGGTTTTCTGGTGGTGTTGTTGCAAAAGATCTTCGCTATTCAGATAGTCGTGGTGATTTGGTCATTACCTACGATGCGGGAGGTAATTCAGTCCGGATTGCCAACTTCTTCCAGACCACTGGTTACGAAGCCTTCAACAATCATGTGCAGCAGATCCGTTTTGATTCGGGGGCGACCCTGACGGATGTCGGAGTGATTGGTTCGTCAATGGGAACGGCGAATGGCGATATCGCAATGGGGGACGGTTGGGAAAATATCCTCGATGGTCAAGGTGGAGATGACCTCTTGTTTGGTTATAACGCCAATGATTCACTCGTTGGAGGCGCAGGGAACGACACACTAATCGGCGGGGAAGGTCTGGATACCATGGCGGGAGGCCTTGGAGACGACTTTTATTACGTCAATAACAGCAGAGTCGGAGATGTGGGTGGGGGTGGGGCGGGGAATTTCTATCTTCCGGATGTGGAAAATCCGGATGAACTGATTCTTGAATTTGCGGGGGAGGGTAATGATTCAATCATAACCAATACCATAAGTATGGTTGTCCCTGAAAATGTTGAAAACCTTAAGGTTTATTACAATCCTACATTTAGTTGGTGGTCATATGGTGATCTGGATACTAGCCATTATTATGTAGGAAACTCTTCTAACAACATCATTGACACCTCTGAATTTATAGGATCTGTAAGTAATATTAGTGGCAATCTTTGGGATGTTCGTGATCATTCAATTACCCTGTCGGGAACAGATCCCGCCGACGGTTCTGCCGGTGCCAGCGGGGCTGATACGTTGATCGGCGGAGAAGCCAATGAGATATATCGCGTATTTTCTGCTGGGGACGTGGTCATCGAGAAGGGGGTTAGAAGCGATGGGTCGCAGATTTCGTTTGATGTGGTTGAGTCCTATACGCACAGCTATACCATTGGGAGCAATATAGAGAATTTGTATTTGAGATCAGGGGATGCTGTTAATGGAACGGGTAACTCACTGGATAATTATATTAGCGGTAATCAATTGGCGAACACCTTGATAGGGGGCTCGGGGAATGACACGCTAGAAGGAAATGCGGGTAACGATTCGCTATTTGGCGGTACAGGAAACGATGTTTATCTGTTCTCGGCGGCATACCCTATTGGTAATGACACGATTAGCGACGTTGATGCAACGGAGGGCGGCCTGGACGAGCTTCGCCTTTCGGGTATCACAACAAGCGATGTCGGCGCCGGTGTCGAACGTTACACGTGATGGAAATGATCTGTTGATCAAGCTGAAAGCAACTAACGAGACGATAACCATCGATGGCTGGTTCGTCTCTGACGCAAACAAGATTGAACAGGTCCGATTGACGAATGTATGGGGCCAGCAAGTGGTTTGGGATGCTGCGACGCTCGAATCCATGACAGCCGTTGTCAATCACGCACCCGTTGCAATTGCGGACACGAAGGCCGTGACAGAGGATGTAAGCGTGAGCACGACGGCTGCGACAGGCGTGCTTGCCAATGACACGGATGCGGATGCTGGTGACACCAAGACGGTTGCAGCAGTTGGTTTCGGTGGGGCATCCGGTACGGTAGGTGCGGCACTAAACGGCACCTATGGCACTTTGACGCTCAAAGCGGACGGGAGTTATACCTATCTCGCAAACAAGGCCGCGGCAGAAGCGCTCAAGCCTGGGCAGAGCGCGACCGAATCTTTCAACTACACGGTCAAGGATACCGCTGGTGCCGCCAGTAGCAGCACGTTGAGCTTCACGATCAGCGGCGCGAACGATGGCCCGGTTGCTGTTGCTGACACGAAGGCCGTGACAGAAGACGTCAGTGTGACGGCAACGGCGTCAACCGGTGTGCTGGCCAACGACACCGATGTGGATAGCGGCGACAGCAAGACAGTGTCCGCTGTTCGTTTTGGCAGTACGACGGGTAGCGTGGGCAGCGCGCTGGCTGGCACCTACGGCACCCTCACCCTCAACGCTGACGGCTCGTACAGCTACCTCGCAAACAAGACCGCTGCGCAAGCCCTGGCCGTAGGCCAGAGCGCCAGCGAATCCTTCAGCTACACGGTCAAGGATGCAGCAGGAGCGACCAGTAGCAGTACGCTGAGCTTCACGATCACCGGTGCGAACGATGCCCCGGTTCTGGCCGCAGCGATATCCAGCCAAAGCGGAAAAGAAGGAACGGCCTTCAGCTATACCTTGCCCGCAGGTACCTTCGCTGATGTCAACGCTTCGGAAGTCCTGACCTACAGCGCCAAGCTCTCGAACGGCAGTGCGCTACCTTCCTGGTTAAGCTTCAATGCGACGACCGGCGTCTTCAGTGGTACGCCGACCACAGGCAGTGCAGGCACTGTCGCGATTGTAGTTACGGCAACCGACAAGGCAGGTGCCACTGCGACAGGTAGCTTCAGTATCGTCATTGGGACGTCAAATCACGCGCCGGTAGCGGTAGCCGACACGAAGGCCGTGACAGAAGACGTCAGCGTGACGGCAACGGCGTCAACCGGTGTGCTGGCCAATGACACCGATGTGGATAGCGGTGACAGCAAGAGCGTTTCCGCCGTGAGCTTTGGCAGCACGACTGGGACCGTTGGCAGCGCGCTGGCCGGCAGCTACGGCACGCTTACTCTCAACGCCGATGGCTCGTATAGCTATCTTGCGAACAAGACTGCCGCGCAAGCCTTGGCCGCAGGCCAGAGTGCCAGCGAATCTTTTAACTACACCGTCAAGGATACCGCTGGTGCCACCAGTAGCAGCACGTTGAGCTTCACGATCAGCGGCGCGAACGATGGCCCGGTTGCTGTTGCTGACACGAAGGCCGTGACAGAAGACGTCAGTGTGACGGCAACGGCGTCAACCGGTGTGCTGGCGAATGACACTGATGTGGATAGCGGCGACAGCAAGACAGTGTCCGCAGTGAGTTTCGGCAGCACGACCGGAACGGTAGGCAGCGCGCTGGCTGGCACCTACGGTACCCTCACCCTCAACGCTGACGGCTCGTACAGCTACCTCGCAAACAAGACCGCTGCGCAAGCTCTGGCCGTAGGCCAGAGCGCCAGCGAATCCTTCAGCTACACGGTCAAGGATGCAGCAGGAGCGACCAGTAGCAGTACGCTGAGCTTCACGATCACCGGTGCGAACGATGCCCCGGTTCTGGCCGCAGCGATATCCAGCCAAAGCGGAAAAGAAGGAACGGCCTTCAGCTATACCTTGCCCGCAGGTACCTTCGCTGATGTCAACGCTTCGGAAGTCCTGACCTACAGCGCCAAGCTCTCGAACGGCAGTGCGCTACCTTCCTGGTTAAGCTTCAATGCGACGACCGGCGTCTTCAGTGGTACGCCCGGCATAGGTAGTGCAGGCACTGTCGCGATTGTAGTTACGGCAACCGACAAGGCAGGCGCTACCGCAACAGGTAGCTTCAATATCGTGATCGCTTCAGGCCTGAGCGTGGTAAACGGAACGAGTGGTGCTGACACGCTGACCGGCACCAGTGGCGACGACCAGATCAACGGTCTGGCCGGCAACGACAAGCTCACAGGATCTGCCGGTAATGACACGCTCGATGGCGGCACCGGCAATGACAGCATGTTGGGTGGCGCGGGTAACGACATTTACGTTGTCGATAGCACCAGTGATGTGGTCACGGAAAATTCTGGCGAAGGGACTGACCTCGTGCAGTCGAGTGTTGCCTGGTCGCTTGGGAGCAACGTCGAGAACCTGACGCTGACGGGCTCCAATGCCATTAGCGGGACAGGGAATTCGCTCGGGAATGTGATAGCCGGAAACGCGGCGGCGAACACGCTCGATGGCAGTTCTGGTGCTGACACTTTGCTTGGCGGCGCCGGTAATGATCTTTATATCGTCGATAATGCAGGTGACATCGTTACCGAAAACGCCAGCGAAGGTAGTGACACTGTTCAATCCAGTGTCACATACACATTGGGTAGCAACGTTGAGAATCTCACCTTGACAGGGAGCTCCGCACTGAGTGGAACAGGCAATACTCTCGACAACGTGCTGACGGGCAATAGTGCCGCCAATGCGCTTACTGGCGCAGCCGGGAATGACACGCTTGATGGTGGGGCCGGTAACGACAGCATGCTGGGTGGTTCGGGTAATGACACCTATGTTGTGGACAGCACCAGTGATGTGGTGACAGAAAACTCGAATGAAGGTACTGATCTCGTCAAAGCCAGCGTCACGTGGACGTTAGGTAACAATGTCGAGAACCTGACCTTGACGGGCACAACAGCGATCAATGGTACGGGCAACGCGCTGGACAATCTTCTGACCGGCAACAGTGCGGCCAACAAACTTACCGGCGCAGCAGGGAATGACACGCTCGACGGCGGCTCTGGCAACGACAGCATGTTGGGTGGAGCAGGTAACGACATCTATGTTGTGGATAGCACCAGTGACGTGGTGACAGAGAACTCGAGTGAAGGTACCGATCTCGTCAAAGCCAGTGTCACCTGGACCTTGGGTAGCAATGTCGAAAACTTGACCTTGACGGGTACGACGGCCATCAATGGCACGGGCAACACCCTTAACAACGTGCTGACGGGGAACAGTGCAGCCAATACGCTGACGGGTGCTGCCGGTAGCGATACGCTCGATGGCGGGGCTGGAAACGATAGCCTGATTGGTGGAGCAGGCAACGATACCTATATGCTCGGTCGTGGTTACGGTATAGACACCATTACGGAGAATGACAGCACGTCGGGCAACACGGACGTGTTGCAAGCTGCGTCTGATATCGCTGCTGCGCAGCTGTGGTTCGTGAAGAACGGTAACAACCTTGAAGTGAGCGTTATCGGAACTTCGGACAAGAACATTCTCACGAACTGGTATCTAGGTAGTCAGTACCATGTCGAGCAATTCAAGAGTGGCGATGGCAAGACCTTGCTCGATACCCAGGTACAGAGCCTTGTGAGTGCGATGGCTGCGTTTTCTCCACCAGCCGCAGGCCAAACCACCTTGCCGGCAAGCTATCAGGCTACGCTTAATTCCGTCATAGCGGCCAACTGGAAATAACGAGAAGCAGCACCTAACCCGACCGGGGGTCGTACCCGGTCGGGTGTTTTTTTGGAATTCCGATGTCACACCTTGATCCCTCTCAACCAGCCCCATTGGCTTCCTCCGAGGCTGTCACTCACGCCACCAGTCCTGCAGAAGCCCTGCCTGATCAGACAGCGCAAGGGAATGCAACACAAGCCAACCCTCCCCTCGATACCGGCCTCGCCTGTCTGGTCATGCTGGCTCGCTTCCACGCGCTGGCCGTAGAGCCCGAGCAGATCGCCCACGAGTTCTGCAGTGACGGACTCGCCATGACGAGCACCGACATTCTGCTTGCTGCCAAGAAGCTTGACCTGTCCGCCCAAAAGGCACGCGTACGCATCGAACGTCTTGCCACCACCCCGCTGCCGGCAATGGCGATGGACCGTGATGGCCGCTATTTCATCCTGGCGCGTGTGGAGCAGCAGGAAGGTGTATTGCGTGCCCTCATTCACGATCCTGCTGTAGCGCGCCCCGAGCAGCTGTCACTGGAGCAGCTGACTTCGCGCTGGCAGGGCGACCTGATCCTGTTCACTTCACGCGCCTCGCTTGCCGGTGATCTCGCCAAGTTTGACTTCAGCTGGTTCATTCCTGCTGTCGTCAAATACCGAAAGTTGCTCATCGAAGTCTTGCTGGTGTCTTTCGTCCTGCAGCTCTTTGCCCTCGTCACCCCCATGTTCTTCCAGGTCGTCACTGACAAGGTATTGGTGCATCGCGGCCTGTCTACCCTCGACGTCGTTGCTATCGGCCTGCTGTGCGTCTCAATCTTCGAGGTCTCTCTGACTGCCTTGCGCAGCTATGTTTTTGCGCACACCACCAGCCGTATCGATGTCGAACTCGGGGCGCGCCTCTTCCGCCACCTGCTGACCCTGCCACTCGCCTACTTTCAGGCCCGTCGTGTCGGCGACTCGGTGGCACGCGTGCGTGAGCTGGAGAACATCCGCTCCTTCCTGACGGGTAACGCACTCACCCTGGTGCTGGACATCCTGTTCTCGATCATTTTCATCGCAGTGATGTTCTTTTACAGCACACCGCTGACACTCATCGTGCTGCTCTCCCTGCCGTGCTACGCCATACTCTCTGGCTCACTCATTCCGCTCTTTCGCGTTCGCCTGCAAGAGAAGTTCAACCGCAGTGCCGAGAACCAGGCCTTTCTCGTCGAAACCCTCAGTGGTATCGACACTGTCAAGGCCATGGCCGTCGAGCCGCAGTGGACGCGCAAATGGGATCAGCAGTTGGCCGCTTACGTCGCCGCCGGTTTCCGTACCGCGACCCTGGCGACGGTTGCCAACAATGGCGTCAGCCTCATCGGCAAACTGGTGACACTCGCCGTCATGTACTTCGGCGCCAAGCTCGTCATCGAAGGCAAGATGACCGTTGGCCAGCTCATCGCTTTCAACATGCTCTCGGGGCACGTTTCGCAGCCCATCATGCGGCTCGCCAACCTCTGGACGGACTTTCAGCAGACCGGCATCTCGGTGCAGCGCCTCGGCGACATCCTCAACACACGGACCGAGATCGCCAGCGCCAAGAGTGCATTGCCGCCGCTCAGGGGAGAGATCGTCTTTGACGATGTCGTCTTCCGTTATCGTCCCGACGGACAGCCTGTGCTACGCGAAGTCGCTTTGAATGTCGCACCCGGTGAGGTGTTAGGCATTGTCGGGCGCTCCGGTTCGGGAAAGAGCACGCTCACCAAGCTCGTACAGCGGTTGTATGTGCCTGAACGAGGTCGTGTTCTTGTTGACGGTGTTGATCTTTCGCTGACAGATGTTTCTTCGTTACGCCGCCAGATCGGCGTCGTGCTGCAGGAGAACGTTCTGTTCAATCGCAGCATCCGCGAGAACATAGCCTTGTCCGATCCCGGTGCTTCGCTCGAAGCAGTCCTGCAGGCAGCGCGTATGGCGGGGGCCCATGATTTCATCACGGAGTTGCCAGAAGGCTACGACACCTTGGTCGGTGAGCACGGCTCCACCCTGTCCGGCGGGCAGCGGCAGCGCATTGCCATAGCCCGTGCTCTGATGAGCAACCCACGCATCCTCATCTTTGACGAAGCGACCAGCGCGCTGGACTACGAGAGCGAACGCATCATCCAGGACAACATGAAGCGCATCTGCCAGGGACGCACCGTGCTGATCATCGCCCACCGCCTTTCGGCTGTACGTGACGCCAATCGCATCATCGTCATGGAGCGTGGTGAGATCGTTGAACAAGGTACGCATGCTGAATTGCTGAAACGACCTGACGGCCACTACGCCAAGCTGCATGGTCTGCAGCAGGGGTAAATGATGAGTATCAAACTTCGATTCCTCGCGGCCGCAGACCTGATTCAGCGTTATCGCCTTGTTTTTGCTCACGCTTGGCAGAACCGGCGTGCCATGCAGGGGCCAGGCTATACGACGCATGAAGCCCACTTCCTGCCCGCCGCACTTGCCCTGCAGGAAACCCCGGTGTCACCAGCTCCCCGCATAGCCATGTGGCTGCTGATTGCTTTCGCCCTGCTGGCCTTGCTGTGGGCCATTTTCGGGCGCATTGACGTGGTGGCCAGCGCGCAGGGACGCATCGTGCCGAATGATCGCGTCAAGACCTTGCAGTCACTGGAACGGGCCACCGTCAAAGCCATTCACGTGACCGATGGACAGGCCGTCAAGGCGGGCGATGTACTGGTTGAGCTCGATGCCACCTTCACCCAGGCAGATCAGGACCGGCTCACCAGCGAGCTGCACAGTGCTCGCTTGCAGGTGCAGCGGGCCAAGGCCCTGCTGGAAGCTCTGGACAGTGGGCGCATGCCATCTTTGAACAAGACAGACAGTGCAGACGAGTTGCTGCGTGTTCAAGCACAGAGCCTGCTCGCCAGCCAGTACAGCGAATATCAAGCCAAGCGCACGCGGCTGGCGTCCGACATTGCCCAACGCGAGGCCGAACTGCGCAGTACGCAGGAGCAGGTTCGCAAGCTTGAGCAGACGGTACCCATTGCCCGCCAGCGTGCCGAGGACTACAAGAACCTGGCGCACCAGAATTTCGTTTCACGGCATGGGTACCTGGAGAAGGAGCAGGCACGCATCGAACTGGAGGGCGATCTGGCCAATCAGCGCAGCAAGCTGCAGGAGATCGAAGCCGCCCTGCAGTCGGCACGCTCGCAGCAGATGTCCCTGCTCACTGAGACGCGGCGCAGTGCTCTCGATAATGCCAATGAAGGAGTGCAGAAGACCGCCAGTCTGGAGCAGGAGCTACGCAAGGCAACCTCCCGTAACGCTGATACGCGGCTCGTGGCTCCCGTTGATGGCACGGTGCAGCAGCTCAGCGTCCATACTGTGGGAGGCGTGGTCAAGGAGGCGGAACCCCTGATGATCATCGTGCCGCGCGACAATCCGCTGGAGATCGAGGCAATGATCGAGAACAAGGACATCGGTTTCGTCAATGCCGGGCAGGTGGCTGCCGTGAAAGTCGAAACCTTCCAGTACACCAAGTACGGCACGATTCCGGCGACGGTGACCAGCGTTTCGACGGATGCCATCAACGATGAGAAGCGGGGTTTGATCTACACCGCGCGAGTCAAGATGAGCCGGGCGAGCCTTGAGGTCGAGGGAAAGACGGTGAATCTCTCTCCGGGCATGGCCGTGGGGGTGGAGATCAAGACTGGACGCCGCCGCGTTATCGAGTACTTCCTCAGCCCTCTCATCCAGTACTCGCAGGAAAGTCTGAGGGAGCGTTAAATCCTGTCATCAGATCATGTCTGAGCAACCCAGCTTTCCGGGTTGGATGCGTACCTCGCTAACATAAGCGGGAGGCGAGACTCGTTCGCGAAGCTGCTGGATTAGCGTATTCGCAGGAGTGAGGGTTGTGGGGCTTGACTGCTCACCCTGCTTTCACCTCGTTGACCAGCGCTTCACCCGCTGCGAAAGCACGTGCATTCTCCAGCGTAGTGCGGGCGATGGAGTCGAGCGCTTCGCGGGTGAGGAAGCCCTGGTGCGAGGTGATCAGCACGTTGGGGAAGATCATCAGGCGGGCCAGCATGTCGTCCTGCAGCAGGCTGTTGGAGAGGTCGTGGAAGAACACGCCTTCTTCCATCTCGTAGACGTCGAGGCCCACGCCGCCGACCTGGCCGCTCTTCAGTGCATCGATCAGCGACGGTGTGTCGATGAGGCCGCCGCGGCTGGTGTTGGCGATGATGACGCCGGGTTTGGTTTTCGCCAGCGCGGTGGCGTCGATGATGTGGTGGCTCTCGGTACTCAGCGGCAGGTGCAGCGAGAGGATGTCGGATTCACGCAGCACGCGTTCCAGGCTGGCGTACTCGAAGCCCACGTCAGCGGCGATGGCCGGGTTCTCATAGGGGTCGTAGGCCAGCGTGCGGCAGCCGAAGCCCTTGGCGATGCGCAGCGCACATTGGCCGATGCGGCCCGCGCCGAGTGCGCCATAGGTCTTGCCGTGCAGGGTGAAGCCTTCCAGGCCGTCGAGCGAGAAGTTCTGTTCGCGCACACGGTTGTAGGCGCGGTGCGTCTTGCGGATGAGGGTGAGGATCAGCGCGAAAGTGTGTTCCGCAACGGCTTCGGGTGAATAGGCCGGGACGCGCGCGACCTTGATGCCCAGCGCCTGCGCGGCTGCCACATCGATGCCGTTGAAGCCTGCGGCGCGTAGCACGACGAGCTTGATGCCAAGCTCATGGAGGCGTTGCAGCACCTTGTCGGTGAGGCGGCAATTGACGAAGGGGCAAACCGCGTCGAAGCCTTGTGCCAGCTCGACGGTGCGGTCGTGCAGGCGTTCTTCGAAGAATTCCAGCGTGTGGCCGAAATCGGCGTTGGCGCCGCCGAGGGCGTTTTCGTCGTAGTGGTGGGTGTCGAAGACAGCGATGCGCATGGCAGCCCTTGCGGTGGCAAAGGCTGAAGCTTAGCGAATCGGCGCGCAGTGTTGGCAATATCGGTTGCTGAGACTGCGGGCTAACGGGGTGTCAGCTATTCCGTGTAGGTCAAGTTTTGGAGGAGCTTTTCCTTGTCGAAGAACAGCCGAGCGAGAAATCCGTTTCTTTTCTCCACACATGTAAAAACGGAGTCGGCATGCGCCATTGCTTCTGCTCTGTTTGTGAAAAGAGGTTTTCCTTTGCTGGCGTTCAGCTCCTTGGAGCATGAGACAAATGATTCACCTGTCTGCATGAAAGCGAGAAATGCAAGAGCCTGGTACGCGCATACCAGAACAATGGCAGGAATCAGTAGCTTTTTAACAAGAGTGAACACAGTATTTTCTGGCGACCAAAAGGGGGCTTGCGATGAGTACTCATGCAGTGAGGTGCGCCGGTGGTGAGCGCAACTTTTCCGGCAATGCGCCAGAAGGGAGCGCCATTATCATTTCCTTGGCATGCCGCGACTGACGCCCTTGTGGGCATGCAATCCAGTGCACCTGTCCGCGCCGCGTGAATGAGTAACCTTTAGATCAAGGTCGTCACATGTGCGGGGTGGACGTTTGGCGCGGGGGGCGCCGTGAAACTGTCCGACGCAAGGCTTCCTGCCTGCGATAAGTACAGCAACTTTCCGCTGGGGCTTAGCTGAGTCAGGTCAGGGCTGCATTTCAAGGCCACGCCCGGCGCCAGGAAGGCGACGGGGCACCCGCTTCTGGTCGAGCAGGCGCTCGATGCGGGCGAAGACTTCCTGGCGCGAGAAGGGCTTCTTCATGAAGTCTTCGGCGGCGACCTGGGCGCTGAAGAAATGCTCGGTGGCTTTTTCGTGGCCGCTCATGACGATGACGGGGATGTCCATCAGCTGGGCGTCGCGGCGGATCTTGCGCAGGGCCGAGAAGCCGTGCATGCCGGGCAGCATGATGTCGAGGAAGATCAGGTCGGGCTTGTCGCCACGCGCCATCTCCAGCCCGTCTTCAGCGTTGTCGGCCGTCTGGATAAGGTAGCCCGCAGACTGCAGGATCTTGCCCAGCGCGCCCTGCACGGTGGCCGAGTCGTCGATGATCAGCACCTGTGTGCCGGTGCGCGCATTGATGCGGGTTTTCTCGCGACGATTCACCGGGACGATGATCTCGGTGGGCGGCACGACGTATTCGTCTCCCTCGACGATTACCGGCTTCTTTTTTTTGAACAGATCCAGAATTCCCACACTCGCACCTGTGTATTGACTGCTTGTAGTCAGGGGCAGATTGCTGCCTGCTTCACCCCGCTTGCGCAGGTATGACTTGAATCTAGCGCAGTGCCGTGCGGCGCGGTATGACCTGTTTCACCGTCACAGGCTTGTCAGGGCGACGTTTGTGGCCGAGTGTGACAAAGTTGTTCGTATAGCGTTTTACTTTGGAGCCTGTCGCTCGGCCAGACGCTGGGCGACGTCGCGCAAGGTGTGCAGGGCTGATGCGATGAGTCGCAGCTGGCGCAGCAGGCGGCGCTCGGTCGGCGAGGTGTCGTGTTCGTGTTGCGGGTCGGCTGATGCGCCAGTCAGCAGGGCTGGCAGTGCTTTGGCGCTTGCTGGCGCACGCTCGCCGCGCAGGTCGTCCGATAGCTGCACCAAGGCTTTGTCGAGGGCGTCGGCGAGCGGTTGCAGCTCACGCAGCAAACCAAAGCTGTCGATGCGTTCGCGGTGGGCGCCGAGCGCCGAGGCATAGGCCAGCAGGCTGTGGCTGGCGTTGAGGAATTCCCAGGCGAGTTCGGGCGCAACGTGGTGGCGGTCGGGCTCGTCGAGCATGCCGGCGATGGTGCGCGACAGCTCGGCATCGGCGTTGTGCGCTTCACGACGGGCAATGCGGTAGGGCAGGTCGTCGCGCTTGCCAGAGGCGTACTGGCCGAGGATTTCGGCGAGGTAGAGGCGCGACTTCTCCAGCGTATCGGCCATCACGCGGTGCAGGCGCTGGCCTTGCCAGTCGGGCAGGATCAGGGCGACGGCGCCGCCGGCGATCAGTGCGCCGATCAGTGTATCGAGCAGGCGTGGCCACAGCAGCACGTAGCTGTCGCCCAGCTGGCTGAAACACGAGAACACCAGCACCGTGATGCAACTGGTGGCGAGGGTGTAGCGGTCGTGCCGCAGGGCGAAGAAGGCGACGCCGGCAGCGATGGCCAACGCGGCTTGCGCGTACGGGTGCGGGAACAGGTCGAGGAAGGCCCAGGCGGCGACGAGGCCCAGCACGGTGCCGCCGACGCGCTGCCCGAGGCGGCGCCATGTGCTGCTGTAGTTGGGCTGGCAGACGAAGACTGTGGTCAGCAGCACCCAGTAGCCCTGCGGGATGTCGAATACGTGCAGCAGGGCGTAGCCGCCGGTGAGGGCGCAGGCCAGGCGGATGCCGTGGCGGAAGCGCGCCGAGCGTGGCGAAAAGTCGGCGCGCAGGCGCTCTAGCTTGTCGTGCAGGCTGCGCGGTGCGCTGTCACGCAGGTTGGTGTCGGCGTCCAGCGGCAGGGCGTCGGGCGTGCCAGCGAGCGCCAGCTGCGTTTCGATGCGGGTGATGTTGCGACAGAGGTCGTCGAGCGCGTCGCGCAGGGCTTGCCAGGCGGGGTTGTCGCTGGCTGCAACGTGGTCGCGGGAGGCGAGCAGGGCATCCAGCGCATGCTTTGCTTCGCCCACCCGCGCGAAGGGTTCGTTACGCAGGATGGTCTCGGCCAGCGCGCGGCAGCCGCGGGCCTGGCTCTGCATGAGGTGCTGGCAGCGGAACAGGATGTCGCTGCGTGCGAAGGCATCGGCAAGCTGTTCGTAAGGCTGGTGCGAGGAACTGGCGCGTTCGTGGATGTCTTGCGCGAGGAAGTACCACTTCAGGAAGCGTTCGTTGCGTGGCTTGCGCCGCCCTTCCTGCACCCAGCGGATCAGCACTTCGCGGCTACGGTTGAAGTCACCGACCAGGGCGCTGTTCTGCGTGGCCACTGCACGGCGCAGCGCTTCGATGTCACGGCCGCCAACGGGTTCGAGCAGGCGTGCCTTGAGCGCCAGGTAGCGGCCCAGCGACTGGTAGAGGTTAGCCAGGCTGCGGCGCACGACGCGTGTCGACACCAGCGCGGCGGCGATGACCGACACGACGCCATACCAGGCGGCACCGGCGAGCAGCAGCAAGGGTTCGAACCAGATGCTTTGCAGTGTGCTGTGCGAGACGTGGCGGGCGTAGGCCACCAGCATGCAATACACGGCGAGGATCAGCGAGGCGACGGCGATGGCCGCGTAGCGTTCGCCCATGGCACCGAGCATGACGAAGCCGAAGGTCGACAGCGCGAGGCCGGTGGCGAACAACAGGGGCCAGGGGAAAAGCAGGCGCACCGAAAAGGCGGCGACGGCAAAGCAGAGGAGGGTGACGGCCAGTGCGCGCAAGCGGCCCGGCACGCGGTCTTCGGTTTCAGCCAGAGCACAGGCGATGACGCCCAGCACCAGGCCGATCAGCCAGTCGTCATGGCCAAGCAGGAGGCTGGGTAGCACCACGCCGGCGAAGGCGACGGCAACCTTGAGGCTGTCCAGCGCCTTGTCGTGCGCCCACAGACGGCGCAGCCAGCCGAGCGGCGCCGGGGTGCCGCGCGGCGTCTGCAGGCTGCCGGGGGTGTTCACTTGCCCCAGCTGTCCTTGAGCGTGCAACTCCGGTTGAAGACCGGCTTGCCAGCCGCGTGGTCCTTGCGGTCAGCGACGAAGTAGCCGTGACGCTCGAACTGGTAGCTGGTGCCGCCTTGCGTGCTGGCGAGGCCAGGTTCGACATAGGCCGTGACGACCTTCTTCGAATCCGGGTTGATCGCTTCGAGGAAGTCGCGGCCACCGGCGTCCGGGTGTTCTTCCTTGAACAATCGGTCGTAGAGGCGCACTTCGGCGGCGAGGCCTTCGCTGACGCTGACCCAGGTGATGACGCCCTTGACCTTGACGCTGTCGGCGCCGGGCGTGCCGCTCTTGGTGTCGGGCACGATCTCGGCGAGCACGGCGGTGATATTGCCGGCGGCATCCTTCTCGCAGCCCTTGCACTCGATGACGTAGCCGTACTTCAGACGCGACTTGTTACCGGGGTAGAGGCGGTGATAGCCCTTGGGCGGCTCTTCCATGAAGTCTTCGCGCTCGATCCACACTTCAGGGGTGAGGTTGAAAGCGCGGCGGCCCATGTCTTCGTGGTGCGGGTGGACCGGCGCCGAGCAGGGCTCGACGTGACCTGCGCCGAACACGGCCTCCCAGTTCGTGAGCTTGAGCTTGACGGGGTCCAGCACGGCCATGGCACGCGGCGCCTTTTCGTCGAGGTCTTCGCGCAGCGCGATTTCGAGGCTGCTGTAGTCGATGAGGCTGTGCGACTTGGTGGTGCCCGTGCGCTCGCAGAACAGGCGCATGGCTTCGGGCGTGTAGCCGCGACGGCGCAGGCCGACGATGGTGGGCATGCGCGGGTCGTCCCAGCCGTTGACGTGCTTCTCGTTAACCAGTTGCTTGAGCTTGCGCTTGCTGGTGATGACGTAGGTGACGTTGAGGCGCGCGAATTCGTACTGGTGCGGCAGCGGCGTGGCGAGCAGGCCGCCTTCGGCGAGGCGCGTCAGCAGCCAGTCGTAGAAGGGACGCTGGTCTTCGAATTCCAGCGTGCAGATGGAGTGCGTGATCTGCTCCAGCGCGTCCTCAATGGGGTGCGCGAAGGTGTACATCGGGTACACGCACCACTTGTTGCCGGTGCGGTGATGCTCGGCGTGGCGGATGCGGTAGATGGCCGGGTCGCGCAGGTTGATGTTGGGCGACGCCATGTCGATCTTGGTGCGCAGGATCAGGCTGCCGTCCGGGTGCTTGCCGTCGCGCATCTCGCGGAACAGGGCTAGCGATTCTTCTGCCGGGCGATTGCGCCAGGGCGAGTCCTTGCCCGGCTCGGTCAGCGTGCCGCGATTGGCGCGCATCTCGTCGGCGCTCTGCGCATCGACGTAAGCGTGGCCAGCCGTGATGAGGTACTCGGCCGCGCGGAACATGAAGTCGAAGTAATCGCTGGCGTGGTACAGGTGCTCGGTGCCGTTGGCGTCCCAGCCAAAGCCCAGCCAGTGCACGGCATCCAGAATCGAGTCGACGAATTCCTGGTCTTCCTTCTCCGGGTTGGTGTCGTCGAAGCGCATGTGGCAGACACCACCGAAATCGCGCGCCAGACCGAAGTTGAGGCAGATCGACTTGGCGTGGCCGATGTGGAGATAACCATTCGGCTCCGGCGGGAAGCGCGTGCGGATCTTCGCAGGGTCGGGCTGGCCGGCAGCGTGGTGAGCGGCATCGCCGGGTGTGCCTGCAAAGCGGCGCTGGGCGAACTTGTTCGCTGCAAGGTCGGCGTCGATGATGTTGCGGAGGAAGTTGGCGGCGGGGGCGGGCGTCTTGTTGTCGGTCACTGGCCGGTTCCTGGAATGATCGCCGCCCGTGCAGGCGGCTCGAAGACCGCCATTTTAGCCCGCGCTGCTGCAGCGCGGCGCACCGATATCAGGCCCGCAATCCGGTCCATTGACCGGATTGCGGGGACTCAGCTCTTCCAGCGCACCTGCTGCTGCATGGCGGCCCCAGCGGCGTCCAGCGTGCGGCGGTCGTCAGCGATGAGGGCGTAGTAGCCCTGGCCGGCACGCTGGATCAGCACCTGCATGCCATTAACCGTAACCGTCTGGCTATCGACCTCTGCCTTGGCGCCCGGCACAAGCAGCAGGGTCACGCCACCCGAAGGGGTCTGCACACGGATGTGCCAGCCCATGCCGAAACCGTCGATGGGGCAGAAGTGGATGTAGTCGACGCGGCCGATGGGGGCCTGCAGGTCGCCGCCGAAGTTCGACAGGATCAAGCCGAACTGGCTGGCGGCCAGCGAGGGGTGCTGGCGCATCTCGGCGACCTCGTCGCTGGCATGCGCAGCGGCCGACAGCGCGAGGTGAGACGCGTTGTGGGAGCCGGACTCGGAGCGCAGATGGCTGACGCCCAGCGCGACGGTGAGCACCACGCTGGCGGCCAGCGCCAGCATGCGCCAGGGCTTCTGCTGCTCGCGGCGGGCACGCAGGATGATGCGGTCGTTGAGGCCCTCGGGTACGGGGACGGCGAGGGTTTCGGCGATCTGCGATTCGAGCTGGTCGGTGCGGGCGGCAAAGCGCTGGCAGGCCTCGCATTCGTGCTGGTGAAGGATGGCCGCCGGCGAGAGATGACGCGGGTCGGCGAGCTTTTCGCGGCGGAAGTCGAGGCAGCTGAAGGCACTGCCGGAGACGAGATGGAGCGGGGTATTCATGATGACTTCCTTGCCGATGCGCCGGATTCTCCGCTGAGGGATTGGCGGAGAGCCTGACGGGCGCGCGTCAGGCGGACCATGACAGCGCCCTCTGTCGTGTCGAGTTCTGCAGCGATCTCGGCACACGAGAAACCGCCCAGCACCTGCAGCAGGAAGGGCTCGCGCAATGAGAGCGGCAGACTGCCGATGAGGTTCTCGAGTTCGAGCAGCTCGATGGGGGCGTGGTCGGCGGCGATTTCGAGTTCTTCGGGCGCTTCGTTGACGTAGTCGAACTGTTTGCGCTCGTAGAGCCGGGCGTGTTCGTTACGCAGGATGCGCATCAGCCAGGGCTTGGGATTGTCCGGCTCGCGCAGGCTGTCCCAGCTATGCCAGGCACGCGTGAAGGCTTCTTGCACGATGTCTTCGGCGACATGGCGGTCACGACAAAGCCACCAGGCGAAACGGTACATCTCGGCGCTGTAGGCGCGCACGACCTGGTCGAAATGCTTCTGGCGCAGGCGGGCTAGCATGGTCGGGTGAGGTGTGTGGGGCTCATGCAGCGAAAGACCGGGGGAACGAGCGAAAGCTTACATGCCATCATTGCAGCCTGAGTCGATAAGGCGGGAGAGCGTTTCGTGAGCGTGGGAATCCATCTGGGAGTGATTGGTGCCGGAGCAGCGCTGGGCGCCTGGGCGCGCTGGGGTCTGGGACTGGCGCTGAACCCGCTGCTGGCCGCCATGCCGCTGGGCACGCTGGCCGCCAACCTGATTGGTGGATTCCTGATGGGTCTCGCACTGGCCTGGATCAACGCCTGGCCCGAGATGTCGCCAGCGATGCGTCTGCTTGTTACGACGGGTTTCCTCGGTGGCCTCACCACCTTCTCCAGCTTTTCGGGTGAGGTGTTCCACATGTTCCAGCGTGGCGACATGGGCTGGGCGATTGCCACCATCGCGCTGCATGTCGTGGGCTCTCTGGCGATGACGGGGTTGGGGTGGTGGGGGTTTCAGGTGTTGAGGTAGAAAGCTACTCTGTAGCGAAATTCCAAACTAAACAGGTTGAGTCGGAGTCATTGTTGATGTGGGGTAAGTGAGGCGCTAATGCTTTGCAAAATTTTGATTACTTCGTCAGCAGACTTGCTAAGGGCAGCCTTTCCTCGTACTTCGTCAGCATCAAGCCACTCCATAACCTCGTGGAGCAAATTTTTTTTCGCTTCTCGCCGAGTTTCTGGCGAACCAGAAAACACCAGTTTGACTTTGTCTGAAAACTCTTGTGGATAGTAGTTTTCGAATGCGGATTCAGACAAAGCTATGAATTGGTTCGGTCTATGTGAAGGAAACTTTTCCCGTAGCTTCTCAATAGCATTGGAGCCCGCTTCGTCTCCATCTGCTATGACCCAACTACTGTCGCGATAAGTTGGCGTGAGATGAGTGAAGAGGAATAAGCGGTTCAGCTCTTCAAATGTGGCGGCTACCTTCGAGGCGCCGCCAGACGATATTGTCCTGATGCGTGAAAGATTTGGGGCAAACCACGGGACGAGGTAGTCTCGAATGATCCTCTCTGCAGATGACTCTTCCAAGATGAGCCAACCATCCCAGAGTTCAAAATCTGATAGCGAGTATCCCAACTCGGATAGAACCGCCAATCGAGCGCTTGATTGATTTGGGATTTCTTTGATTTCGCTTTCAATAGGTATGTCACCGGAGCGCGGAGCGATACGAAATAGGCGGCTATCAGTGACAGAGCAAAGATGTCTGACGACGATATTCGAATGCGTCGAAATGACAAACTGATTTCGTTGTGCGCTGTCGATAATTAGATCAAGGAGAGCCTTTAATGCTTGCGGATGTAGATCATTTTCAAGCTCTTCTATAAGAAATAGCTTTCCTTCAGATACAGCTAAATTCGCAAGAAAATGTACAACGTTTGGAACGCCCTCACCAAGCTGTTCAATTGGGAGAGTTCGCTGTCCGTCGGGTAGATATATGCCCGGCCTTTGACCATTCGGAGATGGGATTGCTGTGACTTGAAATCCCAATATGGACTCGCAAGCTTCGGCGTATTTTTTATGCGCAGGGAAGGCTGGATTTGCAAGCCGCGATAGCTTGGCTGCAAGAAAGGACACATCGGGGGTGATGGAGTGTACGTGTTGCTCGCGGATGTCTTCTTGGTAGCTAACAGCTTTGCGCTTCGAAAAATATGGAACTATGAAATGGTGTGGTTCAACGGACGGTAATCTAAGGTCGGTTTGGTGTGCCCTTCGCACATCCTGGAAGAGCAGCGCCATATTGGTTTGGCCTGTGCGCCGATCGGTTGAGGAAATTCGCATCTCAAACGTACAAGGGGCATCGGAGTCTTTTGTTGGCCAGTGCTGTACCGATCTTGCGTCACTAAGGTGAATTTCTAAAAGAGCCGCCTCTGCACCCACCCGAACATCTGCATAGTGTTCTTGAAGCCCATGTTGCAGTTGATGAAGTCCTCGCAGAATGCTTGATTTCCCAGCATTGTTCGCTCCGATCAACACATTGATACTGCTCAAGCTGATAGTGCTCGTATCAACGAATGAACGGAAATTTTGCAGTCGGAAACTGGAAATTCTCATGTATTAACCATGCATATAGTGAGCAGGGGCGATATGGCTTGGCTCAAATCTTAGGTCATCGTGTTGACGATACTGAAGTCATGCGTAATCTCCGCCGTCTTCCCCAGCATGATCGACGCCGAGCAGTACTTGTCGGCGGACAGCTTGATGGCGCGCTCGACGACTTCGTGCTTGAGGTTCTTGCCAGTGACCGTGTAGTGATAGTGGATCTTGGTGAAGACCTTGGGGTCGGCTTCGGCGCGTTCGGCCTTGAGTGAAACCTCGCAGCCTTCGACGGCGTGGCGGCCGCGCTTGAGGATCAGCACGACGTCGTAGGCGGTGCAGCCGCCGGCGCCGGCGAGGATCATTTCCATGGGGCGCGGGGCCTGGTTCTTGCCGCCGAGGTCGGCAGCGCCTTCCATGAGGACGGCGTGGCCGCTACCAGTTTCGGCGATAAACTTTGCGTCGCCGGCCCACTTGATCGTGCATTCCATGACTGTGCTTCCCGTGTTCAGAAGCTGCCAGTTTACCAGCCAGGCGCTTAGCCACCACCGAGACGAAAACGTGCGCGGCAGCGCATGGGTTCGTTGTCGCGCTCTTCGAACAGGCACAGGTTGTCTATAGCCAGCGGCGCGGCGCAGACGGGGGCGAGATACTGCTGCAGGAAGTGCAGGATGGCGGCGGACTCTACGGCGCTGGCGCGGGCGCAGAGCGTGATGTGGAAGCGGAACAGGTCGTCGACCTGGGCCGTGCCCCAGGCTTCGAGCAACTCGCGCTGGCGGCGCGTGAAGCCCACGGCGCGGCGATTCATCTCACGTTCGCTCATGGGCTGGCGGAAGTTGTCGAGGCTGCGCACGCAGTCCCACGCCAAAGCGGAGAGCGCGGCTGACGGGGCGGCCGGGCGCAGGGCGATGAGGCCTTCGCGTTCGTGCAGGGTCAGCGGAATGCTGACAGCGGCCTGGGTGCTGGCAAAGCTTTCGAGCGCGGCGATGAGGTCCTGCACGGACTCGCTGCTCTTGAGGCGGAAGGGCGATTTGATCGTGGCGTGCAGGCCGTAGTGGCGTGGTGCTTCGGTGAGTGCTTCGAGCTGGCTGGGAGGAATGCCGGCTACTTCGGGTTGCGGCAGGGGGATGCCGATCATGGCGTCGCGGCCGACCCAGTGGCTGCCCAGATCGTCGAGCGGCGAACCCGGCTCGGGCGAATAGAAGATTGCGTAACGGGCATTGCTGCTCGCGCCAGCGGTGTCGCTCTGGCGTTCGGCCATCTGCTTCTGCAGATCGAGGGAGGAATTCGTTTCGAACATGGCTGGCGGACTGCGTGCTGCGCGCCTTGGCTGCGTGGCTGGGGAAGCGACGAATTTTAGCCGTTCAGCGTGGATTCCGACCGTTCATGCCCGCAAGGGGACGAAATTCTTTGAGGAGCGCCGCAGGCGCCGGGGTGGGGCGCAAAAAAAGACCCCGTGCGGGGCACGGGGTTCTCAATGGAGAGAGTACATGCCGTCTGCACGCAGTGCGGCGGCAACCGCTACCAGAGAAGCACGGAAAACAGTTGCGGTAGGTAGCGGCGCTTGGAAATTAGCACGCACGTTCTGGCTGGCGAGCTGTATGTGGAGTTTCCTGATGTGCGGCCGAAGGCTGTTGATTTCAGTGACTTTGCGGGGCTCTGCCACTTCATTGTCATGAATGGCGATTAGCGAATCCCGGGGCCGGACGAAAGCAGCGGACAAGAAAAAAGCCCCGCTTGCGGCGGGGCTCAAGGAGAGAGTCGATGCATGATCCGGCTGCAAAGCAGAACCAGGACCACCATGGTTCGCAACGAAGCGAAACCATGGAACGAAGCCTACCAGTCCGCGGAATCAACAGAACCAGCAAAATCGATAATCCGCGTAAAAGATCACACAGCCGCGTCAAGACTGCGATGAGCGGTAGCGCAAGGGGGACAGAGCGTCGGCCAGCGGGCGTTCCAGCGGCAGCGGCTCGCTGCTCATGAGGCTGGCCAGCAGCTCGGCACATAGCGCGCCCCACACCAGTCCGCGTGCGCCGAAACCAGAAAGCAGCCAGAGTTGTTCGTGCTCGGGCAGGGCACCGACCACGGGCAGGCGGTCTGGCGTGACAGGGCGATGGCCTACGCGGCCCTGCATGGGTGGCGGGTTTGTGGCGCTGACGGCTGTGGGCAGCATGCGCGCGAGCTTGTCGAGATTCTCGGCGTGTTCGCTTTCGCGCAGGG
Organism: Rhodocyclaceae bacterium; assembly: GCA_047600765.1. Taxonomy (GTDB): domain Bacteria; phylum Pseudomonadota; class Gammaproteobacteria; order Burkholderiales; family Rhodocyclaceae; genus Viridibacterium. The sequence continues at coordinate 1,745,993 of JASGKF010000002.1, forward strand.
TGCTGTCCGCGTCATTGACCACGAAGGTGGCGCCCATGGGTTGCCAGCCGTCGATGGGTGGCGTCACGTAGCCGCTGCCGCAGACAACAGTCTGCAGTGGTGCGCAGTGGGCGGCTTCGAGATGGCTGACCTGCCCGCGTGCGCCGAACAGCGGTAGCCATTCGCCGTTGCCCAGACCACGCAGCAGGCGGCTGGCGTCGTGGGCGTTGGCGAAGACCAGCTGCGGCGCGCGGGCGATGACCCGGCCCTGTGAATCGAGCGCTTCCCATTGGCCTTGCACGCGGCGCACGGTGTTCGACGTGTTGTTTGAAGTGCGCGCTGAACTGCGGGTGGCGAGCTGCGACGGCGAGATGCGCGGCGCAGAGACTGGGCGGGTTGATCCAGCCACCTTGTGGGAACCACCAGCCACCTTGCGCCGTGGTTTGCCCGGCGTGCGACGACGCGGCGTCGCCATCGCACCATTGCAGGTAGTCCGTGGGCGCGCCGAGCGCTTCGACGGTGTCGCGCTGTTTGCGTGCCTGCGCCGCATCGCGCGCCAGGTGCAGCACGCCGCATTGGCCCCAACGTGCGGGGTGGCCCGCTTCGGCGAGGCGGGCCAGGTCGTGCAGGCCGAACAGGAAGCCGGCACGCGTGATGCGGGCCATGAGGTTGTCATCGCGGCTGGGCAGGGGGCGGAAGGCGCCGGCGAGGTTGCCGGAGGCGCCTTGTGCCGGCGCCTCAGCCGACTCCAGCAGCTGGATGCGCCAGCCGCGCGCAGCGAGCCGCTCGCACAGCGCTGTGCCGGCGAGGCCGGCGCCAATGACGATGGCGTCGTGCGGTATGGCTGCCGGCACGCGCAGGGCCTGCGTGAAATGCCCTTGCAGCATCCAGTGCTTGCGATGGAAGCCGCGGACCTTCTCGACGCTGAAACCGGCAGCCGTCAGGCCTTCACGCACGGTGGCGTAGACCGACCAGGTGGCCAGCGTGGTGTCTGCGTGCGACAGGCTGGCGAGTGCTGCAAAGACATCGGGCGACCACATGGCCGGGTTCTTCGCCGGTGCAAAGCCGTCGAGGTAGATGGCGTCGGCACTTGCAACGCATTGCGCCAGCAGTTCGCTGGCTTCGCCGAACAACAAGGTCAGGCAGACGCTGCGGCCATCGGCCTCACTGAATTCCAGCCGGTGAAAGCCGGGCAACAACATGGGCCAGTGCTGGGTGAGGCGTGCGGACAGATCGCGCGGTGCGCAAGCGTTGGCGTGGGCCGCAGCCATGTCCTGCGCGCTGAAGGGGTGCTTCTCGACCGACACGAAATGCAGGCGCGTGCAGGCAGCGGGATCGTCGCGCCAGGCCTGCCAGGTGGCGAGGAAGTTGTGGCCCAGGCCGAAGCCGGTCTCGATGATGACGAATTGCTGCCGCCCCTGCCAGCGTTCGGGCAGGCCGTTGCCGCGCAGGAAGACGTGGCGGGCCTGATCCAGCGCGCCTTTGGGGGAGTGGTAGACGTCGCCGAACTGCGACGACACCGGGACTCCTTGCGGGTCGAGTTCGAGTGTGGCGGGGAGGATGGGGACGAAGCTCATGCGGGTTCAGCGGCGATCAACGGGCTTTACGCTTCTGGCGACGTGCCGATTTTTCCATGTCGCGCAGCAAGGTGGCGATATCCAGATCAAAGCGCTCGTCGAGTGAGCGTGCAGCACGCGACAGACTCTCCCACGCCGGGGGATGGGCCGGGTTGTTGAAGGCGTAGGCGATGCGGTTGCCGTCGCGGCTGACGTCGATGACCACCACGCGGCTGTGGAACACGTGGTTCATCAGCGTGATGTGGGTTTCGGTCAGCGGGCCGTAGCCCGAGATATTGGCGACCAGCACGCCGTCGGGTTTCAGCGCAGCGCGCAGGTCGGCGTAGAAGGAATCGGTGCAGAGTTGTGGTGCGAGGCCATCTTCGTCGTAGGCGTCGAGCAGGATCACGTCGGCGCGCGTCTCGCTGGCGTGCTGCGCGAACCAGGCGGCTGCCTCGGCTTCGATGACCTGCAGGCGTTCGTCGTCGGGCGGCAGGGCGAACCAGTCTCGGCAGGCGATCACGTCAGCGGAATACTCCAGCGCGGTGATGCGGCTGCGTGCGAGATGACGATGGCACCACTTGCTGAGCGAACCGCCACCGAGACCCACGACGACGATGTGGCGGGGGTTGGGGTGAATGAGCAGGAAGCCTGTCATCGCGCGTGTGTAGGCCAGCGCCAGTGCAGTCGGGTCGGCGATGCACATTTCGCTCTGCACGAGCTTGAGGCTGAACTGCAGGCGGCGTACCTTGCCGTCGTCGAGCACGAAGGGGCGCGGGTAGATGCCGTCCTGCAGTTGATGGATCAGGCGCTGGCGATCGGCCGTGGCCGGTTCATGCAGGCGCAGCACGCCGGCTTCCTGCACCAGTGCGGCAGGAATGCTGATCCAGCCCTCGCGCTGGATGTCCTGCGGCCTGGGCTTTTCTGCCACGGGTCAGTACCCGCGGAAGCCCTTGAGCAGCACGACGCTCATCTCGCGCCGGAAGCTGGCGCCCTGCACGGTGAGGTAGGCGAGCTTCTCTTGCGACGCAAAGCGCTCCGCAACGGGCGCGGGGTTGGACTGCGTGATGAAGATGACCGTGCGGCTCATGTCGGCCGTGCTGAACGGTGCGGTGAGCTGGTAGTGGTCCTGCGCGCGGGGCTGTGGCTTCCAGGCGAGGAAGTCGGTGCGCATGTCGCGCAGCTCGTAGCGCATGTGGGCAATCAGCGTGCGGTTCTCGGCCACCACGATGGCATCGGGATGTGCGGCAAGGATGGGCCGCAGTTGCTGCGCGAGCTGCGGCCAGCCGCGCGCACGCTTGAGCGGATCGAGCTTCGCGGTGAGGGGCTTGCCGATTGCGCGGAAGAGGTCCTGGTAGTGATAGAGCGTGACTGTCGCGAAAGCGTTGATCGCCACGGCAGCAATCCACCAGCGAGCCTTGAAGCGTGACAGCCAGTGCACAGCCAGCACGCAGGCGGTAATGAAAGCCGGTGCAGCCCAGTTGCCATTCGCTTCGGAGCGGAATGCTTGCAGCAGCACGATGCCCAGCAGGGGCAGGCTGAAAGCATGCAGTAAAAATGTGCCCCCGGCGCGCCCCGTCAGGGACGCGCCGCCCCCCGAGGGGGCCAAGGCAGTCTTGGGGCGGCCCGGCGACTGCCTTGCGCGGTATTTGCCATCGCGCGGATGCCGGACGAGCACGATGATCGTTGCGATGAAGGCGATGGCGATCAGCGGGCCCAGCGAACCGAACTGGCCGGCGAGGAATTCGAGCGCGTTGCCGCTCTTGTCGTTGTGGCCGTTGACGTGCGTGATATCGGCCGTGTGATGCAGGGTCGGGAAGTCGTTTGCCCAGTTCCACAGGATGTTGGGCAGGATCAGTAGGCAGGCGAGGCCCACGGCCGTCCACAGGCGCGGGTTGCCGAGCTGGCGACGACGCTCGCGGTTGACCAGCAGGTAGAGCAGGGCGCAGGCGCCGAAGGACAGCATGGTGTACTTCGACATGGTGCCGAGGCCCACTGCGACGCCCATCAGCAGCCAGTCACGCCAGCGGTCCAGCGCCAGTGCGCGCGCGAAGGCCAGTACGCCCAGTGCCCAGCAGAACAGCAGCGGCGCATCGGTCGACACGAACAGGCTGAAGATGGCCGTGAAGGGCATCAGCGAGAAAGCCAGCGCGCAGCGCAGGCCGATGCGTTCGTCGAAGAGCTGGCGACCGAGCAGGAACACCAGCCAGCTCGTGCCGGCATACAGCAGCAAGGCCGGCAGCTTGACGGCCACCAGACCATCGCCGAACACGGCCGTGCTCAGCGCGATCAGCCAGCCGATCACGGGCGGCTTGGAGAAGTAGCCCCAGTCGAGGTCCTGCGCCCAGGTCCAGTACTGCGCTTCGTCGACGTAGAGTGAGACGCCCAGACCACCGGCGACCCACATGCGGTAGCAGGTCAGCGCGACCAGCCAGGCAAACAGCAGTCGTGCGCGGCCGGTAGCTTTGTCGTCGGCCGTCATCATTCCTTGACCCTCACGAGGACCACGCCACCTTCGCGGAACAGCTCTTCGACCTTGCGATCTTTCGGCAAGCGGTCAACGCGTGTCAGCGCAATCTGGCCAGCCTCGGCCTGCACCGTCGGCGTTACGCTTTCGCGATAGACGCTAAAGCTCGGCGCGTGAAAATTCCACAGCACCATGGGTTCGCCTGCGTACTGACGCGCTGCGATGCCGGCGCGCTTGACCGGGCCTTGCAGCAGTTCCGAAGTGAGCGGGCCGACTGCGGCGACGACGGCCAGCGCACAGACACTGGCGGCGATGGCACTGCGCTTCCAGGCTTCGGAGTGCAGGGTGAACAGCGACTGCAGCGAGATGGCGAAGCACAGCACCACGATGGCGTGATAGCCCAGCAGCTTGAGCTCGCTGACGCGACCCAGCTGCAGCTGGTAGTAGGCGTCCTTGACCCAGCCGCGTTGCAGCGCGTCTTCGAGCAGCGAGGGCAGGCCGACGAACACGCACAGCAGCAGGATGGCGGGCAGCACGGCGAGGCGCACGCTGCGCGTGGAAGTACCGAGCTTGTCGATGTTCAGCGCCATCAGTGCGAACAGCGGCGTGCAGCCATACAGCGCGTAGTGCGGCAGCTTGGTGCCCGATAGCGAGAAGAAGGCGATGACGAAGATCGACCAGATCCACAGGAAGCGGCGCAGGGGATCGCTGAAGTCGCTGCGGATGTCTCGCACGCTGCGCAGCAGCCAGGTGAGCCAGGGCAGCAGCAGCACGGGCACGATGGCGACGTAGTAGAAGATGCTGCCAGAGTGACCTTCCATCGAACCCGAGAAACGTTCGACGTTGTGCTTGAGGAGGAAGCCGTCGATGAAAGCCTGGCCGTGGATGGCGAGTGCTGCGGCATACCAGGGCACGGTGATCGCCAGCAGGATCAGCCAGCCCTGCCAGTCGAATACGCTGCGCAGCCAGTCGCGGAAACGTTTCGCCGTCAGGCAGTAGATGAGTGTCGTCGCGCCCGGCACCAGCAGGGCGATGGGGCCCTTGGTGAGCACACCGAGACCGATCCACACGTAGCTGCGCAGCAGCGGCGCACGCTGACCGGATTCGAGGTGACGCCAGCTGTCGAACAGCGCCAGCGCGATGAGCACGTTTAGCAGCGAGTCGGCGGTCGCTGCGCGGCCGATGATCAGCACGCCCAGCGAAGTCGTTACGATAGTGGCCGCGAAGATGGCGCCATTGCGACCCACGCGCGGCCACACGAACATGGCCGTCGCCCAGGCCCAGAGTGCGGCCGAGATGACTGAGGGCAGGCGGAAGGCCCACTCGTTTACGCCGAACAGCGCGACGAAGATGGCCTGGAACCAGTAGACGAGGATGGGCTTGTCGAAGCGCGGCGCACCGTTAAGCCAGGTTGACAGGAAGTCGTGGCGTTCGAACATTTCGCGCGTGGCTTCCGAGAAGGCGCCTTCGTCCACGTCAAACAGCGGCATGCCGCCCAGGTTGAGCAGGAATGCCGCCAGCGGCAGCAGGAACAGCAGCCACTTGAGCTGGCGGTCGGTGAGTTGCATGAGTCTTGGTAGGGGGCTGCGAGTCAGGAAGCGCTGCGGCTCAGCGCTTCCAGGCTTCGTCCTGTGCAAAGGCTTGTGGGTTCCGCACTTCGTACTGGCGGGCAGCGCCGGTCTCGAAGTAGATGCGCGCCAGGGTCTCGGACAGCACGCCGGTCAGCACGAACTGGATGCCCATGACCACGGCGAAGAAGCCCACCAGCAGCAAAGGACGACCGCCGATGGATTCGCCGAGGATGAACTTGAGCACCGCGAGGTAGGCGAGGATGAGGCCGCCGATGCTGCCTGCTGCAAGGCCGACACTGCCGAAGAAGTGGCCGGGGCGTGTGCGGAAGCGCATGAAGAAGTAGACCGAGATGAGGTCGAGGATCACGCGGAAGGTACGCGAGATGCCGTACTTGCTCTGGCCGAACTGGCGTGCGTGGTGTTCGACGACTTCTTCCTTGATGCGGCGGGGCGTGGTGACGGTGGCCAGCCAGGCGGGGATGAAGCGGTGCATTTCGCCGTAGAGGCGCACGCTCTTGATGACGCTGCCACGGAAGGCCTTGAGGCTGCAGCCGTAGTCGTTGAGGCGCACACCGGTGATGTTGGCGATCAGGCGGTTGGCGATGCGCGACGGGATCTTGCGCAGCCACAGGCCGTCCTGGCGGTTCTTGCGCCAACCGGCGACGAGGTCGAGGTCTTCGCGCAGCAAGCGGGCCACCATGCGCGGGATGTTGACGGGGTCGTTCTGCAGGTCGCCGTCGAGCGTGACGATCACGTCGCCGCGCGCAGCGTCGATGCCGGCCTGCATGGCGGCAGTCTGCTTGAAGTTGCGCATCAGCTCGATGGGGCGCACGTGGGGGCCGTATTTCTGCGCGGCAGCACGCAGGCGGGTGACGGTCTCGTCAGAGCTGCCGTCGTCGACGATCACCAGCTCCCAGGGCCAGGGGTAGTCGGCCAGACCTTCGTGAACGCGGGCGACCATGGGGTCGACGCTTTCCTCTTCGTTGTACATGGGCACAACGACCGAGAGGGTGTGGGCGGGCAGGGTTTCAAGTGCAAGGCTCATGCTTGTCCGTTCGGGCTGGATGGCTGGAATTCTGTGGTGGCACCGGGCAACAGCACGGCAGCCAGAGCACCCGCGCTGAGGGCGCAGGCGATGACGAAAAGGTGCAGGATCAGGCAGGCCTGCAGGCCGTCGGCCAGCATTATGCCGTGTGCAGCGAGCAAGGCCGCGCCACCTGCCTCGTAGGTACCGAAACCGGCTACGCCCTGGATCGGCAGGATGGCGGCAAGTTCCACCCCCATGGCGCCGGCGAGTCCGCTCTGCAGGCCGCTGCCGAGCAGCAGGGACAGCGCCCAGGCTTGCGCGGTGAGCTTGAGCGACCAGTTGGCAACGGTCCACAGCCAGGAGCGGCCAGCGCCACGCGTCGATTCAGCCAGCGCCGCACGCAGCTTGGCAATGATTTTCCCAAGCTTGCCGGTCTGTTCAGGCAGCAGTTCCGGGTGATTGCGTGCCCAGCGCGGAATGCCCCAGGCAGCCAGCGCCACGGCGGCGATCCACAAGGCGCGCAAGGCTGCGGGCAGATCGGGCCAGACGAGGGCGGCGAGGGCCAGCACCACGAAGGCATCCTGCAGACGCAGCCACAGCAGGGCGGCGATGGCGCGTGCGGTGGGCACGCCGAACCAGCGGTTGAGCAGGATGGGGAAGGTCGCTTCGCCGCTGCGGAAGGGCAGCACGTTGACCATGGCGTTGTGGATCAGGGTGAGGCGCAGAATGCTGGCGAAGCGGACGTGGCCGAGAGAGCGGAATTCGTCGAACACGCGGCCGGCGCGCAGCAGGTAGGTGGCGAGGAAGGCCGCGATGAGACCGGCAAGTTGCAGCCCGTCGATGCGGGCGAGACGCTCGCCCAGCGCAGCAAACTGCGCTTCGCGTTGCCCGCCGTAGATGAACCATGCGATCAGCGCGGCGCTGCAGAGCAGGGCAATGAGGCGCTTGAGCGCGGTGGAAACAGTCATGTAGGGCAGAACGCCGGCTGGGGGCGCAGGGAAAGGAAGCCGGGCATTTTACCACCCGGCATCAGCGCGGCGCCCGTGCTGCTGCGAGCCGGGGTGCCGTACCAGCAAAAAGGCCCCGCGAGGGCGTCGCGGGGCCTTGCTTCGGTCAGAAGCGGATCAGCTGCCGATCAGGCCACCATCATTCTTGGTGATCATCACGGTGGCCGAACGCGGACGCTTGCCTGCGCCGTAGCCAGCGTTGGAGGGCCACTGGCTGGTGTACTTCGTCGGGTCGCCGAGGTTGGCTGCCGTGGTGGTGTCGCCCGGGTGCTGCACGTTGACGAACAGGGTCTTGCCGTCCGGGCTTTCGCAGACGCCGGTGATTTCCTGATCGTAGGGGCCGACGAGGAAGCGCTTGAGCTGGGTGCCCGGCTGCTTGCCCATGCGGGTGGCGACCGTGGTCGTGCCGCTGGTGACGTTGACGCTGCCACCGTCCCCCACCTTGCCCGGCAGGGCGGCGAGCATCATGCAGTTGGTGACGTCGGTGTAGGCGCCGTCATCGGTCTGGATCCAGCAGATGCCGGTTGAGGGCGCAAAGCCGAGTCCGTCCGGGCTGGAGAAGTCGTTGTCAGCGGTCAGGCCCGAGAGGTTCACTGCGGCCGGCGAGCTGACCTCGGCACCGAAGACGTAGACGTCCCAGCTGAAGCTGGTGGCGGCTGCGTCGCTACCGATTTCGGCGATGCGGATGATGTGGCCGTGTACGTTGCCGGATTGCGTGGTGCTGGCGCCCTTGGTGTCGGTGTAGGCGCGCGGGTTGGCGGCGTTGACGGTGGCAGCGGTGCGGGCGCTGTTGTTGGTCATGGTGAAGTACACCTCGCCATTGGCGGGGTTCACCGAGCACCACTCCGGGCGATCCATCTTGGTGGCACCGACGGCATCACCGGCAAGGCGCGCGTTGACGACCACGTCGCCAAGGTCGGCGAAGGCGTAGGTGGCGTAGCCGCTGACCGTGGTGTTGGTCATCGACAGCTCGATCCAGTTGCCCGTGCCGTCTGCATTGAACTTCGCCACATACAGTGTGCCGGTGTTGAGGTACTTGTCGCCGGTAGCGATGCGGTCCGTCGGGTTGGCGTCGGCGGCATCCCACTTGGCGCTGGTGACGAACTTGTAGACGTATTCGTTCTGCGCGTCGTCGCCCATGTAGATCGCCAGCGACTTGCCGGCCACGGGCTTCGACACGGCAGCGGCTTCGTGATTGAAGCGGCCCAGTGCGGAGCGCTTGCGCACGGCGACGGTCTTGTCGTACGGATCGATCTCGGTGATGTAGCCCTGGCCGTTGAGTTCGTTGCGATAGTCATCTGTGCCGTCGGTGGCACTGCCGGTCACGCTGATGTTCCAGCGCGCGTACTTGTCGTCGGCGCCTGCGGTTTCCCAACCATAGCGGCTGGCGGTGTTCTGCTTGCGGCCGTAACGGTTGAGCGAGGTCACGCTCTTCGCGTCACGCAGGGCGTCGTCGCCGGAAGCACGCTTGAAGTAGCCGGACCAGTTTTCTTCACCCGTCAGCAACGTGCCCCAAGGCGTCTTGCCGGTGCCGCAGTTGTTGATCGTGCCGCGCGTCTTGAGGCCGGTGGTCGAGAACTTCGTCTTCAGCAGGGCATGGCCTTTGGCCGGGCCAGCCATCTCGATTTCACTCTGCGCGGTGACGCGGCGGTTGAAGGCGGAGGCCTGCACGGTGGCGAATTTGCCAGCGGTTTTGCTCAGCTCGACCACGGAGACGCCGTGGCAGGCGACTTCCTTGTCGACTTCGGCAGCCGGCCGCGTGCCCGAGGTCGGGCCGGCAACGTGCAGAAAGACGGGATTGATGTATTCGTGGTTCATGGCCAGCAGACTGCGCGTGCTGCTGCTCTGGTCCGGCTTGCCGGCAGCGCTGAGGCCGAAGTACTCCATGCCGTCATGGCAGTCGCCGGCGCGATTGTCGTAGTCGCTATCGGTGCCATCGTTGAGGAAAGCGGGCGTCGTCGATGTCAGGGGATCGCCCAGCGCGTAGATGACGGTTGCGGTGTAACCGGTCGGCACCGTGAAGACGTCAGCGAGGCTCTTGGCGACCGGCGTGAAGCCCAGCAGGCTGGCGGCCGAGGAGCTGGACGACGAGGCGGATGCATTGCCAGAGCCGCTGCTGCCACCGCAGGCGCTGAGGCCCACGCCGCCGAACAGGGCGCCGAGGGCGGCACCGGCCGTGCCCTTCATGAGGGCGCGGCGCTTGAGCAGGATTTCGCCGATGTGCGTGTTGGCGCTGTCGTTGTGGCCGATGTCATCTGCATCGATCTCGTTGGCGTGCAGGGGGTTCAGGTCAGACATTCCGTTCTCCGGCTGTTTCAGGAAAGGCGCGGAGGTTAGGTGTTGAATATGACGGCTCTGTTAATTTTATGGGGATTTGCACCTGTCCGAATGCGCGCCAACGCAGCGTTTGCGATGTGGCAGCACACGTTTTTACGCGCAAGTCATTGCGCTGGATCAGACTTTTGCGCGCGGGCTGTGACTATGATGATCGTGCGTTTCAATTGTTTGCCGTGATGCCATGCAGCCCCTCGACACCAGTTCTCTTGCTTCACCGTTGTCCAGCATCTCGCCTGCCGATCCGGCTGATGCGCTCTCCTTCCTGCAGCTCGCCGCGCGCCTGTTGGTCGAGTACAACATCCGGACCGAGCTGATTCGCCGGCGCCTGGCCGAAGCGGCTCAGGCTATCGGCCTGCCCATTACGGTCGCTGTCGGCTATCGCACGGTGACGATCTACACCGCCCACGGCAGCCACGTGCACGCGCAGGCGCCGGAGTTCCGCATCAATATCGCCGTCAGTGGCCGGGTCAATCGCACGCTCGACGATCTGGCCGCTGGCAAGCTCGATCTGGCACGGGCGCATGCCGAGCTGGCCGCCGTGGAGCGCCAGGCAGGGCGGCACAACCGCTGGTGGCTGGCGACGCTGTTCGGACTGGCGGCCGTGGCGCTCGCGGCGTTGTTCAGTGGCGACGCGGCAGCCATGGCGGTCATCGGCGTGTCTTCGGCAGCTGGGCTACTGGTGCGGCAGGAGATGGCCAGGCGCCACGTGATGCTGTTCGCCCTGCCTTTCACGGCCGCGCTGATCGGTTCCCTCCTTGGCGGTGCCGTCATCGCACGGGGATGGACGAAGACGCCCGGCATCTGCCTTATCGTGCCGGCCCTGATGCTGGTGCCCGGGCCGCACCTCATCAATGCGCTCTACGACATTGTCGAGAACCACATGCAGACCGGCGTGCCGCGCCTGGCGCTGGCCTGCACCATCCTGCTTGCAGCCGCGATGGGGATTTTCCTGGGCGGTTGGGTCACCCTGGGCATGACCACTGTGCCACCCTGGCATGCGCCGGCAGACAGCATCCCGTTGTGGCTGGACGTTGTGCTCGCGGGGATCGCTGCCTGCGGTTTCGGCGCGTTCTACAACGCGCCCTGGCGCGTGTTGTGGACCTCGATCGCCTGCGGCATGGTTGGTCACGGCATCCGTTACCTGTGCCTGTCGCACGGGGTGTCGCTGGAGATGTTGACCTTCTTCGCTTGCGTGGCCATCGGCGTGATGGCGTCGCAGATGCTGCGCAAGCTGCGCGTGCCTTTCGCTGCGGTGGCCTTTGCGGGGGCTGTGCCGATGATGCCGGGTGTGCTGATGTTCCGTGGCATAGGCGGCGCGATGGACATCGCGATGGCAGGTAGCGACGCCACGCCAGAACTCGTCGCCAGCACGCTAGCCAGCCTCTTCAAGTCGGGCTTCGTGGTGGGCGCGATGGGGCTGGGATTGCTGCTGGGGGCGAAGTCTGCCGAGATGGTGACGAGAAGTCGCGGCTGACGGGTTTTCAGGTACAGGAAAAACAAAGCCGGCATTGCGCCGGCTTTGTTCTGGTGGGCTGCGGTCTGATGACCGCTGGCCGCATCAGGCAGCGCGCTTGCGGCGCGACATGCCCAGAGCCGCCAGACCCAAGCCGACCAGGCCCAGGCTCAACGGCTCGGGCACGGCTTCGACCTTGACGTCGTCAATGGCGAAGGCGTCGTTTTCGACGGAGCTGTTGACGCTGACCCACTTCAGATCGGTCAGGCCGGTGAAGCCGACGAAGCCGCCAGGCGTCACGTTGAAGGATTCGATCAGGGTGTTGGACGAGTCATAGGCCTTGATCGTGTAAGTGCCCAGCGGGGCCGTGTCGCCCAGCCAGAACTCGATGCCCGAGCCCGGGCCGACCAGGGTCAGCACGAGGCCGGCCACGGTCGGGAACTGTGCGCCGCCGTTGGTGGTGCCCGTCAGGACGCCGGTACCCGAAGCAGCGTCGTAGCCGAACAGGAACGGCGAGTTGTCGATCTGCGGCGTGCCGCCATCAACTTGCGAGAAGGTGACGCCAGCGTATTGGTTGGTGATGATGGTGCCTTCGGCATAGCCTTCAAAGGTGATGGCGGGGCCGGCGAGCGTGGAGGTTGCGGACTGGATGACCGTTGCCTGCGCGGTCTGACCGATGGTCAGTGCTGCCAGCGCGGCCACGACTGCGGTGTGCAAAGTCTTCATGGTTTGGCCTTTCATGGTTGGGGTCGGAGTGCTGCTGCCAGCGTTCTAGCAATCGGTATGCCTGTGTAAAAATCTTTTAAAATTCAAATGGCTGCAACATCTCTGTGCTGAATGTCACGCGGCCTGTAAATCTTTCCGACGCAGGCGCAGCATTTCTGATAATTGCCGCGTTTTTTGATGTTGCCGTGTTGTTGTGAAGTCGCAGGGAAAGCTTTCGCCGGGTACGGGAAGAGCCCCGATTGCTGGCAAAATCCGCCCCATGAATGCACCAGAAGTCCTCGATCCCGCGCTGCATGTGCTGCGCCATACCTTTGGCTATGCAGCGTTCCGCGGCGAGCAGGCGGCCATCGTGGCGCAGGTTCAGGCCGGCGGCGATGCCCTGGTGCTGATGCCCACAGGGGGCGGCAAATCCCTTTGCTACCAGATTCCCTCCTTGCTGCGCGATGGTTGCGGCGTCGTGGTCTCGCCACTCATTGCGTTGATGCAGGATCAGGTGCAGGCCCTGCGGCAACTGGGCGTCAAGGCGGCTTATCTCAATTCCACGCTGACGCTCGATGAGGCCAATGACATCGAACGTCAGCTCGTCGATGGCAGTCTGGAGCTGCTCTATGTGGCTCCCGAGCGCTTGCTGACGCCACGCTTCCAGAACCTGCTGACGCGGGCGCGCATCGCCTTGTTTGCCATCGACGAGGCGCACTGCGTATCGCAGTGGGGGCACGACTTCCGGCCGGAATACATCCAGCTGTCCATCCTGCACGAGCGCTTCCCCGATGTGCCGCGCGTGGCGCTGACGGCGACGGCAGATGCCGCGACGCGGCAGGAGATTGTCGAGCGCCTGGCGCTGCACGATGCGCGTGTCTTTCTCTCCAGTTTCGACCGGCCGAACATCCGCTACACCGTCGTGGAGAAGGACAACCCGCGCAAACAGCTGCTGCGTTTCATCCGTGCCAATCATGAGGGCGACGCGGGCATCGTCTATTGCCTGTCGCGCAAGAAGGTCGAAGAGACGGCTGCCTGGCTCAAGAGTGAAGGCATTCGTGCGTTGCCGTATCACGCTGGGTTCGATGCGTCGGTACGAGAGTCGCACCAGACGCAGTTCGTGCGTGGCGAAGGCATCGTGATGTGCGCGACCATCGCCTTCGGCATGGGTATCGACAAGCCGGACGTGCGCTTCGTGGCGCACCTGGACTTGCCCAAATCACTCGAAGCCTATTACCAGGAGACGGGGCGGGCAGGGCGTGATGGCCTGCCCTCGAACGCCTGGATGGCCTACGGCCTGCAAGACATGGTGCTGTTGCGCGAGATGATCGAACAGTCGCAGGCACCAGATGAAATCAAGCGCGTCGAACGTCAGAAGCTCGATGCCCTGCTGGGTTACGCCGAAGCGCCGGCGTGTCGCCGCGAGGTGCTGCTGCGCTATTTCGGCGAGGCCTCCACGCCTTGTGGCAACTGCGATATGTGCCTGACGCCGCCGCAGACTTTTGACGCCGCGGTGCTGGCGCAGCAAGCGCTGTCAACCATCTACCGCAGCGGGCAGCGTTACGGCGCAGGGCACCTGATCGACATCCTGCAGGGGCGCGAGACGGCCAAGGTGACCGAGCGCGGCCATCAGCACCTGACCACCTTCGGCATAGGCAAGAGCGTGTCGGACGCGCAATGGAGTTCGCTGTTGCGCCAGATGGTGGCGCAGGGCTTCATCGGTGTGAACGAGCATGGCGGCCTGATCCTGCAGGAAGCCTGTCGCCCTGTGCTGCGAGGTGAGGCCGGATTCATGGCGCGCAAGGTGCGTGAATCCGCGCCCAGCGGGGCCGCCAGTGTGCGCCGCGAAATCGAGTTCGAGTCGGACGAAGCACGCACGTTGTGGGCGGCGCTGCGCCAGTGCCGGCGTGATCTGGCCGAGGCGCAGAACGTGCCGGCCTACGTCATCTTTGGCGATGCCACGCTCAAGCAGATGCTGGAAAAGCGTCCGCAGAGCCTCGATGATCTGTACGAGCTGAGCGGTGTGGGGGATCGCAAGCTGGCGGCTTATGGGGAAGCTTTCCTCGAAGTGCTGCTCGCCCATGCACGGCGTTTTGGCTGAATGCGTTCCGGCTCATGAGCCGCTGTGCCATGCGGGAATACCCCGACAAGTCTTAACTGTTTGTTAAATCAGCCGTTATCTGCCTTGCGGGCCCAGACCTTGCCCGCGGGAGGACGACATGGCGGAAATGCACCGCTTGAGCGCCAATCAGCTTCACGTGAATGAAGCCTTGCCCTGGGACGTCATGGACGCCTCCGGGCAACTGTTGTTGCGCAAAGGCTATGTCATCCAGAAAGACGAACAAATCGAACGCATTCTCGAACGCGGAATGTACGTCGATGCCGAGGTCTACAAGGCCTACATCGGGGCGGATGCTGGTCCCGCCAAACACGCCTACGATCCCATTGCAGTCTGGCATGCCGTACAGGCCGCCAACTGGACGTTGATGGTGACGCCGCCTACGGATGGTAGTTTTGCCAATGCCGTACAGGGCAACGTGAAACTGGTCATGGGGCTCTGCGAGCGTCATCCGGATCTCGTGCTGGCCGCGATCCAGCTCAAGGAATACAAGCGCTATCCCGCCGCGCACAGCCTGCATGTGGCAGCGCTGTGCGAGATGATTGCGCGACGTGGCGACTTCGACGAAGAGTCACGTATGTCGCTGTGCTGTGCGGCACTGACGCAGAACATTGCGATGGCTGATGCGCAACAGCTGCTTTTCCACCAGAAAATTCCGCTCAACGAAGACCAGCGCAAGCTGATTCACGACCACCCCATGAACGGCGCACGCCTGCTGCAGTCACTGGGCGTGGAGGACAAAGAGTGGCTGCGTGCCGTGCTGGAGCACCACGAGGATGAGGCTGGCAGCGGCTACCCGCGCAAGGTGCGCAACCCGAGCATGCTGGCCAGCCTGATACACACCGCTGACAGCTATGCGGCGATGCTGAGCAAACGCGCTTTCCGCAAGGCCATGACCGCAGCCGAAGCGGCCAAACAGCTTTATCTCGCCTTGGGGCAAGGCAAGGAATGTCCGTTCCCCGGCTTGCTCATCAAGGAGCTGGGGATGTTCCCGCCGGGCAGCATCGTCAAGCTCGCCAACGGTGAGGTGGGTGTGGTCTGGAGGCGTGGAGCGCAGTCTGCGACGCCGCTGGTGGCGGCGCTCATCAATGCCAAGGGCCTGGCACAGATGAACCCGGTGAAGCGCGATACCGCGGCCGCACCGGAATTCAAGGTCGTCGCGACACTGCCGCGCGAATCGACAATGCTCAACATCAACTTCGATCAGCTCTGGCGGCCGCGTAACTGACCGCCATGCACCGCGGGCTCAGCTCGCGAAGAAGTCCTTCACCTTGTCCATCCAGCCCTTGGCGCGCGGGTTCTGGCGGTCGCCTTCACCTCGGCTGATCTCTTCGAACTCACGCAGGATTTCGCGCTGACGCTCGGTGAGCTTCACCGGCGTTTCGACAACCACGTGGCAGTGCAAGTCACCCGTCATGTGGCTGCGCAGGTTCTTGATGCCCTTGCCGCGCAAGCGGAACACCTTGCCGGTCTGAGTTTCGGCCGGGATCTTGATGCTGGCTGCGCCGTCCAGCGTCGGGATCTGGATTTCGCCACCGAGTGCCGACGTCGAGAAGCTGATCGGCATCTCGCAATGCAGGTCGTCGCCTTCGCGTTCGAACACGCTGTGCTGCTTGATGTGGATCTCGACATAGAGGTCGCCCGCCGGGCCACCGTTGACGCCGGCCTCGCCGTAACCGCTGTGACGCAGGCGCATGCCTTCGTCGATGCCGGCGGGAATCTTCACTTCCAGTGTCTTCTGCTTCTTCACGCGGCCTGCACCATGGCAGCTGGCGCAGGGGTCGGTGATCATGCGACCCGAGCCATGACACTTGGGACAGGTCTGCTGGATCGAGAAGAAGCCTTGTTGCACACGCACCTGGCCAGCACCGCCGCAGGTGGTACAGGTCTTGGGTTGCGTGCCGGGCTTGGCGCCGGAGCCGCCGCAGGGCTCGCAGGACTCCATGACCGGGATGCGGATGGTCTTGTCAACGCCGCGTGCGGCTTCTTCGAGCGAGATCTCGAGGTTGTAGCGCAGGTCGGCGCCACGATAGACGCGTTGTCCGCCACCACCGCCACGGCCGCCGCCGAAGATCTCATCGAAGATGCCACCGAAGGCATCGCCGAAGTCGCCGAAACCACCATGACCGCCACCACCACCAGCCGAGGGGTCAATGCCGGCGTGACCATAGCGGTCGTACGCCGCGCGCTTGTTGCCGTCGGACAGGATTTCGTAAGCCTCCTTGGCTTCCTTGAACTTGTCTTCCGCTTCCTTGCTGTCCGGATTGCGGTCCGGGTGGTACTTCATCGCCAGCTTGCGATAGGCCTTCTTGAGGTCGTCGTCCGACGCGTCTTTGTTAACGCCGAGTACTTCGTAAAAATCCCGCTTGGCCATTCTCGAATTTCTCTATGTGGGGAGGGCAGCTTGTGCCCGTGAATCAGGTCGTGGCCGGGCGTTGCCCGAGACGGTGCAGGAACTGGAAGTGCGCTTTCAGTGCTGCCGTGACGCTGGGGAAGCACAGGTAACGCACCGAGAATTCTTCGCAGGTCTTGCGCACGATGTCGGCGATCTGCGGGTAGTGCACGTGGCTGATCTTGTGGAACAGGTGGTGCTCGACCTGGTAGTTGAGGCCACCCATGTAATACGTTGCCAGCCAGTTGGTCGGTGCGAAGTCAGCCGTGGTGTTCATCTGGTGCACGGCCCATTCGTTTTCCATCTTGCGGTCTGTCGTGGGCAGCGGGAAGTCCGTGCCCTCGACCGTGTGCGCCAGCTGGAAGACCAGCGACAGGACAAGACCGAACACCGCGTGTACGCCGACGAAGGCCAGCACGACATGCGAGATCGGATGGAAGAAGCTGGGCAGCACGAGGGTGTAGCCGATATAGGCAGCCTTGTGCACGACGAACCAGGGGATCTCCCAGCCGGCCTTCTGCTGCAGCGGCGTGGCGCCGATGCGATTGGCGATGAGCTTGTGGAAGTCGCTGAACAGGCCGAGGTACATGGTCAACATGGCGTACAGTACCGGCGCATAGAGCGCCTGCAGGCGATGCCAGGGGTACCAGGGCTGGTTGGGCGACAGGCGCATGAGGGCGCCGATGGAGATGTCGTCGTCCTTGCCGTCGATGTTGGGGTAGGTGTGGTGCAGCAGGTTGTGCTTCTGCCGCCACAGCATCTGGCTGCTGCCGATCACGTCCATGGTGCTGCCAGCCAGCCAGTTAACCCAGCGTTTGCCGGAGTAGCTGCCGTGCGCGCCGTCGTGCATCACATTGAAGGCGACGATGATGTAACCCTGAGCGAGTACGAAACCGGCCAGCAGGGCTCCCCACAGCGAGCTGACACCCCACACGAGGGCGATGTAGCCGCCGATGATGAGGCTGTAGCCGAGCAGGGTCTTGCTGTAGAGCAGCCAGTTGCCTGTCTGCGAAACCGCGTTGTCGCGGAAATAGGCTTCCACGCGCGACTTCAGCGTGTTGAAGAACTCGCTGCGCGGCGCGAAGCTGATGGTGCCGGGAATGCCTGCGGGAGTACCGGGTTGATTCATCACTACCTCTGACGGATCTGGAAACGTAATCACATCATACGACTATGGGCGCGCGGCCTGAAGTCAGACACTTCGCGGCGGCGCGCCCGTCGGCGATGCAGGAAGCCTTACTTGGCGTCCTTCACTTCCGTGAACTCGGCATCCACAACGTTGTCGTCAGCAGGCTTGCCGGCAGTGGCTTCGGCTGTCGCCGCGCCTGCACCCTGCTGCTGGGCATACATTGCTTCACCGAGCTTCTGGCTGACCATGGCGAGTGCCTGTGCCTTGGCTTCGATTTCAGCCTTGTCGTCGCTCTTGAGGACTTCTTCCGTCTCCTTGAGCGCCACTTCGATCTTGCCTTTCTCTTCGGCGCTGACCTTGTCGCCGTGTTCAGCGAGAGCCTTCTTCGTCGAGTGCACCAGGGCTTCGGCCTGGTTGCGTGCGTCGATCAGTTCGTGCTGACGCTTGTCTTCTTCAGCATGCGCAGCAGCGTCGTTCACCATCTTCTGGATTTCTTCTTCCGAGAGGCCTGAGTTGGCCTTGATGGTGATCTTGTTTTCCTTGCCCGTTGCCTTGTCAGCGGCCTTCACGTGCAGGATGCCGTTGGCGTCCACGTCGAACGACACTTCAATCTGCGGCGTGCCACGCGGTGCGGGCGGGATGCCTTCGAGGTTGAATTCGCCCAGGCACTTGTTGCCGGCGGCCATCTCACGCTCACCTTGGTAGACCTTGATGGTCACGGCAGGCTGGTTGTCGTCGGCGGTCGAGAAGACTTGCGAGTGCTTGGTCGGGATCGTGGTGTTGCGCTTGATCATCGCCGTCATCACGCCACCGAGGGTCTCGATGCCCAGCGTCAGCGGATTCACGTCGAGCAGCAGCACGTCCTTCACGTCGCCTTGCAGCACGCCACCTTGCACAGCAGCGCCGACAGCCACGGCTTCGTCCGGATTCACGTCCTTGCGCGGATCCTTGCCGAAGAATTCCTTCACCTTCTCCTGCACCTTGGGCATGCGCGTCTGGCCGCCGACGAGGATCACGTCGTCGATGTCGGACACGGACAAGCCGGCGTCCTTGAGCGCCTTGCGGCAGGGTTCGATGGTGGCGTTGACCAGTTCTTCGACCAGCGATTCGAACTTGGCGCGCGTGATCTTCAGGGTCAAGTGGGCCGGAGCGCCGTTCACCATGGTGATGTAGGGCTCGTTGATTTCAGTCTGCTGGCCGCTCGACAGTTCGATCTTGGCGCGTTCGGCGGCAGCCTTGATGCGCTGCAGGGCGATGGCGTCCTTCGACAGGTCGATGCCGTTGATGGTCTTGAACTCGGCCACGATGTGGTCGATCAGGCGCTGGTCGAAGTCTTCACCACCGAGGAACGTGTCGCCGTTGGTGGCCAGTACTTCGAACTGCTTGTCGCCATCGACATCGGCGATTTCAATGATGGAGATGTCGAAGGTGCCGCCGCCGAGGTCGAACACGGCGATCTTCTGGTCCTTCTTGCCGACTTTGTCGAGGCCGAAGGCCAGCGCTGCAGCCGTCGGTTCGTTGATGATGCGCTTGACGTCCAGACCGGCGATGCGGCCAGCGTCCTTGGTGGCCTGACGCTGGCTGTCGTTGAAGTAGGCGGGCACGGTGATGACGGCTTCGGTGACTTCTTCACCGAGGTAGTCTTCCGCGGTCTTCTTCATCTTGCGCAGCACGTCAGCCGAGATCTGCGGCGGGGCCATCTTCTTGCCACGCACTTCGACCCAGGCGTCGCCGTTGTCGGCCTTGGTGATCGTGTAGGGCATCATGTTGATGTCCTTCTGCACTTCCTTCTCTTCGAAGCGGCGACCGATCAGGCGCTTGACGGCGTACAGCGTGTTCTTGGCGTTGGTCACGGCCTGACGCTTGGCGGGCGCGCCGCACAGGACTTCACCGTCTTCCATGTAGGCGACGATGGACGGCGTGGTGCGCGCACCTTCCGAGTTTTCGATGACCTTGGGCGTGCCGCCTTCCATGATGGCCACGCAGCTGTTGGTCGTACCGAGGTCGATACCGATGATCTTTGCCATGTTCAATACTCCGTCAATTCAAACTGTTCCCGGCCCGCTCCTGCAGCACCGGCTAAACCTGAGTTCCAAGTAGGGCTGATCGCCCTGATTTCAAGGGGCCTGATCAGGCCGAGCCACTGGAAACGGCCACCAGTGCCGGGCGCAGCACGCGGCCTTCGAGCAGGTAGCCCTTCTGGAAGACCTGAGCAACCGTGTTGGCCGGGTGTTCCGAGGGGATCTGGCTGATGGCCTGATGCTTGTGCGGGTCGAATTTTTCGCCAACCGGCGCGACTTCTTCGAGGCCACTCTTCTCGAAAGCCTTGGCGAGGTTGCGCAGGGTCAGCTCGACGCCTTCGCGCAGGGCTTCAGGCGTAGCGCCTTCGACCGACAGGGTCTGTTCCAGACCATCCTTGACGACCAGCAGCTCGTTGGCGAACTTTTCAATCGCGAACTTGGCGGCCTTGGCCACGTCTTCGGCACCACGGCGGCGGACGTTTTCGGTCTCGGCCTTGGCGCGCAGCCAGGCGTCGTGGTGCTCGCCGGCCTTCTGTTCGGCTTCGCGCAGGCGGGTTTCCAGCTCGTCGGCAGGGGAAACAGCGTCCGCGCCGTCTTGCGGGGCGCCATCCATCGGTTCCGTGGGCTGTACCGGCTCTTGTGTGTCTTGCATGAAGTATCCTCAGCTATGCCTTTCGGGTTCAGCTGGGCCACATTGGGGCCGTTGTAGGTATTTCAAGCCGGCTTCCTGAACTTTTTTTGCATTGCGGATCGCTTGGCCGGTTTACACTGCTTGTAGGAAATTTTCTGACAGAGTCGCGATGTCCAGCCTTCCTGAGAAAATCGGCAAGTACCGCATCATCCGCGAGCTGGGCAAGGGCGCTACGGCGACGGTCTATCTCGCCGAAAACCCGTTCTATCCCGAACCGGTTGCCCTGAAGCACATCTCCTTCAAGGAGAAAGGCAAGGACGAGGCCAAGTGGAACCGTCGTCTCCTCAAGCTGCTGCGCGCTGAAGAAGGCGTTGCCCGCAAGCTGGATCACCCGCACATCATCAAGATCTTCGAGGCGGTGATCGAGAAGGAAGAAGCCTATATCGTCATGGAGTTCTTCAACGGCAAGTCGCTGGAGGACTACTGCAGCTACGAAAAGATGCTGCCCCTGCACCGCACGGTCAGCATCGTCTTCAAGTGCTGCATGGCGCTGGATTACGCCTACCGGCAGGGCATCGTCCATCGCGACATCAAGCCAGCCAACATCCTCATGGATGAGAACGACAACGTGAAGATCACGGACTTCGGGCTCGCCATGAACGTGAACAAGAAGAGCGACCAGGATTCGACCTTCATCATGGGCGTGGGCTCGCCGGCCTACATGTCGCCCGAGCAGATCAAGAGCTACCCGCTCAACCAGAAGACCGATCTGTATTCGCTGGGTGTGGTGCTGTTCCACCTGCTGACGGGGCGCCTGCCGTTCCGTGCCAAGAACCCGGCTCAGCTGGTCTACAAGATCATCAACGCCGATCCGCCGCTGGCCAGCCAGCTCAACCCGGATGTGCCCGAGTCCATGGACATGGTCATCCGCAAGGCGCTGGAAAAGGATCTGTACTCGCGCTACAAGAATGGCGCCGAGTTCGCCAAGGATCTGACGGCCGTTCGCTACAAGATCTACGACGAAAACCAGCGCACGCCGGACAACACCAAGTTCTCCGCCGTGCGCAAGCTGTCGTTCTTCACTGAATTCGACGATATCGAGATCTGGGAAGTCGTGCGCTTCGCAGTCTGGCGCAAGGTGGAGCCGCTGACGCAACTGGTGCGCGAAGGCAGCAACGACCAGCGTTTCGGCATCCTGCTGGATGGCGAAGTCGAGGTCTCGGTGAGCGGGCGCGTGGTGTCCAAACTGGGTGTCGGCGAGTCGTTTGGCGAAACGGCCTACCTCGACGAGATTGATCACTTGCAGCATGCGGCCGTCGTCAGCCTGACCCCGGTGACGTACCTGGAAATCTCGCCTGCGGCCTTGTCATTGACGTCCGAAGAGTGCCTTGAGCACTTCCGCCAACGCTTGGTGTCAACGGTTTCGCGTCGCCTGGCGAAGACTGAAACAGCACTCTCCGCGGCAACCGGTGTGGCGGCCACGCGACCGACCGACACTACTTCTCTGGGCTTCAGTGCCGGCGGCGATCTGCAGCTGGTGGATAACTAGCCTGCCATCAGACTGGGGCGGTTCAGACCGTCAGGTCGATGTGCTGGATGGTGCCGGCCGTGCCATCTTCATTCAGATAGACCCCGGTGCGGCGGATCACGCCGCGGTCATCAGCGCCCTCGTGTAACGAGAACGGCGTTTCGGCGCTCTGTAGCGCAATCGCGCCGACATTGGCCGTGCCCAGGCTTTGCAAGGTACCGCCCGGACGCCAGACCTGCAGTTGCGAGAATTGCAGATCGGATGAGTCGATCCAGCCGTTGTGATCGCTGTCGAGATCGGCCAGCTCGCTGAAGCCACTGCCTGTGCGCGGGCCGAACAGTTCGCTGCCGTCGTCGATGACGCCGTTGCCGTTGCGGTCGATGGCCAGAAACGCGCTGCCACCGCCCAAGGTGGCAATGGCTTCCTTCTTGCCGTCGCTATCCAGATCGAACTGGATGCGCTGGCCATCCAGCAGGGCAGGGCCGCCGGCCAGGTTCAGGACCAGGGGATCCTTGCGCACATTGCCTGCGTCGATGACCGTCTCGCTGCTTTGACGCTCGTAACGGCTCACTTCAAGCGCGATGTCGAAACTGATCTCACGGCCGTCTGCGGTCGTGACGGTGCCGCGGGCCGAGTACTGCATGGCCTCGACGGTTTCATGCATTTCGCGATGCTCGAAGTGGAAAGACCATTCGGGTTCAGGTGCTGCGGCACGACCTTGCGGATTGGCGGGTACGTCAGAAGGGGGCTGGCCCGCTTGCGCGACATTTTCAAGATCCGAACTGTCGAAGAATTCGACCTTGCGGCCAGTCAGCCTCTCGATCACGGCGATCAGCAGGCTCAGGCGCTCGTCAGCAGGTGAGTTGCTGCCTTCTGAGGTATCGACCTCGCTCGTGGCGCCCAGGGCGTCGCGCCCGGCCGCACTGATGTCGACGCGCTCAGCGGGGGGCGGGGCTTCCTGCCGGGGAGCCCGCAGCGAGAACTGCATGCTGGTTTCGCTTCGCGCCATGCTTTGCCGCTGTGCGGCGCCCTGCATGGAAAGGCTGGATTGCTCGATCTTCATTTCACACCACTGCATTCTTGCCGGCGGCGATGCCCGTCACCTTTTATACCGGCCAGAAACGTACATGACTTGAGGACCAGACAGGGGTTCGCCGCCCTGCGTTGCGCTTGTCGGCCCTCCGTCCTGAAACGCGGATGTGGCTAAAGTTTTCCGCTTACTTGCCGAAATCCCTCACATCGCCGCCATAACCCTCAAAGTATCTGGAGGAACGACGTGAGCAGAGGTAGTGTTTATGGAATCAGCCGCGTGGATAACGAAGTCAGCCGTACGCATGGCTGGCTGGTAACTATCCAGCGTCGTGGCGTGATTCATCGCAAGCATTTCTCCGACGGCGTGCATGGTGGGAAGCAGAAGTCCTTTACGGCGGCCAAAGGCTACCGTGACGAGGTCATCAGCAACAATCCTCCGTTTTCCATGCGCGAGTATTCCAACATCGTCAAGAAGAACAACCGCTCCGGTGTGGTCGGGGTGTGCCGATATTGCGCATCGGAAACCCGTGACCTGTCCGAAGACAAGCAACGCTGGTTCTGGGTGGCCTCCTGGCCGTTGCCGGACGGGCGTCGCAAACGTGTGAAGTTCTCAGTGAAGAAATATGGTGAAGAAGGCGCCTTCAAAATGGCGCTGAAAGCCCGCAAGGACGCATTGCGTGGGCTCGATGGGGCATTCGACCCGGGTGCGGTTCGCCGCAAGCCCGCGCGTCGCAAGGCAGCAGCTGACACCACAACCGAA
This sequence comes from Rhodocyclaceae bacterium, assembly GCA_047600765.1. GTDB lineage: Bacteria > Pseudomonadota > Gammaproteobacteria > Burkholderiales > Rhodocyclaceae > Viridibacterium. The sequence goes on from JASGKF010000002.1 coordinate 1,769,707, forward strand.
TTGCGCAAGGCAGCCTGAGCGCAATCGGTAATTGAAAAACCCGGCCTTGGCCGGGTTTTTTCTTTTCACTGCATCGCTATCAGAAGCTGGTGATGTCGCTTTCCTTGACGTCGCAGTAGGCCGTGTTCCAGAACTCGCCCTGGTTGGTCTGGGCTTCGCCCGGCTGCACGCCGATGGCTTGCACGCAGACCTTGGGATTGCCCTTGGTCCAGCCCTTGATCTTCCAGCTGCGTAGCGTGGCTTTGTCGCCATAGTTGGAGTTCAGGCGCAGCAGGTAGCCCGCGCTGCCATCCGGCTTGACGACCTTGCCATTGATGGTGACGCCGGTAGCAACCAGGTTGCGTGGGCCGCCGTTGCTCGAGCAGTTGCCGCACGAGGCCCAGAAGCGTTGCACATCACCGTAGGTCGAGAAGTTGCTGATCTGGATGGTGCTGCCCTTGCCGTTGTGCTGGAAGATCTTGTCCGATGCATGGCTGGCCGAGCCGCCGATGATCTTCATGACCTTGCCGCTACCGCCTTCCATCGTGGCGGCGTCTTCGCAGACGTCTTCCCAGTGCACGTTCTCCAGGGTGCAGTTGCCCTTGCAGTGCACACCGTCCGAGCCATTAAGGCCGCCGGCGATGATCACGTTCTTGAGGCTGGCGCCATCTTCAAGCACGAACACGGCTTTCTGGCCTTCGGCGTCGCAGTCGCTGGCCTGCGGCGTGATGCCGATGCGCATGAAGCCGTAGTCTTTGGTCGTGTTGGCCGGGATCGTCACGGTCGTGCTGTTGATCGTGGTGCCGGTGGCGGGCGGGATGCCCGAGGAGTTGCTGCTGGAGGCTACGCTGCTCGACGACTTCGACGAGGAACTGCTCGACGGCGCCGTGGAGGACGAAGACGAGGAAGACTTCGAGGAACTGCTGCTGGACGGCGCAGTCAACGACGAGGACTTCGAAGAGGAAGAGCTGCTCGCCACACTGGACGACGAGGCGCTGGTGCCAGCCGTCGAGCATTCGTTCTTGCCGCCGGCAATCTTGCCGCCGAAGGTGGCTTCAGCGCAGGCGAAGCTGCCGCTCAGCACCTTGTAGATGAACTGGTCGGCGCGGCCGAAGGCGACATTGGTGTTGGCGGCGACCGAGCAGGTCTGGCCTTCGGTACAGATGGTGACCCATCCTTTGGGGCGGTTGGCGGCCCAGGCACTGGCCGCGAAGGCGAGTGCGAGCGTGCCGACGAGGGCATGGCGCATTTTCATTGCTGTCTCCTGAGGTTTGTTCTGGTAGTCGCAGAACCGGGCACCGGCGCTGCGCATGGCTTTAGTATGGCGATCCAACTAAAAAGTTCCACGCTGCATTGCCGCAAATTCTGTGCGCGATGTCTCAGCGTGGTAAGCAAACTCTGTAGGATTCCGTCCTACGCAATTTGGGGGAGTGCTTGATGGATTGGGGAAATGAACTGATCGCCAGCGCCGTCTGGCTTGCCAAGGTGTATGTCCTGACCTTGTTGCTGTTCGTGCCGGGCATGCTGGCACTCATGCGCTGGACGGTGTGGGGGCGCCAGTTCCGCCTCATCACCGGTGCGTATTTTTCGCCGAAGCGGAGCTGGCGCCCATTGGCGGGGCTGGCAATCATGCTGTTCGTGTCATTGCTGGCCGTGCGCATGAATCTGCTGTTCTCGTTCTGGTCCAACGGCATGTTCACGAGCTTGCAAACGCTGGACAGCAAACTGTTCTGGTTCAGCGCTCAGCTCTTCGCAATCCTGGCCACGGTTCATGTGGTTCAGCAGTTGTTCAATGCATATCTGCGTACGGCCTTCGGTATCCACTGGCGCGCCTGGCTCAACGAACAGCTCGTGCAACGCTGGCTGGACTCTCGGGCCTATTACCTGGCTCGCTTCGCGGACTCTTCTGTCGATAACCCCGAACAGCGCATCCAGCAAGATCTGCAATCCCTGGCGGATACGTCGGTCAGCCTGTCGTTGGGTCTGGTTGCTGCGCTGGTGTCCATCGTCAGCTTCACCGCCTTGCTGTGGTCTTTGGCAGGCCCCATGAATGTATTGGGTCACGAGATCCCGCGCGGCATGGTGTTTCTTGTCTACATCTATGTGCTGACGGCGAGCTTCTTCGCCTTCTGGATCGGACGCCCGCTGATCCGCCTGAACTTTCTCGCTGAGCAATTCTCGGCAACCTATCGTTATCTGCTGATCCGCGTGCGGGAAAATGCCGAAAGCATCGCGCTGTATCGCGGAGAGAGCGTGGAAAGCGAACGTCTTCACAAGAGCTTCGCCAGCGTCATTGCGAATGCCTGGGCAACGCTGTGGCGCGAACTGAAATTCACCGGCTACAACTTCAGCATCGGCCAGGCGGGAGTGATCTTTCCGCTCCTGATACAGGGTCCGCGTGTGCTTACTGGTTCAATCAAGCTGGGCGACCTGACTCAAACCCTGGAAGCCTTCAATCAGGTTCAGGACTCCTTGTCGTTCTTTCGCGAGTCGTATGACAAATTCGCGGCGTATCGCGCTGTGCTCGAGCGTCTGAATGGCTTCGTTGGCAGCATGGACGAGGTGGAAACGCTCGACATTCCCGCGCGCGGGCAAAGTGACGACAGCCTGAGGCTGGAAGGCTTTTCCGTCATGCGGCCGGATGGCGGCGTGCTGATTGAGCAGTTATCCCTGTTCCTCGTTCGCGGTCAGCGTCTGCTCGTGCGTGGCGCATCCGGCTCAGGCAAAACCACCTTGCTGCGTGCTATCGCAGGATTGTGGCCGTATACGACCGGCCGGATGGATCGCCCAGCGGATACGCAGGTCCTGTTCCTGTCGCAGAAGCCATATCTACCCATCGGCAGCTTGCGTGCTGCACTGGCGTACCCGGCGCTTGAATTGCCGAAGGAGAAAGCGGTTGAAATCCTGTCGCGGGTACAACTCGGGCATCTGAGTGGTGTGCTCGATACGGAGCATGACTGGTCACAGATCTTGTCGCCGGGCGAACAGCAGCGTCTGGCATTTGGTCGCGTGCTGGTCAATCGACCAAGCCTTCTCGTCATGGACGAAGCGAGTTCAGCTCTCGATGAGGGGCTGGAGCACGCGCTGTACTCCCTGATGATGCAGGAACTACCCGACAGCATCGTGCTCAGCGTAGGCCATCACGCGAGCCTTGCGCAGTTCCATCAGCAGGCGCTGGAGCTGCGTCCGCAAGGCGCCTGGCAGATCGTTCCCGGTCATCTTGCTACGGGTTTGGCGTAGTGCACGCCGTAATGCTGGATGGTTTCGTATTTGCTGGGTAAACTGCTGAAAAATCAGGAAAAAGAGGTCGATGTGCTTTGCGGCATTCCAGCGTGTTTGCCGTAACACCTCCGGCCTCAAGAATCAAAATCAAGTAGAGATCGGAGTCGATGATGGGTACGTACGGAAAGTCTGGCGGCTTTGGCCGTTGGCGTGAGCTTGCGCCTGCGCTGGGCCTGGTGATGTTGTTGATTGCGGGTTGCGGCGGTGGTGGGGGCGGAGGTAGTACCGCGAGTGCCGGTACGACTAGTCCTGGCAGCAGTGTTTCGTCATCCAGCAGCTCCAAGACTTCGTCGGCAAGCAGCAGCTCCAGCTCTTCAAGCAGCTCTTCAACTTCATCATCCAGCTCCTCAAGCCCATCATCATCGAGTACTTCTTCGGCGCCGACGGCCTGGCTGGGTCAGGGCTGGGCTTTCCGCGGTGACACGACGCAAACCACACCGGGTACGCCGATCCTGAGTTATTCGCTAACCGACGGCACATCAGCCACGGTGGCGCTGACGTCGAGTAATGGCCGCTTTTACAGCTATGGCGAAGGCTTCGCACTGATGTCCAAGCAGGTGACGGGTGACTTTACGCTGACGGCAACACTCAGCAGCATTTCGGTGCCCTTGGTGTACGACTCCGCCAAAGCCTTCCGCTTGGGGGTGATGTTGTGTGACTGCGCCGCAGGTTCGACCAGCGTGGCGCCTGTGATGGCCATGTCGGCGCTGGCGATGACCGTTGGCGCGACTGATTACCAGCCGTTCTTTGCAGCACGCACGACGGCCTTGAGTAGTGGTGTGGGTGGAACGTCGGTTAGCCAGAACTTCACGGGAAGCCTCGTGTCGCTGGGCAGCACCGCTGCGGCAGTGCCGCAGACCTTGCTGAAGATCGTGCGCAGCGGTACGACGATCACGGCCTACGTGTCGCGCGACGCCGGTGTTAGCTGGACTGACAGCGGCTCGTCCATCGGCAGCATCGCTTCGCTGCCGGCTGCTGTTCGCGCAGGCGTGTTCGTGGCAAGTGATGTGTCGACCAAGGTGACATTCACCAACATCACGATCAGCCAGCCTTGATCAAGGCACAAAAAAATGGCCACCTGCGGGTGGCCATTTTTGTTTGCACTGCGGTTACTGCATGTCCTGGATCTTGCGCAGCAGGGACTTCTGTTTGTCGGTGATGACGAACTTGTCGTAAACCGGGCGCATGGCATCCTGGAAGGGCTTCTTGTCGCAGTTGCCGACAAAGGTGGTGCCTGCCGCAGCGAGGTTCTTGCGCGCGGCGTTTTCCTTTTCGGACCAGTAACGACGCATCGTCGCGACGGATTGCTTGGCGCATTCCTTGACGATCTTGCGATCCTCTTCGCTGAGCTCGTCCCAGATCTTCTTCGAGAAGATCAGCACGTCCGGTGCCATCGAGTGTTCGGTGCTCGAGAAGTGGCTGAACACTTCGAAGTGGCGGAAGCTTTCGAAGGCGAGCAGGTTGTTTTCGGCCGCATCGATGAGGCCCGTGCGCTTGCCGGCGATGATTTCGTCGATCGACATCGGGGTGGCTGCGGCGCCCATGGCGTTGGCGACGGCGATCCACAGGTCGGACTGCGGCACACGCAGTTTCATGCCGCGCACATCCGAGAGGCTGCGGATCGGCTTGTTCGAGTAGATCGAGCGCACGCCGCTGTCGTAGAAGGCCAGGCCGATAAGGCCGTCCGCCGCGCAAGACGCCAGGATCTCCTCGCCAGCGGCACCATCCATGGCTCGCTGCATGTGATCGATGCTGCGGAACAGGAAGGGCAGGGTGGGGATGATGGTCTCGGGGCAGCTCTTGTTGAGTGGCGAAATGTTGACGCGGGCCATGTCCAGCGCGCCGCTGCGGGTCTGTTCCAGCGCTTCCTTCTCCGAACCGAAGCTGCCGGCCGAATAAACCTTGAGGGAGATGCGTCCCTGGGTGCGCTGGCTGAGCGCTTCGCCCATTGCGCGCAGGGCGCGCACAGTAGGGAAGTCATCGCTCTGGATGTCGGCAACGCGCAGCAGCACCTTCTTCTCTGCATTGGCATCGACGCGGTAGCGCGACAGCAGACGGGCCACATCGCGGCTCATACTGGCGAGGCTGACGACAGACTGTGCGGCTTGCGAGGCGGCGGCAGAGTTCTGCTCGCTCATCTGCGCAACCTGCTCGATGTTCTGTGCGATGGCGGTGCTGCCTGCCTGTTGCTCGCGGATGGCATCGGAGATGTCTTCAACAACGCTGGCGGCGGCGGAGGAGCCATCCTTGATGCGTTCGATGGATTCGCCGGCCTGGCGCGCATTCGTGACGCCGTACTCGACGGCTTCTTCGGTCTTGTCCATGCTGGTGACGGCGAGCTTGGCGCTCTCCTGCATGCGGCCCAGCAGCATGCTGATTTCCTGCGTGGACTTGGCCGTGCGTTCGGCGAGCTTGCGCACTTCGTCAGCCACCACGGCAAAGCCGCGGCCCTGTTCGCCCGCGCGGGCGGCTTCGATGGCTGCGTTGAGCGCCAGCAGGTTGGTCTGTTCGGCGATCTCGCGGATCATGTTGGCCACCGACGAGATGCTGTCGCAGTCAGCGCGCAAGGCCTTGATGCGGCCGGCCGCATCGCGAACCGAATCAGAGATGGCCTGAATGCCATTGAGTGTGGTCATCAGCACTTCTGAGCTGTGATCTGCAATCTTCTGCGATTCACCGGTGTGCTGGCTGGCGTCGCGTGCCTGCTGCGCCACCATGCTGATGCTGACCGTCATCTCTTCGACGGCGGCCGCCATGTTGGTCGAAGCATCGCTCTGGATGACCGAGTTGCGCGCGATCTTGCGTGACGAGCGATCAACGTCTTCGGTGACTTCGAGCATCTTCGATGTCGAGGCCTGCATTTCGGTGAAGCTCGCGCGCAGTTTGCTGATCAGGCGGTTATAGGCCTGGATGATCTCGCTCAATTCATCCTGGCCATGTGCCTGGATGTCTGCCGTGAAGTCGAGGTTGTCAGCTGCGCAAGCAATCGCTTTGTGGATGGTGTGCAGCGGCGTCAGGACGGCCTTGGCCAGCATCCAGCCCGTGCCGCCAATGACGGCCAGGCCGATGACGCCAACGGTGATGAGCAGGCCTGTGCTGCCCGAACTGCCTGCCAGTGCAACGCCCAGCACGACGATGGTCGTCAGCATGGCTGTACAGACCAGGAACAGAATCTTGCGGGTAATGGACATCCCGTATCTCCAGCGTGCCATGAGGCTGAATGCCTCTTGTTTTCAGCCGGAGCAAGGCGCCACAGGGATTTGCGACGCCTCTTATGATCCGGCTATGGCACTGATACGGCGCTCCGGCCTCAAAACTTGAGGCTGCCGGAGCCAAAAACTGCTCAACTTGCTAACTGATCTGCGCGCAGTAACAAAAGTTTTTCTTCTTCGCTGGTGGTGGTCAGCCATACGGGTTCCAGCGTGGGGAATGCGGCTTCGAATTCGGCCCGATTGTGGCCGACTTCGATCAGCAGAACGCCGTTGGGCGTGAGGTGGCGCGGGGCATCGCGCAGGATGCGGCGCACAATTTCCATGCCGTCTTCGCCAGCGCCGAGCGCCATGGCCGGCTCGTGCAGGTATTCGGGCGGCAGGGCGTCTACCGAGGCCGTGGTGACATAGGGCGGATTGGAGACGATCAGGTCGTAGCGCTCATCCTTGAGCGCCGCGAAGACGTCGGACTCGATCAGGCGGATGCAATCCTGCAGGCCGTAGTCGTCAACGTTGATGCGGGCGACTTCCAGCGCATCGGGCGAAAGGTCGATGGCATCGATCTGTGCGTCGGGGAAGCAATGCGCCATCACGATGGCCAGGCAGCCGCTGCCGGTGCACAGGTCGAGTGCCCGCGTGACCTGCGAGGCATCTTCAATCCACGGCGAAAGGCCGTCAGCAAGCGCTTCGGCGCAGAAGGAGCGCGGGATGATCACGCGTTCATCGACGGTAAAGCGGAACTCACCCAGCCAGGCTTCGCCCGTCAGGTAAGCCGCGGGGACGCGTTCATCGCTGCGGCGATGGATGATCTCCAGCACCTCGGCACGTTCATCCGTGGGGATGCAGGCATCGAGAAAGGGCTCCAGCCGGTCGATGGGCAGGTGCAGGGTGTGCAGCACGAGGTAGAACCGCCTCGTCGTAGGCGTCCTGCAGGCCGTGGCCGAAGACCAGTTTGTTGCGGTTGAAGCGGCTCGTCGCGTAGCGGATCAGGTCGCGGACGGTGACCAGTTCGTCGATGGGGTTGTGGTCGTGCGAATGATCATGGCCACAGTCTTCACCGCAGCTATCGTCGTGTTCGTGGTGATCGTGTGCCATTACTTGAGCAACGCCGCGAGGGCGCCTTCGTAAGCTTTTGAGAGGGGCGCCATGTCGGCCAGCAACACGCGCTCGTTGATCTTGTGGATGGTGGCGTTCACCGGGCCGAATTCGACAACCTCGGGACAGATCGTGGCGATGAAGCGGCCATCCGAAGTGCCTCCGGTCGTCAACAGCACGGGCTTGTGACCCGTCGCGGCTTCGATGGCGCTTTCCATGGCCTGCGTCAGCTTGCCGCGTCCGGTAAGGAAGGGGTTGCCCGACAGCGACCAGTCGAGGCTGTATTCCAGGCCGTGGCGGTCCAGCACTTCATGCACTCGGGCCTTGAGGCCGGCTTCGGTGCTCTCGGTCGAGAAACGGAAGTTGAACAGCAGCTCCATCGCCCCCGGAATGACGTTGTTGGCGCCCGTGCCGGCGTGGATGTTGGAGATCTGGAAGCTCGTCGGCGGGAAAAACTCGTTGCCCTTGTCCCACTCGATGCCAGCCAGTTCGGCCAGCGCGGCGGCGCCCTGGTGAATCGGGTTGCGACCGAGGTGCGGGTAGGCAATGTGGCACTGGATGCCCTTGATGACGAGCTTGCCGTTGAGCGAACCACGGCGGCCGTTCTTGATCATGTCACCGGTGTTGTCGACCGAGGTCGGTTCGCCGACGATGCAGTAGTCGATGGCCTCACCGCGAGCCTTGAGAGCTTCGACGACCTTGATCGTACCGTCGGTAGCGACGCCTTCTTCATCGGACGTCAGCAGGAAGGCGATCGAACCCTTGTGCTCGGGATTGGTGGCGACGAAGCGTTCAGCGGCCGTTACGAAAGCCGCCAGCGACGTCTTCATGTCGGCCGCACCGCGACCATACAGATAGCCCTCCTGCTCGGTAGGCTCGAAGGGATCGGTGTTCCATTGATCCAGCGGGCCGGTCGGCACCACGTCGGTGTGGCCGGCGAGTACGACGACAGGACGCGCCGTGCCACGGCGGGCCCACAGGTTCGACACGCCATTGCTGTCGATGCGTTCGCAGTTGAAACCGATGGCAGAGAGGCGGTTGGCGATCTGTTCGAGGCAGCCTTCGTCGAGAGGGGTAACGGAACGGCGGCTCATCAGCGCACGCGCCAGTTGCAGCGTGCTGCTGTGGATGTCTTGAGTCATGTCTTGAGTGAGAGAGAGAACGCCGGGCTATCAGCCCGGCTCTTCCATGTGCAGGGTGAATGAACTGAAAGACGCGCCGTCGTCTTCGGCCGGTTCGAAGTCCGCCAGTGCGGATTTCTCCGGTGTCTTGCCAGCGGTTTCGTCCTTGTGCTGGGCGTTATTGACCAGCCAGGAGAAGTTTGTGGGCGAGTCGGAGTTCTGCAAGGCCTCATCCAGCGTGATGGTGCCGGCGCTGTAGAGCTTGAAGAGATCCTGTTCGAAGGTTTGCGAGCCGGGGGCCAGCGCCTTTTCCATCGCTTCCTTGACGCCCGAGAGCTCGCCACGTTCGATCAGGTCGGCAACGTGGCGCGTGTTCATCAGCACTTCCACGGCCGGGATGCGCGAGCCGTCTGGCTTGCGTACAAGACGCTGCGAGACGATGGATTTGAGCGATACAGAAAGGTCGAGGTACAGCAGCTCGCGGTTTTCCAGCGGGAAGAAGCTGGTGATGCGGTTCAGTGCGTGGTGCGAGTTGTTGGCGTGCAGGGTGGCGACGACAAGGTGGCCTGACTGCGAATACGAGATCGCGGCTTTCATGGTTTCGAGGTCGCGGATTTCACCGATCAGGATGCAGTCCGGCGCCTGGCGCATGGCGTTCTTGAGTGCCTGGCCCCAGCCGTTGGTGTCGAAACCAACTTCGCGCTGGTTGACGATGGAGCGCTTGTGGCGGAACAGGTATTCGATCGGGTCTTCGACCGTCAGGATGTGACCCGTGGCGTGGGTGCAGCGGTGGTCCAGCATCGAGGCGATGGTGGTCGACTTGCCCGAGCCCGTGGCACCGACAACCAGCACCAAGCCGCGCTTTTCCATGATCACTTCGGCCAGCACTTCAGGCACGCCCAGCTCGCGCAGGGTCGGGATCTCGGTGCGGATGTAGCGCACCACGATGGCCATGCTGCCGCGTTGCCAGAAGAAGTTGACGCGGAAGTTGCCGAGCCCCGGACGCTGCACCGAGAAGTTCAGCTCGCGGTCATTCTCGAAGGCCATGCCCTGTTCGGGCGAGACCAGTTCGTAACCCATCTTCTGGATCACGACGGGCTCCATCACCTGCTGGTTGATGGGCACGACCGATCCATTGATTTTGATGTGGATCGGCGCGCCAGCCGTCACGTAGATGTCGGAGGCCTCGCGCTCGGCCATCAACTGGAACAGACGATCGAAAATCATGCACAGCCTCCGTCAGGTCTTACGTCGCGGGCACCGGGAGGCCAAGCCTCCTGCGGATGCCCGTTCTGCATCAGAGCACGGGATGCTCAGTCCCGCAACAGCTCGTTGATCGAAGTCTTGGCGCGGGTTTGCGCGTCGACCTTCTTCACGATGACTGCACAGTACAGCGAGTACTTGCCATCGGCGGAGGGCAGGTTGCCCGACACCACCACCGAACCCGCCGGCACGCGGCCGTAGGTCACTTCACCCGTGGCGCGGTCGTAGATCTTGGTGCTCTTGCCGATGTACACGCCCATCGAGATCACCGAGTTCTCTTCGACGATGACGCCTTCCACGACTTCGGAGCGGGCGCCGATGAAGCAGTTGTCTTCGATGATGGTCGGGTTGGCCTGCAGCGGCTCCAGCACGCCGCCGATGCCGACGCCGCCGGAGAGGTGCACGTTCTTGCCGATCTGTCCGCAAGAGCCCACGGTCGCCCAAGTGTCGACCATGGTGTTCTCGCCAACGTAGGCACCGATGTTGACGTAGGACGGCATCAGCACGGCGCCCTTGCCGATGAATGAACCCTTGCGGGCGACTGCCGAGGGCACGACGCGGAAGCCGCCTTCGCGGAAGTCGTCGCTGGAGTAGTCGTCGAACTTGGTCGGCACCTTGTCGAAGTAGCGCAGGTCGCCACTGTTGATGACGCGGTTGTCATGGGTGCGGAAGTACAGCAGCACGGCCTTCTTGATCCATTGGTGCGTGACCCATTCGCCGTTGATCTTCTCGGCGACGCGCAGCTTGCCGGCGTCGAGGTCGGCAATGACGGCGGCAATGGCGTTGTTCAGGGCCGGGTCGCTGCAGCCGGGCGAAATTTCCGTGCGGCGCTCAAAGGCTTCTTCGATCAGGGTTTGCAGGGGGTGGGACATGGCTACCTCGTCTTTCAATGAATCTGTTGCAGGAGCTTGCTCGGGGATCTCATCCGGTCTTTAGCCGAACGACTGGCAGAAATCCACGATGCGGTTGGCGGCTTCGACGCATTCTTCGACGCCCGCCACCAGGGCGATGCGCACGAAGCCGGCGCCAGGATTGAGGCCATGGGCTTCACGCGCCAGGTATTGGCCAGGCAGCACGGTCACGTGCGTGGCGGCATACAGGGCGCGGGCAAAGCTGGCGTCGTCGTCGGGCGTGCGGGCCCACAGGTAGAAACCGGCGTCGGGGCGGCTGACACCCAGTACGGGTGACAGCAGGGGCACCAGGCGGTCGAACTTCTCGCGGTACAGACGGCGGTTCTCGACAACGTGGGTTTCGTCGTTCCACGCTGCGATGCTGGCCAGTTGCACGCTCTGGCTCATGGCGCAGCCGTGGTAGGTGCGATAGAGCAGGAATTTCTTGAGGATGGCGGCGTCACCGGCCACGAAGCCGGAACGCAGGCCCGGCACGTTGGAGCGCTTGGACAGGCTGTGAAACACCACGAGGCGTTCGAAATCCTTGCGCCCCAGTTGCTCTGCGGCTTGCAGCGCACCCAGCGGCGGCGCGCCTTCGTCAAAGTAGATCTCGGAATAGCACTCGTCGGCCGCAATCACGAAGCCGTGGCGGTCCGCCAGCTCGAACAGCGTTCGCCAGTCTTCAAGGCCCAGCACGCGACCGGTCGGGTTGCCGGGCGAGCAGACGTAGATCAGCTGCACGCGGGCCCACTGGGCGTCCGAGAGCTGGTCGAGATCGAGGCCGAAGCCGTTTTCGCTCGTCTGGTTCAGGAAGGCGGGCTCGGCGCCAGCCAGCAGGGCTGCGCCCTCATAGATCTGGTAGAACGGATTGGGGCTCGCCACCAGCGCGCCGGGCTTGCTGCCATCGACCACGCACTGGGCGAACGCGAACAGGGCCTCGCGGGTGCCATTGACAGGCAGCACCTGGGTGGCGGCGCTGATGGCCTTGAGGCTGAAACGGCGCTGCAGCCAGCCGGCAATCGACTCTCGCAGGGCATCGACGCCAAGGGTCGTCGGGTAGGTGGACAGCCCGTCCAGATTGGCGATCAGGGCGTCTTTCACCAGGCGGGGCGTGTCGTGCTGTGGCTCGCCGATGGACAGGCGGATGGGCGCCACAGCGGGCGGAGTGGCGCCAGCAAACAGGGCGCGCAGCTTTTCGAAGGGGTAGGGGTGCAGCTTGTCCAGCAGGGGATTCAATTGGGTCTCGCTCTGACAGGGCCGGGGCTGGAGCCGGCGGGGGACGGTGTGCCCGGAGGTCTGGCCGCCGCCCGCTCAGGGGCGCCGGGCAAGGTGCGATATTATAGCGCCCTTGCTGCACCTCTCCCTCATCCAGCCCCCACCGACCCGCTGCTGTGCGTCTCTCCAAGCTCAAACTGGCCGGTTTCAAGTCCTTCGTTGACCCGACTACGGTTCTGACGCCGGGGCAACTGGTGGGCATCGTCGGGCCCAATGGCTGCGGCAAGTCCAACCTCATCGATGCCGTGCGCTGGGTGCTCGGCGAATCGCGTGCGTCTGCTTTGCGCGGCGAATCGATGCAGGACGTCATCTTCAACGGTTCGACTTCACGCAAGCCCGTCTCGCGCGCCAGTGTCGAGCTGGTCTTCGACAATGCCGACGGGCGTGCTGCCGGCCAGTGGTCGCAGTACAGCGAAATCGCCGTCAAGCGCGTCGTCGAGCGCAGCGGCGAGTCGGAATACTTCATCAACAACGTCCGCGTCCGCCGTAAGGACGTCATCGACCTGTTCCTCGGCACCGGCCTCGGGCCACGCGCCTACGCCATCATCGAGCAGGGCATGATCTCGCGCGTCATCGAGGCGCGCCCCGAGGAGGTCCGTGCCTTCCTCGAAGAAGCGGCCGGCATCACCAAGTACAAGGAGCGGCGCCGCGAGACCGAAGGCCGTCTGGCGGACGCGCGCGACAACCTTGCCCGCCTCGAAGACCTGCGTGCCGAGCTGGGCCAGCAGATCCTCAAGCTTTCTTCGCAGGCCGAGCTGGCGACGAAGTACCGCAGCCTGCAGGAGACCCTCTCGGCTCGCCAGGCCCTGCTGTGGGTGTGGAAGCTGCGCGAGGGCGAAAGTGCGCTGCAGGCGGCCGATACCCGCATCGCCGACAGCGGCCGCAGCCTCGAAGCCGCGCAGGAAAGCCTGCGCCAGCATGAAGCCCGCATTGCCTTGCTGCGCGAGCAGCACACACGCCTGGCCGAAGCCGTGGGCGTGGCGCAGGGCGACGTGTATGCCATTGCGGCTGAAGTGTCGCGCATCGAGAGCGAGCTGCGCGCCTTGCGCGAAGCTGCGGCGCGACTGAGCGCACGCGGCGAACAACTGGCCGCGACGCGCTCGCAGTGGCAGGGGCGGGCTGCAGCGCTGGCCGTCGATCATGACAGCTGGCAAGCCCAGGAAAAGTCTGCCGAACACGCGCTGACGACGGCCCGGCAAGCCGTCGCGGGCACCCAGGGCGAACTGCCGGATGCCGAGCAACGGCTAGCTGGCGCCCGCTCCGCGCTGGATTCTGCGCGACGCGCACTGGCGCAGGCCGAGCAGCAGGTGCAGGTGGAAACGGCTCGTCTGGCGGCCAGCGAGCGGGCGCTGCAAGGCTTGCAGCAACGCGGCGAGCGGCTGGAAGCCGAGCTGGCACAGCTGACGCCGCCCGACGCCAACGCGCTGCAGGCGGCCAGGGAAGCGGCGGAACGCCTGAGCGCTGAACGCAGCTCGCTGCAGGCCGCCATGGCGACTGCTCAGGGCGAGCTGGAATCGGCCCAGCAGGCTCAACGAACAGCTCAATCCGAACTCAACACGGCTGGCCAGCTGGTGACCCGCCTGCAAGCCCGGCTGGATGCGCTGCGTGCCCTGCAAACCAAGCTGCGTGACCAGGGCGATCTGGCTGACTGGCTGTGGCAATGCGGCCTCAAGGACAGTGACCCGCTGTGGCAGCAGGTGCAGGTTGAGGCTGGTGCCGAACTGGCGCTGGAAGCTGTGCTGCGCGAGCGGCTCGCTGCGCGCGGTCCCTTGCCCGATGCGGCTTTCAGCAAGATGCTGGGCCAGCCGGTGCCGGCCACAACGGTGGTGTTGCGCGAGCAGGCCGATGCCACGCCGACGGCTTTGCCAATGCCGGCGGGCGCCCGACCGTTGCGCGAGCTGGTCCGCACGGATTCCGCGCGCATCGCGGCGGTGCTGGATCGCTGGCTGGCCAATGTGTATCAGGTCGAGGATCTCGCTCCCTTCATGTCGAGCACGCTGCCTGCGGGCCTGGTGCTGGTCAATGCCGGCGGCCAGATGCTGACGGCAGGCGAACTGGTGCTTTTTGCCCCCGACGCAAAAACGCATGGCGTGCTGGAGCGTCAGCGCGAGATTGCCCAGCTGGAAGCCGAACTCATCACCGCACAACAAGCGCTGGAGGCGCGGCGTACGACGCTGCAGCAGGCCGAGGCGGCCGCGCAGGGCTTGCAGACGGGGCTTGCGGCGCAACGCGAGCAGACCGCCCGTTTGCAGCAGGAGGCCCACGAAGCCCAGCTGGTCCTGGTGCGTCTGCAGGAAGCCCTCAATCGATACCAGGAGCGCTCGGCACAGCTTGCGCAAGAGCGTGGCGAGATCGAACGCGCCGTGGCCGCCGAAAGCGCGCGCAAGGAAGAGTGCGCCGCTGCGCTGGGCCAGCATCGTCTGGGCGTCAACGCGTTGCATCTTGAGCTCTCGGCCGCCGAGCATGGCCTCGCCGAAGCCGAGCAGGGCCGTTCGCGCAGCCGCGAACTGAGCGAGCGCCAGCAGCGTGGCCTGCAGGAAGCCGAATTCGCCCTGCGCGAATGCCGCACGCGACTCGCCGACATTGCCCGCAACCAGGCGCTGGTGCAGGAAGAAATCGTCCGCAACGAGCAGGACGCTGCCCAGCTGGCAAACGAATCCGCCGCGCTCGACGACACGGCCTTGCAGACCTCGTTGCAGACCGCCCTGCAACTGCGCACGGCGCGCGAAGGCGAGCTGGCTGCGCGGCGCGATGCGCTCGAGTCGCTGGGTAGCCAACTGCGTAGCAGTGACGAAGAGCGCCTGCGCGTCGAACAAGGGCTGGAGCCGCTGCGCGAAGCGCTGGCGGCAGCCAGACTGGCTCGTCAGGCGGCTGAAATGCTGGTCACGCAAGCGCAGGAGCGCCTTGCCGAGCTGGCCATCCAGCCCGACAGCGTGGCGCCCGAGGCGCTGGCTGACGTGCGTGAAACGGCCCTGGTGCGCGAAGTCTCGCGCCTGACCCGCGAAATGGCTGAGCTGGGCCCGGTCAATCTCGCTGCGCTCGACGAGCTGGCGGCCACCAGCGAGCGCAAGGCCTACCTCGACGCCCAGTATGGCGATCTCATGCAGGCCGTCGAGACGCTGGAAGCCGCGATCCGCCGCATAGACCGCGAAACCCGTGAACAGCTGTCGGCGACGTACAATACGGTCAATCGTCATTTCGGCGAGTTGTTCCCGCAACTGTTCGGTGGTGGCGAAGCAGCCCTGGTGCTGACAGGCGACGAAATCCTCGATGCCGGCATCCAGATCGTGGCTCGCCCGCCGGGCAAGAAGAACACCTCGATCCACCTGCTGTCTGGCGGTGAGAAGGCACTGACCGCGATTGCGCTGGTGTTTGCCATGTTCCAGCTCAACCCGGCGCCGTTCTGCATGCTCGACGAAGTGGATGCGCCGCTCGACGATACGAATACCGAACGCTACTGCGACATGGTCAAACGCATGTCGGCCGTGACGCAGTTCGTTTTCATCAGCCACAGCAAGATCACGATGGAACGCGCCCAGCAACTGGTGGGCGTGACCATGCAGGAACAAGGGGTGTCGCGCATCGTCGAAGTCGATATCGACGCGGCAATGAAGCTGGCTGAACCAGCCGCCCCGGTCGCTGCAGAACCCGTAAATTGAGAGTCGTCCAGACAGAATGAGTGATTTCCAGCTTTCCCTGATTGCCGCCGGCGCCCTCGTCGTCGTCGTGGTTGTCGGTTACAACTTCTGGCAGGAGCGCCGTGCGCGCCGCCATGCCGAACAGATTTTCCGCCCCGCCGAGCGCGATGCCCTGCTCGACGGCGACGACATCGCTCCGATTCCGCCTGCCCCCGGTGGCCGCATGGAGCCCAGCCTGCCCGGCAACGCGGTCGAAGGCGATGGGCCTGTGATGGTGACACCGGCGCCGGTGACGCCGCGCGCACCGACACCCACTGTCGGCAAGTCGCGTGTCGCGACGACACCCGCAAAGGCGGCCACACCAGCCATGCCGGTCGAATCGCAAGCCATCGATTGCGTAGTGACGGTCGAAGCCCCCGCGGGTCTGTCGGCCGGCGCGCTGTTCACGGCCCAGCAAGCCTTGCTCGCCGGTTTCTCCAAACCCCTGCGCTGGTTTGGCTGGAACGATGGCGATAACCAGTGGGTACCCATCGATGCGCGTAGCAGCGCCAGCCTCAATCGCGCCAGCGCGGCCCTGCAACTGGTCGACCGTCGTGGCGCCATCGCCGAAGCCGATCTGACGCGTTTCTATGACCAAGTGCAGCAACTCTGCGACCAGTTTCTCGCCGTGCCGCGTCTGCCATCGCGTGGTGAAGTGATGAGCCGTGCGCAGGAGCTCGACCGCTTCTGTGCCGACGTGGATATCCAGATCGCCGTCAACGTCGTCGCCAAGGAAGGCAGCTTCCCCGGCACCAAGATCCGTGGTCTCGCCGAAGCCGCCGGCCTTGTGCTGATGGCCGATGGTGCCTACCACGCTCGCGACGAAGACGAGCGCACGCTGTTCACCCTGTCGAACCAGGAAACCGCGATGTTCTCCGCCGAACAATTGCGTCACCTGCACACCACCGGCATCACGCTGGCCATCGACGTGCCGCGCGCACCGGATCCCGTGGCTGTATTCGACCGTGTAACGACTTTCGCGCAGCAACTCGCCGTGGCACTGGGTGGCGTCATGGTCGATGACAACCGCGTACTGCTCTCCGACCGTTCGCTGAGCCTCATCCGTGGCCAGATTGCCCAGTTCGATCAGCAGATGGAAGGGCAGGGGATTCCGGCGGGGAGTGAAGTGGCGTTGCGGCTGTTCCGTTGAAGATCGGTGGGCGCCACAATTTCTGAGCAAGACTAGCTGGCGTGTCTGACTCCACCAAACTCTCTCTTTCGATTACGGTTGCCCAGTACAAGCAACTGGAGGCGTCCAATGATCGCCAAGCGATCGGTCAGTTTTTCGTCGAAAGATTTGATGAGCGTTACTTTTTACCGATCGAAAATTCATCGAGTAAGCATGGCTTCACCGTACTTGCAGTGGCTTGCTTGGTGATTGAATCATTGGAGTCCTTCTATCAAGGACGTTCGGATACGAAAAGTGCCAGCACACAGATGTTCCGAGATTTCCTTGCTCGTGACACTGCCCTGAATGTATTGGGCGGCGGGAGCGACTGGTTTTATAAGGACATTCGATGTGGAATCCTTCATCAAAGTGAGTCCAGGGGTGGCTGGCGCGTACTAAGAAGTGGGCCGCTGCTCAATGCGCAAAGCAAGACGTTAAACGCCACGGCAATTCTTCGTGCGTTGAGACACGAAGTTCGGGTGTATGCGAAGAAGATTCAAACTGACGATCTTTTGTGGGGGCTCTTTTGCAAGAAAATGCAGGCCGTATGTGCCAACTGCAGCTGAGTACTATGACACTCAGTCAGTCCATGAGCTGGACGCCCAACGATGAGTGAACAGTCCATTCCCGAACGCGCTGCCCAACTGCGCGACACCCTCCACCGCTACGCCCACGCCTACTACACGCTCGATGCACCGCTGGTGCCCGACGCTGAGTACGACCGCTTGTTCCGCGAGCTGCAGGCAATCGAAGCCGAACATCCCGAGCTGCGCACGCCTGATTCACCGACGCAGCGTGTCGGTGGCGCGCCACTAAAGGAGCTGACACCGGTTCGCCACGTCGTGCCCATGCTGTCCATCGAGACCGAGACGGACACCACCGAGGGCGGCGCCATCGCTTTCGACACGCGCGTACGCCGCAAGCTGGAGCGCGCTGAAGATGCGCCCGCCATCGAATACGCGGCCGAGCTGAAGTTCGATGGCTTGGCCATGAACCTGCGCTACGAAATGGGCGTGTTGGTACAAGCCGCGACGCGTGGCGATGGCGAGGTGGGGGAGGATGTCACTCACAACGTGCGCACCATCGGCGGTATTCCGCTGCGCCTAATGGGCAATCCCCCTGCTGTGCTGGAGGTGCGTGGCGAGGTGTACATGCGTCGCGACGACTTCGAAAAGCTCAATGCACGCCAGCGTGAAGCGGGCGAGAAGACTTTCATCAACCCGCGTAACACGGCAGCCGGCGCCATCCGCCAGCTCGACCCTGCTATTACGGCGCAGCGGCCGCTGTCGTTCTTTGCCTATGGTCTCGGCGAAGTGCAGGGCTGGACCGACATGCCGACAACGCATGCGGCGCTGGAAGATGCACTCGCAACATTCGGCTTGCCCGTGTGCGAACACCGCGTCGTCGCAAAGGGCGCAGCGGGTCTGGTCGAATTCCACCAGCGCATGGCGGGCTTGCGCGACAGCCTGCCGTTCGACATCGACGGCATCGTTTACAAGGTTGAACAGCCTGGCCCTGCAGCGCGAGCTGGGCTTCCGCAACCGCGAACCCAACTGGGCCGTGGCGCACAAGTACCCGGCGCAGGAAGAGATCACGCAGCTGCTGGACATCGAAGTGCAGGTCGGCCGCACCGGCGCCATCACACCTGTGGCGCGGCTCGCGCCGGTGTTCGTTGGCGGCGTGACGGTCACCAACGCGACCTTGCACAACCAGGACGAAGTTGACCGCAAGGATGTGCGCATCGGTGACTGGGTCATCGTGCGGCGTGCTGGCGACGTGATCCCCGAAGTCGTCGGCCCCGTGCTGGAGCGTCGCGAAGGCGAACTGCCGCGCTTCGATCTGCTGGCTCGTTATCCGGTGTGCCCCGTGTGTGGTTCCAAGGTCGTGCGCGGCGAAGATGAAGCCGTCGCGCGCTGCACCGGCGGCCTGATCTGCCCGGCCCAGCGCAAGCAGGCGTTGCTGCACTTCGCTGCGCGTCGCGCCATGGACATCGAAGGTCTCGGCGACAAGCTCGTCGATCAGCTCGTTGACGGCGGCATCGTCAACACGACTGCAGACCTCTACAAGCTGGGCCTGCTGTCACTGGCGAATCTCGAACGCATGGCCGAGAAGTCTGCTGCGAACTTGCTTGTGGCGATCGAGAAGAGCAAGGGCGCACCGCTGGCACGCTTCATCTTCGCGCTGGGCATTCGCAATGTCGGTGAATCGACGGCCAAGGATCTGGCTCGTCACTTCGGCAATATCGACGCGATCATGAACGCCAGCGCAGAAGCACTGCTGGAAGTACCGGATGTCGGTCCCATCGTTGCGCAGAGTGTCGTCGACTTCTTTGCCGGCTCGCATAACCGCGAGGTTGTCGAACAGCTCGTCGCAGCCGGGCTCAAACTGCCGAATCCGAACGCCATGGAAGCTGCTTCCAGCGCGCTGACTGGCAAGACCTTCGTGCTCACAGGCACGCTGCCCACCATGAGCCGTGACGAAGCCGGCGCACTCATCGAATCGCATGGCGGCAAGGTCAGCGGCTCGGTGTCGAAGAAGACGCACTACGTTGTCGCTGGCGCTGAAGCCGGTTCCAAACTGGCCAAGGCGGAAGAGCTGGGTGTGACCGTGCTGGATGAGGCAGGCTTGCTGGCCCTGCTGTCTGCGGACGCAGGGGACTGAGTCCACGTGGTCCCGAGCAACGAGGGGAGCATTGATCCACTGCGGCGACGCCTGTTGTGCGTCGCAATGGCCGGTGCTGCGCTCTATTCCCTGGCGCCGGCCGAGGCGCTGGCCTCCGCAAATTCTATCCGCATAGAGAACATCACGCGTCTCTACGCCGTTCCGGTTGCAAGGGAACTTGCGCCCACGGATGCACAGGCCGTCGCGCAGGCCATCCGTGACTGGCCCGGCCGTATCAGCATCGGTGGCGGGCGTTACAGCATGGGCGGGCAGATTGCGCTTGAAGGCAGTCTGCATCTCGACATGCGTGCGATGAATGCACTCGTCTGGTTGAAGGTCGAGGCCCGCTGCGTGCGTGTGCAGGCAGGCATGCGTTGGCGTGATCTGCAGGATCTGCTCGATCCGCATGGCTTGTCGGTGCGAACCATGCAGAGCTTCTCCAATTTCACGGTGGGCGGTTCCGTGTCGGTCAATGTGCATGGCCGCTATGTGGGGCATGGCCCCATCGCTGCGTCGATCAGGGCACTGCAGCTGGTGCTGGCTGACGGCAGCGTGCGCGAGCTGAGCCGCAATGAAAATGCCGAGTTGTTTGCAGCCGTCATCGGCGGCTACGGTGCCTTGGGCGTCGTAACCGAAATCGAGCTGGACCTTGATCTGAACGAGCGCATCGAGCGCGTCGTCGAGCGTCCGGCACTGGCCGACTATCCGGCCTGGTTCCGTGATCGGGTGCTGACTGATCCCGCTGCCTTGATGCACAACGCGGATCTCTTGCCGCCCTTGTTCGAAAAACCTGTTGCCGTCACCTGGCGCAGGACGGACAAGGCATTGACCGTGCCGGAACGTCTCACGCCGCGCGATCAGCGTTACACGCTGGAGCGCAGTGTGCTGTGGGCAATGACCGAGATGCCGGGTGGGCAGGGCTTGCGCGAGAGCGTTGTGCAGCCCCGCGTGCTGGGCAAGCAGGCTGTTGTCTGGCGCAATCACGAGGCGAGCCAGGACGTTGCCATGCTGGAGCCCACGACGCGTGCAATGACGACCTATGTGTTGCAGGAGTACTTCGTCCCGCCGCGCAACTTCCAGTCATTCGTGAGCGGGATGTCGAGCATTCTGCAACGCCATGGCGCGCAAGTGCTCAACGTATCGATCCGGCATTCGCCACCTGATCGTGATGCCTTGATGTGCTGGGCGCGTGAAGAGGTGTTCAGCTTCGTGCTGTACTACAAGCAGCGCAAACACGCGGTGGCGATGCAGCGGGTGGCGCAATGGACACGCGAGCTGATCGAGCTTGCGCTGGTGAACGGCGGCACTTACTACTTGCCGTACCAGCTGCACGCAACGCAGGATCAGTTCGAGCGAGCCTATCCGCACTTCGCCGCATTGCGTGCCTTGAAAGCGCGTTTCGATCCGGCGGCTCGCTTCGGTAACGCGCTGTGGGCGCGCTACATGCCGGGCGCTTTCGGCAAGCCGCTCAGCTAGAACAGCTCACTTCCAGCCCGCTCGCCCAGTCCGGCGGCAGCTTCGCAAAGTCCTCGAAACCTTCGCGCGTCGTGAAGGGCTGGCGCAGGCAGTCCAGCACGCGGGCTATCTCGCTGTAGTCTCCCTGACGTGCTTTGACGATAGCGCCTTCGGCCATCCAGTTGCGCAGCACGTATTGCGGGTTGGTGGCGAGCATGGCTTGCTGGCGATCGGCGTCGTTGCGTGATTCGAATGTCAGGCGCGTGCGCCATTGGGCGAGCCAGGCGTCGCCGGCTTCGCGGTCGATGAAGTGGTCGCGCAGCGGGGCGTCGATGCTGGCGCGTTCGGCCTCCGTCACTTGCGCGGGCAGGCTGCTGAGGGCGCGGAAGAAGATCGTGTGGTCGATGCGTTGGTCCTGCAGCAGGCCGTAGGTGGCGCGCAGGAGGTCTTCGTCGCTTTCGTGCCCTTCGGCCAGCCCGAGCTTGCTACAGGCGAGCTGCATGAATTTCTGTTCGTAGGTGGGGATGTAGGCGCCGTCGATGAGGTCGCGGATCTTGTCGTGCTCGCCGATGAGGCTGGCCAGCGCGCCACCGAGGGCGTAGAGGTTCCAGTGCGCGATGGCGGGCTGCCGGTGGAAGGCGTAGCGGCCCTGTTCGTCGGAGTGGTTGCAGATGTGCGTGGCGTCGAAGGCTTCCATGAAGCCGAAGGGGCCGTAGTCGAGCGTGAGGCCGAGGATGCTCATGTTGTCGGTGTTCATCACGCCGTGCATGAAGCCGATGGCCTGCCAGTGGGCAATCATGATGGCGGTGTTGCGTGCGACGTCGGCGAGCAGCGCGGCATACGGCTCGGCTTCGTCACGCAAGGCGGGGCGGAAGTGATCGATGACGTAGTCAGCGAGCGTCTTGAGTTCATCAAAGCGGTCGCGCGAGGCCCAGTGTTCGAAGGAGCCGAAGCGCACGAAGCTGGGCGCCATGCGCGTGACGATGGCGGCGGTCTCCATGGTTTCGCGGCGCACGGGTTGGGGCGAGCCGACCAGGCACAGTGCACGCGTGGTCGGGATGCCCAGCGCGGCCATGGCCTCTGAACAGAGGAACTCGCGGATCGACGATCTCAGCACGGCGCGGCCGTCGGCGCGGCGCGAATAGGGCGTCTGGCCGGCGCCCTTGAGCTGCAGCTCCATGGGGCCATCGGGTGTCTGCACGGCGCCCAGCAAATGCGCGCGACCATCGCCGAGTTGCCCCGCCCAGACACCGAACTGGTGGCCGGAATAGACCGCCGCCAGCGGCTCGCTGCCGGGCAGCGGGCGATTACCGCTGAAGTATTCCGCTGCTTCCGCGTGTGCCCAGCTGTCGGGCGACAGGCCAATCAAGGCCGAGGCTTCCGCGCTGACAGCCAGCAGCTTCGGATCGGGCAGACCTTCCGGCGCAAGGCGGGTGTAGAAGTCACCGGGCAGGCGCGCGAAGCTGTTGTCGAAGGGCAGGGCTTCGAAAGAAGTGGGGGCGTGTTCTGGGTGTCGCATCGGGGCTGCTGCCTGTCGGGAACGTCAGGTTGAAGGTGGGGCTGGATCGGTCCGGCACAAGTCCCGGGGGCGGATGCCGTGGCTGATGGTAGCCAATCGTGGAGCCCATAAGAGATTTTGTTGCGGTACGGAAACTGCTTTTCATCTCCTGTGGTTTTTCAGGAGAGCCGGTCATGCAGATCCATTCCTTCTCCAAAGTATCCGACAAGAAATTGCCGGCGCTGCTTCAACCTGTCAGGCGTAACGGCGCGGCGGGCCCCCATGATCTGCGCCGCGCCTTGCTGCTGCTGGCACCGCGCCCTGCGTATGGCGTGACGCTGGCACTCGCCGGCATGGTGGAACGTGCCTGGGAGAGGCATGGCATGGACTACCTGCCCATCGCCGGGCTGGATGGGGAGGCCACGCGGACCATGTTCTCCGTGCACTTTCCCGGTGCGCAGGCGCTCATCGGCAGTGCCTGGCAGAGCATGCGGGTGCCTGCTGACTTCGTGGGGTTTACCGAAGCGGAATTTATCGACCGCCTCGCGCAGTTGCTGATCCAGCACCGCACGGTGGAAGACGAAGACAGTCGCTGGCTGGCTCACGCCGTTGCAACGGCCAGTCGGGGAAGCGAGTCTTTGTGGCAGGTGCTGTACTTCTCTTCGCCGACGGTCTTTGATGACCTCATGCATAGCTTCTTTACCTCGCTGGCGGTGTGCAACCGCAATGGGCAGGACTGGAAGGTCTTCCTGTTCGAGCGTGTCGAAGCCGAGCGTGCCCGTTACCGACAGGCCCCGGTGGGCTGAGCTGGAACTGCTGAGAAAGATCAAACAAGCTCCAGTCTTCCGCACTGCAGAAGCAGGTCCATAATAGGATTCGGCTATGTAGGTACTAACCCCAGTCCGGGGTTGGTCTTTGTCGAGGTCCTGCCATGCAGACATTCTTCCTTGCGCCCGTTCGCCAGAACGTTGGCCTGACTTCCATCTCCCTTGGTGTGGTGCGCGCCTTGCAGCGCGAAGGGCTGCGTGTCGGCTTCGTCAAACCGGTGTCGCAGGACGAGAGCGGCAACGAGCGCTCGGTGCATTTCGCCCGCGAGATCTGCCACATCGATACGCCTGCTGCGCTGACCATGAGCCACGTGTCGGAACGCCTGGCGGATGGCGAGGAGGGCGAACTGCTTGAAGACGTCGTGAGCCTCTGCATGCGCGCCGCGGAGGGCGCTGACGTGTTGGTGATCGAAGGCCTGCACACCGACGCGGACCATCCCTTCACTCCGCGCCTCAACAGCGAGATCGTACGCAGCCTGCATGCCGTGATGATCCTCGTCGCGAGTGCCGAGAGCGGGCATGCTGCCGACGACATCCGCCAGATGGCTGCGCGTGTGCGCAACACGGGTTGCAATGTGGGTGGCGGCATCATCAACAAGGTGCCGCCGGGCGAGAAGCGCGAAACCATCAGCGCACAGCTTGGCGACGTACCGCTATGGGGCCTCATCCACTTCAACCCGGCCCTGCTGGCGCCGCGCACCCTGGATGTGGCACGCCACCTGAATGCACGCATCCTTGCCGAAGGCGAGATACATACGCGTCGTGTGCTGGAGACCGTGGTCGCCGGACGCTCCGCGCTGGAGGTGATCCCGCGCCTGACGCCTTGTGCGCTGATCGTCAGTTCCGGTGATCGCGAAGACATCATGCTGGCCACGGCGCTTGCCGCCAATCGCAACGTGCAGCTGGCGGGCCTGGTGCTGACGCATGGCACGAATGTCGATCCGCGACTGGTCGAGTTCGCGGGCAAGGCCTTCCACAACGGTCTGCCCGTGCTGGGTGTCGATACCGATACCTTCGTGACCGCATCGAACATCAGCCGCGTGCCGCTGGCCGTGGCGGCCGATGACCATGGACGCATGGACGCGGTGCTCGACGACATGGCCGAACAGCTGGATACGGGCAGCATCATGGCCTGTGTCAGCGTTCCGGCCACCACGCGCATGTCGCCGCCGGCCTTCCGCTACCAGCTCATCCAGAAGGCGCGCGCAGCCAACAAGCGCATCGTGCTGCCGGAAGGTGACGAGCCGCGCACGATCAAGGCTGCCGTGATCTGTACCGAGAAGGGCATCGCGCGCTGTGTGTTGCTCGGCAAGCGCGCCACCATCGAATCCGTCGCAGCCGCTCAGGGCGTGAGTTTGCCGGCGGGGCTGGAAATCATTGATCCCGATGAGGCACGCGAGCAGTACGTCGAGCCCATGGTGGAGCTGCGCAAGAGCAAAGGCCTGACACAGGGTCAGGCACGCGAGCAGATGCAGGACACTGTCGTGCTGGGCACGATGATGCTGGCGCAAGATGATGTCGACGGCCTCGTGTCGGGCGCCGTGCACACCACAGCCAATACCGTGCGCCCCGCACTGCAACTCATCAAGACCGCACCGGGCCAATCCATCGTGTCGTCGGTGTTCTTCATGCTGATGCCCGACCAGGTGCTGGTCTACGGTGACTGTGCGATCAACCCCGATCCCAGTGCCGAAGAACTCGCCGACATTGCGATGCAGAGTGCCGCATCGGCACAGGCATTCGGTGTCGAGCCGCGTGTGGCGATGATCAGCTATTCGACGGGCACCTCGGGTGCCGGTGCCGATGTACAGAAGGTTGCGGAAGCCACGCGCATCGCGAAGGAACGCGCACCGCAACTCGCGCTGGATGGCCCGCTGCAGTACGACGCGGCTTCTGTGCTCGAGGTGGGGCAACAGAAAGCGCCGGGCTCCAAGGTCGCCGGCAAGGCCACGGTGTTCGTGTTCCCGGACCTGAATACCGGCAACACGACTTACAAGGCCGTGCAGCGCAGTGCCAACGTGGTGTCGGTCGGCCCGATGTTGCAAGGTCTGCGCAAGCCGGTGAATGACTTGTCGCGCGGCGCGCTGGTCGATGACATTGTCTTCACGATCGCACTGACTGCGATCCAGGCCGGCGAGATGAAGAAGTAATCGGCGAGACCCGGAAACAAAAAGGCGGCCTGCGGGCCGCCTTTTTGTCAGTTGTGCCGATGCGCAATCAATGCGTCGCCAGCATGCCCTGCTTTTCGATGAAGGCGATGATCTCGCTGAGGCCCTGACCCGTCTTCTGGTTGCTGAAGACGAAGGGCTTTTCGCCACGCATCTTCTTCGCATCACGATCCATCACTTCGAGTGAAGCGCCGACGTAGGGTGCGAGGTCGATCTTGTTGATGACCAGCAGGTCGCTCTTCATGATGCCGGGTCCGCCCTTGCGCGGAATCTTGTCGCCGGCTGACACGTCGATCACGTAGAGCGTGAGGTCCGATAGTTCGGGTGAGAAGGTCGCGGCGAGGTTGTCGCCACCGCTTTCGACGAACACGATTTCCAGTCCTGCGAATTTGCGCGTGAGCTGTTCGACGGCTTCGAGGTTGATCGAAGCGTCTTCGCGGATCGCCGTGTGCGGGCAGCCGCCGGTCTCGACGCCAAGGATGCGCTCGGCGGGCAGGGCCTCATTGCGCACGAGGAACTGTGCGTCTTCCGCCGTGTAGATGTCGTTGGTGACGACGGCAATGTTGTACTTGTCGCGCAGTGCGAGGCACAGGGCTAGCGTGAGCGCGGTCTTGCCGGAGCCGACAGGGCCGCCGATGCCGACGCGGAGAGGTTGGGTTGTATTCATTGTCTTTGGGTCTTAGGCAATATGTGTTTCTAATAAACGCAACGTGGCCTCGGCCAGCCGCCTTTTGCGAGGAATTACAGGAGATATGTCGCTGCCCCATCTAACCTTGCGTAAGTGTTCAACAAGTGCAGTGGAGTCGTATACAAACTCTCGAATTTCATTCCAAGTGAGGCCTAGAGGCTTCACAATTTCTCGCTCACTAAGTCGAGCATTTTTGTGGGCAACAGTCGCATTTCGGATTCTGAGAAATTTGTGAGCTGTAGGTAAGAGTCTCTCGTACTCTCGTTGGCAGTCCAAAAATCTAGAATCGTCCTTGACACCGGTTAGGTAAGTGCTGATAGACGAAGTGCTCCTTGTCTCGTCATACAGATGTGCCGTATAGATGACAAAGGATGTGTAGTGAGCATCGCGAGAAACAGAGAAGAAATCAGGATTAAGCGCGAGTTTTTTAGTAAGCCCAGGCTTTGCCTCGTTGGCTAGTACCCAGAATATTTCTAGATGTGCCCTGGCGGCAGACGCTGACGTTTCAATATCTCGGAGAATTTTGTCGAGGCTCATTGAATTCACGTCTTCAGGATCTGAACAGCCGGGTGTATTGAGTTTCGTGCAGGCTGCTCGCGAGCGTCATGCCCGGCGTGAAGTTCTCCCAGTCCTGCGTGTCGGCGCGCTGGATGGCGGCTGCGGCAAGCTGTGGCAAAGCGGGTGACAGTGCGACGAGCATGCGCTGGCCTGCGGTCTGACCGAGGGGGACGAGCTTGACGGCAGCCATTACCTGGTTTTCAAGCCAGGCCCACAGGTAGGTGGCGACGGCATCTTCTTCGTCGAGTTGCCAGTGTGCGGCGGCGGCGGCCCAGGCGGTCGGGAAGCTGATTTCGTTTATCGCCGCGTGCGTCTCGCGGATGCTGTCTGGCATCTCAGGCAGGTCGCGCAGCAGGCGCGCGAGCGAGTAGCCCATCTGTAATGTCTCGGCGCGAATCTCGGCGGTTTCGCGGGTGGCGATGAATTCCATGTTGAGACGTTGCACTTCATCGGCATTGCCGGCTTGCCAGGCACGCATGAGGCCGACGAGGGCCGGTGCTTCGCAGCGAGCCAGCGCGAAGTGCAGGGCGTCGCTGATCCATTGCTGCGCCAGCGCCTCGTTCGTCACGGCACCGCTGTCCACCGCCCATTCCAGTCCTTGAGAATAGGAGAAGGCGCCGACGGGCAGGGCCGGGCTGGCGAGGTGGAGGAGGCGGGCGAGCTGGAGGTTCATGTTCGTCATTCCCGCGAAGGCGGGAATCCAGCGACTTTGCAAACGCTGGGTAACGTCACTGGATTCCCGCCTTCGCGGGAATGACGGGCCTCAGCCATGACTGCCGCCCATGACGTGAATGCGCGCTTCAGTGGCGCCACGCTCGGCGTGGTGATGACCGTGTGCATAGGCGCCGGCTTCGGGTTCGAAAGCGGCGTCGATGTGTGTGAGCTTGGCGCCGAGACCTTCAAGCATGTGTTCGAGCACATGGTCCTGCTGGATGCGTAATGCACCTTCACAGACCTGTACGGCGACGTGGCGGTTGCCGAGGTGGTAGGCGATGCGGGCGAGTTCGAAGGCGCTGTTGCAACGGGCTTCGACGAGGGCTTCAGGGGCAGACACAACTTCGACGACGCGGCCGTCGGCACCTTGCAGCTTGTCGCCATTACGCAGGATGGTGCCGCGTGGCAGGAACATGCCGACTTCTTCGCCGCTGGCGAGCTGCGTGCGCAGGCGGCTCTTGGTGCGGGCGTCGAAGTTGAGGATCAGTTGGGCGGTTGCTGCTTCGGCGCCAGTGTGGAGAGTTTCAATCAGGAGCATGGTCAGAAGAGAAAATAACGTTGGGCCATGGGAAGACTGGTCGCGGGCTCGCAGGTCAACAACTCACCATCGGCATGCACCTGGTAGGTCTCGGCATCGACCGTGATGTCGCCGTGCCAGCTGTTGTGCACCATGTCGGTCTTCTGCACGCCGCGGATGTTCTTGACGGCGATGAGGGGCTTCTGCAGGCCGAGGTTTTCGAGTGTGCCTTTGTCGAGCGCTGCTTGCGAGACGAAGGTCATCGAGGTCTTGAGGCCGCCGGCGAAGGCGCCGAACATGGGGCGGTAGTGCACGGGTTGCGGTGTGGGAATGGAGGCGTTGGCGTCGCCCATCGCGGCGGCAGCGATCATGCCGCCCTTGAGGATGGTGGTGGGTTTGACGCCGAAGAAGGCGGGGCGCCACAGCACGAGGTCGGCGAGCTTGCCGACTTCGACCGAGCCGACGACGTGGGCGATGCCGTGGGCAATCGCGGGGTTGATGGTGTACTTGGCGATGTAGCGCTTGGCGCGGTAGTTGTCGTTGCGCGCACCGTCGCCTTTCAGCGCGCCACGCTGGGTCTTCATCTTGTGGGCGGTCTGCCAAGTGCGGATGATGACTTCGCCGACGCGGCCCATGGCTTGCGAGTCGCTGGAGAACATCGAGAGGGCGCCGATGTCGTGCAGGATGTCTTCGGCGGCGATGGTCTCGCGACGGATGCGCGATTCGGCGAAGGCGACGTCTTCAGCGATGCTGGGGTCGAGGTGGTGGCAGACCATCAGCATGTCGAGGTGTTCGTCGATGGTGTTGATGGTGTAGGGGCGCGTGGGGTTGGTGGAGCTGGGCAGCACGTTTTTGAGGCCGGCGAGCTTGACGATGTCCGGCGCGTGACCGCCACCGGCGCCTTCGGTGTGGAAGGTGTGGATGGTGCGGCCCTTGAAGGCGGCGGCGGTGTCTTCGACGAAGCCGGATTCGTTGAGCGTGTCGGAGTGGATGGCGACCTGCACGTCCATCTCTTCGGCCACAGTGAGGCAGTTGTCGATGGCGGCGGGTGTGGTGCCCCAGTCCTCGTGCAGCTTCAAGCCGATGACTCCGGCATCGACCTGCTCGCGGATCGGGTCAGGCAGGCTGACGTTGCCCTTGCCGAGGAAGCCGAGGTTCATGGGGAAGGCATCCGCCGCGCTGAGCATGCTGGCGATGTGCCAGGGGCCGGGCGTGCAGGTGGTGGCGTAGGTGCCCGTCGCGGGGCCGGTGCCGCCACCGATCATGGTGGTGACGCCGCTCATTAATGCTTCGTCGATCTGCTGCGGGCAGATGAAGTGGATGTGGGTGTCGATGCCGCCAGCGGTGATGATCATGCCTTCGCCGGCGATGACTTCGGTCGCTGCACCGATGGCGATGGTGACGCCCGGTTGCACGTCGGGGTTGCCGGCCTTGCCGATGCCGCTGATGAAGCCGCCCTTGATGCCGATGTCGGCCTTGACGATGCCCCAGTGGTCGATGATCAGCGCGTTGGTGATGACGGTGTCTGCCACATCCTTGGCGGGACGCTGGCTCTGGCCCATGCCGTCGCGGATGACCTTGCCGCCGCCGAACTTCACTTCTTCGCCGAGGATGGTGAAGTCCTTCTCGACTTCGATGACGAGCTCGGTGTCGGCGAGGCGCAGGCGGTCACCGACGGTGGGGCCGAACATTTCCGCGTAGGCGCGGCGGGAGATATTTGCCATGATCAGAGCGCTCCTTGCACGAGGCCGCGGAAGCCATACACCTTGCGGTCGCCCGCGTAATCCACCAGCTCCACCGTGCGGCTCTGGCCGGGCTCGAAGCGCACTGCCGTGCCGCTGGCGATGTTGAGTCGCATGCCGTGCGCGGCCTTGCGATCGAAGTCCAGCGCGGCGTTGGTTTCGGCAAAGTGGTAGTGCGAGCCGACCTGGATGGGGCGGTCGCCGGTGTTCTTCACTTCCAGCGTGAGCGTGCGGCGGCCGACGTTGAGGGCGTGATCGCCGTCGTCGACGAGGAGTTCTCCGGGGATCATGGCGTTACTCCTCAGAATGCCAGCAGGCTGGCGCCGAACAGGGCGACGCCGATGCCGGCGATGCGCGGCAGCCAGACGTGGCGGTCAAGAACGAAGCGGCCCAGTGCCATGCCGGTGAGGTGCAGGATCAGGGTGCCGAGCACCATGCCGGAGAGCGCGGCGGCGGCTTGTTCAGCAGGCAGCTCGCTGCCGTGAGCGACGCCGTGGAAGATGGCGAAGGCACCGACCAGCGCGGCACCAGCGGCGACGGGCATCTTCACGCGCGTGGCGACGAGCAGGCCCAGCACGACCAGCGAGGCGGCGATGACGGGTTCGACGAAGGGCAGTTCAAGGCCACCGAAGCTGGCGAGACCGCCGATGAGCAGCAAGCCGGCGAAAGCAGCGGGCACGGCCCACAGCATGCGGCCCTTGTCGTGGAAGCTCAGGGTGCTCCACACACCGACAGCGATCATCGCGGCCATGTGGTCGAGGCCGGTGAAGGGATGCGTGAAGCCTTCCATGAAGCCGTGGTGGGCGCCGGCATCGCCGCCGGTGTGGGCGAGTGCGAGGGTCGGGAGCAGAGCTGCGAGTGCGAGAAGGATGCGTTGCATGAAGGATCTCCGGAGCAGTGTCTTAAACGATTGGGTGATGGACTGTGACCAGCTTCGTTCCGTCCGGGAACGTTGCTTCCACCTGAATTTCGGGAATCAGTTCGGCGATGCCGTCCATGACGTCGGCACGCGAGAGCAGGGTGGTGCCGTAGTGCATGAGCTCGGCCACCGTCCTGCCATCGCGTGCGCCTTCCATGATGGCGGCGGTGATGAAGGCGATGGCTTCGGGGTAGTTGAGCTTGAGGCCGCGTGCCTTGCGGCGTTCGGCCAGCAGGGCTGCGGTGAAGATCAGCAGCTTGTCCTTCTCGCGGGGGGTGAGTTCCATTGGCTCAGGTTCTCCAGATGCGCGGTTTTACAACAGCGCGTTGCAAGACATGCGGGCGGGCGATAGCCCACACCGCTTCGAAGTATTGTCGCGCGGCTTCACCGGAGTGTGACAGCACACGCACGAGGGTGACATGGGGCAGGGCGGATATGCCGCATTGCACGCCGGGTATTGCCAGGGCACGCAAAGCTTCCAGCAGCGCTGCGTCGGGTGTGATGCCGGCCAGCCACATCGTGCCCGTGACGGTGTGACCGCTGAGTGCGACCGGGGAGTTCATGGCGTCGTCGCTGCCTTGCAAGTGCATGGCTTCCTGCCACAGCGGTGTGCCATCCGGTCGCTGCAGGCGGATGCGTTGGCGGAAGCTGCCTTGCTTGAAGGATTCACCGCTGGCTGTACGGCCTAGGCACAGGATGTCCCAGCCGATGCAGCGTGCACCTTCGGCGAGAGTGACGGTGGTGGCGGACTGCGCATGTGCGCGGTCGTAGACGATGACTTCCTGCGGCAGCCATTCGAGTACGGCTTGCGGGTCCAGCGTGAGCTGGATGTGCTGTGTGGCGAGCGGGCCGAGGCTCTTGTACCACTTGCCTGCGCCGGGGGTGGTGAGCTGGGCGTGGGCGCCGGTGTTGACGGCCAGTGCGATCTGTAGCTGGTCGCCGCCTGCGATGC
The DNA here is from genome assembly GCA_047600765.1 of Rhodocyclaceae bacterium. GTDB lineage: Bacteria > Pseudomonadota > Gammaproteobacteria > Burkholderiales > Rhodocyclaceae > Viridibacterium. The sequence continues at coordinate 1,801,365 of JASGKF010000002.1, forward strand.
CGGCGGGTGGATGCAGCATGAGGATCTGGCAGACCGCGTCGCCTTCGGGGTGCAGGGCTTTCTGCACGCGCAGCGGGCCCTTGTGCAGGTTGTGGGCAAGGACGCTGCGTTGCTCCCGCTTCTCGACGCGCAGGCTCAGGGAGGCTTGCCAGCCGTGGCTGGCAGTCTGCGTGAACGAGTCGGGGGGGAGCGGGGCGTTCATGGTTGGTGATTATGCCGCTTGCGGTATGGCTTGCGTGTTGTGCGGCGGTTTGCCCTCTCCCGGCCCTGACGGGCCACCCTCTCCCAGGCTTGGGAGAGGGAACTGCAAAGCGTGCCCCGGTTGTGCCCTCTCCCGCTTGCGGGAGAGGGTGGCCCGTCAGGGCCGGGAGAGGGAAGCTGGGATGGTCAAAGACTAAGCCTCAGATCGCCACCAGACTCTTCACATTCTCCGCCTGCATCTCGCTACCGGGGCCGGCCTTGACGACTTCCCCGCGCGCCATGACGGCGTACTGGTCGGCCAGCGACTCGGCGAAGTCGTAGTACTGCTCGACGAGCAGGATGGCCATTTCGCCGCCTTCGGCGAGCTTGCGGATGGCCGAGCCGATGTCCTTGATGATCGAGGGCTGGATGCCTTCGGTGGGCTCGTCGAGGATCAGAACCTTGGGGCGCATTGTCAGCGCGCGGCCGATGGCGAGTTGTTGTTGCTGACCGCCGGAGAGGTCGCCGCCACGACGGCCGAGCATGTCCTTGAGCACAGGGAACATCTCGAAGATGTAGGACGGTACGCCGCGCGAAGCCTTGCCGTTGGCGAGGCCCATGAGCAGGTTCTCTTCAACCGTGAGGCGCGGGAAGATCTCGCGGCCCTGCGGCACGTAGGCCATGCCCAGTGCAGCGCGGTTGTAGGCGGCCATCTTGGTGATGTCCTTGCCGTCGAAATTTACCGAGCCCTTGGCGACGGGCAGCAGGCCCATCAGGCATTTGAGCAGGGTGGTTTTGCCGACGCCGTTACGGCCGAGCAGTGTGGTGACTTCGCCTTGCTTGAGCGAGAGCGACACGCCACGCAGCGTGTGGCTGCCGCCGTAGTATTGATTGAGGTTTTCTACTGTCAGCATGTCTTTGCCTTCGAAAATTCTGCAGGGTGGGCGAGCTGTCGCCCACCCTGCAGCCGCTTCCCTCCCCAGGGAACCCGATTGTCAGTGACCGACTCAGCGGCCAAGATAAACCTCGATCACGCGCTCATCGTTCTGCACCTGCTCCAGCGAGCCTTCGGACAGCACGCTGCCTTCGTGCAGGCAGGTGACCTTGCGGCCGCCGGAAATCTGCTTGATGAAGTCCATGTCGTGTTCGACGACGATCAGTGTGTACTCGCCAGCAAGCGACAGGAACAGCTCGCCGCTGCGTTCGGTTTCTTCGTCGGTCATGCCGGCAGCTGGTTCGTCGAGCAGCAGCACGACGGGTTCCTGCATCAGCAGCATGCCGATTTCCAGCCACTGCTTCTGACCGTGCGAGAGCAGGCCGGAGGGGCGATGGGCTTGGTCCTGCAGGCGGATGAGTTCCAGCGTCTTGTTGATGTTGTCGCGCTGCTGGCCGCTGAGCTTGGCGCGCAGGCTGGTCCAGATGCCCTTGTCCATCTTCATCGCGAGTTCGAGGTTCTCGAACACGCTGAGCTGTTCGAACACGGTCGGCTTCTGGAATTTGCGGCCGATGCCGGCGTGGGCGATCTGCGCTTCGTTGAGTTTGGTGAGGTCGATGGTCTGACCGAAGAAGGCTTTGCCGGAATCGGGACGCGTCTTGCCGGTGATGACGTCCATCATGGTCGTCTTGCCGGCGCCGTTGGGGCCGATGATGGAGCGCAGCTCGCCCTTGTCGATGTTGAGGTTGAGCTTGTTGATGGCGCGGAAGCCATCAAAGGTCACAACGATATCTTCGAGATAGAGGATGACGCCGTGCGTGGTGTCGAGCTGTGTGCTGTTGACCGGGCGGCCTGCGCCGATCGAGCTGGGCTGCATGCCGGCGTCGCCGCCGATGCCGCTGCCGTGCGTGGCTTCTTTAGTGGTAGCGGCGTTCATGCCGAACCCTCCCGTTTGCCGAAGCGGCTGGTCAGTTGTGCCTTGAGGCCGATGACGCCCTTGGGCATGTACAGCGTGACAAGCACGAAGATGAGGCCGAGGAAGTACAACCAGTACTCGGGGAAGGCTACGGTGAACCAGCTCTTCACGCCGTTGATGAGGCCCGCACCGATGAGCGGCCCGACCAGGGTGCCGCGTCCGCCGACGGCGACCCAGATGGCGATCTCGATGGAGTTGGCGGGCGACATTTCACCGGGGTTGATGATGCCCACCTGCGGCACGAACAGCGCACCGGCGATGCCGCAGATGACGGCGGAGACGGTCCAGATGAAGAGCTTGTAGGGCAGCGGGTTGTAGCCGGAGAACATGGTGCGCGATTCGGCATCGCGGATGGCGGCGAGCACGCGGCCGAGCTTGCTGGTGACGATGTAGCGACCCAGCAGCAGGAAGCCGATGAGCAGTGCGGCAGTCAGCGCGAACATGACGATGCGTGTTTCGGGCGATGCGACGTGGAAGCCGAGGATGCGCTTGAAGTCGGTGAAGCCGTTGTTGCCGCCGAAGCCCGTCTCGTTGCGGAAGAACAGCAGCATCGCAGCGAAGGTCATGGCCTGCGTGATGATCGAGAAATACACACCCTTGATCCGCGAGCGGAAGGCGAAGAAGCCGAAGATGAAGGCGATCAGGCCCGGCACGACGAGGATCAGCAGCAGGGTGTAGAGGAAGCTGTCGGTGCCGTTCCAGTACCAGGGCAACTCCTTCCAGTTGAGGAAGACCATGAAGTCGGGCAGGTCGCTCTTGTAGTTGCCGTCGCGGCCGATGGCGCGCATCAGGTACATGCCCATGGCGTAGCCGCCGAGGGCGAAGAAGAGGCCGTGGCCGAGCGACAGGATGCCGGTGTAGCCCCATACGAGGTCCATCGCCAGCGCGACGATGGCGTAGCACATGATCTTTGCGATCAGGCTGACCCAGTAGGTCGAGAGGTGGAAGACACTGTCTTCGGGCACCGCGAGGTTGAGGATGGGCACCACCACCATCATGATGGCGGCGAAGATGCCCAGCAGGGTCCAGCCACGCGGGCCGAAGAGACGTTCGACGAGTGTCTTGTTCATGGTGTTCAGCTATCTACACTCAGTTATCTACGAATCGACCCTTCACCGCGAAGATGCCCTGCGGGCGCTTCTGGATGAAGATGATGATGAACACGAGGATGGCGATCTTGGCGAGCACGGCGCCTTGCCAGCCCTCCAGCAACTTGGCGAGGATGCCCAGGCCCATGGCGGCATACACGGTGCCGGCTAGCTGGCCGACGCCACCGAGCACGACGACCATGAAGGAGTCGATGATGTAGCTCTGGCCGAGGTCGGGGCCGACGTTGCCGACCTGTGACAGCGCGCAGCCGGCGAGGCCCGCGATGCCCGAACCCAGCGCGAAGGCCATGGTGTCAACGCGTGGCGTTGCGACGCCGACGCAGCTGGCCATCTGGCGGTTCTGCGTCACGGCGCGGACGAAGAGGCCGAGGCGTGTTTTGGTGAGCAGCAGGGTCATGCCCAGCACCACGAGTGCGGCGAAGGCGATGATGGCGAGACGGTTCCAGGGCAGGATGAGGTTGCTCATGACCTGGATGCCGCCCGACAGCCATTGCGGATTCTCGACCGGCACGTTCTGCGCGCCGAAGGTGGTGCGCACGAGCTGGATCAGGATCAGGCTGATGCCCCAGGTGGCGAGCAGGGTTTCGAGTGCGCGGCCGTAGAGGTGACGGATCACGAGACGCTCCATCGCGACACCCACCAGCGCGGCGGCGAAGAAGGAGATCGGCAGGGCGATCAGCGGGTAGAACTCGAACAGGCCTGGTGCGTGGGCGCGGATGAGGTTCTGCGTCACGAAGGTGGCGTAGGCGCCGATCATGATCAGTTCGCCGTGCGCCATGTTGATGACGCCCATGAGGCCGTAGGTGATGGCGAGACCCAGTGCGGCGAGCAGCAGGATGCTGCCGAGGCTGATGCCGGTGAAGATGCCGCCCAGCCATTCGCCGCGTGTCAGACGCGCGTTGATGGCGTTGATGGATTTCTGTGCTTCGACGCGCAGGGCTTCGTCGCTTTCCTTGAAGGTGTCACCCTCCTTGGCGAGCACTTCTTCGAGCAGGGGCTTGAGCGCGGCGTCGTCGGTCTCGCCCATTTTCTGGATGGCGGCGAGGCGCAGTGCGCGGTCCTTGCTCTGGATCTGGGCGATGGCCTGCGTCACCTGCAACAGCTTGAGGATGGTTGGATCCTTCTCCACGCTCAACGCTTTTTCGAGCAGGGGCAGGATGGCTTCGTTGGCGGAGGCCTGCAGCTTCTTGACGGCGTCGAGGCGAATCTCGCGGTCCGTCGAGGTGATGGCAAGCGAGGCGAGCGCGGCGTCCAGTGCAGCGCTGACGCGGTTGTTGGTGACCACGTCTTCGGCCGTCTCGGGCAGCGCGTCCAGCGTCTTGCCGGTGATGGCGTCGATGATCTTGTCGCCGTCGATGATCAGCACCTGCTTGCCGTCGACGAGCTTGAGGGAATCGTTGGCGAGCGCCTGCAGTATGGGCAGGGCTTCGGGGTCGGCTGTGCCGGCGATGGTGTTGAGCGCTTCGACCTTGGCGTCGTTGTCTTCGCCAGCGAGCTTGAGAATCAGCTCGGCGGAAGGTTTGGCAAACGCTGCAGTGCCGAGGCAAAGCGCCATTGCACAGAGTGCTGCCTTGAGTGCCACCACAAAGATGCGGGCACGTGAGTCACGACCTGGAATCATGATGTTGTTCAGACTTGTTCGCTGCCAGACCTGCGCACCTCTGCAGCTGGCCGGGAGAGGGCAGCTTGCGCCACCCGTCTCGTCATTCACGCTGCCGGGCTTCTCCATGCCCCTCCCCTGCAGGGCAGGAGAGGGGAGGAAAAACTCTGGCTAGAGTGACTGCTTACTTCTTTTCAGGGACGTTCTTCTTGCCCTTGTTTTCGGCGATGTAGTCGCTCCACGGGTCGGCAACCACCGGGCCCTTGGTCTTCCACACCACCTTGAACTGACCGTCAGCCTTGATTTCGCCGATGAAGACCGGCTTGTGCAGGTGATGGTTTTCCGGGTCCATCGTCGAGGTGAAACCGCCAGGTGCCTTCACGGTCTGGCCTGCCATCGCGGCGATAACCTTGTCGGTATCGGTCAACTTGGCCTTGGTCACGGCTTGTGCCCACATCTGGATGCCGATGTAGGTGGCTTCCATCGGGTCGTTGGTCAGCGGCTTGTCCATGTGGCCAGGGATCTTCTTGTCCTTGGCGTACTTGGACCATGCCTTGATGAAGGCGTCGTTGGTCGGGTTCTTGATCGACTGGAAGTAGTTCCAGGCAGCAAGGTGGCCCACCAGCGGCTTGGTATCCACGCCGCGCAGCTCTTCTTCACCCACCGAGAAGGCGACGACAGGCACGTCGCTGGCCTTCAGGCCCTGGTTGCCCAGTTCCTTGTAGAAGGGCACGTTGGAGTCGCCGTTGATGGTCGACACGACGGCGGTCTTCTTGCCTTCGGAAGCGAACTTCTTGATCTTGGCGATGATGGTCTGGTAATCGCTGTGACCGAACGGGGTGTACTCTTCCATGATGTCGGCTTCAGCCACGCCCTTGGCCTTCAGGAAGGCGCGCAGGATCTTGTTGGTCGTGCGCGGATAGACATAGTCGGTACCCAGCAGCACCCAGCGCTTGGCCGAGCCGCCGTCCTTGCTCATCAGGTATTCGACAGCCGGAATGGCTTGCTGGTTGGGGGCTGCGCCCGTGTAGAACACGTTCTTCGACAACTCTTCACCTTCGTACTGCACCGGGTAGAACAGCAGGCTGTTCAGTTCTTCGTAGACCGGCAGAACGGACTTGCGCGACACCGAGGTCCAGCAGCCGAAGGTCACGGCAACCTTGTCCTTGGAGATCAACTGGCGGGCCTTTTCGGCAAACAGCGGCCAGTTGGAAGCGGGGTCGACCACCACGGGCTCGAGCTTCTTGCCCAGCAGGCCACCCTTGGCATTGATCTCGTCAATGGCCATCAGGGCGACGTCCTTCAGGACGGTTTCGGAAATGGCCATGGTGCCCGACAGCGAGTGCAGCACGCCAACCTTGATGGTGTCGGCGGCGAACACGCTGGTGCTCATGCCGGCGGCAGCGAAGGCGGCGGTCATCAGCGTGGTCTTGATGAATGTGCGACGAGATTGCATGTGTGTGACTCCCTGACAGAAGTTTATGAATACCGGCAGTGACCGGATGGGCAGACTGTAGGGACGGCAGGGGTCACACGGAATACGCCAGATTGCGTAGGGGCCGAGTCGTCAAGCTAGGCGCCCTGGCTTGACATGCGAACTGACGGTATAGCCCTCATTTGCTACATTTCAGGCCCTTGCCCAATTCCTTGACCGCAAATGACAAAGCGCACATTCGCATTTCTGATCCTGATTTTTTGTTTGCCTGGATCAGCTCCCGTTGCGCAGGCGGTGAGTTTCGGGCCTATCCAGAACATTGACCTGATGATGGGGCGGCTGGAGGGGGCTTGTCCGGACTACCAGAAGCAATCGAGCTGGCGCAAGTTGAAGGAGATGCTCGACCAACCGGTTATCGAAGGGCTCAGCCCGGATTTCCGCATGATGCAAGCCTTTGACGCACACGACTGGGTGCCACTCGGGAAAACACCTGCCTGCAAGATCGCATTGACAGAGTTCATGCTCGACAGCTTGACGCAGTATGTGAATACGATGCCTGACACGTCTTGGCTGTTCAGCAAGGCTTATCGCGGACTGGCTTATGCCTATTTGGCGAGAGCTGCGCTAAAGGAAGATGTGGATGTCGATGCCTATTTCAGCAAGGCCGGAGGCTTCGCAGAGATTTACTTGAAGACGGACAAGCCTGACGACGAAAATCGTGCCAAATCCCAGACGCACTATTTCATTGCGCATACATATATCAACGCAGCGGAATTGACCTCAAATCGCAAGCTGGCTAGACGGTACCTTGAGAGCGCGCTGTCGTTAGCGCTCGCAGGTGCTAAGCAGGCGAAAGACAATTCTTTGGTTGCGACGCCAGCGCATTACGCGCTGCGTGACATGATTGAGCTCGAAGATAAAAACAGTGTGGCTTGGCGTAGTGCGATCGAACGCGGTATAGCCGTTATGCTGCCCCTGCAGAATGCAAGTAACAGTCTGTCACTGGAAATTGCATTTCTGCAGTTGAAACTGGGTAGGCTGTCTGATGGCAAGAAGTGGTTGGAGATTGTAGAAACGCATCCGTCTTCCGGCTACAACTTCTGTTCGCGGATCAGCTATGACGTGGATGATCTGACTCCATTGATTGAAAGCGATGCTTCATGGACCAAGCTGTATGTTCAGCGTGTGTGCAATCCAGCAGCACGCAAAAAGCGTGACGCTCAGCTGAGGTTTTGAATTGTTTGCATTTTCGTCAGTGACCACGCGCCAATGAACTTCCAGTATCTGCTCCGCGCCCCTATTGAAACTACTGGCCAGCGTCCGCCGCTGCTTGTCCTGCTGCATGGCAAGGGCGCCAACGAAGAAGACCTGTTCGACCTCGCGCCCCATTTCGATCCGCAGTTCTCCGTCATCAGCATCCGCGCGCCGCACGAGATGCTGCCCGGCTACTACCGCTGGTACGAGCGCTTCGACACGCCGCAGGGCTCGGTGTACGACGAAGGCGAAGTGCTGGCCAGCCGCGTGTTCCTGATCCAGGCGATCAAGGATGCGGTGATGGCGACGGGGGCGGACCCGCAGCGCGTGTTCGTGCTGGGTTTCAGTCAGGGCGGCGCGATGGCGCTGACCGTGGCGCTGACGGCGCCGCAATTGGTGCGGGGTGTCGTGTCGATGGCGGGGCGTTTGTTGCCCGCTATAGCCCCGTTCGCCAAGGAGCCGGAGGCGCTCGCGCACCTGACCGTGTTGTTGCAACACGGCTCGCAGGATGAGGTGGTGCCCGCTTCGGAGTCCGCTACGGCGTGCAATCTGTTCGCAGAGATGCGCGTCAAGCAGGCGCTGAAGGAGTACCCGGCAGGTCACACGGTGACGCCGGGCATGCTGAAGGACGCGAAAGAGTTTCTGACGACGCAGCTGGCTGCGCTGAAAGGTGCAGCCGACGGGGATGCTTGATCAGGGGCAGACGTGATCGCCCAGCCAGGTGCCATCCGGTGGCGAGTAAAGATGCATGGCGGCGACAATCAGGCCCGTGTTGCGGTTGGTAACGAGCAGCAGTTGCGGACCGAGATCCACGGTTTGCGAAGCAGGGTAGCAGGTGAAGCCAGGCCAGTTGTCTACCGTGACGTTCACCCCTGAAGTGGATGTGCTGTATGGGCTGGCAATGAAGCTGTATTGCTGTCGGGTTTCCAGAAGCAAATCACTGCCTGTCAGGCTCAGGCTAGCCATGAATCCATCCAGTTGGGCGTAGTGGCCGCCACGCGGATCAAATCCAGCAAGGTTGGCTTGGGTCTGATCGAAAATCTTTGACAGTCCAGTGCTGACAGTGGCATTCAGACCACTGTCGTTGATGGCAAAACTGAAATAGCGTTTGGGCAGAACGAGGCTGGATGCGCTGAGACCGCTGCTGGATTTCTGTGCGCTCTCGATGATTTGTGCGAGTCGTGCCTTGCTGAAGCTCGCCAGATTGCCTGAGCTGGGGCGGATGCTTATTAGGCGGTGCATACCGTCAGCAAGATCCATGCGGTCAGCGCTGTAATCGCTGTCGCTCAGGCGCTGGACGCCTGTGGTCCAGCGGAGTAGCGGCACCTGGTAGCGGTTGTTGCCGAGCGCATAGACACCCGAGAAGTTTTCGGCCGACGCCAGGCTGTACGAGATGTTCAGCTCATCCCGTACGGACAGGCGCGTATGGATGTTGCTGGTGAAGATGTAGTCCAGCGCGCTCCAGCTGGCAACGTTGCGCGAAGCCTCGAGGAATGCTGGCGCCATGCGGGTGGTCGATTCGGCACCCAGCGTGCGCTGGATGCCGGCGTTCTGCAGGGCGCTGCGCAGCAGGTTGGCCCATTGGGCGCGGGGGCCGAAGCGTGCTTCCAGGGTTGTGAACTCATCGGCGCTGCTGCCTTGCGCGGCAGTGCCCAGCAGGCTCAGTGTGCTGAGCGTGACCGGACTGGTGACGATGAAGTCGTTTGAGGCGCTGCTGCTTTGAGCCTTCTCGTAGAGCGCTTCAGTCGTCAGCGTGTTGGCGGCCTGGGTGAAGCTGGCCAGGCTGCTGCTGGCTACCGAAGCCGCACTGCTGCTGGATTTGGAGGACGCGGCATAGTCGCTGAGTGAGGTCAGGCTGGGGCCGCTGCTGCTGGCCGTAGTGCTGGAGCCACCACCTCCGCCGCCGCCACAGGCAGCCAGGAGCCCGAGCAGGGACAGGCAAAGAACGGGGCGCAACAGGGCGCCAGCAGGCGATCGACTCATGATGTGTTGCCTTCAGGCAATCTAGGGAAGCGCGGAATCTATCACGACGTCATGACCCGCTTCCAGCGCCTGCGCTCACTTCGCCCATCCGGGCAAAGAGTCTGTCAGGCGGGGGGCGATACCTGGTCCCGCCCGGCAGCCTTGGCTTTGTAGAGCGCGGCGTCGGCTTCGGCGAGGAGGTCGGACAGCGTGGTCTGGGGCGTGATGAGACGCCCTGCGACGCCGATGCTGACGCTGACGCGCTGGATGGGGCTGGCTTCGTGGGGGACTTTGAGTTCGCGCAGGTTCTGGCACAGGTCCAGCGCGAAGCTGATGGCGTTGGCGAGGCGGGTGTCGGGCAGGATGATGACGAACTCTTCGCCGCCATAACGGGCACTCATGTCGAGCGCACGAGCCGTGGTGAAACGCAGGACCGATGCGACGATGCACAGGCAGTCGTCACCGGCCTTGTGGCCATAGTGGTCGTTGTAGGCCTTGAAATGGTCGATGTCGACATACAGCAACGAGAGATTGCTCTGGTTGCGTGCGGCGTCGCGCAGCATGCGTTCTGCGTGTTCTTCGAACTGCCGCCGGTTGGGCAGGCTGGTGAGGGAGTCGAAACGCGCCTGTGCGAGCAGTTCGGTGTTCACGGCGGCGAGCTTTTCGCCGGTGATGCTGTTGAGGCAGCGCAGGGCGAAGGTGACGCGGTTGTCGAGCTCCATAGCGCGCTTGGTGTAGAGGCTGATCAGTGCCACGAGGAAGATGAAGCCGCACTTGAAGAGCAGCGCCGCCATGTCGGGCGGATCGCGGGTCTGTACGGTGGCGATGTAGAGCAGCATCCAGAACAGGGTGAAGGGCGCTGCCTGGCGGAAACGCACGCGTGCGAGCTGGTTGCAGAGCAGGAGGCCGAGGATCAACGCTTCGTCATATAGCACCAGGGCGCGCTGTCCGCCGTGGAGGCTGATGACCGCTTGCGCGATGCACAGCGCGGCGATGACGATGGCCATGAAGCTTTCGCGATGCGGCGCCACTGCCGGGCGCTGCAGTGCGAACAAGGCCGCCAGCATGCCGCCGATGGCGGCGAAGCGGATGATCAGTGCTTCGACGCGAAACGTCTGCAGAAGCAGGGCGTCGCACAGGGCGAGCAGGGCAAACAGTGCAATCGAGGCGTACAGCGCCTTGCCGAAACGCTCCACCCGCAAGCCATGTGTGCGATGCAGGAAAACGCTTTCTATGGCTTCGGGAAAGGCCAGCCAGAACGGCGGCATCTTTAGGTAGCTCCGCAGCGCGGGCTCCCATTCAGCGGGAACGGACGCCACGGGGCTGTGGGGGACGGGCTCGATGTCGGCCTGCTCGGGAATCGTTGCCATCGGGTTGGGGAGTCGGGTCCGGGGCTGCGTGGTCTATCTGACAGAAATCTACGCAGCCGTTTTATCACAGCTGCGTTCCCGAAACAGCCTTGATCGTGCGTGACCGGTCAGCTGCCTTGCCGCAGGCGACTGAGGGCCAGGTTGGCCGCCGCCGTGCGGGTTTCGACGCCCAGTTTCTCGAAGACATGCTCGAGGTGCTTATGCACGGTGCGTGGGCTGGAGCCAAGGATATCGCCGATGTCCTTGTTCGTTTTGCCCTGGGTGACCCAGTAGAGGACCTCGGCTTCCTTCTGGGTGAGGCGGAAAGCGCCGATCAGCGCCTCGGTGGGAGCGGTGTCGGACTCTTCGCGCAGCACCAGCAGCCAGTCGCCGTCGCCGGTCTGGGCGTGCAAGGTGAAGATCAGGCGTGCGTCTCCCCGCAGCAGGGTCAGCGGTGAGGCCGCTTGCTGGGCGGCTGCGTTGCGTATCCAGTCGAGCACTTCGGCGGGGGCGGTGCGGAGATCAGGCTCGAAGTGACGGCCCAGCAAGTTGCGCGCGAGCGGCGTCTGCCAGGTGATGAGGCCACTGTCTGGCCGCACGGCAATGGTGGCCTGGCCGAAGGCGTCAAGTGCGCTGCGGGCCTGCTTCATCTGCCGCGCGCTCTGCAGGTGGGCGCTGATGCGGGCGATGACCTCGCCGGTGCGGATGGGCTTGCTGACGTAGTCGCTGCCGCCAGCATTGAACGCGGCGACGACGTGTTCGGTCTCGGTGAGGCCGGTCATGAAGATGATGGGGATGTGCTGCGTCGTGAAGTCGGCCTTGAGGCGGCGTGCGACTTCGAAGCCGTCCATGCCGGGCATCATGGCGTCGAGCAGGATCACGTCGGGCACCGCCTGGCGCGCGCGGGCCAGTGCTGTTTCGCCATTGGTGGCGACCAGTACGGTGAAGCCCGATTCGTCGAGCGCGTCGTGCAGCACCGAGAGGTTCTCGGGCACGTCGTTGACGATCAGTACAAGGTCGGCGTTCTGCCGGTCAAGCCGCATCGAGAATCCTCCGCAGCTCCAGGCTCAGGGTTTCCAGCTGGAAGCGGTTGGCAAGTTGTCGCATGTCGGTGACGAAGGCCTGGCAGGTCGGGTAGTGGGCCTCGATTTTATCCAGAGCGGCGTGGATACCGCGCACGTAACCGAGATTGACCTGTTCCTGCAGTGCGACGAGCTGGTCGTGCGGAGGCGCGTCGGTGCGCTGCACGGGCTTGCGGGGTGGCGCTGCGAGGGGCGCCGGGCCGGATTCCCATTCGAGCGCCAGGCGATTGGCAATCCAGTCCAGCAATTCTTCGACCTTGACCGGCTTGAGGATGAAATCCTGGGGGCCGATACCCACGTCGTTGTCGAGGCCCTTGTCGAACGCATTGGCCGAGATGATTGCAATCCTTGCGTCAGACAGCTCCTGCTGGCGTATGCGCCGGATGGTCTCCCAGCCATCGATGCCGGGCATCGCCAGGTCCATGAAGATGAGGTGCGGCGCAAAGCGTGGCAACACTTCGAGGCATTCGAGGCCGGATGCGGCCTGGTCGAGTTCGAAGCCCAGCGGCGCGAGGATGCTCGCCAGCAGCTCGCGGTCGACCTGTTCGTTGTCGACGATGAGGATGCGTCGCCGTTCGCCGCGGTAACCGGTGCGTTGCGAGGCTGGCGCTTCAGCAGGGCGCTGATTGCCATGGACCTGTGGCAGGAACAGGCGCACGGTGAAGCAGGTGCCCTTGCCTGGCTCGCTCTTGACGCTCATTTCGCCGCCCATGAGGTCGGTAAGCATGCGCGCGATGGTGAGGCCGAGGCCGGTGCCGCCTGCGGCTTCGGCATGCGCAGCCGTGCCACGCGAGAAGGGTTCGAAGATCTGCTCCAGCTCCTCGGCGGGGATGCCGGGCCCGGTGTCTTCGATCTCGAAGACCGCCATTTCGCGGGCGTAGCGCAGGCGCAGGTCGACCTGGCCCTGGGCCGTGAACTTGACGGCGTTGCCGAGCAGGTTGATGAGGATCTGGCGCAGGCGCTTTTCATCACCGCGCACCACGCGTGGCAGTTCGCCCTGTACCTCGAACTGGAATTCCAGCCCCTTGGCACGCGCTTGCTGTTCGAACATGCGCACCAGCTGTTGCATCAGTTCGGCGAAGTCGATGGCACGGGTTTCGAGGCGCAGCTTGCCGCCTTCGATGCGGGCAATGTCCAGCGTGCCTTCGATGAGGGACAGCAGGTGGTCGCCGCTGCGGCGGATGACCTTGATGGCTTGCTGGCGATGATTGGGGATCGCCGGGTCGCCATCGAGGATCTGCGCGTAACCGAGGATGCTGTTGAGTGGCGTGCGCAGCTCGTGGCTGACGGCGGTGATGTAGCGGCTCTTGGCCTGGTTGGCCTGGTCGGCGGCCTGCTTGGCGCGCTGCAGTTGCTCGTCGGTGCGCTTGTGCGATTCGATTTCGCGCATCAGCAGGTGGGTCTGGCGATTCGACTCTTCCTGTGCAACCTGCCGGCTCTTGTGCGTCAGCACCAGCCACCAGCAGACGATGCCACTGACCAGCGACAGCGCCGCGAAGGCGTTGATGAACGAGATGCGCAGGGACTCCAGCAAGTCTTCATCGGCACCGGCCAGCATCTGCGATTCGTGGAAGTAGAGCAGACCCAGCAGCAGGGCGATCATCGGCACGATGCAGCTCATCAGCAGCAGGTAGTGCGCGAGGCCCGAGTTGATGTAGGGCCAGAAACGTTGCGGCAGCAAGCGCTGCAGCAGGCGGGACCATTGCGAGGAGAGGCGCGCTTCGGGCTTGCAGAGGTCGTTGCAACGCGCATCCAGCGAGCAGCACAGCGAGCAGATGGCACCCTGGTAGGCTGGGCAGTGCGCCATGTCGTCGGCTTCGTAGTGGCGCTCGCAGATCACACAGGGCACCACACCGGTGGCGAAAGCGTGGCGGTTGCTCTGCCGTGCGAGGTAGTACTTGCCCTGGGTCAGCCAGGCCAGAAGTGGCGAGACGAGTAGCGCAGTGGCCAGCGCAATGAAGGAAGCGAAGGCTTCCGCCTTGGGGCCGAACAGGCCGACGTAGGCCGAGATCGACAGCGTCGATGCGATCAGCATGGCGCCGACGCCGACCGGATTGACGTCGTAGAGGTGTGCGCGCTTGAACTCGATGCCCTTGGGCGACAGCCCCAGCGGCTTGTTGATGACGAGATCAGCGACTACGGCCACCATCCACGAGATGGCGATGTTCGAGTACAGCCCCAGCACCTGGCCGAGTGCCTGGAACACGTTGAGCTCCATGAGCATCAGCGCGATCAGGGTGTTGAAGATGACCCATACGACGCGGCCAGGATGGCTGTGTGTGAGGCGTGCGAAGAAGTTGGACCAGGCCAGCGAACCGGCGTAAGCGTTGGTGACGTTGATCTTCAGCTGGGAAATGATGACGAAGAGCGCCGTCACGGCCACCGCCCAGTCACTGCGGTTGAAGACGTTTTCAAAGCCGATCAGGTACATCTGGTTCGGGTCAACGGCGCGATCGAGGGGTACCGAATTGCGGATCGCAAGCCAGGCCAGCAGGGTGCCACCCAGCATTTTCGCCACGCCGGGCAGCACCCAGCCGGGGCCGCCCACCAGCATGCAGGCGTACCACTTCTTGCGGTTCTTCTCGGTACGTTCCGGCATGAAGCGCAGGTAATCGACCTGCTCGCCCATCTGTGTGATGAGCGCAATGCCCACGGTGAGGCCGGCGCCAAACAGGTAGACGTTGAACTCGCCACCCTTGCCGTCTCCGCCCGCGTAGCTCACCAGCTCGCCGATCACGCCGGGGTTCTTCTGCAGCACGTAGATGAAGGGTAGGGCCAGCAGGATCAGCCAGACCGGCTGGGTCAGCGTCTGCAGGCGCGATATGACCGTGACGCCGTGTGTGACCAGGGGGATCACCACGAGCGCGCAGATCATGTAGCCCACCCAGGGCGGGATGTCGAAGGCCAGCTCCAGCGCGTAGGCCATGATGGCCGCTTCGAGCGCGAAGAAGATGAAGGTGAAGCTGGCGTAGATGAGCGAGGTCAGCGTCGAGCCGATGTAGCCGAAGCCGGCACCACGCGTCAGCAGGTCCATGTCCACGCCGTAGCGCGCAGCGTAATGACTGATGGGCAGCCCGCAGAGGAAGATGATGATGCCGGTGGCAATGATGGCCCAGAAGGCATTGACGAAGCCGTAGTTGACCAGCAGGGTGGCGCCGACGGCTTCCAGCACGAGGAAAGACGCCGCGCCGAAGGCCGTGTTGGCGACCCGCCACTCGCTCCACTTGCGGAAACCGCGTGCCGTGAAGCGCAAGGCATAGTCTTCGATGGTTTCGTTGGCGACCCAGGTGTTGTAGTCGCGCCGGACCTTGACCACGCGCTGGATGGCTTCGCTGTCGGTCTCTGTGCCAGGGCGATCTGCCAGGCCCGGTGGATTGGGGAAAGTCATGATGCGTATGTTGGCACGAGCACTGTTGTCGTGGATATGATGGACAATATCGCGGCAGGCAGAACAACCCTCAAGCAATGGCCCGTGTATAACGTTAATCACTCAGGTGCCGGGCGAAGTCCCGTTACGACGACTTCCGGACACTTCAAGACAGCTTCTCGCAGTGGACTCACAGGGCGATCAATGATGCAGCAGAACGCATTGATGCGATGTATCGCACTATTGCTGGCCTGGCTATGTGTGGCGCCAGCAGCGGCCATGGATCTGATCCTGTTGCAGGGGGCAGACCCGGCCAAGGGCAAGATTCCGGACTTCAAGATCACGGTGTTCGACGAAGCGCTCAAGCGCACCGAGAAAAAGTACGGCCCCTATCGTTACGTCAGCACGACCGTGACCCTGTCGCGTGACCGCATGTACGAAGAGCTGATGGCCGGCCGCATGATCAACGTGACCATGACGGCGACCCAGCCCAAGTGGGAAGAGAACCTGATTCCCATCATGATCCCGATGGATATGGGCTTGTCCGGGCTGCGCATTTCCCTGATCCGTTCCGATACGCAGGCCTATCTGTCGGCGATTCGTCATGTCGATGCGCTGAAAGCATTGACCATGGGTGTCGGTTCGGGCTGGTCTTCACGCAAGGTTGCCGAGGCCAATGGCTTCCTGGTCGCGCCTGCCGAAAACTACGAAGCGCTGATGAAGATGTTGATGGCGGGGCGTAGCGACTATTTCCCACGCAGCCTCAACGAAGCCTTCTCGGAATATGACGCGTGGCATGGCCAGTTCCCCGAGCTGGCCATCGACAACGCCATCCTCCTCAACATGCCCTTGCCGACCTACATCTTCGTGTCGCCCAAGGAGCCGCGTCTGGCCAAGCGCATCGAAGAGGGCATGGAGATGCTGGTGAAGGACGGCACGCTCCAGCGCATCATGCTCAAGTTCAATGCTGACCTTATCAAGCGGGCTGATCTGTGCCGGCGCACGGTCTTCCAGATACCCAATCCGACCCTGTCGGACGCTACGCCCTTGCAGCGCAAGGAAGTCTGGTTCGACCCCTTCGATCCCAAGCGCGGCATCTGCGCGCGGACCGCAAGCGTTGGCAAGCTGCGCTAGGCCTCAGACGGGCAGGCCCATTTCGCGCAACGCCAGCCGCGCGGATTCCGCATCCTTGAAGTGCACGGCGCGCATGCCCAGCGCGCGCGAGGCTTCGACGTTGGGCAGGCTGTCGTCGAGGAACACGGCTCGCTTCGGGTTGACGTCGTAGCGTGCGAACAAGACTTCGTAAATGCGTGCTTCTGGCTTGTTCACGCCTTCTTCGCCTGACAGCACGATGCCCTGAAAACCATCCCAGAAATCGAAACGCGGCTGGCTGAGATAGAACAGTTCAGCCGAGAAGTTGGACAGCGCATACCTGCGCAAGCCTGCTGCCTGCAGCTCGCGCAACAGTGCGACGGAGCCGGAAATGGCTGGGCCCATGGTGTCGAACCAGCGCTCGTACAGCGCGTGGATTGGCACGGCGTATTGCGGGAAGCGAGCGCTGTGCTCGGCGACCGCTTGTGCCACGGGATAGCCTGCATCCTGCCGGGCATGCCAGCTGAAGAAATCGATCTCCTTCATGAAAGCATCGATCGCCGCATCGTCTGCAAAGTAGTCACGCAACAACCAACGCACATCCCAGGGAATCAGCACGTTCCCGAGATCGAACACCACCGTATCAATCACTGCCAGCTCTCCGTTTCACGCGTTCCACATAGGCCAGTGCATCCATGGGCGTGCCATTGCGTTGTGCCTCCCACAGAGTCTCAGCAAGGCTTTCCAGAATGTCATGGCGTGCCTCGTGGGCGTTGCCCCGACGATTCAGGCACTCTTCATACGCCGCACGCAGGCCCGGTGGTTGATCGATGCCCAGTTGCTCCTCGACAGCCAGATGCAGCGAGATGTGCAGGAAGGGATTGATCTGTCCGTCCTCGGGCGCAAAGTCCTTGTCTGCCGCATCCGGGTTTTCGAACAGTGCGTGATACTCCGGATGCGAGGCGATGATGTCGGCGACCAGCTGCTCCATGGCCTCCATGGACTCGTTCGCACGACGCTTGCGCCAGCATTCGGTGAAGAAGGTTCTGGCCTGATCTCGGGTGGGGTTGAACATGGAAGATGCGTAGCCGGGTTAACGGCTGCGATTGTAGTCAGTCTGCCCACCGGCTGCTGGACGCGACGCTAAGATGCAGCCTGGATTGCCAATCGGAATGTCTGCCCAATGAAAAATTGCCTGAGCAAAGCCATATTCTGTCTGACGGTCGCTGCCGGTTTCGTGGGGAGTGCCACGGCGGCAGATCGCATCGATTTTACCGAGCAGGGCGATTTTTCGAAGCATGCGGTGCGCGTCGGCGTGCAAGCGAATCGCGAACAATGTGCGCGTATTGACAATGCTGTCTGGGTGGACGCGGAGCCTCACGGCGCGGAGTGCTTGCGATTCTGGGCCGCGGGATTCGATGGCAAGCCGGTAAAGCGTGCCCTGATCTTCTTTCATGGCGACGTGGATGACCCCTCTGCAAGCTATCTCGAAAACAGCATGGAGAAGTTGCAGGCGACGGCTGACCGCGTAGCCAAAGGCCAAGGGATTCCGTACATCTTCTTTGGCAGGCCAGGTACGCATGGTTCTTCGGGAGATCACATGCAGCGACGCCGTTTGCAGGAGTCCATGCTGATCTCTGTCGCCATGGACGCCCTCAAGCAACGCTTCGGCATCACGGAGTGGGTGGTCGCCGGGCAAAGCGGTGGTGGGCATGTGACGGCTGCTTTGCTGACGGAGCGTTCCGACATCGTCTGTGCTGTACCCACATCGTCGCCGTCGTCGCCATCGGTGCGCTACAAGTTGCGCGGGCGTACGACGGACATGACGGGTTACAGCGATTCCTATGAACCTGTTGACTTCCTCGACAAGAGCAGGATGCATCCTGGATTGCGTGTATTCGTACTCGGCGACCCGGAAGACAGGAACGTCGTGTGGCCTTCGCAAACGATTCTCGCCGACAAGCTGCGGGCTGCAGGGATCGCCGTAACGCTGCTGACCGGCGAAGGCACGGGTCCGGACCGGCACCAACTGTCCAATTCCGCCGTGATCATTGGCAGTCGCTGTACGCGCGGCGAGAGCACTGAAGAAATCGAGGCCAGAGCGGCAAGAGGTCTGAAGGGCTGAGCTTGCCGTCAGGCAAGCTTGTCCGGGCTCTGGCAGAGATCCCGCACGCTGCAATCACCACACTTCGGCGAACGTGCCGTGCAGACATAACGGCCGTGCAGGATCAGCCAGTGATGCGCGTCGACGAGGTACTCCTTGGGCACGCGTCGCATCAATGCCTTCTCGACGGCCACAACGTCCTTGCCCGGTGCCAGCCCCATGCGGTTGGAGATGCGGAAGATATGCGTGTCGACCGCCATCACCGGCTCACGCCAGATGGCATTGAGCACCACATTGGCCGTCTTGCGGCCCACGCCCGGCAGCGCCTCCAGCGCTTCGCGATCATGCGGCACTTCACCAGCATGACGTTCGAGCAACTGGCGCGACAGCATCGCCACGTTCTTCGCCTTGTTGCGAAAGAGGCCGATGGTCTTGATGTAGCCGGCAATGCCTTCTTCGCCCAGCGTGGCCATGGCTTCGGGTGTCGGTGCCACCGGGAACAGCTTGCGTGTCGCCAGGTTGACGCCCTTGTCAGTGGCCTGCGCAGACATGACGACAGCGACCAGCAGCTGGAACGGCGAGCCGTATTCCAGCTCCGTCACCGGGTGCGGGTTGGCAGCTTGCCAGCGTGCAAAGGCCGCGCTGATCTCGGCCTTGGTCATGTTGCGGGGCATGGGCGGATCAGGCGGATTGTGCTTCGGGTGTTTCGGCTTGGGGCACGGGGGGAGGAGCACGTCGTGCGGCCCGCATCTCCGACCAGTTGCGCAGCGCGATCAGGCAGCCCAGCGCAATGAAAGCGCCGGGGGGCAGGATGGCGATGAGGAAGCCGGGGTAGTCGGCGGGCAGGATGTGCAGGGGCTGCGCACCGGGAATGATGGCTTCGATGCCCGCGAACAGCATGCCGGTACCCAGCACTTCGCGGATGCCGCCGAGCAGGGACAGCACGACGACGAGGCCGGCACCCATGCCGATGCCGTCGAAGGCAGAGGCGAGTGGCCCGTTCTTGGCGGCGTAGGCTTCGACGCGTGCGAGCACGATGCAGTTGGTGACGATCAATGGCACGAAGATGCCCAGCACGACATAGAGCGAGTGCAGCCAGGCATTCATGGCGAGGTCGAGCACGGTGACCAGGGCGGCGATGATGAGGATGAAGACGGGGATGCGGATTTCGTAGGGGATGAAATTACGCAGCGCGGCGACGACGGCGCCCGACATCATCATCACGATGATGGTAGCGAGCCCGAGGCTGACGCCGTTCACGAAGGTGCTCGATACGGCGAGGATGGGGCACAGACCCAGCAGCTGCACGAGGCCGGTGTTCTGCTTCCAGACACCGTTCCAGAGAATTTCCTTGTAGTCGGGTTTGCTCATGGCGCCATCCTTTCAGCGATAGAGCGCATCGCGCTGTGCCTGCTCGAAGCGGACGGCGCGTGCCACGGCCGCGACCACGGCACGCGGCGAGATCGTTGCGCCGGTCATGTAGGCGAAATCACCGCCGTCCTTCTTCACCTTCCAGTGCTCGGCAGTCGGCGATGTGGCTGACTTGCCATCGAACTGGCTGATCCAGGGCTGCTGCTTGTTGCGATCCTTCTTCGGATCAATGTAGTCGCCGAGGCCCGGTGTTTCACGGTGCTCGGTGATGCGCACGCCGCTGACCTTGCCATCGGCCTGGATGGCAATGACGAGCCGGATCTTGCCGCTGTAACCGTCTGGTGCCACGGCTTCCAGCACGACGGCAACGGGTTTCCCGTTCCTGCGCGCACGCCAGATGTGGCCGCCCTGATCCAGCCCGAGTTCGGGAGTCGGGCCCAGCGTCAGGGCGTCCTGCAGCAGCTTGTTGTCATAGCTTTGCGGCGGCAGGATCTGGTTGATGAGCTGCAACTTCTCTGCTTCGGCGCTGGCCGCGATGGTGTCTTGCGTGGCCTTGTAGGTGCCTGCCATCACCGCTGTGAAGACCAGCGTGAACAGCATCATCACTGCCGCGGTCTGCAGCGAGAGTCTGAGCGGAGTAGGCGGCTTGCTCATCAAGGCTTGTGCGGTGTGGCGTCGGGCAGGCTGGCGGTGGCCTGCTCGACGAGGCTGGTGCCCAGCAGGGCTTCGAGGCGCGGCAACAAGGGGCCGAGGCGTTCGTCGAGGTAGTTGCGGATGGTGTCGACCGTCACCTGGGTGGCGCGCTCGATCTCGATGTTGACCTGACTGCCGATGGCCTTGGCGTCGAAGGTCGTCATGCGCAGCGTTTCGGGGATGAACCACACCGAGAAGCGGCGCGCGGCGCGATCGACGTCACTGACGGTCAGGCTGCAGCCATTCACGGCGATGTAGCCCTTGGCGAAGATGTAGTGCATCCACTCCGGTGCGACTTCGAAGCGCATGACCTTGTTGTTCTCGGGCGTTTCGATACCGACTACGGTTGCCGTGCAATCGACGTGACCGGAGAGAGGGTGGCCGCCGATCTCGGCGCCGTCGTGCGCAGCGCGCTCGACGTTGAAGTGGTCGCCAACAGCGATGTCCGCCAGTGTGGTGCGTGCAAGGCTCTCCTGCATGACATCGAATTCGGCCCAGCCAGCGGCGTGGCGGGTGACGGTGAGGCAGACGCCATCGACGGCCACACTGGCGCCGGTTTCGAGCTGCACGTCGAAGCCGGGCGGGAAGTCCAGGGTCAGTGTCGACAGACCGGCCTTGCGCTCCAGTGCGCGCAGGCTGGCTGTGCCCTTGACGATGCCGGTGAACATTTCCGCGCTCCCTCAGTTGTTCTTGTGCCCGAACACGGGCGGTTGTGTCTTCATGTCGAGAATCGGCACGCACAGGTTCATCAGCAGCGTGGCGAAGGCGATACCGTCGGGATAGGCGCCAAAGCTGCGGATGATCCAGGTCAGCAGAGCCGCACCCGCGCCAAAGAGCAGCTTGCCGCGCGGTGTGGTGGCGCCCGAAACCGGATCGGTGAGGATGAAGAAGGCGCCGAGCAGGCTGCCGCCTGTGGCGAGGTGATAGAGCGGCCCCGGGAAGCTGCCGCCATTCGCCAGCGCGGCGATGCCGGCGATGACAGCCAGACCACCGAGAAAGGCGGCCGGGATGTGCCAGGTGATGATGCGTTGTTGCAGCAGGTAAAGGCCGCCGAGCGCATAGGCCGCTGCAATCCATTCCCAACCCTTGCCACCCGCCCAGCCGAAGGCCGGCCCGCTGAGTGTCTGCGCAACCGTTGCGCCACTTTCACGCAGCCCGGTGCGCAAG
Organism: Rhodocyclaceae bacterium; assembly: GCA_047600765.1. Lineage (GTDB taxonomy): Bacteria > Pseudomonadota > Gammaproteobacteria > Burkholderiales > Rhodocyclaceae > Viridibacterium. The sequence goes on from JASGKF010000002.1 coordinate 1,823,040, forward strand.
GCATCGAGTGGTGTCGCACTGGTCAGCGCGTCGATGGCGCCGGTGTTGCCGAAGATACGCGCCAGCTGTGTCGCACTGTCGAGACCGCTGGCCGGCCACTGTGACATCAGCGCAGGGAAGGCGACGATCATCACGCAGTACGCCACCATGGCCGGATTGAACGGGTTCTGGCCGAGGCCGCCATAGAGATGCTTGGCGATCACGATGGCGAAGGCTGTGCCAAGAACGATGATCCACCAGGGCGCGATGGACGGGAAGGCGAGTGCAATCAGCCAGGCTGTCACGATGGCTGACAGGTCGGACAGGAACATGCCGGGCGGCTTGCCGCGCAGCTTCAGCATGACGGCTTCTGCGACCAGGGCCGTGGCGCTGGCGAGCAGTAGCTGCACCAGCACACCGATACCGAACAGCCAGACGTAGGCGCCGATGGCGGGCAGCAGGGCCAGCAGCACCTTGAGCATGACCAGCGTGACGCTGGTCTGCGCACGGACGTAGGGCGAATTGTTCTGACGGCTGAGGAACATTCAGCAGCCAGCCTTTCTGGCTACGTGTGACAGGCAGGTCAAGGCAGGCTCTCCCGGATCATGTCCAGCACTTCCATGTTGCGGATGGACTCTTCGAGCGTCAGCAGCGGCGCACGGCCTTCGAGAATGGCGGCCGAGAAGTCGCGGAACTCGGCGCCGTAACGATCCGATTCGGCCACGGCAATGCTGCGTGTGCCGGCCGGGGTATGCACGTAGAGCTCGCCGGCTGCGTCGGTGAAGGTGTCGCGGATTTCCAGCCGGCCCTGCGTGCCGATGATCTCGGCGTGCATGTAGGGGTGGGCGTTGAAACCGCAGTGGAGATTGGCGATCATGCCGTCGCCATACTGCAGCAGGGCGGACAGGTTGACGTCCACGCCACCCTTCATCTCGGCGTAGGCCTGGCAGCGCACCGGCAACTTCTCGGTGACGAGGCCCAGCAGGTTGATGGGGTAGCATCCCACGTCGTAGAGCGCGCCGCCGCCGAGACCGGCCTGTTCCTTGATCGTGTTTTCGCGATCAAGGAGGAAGCGGAAGCTGGCATTGACGTGGCGGATCGCACCCAGCTCACCGCTATCGAGCACGGCTTGCACGTGCCGGACGCGATCGGTGTAGCGGTACATGAAGGCTTCCATCAGCAGCCGGTTGGCATTCTTGGCAGCGGCCCCCATGTCGCGCGCCTGGCGGGCGGTAAGAGCGATGGGCTTCTCGCACAGCACGTGCTTGCCGGCTTCCAGCGCGGCGATGGTCCATTCGCGGTGTTGCGAGTTGGGCAGCGGCACGTAGATGGCGTCAACGTCGGGGTCAGCCAGCAACGCGTCGTAGGTCATGTGCAGACGTGCCAGAGGGAACTGCGTGGCGCATTCGGCGAGCTTGGCGGCGTCGCGTGAGGCAATGGCACTCAGCTCGGCATTGCCGGCACGTGCGATGGCGGGAATGGCCGAGAGGCGGGCAATACGGGCGTAGCCGAGGATGCCCCAGCGAACTTGCGTGCTCATGATGGCTCTCCGGAGCTGTGGTCGGGGGTTTCTGCTGCTGCGGCCTTCTGGGCTTGTGCCCGTGCCAGCGCGGCAGCAATCAATGCTTTCTTGGGGTCTTCTGCTTCAGTCGTCGCCGGTGTGCCTTCTACGGCGGCGGCAGCGGGCTTGGCGCGCGCGGCCAGCTTCTCGGCCTTTTCCTGCTTCTCGCGTTCCTGGCGGAAATTGCGGAACTCGAAACGGTCACGCGCAGCGTCAGCTGAATCCTTCTGCTTCTCCCTGTCCCAGATCTCGCTCTTGGCGAAACGGTAGTAGTCGACGAGAGGAATCGAAGAGGGGCAGACGTAGCTGCAGCAGCCGCACTCGATGCAGTCGAACAGGTGGTACTCCTGCGCCTTGCCGAAATTCTTTGCGCGGGCGTGCCAGTACAGTTCGAAGGGCTGCAGGTCGGCCGGGCAGGCGCGCGCGCATTCGCCACAGCGGATGCAGGGCATCTCGGGCGGCGGTGGGGCGAACAACGTAGGGCTGGCTGCAATGATGCAGTTGGTGGCCTTGACCACGGGCACGTCGAAAGCCGGCATGCGGAAGCCCATCATCGGGCCGCCCATGATGAAGGCGTCGGTGTCGGGCTTGAGGCCAGCGAGTTTGACGAGGTGATCCATCGGCGTGCCGAACAGCACCTCGTAGTTGCGCGGGCGTTCGACATTGCCGGCAACCGTGACGATGCGCGAGACCAGCGGGCGGCGCAGCTCGACGGCTTCATGAATAGCGTAGGCCGTGCCGACGTTGAAGCACTGCACGCCGTAGTCGGTGGAGCGCTCGCCATGCGGAACCTCGATGCCGGTGAGCACGCGGATGAGCTGCTTGGCACCGCCGGCGGGGTAGCGCGTGGGCACGGCGATGGTCTCGATACCAGTGACATCCTTGCAGGCAGCCTGCATCGCGGCGATGGCCTGGGGCTTGTTGTCTTCGATGCCGATCAGCACTTCTTCCGCGCCCAGCAGGTGGCGCATGATCGCCACGCCGCGCAGGATGGCGGCCGGTCGTTCGCGCATCAGCAGATCGTCGCAGGTGATGAAGGGTTCGCATTCGGCACCGTTGATGACCAGGGTCTTGAGCGGCTTGTCGCGACCGGGGCGTAGCTTGAGATGGCTGGGGAAGACGGCGCCACCGAGGCCGACCACCCCCGCGTCACGCAGGAAGTCGCGAAGCGCTTCTGGCGCGGTGTTCTGCCAGTCCAGCGCAGGCTCTTCGAGCCAGCGTTCTTCGCCATCGGGTTGCAGCACGACGCAGAGTGTCGTGAGGCCAGAGGTATGGGCCATCACACGCGCTTCGATGGCGATCACGGTGCCCGAGGTGGAGGCATGGATCGCGGAAGAGAAGTTGCCGTCGGCGTCGCCGATGCGCTGCCCCTTCAGCACGTGCTGACCCACCGTCACGATGGGGTGGGGCGTGCCACCAATGCTCTGGTGCAAGGGGATGACCAGCGCGGCCGGCAACGAGACTGCCGCAATCGGCTCGCGTGTCGAGTCGGTCTTGTTGGTGGCGGGTTTGACACCACCGTTGAACGAGAAGAGTTCGCGTAAGGAGCTCATGCTGCCTGCTCCTTGATCGGGATGACCGGGTAACGCCACTTCCAGGTGTCGTAGGTCTCCTGCACGTTTTCCATGGTGATGCAATCGACCGGGCAAGGTGCGACGCACAGTTCGCAGCCCGTGCACAGCGGGGCGATGATGGTGTGCATCTGCTTGGCAGCGCCCGAGATGGCGTCAACCGGGCAGGCCTGGATGCAGAGGGTGCAGCCGATGCAGGTCTGTTCGTCGATGAAGGCGACGGCCTTGGGCTTCTCGACGCCGTTCTCGGCATTCAGCGGTTTGAACTCGCGGCCCAGCAGGTCGGCGAGCTTGCGGATGCCTTCCTCTCCACCGGGCGGGCACTGGTTGATGTCGGCCTCTCCACCGGCGATGGCCGTGGCGTAAGGCTTGCAGCCGGGGAAGCCGCATTGACCACATTGTGTCTGCGGCAGGATGGCGTCGATCTTGTTCAACCAGCGGATCACCCTCGACCTTGAACTTGAGCGACGCCCAGCCGAGCACCGCGCCGATCACCAGCGCCAGACCCAGCATGACGGCCAGCGAGCTCAGCATCAGTATTTGTCCAGTCCGGCAAAGCCCATGAAGGCCAGGCTCATGAGGCCCGCGGTGACGAGCGCAATGGCGGTACCGCGGAAGGGGATCGGTATGTCCGCGCCATCCAGACGCTCGCGGATGCCGGCGAACAGCACCAGTGCCAACGAGAAGCCCAGCGAACTGCCGAAACCGAACAGCAGCGCTTCAAGAAAGTTGTGGCGATAGGCGACCGACAGCAGGGGGATGCCCAGCACGGCGCAGTTGGTGGTGATCAGCGGCAGGTAGATGCCCAGAACCTGGTGCAGCACCGGACTGGTCTTGGCCAGCACCAGCTCGGTGAGCTGCACGATGGCAGCGATGACGACGATGAAAGCCAGCGTGCGCAGGTAGCCGACGTCAAACGCGGTGAGCAGGTAGTGGTCGATGAGGTAGCTGGTGCCACAACCCAGCGTGAGCACGAAGGTCGTTGCGGCGCCCATGCCGACGGCGGTCTCGTACTTCTTCGACACACCCATGAACGGGCAAAGCCCGAGGATGCGCACGAAGACGACGTTGTTGACGAGAACCGCGCCGATCAACAGCAAAAGGTAGTGAGTCATGCGGACTCCTGTGGCGGTCAAGCCTTGCTGGTAGCCGAGATGCTGTCACAGACCAGGCCGGGGCCGCCATAGATGAACCCCGTGTAAAGCTGCACCAGGCTGGCACCCGCCGCGATCTTTTCGGCAGCGTGAGCCCCTTCGGTAATGCCCCCCACACCGATGATAGGCAATTCGCCAGCCAGGCGGCTGGCCAGTTCGCGCACCACGCGGGTGGATTTCTCGCGCACCGGGGCGCCGGACAGGCCGCCGGTCTCGGTGGCGTTGCGCAAGCCCTCTACGCCTTCGCGGCCGATGGTGGTGTTGGTGGCGATGACGCCGTCGATGCGGTGGCGTCGCAGGGCGTCAGCGATGTTGGTGAGCTGGGCGTCGTCGAGATCCGGAGCGATCTTGAGCGTCATCGGTACGTACTTGCCGTGCTGGTCGGCCAGCGCGGTCTGACGGGCCTTGAGCTGGCCGAGCAGGTCGTCGAGTTCGGACTCTCCTTGCAGCTGGCGCAGGTTCTTGGTGTTGGGCGACGAGATGTTGACCGTCACGTAGCTGGCGTGGACGTAGACCTTGTCCAGGCAGGTCAGATAGTCGTCGGCAGCCTTCTCGATCGGCGTGTCGAAGTTCTTGCCGATGTTGATGCCCAGCACGCCCTTGAACTTTGCTTCTTTCACGCGGGCGACGAGGTTGTTGACGCCGTGGTTGTTGAAGCCCATGCGGTTGATGATGGCCTTGGCCTGCGGAATGCGGAACATGCGCGGCTTGGGATTGCCGGGTTGCGGGCGTGGCGTGACCGTGCCGACTTCGATGAAGCCGAAGCCGAACGCGGCCAGTCCATCGATGGCTTCGCCATTCTTGTCGAGGCCGGCGGCAAGGCCGACACGGTTGGGGAAGCGGATTCCCATGACCTCCGCCGGCGTGCCCTGGTTGCGTGGGCAGGCGGGCATCCAGCCACCAAGGTGGTGCAGGGTGGAGAGGGTGAATTCGTGTGCCTTCTCGGGATCGAGGGAGAAGAGCAGGGGTCTGGCGAGGTGATAAAGCATCAGTGGATTTTATCCGATTCGTGGCCGGGCCGGCTGCACTGCATCATGCGTTACGCAGGGGTTCGAGGTGGGTGCTGACCTGGGCGCCTTGCAGGACATCGGCGATTCGGGCCTCCACTCTGTCGAGCAGATCGTGTGCCACATCGACGCGCCAGTCTCCCGGCACCTGCACGGTGAGATGCACGAAGCGTGTGCTGCCTGCCCGGCGGGTCTTGAGATGCAGGAAGGAGGCCCCTTGGGCCCGGAAGTCGGACAGCGCCCTGTCGATACAGCCGAGGTCCTCGTCGGGTAGCGATTCGTCCATCAGGCCGCCGGTCGCGGTGCGCATCAGCTTCCAGCCTTCGAACAGGATGTGCAGGGCGACGCCGATGGCGATCAAGGCGTCCAGCCAGAGCCAGCCGGTCAGGGCGACTGCGATCAGGCCGGCGATCACGCCCAGCGTGGTCCAGACATCGGTCATGAGATGGCGGGCATCCGCCTCCAGCGCCACCGAGTGCAAGCGCTGCCCGGCACGGGAGAGCAGGCGGGAGACCATGAAATTGAGGGCGGTGCTGCCGGCTGATAGCCAGAGACCCAGTCCCAGCGACTCCAGAGGGGCTGGGGTGAGCAGGCGTGGAATGGCCGACCACAGGATCAGCGCTGCGGCGGCAAAGATCAGCATGCCTTCAAAGCCGCTCGAAAAGTACTCGGCCTTGCTGTGGCCGTAGGGGTGATCAGCGTCAGGCGGTGCGCTGGCAATCTGGATCATCCACAGCGCAAAGCTCGCGCCGACCAGATTGACGAAGGATTCGAGCGCGTCCGACAGCAGGCCGACTGATCCGCTGATCCACCAGGCAAACAGCTTCAGCGTGATGGTGGCGACAGCGGCTGCAATGGACAGGCTGATGTAGAAACGGGCGTCGCGCAGGGGAGGGGTGTTCATGGGCTGTGGAGTGAGTCGGCCGGCCATCGATCATAGTCACCGAGCGTTGAAAACCAGTCGATCTGGCGCAACAGAATTGGACTTGGGGCGGCTTTGTGGCATGCTCCCGCGTCTTGGGTGGAGACGGGTTGGATTGCTGCGGCGCCGCGAATTTATTGGGTTTGCGCGGTTTTGTGCAATTTGTCGTGGCCTGAACTTCACACTCTGGCAGTCTGTCAGAGGGTCACTGAAAACAATACTGGTGAGACAAATGCGTAACAGCAAGAGGAACGTGAGCGGCTTCGGTCGTACAGACAAGGGTTTCACCCTGCTCGAACTGCTGGTGGTGGTGGCCATCATCGGCATGCTCGCAGCGTATGTGGGCCCGAAGTACTTCTCGTCGATCGGCAAGTCCGAGCAGACAGTGGCCAAGGCCCAGATCGAATCCTTCTCCAAGGCTGTTGACCTGTTCCGCACCGACGTGGGTCGTTTCCCGACCACGGCTGAAGGCTTCAACGCCCTGCTGGAGCGCCCTGCCGGCGCCACCAAATGGAATGGCCCTTACCTGCAGAAGGCTGTCCCGCCCGATCCCTGGGGCAAGACCTATACCTATAAGGCGCCGGGCACCAAGGGTCGTGACTACGACATCACTTCCTATGGCAGTGACGGCCAGCCCGGCGGTACCGACACCGCCGCTGACGTGACGAACTGATCCCCGTTCGCGGGGTCGTCCCCACATGCAATTCGAAATCCGTGCCCTCACGGCCGACAATCAGCTACAGACGCTGACCCTGGAAGCCGAAGACGAGGTCGCTGCGCGCAAGGTTTGCGAAACCCGGCGCCTGCGTCCGGTGAGTCTTCGCGCCCTCGGTGCGACGCGTCAACGTCGCAGCCGTGGCGGCAGCTTCAACCTGATCCTCTTTAGCCAGGAGCTGCTGTCGCTGCTGGACGCAGGCCTGTCGCTGGTTGAAGCGCTGGAGGCGCTGGTCGAGAAAGAGGCGGGTGAAGTCGCGCGGGGTGTGATGGACGCGCTGATCCACCGCATGCGCGAGGGCATGAAGTTCTCGGATGCAATCGGCTTGCAGGCCGAGCACTTTCCACCGCTCTACGTCGGCATTGTCCGAGCGGCTGAACGCACCAGTGACCTGCCGCGTGCACTCGGGCGCTTCATCGATTACCAGTCGAGGATGGAGGAAGTGCGGGCCACCATCGTCGGCGCAGCGATCTATCCGGCGATACTGCTGTCTGTGGGCGGCGCGGTGGCGCTGTTCCTCATGATGTACGTGGTGCCCAAATTCGCCGCGGTGTACAAGGACAGCGGCCGCGACTTGCCGGTCATGTCGCAGCTGCTGCTGGCCTGGGGCGATTTCATTGGCAAACATTCGCTGATCGTCATTCCGCTGGTGCTGGCGCTGATCTTTTTCGTCGTGCATCACATCCGTCGTATCGGTCGCGAAGGGCGCTGGGGGCAGATCGCGGCAAAGATTCCCGGCATTGCAGAGCGCGCGGTGATCATCGAGATCTCGCGCCTGTACCTCACCGTGGGCATGCTGCTGGAAGGCGGCATCACGGTCGTGACGGCGCTGGACATGGTGGCTGGCACCCTGTCGGCGGGCTTCCGGGTCAAGCTTGCTGCGGCGCGCGCCGACATTACCAATGGAGATCCGGTTTCCAAGGCCTTCGAGGCGCACGGACTCACGACGCCGATCTCGCTGCGCATGCTGCGCGTGGGCGAGCGTTCCGGTCAGATGGGTGCCATGCTGACTCGGTCGGCGATGTTTTATGAGGGCGAGAGTGCCCGCTGGATCGAACGGACCAGCAAAATCGTGGAGCCCGCCCTGATGGCCTTCATCGGCATCGTGGTCGGCCTGATCGTCGTGCTGTTGTACATGCCGATTTTCGATCTGGCGGGGTCCATTCAGTGAATGCGCGTGGAGCAACATTGGATATCGAGTTGATCAAACGTGCCCGCGCCTCGGCGCAGGCTTCGGGCCGGCCGGTGATGGCGGAGCTCGAAGTGCTGTCGGGCATCGAGCCGCGCAGCCTGTTGCGGGGCGTGGCAGAGCATTTCCGCTACAGCGTCATTGAAACGGCCGAGATGCTGGACCTCGAGCCCGTCTTTGACGTGATGCCACTCGCCCGTGCCCAGCAGCGTGGCGCCATCCTCCTGCGGCGCAGTGGTACGCATGGTCGCAACGGTCTGGTTGCAGCCATTGCCGATCCCTTCGACCAGGACCTGCAGATCTGGATCGACAACCTCGTCGGTGCGAATGTCGATTACCGCATCGCACTGGCGTCAGACATTCACGCTTACCTGACCAAGCAGGAAGAATCCATGCGTGCCATGGACAACCTGCTTGCCAACGGCGAGATGGGTACGGGCGATGCCAAGTCGCTCGAAAGCCTGTCCTTCGCCTCGGTCAGCGATGCCGCGAGTCCGGCCGTCAAGCTCGTCGAACTCGACGCTGTACGATGCGCTGAAGCTGGGTGTGTCGGACATCCACCTTGAGAGCACGCCCAGCGGTATGGTCTCCAAGTACCGTATCGACGGCGTGCTGGACCAGGTCGCCCAGATCCAGGGGACGGCGCTCGCCGAGCAGATCATTTCGCGTATCAAGGTGCTGTCCGAACTCGATATCGCCGAGCGCCGCGTGCCGCAGGACGGCAGCTTCCGCGTGGAAGCCATGGGGCGTGAGATCGATTTGCGCGTGTCCATCATGCCCAGCATCCATGGCGAAGACGCGGTGATCCGTATTCTCGACAAGCAGGCCATGGTCGAGTCGCATGGTTCGCTGACGCTGGAGGCGCTGGGCTTCGACGAGCAGACGCTGTCCACCGTGCGCCGCCTCGTCCAGGAGCCCTACGGCATGGTGCTGGTGACGGGGCCGACGGGTTCTGGCAAGACCACTACGCTGTACGGCGCGCTGTCCGAAATCAACAACGGTCGTGACAAGATCATCACGATTGAAGACCCGGTCGAATACCAGCTGGGTGGCATCCTGCAGATCCCGGTCAATGACAAGAAGGGTCTGACCTTCGCTCGTGGTCTGCGCTCCATCCTGCGCCATGACCCGGACAAGATCATGGTCGGTGAAATCCGCGACAAGGAAACCGCCGAGATTGCCGTGCAGTCCGCGCTGACAGGTCACTTGGTGTTGTCCACGGTTCACGCCAACAACGTCTATGACGTGTTCGGTCGCTTCCATCACATCGGCGTCGACCTTTATTCCTTTGTATCGGCGCTCAATGGCGTGTCTGCCCAGCGCCTCGTGCGCCTGACCTGCAAGCACTGCGCCGCACCCTACACACCGGACGATGCCGAGCTGTCGCTGGCAGGCTTGTCGCGTGCGGATGTCGAAGACTTCCAGTTCGTGCGCGGCCGTGGTTGTGGCGACTGTCGTGGCACGGGCTACCGCGGTCGCAAGGCCGTGGCCGAAATCCTCGTCATGAATCCCGAAATCGCCGAGATGGTGGTCGAGCGTCGCTCGGTCCGTCAGCTCATGGAAGCCGCACAACGTAGCGGCACCCGCAGTCTTTACGACGATGCATTGCGTCTGGTGTCGCGCGGTGAAACCACTCTTGAGGAGGTCAGGCGTGTCACTCTGGCGGCCTAAATCTCTGGGCATGGGCGTGGGCGGCGGCGAGCTGGTCATCGTCGACCGCATCAATTCCGAAGGTGCCCACGTGGCGAGTCAGTTGCCCCTGCGCGACTACCTGCCGGGTGCCGGTTCGCCTGAAACCGCGATCTGGGAACCGGCCGTGAGCACGGCCCTGTCGCAGGCGAACAAGCTTTCCGGTCGTCTGCAGGTTTCGATCTCCGACGACTGGGTGCGTTACTGGACGGTGACGCCGCCCAAGGGCCTGGGCAGCATGCTGGAGTTGCGCGCGCTTGCTGCTGGTCGCTTCGAGCAACTGTTCGGTGCGGCGGCGGAAGCCTGGCACATCGAGGCTGACTGGTCGGCCAATCGCCCCATGCTGGCCTGTGCGCTGCCGCGTTCGCTGGTGGTGGCGTTGAACGCAGTGTCCAGCCACAGTGGCTGCCGCATCGCCTCGGTGGTGCCGGAAGCCATCCGCCTCATCAATCGCGATGCGTCGCAGCTCAAGGAAGACGGCTGGATCTGCTGCTTCGGCTCTCACGCCTTCCTCGCCCTGTTGCAACAGCGCGGTCAGTTGCTGGCTGCGCGCCAGTTCCGCTTTGACCTGACGCCGGCCTTGCCTGAAGTGCTGGCCAAGCTGGAGACGGAGGCTTTGCGTCTGGGCCACGACATGCCGGCAACGGTCTTCCTGCTTGGCGATGCGCCACCCATCGTTGAGGTCCCGGGCTCCAGCATCAAGATCAAGATGCCGTCGCGTGCGCGACCCATGCCCAAGGCAGTCGGTATGGAACGGGCTTCGGATGCGTTCCGCCTCGCACTGCACGGGGTGGCCGCATGAAGCCCATGCACATTGATTTCGCGCCGGTCGCCGGCTGGTGGGAAGCCGGTTCGGACAAGGGGCGTCGCCCCTTGTGGTGGCTGTTGTGCCTGTTGTTGCTGGCGGCTTTCGTGACGGCTTGCGTGGCGAGCTGGCAGATGGCTAGCGAACGTGATCGTGCCGTGTCGCGGAAGACCTCGATTTCCGCCGAGCTGGATCGTGCCAGCCAGGGCAGCGGTGAAGAGGATCTCGCCAAGATCGAGTCGGCTGAAGCCGTGGCGCATGCCAGCATGCACCTCAACTATCCCTGGGCCACGCTGATCGGTTCGCTCGAAAAGAACAATCGCCAGGGCGTGAGCATCATGTCGATGGAATTCGGCATCGTGCGCCAGAGCAACAAGATGGTGATCGAAGCGGGTGAGCTGGGTGCCGGCCTCGACTATCTCGAAGCCCTCAAGACTGCGCCGGGATTCAACGGGCTGGTACTTGTGCGACAGGAGGCCGTGATGGTGGACGGTGGTCCGCGTATCCGTTTCACGCTGGATGCACCGCAGCCCGTCAAGGCAGAGAAGCAGAGCCGCACGGAAGGAGGCGCGCAATGAGCAGCGCAGCCAGAATGGATGCCCTGCGTTTGCAGGCCGGCCTGCTGTACGCACGTCAGGGTGTCTGGCCCTTCGTGAGCGCAGGCGTTGTCGTTGCACTGCTGGCCGTACTGGCCATCGTCATGCCGCAGATCAGCGGCGCACGCCAGAAGGCGCTGGATGATGCGCGTCGCATGACCGAGCAACTCGCTTCGCTGCAGGCCAAACCCGAATCGGAGCGCCTGTCGCCAGCACAAGGCCTGGCACGCACGCTGGCGGACCAAGCCACGACCACCGCAACCATCCGCAAGCTGCAGGAGTTTGCGACCGGCATGGGCTTGCAGGTGACGCAGACGGATTACCGCCGTCTCTCGGGTGGCGCGCAGCAGGACTATTCCGAATTGCAGATCGCGCTGCCGGTGAAGGGCAATTACCCGACGCTGAGATTGTTCCTGCTGACCGTGATGGCTGAAGTGCCGTCGCTGTCTGTCGAGCAACTGATCGTCAAGCGTGAACAGGCCAGCTCTGATCAGGTCGACGCGCAGATCTACCTGTCGCTGTGGCAACGACCGGCGGCCGGAGGTGCTAAATGAGTAAGCCCGCCGATCAGAAGCGCGTGCTGTTCCTGTTGCCGGTCGCGGCCATCGCGGCCTGGCTGGCGTTCTTTGCCGACAAGACGCCGAATGGAGAAATCGCCGAGCCGGTAGCGCGTTCGAGCAATGCAGGGCAAGTCGAGTCAGGGCAGGTCGCAGCGTCTGGCGCGGAAGCGCCTCCTGTCGAGAGTAGTGCCCCGGCGGGATTCGCGCGTGAGGGTGTGCGCGCACTGCTCGATCAGGACAGCCCCGTCAACCTGTTCGGCAATGGCCGCCCGCCCGAGCCGGAAAGACCGCAGGTGCAGGAGCCGCAAGCACCGACGCCCGACTTCCGCTTCATCGGCCGCATGCTGCGCGATGGTCGCTGGAATGTTTTTCTCGATAGCGACAAGAGCACCTACGTTGTGACACCCGGTTCGGTGATCAAGGACTACCGCGTGGAAGCGGTGCAATCGAACCAGGTTCAGCTGACCCATTTGCCTACCAAATCAACCCATATCATCCCGATCGAGGGTGACCAATGACAATCAAGAAAAATCACACGCCTGTCTGGCTCGCCGCACTGTGCGGCCTGATGCTCGCCACCTCCGTGGTGACAGGGTGCGCGTCGAATGCGCCGCGCGAAGACCTCGAGTACGGCAAGACATTGCTGGCTTCCGGACGCGTCCGCGAAGCCGTTGTCGTGTTGCGCAAGCTGCATGAAGCACGCCCTGGCGACTCTGAAGCTGCAGAAGCCTATCGCACCGCGTCGGCGCAACTGGCCGTGCTGGATGCCGGCCGTCAGGCTTCGGCTGCCAGCAGCGTGGGACAGGCCTCTTCTGCGCAGACAGCGCCTGTTGTCGTGCCGGCGCAGGTTGTCAGTCCCGCGCCCGCACCCGCGCCAGTCAGCACGCCGGCACCCGCTGCGAGCAGCCAGGCTTCCGTGGCGCCAACAAGTGCCGCGACGGCGATTCCAGGTGCTGTGGCCACACCGGCCCGGCCTGCAACGCCTGCCGTAGCTGCCCAGTCTTCGGCTCGTGCATCCAGTGCCGCATCTAGCGCAGCGTCGTCCGCCGCCAGCAAGTCCGGTCGCGTGATGACGCCGCTCGACGAAGCGATGGAAAAGAAGGTGACGCTGCAGTTCCGCGATGCGCCGGTGCGCTCGCTGTTCGACGCCATCGGCAAGAGCTCGGGGCTCAACATCGTCATTGACAAGGACGTGCAGCAAGACCTGCAGACCACGATCTACCTGCGCGATACGACGGTGCGTGCGGCGCTTGAAAAGATCGTCCTGACGACGCGCCTGGGCTGGCGCATGCTGGATGACAACACCCTGCTGATCTACCCGGACGAACCTGCCAAGCAAGCCGACTACCAGGGGCTGGTTGTGCGTGGTTTCCACCTCGCCAATGCGGATGCCAAGCTGGTCGCCAACAGCATGAAGACCATCCTGCGCTTCAGCAACGTTGTGGTGGATGACAAGCTCAACATGATTGTCGTGCGTGACACTCCGCAAGCTATTGCACTGGCTGAGCAGTTGATTGCACTGCATGACGTGGCTGAGCCCGAAGTGATGCTCGAAGTGGCCATTCTCGAAGTGAGCAAGGGCAAGCTCGAAAATCTGGGCGTAGCCTGGCCGACCAGTGCGACGCTGTCGCCGCTGCCGCGCACCTTCGCCTCGGGTGGATCGACGATCCAGAACGGGACTTCAACCGTTACCAATTCCGGGACTTCTTCACTGACCCTGCGCGATCTGTTCAATCTGACGCCGGGCTCGACCTTGCTGGGGTTGGGTGGTGGTGGCCTGACGCTGAACTTCGGTGCAACCGACAGCGACGTGAATATCCTTGCCAGCCCGCGTATCCGCGTCAAGAACAAGGAGAAGGCCAAGGTACTGATCGGTGAGCGCGTGCCGAACATCAGCGCGACGGCGACTTCCAACGGGGTGGTCAGCCAGAACATCACCTACGTCGACGTGGGTCTCAAGCTCGAAGTCGAATCGCAGATTTTCCCGGGCAACGAGATCGGTCTGAAGCTCTCGCTGGAAGTCAGCAGTATCAATGAGAAGCTCGAGAACAAGAGCAACGGTAACGTGGCTTACCGCATCGGTACGCGTAACACGGCCACCGTGCTGCGCCTCAAGGACGGCGAGAACCAGGTGCTGGCCGGCCTGATCCAGGACAGCGACCGCAAGACCATCAACAAGGTACCGCTGCTGGGTGATATCCCCATCCTCGGCCGCTTGTTCCGTTCCGACTCCAACGACAAGGGCAAGACCGAGATCGTGCTGTCGATCACTCCGCGCCTCGTGCGTGGCATCACCAAGCCGGACGCTGCCAACGAAACTTTCGACGCCGGCACGATCACGGGTGTGCGTGGCCGTCGCAACGAGGCCGAAGGTGCATCCAGCGTTGTCGAGCAGCCGCAACAGCAACCGGCTCAAGCCGCCCCGGCCGAGCCGCGTCGTAACCGCGACGAGAACTGATGAGCCAGATGCGTGCTTTCGGGGCCTGGCGACGCCAGGCCGCCTTCACGATGATCGAGATGCTCATCGTGATGGCGGTCATCGCCTTGCTGGCAACGCTGGCGCTGCCGCGTTACTTCCAGAGCCTCGACCACTCCAAAGACACAGTGCTGATGGAGAACCTGCACGCCACGCGTGAGGTGATCGACAAGTTCTTCAGCGACCAGGGGCGCTATCCCGAATCCCTCAACGAACTCGTCGAGCGCAAGTATCTGCGCTCATTGCCGATCGATCCGGTGACGGGGAGTTCGCGCACCTGGGTCATCGTGCCGCCGGAAGCGCCCTACAAAGGGCAGGTCTTCGACATCAAGAGCGGAGCGCGGGGCGCAACCAAGAACGGGCGCCCCTACAGCAGTCTCTAGGCGCTCGCCTCAGTTGGGCTTGCGGAACACGATCTGACCGTTTTCCGCGTCGACCACCACGGTCTGTTTCGCCGCAAAGCGTCCTTCGAGGATTTGCCGTGCGAGCGGATTCTCGATGTGCTCCTGGATGGCTCGCTTGAGCGGCCGCGCCCCGAACACCGGGTCGAAGCCAGCCTTGGCGATCTCCGCCAGCGCCGTATCCGACACATTCAGGCCAATCTCCATGCGTGCCAGGCGTTGCTCGAGGTAGCGCAGCTGGATGCGTGCAATCGATTGGATGTGTTCGCTGGCGAGTGCGTGGAAGACCACGATCTCGTCGATACGGTTGATGAACTCGGGGCGGAAGTGACTCTTCACCTCGCTCATTACCGCGGCCTTGATCGTGGCGTAGTCCTCGCTACCCATGTGTTGCACGAGCTGGCTGCCTAGGTTGGACGTCATCACAATCACGGTGTTCTTGAAGTCCACTGTGCGGCCTTGCCCATCGGTCATACGACCATCGTCGAGCACCTGCAGCAGCACGTTGAACACATCCGGGTGCGCCTTTTCGACTTCGTCGAAGAGGATCACGGAGTAGGGCTTGCGACGCACGAGCTCGGTGAGATAACCACCTTCCTCGTAGCCGACATAGCCGGGTGGTGCGCCGATGAGGCGGGCGACCGAATGCTTCTCCATGAACTCGCTCATGTCGATGCGGATCAGGTGCTCCTCGCTATCGAACAGGAAGTTCGCCAGCGTCTTGCACAGCTCGGTTTTGCCGACCCCGGTCGGGCCGAGAAACAGGAAGCTGCCGTAGGGGCGTGACTCTTCCGACAAGCCCGCACGCGAGCGGCGGATCGCATCCGAGACGAGCCTCACGGCTTCATCCTGGCCGACAACGCGCTTGTGCAAAGCGTCTTCCATCTGCAGCAGCTTCTCGCGCTCGCCCTGCATCATCTTGCTGACGGGGATGCCGGTGGCGCGTGACACGACCTCGGCGATTTCCTCAGCGCCGACCTGGGTGCGCAGCAGGGTGTGAGCGGTAGCCGTTTGCTGGGCACCTTCCGCGCTCTTGAGTTGCGCTTCGAGCTTGGGCAGCTCGCCGTATTGCAGCTCGCTCATCTTCTGCCAGTCGCCGCGGCGCTTGGCTTCTTCCATCTGCAGGCGGACCTCTTCGATGGCTTCCTTGATGTGCTGGCTGCCTTGCACGGCGGCCTTCTCGGCCTTCCAGACTTCGTCGAGGTCGGAATACTCTTTCTCCAGCCGCGCAATCTCTTCCTCGATCAGGCCGAAGCGCTTGCGCGAACCTTCATCCTTCTCCTTCTTGACGGCTTCGCGCTCGATCTTCAGCTGGATCAGGCGACGGTCGAGCTTGTCCATGCTCTCCGGCTTGGAGTCGATTTCCATGCGGATGCGCGCCGCAGCCTCGTCGATGAGGTCGATGGCTTTGTCGGGCAGGAAGCGGTCGGTGATGTAGCGATGGCTCAACTCCGCCGCAGCCACGATGGCCGGGTCGGTGATGTCCACGCCGTGGTGCAACTCGTAACGCTCCTGCAGGCCCCGCAGGATGGCAATGGTCGATTCAACCGAAGGCTCGTCAACCAGCACCTTCTGGAAGCGGCGCTCCAGCGCAGCATCCTTCTCGATGTACTTGCGGTATTCGTCCAGCGTCGTCGCGCCCAGGCAGTGCAGCTCGCCACGCGCGAGGGCGGGTTTGAGCATGTTCCCCGCGTCGATGGCGCCTTCGGCCTTGCCTGCGCCGACCATGGTGTGGATCTCGTCGATGAAGACGATGATCTGGCCTTCTTCCTTGGCGATGTCGTTGAGCACGGCTTTCAGGCGCTCTTCGAACTCGCCACGGAACTTGGCGCCAGCGAGCAGGGCGGCCATGTCCAGCGACAGCACGCGCTTGCCGCGCAGGCTCTCCGGCACTTCGTCATTGACGATACGCTGCGCCAGCCCTTCGACGATGGCGGTCTTGCCGACGCCGGGTTCGCCGATCAGCACCGGGTTGTTCTTGGTGCGGCGTTGCAGGATCTGGATGGCGCGGCGAATCTCGTCGTCGCGGCCGATCACTGGGTCGAGCTTGCCGAGGCGGGCGCGTTCAGTGAGGTCGATGCAGAACTTCTTGAGCGATTCGCGTTGCGACTCGGCGTCTTGCGAGCCGACCGAGGCGCCGCCGCGCACGGCTTCGATGGCGGCTTCCAGCGATTTGCGGTTGGCGCCATGTTCCTTGAACAGTCAACCCGTGGCGCCCTTGTCGTCGCAGAGGGCCAGCAGGAACATTTCGCTGGCAATGAACTGGTCGCCGCGCTTTTGCGCTTCGCGGTCCGTCACATTGAGCAAGCCGGCCAGGTCGCGCCCCACCTGCACCTCGCCGGCGTGGCCATGCACTTGCGGCAGGTTGTCGATGGCTTTGTCCAGTACAGCGCGCAGCGGCGGCGCATTGACACCGGCGCGGGCCAGCAATGCTGCGGTACTGCCGTCTTCCTGGGTGAGCAGGGCCTGCAGCAAATGTTGCGGCTCGATGTACTGGCTGTCATGCCCGACGGCCAGACTCTGTGCGTCGGCAAGGGCTTGCTGGAATTTTGTGGTGAGTTTGTCGAAGCGCATGGCGCTGTCCTCCATCAACGATCAGCATGCAGTTTGGGGCTGCAATTCGCCTTTCAAGGCCTGCAATGCTGCAGCGCACTGAGGCATCCTGCCCTTCCGTCCGTTAAGCAAGATTGCGTATCGACCTGACATCCCGCCAGTGCTATCGTGCGCGACCCCTTGGCGGTTCGGCCGCCAATATGACCGTAGGGGACCGTAGGGCCGTAGGGCCACAGTTCAGTCGAACATTCCGGAGAACAAAGAATGGCGAACAAGACCGATCAGACCGTTGCCGCCCTGCAAAAACGCAATCTCGAAGCCGCCATGCAACTGGCGCAGATTTCCATCGAGAACTCCCAGCGCATCCTCCAGCTGCAGATGGAAACCGCTCGCGACCTGTTCGAGAGTGGTGTCTCCAATGTGCAGGCCCTGTCGCACGTGAAAACGCCGCAGGAAGCCATGGAGCTGCGTGCCCGTGCTGCGCAGCAAGCCGCGGAAAAGATGTTCTCTACCAGCCGTGACATCGCCGAGATCACTGCCGGCATGCAGGACGCCATGAGCAAGCTGGTCAGCCAGCAGCTCACCTCGGGCAGTCAGGAACTCATCAGCGCCGTTCAGGGCATGCTGCAAGGCATGCCGCTCAATAGTCACGCGGCAGCCGAGACCATGCAGTCGACGTTTGAAGCCGCGCGCAAGACCCTGGAGCAGGTAGCCAAGGCGTCGAGCGACGCCTTCACGGCAGTGGCCAAGAACGGCAAGAAGGGCTGATAGCCCTTTACGGCGCCACCTCCCCGGTGGCGCCTGTTTTCAGTGCAGGTGCCGTGGCACCTGGTCTGCCGTGTCCTCCGGCAGTTCGGCGTGGGCGACTTCGCCATCGGGCCCCGGATACATCGGGGCGCCGCAATCGTCGCAATATTCCATCGGGAAGCGTTGATCCAGCTGCACGATCTGGGTGATGCCGCATTCGCGCAGGCATTGCTCAATCTGCTGCGGAACGTCGGCGTTATCGTCTTCAATGCCCAGCAGCGGCCACACCACGCCATGCACGACGGCCGGGTTTTGCAGGGTCGTGAAACCGATGCGGTACTCCTCCAGCTGACGGTCGTGGAACGGAGCGACGATGGCGCGCAGCTCGCCCGGCGCAATGTTGAGCGTGGTCGACAGGAAGGCCACCGAAGCGCGGATCGAGTAAGGGCGTGAAGCGCGGTCGGCCTGACGGCTGGCTGCGAAGTAGGCGTCGGGCAGCACCAGCTCCATGGCGCAGCCGGGCAGGGCGGAGTTGAGGCTGGCGCCACCTTGTGTGCGCCACTGGGCGGCGGCGGACTCGCGGCTGCCATCCTTCTCCTGCCAGCGGAACAGCGGTGCGCCTGGGTCAGCAACGACGGCGGCTACGACGTAGCGCACGTCGGAAAGGAAGCGCGCAGCTTCCGGCAGCGTTTCCGCATCGATCTGCAAGTCGCGATTGCGCATGGCGACCTGGGCGAGATCTGCAGCAAAGCGTGAGGTTTCGCAGTAACCCTGGGGCAGCTGTTCGGGGCTGAACAGCACGCTGGCGAGTCCCAGCTTGACGTTGGCTGCCAGCACGTGAGCCGACAGGTGCACGCGCAGGTTGGCCAGCACACTGGCCGACAACACGTTGGCGGGGATGCTGAAGCGCGACCAGGCCAGCACGGGGGCGGCAATCAGCAGGGCCTGCTGGTGCGAGGGCTCGGCGGCACCGCTCTCTGAACGGGACTCGACGGCATCGGCCAGCGCGTCATGCGCGGGCGGGTTGGAAGCGTAAAGATGATCCAGTGCCGCATTGAGTATGTCTTCGCCGTCTTCGTGCAGGATCTCGTCGACCGCTTCGCCCAGACGCGAATCCCAGAACATGTCTTCCGCGCGGCTGCCGGATTCGGCGAGGCCGTTGGCCAGCCACAGCAGGTGTTCGGCTTCGCGCGGCAGACCGCTGCGGCGGCCGAGTTTGGGTCTCTTCATGAGGACGATGGCAAAACAGTGGCAAGGGGCGGCAATTGTACTCCCGCCCTGCGCTGCAGCAGCGGCGCGGCTTCGGCAGGCGAGGCGAGGCGCGGCAGGATGGCGAGGCAGGGCGCGTTCATGCGTGCCTGCAAGGTCTCGATGTTTCGTTGAAGGAAGGGCATGTCTGCATCGATGACATTGCCGATCCAGCCTGCAAATTCGAGCCCGCGCGCAGCGATGGCATCCTGGGTCAGCAGGGCGTGATTGAGACAGCCCAGACGGAGCCCGACGACCAGTACGACTGGCAGGCCGAGCGCGGTGGCCAGGTCGCCCATGTCGGGGCTGTCGGCATCGGCACCCAGCGGTACGAGAAAGCCGCCAGCGCCTTCGACGAGCACACGGTCTGCGCGCGTTCGCAAGCTGCTGAAGGCGGCCTGCAAGGGCGGGATCTGGATGTGTTGCCCGATGCGTTCTGCTGCGATGTGTGGCGCGCAGGCATCAGGCAGGCAGAGCGGATTGATCTCGTCGAGCGCAAATCCCGCGCTGCCGGCGGCCTGCAGGGCCAGTGCGTCAGCATTGCGCAGTACGCCGTCGTGCAGTTCGGCGCCGGCTGCGACGGGTTTGAAGCCGACGGCGCTGAGGCCCTGCTCACGCCAGGCATGCAGCAAGGCGCAAGCCACGAAGGTTTTACCGACATCGGTATCGGTGCCGGTAATGAAGCAACTAGCGGGCATGGTCGTCACGTCTCGCAGAGAGGAACACCACATCATAGGTGAAGGGCAGGCCGTCTTCCTCGCGCAAGGCTTCGTACCAGGCCTCGGCGCGGCGGAAGCCACGCGCGCCCGACAAACCGCGGGGACGATTGCCGCTGACGACGTGGGCGCCCAGCGTGCGCAACTCACGCAGGCCTTGCCGCAGTGAAGCGGCATGGACGTGGAAACGCTGGCGCTCGACGCGAATGTTGACAAAGCCCGCGGCCTGCAGCAATGGGGCATACAGCTCGGCGGTATCGAAGTGCCGCACGTGATCGTGCGCATCGGCGTGGCGATAGGCTTCACGCAGTTCCGCGAGTGTTTGTGGCCCCAGAGTGGCGACCCGCAGTTGCCCGCCCGGCTGCAACACGCGTGCTGCTTCAGCAATGGCTTGCGCGGGTTGTGTCCACTGCCAGGCGAGGCTGGACGCGTAGAGCTGCAGGCACGCCGTGGTAACGGGCAGGTGCTCGATGTCGGCGCAGACGGCTTGCTGCGTGCCGATCAGCATGGGCGCGGCGTGGTCCAGCGCGAGGCAAGCCTGGCCGCGCTGGCGCAATGCGCGGCAGAGGTAGCCTGTGCCAGCGCCCGCATCGAGTGCCAGGCCATCGCCCGGCGCAATGCGTGCCAGCAAAGCGTCAGCAACCTCGCGTTGCACGCGCGCCACGCTGTCGTACTGGCTTGCAGCGCGGCCGAAGGCCTGACGGATCGCTCGCTTCTCGTCGTGCAGGGAGAGGCCGGGCGTCATGCGCGTGCCTCCAGAAAACGCTGGATGCCCTCGGCAACGCGTTGTGGTGCGCTGAGGAAGGGCGCGTGTCCCGCGTCGTCGATGAGCAGGGTTTCGCTACCCGGCCAGCGTTGCCCCAGCCAGCTGCTGGCACTGGCGGGAATCAGCGCGTCCTGCGCGCCATGCACCAGCAGACAGGGCAGGCTGACCGCAGGGAGTTGCTGGACGCGCAGGTCGCTTTCTTCGAGCAGGCGCAGGCCGTGACCCAGTGCGGCAGCATGCTCGACGGGATCTTCGAGCTGCGCGCGCAGCGCTTCGGTGACGGCATGGCGCTGTACGTCGCCAAAAGCCTGCAGGGCAACGAAGCGCTCCTGTGTGCGGGTCGGGTTGCGCAGGAAGCCATCGCGGAAGGCGCGCACTGTCTCCGCATCGAGGCCGTGCGTCCAGTCTTCACGTTTGATGAAGCTGGGTGTCGCTGCGATGAGGACCATGGCCCGTACCCGCTGCGGGTGGCGTGCCGCAATATTCAGCGCCAGCATGGCACCCAGCGACCAGGCGATCAGCACCGCAGCATGCGGCAGCGTGTCGGCTACGGCATCGCCCCAGTCATTGAGCGAGCCCGTCGGTGCGTGCAGCACGGGCGCCTGACATTCTTGCCCCAAGGCTCGCTGCAGGCCCTGCCAGATGCCGGGACGCATCCCCCAGCCGTGCAGGAAGACGAGGCTCATGCGCTTGCCCCGCCATGCTTGGCAATGGCAGCGATGAGGCGCTCAACCTGGTCTTCGCCATGCGCCGCAGACAGCGAGATGCGCAGGCGTGCTGTACCGGCTGGCACGGTGGGCGGGCGGATGGCGGGTACCCAGATGCCCGCGTCGCGCAGGGCTGCGGAGAGCTGCAGCGCCGCCGCGTTGTCGCCGATCAGCAGCGGCTGGATGGCTGTCGTCGAAGGCAGCAGCTTGCCAGGCAGGGCGCTGCGCAGTTGTGCGATGCGCTGCATGAGCGCGTGGCGGCGGTCGTCTGCATCTTCGATCAGGGCCAGCGCATGCAGCAGCACATGGGCCAGCATGGGTGGCATGGCCGTCGTGAAAATGTAGGGACGGGATTTCTGCAGCAGCCAGTCCATCAGGGTACGTGTTCCGGCAATGAAGGCGCCCGAGACACCTGCGGCCTTGCCCAGCGTGGCCATGTGGATCAGTCGCTCCGAGCGCAAGCCGGCCGCGGCAATCGAGCCGCGCCCTTGCGGACCGAGCACGCCGAAGCCGTGTGCATCGTCGATCAGCAACCAGGCATCGAAGCGCTCGGCGAGCGACAGCAGGGCGGCGAGTGGCGCGATGTCGCCATCCATGCTGAACACGCCATCGCTGACGATCAGTTTGTCGCGCGCCGTGCTGGCAGCCAGCAGCTTTTCCAGCGCAGCCACGTCGTTGTGCGCATAGCGATGCACGGTGGCGCGTGACAGCAGGGCGCCGTTGACGAGGGATGCGTGGTTGAGACGGTCGGCGAAGATCTCGCCATTGCGGCCGAGCAGGGCCGGCATCA
The DNA here is from genome assembly GCA_047600765.1 of Rhodocyclaceae bacterium. Lineage (GTDB taxonomy): Bacteria > Pseudomonadota > Gammaproteobacteria > Burkholderiales > Rhodocyclaceae > Viridibacterium. The sequence goes on from JASGKF010000002.1 coordinate 1,845,192, forward strand.
CGGCGATGTTGGCAAGGTAGCCGGTGGAGAACACCAGGGCTGCATCGCAGCCCACAAAACTGGCCAGTGCTTGTTCGAGTGCCTCATGCACTGCCGTGTGGCCACTGACCAGATGCGAAGCGCCCGCGCCGACGCCCCAGCGCTTTGCGCCCTCCGCGGCTGATTCGGCAAGCACCGGATGCGCGGCCAGCCCGAGGTAGTCGTTGCTGGCAAAGGACAGCAGCGCAGCCCCCTCGCTGCTGACCTCGGTCAGGCAAGGGCTGTTCACGACACGGCGGCGGCGCAGCAGGGCCTCGGCTTCGAGACGGTCGAGCTGTTCGCGCAGCGCTTGAAGCGCCGGAGTGGGCGTGGGGGTCAGGGACAAGGGAAGAGTCAGAAAGTCGCAGCGGCCGGCATTTTACCGCGTTGCACCACTGCAGTCGGCACTGCCGCGCATCCCGGCCCGGGTTCCGGGAGTAGGTGTCTGCCGATTTTCGTGCCGTGCGACAAAACGCGATTGTGGTATTTTGCCCCCGCAAGACATGCCGTACCCATACCCATAACAAGTGGAGAGTCTGATGTTCGTCCGCAATGCCTTTGCATGCGGGCTCGCGCTCTGTCTGTCGAGCGTTGCGCCTGTAGTTCGTGCCGTCACGCTGGTCTCGGCGGATGTCCAGAAACCCGATCATCCGGTCGTCAAGGCGCAGGAATACCTTGCCAAGCTGGTGACCGAACGATCCAAGGGGGCGCTCACGCTGCAGGTCAAACCCAACGGCGAGCTGGGTAACGAAGGCGAGGTGCTGGCCAAGCTGCGTTCGGGCGAAATGACCATGGCGCGCGTCGCAGTGAGTGTGCTTGCAGACAAGGTGCCGGCCGCCAAGCTGCTGAGCCTGCCCTATCTCTTCCGCTCGCGGGACCATCTCTGGAAGATCCTCGGTGGCGACCTGGGCTCGCGCCTGGATACCGAAGTGGCGGCGACCGGTGTCGTCGTCCTGACCTACTACGACAGCGGCGCACGCAGCTTCTATGCACGCAAGGCGATCAAGACGCGGGCGGACTTTGCGGGGCTCAAGTTCCGCGTGCAGTCTTCGCCGGTTTTCAAGGACCTGATTACCGAGCTTGGCGCCACGCCGACGGTCTTGCCGTATGACAAGGTGGCCGATGCGCTTAAGACCGGCGAGATCGACGGTGCCGAGAACAACATCGTGTCTTACGTGAGTGCCGAGCACTACAAGCACGCGAAGTACCTCAGTCTCGATGACCACACCATGGCGCCCGATGTGCTGCTGATTTCGCGCAAGGCCTGGACGGCTCTGGGCCCGGCCAATCAGGAGCTGCTGCGCGGTGCGGCGGCCGAGAGCGCGCAGTACATGGTCAAGCTGTGGCAGGACAAGGAGCGCGAGGCACTCGCGTTTGCGAAGAAGAATGGGGTCACCGTCATTGCGCGCAACCAGCTGGCCATGAGCGGCATCGAGTCTGCGGCGGTGAAGCTCTACAACCGCTACGTGGACTTCGGTACCGACATGGACACCGTGCTGCAGATCGTTACCGGCAAGTAAGACTGATGCCAGATGCGAAAAGGCCGCCAGATGGCGGCCTTTTGTTTTGCGGCGGACGCGCTTACTGCTTCACGCAGTCCACGCAGTACCGAACCTTGCCATTCTCTTCTTCCTTCACGAGGCCGTGGCAATCGGTCTCAAAACCCGGCAGCTGTTCGTTGAAGGTGCGCACGAACTTGAGGTAGTCGACGATGGTCTTGTTGAAGCGTTCCCCCGGGATCAGAAGCGGGATGCCCGGCGGGTAGGGCGTCACCAGCATGGCGGTGACACGGCCTTCGAGCTGATCGATGTCGACGCGTTCGATCTTGCGGTGAGCCATCATCGACCAGGCGTCGGTGGGGCGCATCGCGGGCTCCATGTCGCTGAGGTACATCTCTGTCGTCAGGCGCGCCACGTCGTGGGCCTTGTAGACGTCGTGGATCTGCGTGCAGAGGTCGCGCAGGCCGACGCGCTCGTAGCGCGGGTGCTTGGCGACGAACTCGGGCATCACGCGCCACAGAGGCTGGTTCTTGTCGTAGTCGTCCTTGAACTGTTGCAGCTCGGTCACCAGCGTGTTCCAGCGGCCCTTGGTGATGCCGATGGTGAACATGATGAAGAAGCTGTAGAGGCCGCACTTCTCGACGATGATGCCGTGCTCGGCGAGGTACTTGGTGAGGATGCCGGCCGGGATGCCGGTGTCGGCGAAGTCACCGTCTACGTCCAGCCCCGGCGTGATGATCGTGGCCTTGATCGGATCGAGCATGTTGAAGCCTTCGGCGAGATTGCCGAAGCCGTGCCAACGCTCGTTGGCCTTGAGCATCCAGTCTTCGCGCTCGCCCATGCCTTCTTCGGCGAGATACTCGGGGCCCCACACCTTGAACCACCAGTCGGCGCCCCATTCCTCGTCCACCTTGCGCATGGCGCGGCGGAATTCCATGGCTTCCTGGATCGACTCTTCGACGAGGGCCGTGCCGCCGGGTTCTTCCATCATCGCGGCGGCCACGTCGCACGAGGCGATGATGGCGTACTGCGGCGAGGTCGAGGTGTGCATCAGGTAGGCCTCGTTGAAGAGGTCCTTGTCTAACTTGCGGCTCTGCGAATCCTGCACGAGGATCTGCGAAGCCTGCGACAGACCGGCGAGCAGTTTGTGCGTCGACTGGGTGGAGAACACCATCGACTCCTTGCAGCGCGCGCGATCCTTGCCGATGGCATGGTAATCGCCGTAGAAATCGTGGAAGGCGGCGTGCGGCAGCCAGGCTTCGTCGAAGTGCAGGGTGTCGATCTTGCCGTCCAGCTCTTCCTTGATCTCCTCGACGTTGTACAGCACGCCGTCATAGGTGCTCTGGGTGATGGTGAGCACGCGCGGCATGGCGCTCTTGTCGTCGATGAAGGGGTTCTTGGCGATCTTCTTCTGGATGTTTTCCCACTTGAACTCGCTCTTCGGGATCGGGCCGATGATGCCGTAGTGGTTGCGCGTGGGCATCAGGAAGACCGGGATCGCGCCGGTCATGATGATGGAGTGCAGGATGGACTTGTGACAGTTGCGGTCGACAACCACGATGTCGCCCGGCGCGACGGTGGAGTTCCAGACGATCTTGTTCGAGGTCGAGGTGCCGTTGGTGACGAAGAACAGGTGGTCGGAGTGGGTAATGCGCGCGGCGTTGCGTTCGGACGCGGCGATGGGGCCGGTGTGGTCGAGCAGCTGGCCGAGTTCTTCGACGGCGTTGCAGACGTCGGCGCGCAGCATGTTCTCGCCGAAGAACTGGTGGAACATGTGACCGACCGGGCTCTTCAGGAAAGCCACGCCGCCCGAGTGGCCGGGGCAGTGCCAGGAGTACGAGCCGTCCGACGCGTAATGTGTCAGCGCGCGGAAGAAGGGCGGCGGCAGCGAGTCGAGGTAGGCCTTGGCTTCGCGCACGACGTAGCGCGCGATGAACTCCGGCGTGTCTTCGAACATGTGGATGAAGCCATGCAGTTCGCGCAGCACGTCGTTCGGGATGTGGCGCGAGGTCTTCGTCTCGCCGTACAGGAAGATCGGGATCTCCGAGTTGCGGAAGCGGATCTCTTCAACGAAGGCGCGCAGCTCTTCGATGGTGGCGTCCATCTCGTCGGAACTGAACTCTTCGTCGTCGATCGACAGGATGAAACAGGAGCCGCGGCTCTGTTGCTGCGCGAACGAAGAAAGGTCGCCGTAGCTCGTGACGCCCAGCACTTCCATGCCTTCGTCTTCGATGGCCTTGGCCAGTGCACGGATACCGAAGCCACTGGTGTTCTCCGAGCGGAAGTCTTCGTCGATGATGATGATGGGGAAGTGAAAGCGCATCTTGGCACCTGCCGGGATCAGAACTGCATCAAGGTGGCCCCGCAAACGGGGCAGGAAGCCGCGCATCATAGCGCAGCAAGTCGGTGACTAATAAGACAAAAGGGCTGCGCCGGCAGCCCTTGTTTTCATGGCGTTGCGGCCGGTGGCTCAGATCTTGGGCAGCGTCACCCCGACCTGCCCCTGGTACTTGCCGCCACGGTCCTTGTACGAGGTCTCGCAGACCTCGTCGGACTCGAAGAACAGCACCTGGGCACAGCCTTCGCCAGCGTAGATCTTGGCGGGCAGGGGCGTGGTGTTGGAGAACTCCAGCGTGACGTAGCCTTCCCACTCGGGCTCGAAGGGGGTGACGTTCACGATGATGCCGCAGCGGGCGTAGGTGCTCTTGCCGAGGCAGACGGTGAGCACCGAGCGCGGGATGCGGAAATACTCGACCGTGCGGGCCAGTGCGAAGGAGTTAGGCGGAATGACGCAATAGCCCTTGCCCGAGACCTCGACGAAGGACTGAGGGTCGAAGTTCTTCGGATCGACGATGGTCGAGTTGATGTTGGTGAAGACGCGGAATTCGTCGGCGCAGCGGATGTCGTAGCCGTAGCTCGACGTACCGTAGGACACGATCTTCTGGCCGTTGGCTTCACGCACGAGGCCGGGTTCGAACGGCTCGATCATGCCGTGCTGTTCCGCCATGCGACGGATCCATTTGTCTGATTTGATGCTCACGGTGCCTCACTGGCTGGGTGACAGGTGACGAATTCTAGCGCTTTGCGGCGTGCAGGGCGGCCCGTGCGGCAGCGGCTTGTGGCCCATCAAGGCTGCTGGCCGCACTCAGGCCGCCTGCTCCAGCAGTTCGGGCGCTGACGGCAGGGTCTTGCAACGCAAATAGTGGATGGGCGGCAGGCTCAACCAGCCCGGCAGGAAGCGCCAGTAAGGGCCGGCCACGCCCAGCCGGTCCAGCCAGCGATAGACGCGGCGTTGCCGCTCGCTGACCTGGCTGTCTGCCGCATGCACGATGCAGGGGTTGCGGGTGATGCCTAGCGTCACCCGGCGGATCAGGGCTTCCTCGCTCACCAGCGGCGAGCGGTAGAAGACGCCCGTGGAAAGATCCGTGTCGGGCTGGATGTAGCCCTCGGCAATGGCCTGCGTGGCGAGTGCCGTGCCGGGCAGGATGCGGATGCCGATGAAGAATACGGACAGAAAGCTGCCGTCAGCCAGCTGGCTTTCGGCGAAGCGCAGGGTTTCGTCGCAGGTGGTGGTTGTCTCGCCCGGCGCACCGAGCATGAAACACCACAGGCTCTTGAGCCCGGATTGGCGGGCCAGATCCGCGCAGCGTGTCACTTCGCGCATCGTGAAGCCCTTGCGCAGGCTCTTGAGCATGGCGTCGCAGCCTGCTTCAGGAGACACCATCATCGAGTTGAAGCCGGCCCGCTTCATGAGCGGAAACAGCTCGCTGGGCACGTCACGCGGGTTGATGCCCATGGTCGTGAAGGCCGCTTTCACGCGGCCACTTTCGCGACGCCGGATGATCTCTTCGCAGATCGCCAGCGCATGCGAGGAGGGTGTGTTGAAGGTGGAGTCAACGAATTCGAAGCTGCGTGCACCCGTTTCGCGGACGACCCGTTCGACCTCGTCGAGGACGTCGGCAGGCTCGCGCAGGCGCTGTTTGCGGCCTTCGATCTGCGGGTAGGTGCAGTAGCTGCAGCGCATGGGACAGCCCCGTTTGCTCTGCAACGGCCAGGTGCCACCCAGTTGCTGGTAGTCGCGCCAGTTCACGAAATCCTGCATGCCGGACCTGGCAAAGCCGGCGAGCAGGGCTGGCGGATTGCGGTGCGGCACGCCATCGCGCCAGTAGCAGAGGCCGGCAATTGCGTAGACCGGTTCGCGCTGATGCAGGGCTGTCAGCAATGCAGGGAAGGCCTCTTCGCCTTCGCCGACGATGGCGAAATCCGCATGGAATAGTGGCAGGGCTTGCGCGCCGAGGATGGAGATGGAGGGGCCGCCGAGGACCAGCGGGACTCCCTGGCCACAGGCGTCCCGGATCACCCGGGCCTGCTCCTGCAGTGTCGCCAGCGGTGATTCGAAGCGCTGGCTGATGACATTGTCTATATTGCGAATGGATAAACCGACCACCTCGGGACGGAAGGTGGCGATGCAGTCACGTAATGCAGTATGGATATCCGGGGCGAATGCCAGATCCAGAAGTCGTACCGAATGGCCGGCTGCACGGGTTGCTGCCGCGACGTAGCTCAGACCGATCGGTGCAGCAGGTTCGACTTCGCGGCTCTGATTCGAATAGATCAGCAGGACGCGCATGCGACGCTCTCATGGGCAGAAAGCGGCAGGCTATCAATGACATCCGGGGGGATAGGCGATCTGGATCAAGAATCCGCCAGCACGGTGCGCTGGCAGATGGTGCCCGGGACGGGAATCGAACCCGTACAACCTCGCGGTCGAGGGATTTTAAGTCCCTTGTGTCTACCAATTTCACCACCCGGGCGGTGGGGTATGTCGCAGGGCTCGCAGTTTAGCGCCCGCCGGGGTGCGCACCAAGTATTCGAGCGCGTTACGGACTGACGGGCATTCCGCCAGACGGTTATCAAGCTGGCGCTGGCCAGGACGATAAATGCCAATAGATGACGCGACGCAGCATCTTTGTGGGACAAGTCGTGGATCGTGATCGGGAGAGCATGTGATGAGCAACGCTAGAAGCGCTGTATTCGTTCTTGAGCAGGATGCCGAAGTCCGCACCGAGGTGTGCCGGGAGCTGGCCAAGGTTTCGTCGGACGTCCGCGGTTTTTCGAAGGGCGACGAACTGATGGCCGCCTTGCAGGACCATCCTGCTGTCTGCCTGCTGGATCTGGAGGCATCGGGTCGCGGCGGGCTGGATATCTGCCGGGCCTTGCGCGCCCGTGGCGACGATGCGGCCCACGTGATCCTGACCACGACCGATGACGACATCCAGATGCGTCTGACGGCATTCGACGTCGGCTGCAATGACTATTGCGTCAAGCCTTTGATTCCTGAAGAGATTGTCAGCAAGGTCGATGACGTTCTGAAAGCGCACGAGCAGATGGCTTCGCTGTCCTCACAGCTGCAGTACGCGACCAGCACTGCGTTTGGTGCCATGAACTCACTGGCCGAGATGGGCACGGTGATGAAGTTCATGCGTGACGTCTTCGCCTGCCAGACCGCGGAGTCGGTCGCCCGCGCTGTTGTCAACACCTGCCACCAGTACGATCTGCGTGCGCTGGTGTCGTGCAGCTGCAATGGGAACAGCATCATGCTCAACGAGCACGGCCCGGCGAACCCGCTGGAATCGTCCCTGCTGGAGCATGCTGCGCACAACGACCGCATCACCCAGTTCTCGGGGCGCCTGTCGATCACCTATCCCTACACGACGATGTTGATCACCAACTGGCCCCACGAGGATGAAGATCGTGCCGGCCGCTTGCGCGATCACCTGGCGTTCGTGGCCGAGTCGGCCAACATCCGGCTCGGCGTCCTCCAGCACGATGCAAGGCGCCTGGAGAAGACCGAGATGATTCTCAACGCGGTGAATGGCCTGATGCGCATGGTCGATTACCTGCGTGAACGCCAGCAGGTCCAGCGCGAGAGTGCGATGCGCATGGTGGCTGACCAGGGGGAAGCGATTGCCCGCTCCTTCTACAGCATGGGCCTGTCGGATGCGCAGGAGTCCAAGATCCTCAACCTCGTGAGCGGCTGCGGCACCGAGATCTGCAAGCAGATGGCGACTTTCGGCCTGGAGCAGGAACGCATGCTCGAAGGCATCATCGAGACCATGCACAAGCTGGCTGACGACTGACGCGTCAGCGCACAAACAAAAACGCCCGGCATGTGCCGGGCGTTTGCTTTCAGCTTGCCGAATCAGCGCAGGTTCGCGTTGAAGAAGGCAATCGTGCGTTGCCAGGACAGCTTGGCTGCCGCATCGTCGAAGCGCGGCGTCGTGTCGTTGTTGAAGCCATGCTGGGTGCCGGCGTAGATGAAGCCTTCGGCCTTGGCGCCAGCGGCCTTCAACGCGGCTTCGTACGGCGGCCAGGTCGACGTGGTGCGCTCGTCGTTCTTCACGTCAGCGTAGTGGGCCAGGATCGGCGCCTTGACCTTGACGGCCTGGTCAACTGCGGGCGCTGCGCCGTAGTACGGCACGGCAGCGTTGAGCGTCGGGATGCGCGTGGCGAGGAAGTGCGACATGGCGCCGCCATAGCAGAAGCCGACTACGCCGAGCTTGCCGTTGCCTTCAGGCTGCTTGGCCAGCCATTCGGCCGCGGCGACGAAGTCTTCGCGCGTCTTGGCCTGATCGAGCTCGCGGAATTTCGCGACAGCGGCTTCTTCGTTGCCGGGGTAGCCACCGATGGGGAACAGGGCGTCCGGGGCGAAGGCAATGAAGTTGTCCAGCGCGACACGGCGTGCCATGTCTTCGATATGCGGGTTGAGGCCACGGTTCTCATGCACCACCAGCACCAGCGGCAGCTTGCCGGTGACCTTGGCAGGTTGTACGAGGTAGCCACGGACCTTGCCGTAGCCATTGGGAGAGGGGATTTCGACGAACTTGCCAACGATGCGCGCATCGTCAGGCTTGACCACCTGGGCTTCTGCGAACTTGGGAGCCAGGGCAGCGAGGATGCCGGTCGCGGTCATGCCGCCCACGGCGAACTTGCCGGCGCCATCCAGGAACTCACGGCGGGAGATACCGCCATGGACGTATTCGTGGAAGAGCTTGAGAACTTCGGGGTGAAAATCCTTTGCAGTAAGACGACTCATCACATTCTCCTCTCGTTGGATACAGCAACAGCGAACAACAGCGGGCGGCTTGCGGGGGAACTTGCGGACAGGATTTGACGGTCTGGCGCCTCGAAGGTTCCTGCCGTGGCACCAGTATCACGCAGGACGCGCCGGCCGTGAAGAAGCATTGTTCATGAGCAATCCCGCGGGACTGGCGGAGCAAAGAAAAATGCCGGTCATGGACCGGCATTCAGTACGCGCATGCAAGCAGGCTTCTAAGCTGCATTCTCGTGAGCAGGCAGGCGGGTACCTTTTGCCACCAGAACGTGTCCAAGAACAAGAGCCGGACTGAAGATGACGCTCAAGCCGATACTCATGAGCAGGGCCATCGCCGCGTCTTCGGGGTTGAGAAGCGACATGAGCCATATGACGGCAAGAAAGAGGTAGGCCGGATAGAGAATGGCCTTGCCAATGTAGTAGGAGGTAGAGCGCGTCGTGCGTGATGCAGGTGCTTCGGTGCTTCGCTCGCTACCGGGCTCGGTAGCGGAGCCAGGTAGCGTGTCCTCTTCGATAGGCGTCGAGCTATTCGGACGGGCTGACGTGCCCATTACCGCGTGCTCGGCTCCGGCATCACGATATTCACTTCCAGCACTTCGTACTGACCTTTCTTCTCCAGCTGGACCTTGATGTCGTCCGGGTTGATCTTGATGTACTTCGAGATCACGGCGACAAGGTCTTTCTGCAGGGCGGGCAGGAAGTCGGGGGCGCTGTCTTCGACACGCTGGTGGGCGATGACGAGGGTCAGGCGTTCCTTGGCGAGCGAGGCAGATTTGGGCTGGCTGCTGCCGAAAATCTTTTCAAGCCATGACATGTCAGGCACCTCCGAACAGACGCTTGAGGATGCCGGGCTTTTCGTAGGCGACGAAGCGCAGTTCGCGCTCTTCACCGAGGAAGCGGGCGACGACGTCCTGGTACGCGGCAGCGGCATCTTCATCCTTGGAGTGGATGACGGGCGAGCCGGAATTGGAGGCCTGCAGCACGCATTCCGCCTCGGGGATGACACCGATCAGGGGGATGCGCAGCAGTTCCTGGATGTCCTTGAAGGACAGCATTTCGCCTTCTTCGACGCGCTTGGGGCTGTAGCGCGTGACCAGCAGGTGCTCCTTGACCGGCTCGCGGCCTTCCTTGGCGCGGCGGCTCTTGCTCTGCAGGATGCCGAGGATGCGGTCGGAGTCGCGGATCGAGGAGACTTCGGGGTTGGTCACGACGATGGCTTCATCGGCGAAGGTCAGGGCCATGATGGCGCCGTGCTCGATGCCGGCGGGCGAGTCGCAGACGATGTAGTCGAAGCCCATGTGTTCGAGGTCCTTGATGACCTTCTCGACACCTTCTTCGGACAGTGCGTCCTTGTCACGGGTTTGCGAGGCGGGCAGCACGAAGAGGTTTTCGCAGTGCTTGTCCTTGATCAAGGCCTGGTGCAGGTTGGCGTCGCCGGCAATGACGTTGACGAAGTCGTACACGACGCGACGCTCGCAACCCATGATGAGGTCCAGGTTGCGCAGGCCGACGTCGAAGTCGATGACGGCGGTCTTGAAACCGCGCAGCGCGAGGCCGGAGGCGAAGCTGGCGCTGGAGGTGGTCTTGCCCACGCCGCCCTTGCCGGATGTCACGACGATTACACGTGTCACGGGTAAATCCTCTCTCTAGTGTTTTCTGTAGTCCGCGCGTCAGTCGAGCTGCAGCGCGTCGATATTCAGACTGTGTTGGCCGTTGCGATCTGCGCGCAACACGGCGTGTGCGGCTTTGCCGGCCAGGTTGGGCGGCAGGCCGCGTTCAAAGGTGCGATAGACGCCGGCGATGGAGACCAGCTCCGGCGCGAAACTCGTGGTGATGATGCGGGCTTGCGTATTGCCCTGGGCGCCGGCCAGTGCGCGGCCACGCAGCGGGCCGTAGCAATGGATGCTGCCGTCGGCAATGACTTCAGCGCCATTGCTGACGCCGCCAAGCACCACGACGTCACCGCCGCGGGCATAGACCTGCTGACCGCTGCGCAGTGGGCGTTCGATGATCATGGTCGGCGCGCCGCCGGTGGGCGGGGTGAGATCCAGTGCGGCCTGCGGTGCTGTGGGCGTTGCGGCCGGCTTGGGTTCGGCGGGTTTCTCGGCGCTCAACTTGCCGGCGTCTGCTTCCAGCACGGCAAGGCCGGCCTTGCGGGCGCTGTCTTCGAGGTGTTCTGGCGTGTGGCGCACGGCAACGGGTTGCAGGCCATAACGACGCAGCAGGCTCAGCAGGCCGGGCCAGTCAGCGCGCTCCGGCGCCTTGGTGAGCTGTGACAGGTCGATGACGGTGGCTTCGCCTGCGAAGAACTCGCCCAGCCCGCCCAGCTTGGCGTGCAGGGTGTCGGAGAGCTTGACGTTGTCGAGTTCGCGCACGATGGCAGACATGGCGGAAAGCGTTCCAGCCTTGAACTCGATGGGTTTTGTCATGGAAACGGGCGCCCCGGCGGGGTCATGAAAAGGCAATAAAGCGCCCGAGTCTACTTTTTGAGGGGTTCCGGGGCAAGTGCAGGGGCTGGCGGGAGCCCTTGGGGCTCAGCGCTGGGCGAAGGCCCGGGCGAGCATGGTGATGCCCTCGAAACCCTGATCGAAAACCCCCTGCAGCACGCTGGCCAGTACGGGCAGGGTCAGCCACAGCACGGCGATGCCGACCGTCGAGGTGATAGGAAAGCCGATGGCGAAGAGGTTGAGCTGGGGGGCGGCACGGGTCAGCACGGCCAGCGCGATGTTGGTGATCAGCAGGGCGGCGATGACGGGCAGGGCCAGTAACAGGCCCGTCGCGAACAGCACGGCGCCGCTGCGCGCCAGCCACAGGAAGCCTTCGGAATGCACCGGCGTCGCGGTGATGGGTAGCCATTCGAAGCTCTGCGCGAGGCTCTGCACCAGCAACAGGTGGCCGTTCAGGGCCAGGAACAGCAGGGTCGAGAAGATGCCGACGATCTGTGCGATGACCGAGGTCTGGCCCTGGCTCTGGGGGTCGAAGAAGGTGGCGAAAGACAGGCCCATCTGCAGGCCGACAAGCTCGCCCATCACGTCGAGCGCCGCGAACATGACGCGCATGGCCAGCCCGAGGCCGGCGCCGATGACGATCTGCTGTGCCAGCACGGCCATTCCGACATAGCTGCCGGGTGCCGGCAGGTTCTGTGGCGGTAGCGAGGCGCCGACGGCGAATCCTATGGCCAGCGCCACGATCAGCTTGATGCGGCGGGGGATCGCCACGTTGTTGAAGACCGGCGCGGCGGCAACGAAGGACATCACGCGCACCATGGGGAACACCCAGGTCAGCAGCAAGGCGTCGAGCTGCGTGGTGCTGATGGAGAACATGGGGTGATGCGTGCGCTCAGCCGATGAGGTTCGGGATCGCCTCGAACAGCCGACGGATGTAGTCGGTCAGCAGCGTGATCATCCACGGGCCAACCATGACCAGGGTGCCGAACATGATCAGCAGCTTGGGCACGAAGGACAGGGTCTGTTCGTTGATCTGCGTGGCGGCCTGCAGGATGCTGATGAGCAGGCCAGTGGCCAGTGCGGCGAGGAACATCGGCGCCGAGATGAGCAGGGCCACTTCCATGGCTTCACGGCCGAGGGCGACGACTGTGGTCGGATTCATGATGCGACTCCTATCCGAAACTGGTGATGAGTGATGCGATCAGCAGGTTCCAGCCATCCACCAGCACGAACAGCATGATCTTGAAGGGCAGGGACACGATGACCGGCGACATCATCATCATGCCCATCGACATCAGCACGGAGGCGACCACCATGTCGATGACGAGGAAGGGCAGGAAGACGATGAAGCCGATCTGGAAGGCCGTTTTCAGCTCGCTGGTGACGAAGGCGGGGACGATGACGCGCATCGGCAGGTCTTCGGCCTTGTCAACCGGCGGCACTTTGGCGAGCTTGGCGAACAGCGTGAGATCGCTGTCGCGCATCTGCTTCAGCATGAAAGCCTTCATCGGCACGCTGGCGCGATTGACCGCTTCGTCGAACTCGATCTTGTTGGCCGACAGCGGCACCCAGGCGTCGGTGTAGACCTTGTCGAGCACCGGCGACATGACGAAGAAGGTAAGGAACAGCGACAGCCCGACGATGACCTGGTTGGGCGGCGAGGTCTGCGTGCCCATGGCGTGACGCAGCATCGACAACACGATGATGATGCGCGTGAAGCCACTCATCATCAGCACGATGGCCGGGATGAAGGTCAGCGCCGTCATCATCAGCAGGGTCTGGATCGGCAGGCTCCAGGTCGTCCCGCCCCCGGCTGACGGCGTGCTGGTCAGCGCGGGCATGCCCTGCGCCAGCACGATGGAAGGGGCCAGCAGCAGGCACGCGAACACGAGGAATTGCCGCAAACGGATCACGGTTTCATTGCGCACGGCGCTTCTCCAGCAACTGTTTCAGGCGTAGTGCGAATTCGCCGGCGGCATTGCTCGGGCCGGGCTCGGGGGCCGACATCGGCACTTCGGCGGCTTCCAGCGTCTGCAGCGCATTAACGCGGCCCGGTGTCACGCCCAGCACCAGCACCTTGCTGCCGATGCTGACCAGCACCACGCGTTCGCGCGGGCCGACATTGGTGGCGCCGATGACCTTGAGATTGCCGACCAGCTGCGTACGCCCGGCCTGCAGCTTCTTGAGCAGCATCAGCGTGCCGAACAGTGCTGCCACGACGACGATCAGGCCGAACAGCATCTGCATCACGCTGCCGGCTGCAGACGGTGCGGGCTCGGAGGCTGCCATCGAGAAGCCGGGCGCTGCGCAGAGCAGGGCGGTGAAGGAGGCGGAGGCCCACGCGAAGCGAGGGCTGACAGGCTTGTATGACATGCCGCAAGCCTAATGCCGGCGGGCTGGGCGACGTGGAGGGAGAAGCGGCAGGAAATTACGGCAAATCCTGCCGGTTCACTTCACCATGGCCGAGGGCAGCAAGGCCTCAGGGCAGCGACACCTGTGTGGGCGTGCCGATGTTTTCGTCGTCGGGCGTGGTGTTGGTGCTGTCCGAGTCGCCGATCTTGCCGTTGCCCAGGTTGCCCGATTTGTTGCGGCCCCAGGTCCACACCGTGCCGTCGTTGCGTACGACAAAGACATGGTTGGACGAACTGCCGCTATGCACCGAGCGCACATCGGTCCAGGTGCCGATGCGTACCGGCGACTTCACGTACAGTTGATCGCTGCTGGTCAGTAGTGCCTTCACTACGATGCTGCCGTCACCCACCGAGCCATACATGCTTTCGCCCCAGGACCACAGCGAACCGTCGGATTTGACGGCATAAGCCCCTTGGGCGCGTGCCGTGATGCTGCGCACATCGCTGAGGACCGACACGGGTGTCGCACGCACGCTCAGCGAACCATCGCCAACGCAGCCGGCGCGATTGACGCCCCAGGCCCACAACGACTTGTCACTGCGCAGGGCGAAGGCACAGCCATCACCGGCCGAGATGGCCGTGACACCGCTGAGGCCGGGGATCTTCGCCGGCGTGCTGAGCGTCTGATCGGACTTCACACCCTGGCCAAGGATGGCGCTCTGGTAGTCGCCGTAGCCCCAGGACCAGACCTCGCCGTTCTCGTCGAGCGCAAAGCTGCTGCAATAGCCCGCCGAGATCTGTTTGATCTTCACCGGGATGCTCACCGCGACAGGCTGCAGCACGTGGTATTGCGCGGGCGTGCTGCCAACCGAGACGCCGCAGTTCGCGGTCTGCGTGCTGCCGCCCTGACCAATTTGTCCGTTGTCGTTGGCGCCCCAGGCCCAGACCTGGCCTTCTGCCGTTAGTGCGAGGTTGTGGCGTCCGCCGCTGGCGATGGCGATGATGCGATGCAGATCGCCCAGCAACACAGGCGTGCCGTTGCCGTTGAGGTCCGTGACGGCTGAGCCATCGCCGCGCTGTCCGGCCTCGTTGGCGCCGAAGGACCACACACGGCCGCCCTTGTTGAGCGCCAGACTCTGGTAGCCGCCGGCACTCATGGCGACAAGCTCATCGGTCAGCGAGATGCCGGTATGGGTTGAATACTGTTGCGGGGCGTTATGCCCGACACCCATTTCACCTGCGCGGTTCGAGCCCCAGGCCCTGTTGAGGCCGTTGATCACGCCCAGCGAGTGATAGGTGCCGGCGCCCAGCACGCGGCCGCTTGCTCCGTTGGCCAGCGGGCGGTTGTAGCCCAGCATCCATTCGTAGATATTCAGGCCGCTGGTATCGGGCAGGGCGGTCGTGGTGTTGAAGCGATTCGCCGGGTTGTAGGTGGTGCTCCAGGAGTCATGTCCAACGCCCGAGTATTCGGTCAGCAGCACCTTCACCGGGTTTGGCTTGCATTGCACGCCGGCGGCCAGCCCGCCATTCAGCGCCGTCACAAATTCGCGCGAGATGTCGGGCGATACCGTGGTGTCAGCCGTACCGTGGAAGGCCCAGACCGGCAGCGCCTGGTTGGCCATGTTGCAGGCCGCTGCAGAGACCTTGTCGGCACCCGCGATCGGCACGATGGCGGCGAACTCGGCCGCGAGGAAGCGCGTCGGGCTGGAGCGCTGGGCGCGTGCCGTGGCCCAGGTGACGCCACCGCCCATCGAGAGGCCGGTCAGGTAGATGCGCGAGGTGTCGACGCGCAGGGTGGCCTTGGCATGATCAAGCAGCTGGCGCACGCGGTTGACGCTCCACCAGCCATCCACCTGTGGCGATTGCGGCGACAGCACAATGAAGCAGGACTTCTTGCCGTCGCGCGTGAAGCACATGTCATGGTTGGCCTTCACATGCTTGGGTGGCCCATGCGCGGTGATGCGCGCGTATTCGGTGGCGTCGGCCGTTGTGGCGTCGTTCTGCGAGCGTTCGCCCGAGCCGTGCAGGAAGATCAGCACGGGGTAGGTATCGCTGCTGCTGTCGTAATCGGCGGGCAGGTAGCGGTAGTAGCGCATGCGCGTCTGGCTGCCATCGCTGTTGTTGGTCATCAGAGCCTGCTGGGTCTGCCGTGCGCTGGGCTGCGTCGTGGCGCTGCTGGAGCCGCCCGAGGAATTGCTGGCGCTGCTGGATGACGACGAACTCGATGAGGACGAGCTGGAGAGGGGCGCCGAGGACGAGGAAGAAGAGACCGGCGCCAGGGAGGACGCGGAGCTGGAGCTCTTGGACGAAGACGCGCTGCTGGCTGCTGTGGAGGAGGCTGCGCCACCGCTGCCACTACCACCGCCTCCGCCACCGCCACCGCCGCCACAGGCGCCGAGTGCGGCCAGCAGGGCCGCCATGGCGAGATGTCCCGCGAGATTCTTCGTGTTCATCGACCTGACTCCGGCGCCTTGGGCGCGCTGTGCGCGGTGAGGGCCGAGTCCGTTGCGAAGGCTGGCGGCCGACATCGCTGCTTATTGGCTACTTATGGGATTTGCGTCGAAAGTATCAGCTTGACCGGCGACCGCAATGCCAAGCCGAAGAACGGTCTGCCTGCGCGGTGAGGGGCATGTCCAGGGCGCGGAGCGCGGCGTCGGGGCATGAAAAAGGCCCGGTCATCCGTGAGGAGCCGGGCCTTGTTCCCGCAATGCGGGTGGTCGGTCTGGTCAGGCGCGCAGTTTCTTGACGCGTTCGGACGGCGTGATGATGTCGGTCAGGCGGATACCGAACTTGTCGTTTACGACCACCACTTCGCCCTGGGCGATGAGGGTGCCATTGACCAGCACGTCCATGGGTTCGCCAGCGAGGGCGTCGAGCTCGACCACCGAACCATGGGCCAGCTGCAGCAGGTTACGGATCGAGATGCGGGTGCGGCCGAGCTCAACCGTCAGCTGTACGGGAATGTCGAGGATCAGCTCGAAATCGTTCATCGAGCTGGGCTTGGCACCACCGCCGTCGAAGCTCTGGAAGGCGGCAGGCTGCGCGACGGGGGCACCCATGTCCTCCACCGCCTGCTCCTGCATGGCAGCGGCCCAATCGTCCTCTGTCACATCTGCTTCGTTGTCTGTATCAGCCATGTTCGGATACTCCAAGTTTGGAGGCGACGGTGTCGATCTCCTTGTCTTCCGGCGCGATGAAGCGCTCCACCTTCAGGGCGTAGTGCCCGCCTTGCACGCCGTACTGGCATTCGAGGATGCCGACGCCGTCGACCGTGGCCTGGATCGAGCCATCCATGTCGAGCGGAATCACGTCACCCGGTTTGAAATTGACGAGTTCTCGCAGGGTCACCGTGGCGGTCGCCAGTTGGGCGACCAGCTTGATGTCCACGGCCTGGACCTGCTTGGTCATCATGCTGATCCAGCGCTTGTCCTGCGTGATGTGGTCGGACTGCATCGAGCTGTAGAGCACGTCGCGGATCGGCTCGACCATCGAATATGGGAAGCAGATGTGCATGTCGGCCTGCGCGCCACCGAACTCCAGTGTGAAGGTCGTGGCGACGACGATTTCGCTGGGGGTGGCGATGTTGGCGAACTGCGAGTTCATCTCGGAGCGGATGTACTCGAACTGCAGATTGAAGACCGGCGACCAGGCGCGTTCGTATTCGGCAAACACGACCTTCAGCAGGCCCTGGATGATGCGTTGCTCGGTCGAGGTGAAGTCGCGGCCCTCGACGCGGGTGTGGAAGCGCCCGTCGCCGCCGAACATGTTGTCGACGACAAGGAAGACGAGGTCCGGGTCGAACACCATCAGGCCCGTGCCACGCAGCGGCTTGGCCAGTATCAGGTTGAGGTTGGTCGGCACTACGAGGTTGCGCACGAACTCGCTGTACTTCTGCACACGGATCGGCCCGACCGACACTTCCGAATTGCGGTGCATGTAGTTGAAGAGGCCGATGCGCAGGTAGCGGGCAAAACGCTCGTGGATCAGCTCCAGCGTCGGCATGCGGCCGCGGACGATGCGCTCCTGCGTCGCGAGGTCGTAGCTGCGTATGCCGCTTTCTTCGCCCCCGCCGGAGTCGGGCTCGTCAAGCTCACCGGTGACGCCCTTCAGAAGGGCATCAACTTCGTCTTGCGAAAGAAAATCCTGGCCCATGTCGCGCTGCCTGTCTGTGGGTTACTGGACGATGAACTGGGTGAAGAAAACAGCCTGCACGGGTAGTTCGACCTCGTGCTCTTCCGCGTCCTTCTTGCGGCGCTTGCTGCGCTTGGGCGGTTCGACGCCCATCACTTCGTTCATCACATCCTGGATATCTGCGGCCAGTGATTCCTTGCCCTCGGGGGAGGTGATCTCGCTGGCCTTCTGTGCGCCGGCGAGGTTGAGGATTTCGTGACGGATCTGCGGCATCAGTGCCTTCAGCTCCTCGCCCTTCTTGTCATCGCTGACCTTGAGGCTGATGGCCATCTGCAGGAATTGCTCACCGGCTCCCGGCGTTTCGGGCTGCAGGTTCACGGTGAAGGGCTCGAGCGGTACGAATACTGGCGGCTTGTGCTCTTCCTTCTTCTTGTCCTCGTGCTTCTCGGCCTTGGCCTCATGTTCGCCATCGCCTTCAGGCGCCTTCTTGCCGCCCAGCATGATGCCGAGGCCTACACCCAGACCCAGCGTCAGCACCACGACACCGATGATGATGAAGAGCAGCTTCTTGCTCTTCTTGGGCGGTGCGTCGCCTGCTGCAGCTTCTTCCTTCTTCGGCGCTTCCTTGTTTGCCATGTGTGCTCACCTTGCCAGTTCAGCGGCATTGTCGCGTCCGGGCGACAGTGCCCAAGCCCTGAATAACGGACAAAGCGGGCGGCAAATGAAGCCTTGGAAGCAATTTGTTGCCATGTTGCTTTCAGGCAAAGGTATCCACGAGCCCAGTACCCGAGCGGGTCTGGCGGATCTGGCTGGTTTCGTTCAGCAAACCGCCGCCATTGCCCTGGACGCCCGATCCGCTACCGCTGCCGCCACGGCGCTCGCGCCCGGCCGCGTCCGAGCCCTGGCCGCTCTGGCCGGCCCCCACGTCAGCCTGGCCGAGGTTGATGCCGGACTGCGCCAGCATGTCGCGCAGCTTGGGCATGGCGTCCTGCAAGGCTTCGCGTGCTACCGGGTTCACCGCCACAAAGCTGGCGCTGGCCTGGTCGCCCTTCAGGTCGATCGAGATTTCCACGCGGCCAAGGTGGGCCGGCGTCAGCACCAGCTCGGCCTTGCCGGAGTCCTGCTGGGCCGTCCACACCAGCTTGTGGCCCACCTCTTCGGCCCAGCCGGCCTGGCCAACCGGCGTGCGGACTTCCGACACAGCCGTACCGCCGTGGCCTGCATGCGTCGGCGCGGTGGTCTGCACGGACTGGTTCTGGCGCATCAGTTCGGCTTGCTGGGTGCTGCTGAGGCCGGCTTGTTCCAGCGTGGCGGCAAAGCTGGGCTTGTTCGTTTCCTGCTTCGCAGCCAGTTCTACCGTTGCCTTGGGCAGCTCGCTCTGGGTGAGCTGTTCGTCCTTCGCATCGGGCTTGCCATCGCTCAGCGTGCTCAAGGGTTGTTGCGATGCAGCGTTGCGGCCGTCAGCGACAGTGGCATCAGGAATTGCCGTCGAAGCGGCAAGGTTTGCCGCACTGGCGGCAGGCTTGTCAGTCAGCGGGGCGTCTGTGCGGGCGACCTGGGGCATCACCATCAGCCCCGCAAGACCGGCATCCGGCGCCGTCTCCTCCACGACAGGCTCCTGCGGCGCGGTGGCATCGTTCATGCGCGACTGCAGGCTGACACTGGCCAGCAACTGGGACAGATCGGGGGCCGTGGTTGCAGCTGTCGCAGCCTCGGCAGAAACCTCCTTGTCGGCTGCTGCAGCCTTGTCTGGCGCGGCTTTCGAGGTGGTCTGTGCGGCTTGCTGCGGGCTCTTGTCGCTGCCCTTGGCGGCCTGTTTTTCGCGCAGCACGCTGGAGAAACTCTGTGCCCCTTCGCTCTGGTTAACACCGTCCCTGGCGGCCTCGTTCTGCGCATTGCTGGCCTGGACCGGGGCAATGGCAAGGGCTGGATTGACGCTGACTTCGGGCATGACTGAATCCTTTCCGGTTTCCACATCTGGACTGCTTTCGGAGGGGATCCAGCAAAGGCTGTGCCATGGGCAGGAAAATCGACGATGCCGCGCGCCAATGCCTGCCGGATGAAACATCGGGCTTCCGCCAGACAAGCCGCCCCTGTACCACCAACTTAGCAAATGGCTGGCCTGGCTGCGGGCAGATTCCCGGGTGGCATGCGATACCATGAGGTCCGCTTTCGCCAGCCGGCGCCCCTGAACAAGAAGAAAGTCGAACGATGATGGACACGATCCGCAAGATCCTGAAGCTGCGTACCGCACATGGTCGCCTCGAAACCGGTACGGGCATGTTGTCCGGCATCTTCGCCCTGTGCCTCGCCATCCTCTGTCTGCTGGGCGTGCTGGCCTTCCACTTTCCGCAGTACCTGACCACGCCCGAGCTGCGTCACCACGTTTACAACGTCGGCGTCATGCGCCAGCTGCTGTTCTGGTCACTGGTCGTGTCGGGTGGCATTGCCTTGTTCAACGTCATCTTCGGCCGGGTGCGCTGGCTGTCGGCCGGCGCTTTCGCCATCGTCGTGCTGTGCCTGCTGCTGGGCGGCAGCAAGGTCCAGGTCGGCCCCTACGAGCAAAGCACCGCCTACCTGGGGCTGGACTGGTTCATTCTCGACCTGATGGGCTCCACGCTGCTCTTCGTCTTCATCGAGAAACTTTTCGCGCTACGGAAGGACCAGCCGGTGTTCCGCGAAGAGTGGCGCACCGACCTGCACCACTTCATCGTCAATCACCTGGTCGTCGGCTTCATCCTGCTGGCCACCAACCTGCTGGTGCACAAGCTGTTCGGCTGGGCTGCGCGCGACAGCATCCAGGCCTGGGTCGCTGACCTGCCATTCCCCGTCGCCCTGTTCGCCATCATCCTCGTCGCCGACCTCGTGCAGTACTGGACGCACCGTGCCTATCACGAAGTTCCGGCGCTCTGGCGCCTGCACGCCGTGCACCACAGCGCCAAACACATGGACTGGCTGGCCGGCTCGCGGCAGCACATCCTCGAACTGCTGATGACCCGCACCCTCGTGCTCGCCCCGATCTTCGTGCTCGGCTTCGCCAAGGAAGTGATCGACGCCTACATCGTCATCGTCGGCTTCCAGGCCGTGTTCAACCACGCCAACGTCAGCGTGCGCCTCGGCCCGCTGCGCTACCTCATCGTCACCCCCAACTTCCACCACTGGCACCACTCGCAGGACCAGGAAGCGCTGGACCGCAACTACTCGGCCCACTTCGCCTTCCTCGACTACCTGTTCGGCACTGCCGTGAAGTCAGACCGCGAATGGCCCGAACGCTACGGCGTGCTCGGCGACTACGTGCCGGACGGCTTCCCGCGCCAGTTCATGTTCCCATTTGTGTGGAAGAGCTCGGCGCCAGCAGCTGAGGCGACACCCCGTGACTGAGAGCTGAACGCGTGCGGATCGGTGATCGGGGTACGAGATGACAGATCCGCAATGGCTTGAAGCTCCCATACAGCGCCTGTTCTTCGCTCTGTGGCCGCCTGAGCCCCTCGCTGACGCCCTGCATCAGGCGACGTACGCTATGCAGGGTCGAGTCATGAACCGTGCCGGCCTGCATGTCACGCTGGCCTTCATCGGGCCGCAACTTACTGAACGGGTTCCCGCCTTATGCGAGGTTGCAGAGCGTTGTGCCTTGCCACGCACAACGCTTCATTTCAACCGTCTCCAGCACTGGTCCAAGCAGCTGGTCGTCGCAGTGGTTGATGAAACGCCTGCCGCGCTGCAGGATTTCGTACTGCATCTGCATGCCGAATTGCGGGCCATGAACATACGTGTCGAGCCGCGTTCATGGACGCCGCACATCACGTTGCTGCGTAAGGCGCCTGAGCAGGTATTGCCAGAGATTGCGCCAGCTCCATGGACACTGGATGTCTGGCATCTGGTGGCTTCGGATGGGAGGGGTGGCTATCGGGTTCTGACGAGCTGGGGACTGCAGAAATGAAGGGAGCCGCGATAACTGCGTCAAATTACTTCGACCAGTTGAGCGAGAGGGTTGTCACTCCGCCCTACGAGTGCCCCTCGACCGAATTGCCGGCCACCAGTTTTATTGCAGCAGTGACGACGCCAATACAACGAAAGACGATTGACCGTTGGAAGACTCGACGCCGAAAGGTCTCTCTGTGGTGATTTGAACAAGGGTACGGCCATTTCCATCTTGCCACGTCGTCTCTACCTCGCAGGGAATAGCTCCGGGCTGAGGATAGAGAGTGTTTGACCAGAGATTTTCGCAGGAGACTACTGGAGCCTTTTCAGTAAAAACATGCTGCTTGCCGTCGGCATCGACAAGAATGCACTCGACGAACCCAGGCTGATGTTCATCAACAAAACGAGAAATTTCGACTTTGATTGAGGGCATTGAAAAAGGTACGTCAGTAAATTTCCCGTGTCTCCAGGAATTTCACATTCGGATGCCGTTCCTGCGCCATCTGCAGGTTCACGCGGTTCGGTGCGAGATAGACGTAGTCACCGGCACCATCCAGAGCCATATTCGCGGGAGCCTTGTCGAGCAGGGCGCGAATGTCTTCGTCCTTGCCGCGCAGCCAACGGGCCGTAGCCCAGGCGCAGGGTTCGAAGACGCATTCGACGGAGTATTCGAATTCGAGGCGGTGGGCGACGACGTCGAACTGCAGCACGCCGACGGCGCCGAGGATGAGGTCGTTCGATGCGAGCGGCTTGAAGAGCTGGGTGGCACCTTCTTCGGCGAGCTGCTGCAGGCCTTTCTGCAGCTGCTTCATCTTGAGCGGGTTCTTGATCTGGGCGCGGCGGAAGAGATCTGGCGCGAAGGAGGGGATGCCCGTGAACTTGAGGTCTTCGCCTTCGGTGAAGGTGTCGCCGAGGCGGATGCTGCCGTGGTTGGGAATGCCGATGATGTCGCCGGCCCAAGCTTCTTCGGTGGTGTTGCGGTCTTGCGCCATGAAGGTGATGGCGTTGTTGACGGCGAACTGCTTGCCTTGCGAGACCTGCTTGATCTTCATCCCGCGTTCGAAGTGGCCTGAGCAGACGCGCATGAAAGCAATGCGGTCGCGGTGCTTGGGGTCCATGTTGGCCTGGATCTTGAAGACGAAGCCGGAGAACTTGTTTTCATCGGGTTCGACCTGGCGATTTTCGGAAGCACGTGCGAGCGGGCCCGGCGCGTAGTCGACGAGGGCGTCGAGAACGGATTGCACGCCGAAGTTGTTGACGCCGGAGCCGAAGAAGACGGGCGTCTGTTTGCCGGCGAGGTACTTTTCCTTGTCGAAAGTGTGCGAGGCGCCGCGCACGAGCTCGACCTGCATGCGCAGCTCTTCAGCCTGATCGCCGATGGCTTCATCAAGGCGCGGGTTGTTCAGGCCTTCGATGATCTCGGAGGTGCCCTTTTCAGCCTGCGGATCGAAGAAGGCGATGCTGTCGTTGTAGAGGTGATAGACGCCGCGGAAGCGTTTGCCCATGCCAATGGGCCAGGTCATCGGGGCGCACTCCATCTCCAGCGTCGATTCGATTTCATCGAGCAGGTCGATGGGCTCCTTGCCTTCGCGGTCGAGCTTGTTGATGAAGGTGAGGATGGGGGTGTCGCGCATGCGGCACACCTTGAGCAGCTGGATGGTGCGCGATTCGACGCCATTGACCGAGTCGATGACCATCACGGCAGAGTCGACGGCGGTGAGGGTGCGGTAGGTGTCTTCCGAGAAGTCTTCGTGGCCCGGGGTGTCGAGCAGGTTCACGATGGCGTCGCGGTAGGGGAACTGCATCACCGAGGACGTGACCGAGATGCCGCGCTGCTTTTCGAGTTCCATCCAGTCCGACGTGGCGTGGCGGCTGGCTTTGCGCGCGCGCACTTCGCCGGCGACCTGGATGGCGCCGCCGAACCACAGCAGCTTTTCGGTGAGCGTGGTTTTGCCCGCGTCAGGGTGGGAGATGATCGCAAAGGTGCGGCGGCGGGAGATTTCGTTGAGCAAGTCGGTCACGGCTGAGGGGCGGGCAGGGCCCGGTATGGGGATTCTGTGAAGCCGCATATTCTAGCGGTTCAGTGCCCGCCATCCGAATCCTCTCTGTAGCGCAGCGTTAAACTGCCGGCTCTCTCGCTTCACCTCCGCAAGGCAATCCCATGTCGTCCACCAGCCGCCGTCTGAACGGCGAAGGTCTCCTGCTTCTCCTCGGGCTCGCCATTGGCTGGGGCCTCAACTGGCCGGTCATGAAGATCGTGGTGGCGGAAGTGCCGCCGCTGAGCTTCCGTGGCCTGTGCCTCGTGATTGGCGGCTTGGGCGTGCTGGCGCTGGCCCGCAACGCCGGGCTGTCGATTGCCTTGCCGCGCCAGCGGCTGGGCCAGATCCTCTGGCTGACCTTCTTCAACATCGTTGGCTGGAACATCTTCGCGACCTATGGCGTAGCGCATTTGCCGTCCGGGCGCGCGGCTTTGCTGGGTTACACGATGCCGCTATGGTGTGTGCCGCTGTCGATCTGGTGGCTGGGCGAAGCCATGACCGGGCGACGGGCGCTGGCGCTGCTGCTGGGGGCAGGAGGCGTGGTGGCCTTGATGGGCGAGCAGGTGCTGCACCTGTCGCAGGCACCGCTGGGCGTGTTCCTGATGGTGACGGCAGCGGCGTCCTGGGCGGCGGGTACGGTGCTGCTCAAGCGCTGGCAGATTCCGCTCAATACCGTGGCGCTGACGGGCTGGATGATGTTGCTGGGCGGGGTGCCCATGCTGCTGGCGGCGTACTTCGTTGATGGCATTCCAGCAGTGCTGCCGTCTGCCAATGCCTTGTGGGGCCTGGCTTACAACGTGGTGGTGGGCTTCATGTTCGGCTACTGGGCCTGGAACAAGCTGGTGCTGCTGGTGCCGGTCAGCGTGTCATCGCTGTCGTCATTGATCACGCCGCTGGTGGGCGTGCTGGCGGGGGCGGTTGTGTTGCATGAGTCACCGGGCTGGCCAGAAGCCATCGCGGCGGCACTGATCCTGGGTGCGGTGGCGGTGATCAATACAAAACGGGGAGCCTGAGCTCCCCGTTTTTCTGGCTGTCGGCTTGTTCAGGCCTTGAGCGTGCTGGCGGTGTGGCTCTGCACGATCTGCAGCAGCGGGGCGAAGATGCGCGGCGAGCCGGCGACGAGATTGCCGGTTTCGAGGTAGGCCGATTCGCCACTGAAGTCGCTGATCAGGCCACCTGCCTCCGCCACCATCAGTGCGCCAGCGGCCATGTCCCAGGGTGCCAAGCCGAATTCGAAGAAGCCGTCAGTACGGCCGCAGGCGACGTAGGCCAGATCCAGCGCGGCTGCGCCCGGGCGGCGCAGGCCGGCGGTCTTCTGCACCAGTTCACGGAAGATGGCGGTATAGGCGTCGATGTGCTCGAAGCTGCGGAACGGGAAGCCCGTGCCGATCAGCGAGTCTTGCAGCTTGACGCGCTTGGAGACGCGGATGCGGCGGTCATTGAGATAGGCGCCCTTGCCACGGCTGGCGGTAAACAGCTCGTTGCGCACAGGGTCGTAGATCACGCCATGCTGCAGCACGCCGTTCTGCGTGATGCCGATGGACACTGCGTATTGAGGGAAGCCGTGGATGAAGTTGGTGGTGCCATCGAGCGGGTCGATGATCCACTGGAACTCGCTCTGGGCGCTGTCGCCCGCGCCGCCAGAGCTGCCGGACTCCTCTGCTAGAATGCCGTGCTCCGGATACGCTTCGCGAATCACTTCGATGATGGCCCGTTCAGCGGCCTGGTCAACCTCGGTGACAAAGTCACTGGGTTGCTTGGTTCTCACCTCGATGAGATCGAGATCCAGAGATGCGCGGTTGATGACCGTGGCGGCGCGACGCGCTGCCTTGACGGCAATGTTCAGTATCGGATGCATGGCTTTTGAATGAGCGATGACGTCACCCCGTTGCGGGCTGAGCGTCTTTGGAAACCCGGAATTATATGTCGGATCAGTCGGCTTTGAGCCGCGTTCGTGTCGTACTTGTGCAGCCAAGTCACCCTGGCAATATCGGCGCAGCCGCGCGGGCGCTTAAGACCATGGGCCTGAGCTCGCTGTGGCTGGTGCAGCCGAAGCGCTTTCCCGACGCCGAAGCCACCTCGCGTGCGTCTGGCGCAACAGACGTGCTGGATAGCGCCCGGGTGGTCGATTCGCTGGCCGAAGCCTTGCAGGGCGTGACCGTGGCGGGAGCGCTGACCGCACGCCGGCGCGAACTGGCCTTGCCGGCCCAGTGGTCGCGCGATGCCGCCAGCACACTGGCTGACCACGCCCGGCAGGGCGCCGAGGTGGCACTGGTATTCGGCAACGAGACTTTCGGCCTGTCGAACGAAGATGTGCGCCTCTGCCAGCTGCCGGTGATGATCCCGGCCAATCCGGAATACAGCTCGCTGAACCTTGGCGCAGCCGTGCAGCTGATGACCTACGAAATGCGCATGGCACTGGCCGATGCGGGCGAAGCGCCCAGCTGGAGCGAGCCGCTGGCGACGGTAGACGAGGTGGAGTCGCTGATGGCGCACATCGAGCGCGCCACGACCGCCACCGGTTTCTACAACCCCGAAAACCCGAAGCGCCTGATGCCGCGCCTGCGCCGCATGTTCGGCCGGATTGCGCTGGAGCGTGACGAAGTGAACATCCTGCGCGGCATGCTGAGCCTGTTCGAGAAGCCTGCGCCGGGCAGTGCGGCCAGTACAATGGCGCGACGTGACCCCGACAAGAACAACGACTGATTCCGAGGCCCCATGTTCAGCCATCTGCGTGAAGACATCCATAGCGTCCTGCAACGCGACCCCGCGGCCCGCAGCAAGCTGGAGGTGCTCACCTGTTACCCCGGCATCCACGCGCTGTTCGTGCATCGCTTCTCGCATGGGCTGTGGCGGCGTGGATTCGTCTGGCTGGCGCGTTTCGTCTCGGTATTCGGTCGCTGGTGGACGGGTATCGAGATCCACCCCGGCGCAAAGATCGGCCGCCGCGTGTTCATCGACCACGGTACGGGCGTTGTCATCGGCGAGACGGCCGAGGTGGGTGACGATTGCACGATCTACCAGGGCGTGACGCTGGGCGGTACATCCCTTTATCGCGGCGTGAAGCGCCATCCCACGCTGGAAACCGGCGTCGTGGTGGGCGCTGGCGCCAAGGTGCTGGGTGGTTTCACGGTGGGGAAGGGCGCCAAGATCGGCTCCAACGCCGTGGTGACCAAGCCGGTTCCCGCGGGCGCTACGGCCGTCGGCATTCCGGCGCGCATCATCGAGCCCAAGAGTGAAGAGCGCGAGCACAGTGCCGACGTGCAGGGCTTCTCGGCCTATGGCGTCACGCGTGACATGGACGATCCGCTGTCGCGCGCCCTGCACGCCATGCTTGACCATGCTGCCGAGCAGGACAAGCGTATCGACGCGCTGGTGGCACGCCTCAAGGCGGCGGGGCTGTGTGGCGAGGAAGACGATCCGGGCTGTCAGCAGCCTTTCGATCACGACTCCCTCTCGAAGATGGTCGATTGATTCTGCCTAATCAACAAGATAGCGTGGCTGAATCCTTGACTGATTTGCTCGGGTATTGCATACTTGACAAAAATGATCAGGTATTTCCGATTGCCATCGGAACCCCCGGAGCCAACCCATGAGACTGACAACCAAAGGCCGTTTTGCCGTCACGGCAATGATTGACCTCGCACTGCGTCAAAGCGATGGTCCTGTCACGCTGGCAGGTATCAGCGAACGGCAGGGCATTTCGCTGTCCTACCTTGAGCAATTGTTCGGCAAGTTGCGTCGCCACGAGCTGGTGAGCAGCGTGCGCGGCCCGGGCGGCGGTTACATGCTGGCCCGCGCGACCGAGAGCATTTCGGTGGCTGACGTGATCATTGCCGTCGATGAGCCGCTCGACGCCACCCAGTGCGGTGGCAAGGAAAACTGCCACGACGAAGGCCGTTGCATGACGCACGACCTGTGGACCAACCTCAACAAGCGCATGTTCGAATACCTGGCCTCGGTGACGCTGGCCGGGCTGGTCGAGCAGCACAAGCAGCGCCTCAAGAGCTGTGAGAGCAAGGAAGTGATGGTCTTCCGCGAGGCGCGCGAGTCCTGTGAAAAGCCCACGGTGACGGTACAGGCCTGAGGATCTCCATCGTGTTCGCCCCTGTTTATCTCGACTGGAATGCCAGCACACCGCTCGACGAGCGCGTGCGCGAAGCCATGCTGCCGTTTCTCGGCGCACGCTTCGGCAATGCTTCCAGCCGGCATGAATACGGCCGCCAGGCGCGCGACGCGATCAGCCGCGCGCGCCAGCAGGTGGCCGCGGCGGTTGGCGCGCACGACACCGAAGTGGTTTTCACCAGTGGTGGTTCGGAAGCCAACAACCTCTTCATCAAGGGTGCGGCAGCGATGCGCCAGCCGGGGCTGATCGCCATCGGCGCGACGGAACATCCTTGCGTTCGCGAACCAGCTCGCCAGTTGCAAAGGCTGGGTTGGCGCGTGGAAGAGTTGCCCGTCAGCGCGAATGGCGCGGCGGATGTGGTTGCGGCCACGAGCAGGATTGCGGCAAATCGACCGGCGCTCGTGTCGCAGATGCTGGCCAACAATGAAACGGGTGTGATCAACGACGTGACTGCGCTGGCGCAGCACGTCAAGGCAGTTGGCGGCTTCCTGCATGCCGACGCCGTGCAGGCGCTGGGCAAGATGCCTGTATCGTTCCGCGCCCTGGGTGTTCATGCGCTGACCCTGTCGTCGCACAAAATCGGTGGCCCCATCGGTGCCGGTGCACTGGTGCTCGACAAGCGCGTCGAACTGCAGCCCCTGATTGCTGGCGGTGGGCATGAGCGTGGCTTGCGCTCGGGCACCGAGAACGTGGCCGCCATCGTCGGCTTCGGCCTGGCCTGCGAACTGGTCACGGCAGATCTGGCGTCGCGCACGCAGCACATGCGCGACGTGCGCGACGTGCTGGAAGCGGGTTTGAGCGCCTTGGGAGCCAGGCTGTTCGGTGCGATGGCAACGCGTCTGCCGAATACGAGTTACTTCGCGTTCGAGGGCATCGACGGCGAGACGCTGGTCGGCAAGCTCGACCGCGCGGGTTTTGCGGTGGCCAGTGGTGCGGCGTGTTCGAGCGCCAATCCCGAGCCCTCGCGCACCTTGCTGGCCATGGGTGTGGAAGACGGTCTGGCGCGTGGTGCCGTGCGGGTCAGCGTGGGGCCGACGACTGCGCTGAATGATGTAAAACGATTTGTAGAAGTGCTGCGTGAGACGGTGACCGCTTTGCGGACGCTGTCAGCGGTCAGCGCTTGAAGACTGAGCTGGTTCTGGAGCCATTGATGAAGTTTCCTCTCTATCTCGATTATTCCGCCACGACGCCGGTTGATCCGCGTGTTGCCGAGCAGATGATTCCCTGGTTGACCGAACATTTCGGCAACCCCGCAAGCCGTTCCCACGCCTATGGCTGGGAGTCGGAAGAAGCGGTCGAAAAGGCACGCGAGCATGTCGCCGCGTTGGTGAATGCCGATGTACGCGAGATCGTGTGGACCTCCGGCGCGACGGAATCGAACAACCTCGCCATCAAGGGCGCGGCGAACTTCTACGCCGGCAAGGGCAAGCACCTCATCACGCTGAAGACCGAGCACAAGGCCGTGCTCGACACCATGCGCGAGCTGGAGCGCCAGGGCTTCGAAGTGACCTACATGGACGTGCAGGAAAACGGCCTCATCGACCTCGAAGCCTTCAAAGCGGCGCTGCGTCCCGACACCATCGTCGTGTCCATCATGTTCGTGAACAACGAGATCGGCGTGGTGCAACCCATCGCCGAGCTTGGCGAGATCTGCCGCGAGAAGGGCATCATCTTCCACGTCGACGCCGCTCAGGCAACCGGCAAGGTGGAGATTGACCTGGAGAAGCTGAAGGTCGACCTGATGTCGTTCTCGGCGCACAAGACCTATGGCCCCAAGGGCATCGGCGCGCTGTACGTGCGTCGCAAGCCGCGTGTGCGCATCGAAGCGCAGATGCACGGTGGCGGCCACGAGCGCGGCATGCGTTCGGGCACGCTGGCTACGCATCAGATCGTCGGCATGGGCGAAGCATTCCGCATTGCCAAAGAAGAGATGGCGACCGAGGGCGCCCGCATCCGCGCTTTGCGTGACCGTCTCTACAAGGGCCTGTCGGACATCGAAGCGACCTTCGTGAATGGCGACATGGAACAGCGCGTGCCGCACAACCTCAACATCAGCTTTGCCTATGTCGAGGGCGAATCCCTCATCATGGCCATCAAGGAAGTGGCTGTGTCGTCGGGCTCTGCCTGCACCTCGGCTTCGCTGGAGCCCTCTTACGTGCTGCGCGCACTGGGTCGCGAAGACGAGCTGGCACACAGCTCGATCCGCTTCACCATCGGCCGCTTCACGACCGAGGCAGAGGTCGACTTCACCATCGATCTTCTGCACAAGAAGATCGGCAAGCTGCGCGAACTGTCCCCGCTGTGGGAAATGTTCAAGGACGGCGTGGACTTGAACACCGTGCAATGGGCAGCACATTGAATTCATGAGGGCAGGGATGTCGTTCATCCCTCTCCGCAGCAAACATTGAAGGAGCAAGAAAATGGCATATAGCGACAAGGTTCTGGATCACTACGAAAACCCGCGTAACGTGGGCTCTTTCGAAAAGGGTGATAGCGAAGTGGGTACCGGCATGGTCGGCGCACCGGCTTGCGGTGACGTGATGAAGCTGCAGATCAAGGTGAACGCCACGACCGGCATCATTGAAGACGCGAAGTTCAAGACTTACGGTTGCGGCTCGGCGATTGCTTCGAGCTCGCTGGTGACCGAATGGGTCAAGGGCAAGACGCTCGACGAAGCCGTCAACATCAAGAACACGCAGATCGCAGAAGAACTGGCGCTGCCGCCGGTCAAGATTCACTGCTCGATCCTGGCCGAGGATGCGATCAAGGCTGCAGTCGAGGACTACAAGAAGAAGCACGCGTAAGAGCGGCAGGATGAGCGAAGCGCGGGTTTCGCTCCTTTCGCCACTTTGGAATTGAAGAGGAACACATCATGGCCGTCACATTGAGCGCCGCAGCAGCAAAGCATGTCGAGAAGTACCTTGCCAAGCGTGGCAAGGGCGTGGGTGTGCGCCTTGGGGTCAGGACCACGGGCTGCTCCGGCATGGCTTACAAGCTGGAGTACGCGGATGCTGCTGAGCCGGATGATCTGGTGTTCGACAGCCAGGGCCTCAAGGTCTTCGTCAACCCGAAGAGCCTGCCCTACATCGACGGCACCGAACTGGACTTTGTTCGTGAGGGTTTGAATGAAGGCTTCAAATTCAACAATCCGAACGTCAAGAACGAGTGTGGCTGCGGCGAGTCCTTCAACGTCTGATCCCGTCCCCGATAGCGCTGATACTTTGTCAACATCGCCTTGCCGTGCCAATGCACTGTCTGCGGCTCGTCTTCGCGTCTCAGCACCATCGTGAACGGGACTTTGCCCCGTAACACCTGATTTCCGGCCGCGATGCAGGACTACTTCTCCCTCTTCAATCTTCCCGAACATTTCGCCCTTGAGCGCCCGGCACTCGAAGCGGCTTACCGCAACGTGCAGGCGCAGGTTCATCCTGACCGTTTCGCACATCGCTCGGAAGCCGAGCGTCGCGTCGCCATGCAATGGGCGACGCATGCCAACGAGGCGTACCGTGCGCTGAAGAACCCCATCGAGCGCGCGCGTTACCTGCTCAAGCGCCGTGGTGTGGAGATCGATGCCGAGCGCAATACGGCCATGTCACCGGCTTTCCTCATGCAGCAGATGGCCTGGCGCGAAGCGGTGGAAGAGGCGGAGGGCAAGGCCGAGCCGTTGCGTCGTCTGGAGCAGGACCTGCAACGCGACGAAGGCGTGATGCTCGAAGACATGGCGCAGGCCCTGGATGAATCGGGTGACCTGAAAGCCGCGGCCGAACTTGTACGCCGACTGATGTTCATGGAAAAGCTGCGCAGCGAGATCGATGACGCGCTGGCGCAGATTGACGGTTAAGCAGCACGCGCTGCAGCTCTGAGACACGATGGCACTACTGCAACTCTCCGAACCGGGTGAATCGCCCGCCCCGCACCAGCATCGTCTGGCGGTCGGTATCGACCTCGGCACGACCAACTCATTGGTGGCGACCGTTCGCCATTCGGTACCGGAATGCCTGCCGGACGCTGAAGGCCGCACCTTGCTGCCTTCGGTCGTGCGCTATCAGCGCGACGGCAAGACTGTGGTCGGCCAGGACGCCATGGCCATGCAGGTCAAGGATCCGCGTAACACCATCTCTTCGGTCAAGCGCCTCATGGGGCGCAGCTTCGCTGATGCAGATGCCGCGATGCGTGCGCATTACGACCTCGTCGACGGCAATGGCATGGTGCGCATCAACACCGTGGCTGGCGCCCGTAGTCCGGTCGAAGTGTCGTCCGAAACACTCAAGGTGCTGCGTCAGCGCGCAGAAGAGACCTTGGGCGGTGATCTTGTCGGTGCGGTCATTACCGTACCGGCTTACTTCGATGACGCTCAGCGTCAGGCCACCAAGGATGCCGCCAAGCTCGCTGGGCTCAACGTCCTGCGCCTGCTGAACGAACCGACCGCCGCGGCGATTGCCTACGGCCTCGACGAGGCTGCCGAGGGCATCTACGCGGTGTTCGATCTGGGGGGCGGCACCTTCGATTTTTCGGTGTTGAAGCTCTCGCGCGGTGTGTTCGAAGTCATGGCGACCAGTGGTGATTCCGCACTGGGCGGTGATGATTTCGATGAAGCGCTGGCGGTATGGATGCAGAAGCAGGTCGGTGGTGCCGACCTCGACTGCGGCAGCAATCGTGCACTGCTGGCCGAGGCGCGCCGCGTCAAGGAAGCCCTGACCACTGAAGCGCAGGTACAGGCCACAGTGCCGCTCGTTGGTGGCGCTACGCGTGACATCACGGTCACGGTAGAGAACTTCCATACGCTTACGCGTGCCTTGGTTGACCGCTGCATGGGGCCCGTAAAGGGAGCTCTGCGGGACGCCGGGCTGACGGTGCGCGAGATCCAGGCCGTCGTGCTGGTGGGTGGTGCAACGCGCATGCCGCATCTGCGCGCGGCCGTGAAGCAGTATTTCGGGCGCGAACCATTTACCGACATCGACCCCGACAAGGTGGTTGCTGTCGGTGCCGCCATCCAGGCTAACGTGCTGGCGGGTAATCGTCGTCCCGGCGAAGACTGGCTGCTGCTCGACGTGATCCCGCTGTCGCTGGGGCTGGAGACCATGGGTGGTCTGGTCGAGAAGATCATCCCGCGCAACGCCACCATTCCTGTCGCCAAGGCGCAGGAGTTCACGACCTTCAAGGACGGCCAGACCGCGATGGCGATTCACGTCGTGCAGGGCGAGCGCGAGTTGGTCAGCGATTGCCGTTCGCTGGCGCGTTTCGAGTTGCGCGGTATACCGCCCATGGTGGCTGGGGCTGCACGCATTCGCGTGACTTTCCAGGTCGATGCGGATGGCTTGCTGTCGGTGACGGCTCGCGAGCAGACGACGGGCATCGAATCGCAGGTGGTGGTCAAACCCAGTTACGGCCTCTCGGACGACGAAGTGGCCGGCATGCTCAAGGCGGGTTTTGAACACGCTTCGGACGACATGAAGGCGCGTGCCCTGCGCGAGCAGCAAGTCGATGCCGACCGCCTGCTCGATGCAACAAGACAGGCGATGGCGGAAGACGCAGAACTGCTGTCACTCGCCGAAGCGAAGAAAATCGATGGCGCGATGGTGGGCCTTGCCGAAGCACGGGCGGGTAGCGATCACCTCGCCATCAAGGCCGCTATCGAAGCGCTGTCCGCCGCGACGGCAGATTTCGCTGCGCGCCGCATGGACAAAGCGATCCGCTCGGCGCTGACCGGCAATCGCGTCGACAATCTCAAGGTATGAGGAAGCCATGACCCAGGTTGTAGTGTTACCCCACGGTGAGTTGTGCCCGGACGGCGCGGTGCTGGAAGTGGAAGCCGGCGAATCGATCTGTGATGCGCTGCTCGACAATGGCATCGACATCGAGCATGCGTGCGAGAAGTCCTGTGCCTGCACGACTTGTCACGTCATCGTGCGTGAAGGCTTCCGTTCGCTCGAAGAAGCGGATGACCTCGAAGAAGACATGCTCGACAAGGCCTGGGGGCTGGAGCCGAATTCGCGTCTTTCGTGTCAGGCCATCGTCGCGGACACGCCGCTGGTGGTGGAGATTCCGCGTTACACCATCAATCACGCCAGTGAGGGAGGGAAGCACTGATGAAGTGGACCGATACGCTGGATATCGCCATCGAGCTTGCCGAAGCGCATCCCGATGTGGACCCGACTCGCGTGAACTTCGTGGACCTCATGAAGTGGGTGATGGCCTTGCCGGATTTCGACGATGATCCCAAGCGTTGCGGCGAACGCATCCTCGAGGCCATCCAGGCCGCGTGGATTGAAGAAGCAGAATGAAGAACGCCCGGCTTGAAGCCGGGCGTTTTCGTTAACGCGTTTGCGCCAAATCGATCAAGGTTTCCTACTTTTTCACCAGCTCCACGCGCCGGTTCTTTGCACGTCCCTCTTCGCCGCGGTTGTCGGCTATGGGGCGCTCCTGCCCGAAGCCTGCGGCACTCAGGCGGTTGGCCGCCACGCCACCTCCGACGATGGCCTGCATGACGCTACGGGCACGGCTCTCTGACAGCTGCTTGTTGGCAGCCGCATTGCCGACGTTGTCGGTGTGTCCTTCGATGGCGAGCTTGAGTGCGGGGTTTGCTTTCAGCAGCCGCACGATTTCTGCGACCGTCGCTTGACCATCCGCCTTCAGGTCAGCCTTGCCGGTATCGAAGTTGATGTAGAGCGCGATGAAGCCGTTCTTGTTGAGTTCGTCGAGCATCTTGTTGGCCGTCACGACCTGTTGCATCGCGGCGACTTCAACAATCTGCACCAGGTAGCTTTGCGTCGGCGCGCTGAAAATGCCGGGCTCGATGCGCACCCAGACCTCCTTGCCACCCGTCGTGACTTTGAGCGTCGTCTCGCCGCCATCTGCATCGCGTGGCAAGCGCTCATAGACGACCTCACCGCCGATGCTCTTGATGGCGTTCTGATAGTTGCGGATCAGCTGTAGTGCGCTGGGTTGCTTGTCGCCGTTGTTGTGGAAGTAGACGATGCGTGTGGCATCACCCTCTACGGCCTGGCGTTTGCCGCCGGCGATCGCGAACTCGAAGCTGTTGAAGTTCTTTGCGTACTCGACGATGTGGGAGTCGGGGTAGCGGGACAGCAAGGGGTGATCCTTGCTCTTGGGCGCATCGTTTGGTGCTGCGAAGGCGGATGCCTGAAAGCCGAAGCAAAGGACTGCGAAAGCAATGAAGCGGATGAACCGTGACATGGAGCTCTCCAGTGGTGGATGGCTCCCTGAATATAGGCGGTCTAGCGTTCCGCTGCGTTGCCGAAGCTGAAGAGCAGCTTGCCCGGTGTGACCGTCGGTTGTACCCAGCGGCCAGCCACATCAGGCAGGCGACCGACGAAGGCGGGATCGCCTTCGACACTGCCCTGCAATTGCAGCGCACCGCCGGGCTTGATGCTGCCATCGGCGTTGAGGCGCACGTCACCGTTGAGGGTTTCGAGTTTCAGCTCGGTGATGTCGGTGCGCGCTTCGACCACGAGGTGGTAATTGCCGAAGTTACGCCCCGGAAAGAGATCACTCGCTGCGCCGCGCCAGAAGAGCTCGGTACGCCCTTCGCAGCGCATTCCCCAGCTGCAATGCAGACGATCCATGGTGAGCGCGAAGTCGCCACGCCAGCCCGAGCGTGCGACGGTGTTGGGAATCTGGTCCAGCACTTCGCGCACCGGCAACTGGATGGCGAGGCTGGAGACCGTCAGACCGCCCGGCGCGGCGGCCAGCGAAAATGGCGGCAGTCCGGCCACGGAGAAGGCCCAGTTGACGCGGGCGCGGATCAATTCAACCGGGCGCCAGCGCCAGGACACGGGTGTCAGAGGGATGCGCAAGCCTGTCTCGGGATCGAGGACGGCAAGACGGGCTGTACCTTGCCAGATGCTGCCCTCGGTATCGAGCAAGGTCAGGCGCTGGTTGCTCTGCGCCTGCAGCACACTGTTCCAGACGCTGGCTGGTGCGCGGATGAGCAGACACAGCAGGAAGCTCGACACGAAGAAGATGAGACTCTTCAGCATGGCCGGTCAGGAGTCCGGGTGATTGGCCGATCAGTTCAGCGGCGCCAGACGCGCTTCGAGCGCCAGGCCACTGGGAGACTGCGTGGCATCAAGGTAAGTCAGACGCAGTCCGCTGGTACGCAGTACTTCGCCCAGCCAGGGCGTCCAGGCATCGAAGTTGACGGGCTTTCCCATGACGAGAAGCTGGTTGCCATCACTGCGCACCGTCACGCTCATGCCGCGCGCCTTGGCACTGGCCTGCAATGCATCCGCAGTCTGCTTCAGATCGTTGACCGTCAGCGGCGGCAGGCTGCGCAAGCGAGAAATCTCTGCGGCTTCCGCCTGCATGGTGGCCAACTGGGCTTCGAGACGCGGCAGCGCCTTGTCCAGCTTCTTGTGGGTCGCAACCTGCCAGTCGTGCAGCAACCACAGCAGGGTGGTGAGGATGGCAACGGCACCGACGATCAGGATTCGCCGCTCACGCTGGCTCATCGAATCGAAACGTTCGCGCAGGGCGTTCATGCGGGCTTCCTTTGCAGCGAGAGCGTCGTTCCGCCACGAATGCTGGCCGCAATGCCGCGCGTGTCGAGACGCGCTTGCAGGGCACTCATGTCGAGTGGCTTGCCCAGCGTGACGATCAGCGCACCGGATTCATAGTGCAGGGCCTGGATGGCGCCTGTGGCATCACTGCCCAGTGCCACGGCAAGCTCTGACAACAGCGCAAGCGCATCGTCTTCAGCAAGGTAACCGTGCCGCTGACGCTGGGTCTGCAACTCGCGATGCAGCTGGACCACTGGGTCTTGCAGCGCACGCCCCGGCAGCTGGGTCTGTGCGACCTGGTTGAGACGCTTGCGCATGTCGTTGAGATCGCGCTGGCGCAGCATCGCGCTGCCGACCCCGATAATCAGATCGAGCAGCAGCACCGCGACAACAAGATAGATCGCCGGGCGCAAGGCGCGCAGGAACTTGCCACGTGCGTGTTCCGACAGGAACTCACCGTGCAGCAGATTGGGCAATTCGGGCGGCACGATGTGCCAGTCCCAGGTCGCCTCCGGCGCAAAGCCCGTGCCGTAACGCGACAGCGGTGCAAGTTCGGTATGCGGGATGCCAAGACTGGTCAGGCGCGCCGGCATCTGCCCGCTGGCTTGTGCCTGAGCGAAGAGTGTGCCGATGACAGCAGGGACTTCGCCGGCTGCGTGCGGTGCGTCATCGACATAAGCGTTCAGCGTGCCACAGCGCAGCAGCCAGTGCGTGCCGTCAGCGGCCAGCGTCCAGCTATCTGCGGTGACGGGCATGCAGGCAAGCGCGGACCAGACCGCATCCAGCGGGCGGCCAAGCGCGGTGAATTGCGCAACCAGGCGGCGCAGACGTTCACGCGCAATGATCAACACCGACCAGCGTGTTCCTTCCTTGCCCAGCGGTGTGAAGTGCTGGCTGTCGGGCTCGCGCATGAGCTGGTCTTCCAGCGCGAAGGGCAGGGCGCGCAACTGTTCGCGCGGCTTGGCTTGCGGCACATCGGCAACAGCCCAACCGACCTGGCTGCCGGCCAGAATGGCTTCGGTGCGATCGGTCTTCGGCCAGTTGCCCGGACCGGAATTGCCGGACGCGGTGACCTGGCCCTTGTCGAGCACCACCCAGGCAGCCTCGGCCTGGTCAGGCCAGGAGTCGGAGATTAGAACACGCAGGATCGTCATGTCAGCTCAGGGAAAGCTCAAAGAAGGGTTTCACGGAGGATGTCGGGACGTTTGCCGTTGCGGAACAGCAGGACTTGCATGTGCGTTGTGGCATCACCCCAGCGCGCACGGCCCGTGGCCAGAAAGTAGTAACTGAGCACGCTGAACTGGCTGGCATTGTAGCTGCTGCTGGGGGGCAGCAGTTTCGTGAAGTCGCCGACAGTCGAGAACACCAGTGTCTTGCGGCTGTTGGCGATCTGCTGCGCTGTGGCCAAAGGCAGCTTGTCGATATAGGCGGCCAGTACTTCGGCGCTCGCCGTGTTGACGTTGATGGTACGGGCAGCGGGTGGCAACGCTGCGATGTGAGGACGAAGTTGCTCCAGCAACTCATTCGTCATTCCTCGCACCGCGAGCAGTTCGTTGATACTGATGATGGGCGCGTTGGGAGGCCGGATCTTCTGCTTCGCATTGGTGTACCAATCGACCTCTGCACCGTAGTTCGCCGGCGCATCGTCGGTGTCGATCCAGTCGGTGATGGCGTTGACGAGCATTTGCGCATCGCGAGGTGGCATGCGCAGGGTCTCCAGCAATCGTTGCAGGATGGCTTGTGAGCCGGAATCTGCTACGCCGTTCTCTGTGAGGCTGTTGATATTGAAGTGCCCGCTCAGATCATCGATTTCACCGCTGACGTCGCCTTCGTTGACCGGCGTCGCTGGCACGCGGATCGCCCACTCTTCACCGAAATGATCGGAACCAGAGGTGCGCGCGCGCTTGAGATCGAACTCCAGGACATTGCGTGCCCAATCCACCGCGCCACGCGCCAACCAGCGCGCTTGTGCCTGGTCCGACCGGCCAGATAGCTGTTCAACAGCGCCGCCATGTTCGGCAATCACGGCACTGGCCACTGCAGCCACCAGCGCTACGGTGAGAATGGCCATCAGCAACGCCGCCCCCGACTGCCTAGTGGATCGCATAGAACTTCTCCACTGTGCCGATGCCGTTGATGTCGATGCGCAGGCGAATACCTGGTGGCTGGGCAGGCTTGCTCCATTTTTCCACCCATTCATCGTCTTCAACTTCGTCCGTTCCCTTGTTGTCGTAGGCAGCCCAGCGCAGGTTGGAAACGCCTTCCAGTACGACTTCAGAACTTACGTCTGTCGGTTTCAGGCTGTACACACGGCTCGGCCAACGCAATAGCTGCAGGGCGTTGTTCTTGAACTCGAAGCCGGCGAGGCGCGAACCTTGTTCGGCATCCATGCGCAAGAAGACCAGGCGTTGTTCACCGGTATTGGCGAGAAGAAGCTGGAAGTCTGGCAAGGCATTGGGTGCAGGGTTGCCGCGCGTGCCAATCTGCATGAGATGTGTCTCCACCGTGCTCATCGCGCGCGCAACGCGTTGCCAGCGTTGTTCGATGCCGAGGATGTGATCTCGGCTGTCCAGTGCCGCCGACAGAGCGCGCCAGGACATCAGCCCCAGCACAGCCAGGATGACCAATGCCACGAGGACCTCGATGAGCGTAAATGCACGCTGACGACTTTTCATGGCGCAGCCCTTGAGGCAAAACCCGTCAGCTTGGCGAGCTGCGTGCCGTCGTCACGCGTTACCTTGATCTCGACACGGCGAAACAGCGGGTTGTCGGTTGCCTTGATGGTTTCGCGGTAGTGCAGCTTGTAGCCAGCCTGTTCCGAATCGCCCTCGTTCGTGACAGAGGGATCCGGGAACACATCGGTGATACGCAACATGGCCATGCGGTTCTGTGCCAGCCACTGCGCGGCGTGTCTCTCGCCGAGTTCGGTCGCCTGTATGGCCACAAGGCCGATGCCACGCGCCACGGCCGTCAACGCAATGGCGAGCACGGCCAGCGCGATCAGTACTTCCAGCAGGGTAAAGCCGCGGGGCCGGGCAATTGACGCGCTCACGGCGACACTCCCGGCGCGGACTGGCTGACTTCGCCAGCAGAATTGCCGACAAGCAGGCGTGTGCCTTCAGACGTGATCAGTTGCAAAGTGAAGGGCGTCGATTCGGCAGCGAACACCATGCGTTGTGCGGACTGGGGAAGGAGGCGATCACCGACAGTGAGACTGGTGACGCGCAAGCCGTCTATCCATTCGCGCTCTGCCAGCTCGCGTGGCTGGAACATCAATTGCCACTTGCCGCTGGTGTCGAGTTTGCTGAAGCGATAACTGCCAGGCAGGAACTCGACCTGGATGGGCGTGCCGCGCACAGCTGCGCGCTCACTGGCGAACTGCAGTACGTGTTGCAGGCGCTGCAGTTCGTCGTTGGCGTTCTGGCGGTCGAGAACGCCCAGGTTGACGGCTGCCAGACTCGCGGCAATGCCGACAATAACCATCACCACCATCAGCTCGATGAGAGTGAATCCGCGGCTCCTGCAGCGCTGTGTTGACACGCCGCGTGCGGGCGGTAGAACGTCTTTACATCCAGGAGCCAATATCAGCGTCACTGCCTTCGCCTCCCGACTGGCCGTCGGCGCCCATGCTCCAGACGTTGACATCGCCATGCACACCAGGGCTCAGGTATTGGTAGGCATTGCCCCAGGGATCCTTGGGCA
The DNA here is from genome assembly GCA_047600765.1 of Rhodocyclaceae bacterium. Classification (GTDB taxonomy): domain Bacteria; phylum Pseudomonadota; class Gammaproteobacteria; order Burkholderiales; family Rhodocyclaceae; genus Viridibacterium. The sequence goes on from JASGKF010000002.1 coordinate 1,885,059, forward strand.
GCTTGTCGAGGTAACCACCTTTTTTCCAGGCTGGTGGCAGCGGCGTGATGGTGGGTGCCTTGACGAGCGCATCCAGCCCTTGCTCGCTGCTGGGGTAAGCGCGGTTGTCGAGCTTGTAGAGCTTGAGCGCGGTGGCAATGCTGGAGATGTCGGCCTTGGCTGCCGTGATGCGGGCCTCGTCGGGCTTGTCCATGATCTTGGGCACGATCAGTGCGGCGAGGATGCCCATGATCACAATGACGATCATGATTTCGATGAGGGTGAAACCACTCTGACGTGGCAGACGGGGGCTGTGCTTCATGGTGTCTCCGGCAAAAGCGTGGCGCTCACTTCACGAGGGTGTTGAGCGCAATGATGGGTTGCATGACGGCCAATACTATCAGCAGCACGCTGCCGCCCATGAACAGCAGGAGCAGCGGTTCGAGCAGGGTGGTGAGGGTCAGGCTGCGGTTCTCGACCTCGGTTTGTTGCAGTGCGGCGCAGCGGGTCAGCATGCTTGAGAGATCGCCTGTGGCTTCGCCGCTGATCAGCATGTGGATCAGCAGGGGCGGGAAGCTACGTGTCTGACGCATGGCGGCGGACAGCGTGGCGCCTTCACGCACGCGATCTGCGGCCGCAGCGACGGCGTCCTTGAGCGGCAGATAGTTCATGACCTGGCGGCCGGCATCCAGCGCGCCCAACAAGGGCACACCGGCGCTGACCAGAATGGCCAGCGTGCTGGCAAAGCGGGCTGTGTCGAGGGTACGCAGATGGCGCCCAATGAGCGGCAGGCTTAGCAGCCAGCGGTGCCAGCGCATGCGCAAGGCGTCGTCACGCAGGGCGTAGACGAAAGCGGCGATGCCGGCAGCAACCAGCAGTGCCAGCCAGGGCCCCCAGCTGCGCAAGAATTCGCTGGTGGCGATGAGCATGCGCGTCAGCAAGGGCAGGGTCTGGTGCGATTGCACGAAGACCTCGGCCACACGTGGGACGACGTAGGTCATCAGGCCGACGATGACCATTACGGCCACCACGCTGACGATGGCCGGGTAGATCATGGCCTGCATCATCTTGCGACGCAGGCTGTCCTGTTGCTCGAGGTAGGTTGCCAGCATGTCGGTGACGCGTGGCAGCTGACCGGATTTTTCACCCGCGTTGATGAGGGCACGGTAAATCGGCGGGAAGGCGCGGTCGAAACGGTCGAGCGCTGCTCGCAACGAGAAGCCGGCGATGACCTCGGCGCGCACAGCGCCGATGAGCGCGCGCGCGTTGGCCTTCTCGGCTTGTTCCGCTACCGCGAGCAGGGACTGCTCGATGGTGAGGCCAGAGGCCAGCAGGGCTGAGAACTGGCGCGTCAGCAAGCACAGTTCGGCCGTGCCAATGGAGAGCTTGCGCGCGGCGTCCTGCTTGTCAGCGTGTGCGTCGATCTGCGTCGGGAAAAGTCCGCGTTCGCGCAGGATCAGCCGGGCGTGGCGCGGATTGTCCGCTTCCAGCGTGCCTTGCGTGGCGGCACCTTCGGCATCGACGGCCTGGTAGCTGAAAGTTGCCATGGCCTGCCTACTCGCGTGTCACACGCAGCAGTTCTTCCGGCGAGGTGATGCCGGACTCCAGCAGGCGCACACCATCGTTACGCAGCAGCTTGAGGCCGTAGTTCAGCGCCGTGTCGCGGATTTCGTTCTCGGGCTGGTTGTCGTGAATCATGGCCGCCAGCACCGGGTTGATTTCGAGCAACTCGTAGATGCCGGTGCGGCCGGCATAGCCTGTGTTGCTGCAGGCAGCGCAACCCTGGGATGCGAACAGTGTCTTGCCCGGGCCGATGCCGAGCAGCTCGTAATCGACCGGTGTGGAAGTGCGCGGCGTGCGGCACTCGGGGCACAGCTTGCGCACCAGGCGCTGCGCCACCACACCACGCAGACTGGAAGCGAGCAGGAAGGGCTCGATGCCCATGTCGATAAGACGTGTGATGGCCGAGGTCGCATCGTTGGTGTGCAGGGTCGCCAGCACAAGGTGGCCGGTCAGACTGGCCTGCACGGCGATCTGCGCCGTTTCGAGGTCGCGGATTTCACCAATCATGATGACGTCCGGATCCTGGCGCAGGATCGCGCGCAAGGCGCGTGCAAACGACAGCTCGATACGTGTGTTGACCTGGATCTGGCCTACGCCGGGCAGGTCGTATTCGATAGGGTCTTCGACCGTCACGATGTTGCGTGTGGAGCTGGAAATCTCGCGCAGGGCACCGTACAGCGTCGTTGACTTGCCGGAGCCGGTCGGGCCCGTCACCAGTACGATGCCGTGCGGTTGTGCGAGCAGACGACGGAATGCGGCGAGCGCACCGACTTCCATGCCCGTGCTGTCAAGGCCGAAGTTGTTCGACGTCTTGTCGAGCAGACGCAGCACGATGCGTTCGCCATGCTGTGTCGGCAGTGTCGAAACGCGCACGTCGATGGCGCGGCCGGCGATGCGCAGGCCGATGCGGCCATCCTGCGGCAAGCGCTTCTCGGCGATGTCCAGCTCGGCCATGACCTTGATGCGTGACACCAGTGCTGCGTGCAAGGCGCGATGCGGGCGGGCGATTTCCAGCAGGGTGCCGTCGCGGCGATAGCGCACGACGCAGTAGCGCTCGAAAGGTTCGATGTGGATGTCGGACGCACGTTCGCGGATCGCCTGCTGCAACAGGGCGTTGATCATGCGGATGATGGGCGCGTCTTCCTGCGTTTCGAGCAGGTCTTCGACGACGGGGATTTCTTCCATCAAGCGCGAGACATCCACGTCCTGACCGAGATCATCGACCACGGCTGCGGCGTCCTGCGTGCCTTGCTGGTAGCTTTCGGCGAGACGTGCTTCGAAGACGTTCTTCGCGACACGCTCCAGCTTGAGAGGCAGGCCCAGCATGCGACGCAGCTCGACCAGTGCGGAAGGCGCTACATCTTCGCGCGCGAGGATGGACGCACTGTCCTCCTCGGCAGCCAGCAAGAGCACGCCGTGCGTTCTGGCGAAGGCGTAGGGAAGGCTGTCGATACTCATGGCGCGGGGCCGGTGCTCAGCGCGGTGCCGGCACGGTGAGGTTCTTGTCCATCAACAAGGGCGGCAGCGGCTGCGCCTTGTTCTCGAGCCCCATGTCCTTGCCCGCGGAATCCTTCTGCTGGCCGATGACGTAGTCGTAGCGACTGCTCGTGACCGAGCTGGAGTCCTCCGGAGTGCGCAGAATAAGGGGGCGCAGGAAGATGACCAGGTTGCTCTTCGCGCGGCGGCGCGTGTCGTAGCGGAACAGTGCGCCGATGATGGGAATGTCACCCAGCACCGGAATCTTGCCAACGCTGCCGGTGTAAGTGTCTTCAACCAGACCGCCCAGTGCGAGGAAGGAGCCGTTGTTGACGATCACCGTCGAATCCAGCGAGCGCTTGGTGGTGGTCGGGCCTGTGGTCGACGAAGAGGTGCTCTCGATCACACTGGAGGCCTCTTGCGCGATGACCAGGCGGATCGAACCCCCTTCGGTGATCTGCGGCTTGATCTTGAGGGTCAGGCCGACGTCCTTGCGTTCGATGGTCTGGAAGGGGTTGGAAACACCCGTTGCGCTGTTGGTGAAGCTGCCGGTTACGAAAGGCACATTCTTGCCGACGACGATCTTGGCTTCTTCGTTGTTGACCGTGACCAGGCTGGGTGTGGACAGCACATTGGTTGAAGCATCGTTCTCGAGTGCGCGCACGAGACCGGCAATGTTGAGGATTTCCTTGCCGAGAATCGTGATGGGGCCACTGCCCACAGCCAGATTCAGACCCGTAGAAACAGACGCCGGATTCTGTGCGACGGTCAGGATGTTTTGTCCGCCCGAGCCGAAGTTGGTGCCGCCGAAAACAGTGGTCTTGCCAGAAGAGGGCGCACCGGCATTCCACTGGATACCGAACTCGCTGGCACGCTCGGCGCTGATTTCCGCAATCAGGGCCTCGACGTAGATCTGTGCCGGGCGGCGATCAAGCTGGTCGATGATGCCGCGCAGGCTGTTGTAGAGCGCGTCGGGGGCGTTGATGACGATGGAGTTGGTCGCGGTTTCGGCGTAGATCAAGGCGCCGTTGATGTTGGCCGAGAAGGTGCTCGGGCCGCTGTTGCCCTGGCCACCCGTGGTGGTGCGTGCAGCTTGTTGCTGCTGCTGTTGATTCTGCTGGTTCTGCGAGTTGGAGTCGGCTGCAGAAATTGCGCGCAGGGTCTGCGCAATCTTCACCGCGTCGCCGTTCTTGAGATAGACCACGCGCAGATTGCCCAGCGAGCCGGTCTGGTCGAGCTGGGCGATGAGGCTGCGCACAGCTTGCAGGCGCGAGGGGCTGCTGGAGCGTATGAGCAGGGAGTTGGTGCGCGCATCGGCAACGATGGCGACCTTCTGGCTGGGCTCGGTGGTACCGCTTTCGTTGATGAGCTTGGTGACCATCGTCGCGAGATCGACTGCAGATGCGTTCTGCACCGGGATCACCTGCGAGTCATTCGCCGGCACATCGATCGATTCGATGATGCGGCGGATGCGCGTCACGTTGTCGGCGTAGTCGGTGACGACCAGCGAGTTGTTGGCCGGGTAGACGCTGACAGTGTTGTTGGGCGTTACGAGCGGACGCACGACCTGGACGAGCTGCGTGGCGGACTCGTGTTTGATCTGGAAGATCTCGGTGACGATACGGTCGCCGCTGGTGGCCGGTGCATCGTGCTGACCAGTCGGCACGGCGTGCAGCTTGGCGTCGGCTTCCGGCACGATCTTGGTCAGGCGACCTTCTTCCACCGCGGTGAAGCCTTGCAGTCGCAGGGCTGACAGGAGGATGGGGTAGACCATCGCCTTGTTGACCGGGCGGCTGGTGACGATGTTGATCGTGCCCTTGACGCGCGGATCGATGAGGAAGTTGCGCCCCGTGATCTTGCCGATGGCGCGGATGACCGTGTCGATTTCGGCGGCGTTGAAATTGAGCGAGACCGCATCGCCGTTATCGGCATTGGCTGCGGCATTGCTCGCAGCTGGCGGTGGCGTCTGGGCGTGTACCTGCTGCGCGGAGATGGCCAGCGTCAGCGCGAGGAAGGCGCAAGCAGCGCTACGCGGCAGAAAAGCAGAGAGGGAGCGAATCATGTAATGCATCAGTCGCCCTTGTCCTTCTCGGGCGGGGGAGGCGGTGGCGCAGTGACACCCTGGACGGGGGTGCCGGGAGCTTGCGCAGACGGCTGTATGGGAGCGCCGCCACCAGTCGGGCCAGCAGCGGGATTCAATGCGATGAATTCGGTGTTGCCGTTGCGTTCCACCTCAATGCCATCGGCACGTACACGCACGAGCTTGACGCCGGAGGCGAGGTTTTCACCTTCGACCCAGGATTGGGAGGGCGAGCCGCCGTCGCGGATGATGGCGTAGCCCGGCAGCTTGCCCCAGCGGGTCTGCACTCCAATGACGACGATGCTGGGAGCGGGGGCGGCAGTCGCCGTGGCTTGTACAGGGGGCAGGCCGAACAACTGGCGCGAAGAAACGTCCTGCGCAGCAACCTGCGGATCGGCAGCCGCCACGGCGATGGATGACTGCGTGGGGCTAGCCTGCAAGCGCCAGAACCAGGCGGCCGCAATCCAGGCAGTAAATGCCAGAGCGGCCAGCCAGCAAAGGCCGACGATCAGCTTCTGCTGGATGGAACTTGCGGTGAATGGCAGGCGCAGCGCCATGGCGGAATTCATCAATATCGACAAAGGAAATTGCGCGAATTCTAGCAAGGATACTAGAAACCGCTAGAGGAATGCGTCAGAACTACGTGAAATAAAAGGCTTTTTACCGCGTTTTGCGGAGGTGAACAAGCCTTTGGGAAAAGTGGCGGTTTCCGGGCGACGGAAGTCCCTACTCTTCCCGCACCTTGCGATCCCGTTCGATACGCAGGATGTAACGCTGGATGGCGTTGGCCATGGGGGGCGGCAGCTCTTCGAACTGGCAGCCCGCCCGCAGCATGTCGCCGCCGTTGCGGTTGGTGATGCGGAAGATGTTGCGAACCCGCAATGTGGCGGTAACGGGGCCGAAATCAGGCAGGTCCAGGCGGCAATCGGCGTATTTCTGGTCGGCCGTAAGGTTCATGTCCGCGGGCGGAATGATGACGGCCACGCCGCCGCCCGAGATATCGACAACGCGCGCCTCGACGCGGCTGTCGTTGCCGGGGGCGGGGATGCGGCACACCAGCGAATGCGCCACTGGCGCCGTCATGCGGTAGTACTCGCGGCGTTGCAGGCGCAGCAGCACTTCGGGTGCCGGTGCGAGGAAGGTCGGGAAGCGTTCGTGGCGATCGAGCTTGTGCCCATTGATCGAGAACTGCACCTTGACCTTGTCGAGCTGGGTGACGCACAGCAGGCTGCCGGCTTGCACGGTCTCGTTGTTGAGCGCTTCGTCGTTGCCTACATCAAGGTAGATGCGGCGCTCGTCGTCACTGACGGCCAGCACCGACGTCATGATGAAGCGCTGCGAGTCGCCGAGGTAGGCTGTGATCATGCAGCGGCGCGCCGCGAGTTGTTTGAGGACGAAGGCGATCTCGCGCCGGTCTCGCAGCAGGTATTGCGCAAAATCGTCGGCCTGGAGGAGTTCGAAGCGGGCGGAGGGACGGGACGTGTCGGCCATGGGAACGCGCAGATGACAGAGTGTAGGTGACTATAACGTAGTCACTTGGGGTGGTCCGGGCGGTGGTGGCAGGGGATTCCCCTGTTCCATCGCGTATAGCCAGGCCAGCAGTTCGGCCACGGCGATATACAGCGCAGGCGGAATGCGCTCATCGAGGTCGACCTGCATGAGCAGGCTGACAAGTTCAGGAGACTCATGCACATAAACGCCGGCATCACGCGCGCGCGAAATGATTTCCTGCGCGACGACACCCTTGCCTTTGGCAACCACTTGCGGCGCAGCTTCTCCCGCCTGGTAGGCAAGGGCGACAGCCGTCATGCGGGTCGAGGCTTCAGCCATTGGCCGCTCCTGACGGGCTACCAGGTGCGGCCGCCTGGTCGTGGACGGCGGCGAAACCGGTCATGGTGACGCCAGCAGCGGCGAGTGCATCGCTCAGGCGCTCCGAGCCGGACTGCAGTCGTGCGGCAATCTCGTCACTGTCGGCATCAAGGCGGATAGCCACACCAGCCGATGTGATGACCAGCCGTGCTTCGAGGTTGCCGAGCAGTGGCATCTGCATCCGCAGCGTGCTTTGCCAGACGGTGCCCTCTTCATCGTCGGCGCGTCTGTGCTCGCGATCTTCGACGGGTGATTCCGAAATTTCCCACTGCATGGGCTGGCCAGGCCAGGCCAGGCCTTGCCACACCGCCTGATTGGTCGCCAATGTATCGAGCTGCTGATGCACGACGGGCATCAAGGGCTCGGCAACGCGCTGCGGAGTTTGCGGAATGGGCTGTCCGTCGGCATCCACAGCTGGACGCTGGGCGTTGGGCGCCGCGGGGTTAGCCTCATTACCTGCAAGGTTCTGTGGCTGCGGTGCTTGCGCAACAGGGCGCTGATTGAGCTGGGCAGCATCGGGGTGGGCTGGCTGTGCTGTCTGCGGTGCAGTTTGCTGCGCAACTTGCTCCGCGGCCGGCGGAGGCAGGGGCGGCGTGCGCGCCTGTGGCTCCTGCATGAGTACTTCAAGCGGGAGCTTGCCAGCCACCCACTGCGCCTGATGCGCCTCGTAAAACAGCCCGCTCTGGGCGACAGCTGTCTTCAAGGCCGGGACCAGGTTGGCAGCCGATTGCGGCGGCTCGGCTACGAGCGGAGCGCTGGCGTTGAGCGCCATGGTCTGAGCCGGTGTGTGGCGCCCGGTGAGCAATTGGCTGATCAACTGCCCGGTCTGGCTGATGCTGGGCTGCGCCGATGCCTGCTGGCCCGGCTGGACAGGTGGCGTGGCAATACGCGCAGTCACCGCGTTCTGGGCGCGCCCGGTCACCACGAGTTCGAGGACGTCGCCGGACTTCGCGCTTTCAGGCAAGGCCAGCGTGATCTGATGATCGGCCACCATGGCTCGGTAGGTGCCGTCGGGCAGCGCCTCCTGAATACGCGCCATGAAGCGCGCACCCTTGTCGAGCTGGGGCAGATCGGCCGGCAGGGGGCGGACACGGTCGACCGCGCCCAGCTCTTCGCTGAGCAGCAGTTGCAGTCGTGTCGCGATTTCGGTGGGAATCAAGTGCGTACCCCGGGGTTCAAGCCAGCCCAATCATGTGAGCGGCGCCGGGCGGAGCAACTTGAGGGGAATTCCTTCGCCGCCCCTCAGGCGGAGGCGGGAAGGGGATGACCGTGCGGGCTCAGTGGCCGGTGCCGTACACCTTGCGCAGATTCTTTTCGACATGGGCGCCGGCGAACAGTTTGCGCATGCTGGCCATCCAGGGCTCGGTGTGCTGACGGATCTCGCGGTCGTGGTCCAGCATCAGCTGGATCAGCTCGCGCTTGCGCTCACGCTGGGCGTCACTCAGCTGCGGCTGCTTGCCCGCCTCGCCGATTGCCTGCAGGTGATCACGCAATCCCGCCACTTCGGCCTCGAGAAGCCCGAGGCGGGTCCAGTCATTCTCACGTGCCGCCTCCAGCATCATGATGCTGATGCGGCACATGCTTTCGTAGTGTTCCAGTTCGTGAGGCATGTTCTCAGCCCTGAGTGGATGGCACCGTGTTACCGATTTCTGCCCAGGCACCGCGCAGCTCGGCAAGCAGGGTCGAGACTTCGTTCAGGGCCGCCTGGCTGTTGTGCAGATTGGCGTAGAACAGGCGTTCGCACATGTAGTCGTAGAGGGCGCCCAGGCGTGCCGGCAGATCGCTGTCGACACCTTTGTCCAGGCTGGCCTTGAGTCCGTAAGTAATGATCTCGATCGCTTTCGAAATGGAAGAGCCCTTGGCCGCAATGTCTCCGTTGCTCATCGAGATGGCTGCGCTGTTGATGGCCAGCGTAGCACCGTCGAAAAGCATCAGGACCAGCTGGTGAGGGCTTGCGGTGCTGACGTTCGTTTCGATACCGACTTTGGCATAGGCCGCTGCAGTTTGTGTGGCGAACATGTGTCTTTATCCCGGCGAATTTTCGGTATTGGCTCAGCTAGCTGCTCAGGGACGCAAGTTGCTGGGTCAGGAAGGTGCTCGTGTTGTTAAGACTGGAGATCATGCTGTCCATCGCCGAGAACTGGCGGCGATAGCGGGTTTCAATCGTTTCGAGACGTGTTTCGAGCTTGGAGATGCGGTCGTCGATGGCGCTGATCGATTTGGTCAGACCGTCGGTGCGTGCAGTCAGGGTGCCGTCGCTGCCGAGCATCGCTTCAACCGTGTCGGCGATCTTGGCGGCAAAGCCGCTGACGCTGCCTTCCTTGATGAAGAGGCTGGCGACGTCCTTGGTCGGGTCCTTGAGCGCGGCTTCCAGCTTGGTCGAATTGACAGACAGCTTGCCGTTGACGCCGATGGTGATGCCGACATCTGCCAGGCGCGAGAAACCGTCGGTTGAACCTACTGCGCCGCCCACGATGCTGCGAAGCTGCGACTGCATGCTGCGCACCGAGTTTTCACCGTTGAGCGGACCGCCCTTCTTGGTGGTCGCGTCATAGCTGCTCTGGCTGCCCATAAGACCGACAGCGTTGTTGTAAGCGCTGACGAAATCATTGATCTGCTTGAGCATGGCCGTGGTGTCGGTCGCCACGTTGATTGTTGTCGTGGTGGCCGCGGCCGTCTTGCTCTTGAGGTTGATCGTCAGGCCGTCAGCGACGTCGGTGATCGTATTGCTGCTGCGTTTGATCTGGATGCCGTCCAGCGTGAACTTCGAGTCCTGCGCGGTTTGCGTCGAGGTCAGTGTCGAAGCGGCGCCCGGCGTAAAGTCGAATCCGGTCAGGCCACTGAGCTTGAAGGCATTGCTGGCGCCGGTACTGTCGGAGCTGAGCGACAGCTGCTGGGTCGTGCCATTGTCGATGATGGTTGCCGTGACGCCGGCCTTCTTCGCATTGATCGCATCACGCAGCCCCTCGAGGGTGTTGTTGCTGCTGTTGATGGTGATGGCGAAGGTGCGGCTCGCGTCAGCGGTGAAAGTCGTGGTGTCGGAGTCGTAGGTGCCCAGGGCCAGCGTCAGGGTGCCCGTGGCAATGGTTGCGTTGTCGGCATAACCGGTGCTGCGCACCTTCTGGTTCTGGGCCAGTGCTTCGACAGACAGGGAGTAGCTGCCGGCGGCCGCAGAGCTGCTGGCCGACACGGTGGCAATGCTGGAGTCGGCAATTGTTGCCGCACGGGCGGCAAAACTGTCGCGGGTCTGCAGCTTTTCTGCCGCATCCTGCAGGCCGGAAAGCGTGCTCTTGAGCGTGCCATAGGACGACAGCTTCGTCTGGAAGCTACTCTGGCGGGACTCGAGCTGGGTGATCGGCGTACGCTCGAGCGTCATCAACTTGGTGATGAGCGACTCGATGTCGATGCCGGAACCGAGTCCAGCTGACGTGATTGAGCCAGTTGCCATGGCTGCGTCTCCTGAAGATCAGCGCTCGCCAGGGGGCGAGCGCATCAAGCTTTCTGTTTGACGAAGAGACCAGACAGCTTGTCGAGTGAGCGCGTGATCTGCAGCAGCTCTTCGCTGGGAATCTGACGGATCACTTCGTTCGTGGTCGCATCTACGACCTTCACGACAGAGCGACCGGTTTCGTCGTCGATGGAGAACTGCAGGTTTCGTGCCACCGGACTGACCATGCGACGAACCTCGCTCATCGCGCGATCAATCTGCTCGGGACTCGGTGCCGTGGGGGTAACGGCCGGCTGGGGCGCTGCAGCCTCTTCGCTGGTCCGTGCAACGCTCGACACTTCACGTGCCGGCGCCACGCCAGACTTTGGCAGCACTTGACTGACCTGACCAATGTTCGGAATTGCCATGATTCGGCCTCCTTTATTTCAGGGGGCGGACGAAGGGTCCGCCCCATCACACAACTGCTTAACGCAAGAGACTCAGCACTTGCTGCGGCAGGCTGTTTGCCTGAGCGAGCATGGCGGTACCGGCTTGCTGGAGGATCTGCGCACGCGAGAGCGAGGCGGTTTCCGTTGCGAAGTCGGCATCGACCACACGGCCACGTGCAGCAGACTGGTTCTCGACGGCGATCTGCAAGGACGACACGACGGCCTCTGTACGGTTCAGTGCCGCACCGAAGCGCGCACGGGTCGTGGTGATCGTGTTGATCGAGCAGTCCAGGTTGGTAATGGCCGCCAGCGCCAGCGCGGCGGTGGTGATCTGGATCGAGCCGGAGTCGATGGCCAGGGTCGAGGCGCGGATATCCACCGTGCTGACCGTGATCTGGTCATTGGTCGTGGTGCCGGCGCCGACCTGGAAGGTCAGGGTCGAACCGCTGTTGAGCAGGTTCACGTTGTTGTACTTGGTCGCTTCACCCAGACGCGAGACTTCAGCGGACAGGGCGCGGAATTCCACGGAGAGGTTGTCGCGGTCACCGGAGTTCAAGGTGCCGTTGGCGGCCTGCACAGCCAGTTCGCGCATGCGCTGGATGTTGTCCGAGATCTGCGAAGCGCCGCCGTCGGCCACCTGCATCAGGGAGATCGAGTCGCTGGCGTTACGGATGGCGACGTTGAAGCCCTTGACTTGGGAGAGGATGCGTTCGGAGATCGCCAGACCTGCGGCGTCGTCCTTGGCGGAGTTGATGCGCAAGCCCGAAGAGAGGCGTTGCAGGGAGGTAGCCAGAGCGCCTTGAGAACTGGTGAGGTTCCGTTGGGCGTTCATCGAGGCCACGTTGGTGTTGATCGTCAAAGCCATGGTACTGCTCCTTTTATGTATGTGCGTTTCTCACTTCGCCGTACCTTTCGGTCGGCCTGGCGGGAAGCTCCGAGAAGCTCTAATTCCCGCCCTGTGAGTGCAACTACGGCGACTTTTGCCGGCTTCTGCAGGGTTAGGTGACCTGCACGGCCCAGCCGTTCGTCGGCGCCACTGGCGGCACAAAAAACACATTTAATTCATGTGCTTATGGTGCATATGCGTAACGACATGCTGCAAGGAGGCGGTGAAATCCATGACGAACGGAAGTCACCTGGCATGCAAAAAGGCAGGTTTTGCCGCTCGGAACAGGACAGACGGGAATGCTTGACGGCTGAAGGACTTACTCGTGGCGCGGGTCGCGTGCCATCAGTTGTTCGAGCGCATTGCGCGCAGGAACCTGGCCGCTGAGGACGGCATGGACGAGGCGAGTGATAGGCATGTCGACCTGCAGGCGGTTTGCGCGCTGGACGACGAACTCACAGGTCAGCACCCCTTCGGCGACATGACCGAGCTCTTTGAGCACATCGGACAGAGCTTTGCCCTCTGCAAGGGCCAAGCCGACACGGCGGTTGCGCGACAGGTCACCGGTGCAAGTCAGGATCAGGTCACCCATGCCGGCGAGGCCCATCAGGGTGTCGCGACGGCCGCCCAGCGCTTCGGCAAGGCGGGCAATCTCGGCGAGACCACGTGTCATCAACGCCGCGCGTGCGTTGAGCCCGTAACCCAGGCCATCGGAAATACCCGCCGCAATGGCCAGTACGTTCTTTACAGCACCGCCGACTTCAGCGCCAATCACGTCGCCATTGGCGTAGAGACGCAGCAAAGGGTGGTGCAGACGTGAAGCCCAGTCGGCTGCGAAAGCCGCATCCTGGCTGGCCAGGGTGATGGCGCAGGGCAAGCCACGAGCAACTTCCGCGGCAAAGCTCGGGCCAGTCAAGGCGCCACAGGGATGCTGCGCCCCCAGCACTTCGGCAACGACTTCGTGTGGCAGCAGGCCGGTACCGGATTCAAAACCTTTGCAGGCCCACAGTACCGGCAAGTTGTTGTCGCGCGTGCGCAGGGCTGTCAGCGTGGGGCGCAGGCCAGCGACCGGCGTCACGATGAGGATCAGCTCCGCCCCTTGAAGGCTCTCGTCCAGTGACGAACTGATCAGTATGTTGTCTGCGAGCGGCAGCCCCGGCAGATAAGGCTGATTGACGCGCAGCTCACGCATGCTGGCCGCGTGTGCTTCGTCCAGGGTCCATAGCCGGATGGCGTGACCACCGGCGGCATAACTCATCGCCAGCGCGGTACCCCAGGCACCTGCGCCGAGAACGGCTATATGCATGTCAGAGTCCCCAGACAGCCCGGACTTCGATGAAACCGGAACGCCCGTCGCGGTGGCGCACCTTGATCCAGGGGCCGGCCGGCTTGTCGATGGGCTCAAGCAACACGTCGCGCGTCACATTGAAGACGACCGGAGCATCGGGCGTTGCGGCTTGCCTGACGTCCGCAGTGGGCGCTGTAACAATCAGCGTACGAGCCGGCGAGATGGCATTGCGCTCAACCCAGCCGATGCCACCGCTGGCCTCGCGCAGCTTCACCCAGCTCTCCAGCACGACCAGTTGTTCGACCGGCGTGCCCTTGAGCAGGATGAATTGCGGCTTGGCGAGACGCGAATTGGCGTCCAGCACGATGGCGTTGTTCGCCAGACTGACGAATTCCAGCGCCGAAGCGCCGGTCATCGAGCAGAGCAGGGCGATGGCAAGGCTGAGCCGACGCATTGGCAGGCTGGCCTCAGGCGTTGCCAGCTTGTTGCGACAGTTGCTGCTGACGCGCCATGTACAGCGCTTCGAAGTTCACCGGCGTCAGCATGACCGGCTGGAAGCCAGCGCGGTTGCTTGCCGACGACACGGTTTCACGCAGGTAAGGCAGGAGGATGTTGGGGCAGCCCACCATCAGCACCGGCTGGATGTCTTCCTGACCGATGTTCTGGATGAGGAAGATGCCGGCCTGGGCGGCTTCAACCAGGAAGACGGTGCGCTCGTCATCGAACTTGGCGGTGACGGTCGCCTTCAGCACGACTTCGAAGAAGCCGTTTTCCAGCGGCGTAGCGCTCGTCGAACAGGTCGACGTTGATGCTGGGATCCTTCTGCTCCAGGAAGATCTGCGGCGCGTTGGGCACCTCGACCGAGAGATCCTTCACGTAGATCTTCTCGATGTTGAACACGGGTTGCTGCGCGTCTTGTTGTTCCATTTTATAAACAGTCCAGGTTGGTGAGATGGGTGAAAAAGCTTTCAGGCTGACAACAACGGATCAAGGCCGCCGGCGCGGTCGAGCGCATACAGCTCGTCACAACCGCCAACATGCCTGCCATTTATGAAAATCTGAGGAACCGTGCGCAGACCGGTCAGCGTGATCATTTCTTCGCGTCGGGCCGGATCGGTGTCGACGCGGATCTTCTCGATCTCTTCGATCCCCTTGCGACGCAGCAGCTGTTCGGCTCGGATGCAGTACGGGCAGACACCCGTTGCATACATCAGGACTTTGACGGTCATGGTGCAGGACTTCAGGCGCGGGAGAGGGGCTGACCGGCTTCCTTCCAGGCTGCCACGCCACCACTCAGGTTGAACACTCGCTCGAAGCCGGCTTTGCGCAATGCCCCCAGCGCAGCCGCAGAGCGGTTACCGGTCTGGCAAACGACGATGAAGGGGCGCTTGGCGAACTTCTTGAGCTCACCGGCGCGATCAGCAATTTCCTTCAACGGGATATGGCGCGCGTTCGGTACGTGTCCCGTAGCGAATTCGGCCTGTTCACGTACATCGATCACGACAGCATCTTCACGGTTGAGCAGCAACACGGCTTGCTGGGGCGAAATGGCGTCGGGATTGACGCGCAGCATCGGGCCGAAAAGCAGGATGCCGGAAGTCAGGGCGATGGCAAGCCACAGGTAATTGTAGTGTTGAAGCAGGAAATCCATGTGTGCTGAGACTCGATGAAAACCGAAGACGGCCGAATGAAACAGATGGGGATCACGGACAGGAATTGCAACGCGGGCGGCCTGGCGCAACAAGGCAGTCATGATCTGCCGGGCGGGCGATCATTTCCTTGATCGCGATTCAAGCGCACGCGGTTGATCCGATACAATATCACCAATCCCGGCAGCGGCGCGAACGCCCGCCGCGGTCATCTCTCCCCTGAAACCCATCTGGCAGAAGCAGACACATGTACAAGATCGTATTGATGCGCCACGGTGAATCCACCTGGAACAAGGAAAACCGTTTTACCGGCTGGACCGACGTAGAACCTCACTGAACAGGGCGTCGCCGAAGCTGTTGCAGCCGGCCAGCTGTTGAAGAAGGAAGGCTACAGCTTCGACATCGCCTACACCTCCGTTCTCAAGCGCGCCAACAAGACCCTCAACGGCGTGCTGGAGCAACTCGACCAGCTGTGGATTCCGGTTGTGCACCACTGGCGTCTCAACGAGCGTCACTACGGTTCGCTGCAAGGCCTCAACAAGGCCGAAACGGCAGCCAAGTTCGGTGACGACCAGGTGCTGGTGTGGCGTCGTTCCTACGATATTCCGCCGCCTGCACTGGAAGAAGGCGACGCGCGCCTGACCCTCAATGATCCGCGCTACGCCGACATGAAGCCGGGCGAATTTCCGCGTACCGAATGCCTCAAGGACACCGTTGCTCGTTTCGTGCCGTACTGGCTCGAAACGATTGCCCCGGTCGTCAAGTCGGGCAAGCGCGTCATCATTGCCGCCCACGGCAACAGCCTGCGCGCCCTCATCAAGTATCTCGACAACGTGGCGGACGACGAGATTGTCGGCCTCAACATCCCGACGGCACAGCCGCTGGTCTATGAACTGGACGCTGACCTGAAGCCCATCAAGAACTACTACCTGGGCGACGCGGATGCCATTGCTGCCGCCATGGCTGCCGTGGCAAACCAGGGCAAAGCCAAGGCGTGACCGGCGTTTTTTCCGGTTCGCCCCGCTGGTTGAAAGGGCTCGCACTCCTGAGTGCGGGCCTTTTTGTTGTCTGCGCTCAGGGCGCTAGCGTCCAGAGTCAGGCCGCAGAAAGCCGGGAAACCCTCAAAGACTTGCGCGAGCAGATCCGTAGCCTGCAGAACGATATTTCGCGCGGTGAGGAGGACAAGGGCGAAGCCGCCGAACAACTGGCCGACACCGATCGCGCCATTTCGGACGCCCAGCGACGCCTGCGCGAAATCGCCAACAACCGTCAGGCGATAGACAAGGAAATTCTGCGCCTGCAGGGTGAAACCGAGCAGCTCGAATCCCGTTTGTCCGCTACCCGCAAGCATCTGGGGACGACGCTCTACCGCATTTATGTCGAAGGCGGCGAGGCTGGCGCGCGACGCCTGCTGGGTGGGCAAGACCCCAACCAGATGGCACGCGATGCTTATTACCTGGAGCAGATTGCGGCCGAACGCCGTCAGGCCATCGAAGAGGCCAGAAAGACGCTGGCCGACCTGCAGATCGTGCGTGCCGAAGCTGAAGCCCGCCGGGCCGAGCTTTTGCGACTGGAAAGCGAGCGCCACGGCGAGCAACAGAAGCTGCAGGAAGAGCGCGCCAGGCGGCAACGCATGCTGCAAAACGTTGCTGAACGGCTGAAAGTCCAGCGCCGCGAAGTCCAGCAACTGATGCGCAGCCAGGCCAGGCTTGAGAAGCTGTTGCAAGGCCTGGAGCGCATCGCACGCGAAAACGCCGCAAAGGAGGCGGAACGCAAGGCTCGCCGCACAGCCTCAGCAAGCCGCAGCAGCGCACCGGGCAAGGCGGCATCCAGCACGTCGTCGGCAGCTTCCTCGGGGCGTCAGGTACAGGAAACTCCCGAGCCTGGCGCGGCGAGCGGCACCTTCGCCCGCCTGCAAGGCAAGCTGCGTTGGCCTGTGAGGGGCGAACTTTTTGGCCGTTTCGGCAGTCCTCGGGGAGACGGAAGCCAGTGGCGAGGGGTTTTCATCCGTGCTGCGGAAGGCGCTGAAGTGCGTGCCGTGGCCGACGGCAAGGTGGCCTACGCGGACTGGTTGCGGGGTTTTGGCAACCTGATCATCGTCGACCATGGCGACGGCTACATGACGATTTATGCCAACAATGATTCCCTGTTCAAGGCGCCGGGGCAGACGGTCCGCATGGGCGAGCCGATTGCCGGCGTAGGCGCGAGCGGAGGGCAGGAAGAATCAGGTTTATACTTTGAGATCAGGCATCGCGGACAGCCCGCCGACCCCGCGCGGTGGGTGGCGGCAAAGTAGCCCGCGGCCTTACCCCCTGATGACGGAGTCAAGATGAGCGGCAGCAAGATCAAACAGTTCAGTCTGGTATTCAGTGGCATCTGCATCGGCGTGCTGATCAGCCTGAACTTTGCCGCGCGCGCTGATCGCGAAGTGCCGGCTGCGCAGTTGCCGGTCGAAGAGTCGCGCAAGCTCGCCGAAGCCTTCAACCGCATCAAACAGATGTACGTCGACCAGGTCGAAGACAAGAAGCTCATCGACGACGCCATCAGCGGCATGGTCTCTGGTCTCGATCCCCACTCAGCCTACTTCGACAAGGAAGGCAGCAAGGAGATGGAGGAGAGCATCCGTGGCGAATTCGGTGGCCTCGGCCTGCAGGTCGAGCCCAAGGATGGCTACGTGCGTGTCGAGTCCCCCATTGAAGGCACGCCGGCTTTCCGCGCAGGCATCAAATCCAACGACCTCGTCATCAAGATCGACAACGTCACGGTCAAGGGCATGACGCTCAACCAGGCCGTCAAGAAGATGCGTGGCGTGCCCGGCACCAAGGTCACGCTGACCATCTTCCGCGAAGGGCAGACGCCGTTCGATGTGCCGCTGGTGCGCGAAGTCATTCAGGTGCGCAGCGTACGCTCCAAGATGGTTGAGCCCGGCTATGGCTACGTGCGCGTGGTGCAGTTCCAGGAACGTACGGTGGCGGACATGTCGCGTCAGATCGGCGAGCTCTACAAGCAGGGCCCGCTCAAGGGCCTGGTGCTCGACCTGCGTAACGATCCGGGCGGCCTGCTCGACGCCGCCGTGGGCGTGACGGCAGCCTTCGTCCCCAAGGGCTCGCTGGTCGTCTACACAGAAGGTCGTTCGGTGGGCCGTGAAGAATACAAGGCCGTGCCGGAAGCCTATTCGCGTGGCGAAGGCGGTGATGTGCTGAAGAACCTGCCGCCGGCGCTGAAGTCCGTGCCCATGGTGGTGCTGGTGAACGGTGGTTCGGCATCGGCATCCGAAATCGTTTCGGGCGCATTGCAGGATTACAAGCGCGCTGTCGTCATCGGTACGCAAACCTTCGGCAAGGCTTCGGTGCAAACGCAGATGAAGTTTGCCGACCAGACCTCGATGAAGCTCACGATCGCTCGCTACTTCACTCCGAATGGTCGTTCGATCCAGGCCAAGGGCATCGTGCCGGACATCAACGTCGAAGAGACGCCGGACTCTGTCGATCGTCACACACGTGAAGCCGACTTGCCCAAGCACCTGGCCAATCCGAAGGACGCCGAGTCCGAACCCTTTGTCGCACCGACGCCGCAGCCGGCGCGCAAGAAGGAGGACGACAAGGACAACCTGAAGCCGCCGCCCGAGTTCGGCAGCAAGGACGACTGGCAACTGGCTCAGGCTATATTGCATCTGAAGGGGCTGCCGCTCGCAGTGCCGGCGACGGCGTCCGCGCCGGCGGTCAGCGCAAAGAAGTAAGCAGCCCGTTGTAATTGTGGTTCTGCGCCCATCGGCGCTTGCAGCGAAGGAGTGTCTTGAAATGATGCCTCGTGAAACTGCTTATCGTATGGCGGGCCGCAAGCACCGCAGTCACGACGCCGATGCGGAAGACCTGTTGTGCAGCCACGAGCTCCGGCTGGACACTGAGCACGGCGAGCAAGCACCCAATGCGCTGTTGCTGCTGCAGCGCTTGCCGGGGCTGGCGGTTTCCGCTGGTGAGCACCCGGAGTCGCTGCTGCTGAAATACAGCCTTGCCGAGCATTCGATGGAAGAGATTGAATCGCTGCTCGTCGAGGCCGGCTTCGTGCTGGACCACAGCCTCTATGCTCGAGCCTTGCGCGTGCTGACGCATTTCTACGAAGAAACGCGGTTGCGCAACCTGCAGGCACCGCAACGCCTCATCAAGCAATCCAACGCGGTGTACATCGAAGCCTGGCGGCACCATCCGCACGGCGACCACGACGATACGCCTGCGGAGTTGCGGGCGGATCGTTGAACGACAGCAGAATGAAAAAAGCCCGGTTCAAAACCGGGCTTTTTTCATCAGTGCAGGGTAGGGGGCTCGTCGAACAGGCGCCGCGCTTCTTCTGCGCTGAAGCGGTAGTGATTGTTCGACAGGTCATCGCTGACCTGGACCTCGCCGTGTTCGGCCAGGATGCGTTCGATCTCGTCGCGACCAAGGCTGCGCAGCATGGTTGAGATCTTGTCCGGGTCGGGCGGGAAATCATGCGTCACGTCGCTCGGCTCAAACAATCGAACCGTCTCTTCATGGAACAGACGCGTCAGCAGGGTCGCAGCATCCAGGCCCAGCAGCTCTTCGCGTTTGATCGTCTGTGCCAGCTGCGTGATGCGTGACCAGCCATCGGCGTCGCGGCGATCAGCTTCCGGCAACTTCTGCAGAAAGAGGCCCGCAGCACCTTCGCCGTCAGCAACAAGCATCAACCAGGTCTCGCATTGTTCCGAGCGTTCGAGGTAAGTCGCAAAGACTTCGCTGGTGTCCTTGCCTTCGATTGCGACATAGCTCTGGAATGGCTGGATATGGCTTTGTCCAAGATCCAGCGTCATCAGCAGCCGCCCGTTACCCAGCAAGGAAGTCAGGTCGGCGTCGGCCGGCACTTCTGCTTCCAGCGCCGCATAACCGCGCAGGTTGAGAGAAGCATTGCAATCCACCACCAACATGGGCACCAGGCCATCACCACTGAGCTGGAAGGTCAGACGGCCAGCCTGTTTGAGGTTGGCCGCGATGAGCGTGGAGATCGCGCACATCTCGCCCAGCACGGTACGCACCGGAGCAGGATAGTCACGCCCGGCGAGGATCGCTTGCCAGCTGCTGCCGAGGCGCACATGCGCGCCACGGATGTCGAGCTCGTCGAAGAGGAAGCGATGCACGAGATCGGTCGAAGCACTCATGCCGACAGCTCCGCCGCCCAGCGTTCAGCGTCGAAGCCGACCAGCAATCCGCCAGCATGCGCCACCACCGGCCGCTTGATCAGCGTGGGGTGGGCCAGCATCAGCTCGGTGGCCTTGGCCAGGTCGGGATTGGCGCGCTGTTCTTCACTGAGCGTGCGCCAGGTCGTACCCTTCGTGTTCAGCAGCACCTTCCAGTCCGCCTTCTTGAGCCAGGCTTTCAGCAAGGCGGCATCCAGGCCCTGCTTGCGGAAATCGTGAAAGCTGTACTCGTGCCCGTTTTCGTCGAGCCAGTTGCGGCCCTTCTTCACCGAGTCGCAATTGGGGATGCCATAAAGCGTGATCATTCTTGTGAGTGTGTCCGGTTACTGTCCGTTGACGGGCTCGCCATCGATGGACTTGTTGAGCCGGATGCTGGCGACGCGCCGCAACCGGATGTTGATGAGTTCCACCACGACCGAGAAGGCCATGGCGAAGTATATGTAGCCCTTCGATACATGCGTGTCGAAACCTTCGGCAATCAGCGTAGCGCCGACCAGCACAAGGAAAGACAGGGCCAACATCTTGATGGTGGGGTTGTCATCGACGAATTCGCCGATAGGACGGGCCGCGAACATCATGACGCCAACCGAAATCAGGATCGCGGCCACCATCACGCCGATCTGGTTGACAAGGCCCACAGCCGTGATGACGGAGTCGAGCGAGAACACGATGTCGATGATGGCAATCTGCACGAGCACGCTGGCAAAGCTCACGGCAGCGCCAGGGGTGGCTGACTCATGATGTTCCGGCGCCTGCAACGAGTTGTGGATTTCATGCACGCTCTTCCACAGCAGGAACAGGCCGCCACCGATGAGGATGATGTCGCGACCTGAAATCTCGTTGCCCAGAACGGTAAACATTGGTGCGGTCAGGCGCATGATCCAGGCCAGCGAGAGCAGCAGCAGGATGCGCGTCCCCATGGCCAGTGACAGACCCAGTCGGCGCGCGAGATTGCGGCGCTCCGGCGGCAGGCGCCCAACGAGGATGGAGATGAAGATGATGTTGTCGATGCCGAGAACGATCTCCAGCGCAGTCAGCGTTGCGAGGGCAATCCAGGCATTCGGGTCGGCAAGCCATTCCATGGTGTCAGCTCCGTTGTCGTTGCACGTGTGGGGTGATTGCCTGTGACCTAGGCGGCCTCGAAATGTTCCAGAGACAGCTGGACGCTGGAGACGCCGTTGTATTCATTGACTGACAGCCGGAACGCCGCACGGATGCGGGGCGGCACGACCTCGGCGCAGTTGAAGCGGATGGCTTCGAAACTGACGCCGCCCTTGTTGAGGCGCAGCTTGAGGTGGCGCTCCTTGAGGATGCGCTGGCTTTCCACGATGAAAACATCGTCGAAGATCGGCGGCGCAAAGCCCTGACCCCAGATGACCGACTCCAGCATGCGCGCCGTGTCGAGCGACAGGTAACCGGACTCCAGCGGGCCGTCCGACTCGATGCAGCGCTGCAGATCGGCTGGCGTCAGCAGCGCGCCCACGGTCTCGGCGAACACGCTGGCAAAGCGCTCGTAATGCTCGGTGCGTATCGACAAGCCCGCCGCCATGGCGTGGCCACCGAATTTCAGGATCAGGTCAGGGTGGCGCTTGGAAATGAGATCCAGCGCGTCGCGCAGATGCAAGGCCGGAATGGAGCGCCCAGAACCTTTCAGCTCGCCCGAGCTGCCATCGCTGTCGGCTGGCGCAAAGGCAATGGTCGGGCGGTGCGTGTGCTCGCGGATGCGGCCCGCGACGATGCCGATCACGCCCTGGTGCCAGTCTGGCTCGTAGAGCGCGATGCCGGGGGCATCACCAAGCCGGTCGAAGTGCAGGGCGGCCAGCGCAGCATCCTTCATGTCGGATTCAATGCTGCGGCGCTCGCGATTGAGTTCGTCGAGTTCCTGAGCAATGCGCATGGCCCGCTGCAGGTCATCGGTGATGAGGCATTCGATGCCCAGCGACATGTCGGTCAATCGACCTGCCGCATTGAGGCGTGGTCCCAAGGCGAAGCCCATGTCGAAGGTGCTCGCCCGGGCCGGGTCACGTGACGCAATCGAGAACAATGCTCGCAAGCCAGCCTGCATGCGACCAGCCCGCATGCGCTGGATGCCCTGACTGACAAGGATGCGGTTGTTGCTATCGAGCGGCACCACGTCGGCCACCGTACCCAGCGCCACAAGATCCAGCAGGTCGGCCAGCTTGGGCTCAGCACGGCCGCTGTTCGACGAACCAGTTGCGGTTGCGCAGTTCGGCGCGCAGGGCCATCGCCACGTAGAACATGACGCCTACGCCAGCCAGGCTCTTGCTTGGAAAGCTGCAGCCCGGCTGGTTGGGATTAATGATGACATCGGCCTGCGGCAAGGTATCGCCGGGCAGGTGGTGGTCCGTGATCAGGCAGGCGATGCCCAGCGCTTTGGCCCGGGCAACGCCTTCGACGCTGGCAATACCGTTGTCCACCGTAATGAGCAGTTCCGGTTTGCTCGTTGCGGCCAGGTTGACAATGGCGGGCGTCAGGCCGTAGCCATATTCGAATCGATTGGGCACCAGGTATTCGACCTTGGCCCCCATGGCGCGCAGGGACCGGATGCCTACCGCACAGGCGGTGGCGCCGTCGCAGTCGTAGTCCGCCACGATCAGCATGCGGGTGCCGGCTTCGATGCCGTCAGCCAGCATGCGCGCACCGTCGGCAATGCTTTTCAGGCCTTCCGGAGGCAGCAGCGCCGCCAGTTCGGTGTTGAGTGCCGTGTTGCTCGTAATACCTCGCGCGGCATAGAGGCGCGCCAACAGCGGATGCTGGCCTGCCGACTGCAGGGCGTGTACGGCGTTCTGAGACGCACGACGTTGAACAATGCGCGTCATGCCGCGTCACCCACAGGGCGGGATAGCAAAGCTTGCAGGCTAACCGGCTTGCACTGGCGTGCCCAGAAGCGCCAGCGTGGATTGCGGCGGACCTGCCAGGTGCTCAGCGCCGAATCACCGGGTGCGATCACTTCGACAGATGACAAACGCCCGTCATCAAGCTGCTCAGCAAGTTCGCTGAAGACTTCGGCATCAAGCCGTGCCAGCGCAGTGCGCCAGGCCCAGCCGTCGCGCTGCTGCGCTGGCAGTAGCAGATCGTCGAGCAGATTCCAGCGGGCGGGGCTTGTCGGCATCCATGGCTTCAGCCCGACGCCGGCAGATTGCGCCAGCCCCTTCAGCAACCAGTAGTCACCCGTCAGCTCGGCCGCAGGTGCTTGCAGGCCTGACGGTGCCTTGCCTGCGCCCCACAGCCACAAGGCGTTGAGCAATGGCCGGCCATCCGCTTCACGCGCCTGATTGACCGGGTGGTTGTGGCAGAAGACCTGCAACTCGTTATTGAGCTTGGACCACCAGCGCGCTTGTGCCCCTTGCGGCTGGAAGTGCGCAATCGGGCGCGCGACAACTTCGGCCAGCGGGCTCAGGCGCACATCCAGCTTGTCAGCATGCGCAGGGGCCAGGCGCAGATACAGCTTGCCGGCCACGATGTGGAATTGCCCGATATCGCTGAAAGTGGTGTTGAGCCCGTCACAGAGCGACACCCGCTCTTCGTCCTGCAGTTGCAGGTGTTCCGGGGTGTCGAGCAGCAGGTGTTCGCGTGCAAAACGCAGATTGACCGGATCCGCGCATACCTCGATGGCATCCTCAGCTGTGCTGCCATCCGCCGTCATCCTGAGTGCGGCAAAAGGCGGCGACGCCAGGCCCCATTCGCGGCACAGCCAGTTGTCGAAGGCGAGTGGCTCGCCGTGCCGGGCATCCAGACAGGCACAAAAGCGCGCCAGACCGGGCAGGGGCAGGTCGGCCAGGATGACATCCACACCGGTGGCGGGCCAGATGAGGCCGGGAATGACTAGCCGGGCATGCATGAAAGGGAAACCGGGAGGGCAGGGAACGGCTGCCGAAGGCGGCAACGGACTGAACCAGGGAGTCGCTGAACCAAAGTGCTGCAAGGGGATCAGAGAGCCTTGCCGACCGTGCGCTGGCAAGGCGGCCAGTGTAGCATGCAGCCCGCCCTGAGCCTTTTGGACCCCGCCCTCTCTTGAAGCTCTTCAATCAATTCGAAATCCTGATCGGCATGCGCTACGTGCGCAATCGCCGACGCCGCAGCGGAGGCGGTTTCGTCTCCTTCATCTCCTTCGTTTCGATGGCCGGCATCGCGCTGGGGGTGGCCGCCCTCATCGTCGTGCTGTCGGTCATGAATGGTTTCCAGCGCGAACTGCGCACGCGCATCCTCGGTGTGGCGTCACACGTGCAGATCGCGGCTTACCAAGGGGAGCTGCAGAACTGGGAACAGTACGCCACCATTGCCAACAAGTCGCCCAAGGTGGCTGGTGCGGCACCCTATGTTCAGGCACAGGCGATGTTCTCGCTGGACAGCAATGTGCGCGGCGCCTTGGTGCGCGGCATCGACCCCGTGCTCGAAGACGCCGTGGCCGACTTCGGCAAGTACATGAAGGCCGGCAAGCTGACCGATCTTCAACCCGGCGAATTCGGCGTCATCCTGGGCATCGACCTCGCGCGTTCGCTGGGTGTATCGCTGGGTGAGAAAGTCACGCTGATGGCGCCGCAGGGGCTGGTTACACCCGCTGCCGTGCTGCCGCGCGTCAAGCAATTCCGTGTGGTGGGCATCTTCGAAGCCGGCATGTACGAATACGACGTCGGCCTCGCGCTGCTGCACATCAAGGACGCCCAGCGTCTCTACCAGATGGGCGAAGGCGTCACCGGTCTGCGCCTCAAGCTCCATGAACTGTTCGAAGCGCCGAAGATCGCCATGGAACTGAGCAGCGCGCTGGCCCCCGAAGCCTATGCCAGCGACTGGACGCAGAGCCACGCCAACTTCTTCCGCGCCGTGCAGATCGAGAAGAACGTCATGTTCATCATCCTGCTGCTGATCGTCACGGTGGCTGCATTCAACATCGTCTCGGCACTCGTCATGGCCGTGCAGGACAAGCGTGCCGACATCGCCATCCTGCGCACCCTTGGCGCCAGCCCGCGTTCCATCATGACGATCTTCATCATCCAGGGCGGCATCATGGGCTTCATCGGTCTGGGCCTCGGTGCGGTCAGCGGTGTGTTGCTGGCACTCAACATCGACACCGTCGTGCCTTTCATCGAGAAGCTGTTCGGTTTCCAGATCCTGGCGCGCGATGTCTACCAGATCTCCTCGCTGCCCTCCGAACTGCTGTGGGGCGACGTCAGTGGTGTCATCGTCATTTCCCTCATCATCTCGTTGGTCGCCACCATCTACCCGAGCTGGCGCGCCTCACGCATCAATCCGGCGGAGGCCCTGCGCTATGAGTGACACCATCCTGCGTTGTGAAAACCTCGGCAAGGTCTACGGCTCTGGCGACGTGGCTGTGCGCGTGCTGCAAGGTGTGAACCTCAGCGTGGCTGCGGGGGAAACCCTCTCGGTGATCGGTGCTTCAGGCTCCGGCAAGAGCACCATGCTGCACCTGCTGGGTGGGCTGGATTCCGCCAGTGAAGGACGCGTCGAGATCCTCGGTAAGGATCTCGCCAAGCTGTCGGAAGCGGAACGCGGCAACATGCGCAATCAGGCGCTGGGCTTCGTCTACCAGTTCCACCACCTGCTGCCTGAGTTCTCGGCGCTCGAGAACGTCGCGATGCCGCTGATCATCCGTCGCATGGGCCGCGCCGAAGCGCACGAACGCGCGGCCGCCATCCTCAAGGAAGTCGGTCTTGGACATCGTCTCGATCATGCTCCGGGCGAACTCTCCGGCGGCGAACGCCAGCGCGCTGCAATTGCCCGAGCATTGGTCACCGAGCCGCGCTGTCTGCTCGCCGACGAACCCACCGGCAACCTTGACCGCAAGACCGCAGCCACGGTCTTCGACATGATGCTGTCGCTCAACGAGCGCCTGAAGACTTCGCTGATTGTCGTGACCCACGACCCGGAACTGGCTCATCGCGCGCAACGCGTGCTGGAGCTGCAGGACGGCAAGCTGATGGACCGCTCGACCACCAATGCCTGATTGATCAGGCCAGGTGCGTTACCGCGTCCGCTGACGTTCGCGGACGCGGCGCCACAGATGCCAGCGCCACAGCAGGGTGATACTCACCCATGCCAGCAGCGCCAGGCCGATGGCCAGCAAAGGAAGCCCCACCAGCAAGGGCTGCCCCAGGTCGGCAAACCATTTCGCCAGCTCTTCGCACCAGCTCAGCCAACCCGCGTCACCACGTTCGGGTGGCATGACGAAGACGGCATCGGATCCGGTGACGAAACGTCCGATGCCGAAAGCCAGCAGGTAGAGCGGCACGATGGTGAGCGGGTTGGTGTAGAGCGTGGTGACCAGCGCCAGCGGCAGATTGACGCGTAGCACCAGACAGGCAACCGCAGCGCCCAGCATCTGCAGCGGGCCGGGGATGAGCCCGCAGAACATGCCGACTGCGACGCCGCCTGCGACAGAACGACGGTTGATGTGCCACAGGCGATCTGCGAGCACACCGCTGCCAAGGCGGCGAAGCAGGCGGTTCTGCCTCAGGGTTTCGGGATCGGGGAGGTAACGGCGGAAGAACTTCTGCATGGTCGGATCGTTCTTGTTGTCCTGATCAGACTGCACGTCAGCCGATGGGTTCCCGCTCAGGCCATCATGCCATCCACATGCCCTGATGGTAGACGGCGCGCTGGTGTCGCACATGGTCTAATCGCGCCATGCGCCTGCTCATCCTCGCATTTGCCCTGGGAGTCTGTCTGTGCCAGCAGCTGGCGCAGCTATGGCCGGCAGCGCAAGTGTTGTGGATGGCTTGCATTCCGGCGACGTTGAGCTTGCTGGCACATCGTCGTTCCTTGCGCATCGCAGCGATGGCGCTGGGGATGCTGGCGGCCTTGGGTCTGGGGCTGGGCTATGCTAGCCTGCGTGCCGAGTGGCGTCTGGCCGAAGCCTTGCCCGTGGCGCTTGAAGGGCAGGATGTCCAGGTGATCGGCTATGTCGCAGATCTGCCTGACCGCGGTTTGCGCTCGCAGCGCTTCCAGTTCGTTGCGACCACTCGACCTGCAGGTGTGCCCGAACGCCTGCTGTTGAGCTGGTACGACGGCAGCGGTGCAGCACGCATGGCCCCCACGATGCGCGGCGGCGAGCAATGGTCGCTCAGCGTGCGTCTGCGACGCCCCCACGGCAATCTGAATCCACATGGCTTCGATTACGAAGGCTGGCTGTTCGAACGCGACATCCGTGCGGTGGGCTATGTCCGTCCCAAGGGCGATTCGCGGCGCGTCGCCGATCTGGCTGAAGGCGTTGGGCCAGTGGTCCAGCGCGCCAGGCAGGTGATCAGGGAGCGTTTCGAGCGCGTACTGCCGCAAGGGGAGTGGAGCGGGGTGCTGAGTGCGTTGGCGGTCGGTGATCAGTCCGCCGTACCGCCCTCGCAATGGCGATTGTTCAGCGAGACAGGCATCACGCACCTGATGAGCATTTCGGGAGGCCACGTCACCCTGTTCGCCGCGCTGGTGGCCTGGCTGGTGCGTCTTGCCTGGGCGCGCTTTCCGGCGCTGTGCCTGCGTCTGCCAGCGCAGAAGGCCGCCGTCGCAAGTGGGGTGCTCGCTGCGTTCATCTATGTGTTGCTATCCGGCTTCGGCGTGCCGGCACAACGCACCTTGTACATGTTGCTGGCTGTGGCAGCAGGCTTGTGGTCTGGTCGTCAGACTGGCCCCTGGCGCGGGTTGATGCTCGGTTTGCTGGTGGTGTTGTTGATCGACCCCTGGGCTCCGCTGTCTGCGGGATTCTGGTTGTCGTTTGGCGCTGTGGCGGCACTCAGTTGGGCTGGCATGGCTGCCTTGCGCAGTGAGCAAGGGGTGCGTGGCTGGTTGCTGGCACAACTGCGCGCGCAATGGGCCATCCTGCTGCTGAGCCTGCCCTTGTTGCTGGGCATCTTCCAGCAGTTTTCGCTCATCTCGCCATTGGCCAACGCCGTCGCCATTCCCGTGGTCAGCGCTGTTGTCACGCCGTTGGCCTTGCTGTTCGCGCTGATTCCCTTGCCCAGCCTGGCAGAGCTTGCGCACGCCATCCTGTCCGTATTGATGCAGTTCATCCAGTGGCTGGGGGCCTTGCCTGTGGCGACCTGGCAGCAGGCGGCTCCACCGATCTGGCTCGTCTGCGCTGCCGCGCTTGGCGGCTTCTGGGCCTTGTTGCCACGGGGGATCCCGGGGCGCTGGCCCGCCTTGTTGCTGATTCCACCCATGCTCGCCTGGACGCCGCTGCGTCCAGCCAGTGGCGAGTACGCGGCCACCGTCATCGACGTGGGGCAGGGGCTGGCCGTGCATGTTCAGACCGCACAGCATGATTTGCTGTTCGATGCCGGCCCGCAGTATTCGCTGGAAAGTGACAGCGGCGAGCGCGTCATCCATCCCTATCTGCGCGCGCAAGGCGTCCAGCGATTGCAGCGGCTTGTGGTCTCGCATGCCGACACCGATCACAGCGGTGGCGCCGCGTCGTTGATGACGCGCATGACGGTGGACGAGCTCATGAGCTCACTGGACACAAGCCATCCCCTGGTCATGCAGGCCCGGCAACATGTTCCATGCGCGAAGGGGCAGGTCTGGGAGTGGGACGGCGTGCGCTTCGAGGTGTTGCATCCCGATGCGTCAATTCAAGGTCTCAAGGAGAACGACCGTTCCTGTGTATTGAAGGTCAGCGGCCGGAATGGGCGGCTATTGCTGACAGGCGATATCGAACTCAAGGCAGAGAATGCCTTGCTGGAAAGCGATGCTGAAGTATTGCGCAGCGATGATCTGGTGGCACCGCACCACGGCAGCCGGACTTCATCGCAGCAGGCATTCATCGATGCGGTGGGTGCCAGGCGGGTGATTTTCACGACGGGCTATCGCAATCGCTTCGGCCATCCGCATCCGGCGGTCGTCGAACGCTACGTGGCGAGCGGCGCCAGCCTGTATCGTTCGGATCGTGACGGTGCAGTACGGCTGCAAGCGGGCACGGTCGACACCGAGCGTGCGCGCAACAGGCGCTACTGGCATGGTTACTGAACTATTGATGGCAGGCACGGGGAAAGAGGAGGGGATGTGAAGCTGGCTGGATTCATCCGATCGTTGTTCCGCAAACGTCGCCCGGTAGAGACTTCGCCGGAGTTGCCGTTCCGTCGCTGGGATACGCGCTGCTATAGCAAGAGCGGCATGCATCGCATGTCGTGTATCGAGTGGGGCGACCCGCACAATCCGCGGGTCCTGATCTGTGCGCATGGCCTGACACGCAACGGTCGCGACTTCGACGATCTGGCGCAGGCCCTGAGCCAGCACTACCGCGTGATCTGCCCGGACGTGGTGGGAAGAGGGCACAGCGACTGGCTGCTGAACAAGCTGGACTACCAGATCCCGCAGTACGCGATGGACATGATCCTGCTGCTGCGGCAGATCAAGGCGAAGCAGGTGGATTGGGTAGGCACGTCGATGGGGGGACTGATCGGCATGGGGATCGCGTCACAGCGCCCCAACCTGATCGGCAAGCTGGTGCTCAACGACGTGGGGCCCGTCATCACGGCCAGCTCCATCCAGCGCATCGGGCAATACGTCGGCCGCGCGCCGGACTTCAAGGACATTGCCGAAGCTGAAGCCTTCATTCGCACAGTCAGCCAGGGCTTCGGCAATCTCAGCGACAAACAGTGGCGGCACCTCACCGAGAGCTCCGTGATGCAGACGCAGGGCGTCTGGCGCATGCGTTACGACCCGGGCATCGGCGATACCTTCAGGCTTAATCCGCCGGTGGCGGATATCGACGTCTGGCCGGTGTACGACATCATCCGCGCGCCGACCCTCGTCATGCGTGGCGTGGATTCCGACCTGTTGCGTGCCGACACCATCGAGGAAATGACACGCCGCGGCCCACGTGCCAAGGCTGTACAGATTCCCGGCGTGGGACACGCACCAACCTTGATGGACGAATCCCAGATCGCTATCGTGCGGGACTTTCTCCTTCAGGACAGCCGCGCATGAGCTTCTACGAGCAATACATCCTCAAGCTGAGCCTTATCGACTGGATCGGATTCGCATGGTTCATCTTCGCCTGGGCCGGCTACGAGCGCCTTGTCGAGCGCGGCTGGAAGGGCCACAAGACGCTGCTCGCCGAAGGGCATGCACTGCGCCTCGGCTGGGCACGCCAGATGCTCTATCGCGAAAACCGCATCGTCGATGCCGCCCTGGTCAGCAACCTGATCAACAGCGTCTCGTTCTACGCCAACACGTCCATCTACATCATTGCCGGCCTGTTCGCGACCCTCGGCGCGCTGGACCAGTTTCTCGCCGCAGCGGCAGACCTGCCATTTGCCCGGCAGACCAGCCGCGAAGTGCTGGAGATCAAACTCCTGATGCTGGTCGGTGTTTTCGTTGTGGCTTACTTCAAGTTCACCTGGGCCATGCGCGAGTTCAACGTGCTGTCGATCATCATGGGCGCGGTACCGCCCAAGGAATCCGACCCCGACGAGCTGGAACGCTTCGCGCAACGTACGGCGGCAGTGAATGCCTGTGCTGGCGACGACTTCAACCGCGGCATCCGGGCTTACTACTTTGGCATGGCGATTCTTGGCTGGATGGTTTCGCCGTGGATTTTCATCCTGGCGACGACCGTGATCTTTGCCGTGCAGATGCACCGGGAGTTCAATTCGCCGGTGCTACGCGCCTTGCAATCGCTTTGATGGGAGCATCGACATGACCGAAAGGACTGGACGTTGCCTGTGCGGCGCCGTGACTTTCAGGCTGACTGCCGACCCGGTGCTCACACGGGTTTGCTGGTGCCGCGATTGCCAGCATCTCTCTGCAAACGGCACGGTGAACATGCTGGTTGCCGCGGAGGCGCTGGAGGTGGCAGGCCAGCTGTCCGAGTACAGGCAGAAGGCCGATAGCGGCAACGATGTCACGCGTCAGTTCTGTCCAGGCTGCGGCACGCATCTCTTCGCAATTTCTTCTGGCCGTCCGCAGTTTCGTGTCGTGCGCGTCGGCAATCTCGATGAGCCATCTTCGGTGCGTCCGGGCAGCAATATCTGGGCGTCGAGTGCTCCGGAATGGGCATGTCTGGATCTCGCGCTTGAACGGGTGGAGCAACAGCCGGGGCCACCAAAGCCGGTGCAGACGGCTGGAAAGAGCTAATTCATTGCACATCGTTATTGATCAGGCCTTGTTTCCTTATATTTA